>CAWHZY010000007.1:0-291348 GCA_963833955.1 uncultured Alphaproteobacteria bacterium | reverse complement strand
TACGGCTCCTTCAAGCCGCCGCGCGAACTTCTTTGGATCATCGGCGTCATCATCTACGTGCTGATGATGGCGACGGCTTTTTTCGGTTATGTTCTGCCTTGGGGCGGGATGAGCTTCGCGGGCGCGACCGTCATCACCAACCTCACTTCCGCAATTCCGTTTGTCGGCAACAGCATCGCCCACTGGCTGTGGGGCGGATTTGCGGTCGGCGGTCCGACGCTGACCCGATTCTTCGCGCTGCACTATCTCGTGCCGTTCATCATTGCGGCCTTCGTCGGGCTTCACGTCTGGGCGCTGCACGTCGCCGGGCAAAACAACCCTGACGGCATCGATGTGAAAGACCTTCAGCGCGACACCGTCGCCTTCACGCCCTACGCCACGATCAAGGACGTCTTCGGCCTCTCGGTCTTCCTCATTCTTTACTGCTGGCTCGTATTCTACATTCCCAACTATCTGCTCGACGCCGACAATTCGGTTCCCGCCAATCCGCTGGCCACGCCCGCGCATGTCGTGCCGGAATGGTATTTGCTGCCGTTCTACGCCATGCTGCGGGCGATCCCGAACAAGCTCTGGGGCGTGATCATCTTGGCGGCGGCGATCGTCGTGCTGGCGTTCATTCCCTGGCTCGACCGCTCGCCGGTCAAGTCGGCGAAGTACCGCCCGTCCTATCGCTTTTTCTTCTGGATCTTTATCGCGATCTGCATTGGCCTTGGCTACCTCGGCTCGCAGGAGCCGACCGAGGGGCTGGCGATGATCGCGCGCATTTTAACGTTTGGCTATTTCGCGTTCTTTCTCATCATCATGCCCATTCTGAGCTTTACGGAGAAGACCAAGCCGATTCCCGTCTCGATCGCCGACGCGGTGCTGACCAGGACGAAAACCGCGGTGGCTGCGGCAGAGTGATGCGGACCGGCTCCCAAGGAACTTCAACGATGATCCGTATCAAGTTTTCCGCGCTTGCCTTTGCGGCCACCGCGCTTGTCCTTGCGAGCGCGACGGCCGCAATGGCCCAGAGCGACGCCGACCAGCCGAATCCTCCGCGGGAGAGCTGGAGCTTCTCGGGGATGTTCGGCATCTACGACAAGGCGCAGCTTCAGCGCGGGTTCCAGGTGTACAAGGAGGTTTGCAGCACCTGCCATGCCCTGAGCATCCCGTTCCGCACGCTGACGGATCCAGACGGGCCGGGCTTCAGCGAGGACCAGATCCGGACGCTCGCCGCCACCTATCAAGTCACCAACGCCGAGCCGAACGAGAAGGGCGAAATTTTCAAGCGCCCCGCGACGCCGGCCGACAACATCCCTCGCCCCGAGGCCTATCCGAACGACCAGGCCGCCGCGGCGACGCTCGGCAAGGCGCCCCCCGACATGGCGTTGCTGGCCAAGGCGCTGAAGTACGAGCGCGGCTTCCCGTGGTTCATCCTGGACGGGCTGCCGGGCCTCGAATATCAGGAGATGGGCGCGGACGTCATCCACGCGATCCTGAACGGCTATACGAAATCCGACGATCCGCAGTGGAACCTGTACTATCCGGGGCACAAGATCGCGATGCCGCAGCCGATCACCGACGGCGCGGTCGAGTACAAGGACGGCACGAAGCCGACCCTGGACAATTACTCCAGGGACGTCGCCGCCTTTCTGAGCTGGGCGGCCGAACCGAACCTTCCCGAGCGCAAGAGAATTGGCCTGAGGGTCCTGATCTTCCTCATCGTGTTCGCGGCGCTGCTCTACTTCGTCAAGAAGCGGATCTGGGAATCCGCGCACTAGCCAGCGTCGAGGGCGCCGACCCGGTCGCGCTGCGACCGTTGCGAACAGGGCCGCTCTCGACGGCGCGGGGTGAGCCATGTCCAAAGCCATCGTAGGGGTCATCGGCGGCTCGGGCGTCTACGATCTTCCCGGCCTGACCGACCTGCGCGAGGAGCGAGTCGCGACGCCGTGGGGCGATCCCTCCGACTCGTTGCGCTTTGGCCGGGTCGGCGACACGCAGGCGGTGTTCCTGGCGCGCCATGGCCGCGGCCACCGCTTCTCGCCCTCGACGATCAATTATCGCGCCAACATCGACGCCTTGAAGCGGGTCGGCGTCACCGACATCATTGCGCTTTCGGCCTGCGGCTCGTTCCACCGCGATCTCTATCCCGGCATGTTCGTCATGATCGATCAGTTCGACGATCGCACCTACAAGCGCCAGACGAGCTTCTTCGGCGACGGCTGCGTCGCCCATGTCTCGATGGCCCATCCGACCGCGCCGCTCTTGCGTCGCCGCCTCGTCGCCGCGGCTCAAGCGGAGACAATCACCTGTCGTGACGGCGGGACTTATGTTTGCATCGAAGGCCCGCAGTTCTCGTCGCTGGCGGAATCGCTCCGCTTCCAGGCGGGGGGCGCCGACGTCATCGGCATGACCGGCGCGACCGAGGCGAAACTGGCGCGGGAAGCCGAGATCTCCTACGCGACCATCGCCATGGTCACCGACTATGATTGCTGGCACGAGGAGCATGGCGCGGTCGACGTCGCCGCCGTGATCAGGGTGATGGGTGAGAACGCCAACAAGGCGAGCGCGGTCGTCGCCCGCACGCTGCGCGAGTTTCCCTCGGAGCATGAAGCCTGTCCGATCGGATCGGACCGCTCGCTTGAATTCGCACTGATCACGAATCCTTCCCACCGCGATCCCGATCTCGTGAAAAAGCTGGACGCCGTCGCCGGGCGCGTGCTGCGCGCCGGCTGAAGCGCAGCTTGTTCGTGGCTTCGGCGCGCCGGCTAAAGACCGCGGCTTGCGCGACTTCCGGCATTCAACCTAAATGAACGCGCCGCGTTCGATGCGGCGTCGTCGCTCGACCGGGACCTTGAGGAACCCATGTTCAGGGATGCGTTTGAACGGCTCCTGTTCGCGGCCCGGTTTCTTCTCGCGCCTCTCTATCTGGCGCTCGCCGTCAGCCTGGTCGCGATTTTGGTGAAGGGCGGCATGCATCTCTACGAGCTCCTGATGCAGTTGCCGACTCTCAACGATGAACAGGTCCTTCTATCGGAGCTTGCCATCGTCGACCTGACGCTCACGGCGTCGCTGGTCGTGATCGTTTTTCTCTCCGGCTACACCAATTTCGTTGCTCCGGTCGCTATGCGGAAGGCCGATGGACGGCCGCATTGGATCGCCGAGATCGACTTCAGCGAGCTCAAGCTCAAATTGATGGCCTCGATCGTCGCCATTTCGGCAATCAAGCTGCTCGAGGCCTTCATGAACATCGATCATGAATCCGACCGCCAACTCTACTGGCTGGTCGGCATTCACTTGACCTTCGTCGTTTCGACAATCGTTCTCGCGCTCGCGGAGCGGTTCGGGCCCCACACACACCCGTCCGACGTCGATTCGGAAGGCGCCTGAGCTTTATTTCTCCAGAACGACTTTCCGGCATTCGGGCGGCAGCGCCGCCATCGGCAAGGGCGGCTTGGGCAACCCGGCGCGCGGGTGCAGCGCTTCGTCGGTGAACCACCAGGCGAGCGACTTGTCGCAGCCATCGCCGGGCGGGACCGGCTCCTGCGGCTCACAGCCGGAATTGCCCGCCGGGCATTTGATGCGGATATGGAAATGGTAGTTGTGCCCCCAATAGGCGCGCACCTTGTTCATCCAGGGCTGGCCCCTCGCGGTTTCGCACAGGGCCTTCTTGATCGCCGCATTGACGAAGATGCGTTCGACCTCCGGCTCCTCGGTGGCCGCCTTGATGATTCCGGCCTGCGCGGGCGTCCAATGCGACGTGACCGAGAGCCCATCCTCGCTCACCATGTCGACGGCCGACATGGTCTCGCGTTCTTCCCTCGAGAGCGTGCGGTCCGGCATCGGCGTTAGCCAGACGTCGGCGTCGAGGCCGACCTGATGGGAGGCGTGGCCGGTCAGCATAGGGCCGCCGCGCGGCTGCGAAATGTCGCCGACCAGGATGCCGTTCCAGACGCCTTCGGCCTTCGCCTTGCGCGAGAAGCGCTCGAGGAAGCCGATCATCGCCGGATTCCCCCACATCCGATTGCGCGACAGGCGCACGACCTGCCAGGATGCGCCGTCGACCGGCAGCGCTTTCGCCCCGGCAAGACAGCCGCGCGAGTAGAAGCCGATCGAGCGCGCCTGGGCTTCGACGGGCGTCAGCGCCCGCCCGAACACTTCCTTGGCCGGCAGCCTCGGGTTGGCGGGATCGGCGAGCGGGGGCAGGGGTTTCGGGTTCAGCGTTCCCTTGTCCTGGGCGAGCGCCGGCGACGTCCAGGCGAGGGCGGCCCCGAGAGCGATGCGGATCGGCAGGAATTGTATGGGCATCGATCTCCGATCCGTGACCGGGTCGCGACTTAGCGGCGGCGCGCGGAGTATGGCGCCTGGGGCTAGTCGCGCGCTCCAACTAAGTTGCAACCTTTTATTGATTTCACTCGCGCTGGTCACCTTTATGGATGGAGGCGAGGATGGGGTCGCGAGAGGTTGCAGTAAAGCGATACGTGGTTCGTCTGAGCGCTGAGGAGCGCGAGCGCCTTGAGGGCCTGAGAAGGAAAGGCGAGATCCCGGCGACGCGGCTGACGAAGGTCCAGATCTTGCTGAAGGCGGACATTTCGGAAGCGGGGGAAGGTTGGAGCGACAGCGAGATCGTCAAGGCGTTGGATACGACCGCCTCGATGGTTTACCGAACTCGCGGGCAATTGGTCGAGGAAGGTCTGGACGCGGTGCTAAGCCGCAAGGCGCGAGAGACGCCGCCTGTGCCGCGGATCTTCGACGGGGAGAAGGAGGCGAAGCTGATCGCCTTGGCGTGCTCCGATCCTCCCGAGGGTTTCGCGCGCTGGAGCCTGCGGTTGTTGGAGGAGAAGGTCGTGGAGCTGCAGATCGTCGATCGCGCCAGCGACAGCACGATTGGCCGTGTTTTAAAAAAACATCCTCAAGCCCCATACGAGGAAGTGTTGGGTGATTCCGCCGCAGGCCAACGCCGCCTTCGTCGCGGGAATGGAGGAGGTGCTGGAGGCCTACCGGCGGCCGCACGATCCCAAGCGCCCGCTGGTCTGTCTCGACGAGACGTCGAAGCAGCTGATTTCCGAGACGCGCGCCCCGATCCCCATGAAGCCGGGGAGCCCCGCCCGTTATGACTACGAGTATGAACGCAACGGCGTCGCCAACCTCTTCATGATGTTCGCCCCTCTTGAAGGATGGCGACACGTCAAGGTGACGGACCGGCACACGGCCATCGATTACGCCCAGGTTTTAAAAGAGATCTCGGACAGTCGCTTCGCCGACGCCGAGCAGATCACGCTCGTGCAGGACAATTTGAACATCCACGACAAGTCCTCGCTCTACAAGGCCTTCCCAGCGCCAGAGGCTCGACGCCTCGTCCAGCGATTTGAGTGGGTGTACACTCCCAAGCATGGGTCGTGGCTAGAGCATTTTCATTATTGGCGGCGATATCCTGAGTTTGCGAGATAGTTTGCGCATTCGTCGGGGGTGAAGGTTTCGAGCGCGCTTGCGATGGCCTGGATCAGGGCGTCGAAGGTTCGCGCCTCGGCTTTGCGCAGCAGGGCCTTGAGTTTGGCGAACCACTGCTCGATCGGGTTGAGATCGGGACTGTAGGAAGGCAAGTAGAGCAGTCGGGCGCCGGCGTTCTCGATCGCCGTTCTGACGCCCTCGACCTTGTGGCTTGGCAGATTGTCCAGGATGACGATGTCGCCGGGCTTGAGCTCGGGAGCGAGAAACTGCTCGACCCAGGCGCGGAACTTCTCGCCGTTGATCGGCCCGTCGAACGCGCAAGGCGCGACCAGACCGTCCTGCCGCAGCGCGCCGATGAAGGTCGTGGTCTTCCAATGGCCCCACGGAACCGGCGCGACCAGGCGCTCGCCGCGCGGGCATCGGCCGTAGAGCCGGGTCATTTTGGTCGACGCGCCGGTTTCGTCGACAAACACAAGATTGTTCGGCCGCCATTCGCCCTGCTGCGCCCGCCATTGCTCGCGAGCTTCCGCTACGTCGGCACGATCCTGCTCTGCGGCGCGTTGTGACTTTTTTTGAGCGTCAGCCCAAGATGCCGGACCCGCGCCCAAAGACAACCGACGCTGACTTTCACCGCATGATCGCCGGCAAGCCACGCTTGCAGTTCAATGAGCGTGACATCGCCTTTCTGCGCCACCTGAGCGCGCAACGCCTCGTCATAGGCGGCAAGCTTCGGCTTCGGCCCGCCGCCCGACTTGTGGGCCGTCACATCGCCGGTCGCCCGACGCCGGCCGAGCGCCTTGTAGATGTACGACACGCTGACCCGAAACAGCGGCGCGGCCGAATACACGCCCAACCCGCAGTCCACCGCCGCCATCACCCGATCCCGAAGGTCCTGCGAATAAGCCACGCCCATGATGCTCCCCAGCGCCGATTCGACCGGCGCAAAAATCATGGCCGCAAGCCAAAAGGAATCCCCAGATTCCGTCAGACCTGAAAATGCTCTAGTCGCGCGCTTCAACTAAGTTGCAACCTTTTATTGATTCACTCACGCTGGTCACCTTTATGGATGGAGGCGAGGATGGGGTCGCGAGAGGTTGCAGTAAAGCGATACGTGGTTCGTCTGAGCGCTGAGGAGCGCGAGCGCCTTGAGGGCCTGAGAAGGAAAGGCGAGATCCCGGCGACGCGGCTGACGAAGGTCCAGATCTTGCTGAAGGCGGACATTTCGGAAGCGGGGGAAGGTTGGAGCGACAGCGAGATCGTCAAGGCGTTGGATACGACCGCCTCGATGGTTTACCGGACTCGCAGGCAATTGGTCGAGGAAGGTCTGGACGCGGTGCTAAGCCGCAAGGCGCGAGAGACGCCGCCTGTGCCGCGGATCTTCGACGGGGAGAAGGAGGCGAAGCTGATCGCCTTGGCGTGCTCCGATCCTCCCGAGGGTTTCGCGCGCTGGAGCCTGCGGTTGTTGGAGGAGAAGGTCGTGGAGCTGCAGATCGTCGATCGCGCCAGCGACAGCACGATTGGCCGTGTTTTAAAAAAACATCCTCAAGCCCCATACGAGGAAGTGTTGGGTGATTCCGCCGCAGGCCAACGCCGCCTTCGTCGCGGGAATGGAGGAGGTGCTGGAGGCCTACCGGCGGCCGCACGATCCCAAGCGCCCGCTGGTCTGTCTCGACGAGACGTCGAAGCAGCTGATTTCCGAGACGCGCGCCCCGATCCCCATGAAGCCGGGGAGCCCCGCCCGTTGTGACTACGAGTATGAACGCAACGGCGTCGCCAACCTCTTCATGATGTTCGCCCCTCTTGAAGGATGGCGACACGTCAAGGTGACGGACCGGCACACGGCCATCGATTACGCCCAGGTTTTAAAAGAGATCTCGGACATTCACTTCGCCGACGCCGAGCCGATCACGCTCGTGCAGGACAATTTGAACATCCACGACAAGTCCTCGCTCTACAAGGCCTTCCCAGCGCCAGAGGCTCGACGCCTCGTCCAGCGATTTGAGTGGGTGTACACTCCCAAGCATGGGTCGTGGCTAGACCTGGCGGAGTCGGAACTCGCGGTCCTCTCCACTCAATGTCTGGATCGTCGCATCCCCGACAAAGCCGCCCTCGAACGCGAAGTCGCCGCCTGGGCCAATCACCGCAACCAGCATCACGCCAAGGCTGACTGGCGCTTCACAACCGAGACCGCTCGGATCAAGCTCAAGAGCTTATATCCTGTCCTTTGAGATGAATCGGCCGACTAGCCCCACCAACGGGCCCGAATATTCACGATTTTGTAAGCGGGCTTTGAAAAGGTCTTTCGACGCCGCCAACGGATTGTTAAGGATCGGGCCATGCAGGGTCGGCTATCTAAGCGGACGCAGTGCGTAGGCTTGGCGCTGGGGGCGGCTCTCCTCATGGCTGGCTGCGCGGGTCCGAGAGTTCAGCAAAGCCAGTCCTCGGGGGCTGGCCTTGAATTGATCGACGGCGCCACCGTCTCGCTCGCCGCGTTTGAGAACTCGGCCTTCCCCTACCACGGCATGATCCCGAATTATCAGGAGACGGGCAAAACACGGCCCTTCATGGACGTCGATGACAACGGCCGGCTCGGCCATTCGAGCCCGCGCGGGGGAATCCACTGGGAAGACCAGACCTACAGCGACCGCAGCGTGCTGCTCGCAGCGCCCCAGTCGTTCGATCCGGCCAAGGGCGGAATCATCATCATCTTCTTCCACGGCAATAACGCCACGCTGTCGCGCGACGTCATCGCCCGGCAGCAGATCGTGCGCCAGCTCTCCGATTCTGGCCTCAACGCCGTGCTGGTCGCGCCGCAACTTGCGGTGGACGCGCAGGATTCGAGCGCCGGGCGGTTCTGGTCGTCGGGCGGCTTTGCCTCTTTCCTCAGCGAGGCGCAGTCGAGGCTTGGCGACCTCTATCCCAACGCGCGCGGCGCCTTCCGGAGGATGCCGATCGTCATCGTCGCCTATAGCGGCGGCTATCTGCCGGCCGCCTATTCGCTCGCGGTCGGCGGCGATTCCGGTCGGGTGCGCGGGCTGGTGCTGCTCGACGCGCTCTACGGCGAGCGCGACAAATTCGTGAGCTGGGCGGAGGGGCCGGGCCGGAGCGCCTTCTTCGTCAGCGCCTATTCGACCTCCTCGCGCGCGGGCAACGACGCCGTCCGCGCCGAACTCGAGGCTGCCGGTGTGCCGACCGTGAGCGGTCTGCCGGGCCAGCTCAACCCTGGCGTCGTCGCGTTCGTCGACGCGGGCTCCGTCGATCACAACGACTTCGTCACCTCGGCCTGGGGCGGCGCGCCCTTACGCGACATCTTTTCCCGCATTGGCGGGTAGCCGGAGGCCGGCCGGAGCAACCGCAGCAGAGCAACCGCGGCAGAGCAACCGCGGCAGAGCAACCGGCCTCCGGGCGCTCACCTCATTCTGAGGCGCCCGCGTCAGCGGGCCTCGAACTTTCGCTTCGGAGAGGCTTCCCCTTCAACCTCGGGCAGCCTCGAGATTCCATGGCGCCGCAGGCAGCGATGCAATGACGAGCGGGTCAGATGCGGAATCGTCGGCTGAAGCGCGTAGAGGCAGTCGTCGAGCGGCAAAAGCGTATGCCTGCGGAAGGCAATGATCACCGCCTCTTCCTCGACAGTCAGAACCGTCGATCCGGCGTCCTTGGGGCCGGTCGAAAGATCGGAGACGGACGTCCGCTTCTTCCACTTGGCGACCGTCTTGGGATTGATCCCGTGCCGCTTGGCAAGCGCCCTCAGGCTCTCTTGACTATGTCGTATCGCTCGACGGACTGCCTCTGTCGTCGTGGCGCACCCATGAAGAACCTGGCCCATAACGCATCCTTCGAATCGCTCGACAAGATTGCACCATCAAAGCCCGGGACTAAACACCTAGCCTAAGCCTAGGGGCCGAGTGGGCGGCGCCAGGGCAAGTAGCTTGCTGCAACCATCACGCCATGCAGCTTCAAAAATCCTGCGCCGCATTTCCACGCCGCGGCAGGAGGACTAAGTCGGCCGCTTCCTCGGCATCTTTGAGAAGCGTCTTACGCGATGTCCCCATCTGTGCGCGCATCGTCAGACCGCGGCCAAGGTCGAGGACCTGGCTCGCGCGCGCGGCTACGGGAAAGTCAGGCGGGACTTCTCCCGCGCTGATCCCGTCGCAGAAACGGCGTTCCACGAGCGCCGCGCCCGCAGCTACGGCGTCCTGCAGGAACTGCCGGACCTCAGCATCGTCCACGAGCGGCGCAACGCACACCATTAGACATCCTGGGGCGGACCCTTCCTCGGTCGCAGCTTCTACGGCGTGCCTCAGGAAGCCGACGAGCGAGTCGCGAAGAGTCGGCGGCGAGAAGAGCGCCTTCGCAGCGCGAGCGCCCTTTGCCTCCGCATATGCCTTAAGGGCGCGCAAGAATATCGTCCGCTTGTCTCCGAAGACCGAATACAGGCTTGGCCGTCCCACACCCATGCCTGCGACGAGATCGTCGATCGTCACTCCGTCGTAGCCTTTCGAGCGGAACACCCGGGTCGCCTTTTCCAGCGCATCCCTCTCGTCGAAGCTACGTGGGCGTCCACGGGGCCTCTCAGCATTTTGAAACATTTAGTTTGAAACTCCTTGACCGCGACCTTTACGCGAATATATAATCAAACAGTTCAAAAATAACAAGGCGGCCCCGGCCTCGCGGGACTCCTTCGACCTCAACCTTCATCACGGAGCCGCCCATGGAACATTCGATCGCACTCGTCACTGGCGCAACCTCCGGGCTCGGTTATGCAGCAGCCCGCTCTCTTGCCGAAGAGGGCTGGGGCGAGATCATCATCACCGGACGCAGCCTGGCTCGGGCCAAGGAAGCGGCCGCTCAACTCGCAGCGGAAACCAAAAGACAGGTCTTCACGCCGCTGGAGCTGGAGTTGGACACGCCGGCCAGCGTCCAGTCCGCGCTCGCCGAGCTGGTCAAACAAGGTCGGGCGGTCGATTTCCTGCTGCTCAATGCCGGATTGGTCCCAACCAAGAAGCGCGTGATCACTGCGGCGGGCGTTGAGGCTTCTCAGGCCCCGCTGATCGGCCATCATCAACTGACTGTCGGGTTGCTTCGCGCCAACCTTCTTAGCCCCAACGCGCGGATCGTTATCGCCGGCGCGGAGCCTGCCCGTGGGGGCGTACCCATGTTCAAGTACACCGACGTGCCAGCCTTCGCGGCCAAGAGTTACCAGGGTAACCGAACCGCCGCTGTTGAAGCCCTGATTCGCAACGGGCCGAACGTGAAGTACGTGCCCAACAATGCGTATGCCGACGCGAAGCTCATCATCGCTTGGTGGGCCGCAGCGCTGGCCCGCCGGCTGCCCTCCGGCATGGCCGCGTACGCCGTATCGCCCGGTGGGGCGACCGACACCAAGGTGGTGCGAAACGCTGGCCCGTTGTTGAAGTATCTGTTTATCCCAATCGTGAACCTCATTCCCGGCATGAATCAGACGCCGGAGACCGCGGCCCGTCGGTACCTCCAGGCGTCGGAGTTCGGAACCGACGTCTCAGGGCAATTCTTCGCCTCGGCTCAAGGGAAGTTCTCAGGCCCAATTGAGGCGCAGCGCCACCCACACCTCCACGATCGCGCCAGCCAGGAAGCCGCGTGGCAGGCCGTCGTCAAGGTCTCCGGCGTCGACTTGTCTAACCCAGCATCCTTACGTCCATAGGGTCCAAAGGCATTCTTACGTCCATGTCCAAAGGAATTTTGAAATAAATAGTTCTAAATCATCTTGACCACTGCCTCTACGCCTAATTATCATACAAAACAGTTCAAAAACAACCAGACGCCCCTGGCGTCGCAAGGAGAGTACGCATGGAACGGTACCAAGATAAAAAAGCGGTCATTATCGGCGGCACCAGCGGCATGGGGCTCGCGACGGCGAAGATGCTGCCCTCCGGCCCCATCCAGCCCCTCCCAAAAAGGCCGGACTTGCCGGACAGGTCGTGGGCTACTTAAAACGGACATATCGTGTGCAAGTTATCGGGTCTCGGCAACACGGTGCCGAAATGGACCGAGGAATTGATCCGTCCCTACGTCCTCGAAGCGATCGACATCTTCGGCATCGACCGCTGTATGTTTGCGTCCAACTTCCCGACCGACGGCGCCTTCAGCACGATGCGGGCGGTGTGGGAGGCGTTCTCCTCGATAGCGAAGTCCTTCGCCGCCGAGGAGCGCGACAAGCTCTTCGCCGCCAACGCGATCCGGCACTATCGCCTCGCGATCTGAGCGTAGGCTTCCTGTTCCGTGCAAGACAGCAGGCATACGCAAAGAGCGATCATTCACAAGCGCCGCGAATTGGCCAGTTCACTCAAGCCGGAATGAGTTTCGTCACCGAGGAAGGTTCGATCTCGGCCAAATAAATCTCGCCGGTCCTTCCGAGAGCGACACCGTGGGCCCCGTTCAACGACGGGCGGGCCCTATCGATGCGAGCGCCATCCGGCGCGAAGGCTGTGACGCTCGGAACCTGATCCGTGACCAAAACGACTCCGTCTTCGCGTTCGCACAGATCCATGGGCCGACACAGACTTTTCCAGTCGGCCAGCCATAACCCGTCGCGAGCGAAAACCTGTACGCGGTCGTTCTCGCGATCGCATACCAGGAGCCTCTGATCACGGTCCACGATCACGGAGTGCGGCGTCATGAACTGGCGCGGCCCGGCGCCGATCTCGCCGAAGCTCGACCGCCAGTCTCCTTGCGGCGAGAATTCATGGATACGCGCGTTACCGTATCCGTCGGCGACAAAGATAGCGCCATCGAGCGCCACGGCGGCGCGCGTCGGGTGATTGAACGGCGCCTCCCATTTTGGCCGATGCCGGTCGCCGATGCGCAGGATCGGCTGGCCTGATAGATCGAAGACGATGACTTGATGGGCGTCGCGATCGACGATCCAGACGCGATCCCAAGCGTCGATCGAAATCCCGTGCGAATCGAAGATTTCGCCCGCGCCGTAGGATCGGACGAAGGTTCCATCCGGTTCGTAAACGATGACAGGCGGCTCTCCGCGGCGGAGGACATGGACCCGCCCAGACGATTCCACGGCGACTTGGCTAACGCGAGCCGGCAAGAGATCGGACGGCATGCAACCGAAGTGACGCTGCACCGCGTATCGCCGGCCGCCCAAAGATACGGCGCCGACTTCTCCGCTCCCGGTCACGGAGCGTGTTCCAGATAGGCCGCCAACTTCTTTGGCAATCCGGAGGAGGCCTTCGGCGCAGGGCGTTTGAAACTTCCGCGCGAGGCCTTGATTGTTCCGAGGGCGACAAGCGCCTCCGCCTGCTTCACGGCTGCGACGATGGGATCGATGACCGGAACATGGATGAGACCGCGCGCGCGAGATGCGAGTCCAGCCAGCGGCGCGCCGGCCAGGATCGCGACGTCGGCCTCGCGCTCGACGATGGCATCGTTTGCGAGCGTCATCAATGCCTCCCAATTCGTCTCGCGAACGTCCTCCAACGAGCCGAAGCCGCGGTCCAGCGCAACGACGCCGGCGCAGCGATCCTCAAGTCGATGCATGGCGACGCAGTCGCGAAACCAACCGCAGAGCAGGCTGGCGAAGGTGACGATGAGAAACCGCCCGCCGAGCATGCACGCGGTCAGCATGGCCGCCTCCGATATGCCAATCACGGGAACCTCAAACAGTTCGCGGGCGCCAAACAGCCCCGGATCGCCGAAGGCGGCAAGAATTGCTGCATCATACGTGCCTTGCGCCTCCGCCAACATCTCAAGAGCGATCGCTCCACCGATCTGCGCCTCGGCGCGGCTCGTGATGTAGGGGAGGCCCCGCGGCGCAGTGATCGCGCGGACATCGACCCCGGGCGAAGCCGATGCCCGGCCAGCGTTAAGCATTAGAGACGTGACCGCCGCAGTGGTGTTCGGGTTGACGATAAGGATACGCATCTAGGGTCCAGCTTTTGAGTCCGCCGCTATCCGCATAAGCCAGGCGGCGGCGGACGTGAGTTCAACGTCGCGGCCCGGCGCGCCGACCGCCTGCACGCCGATCGGCAGACCATCGGCGCTGCGGAGGAGCGGCAGGCTGTAAGCAGGCGCGCCGATCAGCGTCCACAATGTTGCGAAAATAGGATCGCCCGTCCCATCGGATGCCGGCGGAGCAGGGCCGGTCGATGCGAAGGTGAGCACTGCGTCGTAGTCCGAGACCCGCGCGATGAGTTCGCCGCGAAGGCTGTCGCGACGGGTCCAGGCTGCGAGCAGATCCACAGCCGACAGAGCGCGGCCTTCCTCAACCAGCCGCACGACGAGCTCGGGAACATGGGTAGCAGCGGCGTCGATGTCGGGTCCTAGCGACTCGGCGACGCCTGCGCACATGAGCGCGCGCAAGGTCGCCTCCGCTACGGCGAATTCCGGACCAAGCTCGATCGCGTCGACGGTCAAGGGCAAGCGCGCGAGGAAACTCTTGAGCGCCTCGCGAGTGCCCGGCTCGGCGCGTGATTCGAACGGACCGAGGGCAAAGGCGAGGCGGGGCGTTTTATCGCGGTCGAGCGCGGCGTCGAGCAGTGCAGCGGGCAGATTTCGTGAGAAGGAGTTCTTCCGGATCCTCGCCGGCGATCGCATCGAGGACGAGCGCGGCGTCAACGACACTCTCTGCAAAGATACCCGGATGGTCGATGAGCGCCATGTGGCGCAAGACCCCCGTGCGGGGCAGGACGCCGAAGCTTGGCTTAAACCCGACGATTCCGCAATAGGAAGCTGGCCGGATGATCGACCCGTTGGTCTGCGTTCCCAAAGCGACCGAGACGAATCCAGCCGCGACCGCCGCCGCCGAACCGCTCGATGAGCCTCCCGGCGTTCGCGTGAGATCGCGCGGATTGCGTGTGGGCCCTGGAACGAAGAGCGCATATTGCGACGTGACGGTCTTGCCGATCACGATCGCCCCGGCGGCGCGCAACCTTTTCACGATCGTCGCGTCGCACTCTGGCTGTCGGCCGAGGAAAATTTCTCCGCCATGCTCGGTCGGGAAGTCTGCCGTGTCGATGATGTCCTTTACCGCGACCGGCAGGCCGTGCAGCGACCCTGGCGGGCCGCCCAATTCCCGTTGTTTGTCGGCGCGCTCGGCTCGATCGAGAGCGGCAGCGGCATCGAAATGCGCGAAGGCCCGCACGTCTGGTTCGAGCGCTTTGATCCGATCAAGATGGGCGCGCATAACCGCGGTGGCGGTCGCGTGCCCCGCGCTTATGCGCTCGACGAGCGAGAGCGCCGATTCCTGAGAGATCCGGTCGCTCATTGGCTGGCGGCCTGGGACGAAGGCGACCAGGCGAGCAGCCGCGTGAACAAACGTTCAATCGCCCAATAGCTGGCGGAAGTGTAAAGGATGAAAAGGAGCGCGATTAGGAACATCCGGTCCAGAAGACCGAACTGTTGAGCGTAGACGATTATATATCCAAGGCCCGACTGAGCGCCGAGATATTCGGCGGCAAGAACGGCCCCCCAGCCCGCGCCGAGACTGAGCAAGACGACGGAGCGCATGGCGGGCAGGATCGCGGGCAAGATCACGGTTCGGTAGAGATGGGATCGCGAGGCGCCGAGGACCCGGGCGTTGTCGATGTAAATCTGAGGAACGTTGCGCACCGCATTGACGACCCCGGCGAAGACGATCATGCCCACCCCATATGAGACGAACAGGACCTGACCAAAGAAATAGGTGCCGAACCAAAGCTGGAAGAGCGGCACCATAGCGAGGAGCGGCAGAGCCCGCAGAAACTGCGTCGGGAGTTGCACGAGTTTGCGGCTCCACGGCGACCAGGAAACGGCAAGGCCAAGCGCAAGGCCAAGAACGCCGCCAAGCAGGAGCCCGCTCGCCAGCCGAGCAAGCGTCGCCAGCGAATGGGAAATGATGGAGAGCAGGGCCGCGGAATAGCTGCGCGCGGCGCCGTCGGCGACAGCAGGCACGCCAAATCCGCCTTGCCAATAGTCGGAGAGGCTGAGCAGAGTGCGGGTGAACAGCGTGCCCCAACCGGCGACCATTGGCTCGCCCGGCTGCGCCTCGACTGTATAGACAAAGGCGAGGATCTCCCAACCGATCGCGAGCGCCGCGAAGACCGACAGCGAGACGAGCTGGTGGCGCGAGACGAAGGTCACGCGGCTCCTCTCTCGCCGGCAGCGGGGCGCGGTGCATGCGTCAGGCCGAGGTGCCCAAGCAACGCGTGCTTGATCGCAACCATGTCCGGAAGAAGAAGAGTGTCCGTATCTCGAGGACGCGCGGCTCCCACGGGAATGTCGTCGACGATCGCGCCGTTCCACATCGCGACAATACGATCCGCGAGCAGCAGCGCCTCGTCCACGTCATGCGTGACGAAGACGACCGTTGGCGCCGCGCGGCCGGGCTCTTCCCAGAGGTCGAGAAGGACCTCCTGCAACTGCCGTCGGGTTACGTAGTCGAGCGCGCCGAACGGCTCATCGAGCAGAAGGACCTCGCCGCCATTGGCGAACACCGCCGCAATGGCGACTTGCTTGAGCATGCCGCCGGAAAGCTCACGCGGCCAAGCGCGCTCGACATGCGAAAGGCCGACGCGCTTAAGGTAGTCCCGCGCGACATCCCGGCGCGCTCCGGCCGCGACACCGCGACACTTGAGACCATATTCGACGTTGTCGATCACGCGCATCCACGGAAACACGCTGTCGCGCTGGAAGACCATTCCGCGCTCGCGGCCTGGTCCGTCGATCTCCTTGCCGTCGACGACGATCGCCCCGGACGAGGGTCCGACGAGGCCCGCGATCATCTGCAGGAGCGTGCTCTTGCCGCATCCAGAAGGGCCGATCAGGCAGACAAATTCGCCTTCGGGCACAATCAGCGACACGTCGTCCACCGCGCTCACCCGCTGTCCGTCCGCGCGCGTATAGTTGCGGGCGAGATGAATGAGTTCGATCATCCGGCGACCGGTTTCAGTCGGCATCTCGCCCTCTGCTCTTAAGATCCCGCAAAACGCCACGCTGCAAACCGCGCGATCAACATGGCCGCCAACCCATCGGTGAGAATGGCGGCGAGCCCGAGCACGAGCAGCGTGGCCAAAATCCCTTGCGGGTCGGTCGCTCCGGCAAGAACTTCAAGCACCTTGCCTATGCCGGATTGCGAGCCGAGCAGTTCGGAAACAGCCTCGAGTTCCCAGGCGCCCGCGAGCGCGATGCGGAAACCGCCAAGGATCTCCGGGATTGTTCCCGGGATCAGGATGTCCCGCAGCATCCGCCCGCGATGCGCGCCCAGAGTGAGCGCAGAGTTCTCATAGATCGGGTCGAGGTTCAGCGCCGCGCGCTGAGCGGAGACATAGAGGATGACGACGATGTAGAACGCAACCAAGCTGACCGCGCTTGCCCGCCCGACGCCGAACCAGATCAGCAGGAACGGCGCCGCGATCAGGATCGGCACCGTGCCGGCCGTCATCATGATGGGGTCCATGGCCGCGCGCACGAACCAGAGACGGGCTGACAAGAGGCCAAGCGTCACGCCGATCGCAGCGCCGATCAACGCCGCAATCGCGACATTCTCCGCTGTATAGGCCAGGTTCGCGGCGAGGCTCGGGTCTTCGACGCCGTAATACGAGAGGGCGGGCGCAGACCAGAAATCCGCGGCGGCTCGCCGAACCACCGAGAATGGCCCCGGCAGGATGATTGGCGAGACAAAGATCGAGGCGAGTTCCCAAATCGCGATGAACAGAAGCGCGCCGGCGAGCCGAAACGGATCGAGGACGGCGAGCGTTCTGAAGACAGCCCGGAGCGGGTCATGCGAGAACGACGCATCGCTGTGGCGAGGCACAGTCGCCACGGCCTCGGTGCGTCCGCTCACCTCGGCGGCCCCATTAGCTCGAAGCGGCGAGCGCAAGCCTGTAAGCGTCGAGGAAGTCGTAGTCGGCGTAGAAGGTCTTCGCCTGATCGACGAGCTTCTGCTTGTCGGGCGTCAGAGTCGCTCCCGAGAGCTTCTTCAGGATGTCGTCGGTCTTCGTCCGATAGTCGACCAACTGGCGCCAAATCGGGCCGCCCCAAACGACGTCGTCGGCCGTAACCTTCCCAGCGGGAATGATGCTGTGTTCTTCGAAGTTCTTGATGACTGCGTTCCAGACGTTGGCGTAATAGGTCGTGCTCGCCTTGTCGTCGTAATATTGCTTGTTGTCGTCGAACGTTGTGAACGGATGCAGGATCGCGACCGTGTCCGCGACACCCTTGCCATCGAGACTGGTGCCGGCCATCGAGTTCAGATAGGGCGCCTGCAGATCATAGAGCGACGCGTCCTTCTTGGTCGCATCGATCACCCGCCACACGACCGAAATGAAGCGCAAGACAGTATTCTGATGGCTGTTGATGTAGTCTGAATTGCCGCCGATGCCGACAATGCCGATCAGGGGCTCGATGGGCGAATCCACGCCTCCCGGGCCGTGCTTGATGAGATCGTCGATGTCGACGAGATTCGTCCATCCCGCCTGACGAAGGGTGTAGACGATGGGCGCGCCCTCAGGATTGACGAAATCCTCGCGTCCGGCCTTGGCCAGCACGAGCGACTTTGCGTCGTCGAGCACCTGCAGCTTGAATCCGGCGTCCGCAGTCTTGTTGAGATATTCCTCGAACGCCCGGTCGCTGAGTTCAGGCGCTCCCACGAGAGTCTTGCCCTTCATCGGAGCGAGAGCCGCCTTGAGCGCTTCCTCGTAACCTTTTCCCTCGCCGACATAGTCCTTGAACGTCTTCAGCTTGAGCGCCGGATTGGCGAGGATCGCGTTCGCCAGAAAATTGTCAGTGAAGGCGATGCACTTGAGCTTGTTGGCGTCCTTGTAGGTCGGCAGCATCAGCGGGCAAAACTCGGAGATGATGTCGAGTTGCCCGTTGAGCAGCAGCGTCGTCACATTGGAATTGTTAGCCTTCAGACCGTAAGGCGAGGGCTCGAAGGTGATGCCGACGTCCTGGAACCAACCCTTCTTCATCCCAATGACATAGAAGGTATTGTCGGCGTAAGGGCGCATGCCGAATTTGATGGTTGCGGCGGGAATGTCCGTGCCTGGCTCAGGCGGCGCCGGCATGAAGCGGTCCGACGTCTCCGCGGTCGCTGAGCCTCCGATGAGGAGCGCGGTGAGCGCGACTTGGCCAACGGTCAGTTTCAGACAACTCCACAGGCGCATGGTCGATCTCCTGTCGCACGCTTTTGCAGCGCAAGGCGGCAGCTCGACGCGCTTGAGCGCGAGGACAGCTGGCCGGTCCTCGGCCCCGCAACTGGCGCCCGCTTTGCAACGGCTGTGCCAACTGCGATCCCGCGCGAACAGGCTGGTCCTTTGTGGACGACCCTGCTAATTTTGAGGGCCATTTTGCATACAAAATGCAAAACTGCCGACTTTTTGGGCGCCCGCCGAGGTCGTCGGAGCGCGACCGAGAGGGGCCTCGACAATCACGAATGATCTCGACGTCCGCGCACTGACCCGGCAGGCGGAACGGCGACCTGTCGCGGCGATCGCTCGACCAAAACCGCTCCATGAGACAGTCGTCGAGCGGTTGCGGGACATGATCGTCGAAGGGGAGCTCGCATCGGGAGTGAGGCTGCATGACGCTAACCTCGCGAGAATCCTGCAGGTCTCGCGCACGCCAATTCGCGAGGCAACCAAGCTGCTTGCCGCCGAAGGGCTCGTCGACCTCCTGCCTGGCCGCGGGGCGCGCGTTAGCGAACTGTCGATCGACGACATTCTCGACCTGTTTGAGGCGATCGCGGGGGTCGAGCGCCACGCTTGCGAACTGGCGGCCGAACGCATGAACCAACGCGACCTCGACAAGCTTCAGCGCCTGCACAAACGCATGGCGCGCCATCATGCGGAAGGCGAGCGCCAGCCTTACTTCAAGCTCAACCACGAGATTCATTTCGCAATTGTCGAAGCTTCGAAGAATACGACTTTGCAGGCTATCCACGCCTCGCTGATGTCGCGGGCCCGGCGGGCCCGCTATGCCGCGCTTGCCTCGCACGCCCGCTGGACGGAGGCGATGGGGGAGCACGAGCGGATCATGGCCGCCCTGGTGGAGCGAGACCCGCGCCGCGCGGGCGAGATCATGCGCCAGCATGATCTTGGCACTGCCCGTTCCATCGTCGCCGCGCTCAAGCCTAGGTCGAATGATAGTGACGTCGCGCTGTCCGGTCGTGAACGTTGAAGCCGCAGCGCGGGCCTTCGCTCAGCCCACGCATCATCCGAAAACCTTCAGCGCCTCCCCGCTATGCACGTGAGTTCGGCGGATCGTTTTCCAGGCGTACGAATTCTACGCAACTGACCAATCCCTATACATGCCGGCAGAGCCACCCGTGAAGACCAGAGCGGCGCCACTTCCGATTCGGAGTGGCTGCGAAGCGGCGATTCGACCCGTTCCTTTTCAAATCTACGCCGAGTGAGGCCGGCTTCGATTATGCGATGCAGCGGGCCTTGCAGCTGCGGTGATCGTGAATTGGCCGGCGCGTAGCCCAAATCTTTGGCCAGGCGCCGGATGATTGAGGAAACACGCGGCTAGGTGTGTCGGTCGGCTGTGACTTTGGGCCCATTAGGGCGCCGCCGGGACCAAGCGTCTTCGCCGACCGGTCAATGGCTCCGCCTCCCCGCTCAGCGCTGGCACGTCGCTTGCTAGCCATTCCTCAGGTCGTCCGCGGCGTTGCGCCTGCGGGTCGCATCGGACCCGGCTGCTCCAACGCGAGCAGCGGTCGGAATACGAGAGGAGAGGCACGATGTGTGATCATCATGGCGGCCAAGGTTTCGCCGGTCTGACCAAGAGCGCGCTGAACCGTCGGACGTTTTTAAAGACGAGCGCGCTTGGAACGATCGTGATGGCGGTGCCGGCCGGCATGATGGGGTTGCCGGGTTCGGCCCACGCCGCGTCGACACTCAAGGGAACGCACGGAAACGGGTTTTGCAACGCAGCGTTTTTCATCACGCACGCCCGTCAGCTCGCTAAAGAGGACGGGCTGACCCTCGAATTCGTCAACACTCCGTCGTTCGCCGACCAGGTCACGTTCCTCGGCACGGGACAGGTCGACGTCAGCGTGATTCCCTACACGAACTTCATGGCTCTCTACGATGCTGGCGCGCCAGTCCAGATCGTCGGCGGCGGCGGCGTCCAGGGCGTCTACATCGTCGCCCAGCCGGGCCTCGACACGCCCGCCAAGCTCAAAGGCAAGACGCTCGGCACTTTCCAAAACGACACGCTCGAGGTCCTCCCCTATGACTGGCTGAAGAAAAACGGTGTCAGCTACAAGGACGTCACGGTGCGCTATATGGACTCGATGGGGGACATGGTGGCCGCGTTCAAGGCCGGCTCGATCGACATCGCTTCGACGATCGAGCCGTACGGTTCGGCGCTTCTCAACGACGTGAAGGGTTCAGTCCTTTTGTCCGACGGCGTCGATATCTATGGTCCGGAATATACGGACTGCGTCCTGGCTGCGAGCACGGAACTGCTCAAAAAGGATCCCAAGAGCGTCATCGCGCTCATCAAGGCGATGCTGAAGGCTCAGCTGCTTTTTGAGACGGATCGTGAGCAGCTGCTCACCGAGCTCGTCGGCACGTATTACAAGACTTCGCTCGAGAACGCACGGATCGGCGCCAAGGCGCAACCCGCCAAGGTCGATCAGCGGGCTCAGACGGATTTCATCCTGAACCGGGTCGATTTCGATCATGGCGATGGGCTACATCAAGAAGAAGCCCGGTAAGGATGCGATCGACTGGAGCTACCTGGAAAAGGCGATCGCCGAGGTTCCCGACGTCCACGACAAGCTCAAATACAAATCCGCCTGAGCCCCGTGTCGGCGACAAGCATAAAGGTTGGCGGCGAGGGTAAACTCGCCAATTCTCGGGGATTCGGCTCGTCCTTGCTCCGTGAGACGATCTCGTTTGTCGAGCGGCAGGGACCAAAGCTTGGCTGGGGCCTGCTGTCGGTCGGGCTCTTCGCCGCTCTTTGGGAGGTCCTCTGGTACTTCAACCTGGCCGATCATCGGCTGCTTCCGCCTCCGCATGTTTTCCTTGGCAATTTCGCCGACCAGGCGAAGAACTTCAACACCGCCAAACGCTGGGAGATCGGCGTCGATCCCAATTCGGGGCCAACGCCCTTCGAAGCCGTGCTCATCACGATGGCGTCTTCGACGATGCGGGTGCTGGTCGGACTCGCCATCGCTTCGATCGCGAGCCTCTGCATGGGACTTGCGATCCGCTACTACGGCTTACTCGGTAAGCTGGTTCTGCCGACGGTGACCTTGCTGGCTCCCGTTTCGCCCGTCGCGTGGTTGCCGGTGGCGATCTTCCTCTTCGGCATCGGCAATGGGCCGGCAATATTCATGGTGTTCATCGCGCTGTTTTTCACGATGACCCTCGCCACGATCACGCAGATCGATTCCGTCAACCGCAATTATATCAACGTCGCGCGCACGATGGGCGCGAGCAAGCGTCAGATCTACACGCGCGTCATTCTGCCGGCGATTCTGCCGAGGCTTGCTTGTCGTGCTCCGTCTCAATTTGTTCGGCGCATGGATGGTGGTGCTGGTCGCTGAGGCGACTGGCGTCGGTTACGGCCTTGGGCAGATTATTTCGATGGCCCGCAACACGTTCAATCCTGGGCTCGTCTATTTCACCATCGTCATTATCGGACTGCTCGGCTTCACATTCGACTTTGCCCTTCGGCTGCTCCAGAGCCGAGTCCTGTTTTGGCTCCCCAAAGGCCAGGGGGGACTGGGCAGTGGGTGACCTTGCGCGATCGAATGGAGGGGCCGCAGCGGTCAGCTGCGTTGACGTCGGCAAGATCTGGAACCCGGGGAGTCCGCGGGCGCACCAGGCGTTGACCGGCATAGATCTCGAGATCGAGCCAGGCGAGTTCGTCGTTCTTCTGGGGCCGTCCGGCTGCGGCAAAAGTACTTTGCTTTATCTCATCTCAGGTCTCGAGGCGCCAACGTCGGGGGCAATTCACGCGCATGGCGAGATCGTTGTCGGACCCGCGCCCGAGCGCAGCCTGATCTTCCAGGAGACCTCGCTCTTTCCCTGGCTGAACGTGTGGCAGAACGTCAGCTTCGGCCTTTCGGTGCGAGGCGTACCGGCCGAGCAGCGCAAGGAGACGGCGCGTCAGGTTCTCAGCCGGGTCGGACTTGCCGACGCATTCGAGAAGCGCCCGGACGAGCTCTCGGGCGGCATGCGCCAGCGCGTCGCTGTGGCGCGCGCGCTCGCGATGCAGCCCAAGGTGCTGCTGATGGACGAACCCTTCGCGGCGCTCGATGTCCAGACACGCGTCAAGATGCAGGGCTTTCTTCTCGATGTCTGGGATGTCAGCAAGGCCTCGGTGTTGTTCGTCACCCACCATATCGATGAAGCCATCGCTTTGGCCGATCGCGTCGTCGTGTTCACCGCGCGCCCCGGCCGCATCAAGGCAATCGTGCCGATCGAGGAGAAAAGGCCGCGCGATCTGACATCATCAACGGCTTTGGCGCTGCGCGTCCAGCTGACGGCGCTCTTGCAAGACGAGGTCGATCGCGCTTTCGCCGAGCAGGAAGTTCTATCGGTCTCGAGCTGATGAATGTTGAAAGGGGGGCGCCATTTCCACCACGATCGTTCGCGGGAAGCATGTCATCACGCGCGCCCTCGACCGCCATCGCTGGGAGCAGATCGATGACGGCGCGGTGCTTCAGCAGAACGGCGCGATCACGGCGATTGGCGCCTTCGAGGATTTGCATCGGGAGAATCCCGGCACGCCGGTCGTAGGCGACGGCCAGCAGGTGCTGTTGCCGGGTTTCGTCAACGCGCATCATCACATCGGCTTGTCGCCAGTCCAGCTTGGCATATCCGACACAACGCTCGAGCTTTGGTTCGCGACCAGCATCGCGATGCGCGACCGCATCCCCTATTACGACACGCTCTATTCATGCTTCGAGATGGTGGCCTCCGGCACGACCACGGCGCAGCACCTGCACGGCTGGATCCCCGGCGACCCCAGGCAGACCGAAGCGGAGGCCGAGTCCATCATTCGCGCCTACGAAGATATCGGCATGCGGGTCTCGTATTGCTACGCGTTGCGGGAGCAGAACCATCTCGTCTACGAGGCCAACGAACAATTCCTGGCCCGCGTGCCCGCCGACGTTCGCCCGCTGTTAGCCAAGTATTTCGGCGGTTTTCAGATGCCGGCGAAGGAGACCATCGCGCTGTTCGACCATCTTCGCGCCAAGCACAAGGGCAAGGAGCGCGTCAAGATCCAGCTAGCGCCGTCGAACCAGCAATGGTGCACCGACGAGGGGCTCGCAATGCTGGCCGACAGCGCCGAAAGACACGGCGTGCCCGTCCATATGCACCTCGTCGAAACGCCGTACCAGAAGCAATATGCGCGAGGCCGCGGCGACGGCGGAACGGCGGTGGACTTCATCGAGCGCTTCGGCCTCCTGGGGCCGAAGACAACGCTCGGCCACGCCGTCTGGCTTTCGGAAAGCGATCTCGACAAGCTCGCCGCAACACGTACGAGCGTCTGCCACAATTGCAGTTCGAATTTTCGCCTGCGCAGCGGCGTGCTGCCGCTCAATCGACTTGAAGCGAGGGGAATCAATACGGCCATTGGTCTCGACGACGTCGGCATCAACGACGATCAGGACATGCTCCAGGAAATGCGGATGGTGCTGCGAGCCCATCGCGAGCCGGGCATGGACGATCGTGTTCCGACCATGGCTCAGGTGTTCCGAATGGCGACGAGCGGCGGCGCTCAGACCACCCCTTACGCCACGGAGATCGGCACGCTCGAAGTCGGCAAGGCGGCCGACATGGTGCTGATCGACTGGAAGCAGATCAGCTACCCCTATCTCGATAGCGAAACGCCAGTGCTCGACGCGGTGATCCAGCGAGCGAAGATGGAGGGCGTGCGGACGGTGATCGTGGCCGGCGAGATTGTCTATCAGGACGGAAAGTTTACTCGCCTTGATCGCGACGTCGCTCTGGCCCAACTCGCCGATATCCTCAAGCGACCGCTGACCGACGAGGAAATAGAGCGCCGCAGGCTCGCCAAAGCGGTCTTTCCATATGTGAAGTCGTTCTACGACGGCTATTACAATCCCGACGAGCAGCGAACCCTATTACCGGCAAAACTCCCGGATTTGAGCGGGCCAGCGGACCGGCTTTCCAACAGGAAGTGAGAAAAGTGCCATCCTCAATCATTCGCGGCAAGCATGTCATCACGCGGGCGCTCGACCGTCATCGGTGGGAGCAAATCGACGACGGCGCCGTGCTGCAGCGCGACGGCATCATCAGTACGATCGGCTCGTTTGAGGAGCTGAGTCGCGCGAACCCGGATGCGCCCGTCATCGGCACGGGCGAACAGGCGTTGTTGCCTGGCTTCGTCAATGGCCACCACCACGTCGGCCTGACGCCGGTCCAGCTCGGTTCGCCCGACATGCCGCTCGAACTGTGGTTCGCCACGCGTCTCGTGACCCGCGATCTCGATCTCTACCTCGACACGCTCTACTCCGCGTTCGAGATGATCGCGTCCGGAATCACCACCGTGCAGCACATTCACGGCTGGATGCCAGGCAAGCTCGCGGAGGTCGAGGAACGCTCGGAATCGGTCATCCGCGCATACGAAGACATCGGCATGCGCGTCTCCTATTGCTTTGCGCTGCGTGATCAGAATCATCTCGTCTACGAGGCGAACGAGCAGTTCCTAAACCGCGTGCCCGCCGACGTGCGTCCCATGCTCGCCAAGCATTTCGATCGCTTTCAATTGTCGGGCAAGGATGCAATCGCACTGTTCGAGCATCTTCACGCCAAGCATCACAACAAGGAGCGCGTGAAGATTCAGCTGGCGCCGGCGAACCTGCATTGGTGTTCGGACGAGGCGCTGACCATGCTGGCGGAATGCTCCGAGAAACATGGCGTCCCTTTCCACATGCATCTCGTCGAGACAGCCTATCAAAAGGAATACGCGCGCCGTCGCGGCGGGGGGACCGCGGTCGACTATATCGAGCGCTTCGGCCTGCTCGGGCCGAAGATGACGCTTGGCCATGGCGTTTGGCTCTCGGAGCCGGACCTCGACAAACTGGCCGAGTCGGGAACCAATATCTGTCACAATTGCAGTTCGAACTTTCGCCTGCGCAGCGGCGTCGCGCCGCTCAATCGCTTCGAGGCGAAAGGGATAAATACGGCGATCGGTCTCGACGAGGCGGGCATCAACGACGATCGTGACATGTTGCAAGAGATGCGCATGGTCCTGCGCGCCCATCGCGAGCCAGGCATGGACGATCGCGTTCCGACCATGGCTCAGGTTTTTCGCATGGCGACCTCCGGCGGCGCGAAGACGACGCCATTCGGCGCGCATTTGGGCGCGCTCGAAGTCGGCAAGGCGGCCGACATGGTGCTCATCGACTGGAAGCAGATCAGCTACCCCTATCTCGACGCCGAAATGCCGGTGCTCGACGCGGTCATTCAACGCGCCAAGACAGAGGGCGTGAAAACGGTGATCGTGAGCGGCGAGATCGTCTATAAGGACGGCCGGTTCACCAAGGTCGACCGCGACGCAGCTCTGCGGCAATTGTCGGAGTTGCTCAAGCGTCCGCTAAGCCCCGACGAGATCGAACGGCGCCAGCTGTCGAAGGCGGTGCTCCCGCACGTCCAGTCCTTTTACGAAGGCTATTACGACAGCGCGTCTCACGCTCCCTATTACCGGCAGAATTCGCGGGTCTGAATTGACTGGAGGCCTGTCCAGCGACGCACAGTCGGGCCGCGAGATTCTGATTCGCGGCGGCCGTGTCTATGATCATGATGGAGACATCGACGATCCCCCGGTGCGCGACATCCTTATCCGAGGCTCGCGAATCGTCTCCGTGACCGCGCCGGACAAGGACGGCGAGCTCAAGCAGGAAATCGTGAGCCGCGCCGCGATCTCGAACGAAGCGCGGGTGATTGAGGCGCGCGGCAAGCTCGTCATTCCCGGCTTCGTCAATTCCCACTATCATTCCTACGACGTGCTGGCCAAAGGCCTTCTCGAGGACATGCCCTTCGACATCTGGGCGTTGCATTCGCAGCCCGCCTATTTTGGGCCGCGAAGCAGGTCGGAGCTTCGTATTCGCACGCTTTTGGGCGCTCTCGAGTGCATACGGAATGGCATCACGACTCTTCAGGATATGAACTCGCTCGTGCCGCAGGATGAGGAAACCGCTGGACGTCATCCTCAGCGCCTATGCGGAAATCGGCATCCGTGTGGTCTTCTCGATCGCGGTGCGCGATGTGGGCGCACTCGACATTGCGCCGTTTCTACCCCCGGACGTGTCCGAAGCCGCCCTGGCGATCATTCGCGGCGCCTCGAAGGACGCCCGGGAGGAGATCGCGTTCGTCGAGCGCCAGATCAAACGGCTGACGCCCTTGCCGCCGCGCCTCACCTGGGGTTTGAGCCCCTCCGGGCCGCAGCGTTCATCGCGTGCGTTACTCGAAGGCGTCAGCGACCTTGCGCAGCGCTTTGGGCTGCCGATCTTCACCCATGTGTATGAAACCAAAGCTCAGACAGCGAAGGCGCGGGCCATCTATGGCGACCATGCCGGCTCCATGATCCGGTACCTTGCCGACATCGGACTGTTGACGCCGCGCACCACGATCGCGCACGGGGTTTGGCTGACGCGAGACGAGATCGCGATCATGGCCGAGCATCGCGCCGGTGTCGCCCACAACCCCATGAGCAATCTGAAACTCAAGAGCGGCGTCGCGCCGATGCACGCGGCGATGCAGGCCGGGGTCAGAGTCGCTCTTGGTTGCGACAACTGCAGCTGCGGCGACTGCCAGAGCATGTTTCAGGCGATGAAAATGTTCTGCCTGCTCGCCGCGGTGACCGACCCGAATCCAACGGGCGTGCGCGCCGCCGACGCGATCAAGGCGGCGACCTTGGGTGGCGCGCAGGCCATGAATCTCGAGGGAGAGATCGGCGCCCTCCGCGCAGGAATGAAAGCCGACCTCGTCGTCATTGATCTCGATGACGTGGCTTGGCAGCCGCTGAACAGCGCCGCCCGGCAGCTCGTGTTCAGCGAGGCGGGCCGAGGCGTCGAGACGACGATCGTCGACGGCGAGATCGTGATGTTCGAGCGCAAGATCGCCACGATCGACGAAGCGGCCCTTAGGGACGAACTCGCTTCGCTGATGCCGACGTTCCGTCGCGACTTCGCCAACGTCGCCAAAGCCAATCGGCAGGCGATTCCTTATCTGCTCGCCGCCAATGAGCGGCTGAAGTCGCATGACGTGGGGATCAACCGGTTTGTCGCCCTGTGAGGCGTCGCCTATGTTTCGCCAGTAAGACACTCGGGCGTCCGCGCACTCGGGTCTGATCGCTTTCGCTAGACTGGCGGACTGTCGCGTGAGCCTCGCAACTTTTGAGGTGACGCTTCTCGATCGCGATGAGAGGGTTTAAGCTGAGCCCATGTTGTTTCGCACCGAGCCTTCGGGCGTTCTCGCCATCAGCCAACCGACCCATGCGTGGATTTCGGGACAGATTCTGCGCGCCTGGGAGCAGGCGCTTGGCGAGCCGCTGCTGCTCGCCGCGGAACAGCACGATATTGGGTGGCTGGACTGGGAGGCGGCGCCGACTTTCAACCCGAATACCGGCCGTCCGCATCTCTTCCGCGAAATCGGCGCATCGGTGCATTTGCCGATGTGGAGGCGAGGCATTGAGCGTGCGGCGGCCGCGTGGGGCGCCCACGCCGCTTTGCTCGTCTCGCGCCATGGCGGCGTGATCTACCGACGCTACACCGATCGTCACCGCATAGGCGAAGCGGACGCCGCCGCGGCGCGGGCGTATTTGGAGGCGCAGGCGCCGATCGAGGCCGCGTGGTCGGGGATGCTGGGTCTCGACGCCGAGGTCCTTCGAAGAGAGACAGCGCTCGTGGCGCTCAGCGACACGCTATCGCTGGCCCTGTGCGGCGAGTTGAAGACGCCGATTGAAGTCGAGGCGCCGAACGCGAGCGGAGGGATGGAGATCCTGCGTCTCACCGAACAACCCGGACGCTCGTTTGAATTTGTCCTTTCGCCGTGGCCGTTCAGAAAGGACGTGCTGATGGTGGAAGGCGAAGCGCGTCGGCTGCCGGCGAGCGGGCGCTTTGCCGATGAAGCCGCCATGCGCACGTGGCTTCAATCGCCGGAGCGGACAGTGTTTCACGCCCGGCTGACCGGCAAATCGTGAATGATCGAAACGCCCGGCGTCTAACGATCAACTGAGACGCCTTGAGCGCTGGTCGAAGCGGTAGCCTAGTCGGCCGATTCATCTCAAAGGACAGGATATAAGCTCTTGAGCTTGATCCGAGCGGTCTCGGTTGTGAAGCGCCAGTCAGCCTTGGCGTGATGCTGGTTGCGGTGATTGGCCCAGGCGGCGACTTCGCGTTCGAGGGCGGCTTTGTCGGGGATGCGACGATCCAGACATTGAGTGGAGAGGACCGCGAGTTCCGACTCCGCCAGGTCTAGCCACAACCCATGCTTGGGAGTGTACACCCACTCAAATCGCTGGACGAGGCGTCGTGCCTCTGGCGCTGGGAAGGCCTTGTAGAGCGAGGACTTGTCGTGGATGTTCAAATTGTCCTGCACGAGCGTGATCTGCTCGGCGTCGGCGAAGCGAATGTCCGAGATCTCTTTTAAAACCTGGGCGTAATCGATGGCCGTGTGCCGGTCCGTCACCTTGACGTGTCGCCATCCTTCAAGATGGGCGAACATCATGAAGAGGTTGGCGACGCCGTTGCGTTCATACTCGTAGTCACAACGGGCGGGGCTCCCCGGCTTCATGGGGATCGGGGCGCGCGTCTCGGAAATCAGCTGCTTCGACGTCTCGTCGAGACAGACCAGCGGGCGCTTGGGATCGTGCGGCCGCCGGTAGACCTCCAGCACCTCCTCCATTCCCGCGACGAAGGCGGCGTTGGCCTGCGGCGGAATCACCCAACACTTCCTCGTATGGGGCTTGAGGATGCTCGTATGGGGCTTGAGGATGTTTTTTTAAAACACGGCCAATCGTGCTGTCGCTGGCGCGATCGACGATCTGCAGCTCCACGACCTTCTCCTCCAACAACCGCAGGCTCCAGCGCGCGAAACCCTCGGGAGGATCGGAGCACGCCAAGGCGATCAGCTTCGCCTCCTTCTCCCCGTCGAAGATCCGCGGCACAGGCGGCGTCTCTCGCGCCTTGCGGCTTAGCACCGCGTCCAGACCTTCCTCGACCAATTGCCTGCGAGTCCGGTAAACCATCGAGGCGGTCGTATCCAACGCCTTGACGATCTCGCTGTCGCTCCAACCTTCCCCCGCTTCCGAAATGTCCGCCTTCAGCAAGATCTGGACCTTCGTCAGCCGCGTCGCCGGGATCTCGCCTTTCCTTCTCAGGCCCTCAAGGCGCTCGCGCTCCTCAGCGCTCAGACGAACCACGTATCGCTTTACTGCAACCTCTCGCGACCCCATCCTCGCCTCCATCCATAAAGGTGACCAGCGCGAGTGAATCAATAAAAGGTTGCAACTTAGTTGAAGCGCGCGACTAGCTCTCACGCTGGTAAGCCACTCCCAGAGGGGCTTGGTGCGACGGTGCGTCACTGAGTCTCGTGGAGTTAGCCATATTCTGCTGCGTCTCGTTCAATCGCATTTAGGAAATCTTGTAAGTTGTTGTGGACGTACCAGCGAGGAAACTCTTCGGAGAGCGGGTGCGAGCTAACAGTGGCCATGGAAGATGTATTGTCGCGTAACGGCCGTCGTGCAAAAGAGCAGCAACATCGTCGTTGTCAATGCGTCGACCGATCACCCGGGGGTAAGTTCCGAACAAGGGATGCTGCCGACCGATTTCGAATTCGAGCTGTCCCTGAAGGCGATCACGCATTTTTTGTGGCTCGGCAGCCTGCCAAGGAGGCATCCAATTAATCTGAAATCTTGTCCGTCAGGGTCACAGCATCAACGAATTCCTTGGGTGGTAGATAGCCCTGGACAAGAATGTAGTGAACTACGGGAATTGGAGCTACGTATGTGATCCCGTTCGTGTCAAAGACACGTATCTCGCCGTTCCCTGTCGTATCAGGACGTGGGTCTAACGTTGAAATTCCCCCGGGAGACAACTTGGTCGGGGGAGCCGGGCAGAACTCGCATAAGTGTGACCCTCGGTACAGGCTTATCGGGTAAGCACTCAATCGTCGAAGAGCGGCAATAAATCCGTCGTCAACAGTTCCTCGTTGGAACGGATGGGCCAAAGACAACCAACCAATGTTCAATACGGTTGATCGCGGTTCAACCCCTCCAAATTCGTAGGGAGTTAGATCTGGGAAATACATTTCCGGTGCCGCCCCGCACTGTTTACCGAAGATCTCGCTAGATTGCTGTAGAAGCCGCGGCCGGATCAACGTTCATTTATGCCTCTAGCTATCCAGTGGCCGTGGACGGTAGTTTCTCCTACCGACGGAACTCCGGCTTGACCGCGGCGTAGAGCGCCTTGAACCGCTCGCGGGCCCTCGCAAATTTTTCGGCGAGCTTCGGGTCCGGCTCGGTCACGTCGGCGATTTCGGGCGGCAGGCAGACGGCCTCCGGCGCCTCGCCGGTTGCGGCGATGCGCGCCAGGCGCGCCGCGCCGTAAGCGGGACCCGTTTCGCCGCCTTTCATGCGCACGATTGTGAAGCCGGTCGCGGCGGCGATCATGCGCGTCCACAAGCCGCTCTTCGCGCCGCCGCCGATGAGCCCTACGCGCTCAATTTTCGCGCCGGCAGCGGAGAGACAATCGCGCGCATCCGCAAGCGTGAGCGCGACCCCCTCCATCACCGCACGGGCGACGTCGGCGCGCGACGTCGCCTCACTCATGCCGAACAGAACGCCGCGCGCATGAGCATCGTCGAGCGGCGTGCGCTCGCCGCTCAGGTACGGGAGAAAGAGAAGCGCGCCAGGGCCAGGATAGTCTTCCGCCGCCTCACCCTCGAGCGCGTCCGGGGACACGCCGAGAAGCCGGCCCGCGAAAGCGAGCGCGCCGGCGCCGTTGAGCATCGCGGCCATGACGTACCAGCGGTTCGGCAGCGCATGCGCGAAAGCGTGCACGAGCTTCTCAGGCGCGCTCATGTAGCGGTCGGTCGCAACGATGAGCTGCGTCGCGGTTCCGAGCGAGATGAACGCTTCGCCCGGCGCGATGGCGCCTAAGCCGACCGCCCCGACTGCGGCGTCGCCGCCGCCGGCTGCGAGCAGAACGCCGCGCGGCAGGCCAAGCGCATCGGCGGCCTCCGGGCGGATCCGGCCAACCGGCGCCGATCCTTCGAACAAAGGGGGCGCCCAGGCGCGATCCGCATCGCAGGCGGCGAAGGCTTCGGGCGACCAGTCTCGCCGGGCCTCGTCGAGGAGCCAGGTCCCCGCCGCGTCGCTCATGTCCGACGCCCGTTCGCCGCTGAGCATGAGGCGCAAATAATCTTTTGGCGACAGCAGCGAATTGATCAAGCGCCGATTGCCGGACTCGTTCCTTGCGATCCATTTGAGCTTCGGCCCGGTGAAACCCGGCATCGGCTTCACGCCGACGGTTTGCGCCAGGTCAGGGTAGTCGCGCGCCAGCTCGTCCGCCTCGAGAAACGCGCGTCCGTCATTGTGCAGGATCGCTGGGCGGATCGGCTTGTCTGCGCGATCAAGGAGCACCGCGCCATGCATCTGGCCCGAGAAGCCGACCGCTTTCAGGGCGCCGAGCGCCTTGCCCGCGCTATTTCTGAGGTCGGCGATCGCGCCGGCCATCGCGGTCGCCCAGTCGTCCGGGTGCTGTTCCGACCAGCCGGGGCGCGGTCGGCTTGGCGAATAGGGTCGCGTTGCGCTCGCGACAGGCTCGCCGCTCTCGCCTACGAGAAGCGCCTTGAGCCCGGAGGTTCCGCAGTCAAGCCCGAGATACATGGGCCTGCATTGTGCTCCCCCGCAGTAGCGCTCACAAGCGGGACCGGACGATCAGGCGCGAAGCAATCGGGCGGCTCTCTATGCCTGTCCTGTCAATGCCGCCAAGCCTCACAGCAGGAGGACAATGGCGCCGCGGCGAGCCAGCCAATCTCGGGATCGCCGTCGGTCTCGTCCAATTCGAAGCCGTGCTCGAGAATGTACCTCAGGCCGGAAAGGATCGGCTGGTCGGCGCCGCGGGTCGCTTCCCCGACCCCCTCCCAATCGCGTACGCCGGCGTGACGCGAGAAGCGGCGAACGAGGCCGGCGGCGAATAGGCCGCTTGTGAGGTTCCGCTTCTCCGCGTCGCGCGAAACACGTCGCGCGAAATCACCTCCGATAGAGGCGACCGCCGCGTGGGCGACGTGCGGATTAGAGCAGGTCCGGACAATCTCTCGGACGATCATGGGCAGCGTTCCTTCTCGCTTGGCCGTGACGCATCTTATGGCAATCGAATTTGTTCTCAACATGTCATTGCTCGAAAATTTCTTTTCATCTCACGAAAGTCAACGTTTAGACAGCGCAATGTCAACGATTTGTCATATTGCGACCTTGCATTGCAGCATGAAAAACTGGACTTTTGTTTTCTTTTCATGACAATCGTTCTGGGAAGTTTGTTCCATGCAACCTTGGTTGCTTAATAGAACGATCTTTTGCTTGCTCGCAATTGCCATAAATTGACTGCTGATTCACTGTCACGGGGTGACGGGGCGTCCAGAATCCGCATGATGCGGATCGCTCAGCAAAGCTCAGCGCGAACGGAGAACACGATTGCGCGTGCTGGTCCTATTCGCCCACCCGGTCGCGACGAGCTTCGGCTCGAGCCTGCATGCAAGGGTCGTTCGGACCTTGCGGGCGCGCGGCCACGAGGTGGACGATTGCGACCTCAACGCCGAAGGGTTCGATCCGGTGATGACCGAAGAGGACCGGCTCGACTATTACGCCATCCCCGGCAATCGACGCCGCGTCGGTCCTTATGTCGAGCGCTTGCTGAAATCTGAGGCGCTGGTCTTCTCGTTCCCGGTCTGGAACATGGGCTTTCCGGCGATCCTCAAGGGGTTTGTCGACAAAGTGTTCCTGCCGGGCGTCAGCTTCAATTTGAAGGATGACGGAACATATGTCCCTTGCCTGCACAACATCAAAAGGCTCGGCGCCGTTTGCACCTATGGCGGCGGGCGCTGGGCGACCTTCCTGATGGGCGACCCGCCGCGCCGATTTCTCAAACGCTCGATGCGGCTCAATTGCGCGCCGGGCGCGCGCTGTGACTACCTGGCCTGTTACGACATGGATCACACGACGCCTGAGCGACGCGCCCGTTTCCTCAAAGCGGTCGAACGGAGATTTGCGGCCTGGTGAGCCGCTGCGAGCGGAAGCCAAGCGGCCCGTTTAGCCGGCTGAGGAAACCTGGTCGATGAAATCGCGGATGTGTCGTTCGATTTCATCGCCCGGCAGACCGTAGCGCGACCTGACGTCGGGCAAGCCGAGATTGCCGCTGATGACGAAAGCGCGCAGCCCTTTGCGGGTCAGGGCGACGGCCTGCTCGACGCTGAGGCCGCCGACCACCTGAACGGACGCTCGGTCGCCCACGCTTTCGAAAACCGCGCACGCCACGTCGTGCAGGGCGCTGCCTTGAAACAGAGCTGGGTCAGCCACGCCGGGCGTCGTATTGCAGGTGAATGCCGACGCCGTCCACGCCAGCCGCGAGCATGCGCTCCGCCGCCCGGACCGCCGGCCCGGCCGGTCCCTGCATCGGGGTCAGAACGTCAGCAAAGGCTAGTCGGCCGATTCATCTCAAAGGACAGGATCTAAGCTCTTGAGCTTGATCCGAGCGGTCTCGGTTGTGAAGCGCCAGTCAGCCTTGGCGTGATGCTGGTTGCGGTGATTGGCCCAGGCGGCGACTTCGCGTTCGAGGGCGGCTTTGTCGGGGATGCGACGATCCAGACATTGAGTGGAGAGGACCGCGAGTTCCGACTCCGCCAGGTCTAGCCACGACCCATGCTTGGGAGTGTACACCCACTCAAATCGCTGGACGAGGCGTCGTGCCTCTGGCGCTGGGAAGGCCTTGTAGAGCGAGGACTTGTCGTGGATGTTCAAATTGTCCTGCACGAGCGTGATCTGCTCGGCGTCGGCGAAGCGACTGTCCGAGATCTCTTTTAAAACCTGGGCGTAATCGATGGCCGTGTGCCGGTCCGTCACCTTGACGTGTCGCCATCCTTCAAGAGGGGCGAACATCATGAAGAGGTTGGCGACGCCGTTGCGTTCATACTCGTAGTCATAACGGGCGGGGCTCCCCGGCTTCATGGGGATCGGGGCGCGCGTCTCGGAAATCAGCTGCTTCGACGTCTCGTCGAGACAGACCAGCGGGCGCTTGGGATCGTGCGGCCGCCGGTAGACCTCCAGCACCTCCTCCATTCCCGCGACGAAGGCGGCGTTGGCCTGCGGCGGAATCACCCAACACTTCCTCGTATGGGGCTTGAGGATGTTTTTTTAAAACACGGCCAATCGTGCTGTCGCTGGCGCGATCGACGATCTGCAGCTCCACGACCTTCTCCTCCAACAACCGCAGGCTCCAGCGCGCGAAACCCTCGGGAGGATCGGAGCACGCCAAGGCGATCAGCTTCGCCTCCTTCTCCCCGTCGAAGATCCGCGGCACAGGCGGCGTCTCTCGCGCCTTGCGGCTTAGCACCGCGTCCAGACCTTCCTCGACCAATTGCCTGCGAGTCCGGTAAACCATCGAGGCGGTCGTATCCAACGCCTTGACGATCTCGCTGTCGCTCCAACCTTCCCCCGCTTCCGAAATGTCCGCCTTCAGCAAGATCTGGACCTTCGTCAGCCGCGTCGCCGGGATCTCGCCTTTCCTTCTCAGGCCCTCAAGGCGCTCGCGCTCCTCAGCGCTCAGACGAACCACGTATCGCTTTACTGCAACCTCTCGCGACCCCATCCTCGCCTCCATCCATAAAGGTGACCAGCGCGAGTAAATCAATAAAAGGTTGCAACTTAGTTGAAGCGAGCGACTAGCCACGGGGTCGCCGGATCGGCCTCGCGGAACGTGTCGCGGACCGCACATATCGCTTTCGCGGTCGCCTCGCCCGCCAAGGCGAGGAAGTCTATGACGTTGCCGCCGCCGCCGTGGACCGCGTTCGCCTCCCCCTCGCCGCCGTCCATCGTCTTCATATCGGCGAGCAGCAACGCCTTGGGGAACCGTTGCCGGAAGATCGGCACAACGTTGCGGACGCCCTCGTATTTCAAGAGCGGCGTCCCGAGCTCCACGATGGTCACGCCAGCCGCGAGCGCCGCGTCCGCCACCGCGAGCCCCTGCTCCACATACGCGGTATCGACGGAAATCTGGAACGAAAACCGCTCGCGAAAGAGGCGGAGGACGCGGTTCGATTCGGCGGCGGCGTCATTGACCATTCGTGTTGCTTCTCTTCGATTGATGGGCTGGCCGCGCGCTTATGCCAAGAACTCGATGATCGGAACCGATCGTCGCCTTATGGCCGAAGCGCGAATGCGCGCCCGCGCCGTTGCGCGGGTTCGAGCGCGATAAGTTGCGCTCAAATAGAATTGGTAAATAAGTTCGCAGGGCGCGTGCGCATGGCCGGTCGTCCAATCGCTGGCGAAGGGGGCGGCCTCGACGTCTTTCTCGACCAGAATGCGGCCCATCCTTCTATGTCTTCGTCATCTCGGATTCCGCATCGAGCGCGAGGACCGCCTCGAACAGCACGGCCGCGCCGCGGGCAATCGCGTCGTTGTCGGTCCATTCGTCCGGCGCGTGGCTTCGCCCGTCTCGGCTCGGCACGAAGATCATCGCCGCCGGCGCCACGCGCGCGATCCATGCCGCATCATGCCCGGCGCCGGACACGAGCGGGAGCGTTGTCATGCCCGCCGACTTGGCCCCATTCTCCAGAACTGCGAAAAGGTGAGGATCGCAAGCTACCGGCTCGCTATCGGAGACGCGCGCAGGCGGTGCAATCGCCGCCCCATGCTCCGTCGCGACATTCTTGGCGGCCTGGTCGAGCCAGGTGGTGAAAGCCTCCATGTCGGGTCTACGCTCGGCACGCGCGTCGACCAGCAGCCGTACGCTGCCGGGAACGACATTGGCGGCGTTCGGCGCCATCGCGAACTCGCCGACGGTCGCGGCGAAATGGCTCGGCTTCCTGGAGAGGCGCAAGGCCTCGTCGTGGATCTTCAGAACGAGGTCGGACGCCGCGACGAGCGCGTCGGTGCGCGCGTCCATCGGCGTCGTCCCGGCATGATCCGGCCGGCCCTCGACGAGGATCTCGAAGCGACTGATGCCGACGATGCCGGTGACGAGCCCGATATCGCGGCCCTCCCGCTCCAATACAGGCCCCTGCTCGATATGGAGTTCGAGGAACGCCGCGATTTCGGGCGGACTCAACCGCAGAATGGCGGCCGGATCGCCGCCGACCGAAGCCAGCGCGTCCCCGAGCGCGCCGCTCTCATTGCGCCTCGTGAGCCACCTCTCGGGCATCTGCCCGGTCATGCCGCGACTGCCGATGCAGGAGACGCCGAAGGGACTGACCTCCTCGGCGAGGAAATCGACAACCTCCAGATCATGCATGAGACCGACGCCGCGTTCCCCCAAGGACCGCGCGACTTCCAGCGCCGCAACGACACCCGCGACCCCGTCGAACCGACCGCCGTCGGGAACGGTGTCGGAATGCGAGCCGAGCATGAGGACGGCCCGGGCGTCGCCACCGCCCGCGCGCCGGCCGATGAGGTTGCCGGCGGCGTCGATTCGCGTCTCAAGCCCCGCAGCGCGCATGCGCGCCTCGATATAGGCGCGACCTTCAAGGAAGAGCGGCGAGAAGACGCGCCGCGTCCAGGGCCGGCCGGGCTCCGTCAAGCGGGCGAGCGCATCGATGTCTTCCGCGATGCGTGCGGCATTGACCGGCAGATTGCCGCTCATGCGGCCTGACCCGCGACGGGAATGCGCTCGGGCGGACGGACGAAATGGCCGGTTCCCGGCTCCGCCAACACCTTGGCTCCATCGAAGGCGAGCCGGCCGCGCACGTAGGTCGCTGCGACCTTGTACGGAAGAGCCATTCCGTCGAACGGCGACCAGCCGGCAACGCTGTTGCCGCTCTTCGCCGTATCCACAACATGACTTCTCAGGCGTCAGCACCATGATGTCGGCGTCGCGCCCCGGCCTCAACGCGCCCTTTATATGATCGAGGCGGAAGTGTTTCGCCGGGTTCTCGGCCATCAGCTTCGCCATCCAGGTCAGCGGAACGCCGCGGTCGAGCGCGCCTTTGACGAAGAGCGGAGCCATCGTCTCGAGGCCCGGCAGGCCGGAAGCATTAGCGAGCATGTCCGGATCGGTCTTGCGGTCAAGTGACCAGCTGACGTGGTCGGTCGAAACGAGGTCAACGTCTCCTGCCGCGAGGCGGCGCCAGAGCTTCTCGACCTCGGCCCGGGGCCTCAGGGGAGGATTGCACTTTGATCGGCCGCCGAGCCGGCGCGCATCGTTCTCCTCGTCCAGCATCAGGTAATGGATAAGGCATTCCGCAGTCGCGGCGTAGCCCTGCGCCTTGTAGCTCGCCGCGATCTCGTAGCCCCGGCCGAGCGAGCAATGAACGACGTGGGCAGGGCACCCTGTCGCGGCGCCGATCTCGTAGATCGCCGTCATCGCTAAAAGCTCGGTCAGCGGCGGCCGCGAAAGGCCGTGGGCGCGCCAGTCCGTGATCCCGGCTGCCTTCACCTTGGCTAAACTCGCTCGAACATATTCATCGTCCTCGTTGTGCACGCCGGCCGTGAGTCCCGTCGGCGCCACCGACGCGAAACACTCCGCCATCAGCGGCGGCGGGATACGCGGGAAGCGCTTGGGATCCGTGCCAAAGGTCGAGAACTTGAAGGCGGCGACTCCGGCCTCTGCCTGCTCGGCAATTCGCGCGGTCCCTTCGGTCGGATCGATCGTGCCATAGAGCGCGAAATCCACCCGCGCCTGCTTTCCCGCGTGGGCGACCTTGCGCTTGACCGCCGCCGCAGAGCAGATGAGATCCCCTTCGTCGTAGGGCATGTCGACGATCGTCGTGACGCCGCCCGCGGCCGCCGCGCGCGTGGACCAGATGAAGTCCTCTTGATCTCTCTGCGATAGCGAATGGACCTGCGCGTCGATGGCGCCCGGCAGGATGAGCGCCGCGCCGAGATGATGACTTTCGCGTGCGGAGGGCGGACGGCCCTGCCCGACTTCGGCGATCTTGCCATCGGCCACCGCGACATAGCCTTTCGGCAGGATTCGGTCCGGAAGGATCACAATGCCCTGAAGCATCAGAGCGAAATCAGTCATGTCGACCTCCGATATCGACGCCCAGCTTAGGCGGGCAATCCGAGGCGCGCCAACGCTCACGCCCGAGTCCGGCCCAGTCGAGAATAGCCTATTCCGCGCTGAGGGCCTTCAAGCGCAGCGTGACCGCCTGGGCCATGAGCCGGACGCCGGGCTACAGCGCGACGCGGTAGATGGGGAAGGCAAAGATTAGCGGCGAGGCGTTGTAGGTGAGCGAGCGCGCCAGATTGGCCTCATGAAGGAGTTCCATCTCTCGGGCGCACGACACTGGAGAATGCCCGATTGATGCACAGGCATCCTCTCATGACCCTATCTCTCATGACCCCTATCCAAGTTTCTGAGGCGACGTCCGCTAGAGAGATTGGGCGGCGACCTCGCAACATTCTGCGCGGCGGGCGATAACAATCTCCTAGTTCCTCATGTGGACCTGAGGGTGCGAAGCCTCACCCATTTTTGACGCAGGATGTCCGGGGCGGTGCAATATCCGTTCCGCGGCCGCCGCCTTGCTGTGTGAGGGGCGTCGCGGGGCGGTCGGCCTTGCTTTCGCCGCCTACGGCGCGCATGACGCGCGCCCGAACATGCGTTCCACGTCCGAAAAGCGTTTCGAGGATGCGATTGGCAGACAACAATCTTGATGGCGTTGAGCGCCGGTTGCGCGCCCCCGGCAGCCAACAAGCAAAGGCAGAGGAACTGCTGGCTGAATTGGTGCGCCTCGTCGAATCTTCGGAACTTACGTCGAAACGTTTACGGCCGCCTGCCGGGACTGTGACGGAGTCCATCAGAACCGACACGGAGCCGATGCAGCGACTCGAAATTACGTCGCTGCGCCCGTCAGTCGAGGCGCCGTCGGGCGAGCCGAGTGAGACGCGGGTCGTCGACGTCGAGCCGCAGCGAGCCCCCGAATCCGACAATTCATTTTCGAACAATCCGAACCAAACCGAGTTGGCGACGGAACGACGTGCCGGGGCCAGCAAATTTAGCGTTTCGGCGCTCGTTCTGGTCAGTGCGGCAGTGGTCGGCTCGATCTTCTGGCTCAAACGAGTCGAACCTGGACCACCAAACGCATCGTCCCTCATGGAGACAACGCAGGGCCCGACCGCGATGCAGCCCCGAAGCAACTTGACCGTCGCGACTTCGAGCGAGGCCGGGGCGACGCTGAAAGACACGCCGCAGCCGGCCAAGGTCGCCAGTCCCGAAGCGCGGCCAATCGACTTGAACGTTGGCGTCTCTCCCAATAATCCGCCGCAGTCGGACTTGGCGCGGACGGTAATCGGCGCGTCGCAACCCGATCCGTCCGACGGAAAACCAGTCGCGGCGTCGGTCAATACGTCGGCCGTCGCGGCGCCGATCGTGGCCCCTCAGCCTGTGGCCTCGCAATCTCTTGATCCCAAGCCCGCGCACACGGTTTCGCTTCCGCCGGAACTCGACGCAGATCGCGACGCCAACCCCCTCGACCCTCGAACTCGAGCGCGGCGGTGCATTCAACCAATGCGCCATTGCGCCCCGCAACGAATGCGCCATTGCCGCCCGTCAGGCCCGCATCGAAGCCTGCGATCGAGGCGGCTGGTGTCGCGCATCAGTCGACGTCCAAACTCGATTTGCCTACCAAGCTTTCAAGTAAGTCCGACGCCCGCGTCGTGGTCGCCAAGGCTGATGCGACCGGCGCCAAGGCTCCCGCGGAGCGGAGCGAGCCATCGCGGCGTGAAGCATCCGTGAAATCCGAGAAGGGAGCCAATACGCTCAACGCCGCGCAAGCCCCGACCGAAGCGCAGGCTGCCCCGTCAGCGCTGCCCGTGCCGGCGCAGCAGCACAATCCCAATCCTGTGGTGCACGCCTTTACGAATATGGTTGGCGCGGTCGCCAGCCTCATTCCCTTCGTACCTCATTGATCCGGATTTTGCGAGCGGTCTGCTTGGATTTGGTCAAACCGCAACCGTCATTGCGAGCGACGCGAAGCAATCCAGGGGAACGTAGGGCGCCCTGCAACTCCTGGATCGCCGCGTCGCTTCGCTCCTCGCGATGACGATTCCATCCGAACGGAGCGCGCCTTATACCAAGAACTCGATGATCGGAACCGATCATCGCCTTATGGCCGAAGCGCGAATGCGCGCCCGCGCCGTTGCGCGCGTTCGAGCGCGATGAGTCGCGCTCAAACAGAATTGGCATTAGGCGCCAGGTTGGTGAGCGAGACGCCTAGTCGCGCGCTTCAACTAAGTTGCAACCTTTTATTGATTCACTCGCGCTGGTCACCTTTATGGATGGAGGCGAGGATGGGGTCGCGAGAGGTTGCAGTAAAGCGATACGTGGTTCGTCTGAGCGCTGAGGAGCGCGAGCGCCTTGAGGGCCTGAGAAGGAAAGGCGAGATCCCGGCGACGCGGCTGACGAAGGTCCAGATCTTGCTGAAGGCGGACATTTCGGAAGCGGGGGAAGGTTGGAGCGACAGCGAGATCGTCAAGGCGTTGGATACGACCGCCTCGATGGTTTACCGGACTCGCAGGCAATTGGTCGAGGAAGGTCTGGACGCGGTGCTAAGCCGCAAGGCGCGAGAGACGCCGCCTGTGCCGCGGATCTTCGACGGGGAGAAGGAGGCGAAGCTGATCGCCTTGGCGTGCTCCGATCCTCCCGAGGGTTTCGCGCGCTGGAGCCTGCGGTTGTTGGAGGAGAAGGTCGTGGAGCTGCAGATCGTCGATCGCGCCAGCGACAGCACGATTGGCCGTGTTTTAAAAAAACATCCTCAAGCCCCATACGAGCATCCTCAAGCCCCATACGAGGAAGTGTTGGGTGATTCCGCCGCAGGCCAACGCCGCCTTCGTCGCGGGAATGGAGGAGGTGCTGGAGGCCTACCGGCGGCCGCACGATCCCAAGCGCCCGCTGGTCTGTCTCGACGAGACGTCGAAGCAGCTGATTTCCGAGACGCGCGCCCCGATCCCCATGAAGCCGGGGAGCCCCGCCCGTTATGACTACGAGTATGAACGCAACGGCGTCGCCAACCTCTTCATGATGTTCGCCCCTCTTGAAGGATGGCGACACGTCAAGGTGACGGACCGGCACACGGCCATCGATTACGCCCAGGTTTTAAAAGAGATCTCGGACAGTCGCTTCGCCGACGCCGAGCAGATCACGCTCGTGCAGGACAATTTGAACATCCACGACAAGTCCTCGCTCTACAAGGCCTTCCCAGCGCCAGAGGCTCGACGCCTCGTCCAGCGATTTGAGTGGGTGTACACTCCCAAGCATGGGTCGTGGCTAGACCTGGCGGAGTCGGAACTCGCGGTCCTCTCCACTCAATGTCTGGATCGTCGCATCCCCGACAAAGCCGCCCTCGAACGCGAAGTCGCCGCCTGGGCCAATCACCGCAACCAGCATCACGCCAAGGCTGACTGGCGCTTCACAACCGAGACCGCTCGGATCAAGCTCAAGAGCTTAGATCCTGTCCTTTGAGATGAATTGGCCGACTAGCTTTGTCCGCCCTCATGCAGCCGACGCCTCGATCATCAGCATGTCCAAGAGAAACGAGCCGTCCGGCTCGATGGCGAAATGCGCCTTGGTCTCCGTCGAGGCGGCGTTCTGGAGCGCGCGGATCGCCTTCACATTGTCCTGCGGAGTTTGCATACGCGCGATCCAGACGGGAAAGTCCATCCTGAGGCGCCAAGTCCGGCAGGCCTCGACGGCGAAGCCGGAGCGTCCCAGCGTGTCCAGCCATTGGGCGCTCGTGTAGTCGCGAACATGGGAATGGTCGCGCAGCAATTCGATCGCCTGCAGATGCGTGTCGAACAAAGCCTGTCCCGGAGCATAGACATCGACGAATGCGGCTCGTCCGCCGCGTTTGAGCGTGCGGCGCGCTTCCCTCAAGCCGGCGTCGAAGTCGCGCCAGTGATGCGCCGAGAAGCGGCTCGCGACAAAGTCGAACGTCGCGTCTTCAAACGGGAGATGCTCCGCCGGGGCTTCAGCGGTCTCGATGTTGCTCAGGCCTTTCTCCCGCGCGGTTCGCGCCACCGCCGCCAGCATCTCGGACGACAAATCGCTCGCGATGACGTGTCGGGCATGGCGCGCGAGGGCATAAGAGACATGACCGCCGCCGGCGCCGAGATCGAGGGCCAGTTCAGCGCCGTGCGCAAGCGTTCCGATCGCCTCGAGGTCGGCGCCCTGACTGTGAACCGCGCTTTCGACATAGGCTTTCGCTCGAGGACCGAATTGGGCCTCGACGACTCGCTCATGGGCCTTGCTCATAACGTGCTCCCTTCCGTCGCCGGCTTCTGCGCCCTCATTTACACTGTTACAAGATTGAATCTTATCCTATTACAAGAGCTGCCATGCTTGAAGCGGATCAAAGACGGCTGCTCGGCGAGTTTGTGCGCGCGCATCGTGAGCGCATGCGGCCGACGACGGCGACGGGCCGGCGGAGGACTTCGGGTCTCCGGCGCGAGGAGCTTGCGGCGCTTGCCGGCATCAGCGTGACCTGGTGCACCTGGATCGAGCAGGGGCGTGCGGTGCAGGCTTCCCCCGAGGCCCTCGGCCGCATCGCGCAGGCGCTCTCCTTGTCGCGCGCCGAGCACGACTATCTGTTCAAGCTTGCCGGGCGCGTCGATCCGGAAGGATCGCGCGGGCCCTCGGCGGACGCGCCGCCCTCCCTGCTCGCCGCCGTCAAAGCGATCGAATACCCGGCCTATGGACTCGACCGCCTGTGGAACGCGTGCTGCTGGAACGAAGCGGCGGCGCGGCTCTTTCACGGCTGGCTGGACGGCGATCGTCAACGCAACCTCCTGCGCTATGTCTTCCTCGAGCCTGCTGCGCGCACGCTCATACCGGCCTGGAAGGATCGAGCGCGACGGCTGCTCGCCGAATTCCGCGCCGACTTCGCCCGCACGTTTCGCGACGCCCAGGTCAGGATATTCGTCGAAACGCTTCGCGGCGAGAGCGCGTTCTTTGCAGACGCGTGGGATGAGCAGGCCGTCCAATCCCGCGAGGGCGGCCTTCGTGCGTTCAATCATCCTCACGACGGTCTCGTGAGCTTCACCCAGCACACCTTCGCGCTCGCCGAGCGGCCCGACTACAAGCTCGTCATCAATACGCCCGCGGATCGTTAAGAGCGAAACCTTCGGCGATTCCCCGCCCCGGCCATTCGTTCGTCTCAATCGCGCGAAGTTGGCGCGCCCCGTTCGCTCTGTACCTTGAGAAATCGTAATGCGCCGGTCAATTTCCGGATAGGCGGGAAGTCGCATGGTCGCTCCATCGATCGCTGAAGGCGGTCAACCAGCGAATTTGGAGCGAACCCAATGTCATTCTCCGGTCTTGCGACCCCCCAAGGGCGGCGCAACACGATCCTCGCCTCGGTCGCGGTCGCCTCGCTCGGCGTCGCGGGCGTCCTCGGCGGGAACGCGCTCGCCCCGACTCACCCCGCCTATGCGGCGGCCGTCTCCACCGCCGACCTGCCCCAGAACGCCCCGTCGTTCGCGCCGCTGATCGACCGCGTCAAAGCTTCGGTCGTGTCGGTCAAGGTCAAGATCGCCGCTGATGACGCCGACGCCGAAGGCGAGGGCGCCTCTTCGAGCCAGGGCCAGATGGACAATCTTCCCCCGGAAATCCAGAAGTTCTTCAAGCAGTTCGGCGGTCTGCCCAATGGCGGCGCCATGCCGCAGGCCAAGCACCCGATGATGATGGGCGAAGGCTCGGGCTTCTTCGTTTCGGCTGACGGCTACATCGTCACCAACAACCACGTCGTGCAGAAGGCCAAGACTGTCACCGTCACCACACAGGACGGCAAGACGCTCGACGCCAAGGTTGTCGGCACCGATCCGAAGACCGATCTCGCGCTCATCAAGGTCAACGAATCCGGCGATTATCCCTTCGTCGCGTTCTCGAAGGAGCAGCCCCGCATCGGCGATTGGGTCGTGGCGATCGGCAATCCTTACGGCCTTGGCGGCACCGTGACTGCGGGCATCATCTCGGCCGAAGGCCGCGACATCGGCGACGGCCCCTATGATCGCTTCCTGCAGATCGACGCCCCGATCAACCGCGGCAACTCGGGCGGCCCGACCTTCAACATGAAGGGCGAAGTCGTCGGCGTGAACACCGCCATCTACTCGCCGTCGGGCGGCAGCGTCGGCATTGGCTTTGCGATCCCCGCGGCCACGGTCGATAGCGTCATCGGCGCGCTCGAGCACGGCGGGGTCGTTCCGCGCGGCTATCTCGGCGTCAACATCCAGCCGGTGACGAGCGAGATGGCCGATAGCATGGGCATGAAGAGCGCCGGAGGGGCGATCGTTGACGAGACGATGCCGGGAACGCCGGCCGCCGAGGCTGGCCTCAAGCCTGGCGACGTCATCACCAAGCTCGACGGCAAGGCCGTCAAGGACGCATCGGACCTCACGATGAGGATCGGCTCGTTCAAGCCCAATGACAAGGTGGAGCTGACCTATCTGCGCAATGGCGACGAAAAGACGGCTCAGATCACGCTCGCCGACCAGAAGACCGAAAAGCTCGCCAAGGCTGACACCTCCATGTCGCAGAAGGACCAAGGCGCGCAGCTCGGCATCCAGATCGCTCCGGCCAAGGAGGTCGACGGCGCAGGCGACAAGGGCGTCGCGATCGTCGGCGTCGATCCGAACGGAACGGCTGCCGAGCAGGGACTCGCGGCAGGCAACGTCATCCTCGACGTCAGCGGCAAGCCGGTGTCAACGCCCGAGGACGTCAAGTCCGGGATCGCGAGCGCGAAGAGCCAGGGCAGGAAGGCGGTCATGATGCGCGTTCAGACCGCCGACGGCGCCCGATTCGTAGCCGTCCCGTTCCCGAAGGCGTAAGCCGAATCTTACGCCTCAAGGACGGGCGGCGGCGCGCTTGCTGGGAGGTAGCGCGCCGCCGTTTCGATGCTCTCCTGAAAAGGTCGGCTGGCCGTCCCCAAATCGACTTCCGACGCCGGGGCCCATGCCCCGGCGTCGCTGTTTCAGGCCGACCTCGGCTGGCCTTGAGCGCCGCGCCACGCATAGGCCGGCCCGGAGGCCGGGGACCTGGCAAGCAGCCAAGTGAAAATAACGACGTGAACGAATAACAGGATCGGGACCAGAAAGCCGGGGATGAGGAGCCAGGGCAAACTGGTCATCGCCGAACTGTCGGGGGGGCCGACGAAGACCTGAAGCGGACCGGGCGCCGACAACGCCCCGAGCGTGACTGCGGCGACAAGATCGGCGACGCCGAGCGCGTTCCATAAGAAGACGAGCGGGCGCACCCGGGCGCCGAACCGCGCAACCGCCCAGGCGAGGGGCAGTGCGGTCGCGCCAATGAACACATCGCCCCATCCCGCACTCGGCGCGAACGGCGCCGGCAGGCGGCCCTTGGCGTAGAGAATGAGAAACGTGACCCCGAGCAGACGGATCGCATGGACCGCGATGAGCGCGGGCAACGACGCCGTGGTCATCGCATTTCGCACGGAGGGTAGGGCGAAATACGCCGAAACGAGCGCTGCGACTGGCAAAACGACCGCGAGGCCGAGCGCCGGCGCACCCCCGCCCGCGGGGCTGAGCGCGCCGGTCGCGCCAATTGCTAAAACCAGCGCAAACCATGCGCCGAGCGCGATGAGAACCGCGATCCGGCCGCCCTCGGTTCGAGCCATCGCCCACGACAGAAAGACCATTGCGATCGACGCGCTGACCGTCAGCTCGGCGGTGGATAGGATATCGAACATGATCGTCTCCTTTAAGGTGTAACTACACTTATTGAGCAAAATTTTTAGCTTTGGCTTGCTTTGGTTTCCCGGGCCGCCGCCAAAGCGGCATCCTGAGCCTTCTTCCAGAAGGGATAAGCGCGTCGCGCGGCCTCTTCGCCGGCGGGGGTGATCGCGACCTTGCGAACGCGACGGTCCTCGCCTTCGTCGATTCGAACAAACCCATGCCGAACTAGCAGAGCCAGGTTACGCGTCAGCGTCGTCCGCTCGAGGCCCTGGAAGTCCGCCAGGCGCGTGGTCGGAATAGGGCCGGTTTGAACCAGCGTCGCCAGCAAGGTGAACTGGGTGCCCCGAACGCCCGACCCTCGCATCGCCTTTTCGAAGGCGCGGGTCAGATCCCGGCTCCGGCGGCGCGCGGCGGTGCAGACGCATTGCCGGGTCGCGACAAAGTCGATTTCTTCCAATTCCATATTTAAGTGCATATACACTATATTTGTAAACGTCAAGGCGCTTGACGATCGGCGTTGCGCCGGCCCCGATTTCGGGTGGTTCCGAGGCTAGGAGCGCTGAAGGTTAGCCTGTTGCAAAAGTCCTTTCGCTGTTGGAAAATTGACCCCAAACATTGTTGACGCTGATTTGCAGCCAGGCCCCGCCAGTCTGATTCCGACTTGCGGCGCGCGAGCACAATAAGTCTATTTTTCATTCGTTTAGGGAGTGGGATAGCCATGCCGGTCTGTTTCGTGATCATGGGCTTTGGGCAAAAGACCGATCTCGCCACCGGCCGGGTGCTCGATCTCGACAAGAGCTACAGGAACATCATCAAACCCGCTGTCACCGGCGCCGGCTACGACTGCGTCAGGGCCGACGAGATTCAGCATTCGGGCGTCATCGACGTGCCAATGTACGAGCTGCTTTTCGCGGCCGACCTGGTCGTCGCGGACCTGTCGACGGCAAATCTGAACGCCATTTTCGAACTGGGAGTGCGCCATGCCTTGAAGCCGAGGGCGACGATCATCATGGCCGAGAGCAAGTTCACGATCCCGTTCGACGCCAATCATATTGTCGTTCGCCACTACGAACATCTCGGGCCCGATATCGGCTTCGACGAAACCATGCGCATGCGCGGCGAACTGACGACTCTGATCAACGCGCTCAAGGGCGGGGATGCTGTCGACAGCCCGGTCTATACATTGCTGCCTGACCTCCAGAAGCCAACCCGGCCCGCCACGACGAAGATGGGCATGGCCGCCAATGCGGTTCAACCGCAATCCTCCGAGAACAGCTACGCCGCGATGCTGCAGACGGCGCGCGAAGCGATGGACGCCGGGGCCTTCGATTTCGCCAAGAAGAAGTTGCAGGACATCTACAAGGACCAGACCACGCCTGGAGCGGACGGGAAACCCAAGACCGCTCGCCCCGGTGTCATCCAACAGCTCGCCCTTGCTACGTACAAAGTGGGCGAGGCCAAGGCGAAGACTGACGGCCCGGAGCAGGCATTGGCTGGCTACGCGGAAGCCGAGGCGTTGCTGCGACAACTCGACGCCGAGACGACCACCGATCCCGAGACGATCGGGTTGTGGAGCGCCATCCACAAGCGAAGGGCTGAAATGACGACACGATCGCCGGACGAGCGGAAGGGGGACCTTACCGAGGCGATCCGGGCCGCCGAGCGCGGCTTCATCATCAAGCGCGACTATTACAACGGAACGAACCTGGCCTATCTCTTGAACATGAGGGCGTCGTCGTCGTCCGGCGAAGATAAAATTGCTGACAACGTCCTCGCCAGTCGCGTCCGGCGAGAGGTTGTGGACATCGCCACGCGCCGCCTGGAGACGCTCGCGGCGAACACAGCAGCGGGCGCGGACACGACAGCGTTGCGAGACGAGAAATACTGGCTTGCGGCCACGCGCGCGGAATCCCTGATCGCCCTCGGCGACAAATCCGGCGAGGACCTGATGAAGGCAGCGCTTGCGAGCGCGCCCGCCGCCTGGATGGCGGAGACCACGAGGAGCCAGCTCGATCGTCTGGTCAATCTGGCGCCAGCGGCGGGGTCGTGAGTCATCGCCTGGACGAGGCGGGCGCGGAGCTATTTTGGCGGTTAATACCAAAACTCGATGATCGGAACCGATCATCGCCTTATGGCCGAAGCGCGAATGCGCGCCCACGCCGTTGCGCGGGTTCGAGCGCGATGAGTCGCGCTCAAATAGAATGGGTAGAAGGCGATCGAACGGGAATGGCTCCGACATCGCAATCTCTGTCGCAATCTATTGCAGAAAATCAGAAATAGAGTTAAGCTTGCTCCATGAGCAATCCCGCGTCTTCACCTTCCAAGATCTGTGTTTTGCGTCTCCGTCGTGCGAACGCCGGGATAAACCGCGCTGAAAAATTCTTCAGCGAAAATCCCGTGTAAGTCATTGATAAGTCTCGTTTCGGACGAGAGAATCCAAGGAAATCCAAGGAAATCCAAGGCTTAAGAACAGGGAGATTTGCCGCAAAAACGGTCCGGCCCAAGACAATCCAAATTTAGCGCGCCCGCTCCCAGCCGCCCTCGTCGCTCTCGCGCCAATAGCTGATCGTGCGGCCGAGGTCCTTGAGCCGCCGCCATTCGCCTCGCGCGTGGGCGAGCGCCGCCTCGTCGCGTCCGTCGAACATGAGAACGACGAGATCGAACGCGTCGTCGGCCTCGCTCGCTTCAGCGCCGGAAAGCTGAACGAGCATGGTCGCGGCGTTGGGGTTCTCGACTTCGCTCGTCAGGAAGATCGGCTGTTCCATCGGATCGCCGTCGCCGGCCGCGCCATGGGGAAGAAAACTCGCGTCGTCGTAAGTCCATAGCCGTTCGTTGAGAGCGGCGACCATTTCCGCCGACGAGGCGCGCACGAGGATGCGTCGGCCCTCCTCGAGCGCACGCTCGAGCAACGGCGGCAGCGCCTGGTCGACCCGTCGCTGTTCGAGATGATAAAAGCGGATCTCCGTCACTGGCCCGCTGGGCCGACGATGACGAAGGTGCGGTCGGAGCCGGTCGCCATCATCCCGAGGCTCACGCCGCCGGGCACGTGCTCTTCAGTCTTGCCCGCGACATAGACGTCGCCCCGCTCGCGCGACGCGGCGAGATATTCTCCCGCATCGCTGCTCATGCCCCGCAGGACGCTGCGACTCTTGGCTGCGTCCCAGCCCAGCGCCGCCTTCAGGGCCGCCACCTGAAAACGCTCGAAATTCGTGGTCGTGCGGGCGTTGGCCGGTTCGCCGATGCGCGCCTCAAAGCGCAGGAATTGATCGCCGCGGCAAGAGAGGGTCCCGTCGACGTCCACCTTCGTCGTGATGTCGAACATATCCGAACCGGAGCGCGTCCGGGACACGACGACGGCGCGTCCCAACTCGACCTGCATGTCGCTGGCTTCGGCCTTGAGGCTGTTTGAAAAGGCGTCGCATCCGGCGATCGCCCAGGCCGGCTCTTGCGAGGCGGTCCAGGCGGCGCCAAGCGCGAAGATCGTGGAAAGAATCCGCATTCTGACCCCTCCCGCCCGACTCTCGAATCAATTCGTCAATGAGAAGCTAATCTTCGTAGGAATCGGCCATGAGACGATTGAGAAGACGAACGCCCCAGCCCGAACCCCAGGATTGATTGATGTCGGAAGGCGCCGAACCCATCGCCGTGCCGGCGACGTCGATATGCGCCCACGGCGCCCCCTTGACGAATCGCTGTATGAACTGCGCCGCAGTGATCGAGCCGCCGTGGCGGCCCCCGGCATTCTTCATGTCGGCGAATCTGGAATCGATCATCTTGTCATAAGCCGCGCCGAGCGGCATGCGCCAGACCTTTTCGCCCGAAGCCTCGCCCGCGGCGGCGAGCCGCTGGGCGAGTTCGTCATTATTCGAAAAGAGCCCAGCCACCTCGGCGCCGAGCGCGACGATGATGGCGCCGGTCAGCGTCGCAAGGTCGATGATCGCTCGCGGGGAATAAGTCTCCTGCGTGTACCAGAGAGCGTCGGCCAGAACGAGCCGGCCTTCTGCGTCGGTATTGACGATCTCGATCGTCTGGCCCGACATGGAGGTGATGATGTCACCCGGCCGGATTGCGTCGCCGTCGGGCATGTTCTCGACCAGGCCGACGATGCCGACCACGTTGACCTTCGCTTTGCGCGCGGCGAGCGCGTGCATGAGCCCGACGACACAGGCCGCGCCGCCCATGTCGCCCTTCATATCCTCCATACCGGCGGAGGGCTTGATCGAGATCCCGCCGGAATCGAAACAGACCCCCTTTCCCACGACGGCAATGGGTTTTGTCCGTTTTGACCGCGCCCCGTTCCAGCGCATCGCGACAAGGCGGCTCTCACGCGCCGATCCTCGCCCCACCGCGAGCAGCGCGTTCATCCCCAATTTCCCCATCGCTTTCTCGTCAAGCGTTTCTACGGCGACGCCGAGCTTCTCCAGCGCTTTGGCGCGCTCGGCGAATTCCACGGGAAAGAGGACATTCGGCGGCTCGTTGACCAGATTGCGCGCCAGTTCAACGCCTTCGGCGACGGCGAAGCGGTCTTGTGCGGCTGCGCGCGCGGCGACAGCGTGGCTCGAGCCGATAACGAAATCGGGCGTATCGACGCCGTTGTCCTCCGAGTCCTTCTTGCGGGTCTTGTATTTATCGAACCGATAGCCGCGCAGGCGAAGGCCGAGGGCAAAATCGGCCGCAGCCGAACCGTCCCACGTTCCCGACGGCGCCTCGAAGGCGACTTCGACCCGCTTCGCGCCGCTTATCTTGCCAAAGACGAAGCCGCCGAGCGTCATGAAGTCGACCGGGGCGTTGTCCTTGCCCGGAGCGACGCCGACAACCACCAGCCGGGATGCGTCGAGGCCGGCGGGCGCCAGGATGTCGAGTGCGCTGCGCTGGGCGGCGCGAAAGTCGGACGCCTTCGCCGCGGCGCGGATGAGGGGTTCGAGATCGCCGAACTGCGCCGTCACGGCGGGAGCAGGTTTCATGTCGGCCCCGACAAAGACCACCAGCGCGCTGCCTTTGGGGGCGGACAGGGACCCGAAGGCGATCTTAACCGATCCGCTCATAACCGACGCGTGTCCTTGTCCGGATTTGACGACGTGAGGCCAGCCGACAGGGCGTCGCCGGCGGCGGGCGCCGACATATCGGGGGGTTTGCCACGCTCGTCAATAAGCCGCCGCGATTGGGCGACACATTTCGGCTGGTTCGGGTCAAACATCGCCAACGGGAGCAGGTCGTGTTGCAACGAGAGGGCACATGGGGCAAGCGCTGCGCCGGTACGGCGCGCGCTGAAGGGCGCTTGTCGCATCTTCGGACGACGCGGCCGCTATGATCCAGATTGAACGCTACTTGCTGAGGACAGCGACGACAGCCTGTCTCTCAGGCCTGGTCGTCCTGACGGGGGTCGTGTGGGTGACCCAAGCCCTGCGGCAGATCGATCTGATCACCAGCAAAGGCCAGACCATTCTGTTGTTTCTGCTGATAACGGCGCTTGCGCTTCCCTCGCTCATAGCCTTCATTGCGCCAGTGGCGCTGTTTGCCGGCGTCCTTTACACCCTCAACAAGCTCAATGGCGACAGCGAACTGGTCGTAATGGCCGCTTCGGGCATGTCGCCCGCCCGGCTATTGCGTCCGATGGCGCTGCTCTCAGCAGCGGTGTTTGCGGTCGTGGCCGTCCTCTATATCCAGGTTCTGCCTTGGAGTTTCGGCGTCATCGAGAATCTGACGACCTTCATTCACGCAGATTTCATCACCAACTTTGCCCGTCCAGGCGCCTTCTCCCAACTCGAATCAGGGTTCGTGTTTCATTTTCGTGAGCGCACGCCCGACGGGGCTCTTCACGGCGTGTTTATGCAGGATCTACGTGATCTGACCAAGGTCACGACGTATATTGCCGAGGCTGGAAAGACGGTTGATCGAGGTGGGGCGAGCTATCTTCAACTGTCGAAGGGCGTCTTGTTGCGGCCACAGTCAGCCGGTGACACGTCGATGGTGACCTTTGACGACTACACCATCGATCTGTCGCAGTTCATGCACGCGGTCAGCGCAATCAAAAGACCGCGCGAGCGCACGACCGCGCAATTGCTGGCGCCCGACGCCAAGGATCAAGCGGATCCAGCCCTGTTTGGCCATATTCGCAGCGAACTGCTCGACCGCCTGGCCAGCCCGCTCTACGCTGTTGCGGGTGGTCTCATCGCTTTTGCGGCGCTTGGAGAGGCGCGGACAACTCGTCAGGGCCGAGGCGTTGCGATCGCAGGAGCAGTGCTCGCGTTTGCCGGCGTGCGCATGCTTGGGATCGCGGCCACGACCCTCTCTGTCGGCATACCCTCTGCCTCCGTCTTTGTGTGGGTGATTCCGGTCGCCGCTTGCCTCGGGGCTCTGGCGCTGATCTTCCGGCGAGCGATTTTAGCGCCTTTCCGGCCGTTCGGACGGATCCCGGCGTGATCGGCCGGACGCTGTCATTTTATCTCGCCGGCCGCTTCGCACGCTCGGTGATCGCGGCTTTCATGGTGGTCTTCGTTCTCATCTACGCCGTCGATCTCATAGAACTCCTGCGTCGTTCGGGCGATTCTGAGCGTGCAACCGGAATTCTCATGGCCGGCCTGTCGTTCCTGCGAACGCCGACGGTCGCCGAACAAGCGTTGCCATTTGCGGTTCTGTTCGGATCCATGATCGCGTTCCTGAATTTGTCGCGCAAAATGGAGTTGGTCGTCGCGCGCGCGGCAGGCCTCTCCGTCTGGCAATTTCTGACCCCGCCGCTCACCGTGATCGTCCTCATCGGTGTGTTGTCGGTTATTGCCTACAACCCCGCATCAACATGGATGAAACAGAAAGCGGACGAGATCGAGAGCAACGTGTTCGGCGGTCCCGCGGCGGGCCAGATGGGGATGTGGATCCGGCAGAAGAGCGTCGACGGTCAGGCGGTTATTCGCGCCGGCGGGAGGAGTTCGGGCGGCACTCAGTTCAACGCGATCGAGATTTTCAACTTTGATGACCAGGGTAATTTCGTTGAACGGTTGGAAGCGGCTTCAGGCGAGTTGCGCCAGGGTTACTGGATCCTGCACGACGTCGTGTCGGTCACTCCGGGCTTCGAAGCCCTTCGGGTTTCTACCTACCTCTTGGCGACGAATCTCGACCGGAGGGAGGTCGCCCAGGCATTCGTCGCGCCTGAAACCGTGTCGTTTTGGCGGCTGCCCGGGCTCGCCGAACAGACCGCGCGCGCAGGGTTGGACCCGACGGCTTACCTACTGAAATATCAGGAGCTTCTGGCCCGCCCGCTGATGCTGGCGGCGATGGTGCTAGTAGCTGCTTGCTTTTCGTTAAGATTCTTCCGAATGGGCGGCATCGAATATATGGTTTCCGGTGGCGTCGTGGCGGGGTTCGTGCTTTATGTCGCGACCAAAGTGGTCAGCGATCTCGGCGGTGCGGGATTTCTTAGCGCGTCCGTAGCCGGGTGGTCGCCCGGGATCGTCGGCTGCATGTTTGGCGTGTATGTATTGTTGCAACAAGAGGATGGTTGATGGGGTTTGCCGTCAGCTCTCCCTTTGAGTTCCATCCCCGCCGGAAGCGGGCCGCGAGGATCGCGCTGTCGCTCGCGATCGCGGCTGTTGCGGCGTGCGCGCAATTGTTCGCCGGACCGGCGGCCGCGCAAACGCCTTCCACTGCCCGGTCCGCGCAAACGCCTCCCCCCGCCCAGTACGCGCAAGCCAAGCCGCAGGACAAGCTGGTCATCGACGCGGATGAGCTTGTCTACGACAAGGACAAGAACACGATCTCGGCCGTGGGTTCAGTTCAGCTGTTCTATCAAGGCCGGTTGCTTCAGGCCGACCGCGTAACCTACGACCGCGCCAGCAAGCGCGTCTACGCGGAAGGCCACGCCAAGATGACGGACGAGCATGGCAACATCGTCTACGGGAGCCGGTTCGCGCTTAGTGATGATTTTCGCGACGGTTTCATCGACAGCGTGCAGGTTTTGACGACCGACAAGACGCGCTTCACCTCGCCGCGCATCGAGCGCTCGAACGGCGATGTCACGGTGCTGCAGAAGGGCGCCTACACCGCCTGCGAACCGTGCAAGGACCATCCGGAACGCCCGCCATTCTGGCAGGTGCGCGCAACCAAGATCATCGAGAACCAAACCACCCACACGGTCTACTACGAGGACGCCCAGCTCCAGTTTTGGGGCTTTCCCGTGTTTTACATGCCCTATTTTTCCTCGCCCGACGCGACCGTCAACAAGCAGACCGGCCTTTTGTCGCCGTCGCTCGTTTCCGGGGCCTACCTCGGCACGGGCATCAGCATGCCATATTTCATCAATCTGGCGCCCAACTACGACCTCACCCTCACTCCGACGCTCCTCTCGAGGCAGGGTTTATTGGGCGAGGTCGACTGGCGCCAGCGACTCTCAAACGGCTCGTACAGCATTCGCGCGATCGGAATCGATCAGGAGCAGCCTGGGGCATTTCCGCCTTTTCCGTATGACGCGGGAGATATGCGGCTTCGAGGCGCGATCCAAAGCAACGGCAACTTTTACCTCAATGACATGTGGCAGTTCGGCTGGAATGGCACATGGATGAGCGACAAGTTCTTTCTGAACGATTATCGGCTGCAAGGCATCAATTTCGACACCTTCTATTTCCAGGACATCGTCTCCTCGGTCTATCTGCGCGGCCAGGGCGCTCAAAGCTTCTTCGACCTCAGCGCCTACCATTTTGAAGGCACAACCCAGTACGACGACAATCGCACGTTGCCGACCGCGGTCGCGCCGGTCTTCGACTACAATCGGGTGATCAATGTTCCGGCCGATCGCACCAACGGGCTCGGAGGCGAGCTGACGGTCGACGCAAACGTCGCCAACATCAGCCAGACGAACGCCGCGTTCCAATCAACCGGCCTGCAGACCTTCGACAGCGCCTTTCACCTTTATAACGTTTGCGAGACCCAGGTCGGGAATGCGCTCGTCAATACATATGTCCCGGGCAAATGCCTTTTGCGCGGCATCGCCGGCGATTACACGCGGGCGTCGGGACAGGTCTCGTGGCAGCGTGGCTACATCGATCCCATCGGCGAGGTATGGAAGCCGTTCTTGTTCGGCCGCCTTGACGGCGAGGCGACCGAACTCAATGAGACCGGATCGATCACCTACGCCAGCGGGCTCGGCACGAGCACGGTCGCCAATTCGAGCCAGGCCGCCTTCTTTTCCGGCTCGGACCAGGGCGCGTTCGGGCGCTACATGGCGGGCGCCGGCCTCGAATACCGCTTTCCGTTTACTTCCACATCGTCCTGGGGCACGCAGACTTTCACGCCGATTGCCCAGTTTATCGCCCGGCCGAGCGAGATCATGCCGAGAATTCAGCCCAACGAAGATTCGCAGAGCCTCGTTTTCGACGATACGAACCTGTTCGCGTGGGACAAGTTCTCCGGCTACGATCGGGTCGAAGGCGGCACGCGGCTCAATTACGGATTCCAATACGCCGCCGACTTCGCCAATGGCGGCCACGCCAATTTTGTCGGCGGCGAATCGATCCAGGTCGCCGGGCAGAATTCCTATACCCTCTTTGATCCCACCGGCACCGGGCTCGAAGTCCGGCCTGGACAAGAAGTACTCGAACTTCGTGTTCGGCGAGACGCTGCAACCGTTCTCGAACCCGATCACGCTCATGAGCAAACAGCAGTTCGACAACTCGACGCTGCAACTCGACCGCTTCGACGGAATCCTTAAAGCGAACTACGCCGGCGTTAGTGGCGCTGTCGACTACGCCCTATACGCCGCCCAGCCGGCGCTCGGATTCGAGTTCCCGCGCGAAGGTGTGACCGGGAGCCTCGCCTACAGCTTTCAGAATCGCTGGTCGTTCGACGGATCGCTTGTGGTCGACATGTCGCGCCACTACTACGACACCCTGGGACAGACGACCCCGGTCTTCAATCCGATCGGCTATTCGTTCGGCCTCGGCTACAAGGACGAATGTACGACGCTCACCCTCAGGTATGCGTCTAGCGTCAGCCAGCCGCTCGCCTACACCACATTCCCGGGCGGTCCGGTCATTGTGAACCCAGCGACTCGGAGCCAGACGCTGATGATCAAGCTCGAGTTGAGGACGCTGGGCGATGTGAGGACGAACGTCGGCCTCTGATCTCGTCCGGCCGGGGGAACCCGCCCTTGGAGCCCCGACATGACCGGCGACTTGACCGGCGACTTGGCGCCGCTGGCGATGACGATGGGCGACCCGGCGGGCATCGGCCCGGAGCTGGCGCTGGCCGCCTGGCGCGACCGCGCGCCTGACACGCCGTTCGTCGTTTTTGCCGCGCCCGGCGTCCTGGCCGCCGCAGCCAGGCGCGCGGGCTTTACCGCGCCGATCATCGAGACCGATCCAGCGGGTGCTCGAGCCGCGTTCGCGAAAGGCCTGCCGGTCGTCCCGCTGAAAAACGCGGTTGAAGACGCACCCGGGCGCCCTAGCGCAGCCAATGCCGCGGCGACGATCGAATCGATCGCGCGCGCGGTCGAGGCGATCCGTCAAGGCCACGTGCGCGCGGTGGTGACCAACCCCATAGCAAAAGCCACCCTTTATCAGGCGGGATTCGAATACCCCGGCCATACCGAATATCTCGGCGCGCTCGCCGAGGCCTGGGGCGCCCCCGCCTTTCCGGTGATGATGATCTGGTCGGAGACGCTCGCGGTCGTCCCCGTGACCATCCACATTCCGCTCGCGGACGCGCCAAAGGCGCTGACCGCCGACCTCATCATCAGAACCGGGCGTATCGTCGATCGCGACCTGCGCGCCCGTTTTCACCTGACGCGGCCGCGCCTGGCGGTCGCCGGCCTCAATCCCCACGCGGGCGAGGGCGGAGCGATGGGGCGGGAGGAGATCACGATCATCGGGCCCGCGATCGAAGCGCTTCGGTCCGAGGGCATCGACGTCGTCGGGCCGCTCCCCGCCGATACGATGTTCCATCAAAGAGCGCGGGCACGCTACGATGTGGCGCTCACTATGTATCATGACCAGGGCCTGATCCCGGCGAAGACCCTCGCCTTCGACGAAGGCGTCAATGTCACGCTGGGTCTGCCGTTCGTGCGCACCTCCCCCGATCACGGCACGGCGTTCGACATCGCCGGAAAGGGTGTCGCCAGTCCTGCGAGCCTCATCGCGGCGCTCAAGCTCGCCGACCGGCTGACGCGATGAGCCTCGCGGCGGACGGACTGCCACGCTTAAGCGACGTGGTCGCAGCGCATGGGCTCGACGCCCGCAAGGCGCTGGGCCAGAACTTCCTCTTCGATCTCAACCTCACCCGCAAGATCGCCCGCTCCGCCGGGCCGCTTGCCGGCGTCGCCGTGATCGAGGTCGGCCCCGGCCCCGGCGGCCTCACGCGCGCGCTTCTGTCGGAGGGAGCCGGGAAGGTGATCGCCATCGAGCGCGACGCCCGCGCGCTCGGCGCGTTGGCCGAGATCGCCGCCCATTGGCCCGGACGGCTCGAAATCATCGAAGGCGACGCGCTGCGCGTCTCGCCCGCGACGCTGATCGCCAAGGCGGAGTCCAGGCCGATCCGCATCGTCGCCAACCTGCCTTACAACATCGCGACCGCGCTCCTGGCTGGCTGGCTCGAGGCCGAGCCCTGGCCGCCGTTCTACGATCGCCTCACCCTCATGTTCCAGCGCGAGGTGGCGGAGCGCATTGTTGCGACCCCAGCCCAGCGCGCCGACTATGGGCGCCTCGCGGTGCTGGCGGGATGGCGGACGGAGGCGCGCATCCAGTTCGACATCCCGCCCGCCGCCTTCGTTCCCGCGCCGAAGGTAACCTCGAGCCTGGTCGAGCTTGTTCCGCGCTCGAGCCCGGAGCCCTGCGATGCCGCGACGCTCTCGGCGCTCGCCCAGGCGGCCTTCGGCCAGCGGCGCAAGATGCTGCGCCAGTCGCTCAAGGCCTTCGCGGCGGCGCGGGGGCTCGACCTTCCCGTTCTTATCGCCACGGCCGGCCTCGAGCCGACCATGCGGGCGGAGGAGGTCGACGTCGCGGGGTTCGCGGCTCTGGCGAGGGCCGTCGTGGGTCGCTTGGGAGAGACGACCTAACCAAGTAGTTTTATGCGCTCGAAGGCCGTTTGGCCTGCACAATAAGACCAAGACGCGATGATCGGAACCGATCATCGCCTTCCGGCCGAAGCGCGAAAGCGCGCCCGCGCCGTTGCGCGGAATTGAGCGCGATGATTCGCGCTCGATTAGAATGGGTATAAGCGCGCCTAAACGCCGGTAAACGTCAATAAACGCTAGTAAGTGCTAGTAAAATAGCTAGCGTTTACTAGCGTTTATTTTTTGGAAACGGGACTTTTCAATGGGTTACGAGCGATTCAAACAAATCTGACCTCTGTCTTGTACCAATTCTATCTGAGCGCGAGTCATCGCGCTCAGACCCGCGCAACGGCGCGGGCGCGCATTCGCGCTTCGGCCATAAGGCGATGATCGGTTCCGATCATCGAGCGCGACTTCATCGCGCTCGAACCCGCGCAACGGCGCGGGCGCGCATTCGCGCCTCGGCCATAAGGCTATGATCGGTTCCGATCATCGCGTTTGGTTTGACGCTCTGATCGAACGGTCGCGAGCGCGCGCCTCTCATTCTGCCGGCCCAAGGTGAGGTTGGAATCTGGCCATGGAGAAGACCATAGCACAGGTTCTGTTTTTCGTAAAGAAAATGCACCGGCCTTCATGGCCGGGCTTGACCCGGCCGCCGACGCCGTTCTGCGCCAATGACAAATCTGAGATTGGCTCGGCCGGCACGACGCGAAAAAGGACGAGCCCGGCCACGACGATTTCAGGCAAGGCATCCGGATCCGGATCGACTCACGCCGCCGCGCGAGCCCGCGCGCGATATCCCGCAAAGCCCAACCCGCCAAAGCCCAGAGCCATCATCGCCCAGGTCGAGGGCTCGGGCACGGGTAGGCCGATGGCCCGGAGCGCGGCGTCGGCGACGAGAAGTTGCCCCGCCGCGGTCGGATGGACGTCGTCCCAGAAAAGGTAGGTGTCCTGCACCGCGGGCAGCGTCGAGCAGAGCGAGCCGCCGGTCGCGGATCCGGTAAAGCCGCCCGTCCAGCATGGAGCCGTGACGTTGGAGAAGCCGAACGCGCCCGGGTCTTGCACCGCCTTGTCGATCAGGGCGAAGGTATTGAGATCGAAGACCGTGAGCCCGGCGGCCTCGACCGGCGCCAGGTCCAGCAGCACTTGCTCATCGAAATAGGCCGAAAGGGCGGTGGCCGCCGTGGAGGCGGCCGGACCAAGAGCCTTAATCCCCGGCGTCACGCCGAGGTCCGGCACGTCGAACAACGCCAAGTCCTTCGCGCCCGCGGCCTCGAGGTCGCCCGCCTCCGACGCCACCACGTGAGCGGCGGCGGCGGCGGCTTGCAGCGGCGTGAGGCCGCCCGTCGATCCGTCGAGGATGTTGAACAAATCGTTGGCGCCGATCGAGAAGGTGTAGAGGGCGTTCGAGGGCGCGCTGGCGTGGCCTGAGAAGAACGTGCCGACCTGTTGCTCAAGATTGGGGACGTCCGAATTGTTCGTGGAGGCGGATCCGGTCGTCGCGTGGCCGAAGGCGTAATCGCTGCCTCCGGCCAAGCTCGGAATCAGCGGCGGAAGGCCGAGCCTGGCGGCGAGATCCTGCACCCAGACCGGCCCGTTGCTGAATTGGCCGTCGACATAAGGGCTGGCCGGCTCGGAACCGCCTGATCCAAGGTACACGTTGCCCACGTCCGACAGGCTGTCGCCGAACACATATTCCGCCGAGAAATTGGCGGCATGCGCGGCGGAGCCGATAAGCAGCGCGCTTGAACAGCAGGCGGCGAGCGCGAAGGCCGCGCGCGAAAACTTTTTGCGTGTCATCTGGACATCTCTCCCATCGGCCCGAACCCATTCCGCCGTCATGGTGACGCGGGGAAGCCATAAGTCAAGTCACCAGCACGTCTTGGGACTTGAGAGGCGCCTCGCACGCCGCCGCTAATCATTCAACCAAACGGTTGACATTCCAAAATGACAAGCGCATATTCAACCACATGGTTGAACTATTGGCCCCCGAGCTCACGCCCATCTTTCATGCGCTGAGCGACTCGACGCGCCGTCGCATGCTGGTCGAGCTCACGTCCGGCGAGCGAACCGTGGGCCAGCTCGCTCAGCCCTTCGCCATCTCGCTCGCGGCCGCTTCGAAGCACATCAAGGTCCTGGAAGGCGCCGGATTGATCCAGCGGGAGGTGCGCGGACGCGCGCATCTCTGCCGCCTCGATCCGGGACCGCTCGAGACCGCGCATGAGTGGCTGACCTTCTATGAGCGGTTCTGGACCGCGCGCCTCGATGTGCTCGATCGGCTCCTCCGCGAGGAGGACGAACAGAAATCCAAAGCCCCCAAACCGCCCCCCAAACAAGGAGACGAGAAATGAACGAACGCGCGAAAGTCGACGCCTATGGCGCGCTGTCGGAGCCGGCGACGCTGACGATCCAGCGCATGTTGCCCGGCCCGATCGAGCGGGTCTGGGCCTATCTCACCGAAAGCGATCTGCGCCGCAAGTGGCTGGCGTCGGGCGACATGGAGATGAAGGTCGGCGCGCCGTTCGAGTTCGTCTGGCGCAACAGCGAGCTGACCGACCCGCCGGGCAAGCGGCCGGAGGGCTTCGGCGAGGAGCACCGGATGGAGAGCCGGATCATCGAGCTCGATCCGCCGCGAAAACTCGCCTTCACCTGGGGAAAGGACGACAGCGACGTTTCGATGGTGCTCGAGCCGAGAGGCGAGAAGGTGCTCTTGACCGTGGTCCACCGTCGCCTGCCCACGCGCGGCATGATGGTCGGCGTCAGCACCGGCTGGCACGCGCATCTCGACATGCTGGTCGCCCGCCTGAGCGGCGAGGAGCCAGGACCCTTCTGGGACGGGTTTACCCGCCTCAGGGCCGAATACGACCGGCGCATCCCGGGCTGAGTCTGAGCCTCCCTCAACGAACGGAAACTGACCCATGCACAATCCAATCGTTTCGCGCGAAGACTGGCTGAGCGCCCGGCTCGCGCTGCTCGCACAGGAAAAGGAGCTGACCCGGCTCGGCGATGAAGTCGCGCGGCGCCGCCACGAGCTGCCGTGGGTTCGGGTCGATAAGACGTACCGGTTCGACACCGACGATGGCGTGGCCTCGCTCGCGGAGCTTTTCGGCGGCCGCTCGCAGCTTCTCGTCTATCACTTCATGTTCGGGCCCGATTACCAGGCTGGCTGTCCGTCCTGCTCGATGATCGCCGACGGGTTCAACGGCTTCGCCGTGCACCTCGCGAACCACGACGTGGCCCTTTGGGCGGCATCGCGCGCGCCGCTCTTGAAACTGCAAGACTACAAGCGGCGGATGGGATGGACGTTTCCCTGGGCCTCCTCGTTCGGCGACGACTTCAACTTCGATTTCAACGTCTCGATCACCGAAGAACAGCAGCGCCAGGGGAGCGTTGAATACAATTATCGCCGCGACCATCCGCTGACCGCGGCGCAGGTTCCCGAGCCTGTCGCCCGGTTCGCGGCGTCTTGCGGAACCGACGGGCGGACATTCATGCGCGATCGGCCGGGCATGAGCGCCTTCGCGATCGACGACGGCGCCGTCTACCACGCTTATTCAACTTACGCGCGCGGACTCGACGGACTTTGGGGCGCCTATCAATGGCTCGACCGGGCGCCCAAAGGGCGCAACGAGAACGGCGTCTGGTGGCGTCGCCACGATGAATACGGCGCTCCGCGCCGATCAATCCATTCAGCAAGCAGGAGGTTGAGACATGCACATTCCCCCAATCGTTTCACAACAGGACTGGGACGCAGCCCGTGAGCAGCTTCTGGTGCAGGAAAAGTCCGTGATGCGCGCCCATGACGCGCTTGCCGCCGAACGTCGGCGGATGCCATGGATGGCGGTCGACAAGGCCTATGAGTTCGTCGGGCCCAACGGCAAGGCGAGGCTCATCGATTTGTTCGAGGGCCGCCGTCAGCTCATCGTCTATCGCGCGTTCTTCGAACCCGGCGTGTTCGGCTGGCCCGACCATGCCTGCCGCGGCTGCTCCATGGGCGCCGATCAGGTCTCCCATCTCGCCCATTTGAACGCGCGCGACACGACGCTGGCCTACGCCTCCCGCGCGCCGCAGGCCGACATCGCGCGCTTGAAGGCGCGGATGGGCTGGGAAATGCCATGGTACACCATCACCGACAGCTTCGACGCCGACCTCGGCGTCGACGAATGGCACGGCCATAACGTCTTCTATCGCGACGGCGACAGGGTGTTCCGCACCTATTTCATCAACAGCCGCGGCGACGAGGCGATGGGCACCGTCTGGAAATACCTCGATGCGACGCCGCTCGGGCGCCAGGAAGTTTGGGAGGATTCGCCTGAAGGCTACCCTCAGACGCCGCCCTACAAATGGTGGAACTGGCACGACAATTACGAGGCCGAAAAGTCCGTCGACCCGCGATGGGACAAGGTGTCGGCCGCCGGAGAAGCGACGTTCCGCGATAAGCAGGCCGGCGCGCAGGCATGAGCGCAATCTCGATCGGCGGCGGGAGCCATGGCGCGGCGATCGCCCGCGTCGCCGCGGACTGGCTCGGCCTCGCGGCCGCGCCGGCCTTCGCAACGATGGCGTTCATGACCGCTTGCCTTGGCGGGGGCACGGAGCCGCTCTGCTTGGCGCATGGCTCGCTCATGAGCGGGATGATCCCGATGTATGTGCTCATGAGCGCCGTTCACATGGGCCCATGGCTGAGGCTGATTGCTGGCTGGCGAGCGTGACGCACCCCGTTTGACCTCGTCCTGAGGCGCCGAACAGCGGCCGCGAAGCACGTTCCAGAATCCGAGACGGGAATGCGCACGGGAGCGTCCTTCGAGAAGCGCCTTCGGCGCACCTCAGGACGAGGTGTGGTCAATGAAGCCCTGACGCGGCGCTAGCCAGTCAGACGCCGTCGAGCCAAGCGAGCAGCGTCTCCAGCCAAGGCGCCTCGACATGCACGCGGAAGCCGGAAGGCGTGCGCGTGAGCAGTCCGCGCAGGCCAAAGACAAGCACGGCGGCCGAGGGCGAGCCCGAGGCGAGGTCGGCCGAGGTCGCCTGCATGAGCGCTTGGGCTGCGTCGGCGCCCCAGATCTCCACCGCGGCCCAAGCATCGTCGACGCTGGTCGCGCACCAGCCGTCGCGCCAACCTTCAAGGAGGGAGAGAGGCGTGGGCGTGACGAGCAGCGCGCTTGTCCGCCCGATGCGCAAAGCATGCGCGCTTTCCGGCGCAAGCGCGCAGAGGCCACGCATCGGCGCGCCGGACGCAATCTTCGCGATTGCCGGCTCGAGATCGCCCGAGATCAGGGTTTGCCCGAGCCCGCCGAGCCGCCGCGCATTGAGCCGTTGGCGGTCGATGAGAAGCCCGGCGCCGCCGCGTGCGGGCGGCCATTCCATCTCACGCATGGAGCCGCGCTCCTTCCGGATCGAGCGCGACCGGGCTCACGATCGTCGCGCGCCGCCCGGCGCCGAGATGGTAGATGCTGACCGTTTCGCCCATGCGCGACAAACCCGCCTCGACGAGGCCGAGCGCGATCGGGCGGCTAAGGGTTGGGCTGAAATAGCTCGATGTCACGTAGCCCTGCGATTGCCGCGCGCGACCCGCGCCCTGCGTCACATGCGCGCCGGTCGGCAGCAGCGTCTCTCCCGACGCCACGCTCAAGCCGACCAGTTGCTTGCGGCGCGGGTCGGCAGCGATAGGCATGAAGAGAGAGTGCTTGCCGACATATTCGTCCGCTCGCGAATCGCGCGGCCCCGCGACCCCGAGGTCGTGCGGCATGGTCGTCCCGTCGGTGTCCTTGCCGACGACGATGAAGCCTTTCTCGGCGCGGAGGATCATCAGCGCCTCGAGCCCGAGAAGTCCGCCGCCGAACGCCGGCAGCTTCTCCGCGACGGCGGGCGCGCAAACGCCCGGCGCGGCTTGCCGGAACGGAGAGTTCGTAAGACCGGTCGCCTGTAAAGCTCACCCGCGCCAGGCGAAGCGGCCCGCCGTCGAATGCGCCGGTCACGAAGGCCATATGCGGCAGGCTTTGGTCGTCGAGCGCGATGTCGAGTCCGCAAGCCTCGATGAGGTCGCGCGAGCGCGGGCCGGTGATTGTGAGGGTCGCCCATTGCGCGGTCGTGTCGTGAACAACGACATGGACCGTATCGAACCGATCCTGTCGCCAAAGTTCGAGGCGCATGCGCACGGCATCCGTATGCCCCGACGAGCAGGAGACGAGGAAACGATCTCGCGCAAGGCGCAGCGTCACTCCGTCGTCGAGCACGACGCCTGACTCTTGCAACACAAGGCCGTAGCGGATCCTGCCCGGCTTGAGGCTGGAGAGGCGGTTATAGCTGTGGAAGTCGGCGAGCGCGGCGGCGTCGGGACCGATGATCTCGATCTTGCCGAGCGAGGAGGCGTCGAACAAAGCGACCGCGTCGCGCGCCCGCGCGGCCTCGCGCTGGATGGCGCGCTCCGGCTCGGCGGTTCCGTACCACGCGGGCCTGAGCCAGCCGCCATATTCCCGCATTTGTGCGCCATCGGCCCGATGCTCGGCTTCGAGCGGCAGGCGCCGCAGCGGATTGACGAGCGCGCCTCGACGTCGGCCGGCGATGACGCCCATCGGCACGGGCACGAAAGGCGGTCGATAGGCAGTCGTGCCCGTTTCATCGATCGTGCGCCCGGTCAGGGACGCCATCGTGGCGATGGCGGCGACATTGGCGGTCTTGCCCTGATCGGTCGCCATGCCAAGCGTGGTGTAACGCTTGAGATGCTCGACGGAGACGTAGCCTTCGCGCGCGGCGAGCGCGACATCCTTCAGCGTCACGTCGTTTTGGAAATCGATCCAGCGCCGCCCTTCGTCGTCGGCCTTCGGCCAGGCAGCTGTGACGGCGTAATGACCCGCCGGCGCGTTTGGCGCCGGGCCCTCGCCGCCGCCGGCCTCATGTCCCTCGCGCAAAGCCTCTGCAAGCGTGAAGGCGCCGTTCGCGGCGCCGGCGCTCGCCAGCTTTTCGATCCCGCCCATCGGGACGAGCGCGGCCAGCGCCTCGTCATAGCGCAGCCTTCCGCGCGCCTGAGCGTAGAGATGCACGGTCGGCGACCATCCGCCGGAGAGCAGCAGCGCGTCGCAATCGTACGTCCGCCCGCCGACGCGCACCGCCTCGACGCTGCGAGTTCCGATGACGCCATCGATGGCGGCGCCGTGCGTGATGCTCGGTTGAGACGCGGGTCCAGTGGCGCGCATGTCGAGTATCTCGACCTCCGCGCCGGCTTCAGCCAAGGCCTCCGCGACGGCATAGGCGCTGTCGTTGTTGGTCGCGACCACGACTCGCTTGCCGACCAACACGCCGAAGCGCCTGAGATAGACGAGCGCGGCGTCGGTGGACATGACGCCAGGCCGATCGTTGTCGGGGACGATAAGCGGCCGCTCGATCGCGCCAGCCGCGATCACGATTTTTTGCGGGCGAATGCGCCATAGCGCGTCGGGCTCGGCCATGCGGCGCTCCCAGGCGCAAACGAGGTTGCCGTCGTAGACGCCGTAGGCTGTCGTTTGCCTCATCACCCGCCCGCCGGCCGCTTCGACGGCGCGCACGACGCCCCGCGCCCAGTCGCGCCAATCGCCACCTTCGATTAAGCCGCAGCGATGCACGAGCTGGCCGCCGATCTCGGCATGGTCGTCAATGAGAAGCACTGCGCGTCCAGCCCGAGCGGCGGCCTTTGCCGCGGCCAGACCCGCGGGACCGGCGCCGACGACAAGCAGATCGCAGCGCGCGTTGAATTGCGGATTGTCGGCTGGCGGCCGATTGTTCGGATCGACGCGGCCGAGACCGGCCATGGCGCGGATCGGGCCTTCGAAGGTCTCCCAGCGCGGCCATAAGAAAGTCTTGTAATAGAAGCCCGCAGGCAGGACCGGCGCGAGCCGATCGATGAGAGCGGCGCGATCGGAGGCCGCCGTCGGCGCCGCATTGACCGAGCGCACGGCCATGTCGTTTTCGAGCGGCTCGGTGGTTGCGCGCAGGTTCGGCGTTGTCCTGCCCTCGCGCGTCACGTCGACGATCGCGTTCGGCCCCTCCGTCCACGCGCCCCACAATCCGCGCGGCCGGTGATATTTGAAGCTGCGGCCGACGATGCGGACGCCGTTCGCCAGCAGGGCCGAAGCGATGCTGTCGCCAGCGAAGCCGACATGGGGTTTGCCGTCGAAAGTGAAGGCGAGGGGCCGCCCGCGATCGACGGCGCCGCCGGTGGGCAGACGAACGCTGCTCACGGTATGGGCCTCGTCAGCGCCTCGCTGCCGATCGCGGCGCTGGTCGCCGTGTCGCGCGTCATTGGGAACGTCTCCATGCAGGTGAGATGCAGCCAGATCTCGCGCGCTTCGCCTTTTGGATTGGCGTTGAACCAAAGGTAGCTCGCCCATTCGGCGTCGCTGACCGCGCCCGCAGGCTCGGGCCGCGCTTTTGGTTCGCCGACATAGTGGAATTCGCTCTCGTCGCGCGGACCGCAGAAGGGGCAGGGGAAGATTTGCATCGAATGGTCTCTAGGTCGGCTTACGCTCAAACGAGGACGTAGCCGTCATCGCGAGGAGCGAAGCGACGTGGCGATCCAGAGATGAAGCGTGACGCCCTATGATCCCTGGATTGCTTCGTCGCCATAGCCCGTCGAAAGACGGGCGTTTGTCGACGCCCTATGGCTCCTCGCAATGACGATTTCGATTTCATGCAACGTGCTTCAATGCTCGATGCCAGAACCCGCCGCCTCATCGATGAGGCGCCCTGAGGCGAAGCGCGACAGGTCGAACGGGCGGCTGATCTCGTGATGCGCGCCGGTCGCAAGCAGATGCGCGAGCAGCGTGCCGCCCGCCGGTATGGCCTTGAAGCCACCGGTTCCCCAGCCGCAGTTCAGAAAAATGCCTTGGACCGCGGCAGGCCCGATGATGGGCGAGGAGTCCGGCACGACATCGACGATTCCGCCCCATTGGCGCATCAGCTTCAATTGGCCGAAGGCCGGGAACATCTCCAGCAAACCAGTGAGGACCAGTTCCTGCATCGGCGGCGAGCCGCGCTGGCTGTAGGAAGGAATTCGGTCGAGACCGCCGCCGAACACGATCTCGCCCTTGTCCGATTGGCTGGCGTAGACGCCGGTCCCCAGATGCAGAACGACAATGTCGAGGCAAGGCTTGACCGGCTCGCTCACCATCGCCTGCAATGTGTAGGAATGGATCAGCAGTTTCACGCCGGCTTTCGCCATGCAGCTGCGACGAGTGGCCGGCGACCGCGACGCCAACCGCTTCCGCACGAATCTCACCGAGAGTCGTCTCGACGCCGACGCAGGCGCCGTTCTGCATGATGAAGCCGGTCGCCTCGCAATTCTCGACGATGTCGACGCCGAGCCGGTCGGCGCCGCGCGCATAGCCCCAGGCGACGGCGTCGTGCCGGGCGATCCCGCCCCGGCGCTGCCAGACGCCGCCATTCGGCAAATAGCGGGAATTCGAGCGATTGCGTCATGAGCGGCAGCTTTTCGCGAACCTCGTTCGGGCCCCAAAGCTCCGCGTCGACGCCGTTGAGCTGCATCGCATTCGTGAGCCGCGCGGCCATCTCGAGCTGAGCTGGCGTGTGCGCAAGGTTGAGGATGCCGCGCTGGCTCAGCATCACGTTGAAATTGAGCTCGCGCGACAGCCCTTCATAGAGCGTGAGCGCGAGGTCGTAGAGAGCGACCGACTCGGGATAGAAATAGTTCGACCGCACGATGGTGGTGTTGCGGCCGGTGTTGCCGCCGCCGAGCCACCCCTTCTCGATCACGCAGACGCGCGTGCGCTTGTGAGTCTTGGCGAGGTAATAGGCGGTCGCAAGCCCATGTCCGCCGCCGCCGACGATGACGAAATCATAGGCCGGCTTGGGCTTAGCCTTGCGCCACGCCTGCGGCCAGCCCTTGTGGCCGGCGAAGCCCTGGCGAAGAAGGGCGAAGGCGGAATAGCGTCCGCTCATGACCGCCCTCGAGAGGGCTCGAAATCCGGAATATGCGCATAGGCCATGGCGTAGGCGCGGAAGGCCTCGATTTCCGCTTGGTTCGGATCGACGCCGGTGAAAGCCTTCAGATAGTGCGGGGTGAGATTGAGGCGCGTCTCGATCGGTTCGTGGAGCTCGAGCGCGTAATAACCGATCTGCATATAGTAGAGCACGCGCGCCCGCACGAAAGCGTCGCCATCCTCATAACCGAAGCGCAAGAACAGGGTTTTCACCGCTTCCGTCCTCACGCGGTCGGCGTGGTCAAGGGCCTTTCGCACGTGGGCGGAGCGGCGCGCCCACTCGCGCAGGGCGAAGTCGAGTTGTGGGCTGAAGTTGGCCGGATTGACCCAGCAGCGAAAGACGTTGCAAACCGCCTCGTTGACGGTCGCCGCAGGCGCTTCCGCCTGCGCGACGATCGAACGGGTGTTGAGCGCATCCCAACGATCGATGAGCGCGCCGAGCAGCTCGTCGCGATTCTTGAAATACCAGTAGAAGCTCGACCGCGACACGCCGAGCCGTTCGCTTAAAGAGAGCACCGTGACGTGGTCGACGCCCTCGCGGGCGAGCACGCTTAGCGCAAGGTCGAGCCAGTCGTCGCGGGTCGCTTTGACGTTGCTCGATTGCGCGGCCCGACCCGGCGGCGAGCTTGAAGCGGAGGGCCAGAGTGCGGAATGCGCCATCGTCAGCTTGGCCGCGGCGCTTGGCTGGTCATGCGCGCATCGCCTTGCCTGCGGAATTGTATGGCGAGGGCGCGATGACGCGCGCTCTGCGCTCGGCGCCGACAATATGCACGCTGAGCTCGGAGCCGATCACGGCTACGTCCGGCGCGACCAGGGCCATCGCCAGGCTTTTTCCCACCGTGTGGCCGTAGCCGCCGGAGGTTATAAAGCCGACCATCGCTCCTGATCGCCAGACCGGCTCGTAGCCCGTCGCGTCCGCATCGTCCGCGTCGATTTCAAGCGTGACCAGCTGGCGCTCAGGCGGCGCTCCCTTGCTCTCCGCAAGTGCGGCCTTCCGGCCCAGAAAATCACCTTTGTCCCAGGCGATCCAGCGATCCATGCCGGTCATGCGGGGCGTGCGATCTTGCGTGAATTCCGCCGACCAGATGCCGAAGCTCTTTTCGAGCCTCAGCGACAGAAGCGCGTTATAGCCATACTCTTTAACCCCGAGGTCCCGTCCTGCCTCGAGCAGGGTTCGGCGCAGCCTCGCGTGTTCGAGCGCGCGGCAATTGATCTCGTAGCCGAGTTCGCCGGTCACCGAGAGCCGCGCCACCTTCGCCCGCGCGAGGCCGAGGTCCAGCGTCGCCGCGCCCATGAAGGGCAGGGCGGCGTTCGACACATCCTGATGTGTGGCGCGCGCGAGCAGCTCGCGCGATTTCGGGCCCGAGAGTGAGAAGCCGATCATTTCGTCGGAAATGTCGCGGACGCTGACGCCTTCGCGCGCATGGGTAGCGAACCAGCGCATGTGCCATTGGCGAAGATAGTACGAGCCCTCGACCCAGAACGCGCCGTCGCCCCAGTTGATGATCGTGAGGTCGCCTTTGAGCTTTCCGGTCTCGGACAGCATCGGCGCCAGGCGCGCCCGGCCGGGCCTGGGCAAGCGAGAGACCGACATCCAGTCGAGCCAGCGCTCAGCCTCGGGGCCAGTCACTTCGTAGCGCGAGAACGAAGCGATATCGAGGAGGCCGACGCCTTCCCGCACCATTCGGCATTCGGCGCCGACGATGTCGAAGGCGTTCGAGCGCTTGAGCGTCGGCTTTTCCTCGAAATCCGCCGGCGCGAAATAAAGCGGAACTTCCAGCCCCCACGAATTGCCCCAGCGGCAGCCGGCGGCCGTCATGGCGTCGTAGGCCGGCGTCATCTTGAGCGGCCGGCCGGCGGGCAATTGCTCGTTGGGATAGGTCATGACGAAGCGGCGGGCGTAGAATTCGCCAGTCGTCTGCTTGATGTATTCGCGATTGGAGGCGAAGGCGCCATAGCGCGCGATGTCGAGACCATAGACGTCAGTCGACGCCTCGCCACGGATCATCAGTTCCGCCAGCGATTTGCCGACGCCCCCGCCCTGCAGAAATCCAGCCATGACCCCACAGGCGAGCCAATAGCCGCGCTTGCCCGCGACCGGGCCGATCAGCGGATTGCCGTCTGGGGAGAAGGTGAAGACGCCGTTGACCCATTTGCGGATTCCGGCATCCTGCAAGACCGGATAGCGGCGGTGAACGAGCTCGAGCTCGTCCGGCGATGCGATCGATGTTCTCCGGCAGGAGCTCGACGCCGTAATCCCAGGGCGCGCCGTCCATCGACCAGTGCTGGGGCCGGGTCTCATAGATGCCGATCAGCATGCCCTTCTGATCCTGGCGCATGTAGGTGAACCCCTCGAGATCCACGACCATAGGCAGTTCGGTCTTGAGCGCAGCGATCTCGGGGATTGTTTCGGTCAGCAGGTAGTGATGCTCGAGCGGGGAGAGGGGAAGGTCGAGCCCGGCCATCCGCCCGACCTGCTTTGCCCATAGGCCTGCGGCGTTCACCACATGCTCGGCGTTGATGATTCCCGCCTCGGTAACGAGGTCCCAGGAGGAATCCGGGCGCTGTTTCAGTTCCACCACCCGATTGTGCTCGATGACGGTCGCGCCGCGTTTCCTGGCCGCGGCCGCATAAGCCCAGACCGTTCCTGTGGTGTCGACATAGCCCTCGCGGTCGGCCCACATGCCCCCGAGCACGCCATCCACGCTGATGATCGGGCAGCGGGTCTTGATTTCCTCCGGCCCGACCAGGCGGACGTCATCGATGCCGATCGCCTGGAAGCGTCGATAGGATGCTTGCAGCCACTCCCAGCGCTCCGGCGCGGAAGCGACATGAATGCCCCCGGTCATATGCATGCCGATGGACTGGCCGGATTCGGCCTCGACCGCCTTCAGAAGGTCGATCGTGTAGGCCTGAAGGAGCGCCATATTGGGATTGGCGTTGAGCGCATGAAATCCGCCGGCGGCGTGCCAGGACGAGCCGGCCGTCAGGACGGAGCGCTCGACCAGCGCCACGTCGGCCCACCCAAATTTCGTCAAATGGTAAAGAACGGAGGCGCCGACGACCCCTCCGCCGATCACAACCGCGCGGTAGCGCGCTTTCATCCGCGGCTCCCCATAACTGAAGCGCTTCCTTGCTACCCGAACCGTCTGGCGCCGGTCTAGACAATGATGTCCAGAAGCGACCCGCCGGACATATTTTGTCCGCAAGTGTGGCTTTTGTCGCCTTGTCCGGGGGGGGCGAATATGCGTATGCATGGCTGTTTGCGTCGGCCCGCAGCACGTGACTTTGCGCCGCGGTAAACCGCCTCCGCGGTTCGCGAGGACATCATGGCTGAGGTTCGAAGTCTTTTGTGCAGGAAGCCGCCGGCGACGTCGCCGGTCTGAGGCCGACGACGAGCGGAATTGCCCGTGTCGTGAAGACGTATAGAGAGTTGGCGAGTATGACGAACGACGGCGGCGAGGACTAGGCGTTGTTCGTGCGCAAGCATGCGTTTTGAGGCAAAGGGGTGGTATGAGGCGGAGCGGGGCCTTCACGCTCGCGGTGGTCCTGACGCTTGGCGCGGTATCCGGCGGCCGGGGGCAGGAGCTATCGAGTTCCGTAACCCCGGCAAACGGGTCTCTCGATGGATTTGTTCTGCCTTCGGTGCCGGAGAACTGGGCTGACCTGCCGTTTAAGCTGACGGCTTCCCAAAACGTGTCCTATAACTCGAACATCGGCGCTTTTCCGATTGGCGTTGCTCCGAAGGGGGCGATCCTCGGCGATTTTACGTCGACATCCAATTTTGGCTTCCAAACCACGGCGAACGTATCCGGTCAACAGTTGTTTCTGGACGCGACGTTCGGCGTGATACGCTATCTTCACGACGTCCAGTTCGATTCGACTGTTTACTCGCTGAACGCAGGCGTTGACTGGAAAGTGACGTCGCGATGCTCGGGAGCTCTGGCCGTGAGTCTCTCCAAGTCGCCCGCCCAGCTCACGGAACAAGTCGGAACTGGGATAAACTACACGACGACGGACGCGGTCAATGAAACCGGAAAATGCGGAATCGCCAACGGATATTCGCTGCTGTTCAACAGCGGTCTAACCACGACGACGAATTCAAATCCCATCGACGCGCTGCTCAACGCTCGAACCGCGCTCATCGCCGCCGGGGTTGAATATGCAAAAGGCGACAGCAGTCTCACCGCGCTGGCCAGCCTCTCCGATGCGAACTACTCTGGTCGAACCGGGGTGCAGCAGGCTGCTTTCGGCTTAGTCAGCCAGACCGACTTTCATAGCTTCACTCTCAACTATACGCGACAAATCAATCCCAACCTTTCCGCGAGCGGACTCATCGGCCTGGTTGGGGTCACGAGCGGATTCAGCTTGGGTCTGCCCAAAACGCTCCTCCCGATCTATACGATAAGCACCACGTGGACGCCTATGCCCAAGCTCAGCCTGAACGCGTCCGCGTCGCGAACAATCGCTCCTCCGACGACGGTCATCGCCAACGCGCAGCAGTCGTACAGCGCCCAGACGAGCCTGACCTATCAGCTGACGCCCAAGATCGCCCTCAGCGCTGGCGGGTCGGTTGCCTATTCTACCAGCTCATTCACGTCGTCTACGGCGGTAACTGGCCTTTCCCCTTTTTTCTTTGGCTCGCAGAATACTTACAGCTTGAGTACCGGCTTGAACTACTCCATGACGCCCTTCCTGTCGGCCGCGCTGAGCGCCTCATATTCGGAGCAGGTCGCAAACCATTTTATAACCCCCCAAGATATTGTGACAGTAAGCCTGAACTATAGACCGTACTAGCAGTCCGAAGTGGGAGCGGAACAATGCTGAAAACGATGCGAATGGCGCGGCTGTGGACGATGTGGCTGGCCGTCCTGGCGATCGGCGCGGTCGTCCCGGGTTGGGCCCTCGCCGCCGGCCGGGTTCTCACGCCGCAAGACTCGGTGTCCATCAAGGTCGTCAACCAACCCGACATGGACACCACCACCCGCGTCGAAACGGATGGGACGATCAGCTTTCCCTATGTTGGCCGGATCAGGGCGGCAGGGTTGAGCGAAGACCAGGTGGCGCACGCAATCGAACGACAGCTGGCCTCGCGTCAGATCGTCACCGATCCCCACGTGCTGGTCGAAATCACCACCTTCGGCACGCAAGCGAGCGTCCAGGGGCAGGTAGGCGTGCCCGGCGTATACACGCTGGATCGGCCAACCAATCTCACGCAACTCCTGTCCCGCGCAGGCGGCCTGCGGGATGCCGCCCTGGGTGGAACGGTGTCTGTGCGCCGCGCCGGCGGCGCGATCCAGAAGTTCGATTCCAAGGACGTCCAGGCGGGGCGCGGCCCTGGCGCCAGTCTGAGAATCGCGAATAATGATGAGGTTTTTGTCGATCTGGCGCCGTTTTACTATCTCTACGGTTATGTGGGCAAAGCCGGAGAATATCCGCTCCTCCGCCCTATTACGGTCCAGCAAGCGATCTCGATTGGCGGCGGACTGGCGGTCCTCGGATCGGAGTGGCGCATCAAAATCAAGCGGATGTCAGGCAACGGGCAAACTTATGTAGTCCCGGCTTCTCTTGACGATCAAGTGGAGGCAGGCGATACGATTATCATCAGCGAGCGCATATTCTAGTCATTAAGTGCTGCTATGCCCTGATTGCGAGTTGACCTTTAGCCCGGGAGTTGGGTGGTGTCGGTAAGCCAAATTCTTGTGATCCTCATGCGCCGGGCGTGGATCGTCATGCTGGCGCTCCTGACCACTGTAATCGTGGCGGGCGCGGTGCTGCTGTTTGTGCCGGGTCGATACGACGCCGTCGCGAGCGCGAGCATCGACCCCGGCAACATCGACCCGATTTCGGAAATGTCGACGGGCCTCGGCGCGATAACGTTGATCCAGGGCAACATTCTATCGCTCGTCACCAGCCAGCGGGTAGCGGTCGATGTTGTCAAGAGATTGAATCTCACCGACAATCCGGCGGTTCAGGCGAATTTCAGAAAGTCGCCTTCCTTTGGACGCGAAAGCATCGAGGAATGGATGGCCGAGGGTCTGATCAAGAATGTCGATCCGAAGTTCGTTTTGGGAACGAATGTCCTCACGATTAAATATAAATCGGGCGACGCCAACCAGGCGTCGCTGATCGCCAATGCGTTTCTCGCGGCGACCATCGACGGCTCCGTGGCCATGAAAGCCGCCGAGGCCGACCAGACCGCGCGGTGGTTTTCCCCGCAACTCGACGAATTGCGCAAGGAACTGGACGACGCGCGGGTGGCGCTCAGAGCCTTCCAATCGAAGGCGAACATGGTCGCGCCGGTGGCCGGCGGCCCGGATAGGGAGACCAGCCAATACATGGCGATCGGCGCGGACTTGTCGAGCGCCAGGGCCGGGCTGACCGCCCTTCAGAGCCGCCTGACTAGCGGCTCGACCGACCTGTCGAACGACCCGTCGGATCCCGATCTGCAAATCCTCTCAGGTTTGAAAGAGAAGCTGGCGTCCTCCGAAGCCGAATTGGCGGCCGCCAAGGGCGCGCTCGGCGCCAACAACCCGAAAATGTTGGCCCAACAGGCGAGTATCACGACGCTTCGCAAGCAGATGAGCGACGCGACCGAGAGAATGCGCCAGCATCTGAAAGAGCGCATCGGCACGGTGCAAACCCAGATCGCGTCCCTCGAGGCCGAGCAAGAGCAAGCGCAGAAGGCATTGATCGACATTCAAGCGCAACGCGACCGGCTTGGGCAATTGCAGCACGATGTCGACTTTCGTGCCGAACAGCTGAACGCCCGGGAAAGGGCGGCAGAACAGGCTAAGCTCAAGAGCAAGCTGACATTTTCGGACATGACCGTCCTCGACAAGGCGTCCCCGCCGGTCGAGCCGGCGTTTCCAAAACCGTTCATCGTGATGCCAGTCGGGATCGCGGCCGGCCTCGGCCTCGGGCTGATCCTGGCGCTTCTCGCCGAGGCGGCGGATCGGCGGGTTCGCTTTCCAGTCGATCTGGAACATGCGGCGTCCGCCCCGTTCTTGGGCACGATCGACAAGACGGGACGCGCGAAGCGAATTGGCGCGCCGCGCCGCGCCCTTCGAGCCGCCTGAGTTCACTGGTTCGGCCCGTGTCAAGGTTCGGTTTTGGGCGGCCGCGGGCCTGGCCCCCAAGCCGGGCACGGTTCGGGAAACATTGGGGGGGGGGGTAACGTTTTTTGCGGGCCCCGTTGCGTGCAGCGGGTCGTCAGCTGAATAATTGAGAGCTTGAGTCCATGGCGATTAAACCGAATTATCAGAAAGACTCGGACAACGTCGTCGCCGTCCAGACGTCGAAGGATCCGATTGAGCAGCAGATCCTCGCAGCCGGCAATCTGAGCGAAGCTCAGGTCGAGGCCATCCGCGGATTTCAGCGCCGCAAAGGGCTGACATTTGGAGAGGCGGCGATCGCGCTGGGCCTGGTGCGGCGCGACAGTTTGTTTCTGGCGCTGTCGAAACGCTACAATTATCCGGTTCTGAACTTCGGCGTCGACGAAGGCCGCTTCTCGCGAGAGTTGGTTGTCGGCTACCAGCCCTTTAGCACCGCTGCCGAAGCCTTTCGCTCCGTGCGCTCCGCGCTCGCAACCGGGCCCTTGTCGCAGGGCAAGAACGCCTTCGCCGTCATCGGGCCGCATCGCAAAGTTGGAGTGACGTATTTCGCCGCCAATCTCGCGTTGTCTTTCGCCCAGATGGCTGTTCCTACTCTCCTTGTCGATGCAAACTTGAGGAAGCCGAGGCTCGCGGCGCTGTTTGGCGTGGATCCGAAGACGGAGGGCCTGGTCGAGGCCTTGACCCATGGCGACGCCGAGTTGCCGCCCGTCACCATCGACATCGTGCCCGGCCTGTCGCTGCTCGTCGCAGGCGCAACCGCGCCCCACCCGCAGGAACTGCTGAGCTCCAAGGAATTTTTGACGCTGTCGCAAAACGCGCAGCGAAACTATGGCGTGGTGATCTACGACACCCCCGCCGCCCTGGAGAGCGCCGACGCCTACGTTGTCGCTTCCCGCGTCGGCGCGGCGATTCTCGCGGCTCGGCGCCACCGAACGAAGGCGAAGGATATCAGCAAGATCTCGCGGGCGCTGGAAGGCTTCCAGTGCGACATCGCGGGTACGATTCTCTCGCGCTTCTGACGATTTCCCGCGACCGCGCTGAACTGCTAAACTAATACCAAGACTCGATGATCGGAACCGATCATCGCCTTATGGCCGAAGCGCGAATGCGCGCCCGCGCCGTCGCGCGGGTTCGAGCGCGATGAGTCGCGCTCAAACAGAATTGGTATTAGCCAGCAAGCTTGCGCAGATAGTCCCAGCTATAGAGGCCGGTGTCGTGTCCGTCGTCGAACACGATCTTGATGGCGTAATTGCCAACGGGGTCGATCGCGACGATAGCGACGTTCTCCTTGCCCGTGACAATCTTCTTCTGGCTCGGCGAATGGCCTTGCACCTCAGCGCTTGGGCTCTCCACGCGCAGCCGCTCTGCAGTCAGTCGGATCACCTGGCCGTCGTCGAACGCGACTTCCAGGGTGCGGCCCTTATCCATCGCCGTAATATCGGTCGGCCAGGCCATCGCGGCTCCCTTCACTCGAGGATGCGGATGCGCGGCGCAGGCTTTGCGCCCGGCGCGCCGGCGGCAAGCGTGTCCGCCACCCGTCGCGCAATCTCAAGCAAGGCGCCGGCTTGCGGGCTGTCGGCCATGCTCGCGACGACCGGGCGCCCGTCATCGGAATTGGCGCGGATGGCGATATCGAGCGGCACCTCGCCGAGGAACGGGACGCCGAGCTTTTCGGCCTCCTTGCGCGCCCCTCCGTGCGAAAAGACATCCGTCCGCCCGCCGCAATGGGGACAGACGAAATAGCTCATATTCTCGACGACGCCGAGCAGCGGGATTTTGACCTGGTTGAACATCGCAATGCCGCGCCGGGCGTCGATCAGCGCCAGATCCTGCGGCGTCGATACGATCACCGCGCCCGCAAGCGGCACGTTCTGGGCCATTGTCAGCTGCGTGTCGCCGGTGCCCGGCGGCATGTCGACGACCAGCACGTCGAGCTCGCCCCACACCACCTCGCGCAGGAGCTGGTTCAGCGCCGACACCACCATCGGTCCCCGCCAGACCACCGGCGCGCCCTCATCGATCAGGAAGCCGATCGACATCACCTTGACGCCGAAGCTTTCGAGCGGAATGAGCCTCTTGCCGTCCGGCGCTATGCTCGGTTTGGAATGGAGGCCGAACAGCTTGGGCATGGACGGCCCGAACAGGTCGGCGTCCAGGACACCGACAGCGAGTCCGAGCTTCGCGAGCCCAACGGCGAGATTGCAGGCGACCGTCGACTTTCCCACCCCGCCCTTGCCCGAGGCGACGGCGATGATGTGCTTAACGCCGGGTATGGGTTCGCTCGGCCGGCCGTGCCGGACCGGCGGCGCCTTGCTCTCATGGCCTGCATGGGCGTGACCGCCCGGGGCGCCAGCAACGGCGCGCGCGGCTTCGGCGGTCAACGTCACCACGGCCCCGGCGACGCCGGGAATCGCTCTGACTGCCGCCTCGGCGTCAGCCCGCATCGGCTCCATCGCCTTGGCCCGCGCCGGGTCGATGGCGATGGCGACGAACACCTTGCCGTCGCGAATGGTGACGCCATTGAGCGCGCCGGAATCGGCCAAGGACGCGCGCCCGTCCGGCCCCGGAATTCCCGCCAGCGCCGCCATGACCTCGTCGCGCGAAACCATCTCAGTCCTTCCCGCTCGCCGCGGCCGAGCGCCCATTCTCGGCTGAGGTGCGCAGGCTCGGCAGCCGGGCGCCAATCGAGCGTGTCTCGCAGCGTCACAACCGTCCCGACGATGATGATCGAGGGCCCGGTCAGTTCGGCTGCGCGCGCCCTCGCGGCCAGCGTTCCGAGCGTGCCGACAACCACCCGTTGATCGGGGCGGGTGGCATTGTCGATGATCGCCGCCGGCAAATCCGTGTCCGCGCCGCGCGCAACAAACTCGCGTGTCAGGGCCTCGACGTTGCGCAGCCCCATATAGATCGCAACCGTCTGGCGCGGTTGCAAGAGCGCCGTCCAGTCGAGATCGATTTTGCCGTCCTTCCCATGGCCGGTCACGAAGACGCAAGCTTGCGCGTGGTCGCGGTGGGTGAGGGGAATGCCGGAATAGGCCGACGCGCCGATCGCCGCGGTGATCCCCGGACAGACCTGAAACGGAATCCCCTCTGCGGCGAGCGCTTCGATCTCCTCGCCGCCGCGACCGAACACAAAGGGATCGCCGCCCTTGAGGCGCAGCACCCGCTTGCCCTGCCTGGCGAGCTTCACCAGGAGCGCGCTGATCTCGCCTTGCGGCAATTCATGGTCTTCCGGCTGCTTGCCGACATAAATGCGCTCCGCTTCGCGCCGCACCAGGTTCATCACATGCGGGTCGGTGAGCCGGTCGTAGAGCACGACATCGGCCTTCTGCATGAGCCGAAGGGCGCGGAAGGTCAGAAGGTCGGGATCGCCGGGCCCCGCGCCGACGAGATAGACCTCGCCGCGCGGCGCCTCGGCCTTCTCGACGCCTAGGCGTTCGATAACGCGGGTGAGTTCGGCGGCCGCGGCGCTCTCGTCGCCTGAGAGCGCGCGTTCCGCGATCGGTCCCTCGAGCACGGTCTCCCAGAATCGGCGCCGCTGGATCGGAGAGGCGATCGCCTTGCCCACCGCGTCGCGGAATCCGCCCATGAGGCCCGCAAGACGGCCATAAGCGGCGGGAATGGCGGTTTCCAGGCGGGCCTTCAGCATGCGGCCCAGAATCGGCGACGCCCCGCCGGTCGAAATCGCGACGACGAGCGGGTCGCGGTCGATAATCGCGGGCATGATGAAGTCGCAGAACTGGGGCCGGTCAGCGACGTTCACCCATGCGCCGGCCCTCTTTGCCGCCGCCCAGGCCTCGGCTGACATACGCTCATCCTCGAGCGCCACGAAGCAGAGCGCGAAGGTCTCGAAATCCTCAGGCTCGGGATTGCGCGCCGTGTGGTGAAAGTTCGGCGCATCGAGAAGCTCGCGAAAATCATCGCTGAGCGCAGGCGCGAACGTCGTCACGCGAGCGCCGGCTCTGACCAGGTGTTCCGCCCGTCGCGCGGCCACCACGCCGCCGCCGACGACGATTGCGGCCTTATCGCCGAGCTCGAGAAAAATCGGCAGATGGCGCATGGCTATCCGGCGCCGGACCGCATCGCGCGGGGCGCGTGGTCCTGAGGCAGGGGATCAAGAGGGGCTGTCGTCCAATTCACAAGGCGGCCCTTCTAGGCCTTTCGGCTCTCGGAGCAAAGCGAAAGCGAAAAGCAGCACTCGCGGCGCCCCATCTTAGGACGGCGCGTCGATGTGCTCGAGGGCGTCGCGGAGCGGCTGGCTTGAAACGTAGATGAATCCATCGACTGGCGTGTCGAGTTCAAGGATGAAGAAGATCGCGGACGAAAAGGAGAGCGCGCACAGGATGATTGTCACGTAAACCACCACGTTGCGAGGGGCGATAAGGCCGAATACGGCGAAGACGATCACCAGCCATGCCGTCATGGCGATGAGAAGACTCCAGGAGATCGTGTCGCGAGAGGTTCCGAGCACGAGCCGGCGCTGGATCATCGTGGCGGACATCTGGTTCTCAATCTGGGTCACGAGACGCTTGTGAAACAAGTCGGACGGATCGAGTTTGCCAATGGCCATATCGGCGTTGATCAGCATCTCTCCGAGTTGGCGCCGCTCCAGGCCCGGACTCGCGGCAAATCTTGGATAAACGCCAGACGGCGGTGGTTCGTTACGCCAGGTGTCCGCGATCGCGGCCCCAAGGTAGGTGCGCAGTTTCGCCCTGATCGGCGCGGCGTCCTCGCCGTACTCACGCAAGCGGACATCGAGCTCGGTCATGTCGCCGGCGAAAGCGTTCAGGCGGCTTTCGAACTGGTCATAGGAAGATTTCACGCTCGAAATTAAAAGGCCGAGCACGACCGCAGTGAACGTCACGAGTATCGAAATGATAAGGCGGACGTGGTCCCCGGTCTCCTTGCTCTTGTGCTGTTCCGCGAGCTTACGTTGTAGGTATACGCCCAACGCGCTTGCACAAAGAAGCGCGGCGAAAACTCCGCTGACGGTGGGGGCTGTGTCCATGCGCCATCGTCCCCGGGGAGAAGGGACTTGGCAAGAGCGCGGGCGCTTTTGTCGGTAAAGCTCCGCGGTTATCCGCAGGGGGGAGCCTCAGAAATGAGCGAGCGGGCTAAAGCATCGCGACGCGACAGCTAAATCCGGCTTCGCGCCGACCCTCCCTCGAATGTCACATCTCCACAGAGAGGGACGCAACGCCGAACGTCGTCAACGAGCGACTGGATCTCTCGCCTCAGCCGCCCGGACTCGAACTGAATATTTCTCGCGCGCTGTACTGACCAAGGCGACGCCGAACAGGGCGAGGGACAGCCCAAGCAAAAGTTCGCCCGTCAGAAACGCGGGGCTATGATTCAACAACAGGGCCAACATCGGACTGTCTCACTGCGGCTTCATTTGAGATCGTGAGCTTAAAACGCGTGAATAAAGACTGAGTTCCATTGTCTTCCAAAAACCGGGGGCTTTTCGCTACCCTTTGCTAAGCCCAGTCACACTCAGCACTACGCGCGAGTCGATCGTCATCATAAAAAACCGAGCCTGCAAAGCCGGGCTTTACGGGCTCTCAAGCGACGTCACGCGGCAGCGCCTGATGGTGTATTATCTATTACAGCGAGCGCGTGTTTCAAGGTTACGGTTTTGAGAATTCACGCTATCCATGCGATCAGTTTCCCCCGGCCGATCAGCAGGACGACATGAGTTCACAGAGCCAGGTTTCCGAACGCGCCGAAACGCCTGAGACGAATCCGCTCGCCGACATGATCTTCGTGCCGGGCGGCGAGTTTCGCATGGGCTCCGACGGGCACTATCCCGAGGAAGCGCCGGCGCACCGGGTCAGCGTCGGCGCTTTTTGGATCGACAGCGCGCCGGTGACGAACCGCCAGTTCCGCAAGTTCGTCAACGCGACGAAGCATATGACCTTCGCCGAGATCGCGCCGAGGGCGGAGGATTATCCGGGTGCGTTGCCGCACATGCTGAAAGCGGGATCGCTCGTCTTTTCGCCTCCGAAAGAGCCGGTCGATCTCAAGGACTGGTCGCAATGGTGGCGATTCAAATTCGGCGCCGACTGGCGAAGGCCGTACGGGCCGCGCTCTTCGATCAGTGGGATGGACGATCATCCCGTCGTGCATGTCGCCTATCGCGACGCCGAGGCCTACGCACGCTGGGCCGGCAAGGAATTGCCAACCGAGGCCGAGTGGGAGTTTGCGGCGCGCGGCGGGCTTGATGGCGCGGAATATTCCTGGGGCGAAGAGTTCACGCCCGGCGGCAAGCAGATGGCCAACACCTGGCAGGGCGCGTTTCCGCAGCAGAACCTGAAGCAGGACGGCTTTGAGCGCACATCGCCCGTGCGGTCGTTTCCGCCAAACGGCTACGGAATCTACGACATGATCGGCAATGTGTGGGAATGGACGACCGACTTCTGGTCGACCCGGCACCCACCCGACGCGCCCAAGGCCTGCTGCGTGCCGCAGAACCCGCGCGGCGGTCTCGAGGCGCAGAGCTATGACCCCTGCCAACCTGAGATTCGCATTCCGCGGAAAGTGCTGAAAGGCGGCTCGCACCTCTGCGCGCCGAACTATTGCCGCCGTTATCGGCCGGCCGCGCGACACGCCGAGCCGATCGACACATCGACGAGCCACGTCGGCTTTCGCTGCGTGGTGCGCGGCGCGCCGGTCTAATACGCGGCTCGCGGCGTCTGGGGCAGATTGCAATTTCGTCGAATCGGGCGCGGCTACAAGGCCGGGTCGACCCAAATGCAATCTGCGCTAGGGTCGTTTCGCGTCGAACACGATGAGATCGTGCTCCCAGAGCCGCCTGAAAAACTGGCGCGCCCTGCTCATCGCCGGTGGTCTCGCCCGGGCCATGCAGGATCTCGGCGACGGAGCGCTCGCCGTCGATCGCAGCGAGGAGCCGCTCCTCGGCGGCGTCGATGAAGAGCGCAAGGTCCGGATAGGCGTGCCGCGGATTGATGAGCGCTGCGGCGACGCCGCGCGGCGCGCGATCCTTGACGGTCAGCGTCCAGGGAAGCCGGACTGGGACGAAACCGCGCCAGGCGCCGCCCTCGAATGAGATTGGCTGGGCTTGGCGTCCGCGGTCGTCGCGGTAGGCGATGAAGCTGTGCCGGTCCATCGTTCCGCGCAGAAGCTCCACCGCCGCGTGTTGGGCGGACGGGGGAAGCGCTGCGAGCCGAGCGCCATGCGGCGCGTCATCGATCGCTCCACACTGCGGAAGATAGGCCGCCTGCTCGTACCAGCGCCCGAATTTGAGGCCGCAGCGCTTAAGCCAATCGTAGATCTGCGGCACGGAATAGGCGCGATCCTGGGGATTGAGCAAGGCGTCGGCGAGCGCGTTGGGCCGTGCGAAAGTCCTTTGCCCGCTTCACGACGCCGGCGATCGGATGGTCGATTGGCAGCGCTTGAACCGTCTGCCCGAGATCGCGCAGGTCTTCGTCCCCGACGCCGATCCCGAGCAGCCGGCAATAGTCCTGCATCATGGTGATGCCCGCGCGTCCGTAGGGCGCGTAGACCATGATGTGCATTGCGCCGTCGACGGCGAGGACATCGCGCAATGAGCTAAGCCCTGCGTCCGGATCGCTCAGATGATGAAGGACGCCCGTGCAGACAATCTGGTCGAACGTCTTGCCAAGCTCGCCGATCCGCTCGATCGCAAGCCGGTGAAGCTGCAAATTTCGTATGTCATGCTTCTGTTGAAGATCATGGGTGTGGCGCAAGCTTGCTTCGCTGACGTCGATCGCGGTGACACGCGCGTCAGGCTCCATGAGCGCATGACGCGCGGCCTGCGACGTGCCGCAGCCGGCGACGAGGATGGATCGATGGGGACGCGGCTTTTCCATAGGCCACAGCAGCAAGGATTGCGCGCGCCGCCGCTGCGGATCGCGATAACGATCAAGACGCGATTCGAGGGTGGTGACCGGCGCCGGATAGGGGTGCGACTCGTAGAATGCGCGAATCGCCTGCGCGCGCTCGGCTGGCGTTTCCGCGTTCTCGCCCATTGTTGACATCGACCATGCTCCTTGAACATCCAGGCTATTGGCAAGCAGAACCGCCGGCCAGGGCGGCTTTGACATGCGGTCTGGTAGGGACTAACCGATGCAGGGTGATGACCGTTAACATTGAGCGTGATCTCTGCCGCTAAGATGCTGGCTTCCCCTCAAACCGATCGAATCGGCGCCGAGCGCTCGCATTTTGACTGACGCGCCGTCAAAAACCCAAATCCTTCAGGCGCAGATCGCAAGCTTGCTCCTGGTTGGCCTCCTCGCTCTCGGGGTGGCCTGGTATGGGATTACCGATGAAAGTCTCGGCCGTCTCTGGACCGACATTCTTGATCGGCCCGGCGGCCCCATGACCTTTCGCTTCATCTTGCAACCAACGATGGCGATCATCGCCGCGCTTCGCGACGGGTTTCACGATGCGCGGCTCGGACGCAGGCCCTATGTTTGGGCCTTGATCCACGGTGTTCGGGACTCCGAAGGGCGGAGCGGGCGTCTTTGGGAGGGGATCATCTCCACGGCGCGCATCCTGATTCTTGGCGTCGTCATGGATATCATCTACCAATGGAAGGTGCTGGACACGTTCCACCCAGGCCAGTCCGCTGTTATTGCCATTCTCCTGGCGTTCATCCCTTATTTGCTGCTGCGCGGCCCCTTTGAGCGCATCGCCCATTATTGGGTCGGCCGGCAGGCGGCTGGCTAAGCCTTTGGTCGCGGAGAGGACGATGGCGAGCCCCGACCTGAAGTTCGACACCAATACCGATCTCGCCGCGCGTCGCACCGGCATGTCGTTTCAGCGCACGCGCATGAGCGCCGATCGGACGCTCATGTCCGTCATTCGCACCTCGCTGTCTCTGATCGGCTTCGGCTTCACTATTGCGCAGGTGTTTCAGAAGCTGCGCGATCAGGATATCATCACCAAAGCCGCCGCGCCGCGTAACTTCGGCCTGGCCCTGGTAGGGCTCGGCATCGTGATGCTCGTTATCGGCATCGTCTACCATTTGCAGTTCATGATGGGGCTGCGCCACTTGCGAGAGTCGATGCGCGAGGAAGGGCTCATTCACGGCGAGACCGTCTTTCCCGTATCGTTCACTCTGGTTACGGCGCTCGTTCTCCTCTTGATCGGCGTCGCAGCGATCATGAGCATGGTATTTCACGTCGGACCATTCGAGTAGGGAGGCGCGTGGCTCAAACTTGAAGGGTCGTTTTGTGGTTTCCTAGAACGCCGGGATGAAATCGTCCGGCGAAATCCAGTTTCAAGCATAGGAGAGGGAAATGCCTAAGTCAGACAAACCGAATATCCTCGTCATCTGGGGCGACGACATCGGCATCGCGAACCTAAGCTGCTATTCGCACGGCCTCATGGGCTATCAGACGCCCAACATCGACCGGATCGCCAAGGAAGGGATGATCTTCACCGATTCCTACGGCGAACAATCCTGCACGGCGGGCCGCTCGTCCTTCATCACCGGGCAGAGCGTCTATCGCACCGGCCTCTCCAAGGTCGGTATTCCCGGCGCCCCGATCGGCATGAACGAGAAGATCATCACAATCGCCGCGGCCCTCAAGAATCAGGGTTATGCGACCGGCCAGTTCGGCAAAAACCATCTCGGCGATCTGAACTCGATGCTGCCGACCAATCACGGCTTCGACGAGTTCTACGGCAACCTCTACCACCTCAACGCCGAGGAAGAGCCGGAAGCGGACGACTATCCCGATGAAAAGGAGTTTCCGAACTTTCACAAGACGTTCGGACCGCGCGGGGTCATGCATTCCTTCGCGACGGACACCGACGATCCAACCGAGCAGCCCCGCTGGGGCAGGGTCGGAAAGCAGAAGATCGAGGATACCGGCCCTCTCACCAGGAAGCGCATGGAGACCTGCGACGACGACTTCGTCGCGCGGGCCAAGGAATTCATGAAAAAGGCGAACGACGCGGGCCAGCCGTTCTTCGTCTGGCTCAACACCACCCACATGCACGCCTTCACCCACACCAAGCCAAAAAGCTTGGGTCAAGCGGGACGCTGGCAATCACCCTATCACGACACGATGATCGACCATGACAAGAACGTCGGCCAGGCGCTCGACTTTCTCGACGAGGCCGGCATCGCCGATAACACCTTCGTGATGTACTCGACCGACAACGGCCCACACATGAACTCTTGGCCGGATGGCGCCATGACGCCGTTCCGCAGCGAGAAGAACACCAATTGGGAAGGCGCGTTCCGGGTTCCGATGGTGGTGCGCTGGCCGGGCAAGATCAAGCCGGGCACGATCTCGAATGAGATCGTGCAGCACCACGACTGGTTTCCCACATTTCTCGCAATGGCCGGCGAGCCCGACATCATCGAGAAGCTGAAGAAGGGCTATCAGGCGATCGGGCGCACCTACAAAAATCACCTCGACGCCTACAATCTGGTGCCCTACCTGACCGGGCAGGAGCAAAAGAGTCCGCGCAACTTCTTCATGTATTTGAGCGATGACGGCGACGTGCTCGGCTTGCGCTACGACAATTGGAAGGTCGTATTCATGGAGCAGCGCTGTCAGGGTACGCTGCAGGTTTGGGCTGAACCGTTCACGAAGCTCAGGGTGCCGAAGCTCTTCAATCTTCGCACCGACCCTTACGAGCGGGCGGATATCACTTCGAACAGCTATTACGACTGGTTCTTGCGTCGCGTCTTCATGATCTACGGCGCGCAGGCGGTCGCGTCGCAATGGGCCGCGACCTTCAAGGACTTCCCGCCGATCCAGAAGCCCAACACCTTCACGCTCGACGACGCGTTGAAGGCGATGCACGAAACCGCCGCCGGCATGCACTGACGGGGGATTTGGGCGCAGGCGATCCTTCCGGCTGCGCCCGGCCTCTTCACCTATACAACATATTAAACATGTGTAATTACGAGAGGGCGCACGGGGGAGTGACTCGCTAATGACGCCGCAACCCGTTGAAATCGCTTAAAACGGACTCGCAAATGGCCTGCCCTTGCTGGGTCAACAGAGCGACGCGGTGAGAGACTGGCTCATCCTGGCGACCAACGCCGCCGTCGACGTCATCGACTGGCTCGCGCTGGTCCTCATCGTTATTGGCGCGGTCGAGGCCTTCTTCCAGGGCTTGCGGACGATGTTCTCCTCGCGCGACGGCCATTACGAACGCGACGTCTGGCTGCGCCTCGGCCGTTGGCTCGTCGCGGGCCTCACGTTCCAACTCGCCGCCGATGTTCTGGAGACCGCAATCACCACGAGCTGGGACGAGGTGGCGCGCCTCGCGGCCATCGCCGCGATCCGCACCTTCCTCAATTATTTCCTGGAGCATGATCTGGGCGAGATCAGAACCAGACAAGCATCAGCGCAAGGCAATAGAGACTGACGCCTGAGCAACGCGGCACTGTGAGCGAGCTGGCGCCGTATCCGAACCCGCGCCTTGACCCTATCGACGGCGTAACCGTAGAACGACAACCTTCGAGCGCGCGGCGGCGCGGCGGGCCGCGATAGAGCCAATCGACCAGGCGGAGGCTTCCGGGAACGTCGTCCATGCGCAACTTCGATGACCTGTCCGAGCGCGAGATTCTGGCCCTCGCTATCAGCAATGAGGAGGAGGATTCGCGCGTCTACGCCGACTTCTCCGACGGCCTGCACGAAGACTACCCGGCGACCGCCAAGGTGTTTGACGAGATGGCCGCCGAGGAGAACACGCATCGGCGCCGGCTCATCGACCTCTTCGTGTCGAAATTCGGCGACCATATTCCACTGGTGCGGCGTCAGGACATCCGCGGCTACATACCGGCGAAGCCGGTTTGGCAGATGAAGCCGCTCGGCCTCGAAGCGGCGCGCGCGCACACTCACGACATGGAGCGCGCCGCGGCGCGCTTCTACCGCCAGGCTTTGACCCGCACCACCGACGCGTCGGTCCGGAAGCTGTTGGGCGACCTCGCCGAGGCCGAGGACAAGCACGACCAGCTCGCCAGCGGCCTCGAGCACGAGATGCTGACCAACTCCGTCCGGCACGATGAAGCCGAGAGCGAACGACGACGCTTCATTCTGCAGATCATCCAGCCCGGCCTCGTTGGCCTCATGGATGGTTCGGTGTCGACGCTGGCGCCGGTGTTCGCCGCCGCCTTCGCGACCCATGATTCCTGGAACGCGTTTCTCGTCGGGCTCGCGGCGTCGATCGGGGCTGGCATTTCGATGGGCTTCGCGGAGGCTCTGTCGGACGACGGCAAGCTTTCGGGACGCGGCGCGCCGCTGCTGCGGGGGCTCGTCTGCGGCTTGATGACGACGGCGGGGGGCATCGGCCACACCCTCCCCTTCCTGATCCCGTATTTCTATACGGCGACGGCCATCGCGTTCATCGTCGTCGTCATCGAGTTACTCGTAATCTCCTGGATTCAGTGGCGGTACATGGACACGCCTCCGTTGTCGGCGGCCGCCAAAGTGATGGTCGGCGGCGCGCTGGTGCTGGCGGCCGGAATCCTTATCGGCTCAAGCTGAGGACGCGTAGGCCTTAGGACTGGTGAGCGCCCGTGAACGGAACAAACGGAATGATCGCCCCGCCATAGATATCGGAGCGCGCGACCGACATCTGGCCATCCGGCGACATTCGCTTGACGGCCTTCAGCACATGCTGGGCGCCGGGCGGCCCGACCGGAATGACCATGATCCCGTCCGGCGCCAGTTGCTGCAGCAAAGGCGGAGGGATGTGGTCGATGCCGCAGGTGACGATGATCTTGTCGAATGGGCCATTTTCTTCCCAGCCATTATAACCGTCAGCGTTGCGGGTATGGATCGCACGATACTCGCTGTAGCCGCGCGCGATGAGGCTGTCATAGAGCGCCCGCGTGCGCTTCGCCAAAGCTGGGATGATCTCGATCGACCAGACATTCGGCGTCAGGTTCGAAAGATAGGCGGACTGGTAGCCCGAGCCCGTGCCGATCTCCAGCACCTTGTCGCCGCGCTTGATTAAGAGCGTGTTGGTCATGCGCGCGACCGTATGCGGGCCGGTGATCGTGACGCCGAAGCCGATGTTGAGATGATGCCATTCGTAAGCGCGATCGAGATTCTCCGCGGTCACGAACGCCTCGCGGGGTGTGAGGAGGAACGCGCGCATGTCCGCTTCGTCCCACACGTCATGGTGGGCGACGAGTTCACGGAACCGGTCGAAGCGCTCGCCCAGAAACCGCGGGTCCTCGCCGCGGTTCTTCACCATCCATTCGACGAAGGCGTCACGGCTCTGTCGAGGCGGCGACGCGCTCCAGTCATAAGCGCCGGGCACCTTGGCCAGGGCAGGGCCGGCGGCGAGCGCCGCCGCCTGCGCGGCCGCGCCGACAGTGAATCCGCGCCGATCCATGGGAAGCCTCACATTCATGCGCTCATCGGGGCGCCAAGGCTCGCGACGGTCAAGCGAGAAATGAAGAGATTTGTGTTTTTAACCCCGAACTTCCAGCTTCGCGCAGCCGGAGAAGCTAGGTGGAACGGAACTTGGTTGTTTCTCGTCCGCAGATGACACGGAGGCGTCATGAAGCCGAATTCATTCGACGTGATTCGCATTCCGACCAACGGGCCGGGAGACGTGTCCGGCCTCATGGCGCTGATAGACAGCGGCGCGCTCGAGCCTTCGTCCATTGTCGCGGTGTTGGGCAAGACCGAAGGCAATGGCGGGGTCAATGACTTCACCCGCGAATACGCTGTCGCTGCCTTGTGCAACGCCCTCTCTTCGCAACTCAACCTCGCTCCGCGCGAAGTCGAGGCCCGCATTGCGTTCGTCATGTCGGGCGGCACAGAGGGCGTGCTGTCGCCGCACATAACCGTCTTCACGCGAAGCCGCCGTCCCGAGGGCGCCGGCGAGAAATCCGGCGAGAAGCGGCTGAGCGTCGGCGTCGCGCATACCCGCGACTTCCTGCCGGAGGAGATTGGCCGCGACGCGCAGATCGAAGAAACGACGCACGCCGTCGAGGCGGCGATGCGCGACGCATCGATCGAGGCGGTGAGCGACGTGCATTTCGTCCAGATCAAATGCCCGCTACTGACCAGCGAGCGCGTCCAGGACGCCGCCACGCGCGGCAGGACGACAGTCACCGCGAGCGGCTATGCGTCGATGGGCTATTCGCGCGGCGCGTCCGCCATCGGCGTCGCAAAAGCGTTAGGCGAGATCGGCCCCGAGGCGGGCGAAAGCGGGGTGCTGAAAGACTGGACGCTCTATTCATCCGTGGCGTCGTGTTCGGCCGGCATCGAGCTCATGCACAATGTCGTCATCTTGATCGGCAATTCGCGCTCCTCGTCGAGCCCGTTCAAAATCGGCCATGCGGTGATGCGGGATGCGATCGACCTTCCGGCGGTGATGCAGGCGCTCGAGAGCGTGGGATTGAGCGCGATCGACGCGCAATCGCAAAACCGGCTCGTCAACGTTCTCGCCAAGGCCGAAGCTTCCCCCGACGGGGCGATCCGCGGCCTTCGTCACACCATGCTCGAGGATTCGGACATCAACGCCACCCGGCACGCGCGCGCGGCGGTCGGCGGATTGATCGGGGGCGTGTCAGGCACCGGCGCGGTCTATGTGTCCGGCGGCGCCGAGCATCAGGGCCCTCCCGGCGGCGGCCCGGTCGCGGTTATCGCGCGTGCGTAAGAGGAGCGCGCCCGCCTCGTGGCTTATTTCAGCGCCTGGGCCGGAATGACGCCGGTGGCGAAAGCGACCGCGGCTGCGTGGGTCAGATTCATGCAGCGCAACTTGTGGCGCGCCGCGTCCAGATGCGTTTTCACGCTGCCAAAGGCCAGGCCCAGGATCTCTGCGATCTCCTGGTAAGTCTTGCCGCGCGCGGCCCACAGCAAGCACTGCTCTTCCCAATTCGACAAATGGACCTGAAAGGCGGGCAATTTGAAATTGATGTGAGAGGCGGAATCGATGAGGACGGACAGGAGCTTAAGCTTCGCCATGTTGGCCGCTTTGTAGGCTTCCCATTCGTCCGTCGGCAGGTCGCTGGTGAAGGAAACGAGCGCGCATACGCCTCGCCGATTGCGCAAAGGAATCGTGAGGCCGTTCCTGCCTACGCTATGGTTCAAGGCGTCGGCGAAGAAAGCTTTCGTCGCCGGATCGTCAACCGGTAGACTGGACCAATCGAAGGGTTGATCGGAGTCGCGCCCGTAGGAAATCACCGGGTCGTTGGACATATACTTTTTGACGAAGTACCGGTGTTGCCACAATCGCGAATAGGTGACGACCGCGACCAACAGGCACATATCGGGGCTCTTGTCCGGCGACAAGCGCACATAGGAGATATGAGAGAGACCGATGTCGGTAGCGATGGTCCTCAGGGTTTCGGCGAGATCATGCTCATCGTTGCCTAGAATCGTCTCGGTCAGTCGCGCCGTCGCCGATTCGATGCTGATGGCGGTGTCTAGAGTTTTGCTAAGGTTTAACATCGAAGATCCCCAGCATGACTTCGTCGCGCGCATGAGCGACCATCCAGCCCGCCTGAGGATCTATTCGACCAGAGACATGGCTGCAGAGTTCAAGCAGTTCAACGCAGATGCCGTATAACCTGCGAGCCTCGCAGGCTGATAGATTTAATTCACCAACAGGCCGTTTTGTATCTATAAGAGCGGGTGCGCTCTTTTTTGATTTCTTGGCCAATCCGCCCCCCATACTTGACTCCCGCCTTCAAAGCCAGTTTGATGACGTACGGAAAGAATGACAAGCGACAAAATTGTAGACAACAAAACGGGAACATCGTCAACCTAAGTTGTAGAAACACTTGCAGACGAGTATTTTAGCCATTTTTACTACTTAGGGGTTGCGACGCGAATCTGGTCCTGGTCGGAATATCCGATCGGATGGCGGGTCGCGCCGCCTTGTCAGGCGAACGCAATCTCTTGGGCTCCCGGCGCAAGCACAGAGTGGTCGATCCCGGTCGCCGCGCGAAACGCTTTGAGGGGACCCTCGCCGGTGTCGAAGAGGCCGGCGTAGCTCATGACCTCGCCGATCTGTTGGGGCGTTCCGATGATCTCGGGGTTGCATCCGGCGGTCCTCAGGACGCGAAGGATTCTGGCGTCAAAGACGGCCGCGATTTGGGTCAGCCCGGCCGTGACCGCAACTTCGCCGATGCCCAGGATGAGTTCGCTGAGGACGTAGTTGACGCCGCCGCCGTTTCTTTCCGGCTGGCCGCGCGCGGCGACGGCGCAGATGCGCGAACATTCCCAGATCGTGGCGCTCTCGATGTAATCGCCGTCGAGCAATTGCGGAAAGACGTCGCGCAGCATGTTTGGACCGGTGGTCGGAAGCAATCTCAAGGAACCCCAGTATTCTTCAGTATCGGGGTCGACGGACACGAGATAGAGAGGGTTTGCGTCGTCGAATCTGTCCCGCTCGTAACCATCTTTCACCATGACCTCCCAGCCAAGCCGTTGTGAAAACGTCTCCGCCCGGTTTCGGAACATCGCGTCCATTTCTTTGGGGAAGAATGACGCATAAGACCCCTCGATAAGCTTCAACATCGCCCGCTCCTTTTCTGCAGTCGCAAGCCGAAGGTTGATCGACCCTCCGCGTGAGCTGCATTGTTTCGGAACAACCCTGCCCGAACCTCGCCGCAGAATGTTCTTGATTTGTTCATGATGGAAAAATGCGAAATCCGAGTCAACGTTTCGCGCTCGTGTGTTCGCGGCTTTCGAAAGGTTTGGTTAACCAGAAAAGTGGACATACGCCCGGAGCGCCTGCGATGCGGCGGCGGGGGCGAGGGCCGGAGCGCCGTCGCACAAGTTTACGCGCTTTAATGATTTCATGACCTTGGGTGCTCTTTCGCGCAACTTTTCACGCGCGATCGCGAAGCGCGATTGGGCGCCGGGAGACGCCGGTCCGGCGCCCCGTTCGGCTGTCTCTTGCGAATGGCAGGCGGGAACGCTCCCATATACCAATTCTATTTGAGCGCGACTCATCGCGCTCAAACCCGCGCAACGGCGCGGGGCGCGCATTCGCGCTTCGGCCATAAGGCGATGATCGGTTCCGATCATCGCGTCTTTGTCTTACGCATCGAACCTCCACAAGGCCGCCAAAACACCGGAACTGTGGAAGCAAAGTTTCGCAGAAGCGAACCGAAACGCTTCGCGTTCCTCGTCATAAGTCATTGGAATAATTATTGATATATTCAATCGGTGATTTCGCGGGATTATTTGTTTTCAAGGGAGTACTGCCTCCTTGCTTCGCGCTTTTCTCTCATGCGCCATCTTTGACCAAAGGCGCGGACGCCAGGAGCGCGGCGCCGACCGGCCGAGTGGCGCCGCGCTTCTGGATTGGGACGGTGTTGGACATAAGGATCTCGGCTTTGACGCAATCTGCTACGATAGCCGATATTCCCGGAGGAAGGAAGCTTTTGTTCTGATTTTCAGACGAAGGTCGGCTGAACAAGGCGCCGACGCCTTGTGCGCCCGATCAGGGGCCCGATCGGAACGCGGCTGTTCCAGCCGGGGCTTGGGCCCGAACCGTTGACGGAGGGCGGCGTCGCCCGGATTTGGCTCGCAAACCGGAAACCGACAGGAGAGTTGCTCGCTGCGCCGGCCACGCTGCGCCGGGTCCAACTGGCGACTGGCGCCGCCGCCTTATCCCAACGCGCTCGCCGCGACAGCCGGCGGCGGTTCTTGCTCGGCGAGCGCGACCGGCGTGGCGCGCAGGCCCACCAAATGGCAGATCGCGAACACGAGATCGGCCCGGTTCATGGTGTAGAAATGCAGCTCCTTGACGCCATGGTCGACGAGATCGATCACCTGCTCGGCGCACACGGCCGCGGCGACGAGGCGACGCGTCGCCGGATCGTTCTCGAGGCCATCAAACCGATCGGCGAGCCATTGCGGCACGCTCGCCCCCGTTCTCCGGGCGAAATTGGCGGTCTGCTTGAAATTTTGGACGGGAAAGATCCCGGGCACGATCGGAATGTCGAGCCCGGCGGCCGCGGCGACGTCGAGAAAGCGGAAATAGGTCGAATTGTCGAAGAAGAACTGGGTAATGGCGCGGCTCGCCCCGGCGTCGACCTTCTCCCTGAGGATCTCGATGTCATGCAGCAATGTCGGGCTTTGCGGATGGCGCTCGGGATAGGTCCCGACCGACACCTCAAAACCCATCTTCGCGGCGTCGGCGACGAGCTCGGCGGTCGATCGATAGCCGCCGGGAACGGTTTCGTAAGGCGCGTCGAATCCGGTCGGCGGGTCGCCGCGCAACGCCACGATGTGGCGCACGCCAGCTAAGTGATAATCGCGAAGCGTCTCGCGAATCTCGCCGCACGAAGAGCCGACGCATGTCAGATGCGCTGCGGGCCTCATCGTGGTCTCGCGCGCCATGCGCTCGACCAGCGCATGGGTGCGCTCGCGCGTCGAGCCGCCGGCGCCATAAGTGACCGAAACGAAGGCGGGATTGAGCGGCTCGAGCCGCGTGGCCGCCTCCCATAAATTCGCCTCCATGTCCGCGGTCTTGGGCGGGAAGAACTCGAAAGAAACATGAACCTGCGCTCCGGCGCGGCTCAGCGGAAGAGGTTTCGCCGCCATCACGCGAACTCCGTGTCTGCCTTTTGGAAATCGTCGGAGATGATGCGCGGATCCTCGGCAATCCACAGCATGACCGTCAGCTTGCCGGCTTCGCCCTTGGCCGGTGGAACACGCTCCACGCGGATGGCGGAGAGACCCGCCTCGGCGAGATAGTTCTCAACCTCGTCGACGGCGAAGCCGAGCCGACGATGAGCGAACTCGTCGCGCAGGAATTCCTGGTCGTGGGCGGCAAAGTCCACGACCGCGAGCCGCCCGCCCGGCGCCAGAGCCCGCGTGGCTTCAGCGAGCGCCCGGGCCGGATCGTCAAGGAAGTGCAGCACCTGGTGGATGACCACGAGATCGTAGGCGTTGCGTTCGACAGGAGGCGCGTAGATATCACCCTGCCGCAAGGACACATGCCTGAGGCCTGCCTGATCGATGCGCGCGCGCGCAAGCGCCAGCATCGCCGCGCTCTGGTCGACGCCAACCGCGCGCGCCGCCCGCGGCGCGAGCAATTCCAACATGCGCCCGGTGCCGGTGCCGAGATCGAGCAGATTGCGGAACGGCTTCGCGCCGATCATGTCGACGAGCGCCGCTTCGACCCGCTCTTCCGGCGCATGTAGCGCGCGGATCTGGTCCCAATCGGCGGCGCGCGTGGCGAAATAGGCCGCCGCCTGCTTGCGGCGCGCGTCGCGCGCAATATCCAGGCGGACGCGGTCGGCGTTCACGATCGGATCGGCCGGATCGAGACGGCGCAGCCATTCGCGCGCCAGCGCCCCGCCGGGTTCGGCGAGGCGGAAGAAGGCCCAGGCGCCCTCGCGCTGGCGCGTGGCGAGCCCCGCCTCGACCAGCAGGCGCAGATGGCGCGAGACGCGCGGCTGCGACTGGCCGAGAATGGCGACTAGCTCGCTCACGGTGAGTTCGGCGACTTCCAACAGGCAGAGGATGCGCAGCCGCGTCTCCTCGCCGGCCGCTTCGAGGCCCGTGAGCAGAGCCCGAAAGGCGAGGGGGGGCGCGCGTCGGTCATCAGACATAAGCATATCTTTATATCTATTTTGCGTCCGGTCAAGCGGGATATGCGCTTCACGCAGGCAAAACCTCCATTTCCCTTTGGACGGCCGGTACGGACGCCCTCGGAAAAGGCGCGGAAGCGTGTCCTCGATTGGCCTGCTTCGTCTGGAGCTTGGGTAGATCGATGGCGCCGGCCCAGTCGAAAATGACCGCCTTGACGCGCTCCATTCCAGCCTCCCTCAATGGATTGCGACGTGGGCGTCACTCCTCGAACGGCGCTCTTGAGCTCGATCCCATGCGGATGGTCATCGCCGGACGCCCGCGCTCTGAACGCTCAGTAGAAACCCGCTTCCCATGACAGCGCGTCAACAGTCTTTCGTTTTTGGATTGGCCGACGGCGCGCTCTTGCGGCTGAGATCGCCGTTTGCGATGGGAAATGGGCGCGCCCATGACGGCGAACCGCAGCCCACCTTGATCAGCGCAAGGACCGTTTCAGCCGATGACCCGTAAACGCGACCGCCGCCCAAGTCCGCCTTCCTTCGGATCGCGCAATCCCCCGCTCGCCGCCGCGCGGCTGAAGAAAGGGCAAAGCGCCGAAGCGGAGCCGGCGCTCAAGCGCGCGGGCCCCCGCGACCGCCCGGGCGAGCGGCGGGAGGCCAAGGTTTCGGTCATCTACGGCTTTCACAGCGTCGGGGCGGCGCTCAAAGCCCCGCGGCGCGAGCTTATCCGTCTCTACGCCACGGCCGCGGCGGCCGAGCGGCTGAGCGGCGAGATCGCCGCCCGCGGGCTCGAGACGAGGATCATGAGCCCAGAGGAAATCTCCGCCCGCGCGCCGCGCGAAGCGGTTCATCAGGGGCTATTGCTCGAGGCGCGGCCGCTCGCGCCGATCGATATCGCGGATTTGCCCGCGAACGGTCTCGTGCTCGTTCTCGACCAGATCACGGACCCGCACAATGTCGGCGCGATCCTGCGGACGGGCGCCGCTTTCGCCGTCGACGCGCTGGTCACGACCGAGCGCCACTCGCCTGACTTTGCCGGCGCGCTGGCGAAATCGGCTTCCGGCGGGCTCGAGCACGTGCCGATTTGCAGCGTCACCAATCTGGCGCGGGCGCTCGCCGAGATGGGGGACATGGGCTATTGGCGGATCGGGCTCGATTTGGAGGCGCCGCACCCGCTCACGGATGAAACGATTTCGCGCCCGCTGGCCTTGGTCCTCGGCGCCGAGGACAAGGGCCTGCGACGGTTGACGCGCGAGCGATGCGATCGTCTGGCGCGCCTCGATCTCCCCGGCGCGATCCGGAGCCTCAATGTCTCGAACGCCTGCGCCATCGCGCTCGCGCTCGTGCATGAGCGCATTTCCGTTCGCGCTTAAGGTCGGAAGGCCGCGGCTGCGGCGCCCTCACTTCGTCAATGTATCAGCCGGCACGACCTTGGCGTAGCTGAGATCGTAGGTCTTGTTGAGCAGGGGGTCGAGCGGAGTGCCCTCGGAGGCGTCGTAGATGCGCGGATGGCCGGAAGCCGTCCCCGGCGATGCCTGAGCAGGCTGGGCGCCTGGGGTGTCGGCAAGCGGGGTCGAGGCCAATGTCACCGTTCCCGTTCCTGTTCCCGTTCCATATTTGGCTTCGCGCGCCCTCTGGTCCGCGAGCATGGCCGGTGAGAGCGGAGCCGAGGCGATGGGCCCTCCTCCTTCCGTTGCCGGCGGATCGTCGCTCCCGAACGCGAAGCCCTCCGCCGGCGCATCGTTGACGCCGGAGACGACAAAGCCCAATTCCTCGATCGTCTTCGCGCCCGGGCCGGCAAGCGAGGCGAGCGCCGCATCCTTGGCGTTCCGCGCCATGCCGATTTTGGTGAGACGGGCAAGAACCGAGGGAGAAGCTTGTCCCTGCCCGGGCGTGACAAGGGCGCCGAACTGAGACGGATCGACCGGGTCGATTGAACCGCGAATTGCGGGCCCGGGCGTCGCATCCGGCGCAAGCTTATCCTTGACGTCCTTTTCGATCTGACGCCAGCGGGCGACATTTTTCTGGTGCTGATCCAACGTTTCGGCGAACACATGCCCTCCGGTTCCGTCGGCGACGAAATAGAGGTCCTTGCTCCGCGCGGGTTTGGCGACGGCTTCCAGCGCCGCCTTGCCGGGGTTGCAGATCGGCCCCGGCGGCAGGCCGTCTATGATGTAGGTGTTGTAGGGCGTCGGCTGATTGAGGTCGGCTTTTGTGATGCTGCGGCCGAGCGTGCCTTTGCCCGACACCAGGCCATAGACAATCGTCGGGTCGGAACCGAGCCGCATGTGCTTGTCAAGTCGATTGATGAACACCCCGGCCACGCGCGGCCGCTCTTCCGGCTTGCCCGTTTCTTTCTCGACAATCGAGGCGAGGGTCACCATTTCCCATGGCGACTTGATCGGCAAATCCGGCGAGCGCGTTTTCCATATGTCCTCGACGGCCTTCGTCTGAGTCTTCGCCATGCGCGAGAGGATCGACAGCCGCGTGTCGCCCCGTTCGAAATAGTAGGTATCGGGCATCAGCGAACCCTCGCGCGGGGGCTCTCTGACGTCGCCGCTCAAAACTGGATCCTCGCGGAGCCGGTCGACGACTTGCTCGCTGGTCAGACCCTCGGGGATGGTGATCTTGTATCGAATCACGCGGTGCGCAATGAGCTCGTTCTCGATGTCGTTCATGCTCATGCCCGCCTTGAACGCGTACTCGCCACGTTTCAGGGCGCCGCGATTGCCGTCGAGCGTGGTGAGAATGTTGAACCACGTCGCGCTGTCGATGACGCCCGCGCGCTCAAGCTGATCCGCGATGCCGGCTGCCTCGTCCTCGCGCGTGATCATGACAACCTTGTCCTCGGCGAGCGGCCCTGGGCTCCGCGCTTCCTTCATGAGCCAAACGAGCCCGCCGCCCGTCGCGAGCGCGCCGAGAAGGACGAAAGTGAGCAATCCGCTCAGGCTCGACAAACCCATCCGGCGCGGCTTGCGTGGCGGCGGGGCCGGCGGCGGCGCCGGGTCGTTCAGCTTGGGCTTCGCTGCGCGGCTGAACAGGCTTACGCGCGGTCGAGGGGCGTCTCCGTCGCCGGATTCGGAATCTCCGCTCATGTCGGTTGCCGCTTTTTCGCCTTCCGCTGCTGATGCTGCAGTCCAAAGCCTGCGCGAGGCCGCGCCGCTGGACGCGTGCTTCAGCCGAGTTTAGCCGACCGGGCGCCACAGGGAAACACCCAATCGCGCCGGTCTCACCCGATCAGTGCAGCGCGCTGAAGACGAGCGAGGCGTTGGTGCCGCCGAAGCCGAACGAGTTGGACAACACCGCGTGAATTGGCCGCTTGCGCGCGACATGAGGCGCAAGATCGATCGCGGTCTCGACCGACGGGTTGTCAAGATTGAGGGTCGGCGGCGCGACCTGGTCGCGGATGGCGAGGATCGAGAAGATCGCCTCCACGGCGCCCGCCGCGCCGAGGAGATGGCCGGTCGCCGACTTTGTCGAGGACATGGTCGCCTTTGCGGCCGAATTGCCAAGCAGGCGCTCGACGGCGTGCAATTCGATCTCGTCGGCCATCGTCGACGTGCCGTGCGCGTTGACGTAGTCGATTTCCGAGGGGGAAAGCTCGGCGCGCTTGAGCGCCGCGCTCATGGCGCGGAAGGCGCCGTCGCCATCGGGCGCGGGCGCTGTAATGTGGTAGGCGTCGCCGGACAGGCCGTAACCGGTCAGCTCGGCGTAGATATGAGCGCCCCGGCCCTTGGCGTGCTCGAGTTCCTCGAGCACCACACATCCCGCGCCCTCGCCCATCACGAATCCGTCGCGATCGCGGTCGTAAGGGCGCGAGGCCTGCTTCGGCCTGTCGTTGAAGCCGGTCGACAAGGCGCGGCAGGCGCAGAAGCCCGCGAGCGACAACCGGTTGACCGCCGATTCAGCCCCGCCAGCCAGCATCACGTTCGCATCGCCAAGGGCGATCAACCGTCCGGCGTCGCCAATCGCGTGCGCGCCGGTCGAGCAGGCCGTGACGACCGCGTGGTTGGGGCCCTTGAGACGGTGGGCGATCGAAACCTGGCCGCTCAATAGGTTGATCAGGCGTCCCGGAATGAAGAACGGCGAAATCCGGCGCGGTCCTTTTTCGTGCAAGGTGACCGAGGCGTCGTAAATCCCGCCGAGGCCCCCGATTCCCGAGCCAAACAGGACTCCGGTCTCGATCTCCTCGTCGTAGGATTTGGGGCTCCAGCTGCGCGTCGCTGAGCGCCTGCGTCGCGGCGCTCATGCCGTAGATGATGAAGTCGTCGACGCGGCGCTGCTCTTTAGGGTCCATCCACTCGTCGGGATGGAAAGCGTCCGGAGCGTCGCCGCGCGGCACTTGCGCGGCGATCTTGCAAGGGAGGTCGGAAACATCGAAGTTTTCGACCCTGGCCAAAGCCGACTCGCTGGCGAGAAGCCGGCGCCAGGTGGCCTCGACCCCGCAAGCGATCGGGGACACCATCCCAAGACCTGTAACGACGACGCGCCTTAATTGTCCCATGCCTGCACTCTAGCTGTTCCCGCCCGCGAATCTTGCCGCCCATTGGCGAATCTTGCGCGCTTGGCGATCTGGCAAATCTTGGCGTCACTCGGAAGGGCGGCGCCCAACACAACAAGGGCCGGACGAGACGCCCGGCCCGCACTCAAGTAAAGAAGCGTCTCGACGAAGGCCGGCGGCGCCAGCTCAGCGCGTTGCGCACCTATTTCTTGGTCGACGCCTTTTCAAGATACTTCACCGCGTCGCCGACGGTTACGATGGTTTCGGCTTGATCGTCGGGAATCTCGACCCCGAACTCTTCTTCGAAGGCCATCACCAACTCAACCGTGTCAAGCGAGTCGGCGCCCAGATCGTCGATGAAATTGGCGCTGTCGACGACCTTGTCGGCCTCCACGCCGAGATGTTCTACGACGATCTTTTTTACGCGCTCTGCGACATCGCTCATCTCATCTTTTCCCTTATGCATCGGGCTTTGCCGCCCGACCTGTGATCAATTCCCCAATCGACCCCGCCGGCGGCAAGGCCCGCCGTTTGGGCGTCCGCTCCCGGCCTTTGCGTGACAGGTTCGCTCGGGTTCGACGACGCTGGCGCTTCAGATGAAGCGCCCCTCCCACGCCCTGCGACAAACCGGGTCGATAGCATATCTTTTTGGGCAACGCGAGAGGGCGCAAAACCCGTCGCGCCGCGGTCTTGCGGGCGAGTCCGAGCCATCAGATCATCGCCATTCCGCCGTTCACATGCAGCGTCTGCCCGGTCACATAAGCCGATTCGGAACTCGCTAAATACACTGCCGCGGCGCCAATTTCCTTGTCGGAACCGAAACGTCCAATCGGGATCGAGGCGAGGATCGTATCGCGCTGTTTCTGGTCCAGAACCCGAGTCATTGGACTGTCGATGAAGCCGGGGGCGATGCAATTGACGGTGATGCCCCGTGTCGCGACCTCGGCGGCGAGCGCCTTGGACATGCCGATCATGCCCGCTTTCGCAGCGGCGTAGTTTCCTTGCCCCGGATTGCCCTGGACGCCGACAACCGACGTGATGTTTATGATTCGGCCAAAGCGCCGTTTCAGCATGCCTTTCAACGAGGCGCGCGACAGGCGGAAGGCCGCGGTCAGGTTGATCGCAAGCACAGTATCCCAGTCCTCGTCCTTCATGCGAATGAAAAGCGCGTCGCGCGTGACCCCGGCGTTGTTGACGAGAATATCGACCGGTCCGAGCGCGCTCTCGACGGTCGGGATCAGCGCTTCGACCGAGGCGGTGTCGGAGAGGTCGCAAGGCGCCGCATGCGCCCGGGTCTCGAGTTCGGCGGCGAGCGTTTCCAACGCCTCCCGCCGGGTGCCGGTGAGCGCGACCGAGGCTCCCTGCGCATGCAGGGCGCGTGCGATCGCCTGGCCCAAGCCGCCCGACGCGCCGGTGACGAGCGCAATTCTTCCTGTCAGATCGAACACCAGCGTCCCTCCCCTCGGTTCTCAGGGATGCGCCGAAGCGCGGAAGGCGGCGATGTCGGCGGGCGCGCCGATGCTGATGGTCGTCGCGCCGCTCTCCACGATTTGCTTGATGAGGCCGGTCAAAACCTTGCCCGAGCCGAGCTCGATGAACCGGGTCACCCCGTGCGCGCTCATGTAAGTCACGCTGTCGCGCCAGCGCACGGTCGCGGTGACCTGGGCGACGAGGCCAGATCGGATCGCGTCCGGCTTCGCGACCGCCTCCGCTTCGACATTCGAGACCAGCGGGGGCTTCGGGGGGCGGATCGTGACGGCCTTCAGCGCTTCGTCCATCGCTTCCGCGGCCGGCTGCATGAGCGCGCAATGAAAGGGCGCCGAGACGGGCAGAAGCAACGCCCGTTTCGCGCCGGCGAGCTTGGCGAGCTCGATCGCGCGCTCGACCGCGGCGACCGTGCCCGAGACGACCACCTGATTGCCGCCATTGTCATTGGCGGCCTGGCAGATCGCGCCGGTGAGATAGAGGTCGCTCGCCGCTTGTGTCGCGATCTTCACCACCGCCCCGAAGTCGAGGCCGAGGATGGCCGCCATCGCGCCTTCGCCCACCGGGACCGCCTTTTGCATCGCCTCGCCGCGCAGGCGCAAGAGACGCGCTGCGTCTTCGAGGGTGAGCGAACCGGCCGCGCAAAGCGCTGAATATTCGCCGAGCGAATGCCCGGCGACATAGGCCGCCTCCGAGTATGGGTTGAAGCCCGTCTCGGTCTCCAAAACCCTGAGCGCGGCGATGCTTGTGGCCATGAGCGCGGGCTGGGCGTTCGCGGTCAGCGTGAGCTGATCCTCAGGCCCCTCGAACATCAAGTGGGAAAGCTTCTGATCGAGCACGCCGTCGACGCGGTCAAAAATCTCCCGCGCGACGCGAAACTCGTCCGCCAGCGCTTTTCCCATGCCGACCGCTTGGGAGCCTTGACCCGGAAACACCAAGGCCGTCTTCATGGTCCGGTTTCTCCGAATGAACGCGATAGGGCGACGACCTGGCTCGCGCCCGGGCGCGGCGGCGGTGACACGGCGCAGGCGGGGCTGTCAAGCGCAAGATCACCAAGGCAAAAAGGTGATTAAGCCGGCGCCAGACCGCGAATTCCGTACCGGAACGGGTCCAGAGCGTCCTGCATGAGCTTGCCTTCGGCGCAGATGAACGCGCGTCCGGTAATGCGCGGCAGAATGCCTCCGGTCGGACCCGGTTCGAAGCTGGCGCGAAAGCGGCTGCCGATGATGCTTTCCTGCACCCAGACTTCGCCGGGCCGCAGCTTTCCGTCGGCGTGGAGGCAAGCGAGCTTCGCGCTCGTGCCAGTCCCGCACGGCGACCGGTCATAGGCGCCGCCGGGGCAGAGGACGAAATTGCGGCTGTTCGCGTTGCTCGATCGCGCGGGAGCAAAAAACTCGATGTGGTCGACCGAAGCGCCGTCCTTGCCGCGCACGCCTTGCGCTTGAAGCGCGTCCTGAATGGCGGTGGCCGCCACCGTCAACGCGCCCACGTTCGCGAGCTCAAGATCGTAAGGCGCGTTCGCAGTCAGGAAGAACCAGTTGCCGCCCCAGGCGACGTCGCCGCGCACGGTTCCCAAACCCTCGGCCTCGACCGAGGCCGCTTCGGCGAGACGATAACTCTCGACATTCTCGACCGTCGCCGTGCACTCATCGACGAGCTCCACGCCGACCACGCCGACCGGCGTCTCGAAACGATGGCGCCCGCGCTTGAGCCGGCCCATATGCGCAAGCGTCACGGCAAGGCCGATCGTCCCGTGGCCGCACATGCCGATAGTGCCGACATTGTTGAAGAAGATGACACCCGCCGCGCATGACTTGTCGTGTGGCTCGCAGAGGAGCGCCCCGACGATCGCATCGTGTCCGCGCGGTTCGTTGACGGCGAAGCGGCGGATATGATCGAACTCGGCCTTGAAGCGGTCGCGGCGTCCGGCAAGCGGGCCGTCGCCAAGCGGCGGTCCCCCCTCGACGATCACCCGGGTCGGCTCGCCCTCTGTATGGGAATCGATGACTCGCACGGCGCTCAATCCTTGGCGCCGGGCCAGGAGGCGTACCAGGCCCGGAACGTCGTGAACCGCCGCTTCGCCATGCTCTCCTGCGATCGGCTGAGGGCGTCGAAATCATTCAAGTGGTGCGCATATTCGTCATGCCCCACGAGCGTCATCAGGCGCTTGAAATAAAGCACGAGATCGACGCCCTCGTCGAAGACCGAGAGGGGGTTGAGCGCGCTGTCAAGCTCGAGCGCCAGACGACGCGCCTGAGCATCGCCCTTCGCGGCGCGCTCGCAAAGCTCGACCAGACGAAGCACTTCGCGCGGGAACACATTGCCGATGCCGGTGATGGCGCCGGAGGCGCCGCAATTGACAAAGCCGTGGAACACTTCGGTGTCGACGCCGACCATGAGCGCGATGTCGTCCGAACGCCCGGCGATATGCTCCGCGGCGTAGCTCAGCGATTCCGCGCCGCCGAATTCCTTGAATCCGACCAGATGGGGAAACTCATTGCGCAGGTCGAAGAACAACTCGGCTCGCGTCTGGAAACCGTAATAGGGGCTGTTGTAGATGACCGAAGGCAAGTCGACCGCCGCCTTGAGCACGCGGGCGAAATGGCCGCGTTGGGCGGGCGTGGAGGAGCCGCGCGAAAGCACGCGCGGAATGATCATGAGCCCCTTCGCGCCTTTTGCCTTTGCGAGGGCGGCGAGCGCCGCGGCCTGCTCGGTGTTCTGCGCGCCCGTGCCGACGATGACTGGCAGGCCGGCCCTGGCGAGACGCTCGACGCCCTCCATTCGCTGTTCGATCGTGAGCAGCGGCCAGTCGCCCATCGAGCCGCAATAGACGAGCCCCGACATTCCGGCGCCGACGAGATGTTTCCCCATCTTGACGAGGGCGTCGAAGTCGGGCCGCCGATCGGGGCCGCAGGGGGTCATCAGGGCCGGCATGGTTCCGGAAAAGACTTGCGACGACATCTTGAGGCTCCCTAGAGTCGGACATTCGCTTAAGCCGACATTCGCATGTCTCGGCTCCCGATTCTTGATCAAAACGCAGGCTTGAGATTGAAAATCCGCACAATCGCGCGCCCAAACGTCGACGCCGACCCGGCTGCGTCGCTCGCCGCGATCCTCGGACGCCCGTTTCCGGGCATCGAGCTCTTCGACCGTGTCGCCGATACCGTGTTCTTCATCAAGGATGAGGAGGCGCGCTATGTCGCGGTCAACGACACGCTCGCCCGTCGCTGCCGGTTTGCCGGCAAGAGCGCGCTGATCGGCCGCAAGGCGAGCGAGGTCTTTGCCGCGCCGCTCGGCGAGCGGTTCGAGGCGCAGGATCTCAAGGTTATCGCCGAAGGGCTCTCGATCCGGGCTAAGATGGAGCGTCATCTCTATCCGGACGGCGGCGAGGGCTGGTGTCTGACCTGGAAAGAGCCGCTGGTCGATGGCTCCGGCGTCATTCGCGGCCTGGCCGGCATTTCCCGCGACGCGCCGGCCTTGTCGGGGCCGGCGCCGGTTTCGGCGGCTCTTTCCGCAACGCTCGCCTATATCGACGATCATCTCGATGAACCCTTGCGCATTCCCGACCTCGCGGCGCGAGCCGGGCTTTCGCCGTTCCAGTTTCATCAGAGGATCAGGACAATATTCGGCTTTTCCGCCGGCCAATATCTGTCCCGGCTGCGCATCGACCGGGCTTGCGACCGGCTCCGGCACTCTGAGGCCTCCTTGAGCGAATTGGCGCTCGAATGCGGTTATGCGGACCAGGCGGCTTTCACTCGCCAATTCCATAAAACGGTCGGCCTCACCCCCGGCGCCTATCGGTTGGCGACCGCGCGAGGCCGCAAACGCCCGCTCATCGAGGTTCAATTCTAACGAAGGCTAGCGCCGGGACTTAACGCCCAGTCGGGAGGCGTATCGCTGCGGGCGCCCGTGTTTTCGCATTGCGTGGCGCGCCGAAATCCGGTTCAAACCCAATCAACAGCCGAGATGCCGGTCGGGCGCCGTTGATGGCTCCCGCACGCCAAGCCGAGGAACCGGGAGGAAATCATGATTGGCAAGGTAGGGCTGATTCAATTGGCGTCCGCCGCCCTCGCCGCCTGCGGTATGCTTGCGGGCGCGCCGGCGTCGGCGCAGGGCGTCAAGATCGGCATTCTGAACGATCAATCCGGGGTTTACGCCGACTATGGCGGCAAGGGGTCGATCGAAGCCGCGAAAATGGCGATCGAGGATTTTGGCGGCAGCGTGCTCGGCCAGACAATCGATCTGGTGACCGCCGATCACCAGAACAAGCCAGACCTCGCCGGCAACATCGCGCGGCGCTGGTACGACGCCGAAGGCGTCGACATGATCACCGACCTGACGACGTCCTCGGTCGCGCTCGCGGTGCAGGGAATCGCCGCCGAGAAGAAGAAGATCGACATCGTGGTCGGCGCCGCAACCTCGGCGATCACAGGCTCGGCCTGCACGCCCTACGGCTTCCACTGGGCCTTCGACACGCACGCGCTCGCGGTTTCGACGGGGGGCGCGCTGGTGAAGACCGGCGGCGACACCTGGTACTTCATCACCGTGGACTACGCCTTCGGCCATGCGCTGGAGAAAGACACGAGCGACGTCATCAAGGCCGACGGGGGCCAGGTGCTCGGCCACGTGCTCTATCCGCTCAACACGGCCGACTTCTCGTCCTTCCTCCTGCAGGCGCAGAGCTCCAAGGCGAAGATCGTCGGTCTCGCCAACGCCGGCCAGGACACCGTCAATTCGGTCAAGCAAGCGGCGGAATTCGGTATCGTCGCCGGCGGCCAGCGGCTCGCGGCGCTGCTCATGACCCTGGCGGAAGTCCACGGCCTCGGATTGCAGGCGGCGCAGGGTCTGGTGCTGACCGAGAGCTACTATTGGGACCTCAGCGACCGGACGCGCGAGTTCGGCGAGCGCTTCTTCAAGCGCACCGGGCGAATGCCGAACATGATCCAGGCCGGGGTTTATTCCGCTACGCTGCAATATCTCAAGGCGGTCAAGGCCGCCGGCACGAAGGACGCGGATGCGGTGGTGAAGCAGTTGAAGGAGCTGCCGGTCAACGATGCCTTCACGTCGAATGGGCACGTGCAGGCCAATGGACGCATGGTGTCGGATCTCTATCTGTTCCAAGTGAAGAAGCCGTCGGAGAGCAAGCGCGACTGGGACTATTATAACCTGCTCGCCACGGTCCCCGGCGACGCCGCCTATCCGACCGCCGCCAACAGCGGCTGTCCGTTGACGAAGTAAGCGGAAGAAGCGGACGGGCCGGCTGATGTTGTGATCAGCCCATCGTCGGGGCCGATCTCCGAGAGCGGCTGCTCGTCAAGCCACAGCCCAAGCTCCGGGTTTTGCTTGACGAGGCGCGCATGGGGCTTCCGATATGTGGCGGCCAACGCTTGGCCGTCGCGACGATTGATCCGCTTGGGCGGGATTGCGATAGCGGCCTAGAGATCGAAATTGGTGGGCAGCATCACCACGTCCCGGATCGTCATGCCGCGTGGCCGCGTCAGCATGAACGTGACCACATTGGCCACTTCGCTCGCCTCCAAAAGGCTTCCGGACTCCTTTGCCTCCTTCAGTTTCTCCGGCGGCCAGTCCGCGAGCAGCGCGGTGATGACAGGCCCAGGCGAGATCGAGCCGACACGAATTCCATGCTTGAACACTTGCCGCCGCACCGTCTGGACAAAGCAATTGATTGCCCATTTGGACGACGCATAGACTGGCTCCCAAGGGGTCGGAAAATGGGCCGCAAGCGAACTTGTAACGATGATGTCGCCGGTCCGACGCTCGATCATGTGAGGCAGCACGTCATGTACGTTCTTGATCACGACATTGACATTCAAATTGAGCATCCGGTCGATCGCGGCGGAGTCGGAATCGACCAAGTCGCCGCCGACATAGAGGCCGGCGTTGGCGTGCAGGATGTCGAGCTTCCCGGCGCTCTCCAGGACCTTCGGAAGCAGCGTGGCGCAGTCCTTCGGATCGAGCAGGTCGATGATTAAAGGGATCACAGCCTCGCCGTGCTTGCCGCGCAGTCTTTTCAGCGCCGCCTCGTCGCGATCGACCATCACCACGCGCGCGCCCAAGGCCAGCATGGCCTCGGAACTGGCCAGTCCGATGCCCGACGCAGCCCCCGTCACGACGGCGACCTTGCCTTCTAATTCTGGCGCCATGGTTTCCTCCCTGTTGTACGACCGACCGCGGAGGGCGCTCGGTCGCCGGCCGCTAAAAAGGGCTTGTCATCGTCACACGATCCCCAGCGCCTTGCCCGCATCGGTGAAGGCGGCGATCGCAAAGTCGATGTCGGCCTCGGTCAGCGCCGCCGACATTTGCGTGCGGATGCGCGCCTGGCCCTTCGGCACCACGGGAAAAAAGAACCCGGCCACGAACAATCCGCGCTCGTCCAGCGCTCGCGCCAGATCCTGCGCTCGGCTCGCCTCGCCCAGCATCACCGGAATGATCGGCGTCTCCCCGGGCGCGACACTGAATCCGGCTTTCTCGACGCCTTCGCGAAAGCGACGCGCATGGTTCTTCAGCAGAGCGCGCCGGCCGTCGGCCTCGATCGCAATCTCGAGCGCCTTCAAGGCCCCCGCGGCGAGCGGGGGCGCGAGCGAGTTGGAGAAGAGATAGGGCCGCGCCCGCTGCCGCAGGAGATCGACGATCGGCTGGTCGGCGGCGACGAAGCCGCCCATGCCCCCGCCGAGCGTCTTGCCGAACGTGCCGGTGACGATGTCGACCCGGTCGCCCGCGCCGGTCAGCGCCGGCGTGCCGCGGCCCTTCTCGCCGAGATGGCCGGTTGCGTGGCAGTCGTCGACCAGAACAAGCGCGCCGTAACGGTCGGCAAGTTCGCAGATCTCCTTCAGCTTGGCGACATAGCCGTCCATCGAGAACACGCCGTCGGTGGCGATGAGCTTGAACCGCGCGGCCGCGGCGTCCGCCTCCTTGAGGCGATCCTCGAGCTCATCTAAGTCCGAATTGGCGAAGCGGTAGCGTTTTGCCTTGCTCAGCCGCACGCCGTCGATGATCGAAGCATGGTTGAGGCTGTCGGAAATGATCGCATCCTCTTCCCCGAGCAGCGGCTCGAACACGCCGCCGTTGGCGTCGAAACAGGCGGCGAACACGATCGCGTCATCCTTGCCCAGGTGCTTGGCGATCGCCTGCTCGAGCTCTCGATGCAGCGTCTGCGCCCCGCAGATGAAGCGCACCGAGGCCATGCCGAAGCCGAACTCATCCATCGCGCGGCGCGCCGCCGCGATGACGTCGGGGTGATCGGCGAGGCCGAGGTAATTGTTGGAGCAGAGATTGACCGCATCGCGCGCGCCTTGCGGGGAGGCGACATGGATGCGCCCGCCCTGCGGCCCGGTCAGCAGCCGCTCGCGTTTCGTCAGGCCCGCGGCGTCAATCTCGTCGAGGGTGGCGCGGATATGGTTGAGAAAGGCGTCGGTCATGGCGGCTCGCCGGTTCACGTGCGCGCGAGCATAGCAGCGCCAGGGGAGCGCTCAAATCCGCGCGCGATCCGACGAGCCACAAAAACGCCTTGTCGCGATTGCACCAACCGGCGCGACGGGCCATCTCCGATAAGGAAATTCTGGAGCGATTCGCCATGAACGTTCTCGCGACCGGGCAACGCATCGCCCCGGCGATTGCGCGGTATGGCTCGACTGCTGTCGCCTTCCACTGGGCCATCGCGGCGCTGGTCGTTTTTCTCGGAACGCTGGGTCTCCTGTTCGACGACATCCCGAAGGAATCGCGCCCATTCTGGATCAACGTCCATGGCTGCGTCGGGCTCGTCTATTTCGCTCTCGTCATCGCCAGGCTTGTGTGGCGAACGTCGCACAAGCCGCCTGATCTACCGCCTGACATCGGCGAGTTCGATCGCCGCACTTCGCTTGCCGCGCACCATCTCCTGTATGTGCTGATGGTCCTCATCCCGATTTTCGGGATCGTCGCCTATGTCTGGCATGGCCGCGCCTTCGACTACGGTTTCGCCCAGCTGAACTTTGGCGTCGCCTCCAATCCTGGCGTGTTTCATCCCGCGGAGGAGATTCATCAGGTGCTGGCCTATTGCCTGTTTGGACTGGCCGGCCTGCACGCCGCGGCCGCGCTCTATCATCACTTCGTCCGTCGCGACGGCGTGCTTCTGCGCATGCTCCTCGGCGGGAGGGGGTAGACGCGGGCGCCTCGGCTTCGCTCGCGCTGCTATTGCGTGAGCTGGATAAAGATCTCGTACCGCCCGGCGCTGAACGTGAGCCCCGCTTGCGCGGCGTTGAGCCGCATGATCACGCCGTTTCGGTTCTCGAGCCAGAGTTCTCCATTCGCCTTGGTGGTGATGGCGAGACTGCCCGTGCCCTGGATCCAGGGGCCTGAGAACTGGGAGATGTCGTGCAGGTTGTAGACCTCGCCCGAGGCTTGCAGGGTGGAGATCGCGCCGAGGCCGATCAGCGAGCCGACGAGCGTGAACGGATAGGTCCTGCCCCTGAAGGTCAGCGCGCCGCTGCCGACGCCTGACGCAGAGAGAAAGACCTGGGTCATCGTCACTGCGCCGGATGGCCTCAAGCCCCGAATGTCAGCCGCCGTCGGAATGCCGGAAGGCGGAATTGCGCAGCCGGCAAGAGGCAGAAGAGCCGAAACGGCGAACATCGCCGCCACGGCTCGCGAGCGAATGAGTTTGACGCCGGACCGCATGGCCTTCCCTTTGTCGAACCGGCGCCAGAGTGGCCGGCCGCCTGGGTACGGTTTAGCGAGTTTGAGGGCCGGATGTCAGCTGTCGCTGATGTCGACAGCGCCCAAGAGCGGCCGGGGCTGCCTAATCGGCATATAATATATAAATATATAGTATATTATGTCGTGAACGCCCAGCCGTCTCGAGTTGCAGAAAAAGGAGGCTAAGCAACTGAAAAGACTGAGTCGCGCGCAAAACCGTACACCGCCGCCGGCCGTATGATTTTCAGCCCGCTGCCGATGCCTACCCGCCCCATTCGATGAGCCGCTCGCCGCGATGGATGGCGTCCGCCTCGGCCGTCAGTCGGCCGTCAGCTCCGTGCAGGACCAGCGCCGGCGCGATCCGCAGCGGCGCCTTGGAGCCTTTGACGCCTGAAACCAGCAGGCGATGCGCGCTCGCGCCTCTCGCCGGATGAACCGGCAGAATCGCAAGCGCGCCGAGCCGGTTTCCGATCGCGGCCAGGATCGCGCTCAGCGCATCGGGCCGGTGGATCATCACGAACCGCCCGCCCGGCGCGAGAATCGCGAGCGAAGCCTGAATCCAGTCGGCAAGCGTCGCGCCGGCCTCCGCATGGCCCAAGACATGCGCGCGCGCTTTGCCCTTGTCGGGAGAGGCGCGGACCGCGTGAGCGTCGAAGAACGGCGGGTTGGTGACGACGCAACCGGCCGATTCCGCCAGCCCCGCCTCGCGGCGCTCCCTCGGGTTGAGCGCGTCGAGCCGCAGGACGCGCGTGCGCGACTGAAGCCCGTTGCGCTGCGCGTTGCGTTCCGCCAGCGCCGCCGCCTTCGGATCGAATCTCAAGAGATCGACGGAGGCGAGCGGGTTGCGCTGCGCGAGCGCCAGCCCGACCGCGCCGACGCCCGCGCCGACGTCGACGATCCGGCCTTGCCGAGCGTCGCCCGCCGCCGCAACCAGCAGCGCGGCGTCCGTCCCGACCCGGTGGCCGCGTTTCGGCTGCACGAGCAGGAGCCGGCCGCCGAGCCACCGGTCCTCGGTCAGCCTGTCGGCGCTCTCGAGCTCCGTCGATGGCTCAGCCATCGAGGAGTTCTTTTCCCAGACCCGCTTCGACAATGAGGCGTCGAGCCCGCCCTTTCTCTTCCGAATCGACCAGAATCCGCCTCGGCAGGAAGCCGAGCGACCCTTCGACGGCGGCCATGTGCTGGTCGGCCACGAAATAGGCGACCCGCTCCGCCTTCAGGATTGTCTCGATAACGCTGATGAGAACGAGATCGTTGGTGCGCAGGATTTCGACCAAAATGGACCTCGATTTCGGGCTCACTTGCCGCATGGGTAGGCCGTCTTTATGGTCGCGGCGCGGGATCTGGCAAGGGAATGCGTGCGTGGGAATTGTCATTCCACTGGAAGACAAATCGGCCGATCGTCTGATCGAGCCGCTGACGACGCTCGTGGCGAGCGACATGGCCAAGGTCAATCAGACGATTGTGTCGCGGACCGGATCAGAGGTGACGATGATCCCCGAAGTCGCCAATCACCTGATCGCCTCGGGCGGCAAGCGGATGCGTCCGATCCTGACCTTGGCGACGGCGGGCCTTTGCGGCTATTCCGGGGAAGGTCACATCAAGCTCGCCGCCGCGGTCGAATTCATGCACACCGCGACGCTCCTGCACGATGATGTCGTGGATGAGAGCGACCTGCGCCGCGGCAAGGCGGCCGCGCGGGTGCTTTGGGGCAACGAGGCGAGCGTGCTCGTCGGCGATTTTCTCCTGGGCCAAGCCTTCAAGATGATGGTCGAGGTTGGCTCGCTCCCCTGTCTCGAGGTTTTGTCCGGCGCCGCTGTGGTGATTGCCGAGGGCGAAGTGATGCAGCTCTCGGCCGCCAAGGACACGGAGACGACCGAGGACGCCTATCTCGCCGTCATCCGCGCCAAGACCGCGGCCTTGTTCGCCGCGGCCTGCGAGGTCGGGCCCATTCTCGCCGGCCGCTCCAAGGCGGAGATCGCCGCCTGCGAGGGTTACGGGGCCAATCTCGGCATCGCCTTTCAGCTCATCGACGACGCGCTCGATTATGGCGGCTCGTCGGCCAAGCTCGGCAAGAATGTCGGCGACGATTTCCGCGAGGGAAAGATCACCCTGCCGGTCGTGCTGTCGTTCCGGCGCGGGGGCGCGAAAGAGCGCGAATTCTGGCGCCGGACACTGGAAAAAGGCGAGGTGGTCGACGGCGACCTCGAATTCGCGCTGGCGACGATGAGGAAGCATCGCGCGCTCGAAGACACCATCGAGCGCGCCCGGCATTATGGCGCGATGGCTCGCGACGCCCTCGAATTGTTCGCCGCCTCCCCGTGGAAACGCGCTTTGCGCGACGCGGTCGAGTTTACCGTCGGCCGGGCGCATTGAGGTCGAAGATGCCGGGCGACGAGAGACTATATAACGGGCGATCAGGAGCGCGCCATTGTCCGCCTCGCCATTTTATCGCCTTTTTAGAGCCGATTGTGAGGCGGATCACAGCGCGGCCAGCCGAAAGACTGGACAAGTTTTCGCGCGCCGTTTAGCGAAGAGGAAAGCGGTTCCGGTCTAAATGGGCCAGGCCGAGAAGGACAGGCGATGGATTATCAGCGCAGCTTCGAGGATGCGATCGCGCGCCTGAAGGCGGAAGGGCGCTACCGCACCTTCGCCAATCTCGAGCGTGACGCGCGCCGGTTCCCGATCGCCCAATGGCGCCCGGAGGGCGAGGAAGACCGGCCGCGCGAAGTGACGGTCTGGTGCTCGAACGATTATCTGAGCATGGGCGGCCATCCCGACGTCATCGAAGCCTCGGTCAAGGCGGTCTGCGCGCACGGGGCAGGGGCGGGTGGAACCCGCAACATCTCCGGCACCCACAATCCGATCGTCGAGCTCGAGGCCGAGCTTGCCGACCTGCATGGCAAGCCGGCGGCGCTCGTCTTCACTTCCGGCTGGATATCCAACCTGGCGTCGATTTCGACCATCGCCGCCCTCTTGCCCAATTGCCTGATCCTGTCCGACGCGCTCAATCACAATTCGATGATCGAGGGCGTCAGGCGCTCCGGCTGTGAGAAACGCGTATGGCGGCACAACGACGTCGCTCACCTCGAGGAGCTGCTCGCCGCGGAGCCGCGCGACCGCGCGAAGATGATCGTGTTCGAGAGCCTCTATTCGATGGACGGCGACATCGCGCCGATCGCGGCGGTCGTGGCGCTGGCCAAGAAATATAACGCGCTCACCTACATCGACGAAGTTCACGCAGTTGGCCTTTACGGGGCCCGCGGCGGAGGCTTGAGCGAACGCGAAGGGCTTGCGGCCCGCATCGACATCATCGAAGGCACGCTGGCCAAGGGCTTTGGCTCGCTTGGCGGCTATATCGCGGCGAGCGAGGCGATCGTCGATGCGGTCAGAAGCTTCGCGCCCCAGTTCATCTTCACCTCGACCTTGCCGCCGAGCGTCGCCGCGAGCGCGGCCGCGGCGGTCAAGCATTTGAAGCGCTCGACCGCCGAGCGCGACCGCCACCAGCACATGGCGAAGCTCGTCAAGCACGCGCTTCGCGCCGCCGGCCTGCCGGTGATGGACAATCCCTCGCATATCGTGCCGGTGCTGGTCGGCGACGCCCGGCAATGCCGCGCGGCCAGCGAACTCCTGCTTGAGCGGCATGCGATCTACATTCAGCCGATCAACTATCCGACCGTCGCCAGGGGGACGGAGCGCCTGCGCGTGACCCCGACGCCCGCCCATAGCGAAGCCCAGGTCGCCGAGCTGGTCGAGGCTTTGGTCGACGTATGGAAGACGCTCGGCCTCGCATTCGATGAGGCGCGCGTCATTCCGCTGTTCCGCGCCAATGCGAGCGAGGACGCCCATTGCGTCTATCCAGAGATGAAGCGGGCGGCGGAATAAGGGCCCGTTCGGAGCCCAAAGCAAGCTTGGCCAAGCCCTTCCTCGCAGCGCTCGCCGGCGAACGGCAAAGGACGCCGCCGATCTGGCTCATGCGCCAGGCCGGCCGCTACCTGCCCGAATATCGCGAGCTTCGAACCAAGGCGCCGACGTTTCTCGATTTTTGCTACGATTCTCGCCTCGCGGTCGAGGCGACATTGCAGCCGATCCGCCGCTTCGGCTTCGACGCGGCGATCCTGTTCTCCGACATTCTCGTGATCCCCGACGCGCTCGGCCAGGGCGTGTCGTTCGAAAGCGGCGAGGGGCCGCGTCTCGATCCGCTCGGCGGCGCGGATGCTCTCGCCAAGCTGAGAGATGAGCCCGACTGGGGCCGGCTCGCGCCGGTGTTCGAGACTCTCAACCGCCTCAAGGCTGACTTGCCGAAGGAGACAGCGCTGATCGGCTTCTGCGGCGCGCCATGGACGGTGGCGAGCTACATGATCGCTGGGCGCGGCACGCCGGACCAGGCGCCGGCGCGGCTCTTCGCCTATCGCCATCCTGAATTGTTCGCACGCCTGATCGGCCGGCTTGTCGAGGCTTCCGCCGAATATCTCCGCCGTCAGTTCGCCGCCGGCGCGGATGCGGCGCAGATCTTCGATTCCTGGGCGGGCGTGCTGCCGCCGGCCGAATTCGAGCGCTGGTGCGTCGCGCCGATCAAGGCGATCGCCGCCAAGGTTCGCGCCGAGACGCCGAACGCGCGGCTGATCGCCTTTCCGCGTGGCGCGGGGACGCAACTCGCCAAATTCAATGGCGTCTCCGACATCGACGCGATCGGCCTCGACACCGCCACGGACCCCAAGGCCGCCATCGCCGCCCTGCCTGAGCGGCTCACGCTCCAGGGCAATCTCGATCCGCTGGCGCTGGTCGCGGGCGGACGGCGGCTGGACGAGGAGATCGATCGGGTGCTGAGCGGCTTTCAGGGCCGCGCCCATATTTTCAATCTCGGCCATGGAATCGTGCCCGAAACGCCAGTCGAGCATGTCGAGCGCCTGGTCGCCCGGGTGCGCGGCGAGCGGACGCCATGAACGATTCAACACCTGCCATCGAAGACCCGCGCTTCGCCGCCGTCCGCGACTGGTTCGAGACCCTCCAGCGGCGGATTATCGCGGCGATGGAGGCGCTCGAGCGCGAGTTCGCCGGCGTCGGCGCCGATCATCCGCCGGGGCTTTTTGCGATCGAACCCTGGGAGCGCACCGACGCGAGCGGCCAGCCTGGCGGCGGCGGGCGGATGGCGATGCTGCGCGGGCGCCTGTTCGAGAAGATGGGCGTGCATTTTTCCGTCGTTCACGGCGCCTTTCCAGCGGAATTCGCGTCGCAAATTCCCGGCGCCGACAAGGATCCCCGTTTCTGGGCCGCCGGCGTCTCCGTGATCGCCCATCCGTGGAGCCCGCATGTGCCGACCGTGCATATGAATACGCGGCTCGTGCGCACGACCAAGACGTGGTTCGGCGGCGGCGCCGATCTGACGCCGATGCTCGATGAGCGCCGCAAGCCGGATGATCCGGACGCCATCGCCTTTCACGCCGCGATGCGGGGAACATGCGAACGCCATTCCGGCGTCGCCGACGCCGAGCGCTACAAGACCTGGTGTGACGAGTATTTCTATCTCAAGCATCGCCAGGAGCCGCGCGGGATCGGCGGCATCTTCTTCGATTATCTCAACAGCGCAGGCGACCCTGGCAATTCCGCTTTCGACGCCGATTTCGCTTTCGTGCGCGACGTCGGCGAGAGCTTCCTTGGCAATTTACGGCGACATTGTCCGGCGCAACGCCGAGCAAATCTTGGGAAGCGGCCGAGCGCGAGCGGCAACTGGCGCGCCGCGGACGTTACGTTGAGTTCAATCTGCTCTATGATCGCGGCACGATCTTCGGCCTGAAGACCGGCGGCAACGTTGCTTCGATATTATCCTCGATGCCCCCGCTGGCCAGCTGGCCCTGAAGGCGCTCAAGCAAGAACTCTCGGAGAGAACCCATGACCAACGCCGGTGATTCCGGCCGCTTTCGCATTGGCGGCGCTTTCGACGTCAACCGCCTCGGCTACGGCGCGATGCGCATCGTGGGCAAGGGGATCTGGGGCCCGACCACCGATCGCGATGAAGCCTTGAAGACGCTGCGCCGGCTGCCCGACCTTGGCGTCGATTTCATCGACACCGCCAATTCCTACGGCCCCAATTTTTCCGAGGAGCTGATCAAAGAGGCGCTCGCACCCTATGGCAAGATCCATATCGCGACCAAGGGCGGGCTCACGCGCACCGGGCCGAACATCTGGATACCCGTCGGCCGGCCGGAATATCTGATCCAGCAGGCGCATACGAGCCGCTGGCGTCTCGGCGTCGAGATCATCGACTTGTGGCAATTGCATCGCATCGATTCGAAAGTGCCGGCCAAGGAGCAGTTCGACGCCATCGCCACGCTGATCAGGGACAAGGTCATCCGCTGCGCCGGTCTGTCGGAAGTCAGCGTCGCCGAGATCGAGGCGGCCCAGAAGGTCTTCCCGGTCGCGACCGTGCAGAACCGCTACAATTTCATCGACCGCAACAGCGAGGCGGCGCTCGACTATTGCGAGAAGCACAGCATCGGCTTCATCCCCTGGGCGCCGCTCGACGCCGGCGCGTCGGCGAAGCCGGGCTCGGCGTTGGACGCGATCGCGCTCAAGCACAAGGCGAGCCCCGGCCAGATCGCGCTCGCCTGGCTCCTGAAGCGCAGCCCGGTCATGCTGCCGATCCCAGGCACCGGCAAGGTCGCGCATCTCGAGGAGAACGTCGCCGCCGCCGCGATCAAGCTCACGGACGAGGAGTTCGCGGAGCTCGACCGCGTCGGGCGCGCGAAGGCCTGACCCTTGCTCAGGCTTGCGCTTTCGCGTTCAGGCGGAATTGTCATTGCGCCGCGCTCGGGAGACTGCACTCTTTCGCGGTGTTGAACAACGCCCCTTCTTGGCCGCCGCCGGACGCGGGTGCTTGCTGCGGAGCGCCTCAGCTCCGCAGTACGGCGCAGGCGCCGCCGACGGCCTGGATGCGATCGCAAAGCCTCCGCGCCTCGCCGCCGGTCTGAGCCGGCAGGCGGACCCGGTAGAACGGTCGCCAGCCGCGGCTGCGCAGGACGGAGCCGAGCACGAACGGATTCATGTCTCCGATCACGCTTGAATATTGATGCCTGGCGCGGGCGAAGGCGCGCAAAGCCGATCCTTTCGAGAAGCTGGCGGCGATCTGCACGCCCCAGGGCGCAAACCAGCCCGAGACGACGGAGGAGGGCGCGGTCACACGGAGAGTGGCGACAAGGCTCAGGCAGGAAGAACTCTTGTCTGGCGCGGGCTCGGCCGGCGGCTTGTCGCTCCGCCACTCATCGGCATTATGGCCCGTGACGGCGAGCACATAATCCTCCGTTTCGAACGGAAGCGATCCCTTGCCTGCGAGCCAGTGGGCGACCGCCGTGGGCCCTCCGTTATAAGCGGCCGCGGCCAGGCCCAAATTGCCGAAGCGGAGTTTCAGCTCGTTCAAGAACCTCGCGGAGGCCGGGATTGCGGAGGCGGGATCGAACGGATCGATGAGCCCGCGCTCGCTCGCCGTCCCCGGCATGAACTGGGCGACCCCTTGCGCCCCCGCCGGGCTCACCGCGTTCGGCCGGAACGAGCTCTCCCGCCAGATGAGCTTGGTGAAGAAGTCGGCCGGGAGCCCCTCCGCCCTGGCGGACGCTTCGACAATCCCGCACAGGGTCGCGACCGCGTTGTCGGTCTCGGCGCCCGCGTCGGCATGAGCCGGGCCGCTCAGGCAAAACACGAGCGCGGCAAGCGCGATCGCTCTCCCCCTGGCGCCCGTCAAAGCCCACCTGCGGCACGCGTCGTGCATGCCTTTGCCCGCCAAGGCGCCGATGCTATAGGGGCTCGTCGCCCGCACGCCGCGCATCTCCCCTCAACGAAAGTCCCCCAAGATGCCCAAGATCAAGGTCACGAATCCGGTTATCGAGCTCGATGGCGACGAGATGACGCGCATCATCTGGCAGCTGATTTCGCGACAAGCTTATCCATCCCTATCTGGACGTCGATCTCAAGTACTACGATCTCTCGGTCGAGAATCGCGACGCGACCAACGACCAGGTCACGATCGACGCGGCGCATGCGATCCAGGCCGCCGGCGTTGGCGTCAAATGCGCCACCATCACGCCCGACGAAGCGCGGGTCAAAGAGTTCCATCTCAAGGAAATGTGGAGGAGCCCGAACGGCACCATCCGCAACATCTTAGGGGGAGTCATCTTCCGCGAGCCGATCATCTGCAAGAACGTGCCGCGTCTGGTCCCGAGCTGGACCCAGCCGATCATCATCGGCCGCCACGCTTACGGCGACCAGTACCGCGCGACGGATTTCAAGGTTCCCGGAAAAGGCCGCCTCACCATCCGGTTCGAGGGCGAGGACGGGACGGTGATCGAGAAGGAAGTGTTCAAGTTCCCGGGCGCAGGCATTTCGCTGTCGATGTACAATCTCGACGATTCGATTCGCGATTTCGCCCGCGCCTCGCTCAATTACGGGCTCTTGCGCAAGTACCCCGTCTATCTCTCGACCAAGAACACGATCCTGAAAGTCTACGACGGCCGCTTCAAGGACATCTTCCAGGAGGTGTACGATGCCGAGTTCAAGAGCCGGTTCCAGTCGCTCGGCATCACCTACGAGCATCGCCTGATCGACGACATGGTCGCGGCCGCGCTCAAGTGGTCGGGCGGCTACGTGTGGGCGTGCAAGAACTATGACGGCGACGTGCAGTCGGACACCGTCGCGCAGGGGTTCGGTTCGCTTGGCCTCATGACCAGCGTGCTCATGACGCCGGACGGGCAGACCGTCGAAGCCGAGGCGGCGCACGGCACCGTCACCCGCCACTACCGCGAACATCAGAAGGGGCGCGAGACCTCGACCAACTCGATCGCCTCGATCTTCGCCTGGACGCGCGGCCTGGCGCATCGGGCCAAGCTCGACGGCAACGAGGCGCTCGCCAAGTTCAGCGACACGCTCGAGAAAGTCTGCATCGACACCGTCGAGGCCGGCGCCATGACCAAGGATCTTGCCCTCCTCGTCGGCCCCGAACAGAAGTGGCTCTCGACCGAGGGCTTTCTCGACAAGGTCGACCAGAACCTGAAGAAGGCGATGGCGTAGGGGGCTTCGTCATCGCGAGGAGGCCGAAGGCCGACGCGGCGATCCAGGAGCCGCGGGGCGCCCTACGTTCCCCTGGATTGCTTCGCTTCGCTCGCAATGACGATTGCGGCTCCGCGGAATTGTTCCCTGCGCGAGCGCGCTGTTGCGCCTCTGGTTGAGCCGCTTACATCCCCGCCGCGCGGCGCACGCCCTCTTCGACCGCCGCCAGCGCCTCGTGCGTCTTTGCGCCGTCAGGGCCGCCGGCTTGCGCCATGTCCGGGCGCCCGCCGCCGCCCTTGCCGCCGAGCGCGGCCGAGCCGAGGCGCACCAGTTCGACCGCGTTGAAGCGGCTCGTGAGGTCGGGCGTGACGGCGACGACGATGCTCGCCTTGCCGTCCTCGCTCGCCGCCGCAATCGCGACGACGCCCGAACCGACGCTCGCTTGGCTTCGTCCGCGAGCGACTTCAGATCCTTCATCTCGACTCCGCTCACCGCGCGGGCGTAGAGTTTCACGCCCGCCACATCGCGCGGCGCGTTGGTTTCCGTCGTCGCGCCGCCGCCCATCGCCAGCTTCCGCTTGGCGTCGGCGAGCTCGCGCTCGAGCTTGCGCCGATCTTCGATCAGCGCTTCGAGCCGTTCGGTCGCCTCGCCAGCCGGCGCGCGCAACAAAGCCGCGAGATCGCGCGTAAGCGCGGGAATCGGCCTCGAGCCGCTTGCGCGCCTCGTCGCGGGTCTTGGCTTCGATGCGTCTCACGCCCGCGGCGACCGCGCTTTCGCCGACGATGGTGATGAGGCCGATGTCGCCGGTGCGGTGAACATGCGTGCCGCCGCAAAGCTCGATCGAATAGGTCCGCTCGTGGTCGTGGCCGTCGTCGATTTCGCCCATGCTGACGACGCGCACTTCGTCGCCATATTTCTCGCCGAACAAAGCGCGGGCGCCGGACGCGCGCGCTTCGTCGAGGCCCATGAGCCGCGTCGTCACCTCGGCGTTTTCCAAGACAACGTGATTGGCGATGTCCTCGACCTTTTCAAGTTCGGCGCGCGTGATCGGCTTGGGGTGGGCGATGTCGAAGCGCAGCCGCTCGGGCGAGACCAGCGAACCCTTCTGCGCCACATGATCGCCAAGCACGATGCGCAAAGCCTCATGCAGGATATGGGTCGCCGAATGGTTGGCGCGCGTCGCCGTGCGCGCGTCGTGATTGACCTGAAGCTCGACCGCGAGCCCTAAGCTCGCCGCGCCCTCAACGATGGTCACGTCATGCACGACAAGGTCGCCGAGCTTCTTGCGCGTGTCGGTGACTTCGGCGCGGAAGCCGGACGCAATGATTTCGCCGACGTCGCCGACCTGGCCGCCGGACTCGCCGTAGAACGGCGTCTGGTTGAGGATCAGCGAGCCGCGCTCGCCCGCATTGAGCGTCTCGACCTCGACGCCATCCTTGACGATCGCGCTGATCACGCCCTCGGCGGTCTCGGTCTCGTAGCCGAGAAACTCGGTCGCGCCGACGCGCTCGCGCAATCCATACCAGATGGTTTCGGTCGCGGCTTCCCCCGAACCGGACCAGGCTCGGCGCGCCTCGGCGCGCTGGCGCTCCATGGCGGCGTTGAAGCCCTCCGTGTCGACCGAGAGGCCTCGCGCACGCAAAGCGTCCTGCGTGAGATCGAGCGGAAATCCAAACGTGTCGTAGAGCCGGAACGCCGTCTCGCCGTTGAGGACGCCGCCGTCGCCAAGCGTGCGCGTCTCGTCCTCGAGAATGGCGAGGCCCCGCGCCAGCGCCGAGCGAAACCGCGTCTCCTCGAGCTTGAGCGTCTCCGAGATCAGCAACTCGGCGCGGATCAACTCGGGATAGGCCTGGCCCATCTCGCGCGTCAGCGCCGGAACGAGCCGCCACATCAGGGGGTCGCGCGCGCCGAGGATCTGCGCGTGGCGCATCGCGCGGCGCATGATGCGGCGGAGCACATAGCCGCGGCCCTCGTTCGAGGGCAGCACCCCGTCGGCGACCAGGAAGGCGGAGGCGCGCAGATGGTCGGCGATCACCCGGTGCGACGCGCGGTGGGCCCCGTCGGGATCGACGCCGGTGAGCTCGACGCTCGCGCGGATGAGCGCGCGAAAAAGATCGATGTCGTAATTGTCGTGCACGCCCTGCAGCACGGCGGCGATGCGCTCGAGCCCCATGCCGGTGTCGACCGACGGGCGCGGCAGGTTGATCCGCTCGCCGCTGGCTAACGCCTCGAACTGCATGAACACGAGATTCCAGATCTCGATGAAGCGGTCGCCGTCGGCGTCGAGCGAACCTGGGGGACCGCCCGGGATGTGGTCCCCGTGATCGTAGAAAATCTCCGAGCACGGTCCGCAGGGGCCGGTGTCGCCCATCGCCCAGAAATTGTCGCTCGTCGCGATGCGGATGATCCGCTCTTCGGGTAAGCCCGAGATCTTCCGCCACAGATTGAACGCTTCGTCATCGTCGTAATAGACGGTGATGGTGAGCTTTTCCTTAGGCAGCCCCAGGTCGCGCGTCAGCAGGCCCCAAGCGTATTCGATCGCGTAGTCCTTGAAATAGTCGCCGAACGAAAAGTTGCCCAGCATTTCGAAGAACGTGTGGTGGCGCGCGGTATAGCCGACATTGTCGAGGTCGTTGTGCTTGCCGCCCGCGCGCACGCATTTTTGCGAGGTCGTCGCCCGGTTGTAGGGACGCTTCTCGACGCCGGTGAAGACATTCTTGAACTGCACCATCCCGGCGTTGGTGAACATGAGCGTCGGGTCGTTGCGCGGCACGAGCGAGCTCGACGGCACGACGTTATGCCCGTTCCTGGCGAAGAACTGGAGGAAGTTCGATCGAATGTCGTTGACGCCGCTCATGTACTCAAAATTCGCTTGAATAAGGCCGCTCTGCGGGCGGTTCTAGAACACGGGCGCCAAAAGCGCCAATGGGAGGACGAGCCGGCGAGTCCGCGCCAGGGCGAAGATGATATGGTGACTGACTTTCTCCTCGTCGAGGCGGCAGGCTCTGACGCAAGGCGCCAACGCGTCGGTTCGACCCATCCCGGTCGAGGAGCGGCGCGCCGGCCAATCCGAGTGACGCGTTAAGCGAACAGCCCTTCTCGGCGGCAGCTGTCTGGGCTATCAAACCGGCGCCACGAGGCCGTTGGCCGAGAATACGCGGCATCATCGTGACGACGACGCCTCGGGCGAGCCCCGGCCAGCACCGCAACGCGGGTTCACTCTTCAACGACCAAGGAACGGAGCGCATCATGAAAGTTCTGATGGTTCTTACCTCCCACGACCAGCTCGGCGACACGGGCCGCAAGACCGGCTTCTGGCTGGAGGAACTCGCTGCGCCTTACTATGTTTTCAAGGATGCAGGGGCCCAGATCACCCTCGCATCGCCCAAGGGCGGCCGCCCGCCGCTCGATCCCAAGAGCAACGAGCCGAACTTCCAGACCGACATCACACGGCGGTTCGAGAAGGACGCCGACGCCAATTCTCAGCTGGACAGGACGGTGCGCCTCGATAGCGTCAAGCAGCAAGACTACGATACCGTCTTCTACCCCGGCGGCCATGGGCCGATGTGGGATCTCGCCGAAGACAAGAACTCGATCAAGCTGTTGGAATCCTTCCTGGCCGCCGGCAAGACGTTCGCGGTTGTCTGCCACTCAACCGGCGCGCTGCGCCACGTCAAAACCCCGGACGGCAAGGTGCTTGTCGAGGGCAAGACGGTGACCGGATTCACCGACGGCGAGGAAGAAGCGGTAGGATTGACGAAGGTTGTGCCCTTCCTTGTCGAAGACGAAATGATGAAGCTCGGCGCCGTCTTTTCCAAGGTCAAGGATTGGGGCGTCCACACGGTCGCCGACGGCCAGCTGATCACCGGCCAGAATCCGGCCTCGTCCGGCCCGGCCGCCAAGCTTCTGATCGATACGCTGAACAAAAAGGCAAAATAGTCAGGCTCAGGTCAGAGTGCGCATTCTGGCGAACGGAGAAATCTTATACCCTGATGGAGTCGCCCATGAGCCAAGTCCAGGTCGAGCAGAAAAACTATCAGATGCCGCCGCAGGATGGGTTTACCATCGCCCACTTTCTCACCGTCTCGGACATCGAACGATCGGCTCGATTTTACGAAACGGTGTTCGGAGGCCGCATTCTGAGCGGAGGCGACAGCAGCGGCGCGCCGGGCTACATCCAGATCGCGAACACGTGGCTCATCGTCAACGTCGGGGGTGGTCCGACACCCGACAAACCATCGGTAACCCTCAGCGTCCCCGCCGACCCCGATTCAGTGAGCAGCTTTATGATTATCCGTGTTGCGGATATTCAAGCGTGCTATGAACTCTGGCGAAGTCGAGGCGCCGAGTTTATCACCGAGCCAATGGACAAGCGCGGCGAGACGTGCTGCTACATGCGCGATCCTGACGGCTACATTATCGAAGTTGAGCAGAGCAAACCGGGCTTCGCTTTCCTGTAAAGGGCGCGACACGTCAAAGCGTCTGTGCCGACCGCGTACACCCCGTTGACGTGAGGTCCCGAAGGACGGATCCGGTCGCCGTCGGCAAGTCGCCGCGGCTTGAAAGATCAAACATCGCGCATGCTCAAAGGCGCTCAGCTTCGATCCGCGCCGCGCGCGTAAGAACCTCGCCCAGTTCCGGCGTCGCCGGCGAGGGCAGGGGGCCGGCCGGGTCGATCCATGCGACCGCGTCGACTTCGTCGCTCAGGCGCGGCTCGCCGCGAATCCAGCGGGCGACGAACGAAGCGATGACAAAATGCATCCGTATTCGGCTCCCCTCGTGGCCAATCGCCTCCACATGGCGGTTAAAGGCGATGATTTCGGCCTCAATTCCGACCTCTTCCATGAGTTCCCGAGCGAGCGCGGCGGCGAGCGTCTCGCCGACCTCGACGCCGCCGCCCGGGAGAGAGAAATGGCCAAGCAGCGGCGCTCGCGCCCGGCGGATGATGAGCGCCCGGCGGTCTCGAAACACCGCCGCCGAAACCGCGAGGACCGGACGGCCGGGAAACAGCCGATCGTTCATGGATGACTTGAGCTCTCATTGGCGGCGATCAGAATGTCCGGGCGGTCGCCTTCCCGCCAAACAGCGGCGCGGATTCGGTTCATATCTGGAAAACAGACATAGCTGCATTTCCTTTACGAAAGTCGGAAATTCTGTTATACCTCGGTGTATGGCCGGATCGAAAACTTGCTCGTCGCGCGGCGTCCGGCCGATTGGACGGAACGAAGATTGGAACGGCGAGATGCGACGGCGAAGTCTTCTTATTTAAATCGGCCCTAACCCATTGAAAAGTCCCGATTCCGAAAAATAAACGCTAGTAAACGCTAGCACTTTTGCTAGCGTTTAAGCGCGTTTAAGCGCGTTTATTGGCGCTTATTTTAGCCGTTTGGCCCCCCAAAAGCCGAACCGGCGGTCCCGCGCCTGGCTGCCAAGGGTTGCGCCGGCTATCGCACATAGTCCCGCTGATGGCGGGAGCCGAGGCTGGTCAAGAGGTGGTAGCCGATCGTGCCGCTGCGGGCGGCGAAATCGTCGAGGTCAATCGTCGGGCCGAAGAACTCGACCGGATCGCCCGGCCGGACCGCGTCCTCGGGCAGGTCGGTGACGTCGACGATGGTCAGGTCCATCGACACGCGCCCGACCAGCGCTGAGCGCCGGCCAGCGACCGCGACCTCCGCTCCCGGCTTCGCATCCGTCGCGCCGGCGCCGCGCGGCAGGCCGTCGGCATAGCCGATGAGGAGGGTCGCGAGGCGTGTCGGGCGCCTGGCGGTCCATTGGGCGTTGTAGCCGCAGGTCGCGCCGGCCTCGATTGAGCGGATCTGCTGGATGGCCACGGTCAGCGTCACGACCGGACGCATCGGATTTGCGCGCCCCGGGGTCGGATTGCCGCCGTAGAGGGCATAGCCCGGACGGCCCAGGTCGTAGATCGGGGCGGGATCGAGGAACATGCCCGACGAGTTGGCGAGCGAGGCGGGAAGGTGGGGGAAAGCCGCGCGGGCGGCCTCGAAAAGCTCGATCTGCGCCGGGTTGATGGGATCGCCGGGGATCTCGGACGAGACGAAATGGCTCATCATGAGATCAGCGCCGCTCGACGCGCCATGCCTCGCCATCGCCGCCTGCAACCGGGCGAGAGACGCGAAGCCGAGCCGGTTCATGCCGGTGTCGAGATGGAGCGCGGACGGACTGGTCTCGCCGCGACGGGCGGCGAAGGCGGACCAGCGCTCAAGCTCCGCTTCGCCGCCGATCGCGGGCGCGAGCCGGTGCTCGACATAGTCCCCCGCGCCGGCGCCGCTCTCGAGGCCGTTGAGCACATAGATCCGCGCCTCAGCCGGCAGCGCCCGCCGCGCCGCGATCCCCTCGCTGAAATGGGCGACAAAGAAGACGCGCGCGCCCGCGGCCCATAGCGCCGGCGCGGCTTCCGAGACGCCGATCCCGTAAGCGTTGGCCTTGATGACGGCGGCGGCGCGCCCCGGCGCGGCCCGGCGCGCAAGCGCCTTCCAGTTACCGGCCAGCGCGGCGAGGTCGATCCTCAGGCGCCCCGGCGCACTGACAGGAGCCATGACGTCCATCATTCGAGGACCTTCTCCATTACCGCCGTCGTCGGCGTCTCGAACCCCGAATGCGTCTCGACCTCGCGCCGGGCAAAGCCGCAGCGCTCGAACAGCCGCTCGTTTTCGGGCAGCTCCAGCCGCGTCTTGAGCGTCATTCTTCGGACGCCGCGGCGCCTCGCCTCCGTTTCGCAGGCCGCGATCAGCGAGCGGACCATCCCGCGGCCGCGCGCCCGAGGCGCAACCGATACCCGCGCGACATGGAGCGCATCGTCGTTCAGGCTCCACAGCACAGCTGCGATAAGCGCGCCGCCCTCGAAGACGCCGAATCCGCCGCCGCCCATGATTTTGGCCGCGATCGACGGTCCGCTTTCGAGAAGGGCCGACGATGGAGGGCTGGTTTGCCGGTTCTGCGCGGCGAAGGCCGTCCGGATGACTTCGGCCGCCTCGCCTGCGTCGGCGTTCGTCAACGAGCGAAGGACAAGTTGGGGCGCCGCTTCGGCGCCCTTGGCGATTGGATCGCGAATCTCCATGCGCGCATGTATAAGACCGTCGCAAGGCTGGAAGGCAAGGGCGGCAAGTTTCCCCAACGGCTCCGAGCTTCGTGGACGAAGTTTAACCCCGCTTTCAGGTCCGCGTCCCGCTCGCGCCTCGTTTTCGCCGCGCTCGCTGGCGAAGACCGTTCAGGCGCGGTACACCGCGCGAAACGAGCCATGAGGCGGACGATTCGATGACCCTGAGCTTGACCCGCAGGGCGGCGTTGAAAGCCGGTGCGGGCGGCGCGCTGGCGACGCTCGTCTGGCGCCCCTTTGCCGCGGTTGCCGACGATTCCGTCGAAACCTATGGCCTGTCGTCGTTCGGCGATCTCGCCTTGCCGCCGGACTTTCCGCATTTCGCCTACGTCAACCCGGACGCGCCGACCGGCGGCCTGTTGTCGCTGCAGATCACCGGAACGAGCGGCAACCAGAATTTCGACACCTTCGATACGCTCAACATCTATTCGTGGAAGGGCAACGGCGCGGCCGGCATGTCGGCCACTTTCGACACGCTGATGACCGCCAACGGCGACGAACCCGATTCCGTCTACGGCCTGCTCGCCCAATCGGTGCGGGTCTCCGCCGACAAGTTGGACTACCGCTTCCGATTGCGTCCCGAGGCCCGCTTCGTCGACGGCTCGAAGGTCACGGCGGCCGATGTCGCTTTTTCGCTCAACGTGCTGAAGGAAAAGGGCCATCCGATCTACGCCCAGCTCCTGAGGGAGGTGGAGAAGGCCGATCCGGAAGGCGACGACGTCGCGCATGTGCGCTTCGTCCAGGGCCGCAGCCGCGACGCGCATCTGATCGTTGTCGGCATGCCCGTATTCTCGGCGGCGTGGTGGAAGGGGCGCGATTTCACCGCAGCGACACTCGACGCGCCGCTGGGTTCAGGCCCCTACAAGGTGAAGACGTTCGAGCAGGGCCGCTTCATCGAATACGCGCGCGACCCCAATTATTGGGGCGCGAAGCTCCCGGTCAATCTCGGGCAGAACAACTTCGATCGCCTTCGCTTTGAATATTATCGCGAGCGGCAGGTCGCGTTCGAGGCGTTCAAGGCGGGAGCGATCAACTATCACGAGGAGTACACCTCGCGCTTCTGGGCGACGTCCTACGACTTCCCCGCCGCCAGGGACGGGCGAGTGAAGAAGGAAACCCTGCACGACGGCGCGCCGTCACGGACACAAGGCTGGTATCTCAACACGCGGCGCGACCAGTTCAAGGACCCGCGCGTGCGCGAAGCCATCGGCCTCTGCTTCGATTTCGAGTGGACCAACAAGAATATCATGTACTCGGCATATAAGCGGATCGTGTCTTACTTTCCGAATACGCCCATGGAAGCGACCGCCGTGCCCGGCGCCGAGGAAATGGCGCTGCTCGGCGCCTACCGTGACAAGCTGTCGCCCCAGGTCTATGGGGAGCCTTATACCCCGCCCGTCAGCGACGGTTCCGGCAGTGATCGCAAGCTGCTCAAGCAAGCCTACGACTTGCTGATCATGGCTGGCTGCAAACGCGCAGGCGGGACATTGACGCTGCCGGACGGCAAGCCGTTGACGATTGAATTCCTCAATTCTTCCAGCGCGTTGCAGCCCCACACTTTGCCGTTCATCCAGAACCTCGGCAAGCTCGGCATTCAGGCGAATTACCGCATCGTCGATCCCGCGCAATACAAGAGCCGCACCGACGCCTTTGATTTTGATGTCGTGACCACGGCTTCGGGCGGGACGTTCACGCCGGGCGTCGACCTTCGCAACGTCTATACGTCAGAGTCCGCAAAGCAGAACGCCTCGAGGAATCTCGCCGGCGTCTCCGACCCGGTTGTGGACATGCTGGTCGAGGCGATCGCCTCGGCCAAAACGCGGAAGGACCTCAACTCTGCCTGCCGCGCGCTCGATCGCGTCCTCAGAGCCGGCCATTATTGGGTTCCGATGTGGTATCGCGACACCGCATGGGTCGCTTACTGGGACGCGTTTTCCCGCCCCCAGGCCCAGCCCAAGCTCGGCGTTGGCGCGCCGGGAACCTGGTGGTGGGACGAAGCGAAGGCCAAGACCATTGGACTCTGACGGGCGCTTAGCGCTCCGACCCCCGGCCGGCTGAGGCATGCTCGCCTACATCCTCCGCCGGCTCTTGCTGATGATCCCGACGATCCTCGGAATCATGGCGGTTTCTTTCGCGATCGTGCAATTTGTCCCGGGCGGCCCGGTCGAGCGCGCGATCTCGCAACTGCAAGGCGCGGACCAGAGTTCGACCGCCCAATTCGGCGGAGGCGGCGGCCAGATCGGGGCTGGGAGCGCGCAGGCCGGGGGCGACATTACTTCGCGCTATCGCGGCTCGCAGGGCCTCGATCCCAAATTCATCAAGGAACTGGAAAAGCAATACGGCTTCGACAAGCCCGTGCTCGAGCGATTCTGGATTCTGGTGCGCGACTACTCGACCTTCAATTTCGGCAAGAGCTATTACCGCGACGTGCCGGTGCTGCGAGCTGATCAAGGAAAAATTGCCGGTCTCGATCTCGCTCGGCATGTGGATGACCGTCCTCTCCTACGCGATTTCGATCCCGCTTGGGGTGCGAAAGGCGGTCAAGGACGGCTCTCGCTTCGATACGGTCACGTCCGCACTTGTGATCTTCGGCTACGCGATCCCGAGCTTTCTGTTCGCGGTCTTGCTCGTTGTGCTGTTCTGCGGCGGGTCGTTCTGGCAGATCTTTCCGCTGCGCGGCCTGACGTCCGACAATTTCGCCGACCTCAGCTGGCCGCACAAGATCCTCGACTATCTTTGGCACATCACGCTGCCGGTGACGGCGCTGGTGTTGGGCTCGTTCGCGACCTCGACGCTGCTCACGAAGAATTCCTTCCTCGACGAGATCAAGAAGGCCTACGTGCAGACCGCGCGGATGAAGGGCCTGACCGAGCGGCGCGTGCTCTATGGCCACGTGTTCCGCAACGCGATGCTGATCGTCATCGCCGGCTTTCCCGGCGCCTTCATCGGCGCCTTCTTCACCGGCTCCCTTCTGATCGAACAGGTGTTCTCGCTCGACGGCCTCGGCTATCTCTCCTACAATTCGCTCATCCAGCGCGACTATCCGGTGGTGCTCGCCAACCTTTATATCTTCGCCCTCATCGGCCTCGTGGTGAACCTGATTTCCGACCTCACCTACACCTGGATCGATCCTCGCATCGATTTCGAAACGCGAGAGGTGTGAGCTTGGTCGATACGGACCGCTTGGCTCTGCCTTCCGACACGGCGCCGCAACCGGGAGAAGCGGCGCCCGACATCCTTCCGCTCAACGAAGACACGGATTCCTGGCGGCAGGCGAAGGCGCGCGCGGGCCTCGAACGGCGTCCCTGGCTTTCGCCGATGAACCGGCGCCGCCTCGACAATTTCCGCCGCCACAAGCGCGGCGCCTGGTCGTTCTGGATCTTCCTGGTCCTGTTCATCGCTTCGTTGTTCGCGGAATTCATCGCCAACGACCGGCCCCTGATCGCTTCCTACAAAGGCGAGATCCTCTTTCCTGTCCTCTTCGACTATCCCGAGGACAAATTCGGCGGGTTCCAGGCGCGGGCGGATTTTCGCGACCCCTTTATCGCCGACGAGATCAAGGCGCATGGCTGGATGATCTGGCCGCCGATCCGTTTCGCCAATTCGACCACGATTCTCAACCCGCCGACGCCGCTGCCGACGCCCCCGACGTGGATGCTGACCGACGCCCAATGCCGCGCCGCGCTCGACAAGCAGAAGGTCAAGGACGCCGCGACTGTCCCGCGTCCCTGCGGCAAGCTTGAACCGCTCTGGCTCGGCTCCGATCAGGACGGGCACGACATCGTCGCCCGGCTCATCTACGGCTTTCGCATCTCGATTCTGTTTGGACTTGACGCTCGCCGGCGTCTCGTCGGTGATCGGCGTCTTCGCCGGCGCGGTGCAGGGCTATTTCGGCGGCTGGCTCGATCTCACGATGCAGCGGGTGATCGAGATCTGGTCATCGCTGCCGCACCTTTACATCCTCATCATCCTGTCCGCGATTCTCGCGCCAAGTTTCTTCGTCCTGCTGACGATCCTCCTCTTGTTCTCGTGGGTCAGCCTCGTTCACCTGGTCCGGGCCGAGTTCCTGCGCGCGCGCAACTTCGAATATGTCAATGCGGCGCGCGCGCTTGGCCTCTCCAACGCCAAGATCATCGTCAAGCACGTGCTGCCGAACGCCATGGTGGCGACGCTGACCTTCCTGCCGTTCATCGTCAATTCGTCCATCAGCACGCTGACCTCGCTCGACTTCTTAGGATTGGGCATGCCGCCCGGCTCGCCCTCGCTCGGCGAACTCCTGCTGCAGGGCAAATCCAATCTGTCGGCGCCCTGGATCGGACTATCTGCCTTCGCCGTGACGGCGCTGATGCTCTCGCTCCTCATTTTTATCGGCGAAGCGGTGCGTGACGCTTTCGATCCGCGAAAGACGTTCCTGTGAGCGAGGCCGCGCCGCTTCTCGACGTACGCGAACTCTCGATCGCCTTCGCGCAAAGCGGCGAGCGCCGCACGGTTGTCGATCGCATCTCCTTTCGGCTTGAAAAAGGCCGCACGCTGGCGCTGGTCGGCGAGTCCGGTTCGGGCAAGACCGTCACCGCCCAGGCCATTGTGCGTCTCCTGCCGCAGCCCGCGGCCAGCTATCCAAGCGGCGAGATCTTTTTCCGTGGCCGCGACGTGCTCAAGATGTCCGTCGACGAATTGCGCGCGATGCGCGGCCACGCCGTCACCATGGTGTTTCAGGAGCCGATGACGTCGCTCAATCCACTCCATACGATCGAGCGGCAGATTGGCGAGATCATCGCGCTTCACCACGGCCGCGCGGCCGTCACGCAGGCGAAGATCGTCGAGCTCCTGACCGAGGTCGGCATCGTCGACCCGGCGCAGCGACTTCAAGCCTATCCCCACCAGCTCTCCGGCGGGCAGCGCCAGCGGGTGATGATCGCCATGGCGCTCGCCAATCGCCCCGATCTCCTGATCGCGGACGAGCCGACGACGGCGCTCGACGTCACCGTGCAGGCGCAGATCCTCAAGCTTCTCAAGGACCTGCAGGAACGGCTCGGCATGGCGATGCTGTTCATCACCCACGATCTCAATATCGTGCGGCGCATCGCCGACGACGTGATCGTCATGCGCCACGGCGTTATTGTCGAAGCCGGCGAGACGGCGCGCGTCTTTGCCGATCCCCGCCATCCTTATACGCGAGCGCTGCTCGCCGCCGAGCCCAAGGGCGATCCGCCTCGCGCCGATCAAGCCGCGACAACGATCGCGAGCGCCGACAATCTGCGCGTCTGGTTTCCGATCCGGAAAGGATTCTTGCGCCGCACGGTCGCTCACGTGAAAGCCGTCGATGGGGTTTCGGTCGCGATCCGGGAAGGGCAGACCGTCGGGGTCGTTGGCAAATCCGGCTCGGGCAAGACGACGCTTGGCCTCGCAATCTTGAGGCTCATCCGGTCGCAGGGTCCGATTGTCTATTGCGGGCGCGCCATCGACGGGCTTACGTCCAAAGCCATGCGCCCGCTGCGTCGCGAGATGCAGATCGTTTTCCAGGATCCGTATGGTTCGCTGTCGCCACGCATGTCGGTGGCCGAGATCGTCGAAGAGGGGCTGATCGCGCAGGGGACGAAGCTGAACGCCGCCGAGCGGCGCCGCGTGGTGGAGCAGGCGCTGGCCGACACCGGGCTCGATCCATCGACGCTCGACCGTTATCCGCATGAATTCTCCGGCGGCCAGCGCCAGCGCATCGCGATTGCTCGCGCGATGGCGCTCGATCCGCGTTTCGTGGTGCTTGACGAGCCGACATCGGCCCTGGACATGTCGATCCAGGCGCAGATCGTCGATCTGTTGCGCGAACTCCAGCGCCGCCGCAACCTCGCCTACCTGTTCATTTCTCACGATCTGAGGGTCGTGCGGGCGCTGGCGAGCGAAATCATCGTCATGCGGCGCGGTAAGGTGGTGGAGAGCGGCGACGCGCGGACGGTGTTCAGCGCGCCGCAAAATGACTATACGCGCGCTCTGTTCGCCGCCGCCTTCGCGAATGAGGCGACTCTGTCGCATGTCGTGAGCCAGTGAGCGTCTGCCGCGAAATGCGGCGTGCGCTTCTTCTCCCTCCGGGAGAAGGTGGCCCCATAGGGCGTCCAGAAGGACGCCCGTCCTTCTGGACGGGCTATGGGCGCCGGATGAGGGCCCGCGCCAAGAGCGCGGCGTCAGTTTCGGGCGCGAACCCTCACCCCCGACGCCTCTCCCGTAGGAGAGGGGAGCGATGACCCGCGCCATTCTCATTGTTCTCAACTCGGTCGGCTGCGGCGGCGCTGAGGACGCGCGCGCCTATGGCGACGAGGGCGCGGATACGCTCGGCCATATTGCTGAAGCCTGTGCTGAGGGCCGGGGCGATCGCCACGGCTTGAGGAGCGGGCCGCTGAAATTGCCGCGGCTTGAGGCGCTGGGGCTTGGTCACGCGATGAAGGCGTCGACCGGCCGCGCGCCGCCCGGCTTTGCGCTTCCCGCGCCGCGCGGCCAATGGGGCTATGGCGTCGAGACTTCACGCGGCAAGGACACGCCGTCCGGCCATTGGGAGCTCGCCGGCACGCCGGTCGACTTCGACTGGGGCTATTTCCCGGAGACGATTCCCGCCTTCCCTCCTACGCTGATCGAGGCGCTGATCGCCGAAGGCAGGCTGACAGGGATTCTCGCCAATCGCCACGCCTCGGGCACGGCGGTGATCGAGGACTATGGCGAAGAGCATCTTAGAACATTGAAACCCATCTGCTACACGTCCGCCAACTCGGTGCTCCAGATCGCCGCCCATGAGCAGGCTTTCGGGCTTGAGCGTCTTTATGATCTTTGCCGGATCGCGCGCCGGTTGTGCGATCCTTTGAAGATCGGGCGCGTGATCGCGCGCCCTTTCCTCGGCGCGAGTGGCAAGGACTTCGCCCGCACCGCGAACCGCAAGGATTTCGCCATGCCCCCGCCGGAGGGCAATATTTTGCAACGGGCCGCCGGCGCCGGCCGCGCTGTCGTCTCGATCGGCAAGATCGGCGACATCTTCGCTCATCGCGACACCGGGAACGAACGCAAGGGCAAGAGCAACGACGGCAATGTCGACCTCCTTCTTGAGGCGCTCGCCACGACGCCAGCAGGCGGACTGATCTTTGTCAACCTGGTCGATTTCGACACCGAATGGGGACATCGCCGTGACGTCCCGGGTTACGCCGGCTGTCTCGAAGCGTTTGATCGACGGCTTGGCGCCATCGAAGCGGCGATGAGGCCGACTGACTATTGCGTCATCACCGCCGACCACGGCAACGATCCGACTTATCCCGGCTTCGATCACACGCGCGAGCACGTTCCGATCCTCGCCTTCGGCGCCGGCGTTCCCCCCGGCCCGATCGGAGCGCGGGCGAGCCTAGCCGACGTCGGCGAAACAATTGCCGCCAAGCTCGGCCTGCCGCGCGGCGCCCATGGGCGCGCGTGGGCCTCATGACCTTCGAGCTCGACAATCGGCTCGCGCGCGACGCGTTTGTCATCGGCGATTTGCCGCTGTGTCGCGTGCTTTTGATGAACGATGCCCGCTGGCCATGGCTCATTCTCGTGCCCCGCCGGGAAGGCTTAGTCGAATTGACCGATCTTGAGCGCGCGGACCAAACGCAATTGATGGAAGAGGCGGGTCGCGCTTCGCGATTCCTGAAGAATCACATGCCGGCGGACAAGATCAATGTCGGCGCCCTCGGCAACATCGTTCGTCAACTCCACTTGCACGTCGTCGCTCGAGTTGTCGGCGATCCGGCGTGGCCTGGACCGGTATGGGGGCATGGCGCCGCGACGCCTTACGACGACGGCGCCGCGCGAGCGCTGATCGAGGCGGCGCGAAGGGGACTGTCCGCCCGGCTCGCGATGGAAGGCGCGGTCGAATAAAGTACTTATCGTACGTGTGGAAAATTAGCCACAGACTCGCAAAACGCGGCGCAAACCATTGAAATCGCGCAAAATGGACTCGCAAACGAATGCGGGCTCCGACGGCCCTAGAGCGTAAAGGCCCGCATTGCGCCGCGCAGCGGAAATCGTCATAACGTCCGCCATCCCCTGGTCCGCAGAGGCCAGGAATCGCGGTGTCGCCGGCGAGGTGGTTCGCGAGGACTTCGCAAGTGACGGAGGCGATCATGTCCGACGCGTTTCAAGATCGCGAAAACACGTTCGAAAAGCAGTTCGCGCACGACGAGGATCTGCGCTTCAAGGCGGTCGCGCGCCGTAACAAGGCGGTCGCGCTCTGGGTCGCCGAGACGAAGGGGCTCTCTGGCGCTGACGCCGAGAAATACGCCAGCGACTTTGTTGGCGCGCAGATCGGCAAGAGCGATTCCGACGTCGAAGCCGCGCTCAAGGCGGACCTCGAGCGGGGCAACGTCGATTTATCGGATCACCGTCTGCGCAGGAAGATGGACGAGGAGATGGCGGCGGCGGTCGCCTCCGTTCGAGCGGGCACGTAAGAGATAGGCGTCTGGTTCACGATCCTGCGGGACGCGCGAGGGGCGCGAAAGCCGCCGCAACGGCCTCGTAGACTTCGCGTTTGAACGGCACGACAAGGTCCGGAAGGCGCTCGAGGCGCTCCCAGCGCCAATCGTCAAATTCCGCGTCGTGGGCGCCGCCGGCCGGATGATGGACGTCGATCTCGTCATCGCGGCCAACAAATCGGAACAGAAACCACTTTTGGGTCTGCCCGCGATACCGGCCGCTCCAACGCCCGCGCGCGTCTTCCGGCAGATCGTACTTGAGCCAAACTGGCAACTCCGCGATCAGTTCGGCCGAACTGACGTTGGTCTCCTCCCAAAGCTCGCGCTTCGCGGCTTCGAGGGGTTGTTCGCCTGCGTCGATTCCCCCCTGCGGCATCTGCCACGAGCGCGGGTCCAGGACTTCGGAGCCGCGTTTGCGCCTGCGATGGCCAATGAACGCATCGCCCGCCTGATTGATCAACGTCACCCCAACGCATGGGCGATACTGGCGCCCGCTCATGGGCAGAGAGACCCGTTCAACGGAGCTGACCGCTTTGACGCCGCCGACATCAAGGCGGAGAGCGGCGCCAACGCGACGCCCTTCCAGGCGCGTCCGTTCGTCCACCGCTCCAGGCGCGCGATGCCCGCCGGCGACACGGATATGACGCCGACCGCCGAGCCTCGCCGACGGGCGAGCTCAACGAGCCGCTTGAGGTAAAAGGCCATATTTCGACTCTTCCAGGACCCGGCCGTCAGGGGTGGGCCGGAGCCTGGCGCCCAACGCCTGCGCCACATCGATGATAAGCGGCTTCGGCGGGCCGCCGGACCCGCGCGTGATCTTGACCCCGTTCGTCGTTTCCACTTGTGCCGCCGAGGCCGCCGGCGTCGCGGTGGCTTGGACCACGCTTGCCGTCGCGTCCGGGGCGACGAGCTTCGGCGGCGGGGGCAAGATTTCAACTTTCGCCACCGCGAACGGCTCGCCTTTAACAGGGAAATCTGGTCGCGGAAGCATAACGAGGCCAGCGGCTATCGCGATGATCGCGGCGACCGTCGCCGCTCCTGTCATCGGGCGCTTGTCTCGCACGGCCAGCGCCGATGCGCTGCCCGCAACAAAACCGAGCGGCTCGTCCAGTTCGTCCCACACTTCAGTCGACGCCTCTCGCTCCGAACGTCCCAGAGTCGCGAATCAACCTTGTCCCAGCCTATTCTCGGTCGCCCGCCCAAGATACCCGATGCAGGGGGCGCGCGTCTTTCTTCCGATTTCCAGCCCTGATACGAGTTGACGCAGGATCTCGATGATCCACGAACGCGACCCGACGGTGAAGCATTATCGATGGCCCGCAATCTGATCACCGACGTTGAGGGCGTGCTCGTCGGATCGGCCGACGACACGTGGCTCGCTTCAGGCGTGACCGTGGTCTTGTTCGAGGCGCCCGCGATCGCGTCGATCGCCATGAACGGCGGCGCGCCGGCGTTGCGCGACACGGCTTTGCTCGAGCCGGAAATGACCATCGAGCGTGTCGACGGCTTCGTTCTGTCCGGGGGATCCGCTTTCGGCCTCGATGCGGCGGGCGGCGTGATGACCTACCTGGCCGAGATCGGTCGCGGCTTCGAACACCGCGGCGCGCGCGTTCCGATTGTGCCAGGCGCGAGCCTGTTCGATCTTCTCAACGGTGGCGAGAAATCCTGGGGCCGCAAGCCGCCTTATTGGGACATGGGCCTCGAAGCTGCCTCGACCGCCGCCGTCGAGTTCGCGCTTGGGACCGCAGGCGCTGGATTTGGCGCGACGACCTACAACCTGAAAGGCGGACTGGGCTCCGCGAGCGCGGTGACCTCGAGCGGCTTTCGCATCGGCGCGCTTGTCGTTGTCAATTCCGTGGGTCGCGCGACCCGGGGCGAAAGCCCGCATTTCTGGGCCGCGCCTTACGAACGGGAAGCCGAGTTCGGCGGCCTTGGCTTCGGGCCCAAGGATATCGACGATCATCTGACGCTTCGCCTCAAGTCTGACACGCCGTCGAGCACCGACCTCATGGTCGTCGTTACGGACGCCGCCTTGACGACAACGCAGCTCAAGCGCGTCGCCACGATGGCTCAAGACGGTTGCGCGCTTGCGTTGCGTCCCGCCCATGCGCCGATGGACAATGACGTTGTCTTCGCAGCGGCGACGGCGCGGGCGAGCGCGGTTCCAGACCTCCGAGACCTGACTGAGATCGGCATGTTGTCCGCCGAGTGCGTCGCTCGAGCGATTGCCCGCGGCGTCTACGAGGCGACCCCGCTTTCAGTCCCAGGGGCCCAGCCCACGTGGCGGCAGCGGTGGGCGATGAAGCCGACGATCGGGTAATCGTGTCGAGCGAGCGCCGATCTTGGGCTGCGCCTCCCGCTCAGAGCCGTCCAGCGCCGGCGCCGTGATCGAAGCGTGATCGCCGCCGCCTGCGGATTACCTGTCGCTCGTCAGAGCGGGATGAGCAGACTTGGCCGCTTGAGCTTGCGCGCGCCATTTGTCCGCCTCCCTCCGGCTTAGGCGTGAGGCTCTCCGGTGGCGCCCCTGCGATAGCCAGGTCGCCGTCGCGCCGGCGACGACGCCAAGCATGGCCGCCACGATCACGACGGCAAAGAGCGGCGCGGGGAAAGAAAACGCCGCATTGTCGCGGGAGGCGAAGGGGTCGAACGAGACGATGACAGGGTCGCGATTGGCGAAGGCGAAACCGAGAAGGATGACGGCGCAGAGTGCGAGGATGGCGACTTTAAAGAAGCGAACCATACAAGCCTCATCTCCTCGACCGAGCTCTCGCGAGAGCTCATGGGCGCGAAATTCTAGAGCGAGTCCGCGGCGCGATTGAGACGCTCGCGCATTTCTTTGCCGGTCTTGAAGAACGGCGCCAGTTTCTCGGTCACTGGAACCTTGTCGCCGGTGCGCGGATTGCGGCCCGTGCGGGCCTGGCGTTGTTTGGTCGAGAAGGCGCCAAAGCCGCGCAACTCGACGCGCTCGCCGCGCGCCAGCGCATTCGTGATCTCGCCGAGAATTGCGTCGATGATGTTCTCGATATCGCGTTGATAGAGATGCGGATTGCGGGCCGCCATCCGCTGGACGAGTTCAGACTTGATCACCGAATGTCCCCAACTCGAAATGCGCCAACGCTCGCCCCGCCTTAATGCCCTGAAACGGGGGTCCGCATCAATAGGAAACCGCGTCCCCGGCACGACGCTACGCCGTTCGCCTTCGCCTTGACGTCGACGAAGTGAGCGCCGAACACGTTCAGTCCGAACGGAGAGCCTCGTATTGGCCGGTCCGCCGAAACCGCGTGAGATAGGACGGGATGATCGCCTCGGCAGCCTGCGGCAGGATCCCAAGGGCGTTCAGCACGCGTCCCTCCGCTTCTGCCTCCGCGGATACGAGGTTGTCAGACGCAAGCAAATCCACTTGATCGCGGGTCGTGGTCAACAATTTGGGAAAAAGCCCGAATGTCGCTTTCGACCCGAACTGTGTGAGGGACGCGAGCCAACGCGACGGAGCGAGGGGAAGGCCGATAAGCAGACGGCGGCGATCAATTGCGCTCAAGGTAAGTTCGGCCGCTTCGCGCAGCGTCATCGTTCGTGGACCGCCGAGTTCGTACGTCGTGCCGGGCTTCGCTAAGCCGGAGAGCGCCGCCGCGACCGCCCGCGCGACATCGCCGACATAAACTGGCTGCAAACGACTTTCGCCGCCGCCCAGCAGGGGCAATGCCGGGAAATAGCAGGCGAGGGCGCCAAAGCGGTTGAAGAAGCCATCCTCGGGGCCGAACACGACTGACGGACGCAGGACGATGGCGTTGGGAAACGCCTCGCGCGTCGCCTTCTCTCCGAGCCCCTTGCTTGCGATATAAGGCGAAGCGGAGTCCGGGTCAGCGCCGATGCCCGAAATATGCACATAGGACGACACCCGCGCGGCCACTGCCGCTCGGGCCGCCGCATGGGCGCCCTCGACGTGCACGGCGTTGAAGGTTTGCGCTCCGCTCTCGGCAGTCACGCCCGTCGCATTGACGGCTGCGCTCGCGCCTTCGAGCGCCGCGGCGATCGAATCCGGAAAGCGAAGATTGGCCTGCACCGGCTGGATCTGCCCCACGCCGCCGATCGGCTGCAGGAAAGCGGCGAGATCAGGTCGACGCACCGCCACCCGGACGCGCCATCCTTCGTGGACCAGCGCCCTGACGATGTAGCGTCCGAGGAATCCCGATCCGCCGAATACCGTCGCCAAACGGTTGGCTTCCCTGGTGGCTTCGGTCATCGGGTCCTCTCGACAGGCGCGCCGCTTGTTTAGGCCAAGGCCGCCGCGTCTGTATACCGGGAAACACGCCAAAAGTTTAGGCGCTCGCCTTCTGACGCGCCGCGACGACCAGATCGGCCCCTCGCCCGGAAAGCTCGGCCAAATGATCGAATTTGGTCTCGAACGCGCCGACCCCCGACGTCGCGGAGCGCAACTCGACAATGAGATCGCCGATCTCGGCCTCCGGGATCAGCGCCCGCAGCGCCTCCCAGCCCGCCCAGCCCTCGCGGGCTTCGAAGCCGAGGATCTGGCCGCGTCGGGCGCTGACCAGCGCACTTGCGCGCGCGAGCGCTTCGGTCGGCACATAGACGGTCACCGAGAGTATCGGCTCGAGCAGAATCGGATGCGCTTTGACCAGGGCCTCGTCTAAAGCCAGCTTGGCTGCCGCGCGAAACGCCATGTCGGAGGAATCGACCGTGTGATAGGAGCCGTCGACCAGGGTCACCGAAACATCGACCACCGGAAATCCCAGCGGACCGCGCGCCATCGCGTCGCGCGCGCCAGCTTCGACGGAAGAAAAATACTGCCTCGGCACCGATCCGCCGTGCACCCGCTCGGCGAAGGCGAAGCCCTCGCCGCGATTGCGTGGCCCGACCTCGACGACAACGTCGCCGAACTGGCCATGGCCGCCGGACTGTTTTTTGTGCCGTCCGCGCACCGTAACCGCATCGCGAATTGATTCCCGATAGGCGACCGACGGCTTCTGCGATTGGATGGTTACGCCGAAGCGATCGGCAAGCCTCTCGGCGGTCACGCGCAAGTGCATTTCGCCCTGGCCGAGCAGCTTCAACTCGGACATCTCGGCGTCCTGGACATAGGACAGCGCGCGGTCCTCTTCGCAAAGTTTGGCCAGCGCGCTCGCAAGCCTGACCTCGTCCTTTCTATCCTTGACGCGGATGGCGATTCCCTGAGTTGGGGGCGGCGCGCCAGCCGTCGCGCCGGGCGACGGAGGGGCTCGCCCGTCCGCGATGCGGTCGCCGGTGGCGAGGTCTTCCAATCGCGCGAAAGCGACGGTGTCGCCTTCGTCGGCGCGCGTCAGTTTCGAGGACATGGCGCCCATCAGCCGCGCCAACCCGCCGATGCGCTCCTCGACCCCGCGCGAGTTGACGACGGTGCCCCCGTCAGCGAAGGCGCCGCGCAGCACGCGCGCCAGCGACAGCTTGCCCCCGTGCGCGGTGTGGACCGTGCGCATAACCTGCGCCAGAGCTGGCCCTTTATCCTCAATGCCGAGCCGCTTGCGCGTATGGGCGACGCCCGGCAACTCGTGTCTCAGCGCCTTGAGGAGTCTGGTGACGCCGTGGCCGCCGATCGCCGAACCCAGGAGAACCGGCACGACCTGTCCGTCGCGCAGTTCGCGGGCCAGATCGTCGAAGACGAGGTCCTTCGGCGGGTCGATGTCGCTGATCAATTGCTCCATCAGCGCGTCGTCATAGTCGGCGAGCTTCTCGAGCATGAGATAGCGCGCCTGCTTCTCCTCGGGGAGGACGCCCGCGGGCATCTCGATGACGCTGGACGGCGCAGCCTCGCGATAGACGAAGGCCCGCTCGAGCGCGAGATCGACAAATCCAGTGGCGACGCCGTCCTCCCATACCGGAATCTGGCGCAGCAGCAGCGGCGTGCGCGAGGCCGGTTGAAGCATCTCGAGCGTTTCGCGCAGTCCCCCGTTCGCCTGGTCGATTTTGTTGAGGAAGAGGATGCGCGGCAATCCCAGGTCTTCCAGTTCGCGTAAGATGACCTGTAGCGCTGGGATCTTGCGCGGGTCGGCCTCGCACACGACGACGGCGGCGTCGCAGACGGGCAACGCGAAGCGCATGTCATGGATGAATTCGATCGAACCCGGGGAATCGAAGAAGGTGAGCCTGTCCCCGAGATAGTCGATGCTGGCGACGTTGGGCTCGACGCTCATCGCATGGCTGCGCGCCTCCGAGCTTGAATCTCCGACGGTGGTGCCTTCGCGCACGGACCCTTGCCGCGCCACGGCGCCGCCGCGCGCCAATATCCCCTCAAGAAGGCTGGTCTTACCGCTCTGAAACGGCCCGACGATCGCCACAAGACGGGGACCGGCGACCCGGTTCTCGTGATTGGCTGCGTTCATGTCGGCCTCCCTAAAGCATTGCGACATGCGGCGAGGCGTTGAGCGCTCACCATCGCGATGCGATCCACTCCCTAGACCCGAGCGTCCCCTCGGACGCGGTTTTCTCAGTTCCTACCGCACCTTGGTCTTGGCGCCGGCGCTGTCGACCGCTACGGACCTGCTGTCGTGTGACGGCATGGTTGCAAGAACAGGCCCGCCGCGCAAGACGGTTGGCGGTCGGAATGCAAAGCGCCGTCGCTCTCGCATTCGCCGCCAGCGTCCTGTATGAGGCCCAGCCGCTTGCTGGCGAGGTTTGAGGGTTTATAAGTCAGGGCCAATCGACCGACGCCGGACAGGCGACGTCGGCGCTTACCGGGCGCTCCGTCGTGCTTGTCGGCATGATGGGAGCCGGAAAAACCTCGGTTGGAAAACGGCTTGCGGCAAAGCTTGGATTGCCATTCGTCGACGCCGACGCCGAGATCGAAGCGGGCGCTCAACTGACGATTTCCGAGATCTTCGAGCGTTTCGGCGAGACTTATTTCCGCGAGGGCGAGCGCAAGGTGATCGCGCGCTTGCTCACCAGCGGGCCCATGGTGCTGGCGACCGGCGGCGGCGCGTTCATGAACGCGACCACGCGCGAAAATATCGCAAGGCATGGCGTCTCGATCTGGTTGAAACCCAGTTTTGACATTCTGCTTGCTCGGGTGCGGAAGAAATCCAATCGGCCGCTGTTGAGAACGGCGAACCCGGAGGAGACGCTCCGTCGGCTGCTCGAAGAGCGGTCGCCAATCTATGCGCTGGCCGATTTCACCATCGAGTCGCTTGACGCCGCCCACGATTCCGTCGTCGAGGCCATCCTCCAGCGCCTCCATCCGGCGCCCGGCAGCGACGCTGGAGCGTCGTCTCCAGCGCGGCGTCGCGTGGAGGTTCCGCTCGGCGCGCGCGCCTATTCGATCTTGATCGGACCGGGTGTCCTCGACGACGCGGGGGCCGAAATCGCGCGGATCGCTCCGGGCGTCAATTGCGCCGTGGTGACCGACGCGCGGGTCGCGCCGCTTTATCTCGATCGGCTCATCGCAAGCCTGGATCGGGCGGGTTTGCGCTCCACCTCGATCGTCTGCCCGCCGGGGGAGGGCGCGAAGTCCTATTCCGAGTTCGCCCGCGTCGCCGACGCGCTGATCGAGGCGCGCATCGAGCGAAGAGACATTGTCATTGCGCTTGGCGGCGGGGTGGTCGGCGACCTGGCCGGATTCTGCGCCGCGACGCTGCGCCGGGGCGTGCGATTGGTGCAGATCCCGACGACCCTCCTGGCTCAGGTCGACTCAAGCGTGGGCGGCAAGACGGGGATCAATTCGCGGCATGGAAAGAACCTCATCGGGGCGTTTCATCAGCCCTCGCTGGTGCTGGCCGACACCACGTGCCTCAATTCTCTCAGCGAGCGCGATTTCCGCGCGGGCTTCGCCGAGGTCGCCAAGTACGGACTGATTGGCGATCGCGGGTTTTTCGAGTTTCTGGAATCGAACTGGCGCGATCTGTTCGCCGGCGGACCATCCCGCGCCGAAGCGATCGCGATCAGCTGCACGGCCAAGGCGCGCGTCGTCGTCGCCGACGAGACGGAACAGGGCGAGCGCGCGCTGCTCAACCTTGGGCATACGTTTGGCCACGCCTTGGAGAAGCTGACCGATTATGATCCGGCTCGGCTCGTGCACGGCGAGGGTGTCGCCATCGGCATGGCGTTGGCGTTTCGTTTCTCCCGTGACCTGGGTCTGTGCTCCGGGCAGGACGCCGGACGTGTCGAGGCGCACCTGAAGGCCGTCGGCCTTCCGACCCGCATAGGCGACATCCCTGATTTTAAGGCGGATTCTGGAAGTCTGTTGGCTGCAATGCGCCAGGACAAGAAGGTCGAGCGCGGCAAACTGACCTTCATCCTAGTCAGAGGCATCGGCGAGGGTTTCGTCGCCCGCGATGTTGAGGAACCAAGCGTCTCAGCCTTCCTGGCGCGCGAACTGGGTGCTCCGAGCTGACCCCCCTTCGAAGCGCATTACGCCCGAATGCGCCGCCCGTGTTAGAACCGTTTGATGTCGTACACCCTCGACATTGTCGTCATTGTCCTGAGCGTCGCCGCCGCCGCGTTCTTCGCCTGCGCCGAGACCGCCCTGACGGCGGCCTCGCGCGCCCGCATGCATGCGCTCGAAACCGCGGGCGACCAGCGGGCGAAGTTGGTCACGCGTCTCATCGGGGCGCGCGGCCGGCTCATCAGCGCGATGCTGCTCGGCGGGCAATTCGTCACCATCGGCTCGTCGGCGATCGCGACGAGCGTCCTGCTTGGGATCTTTGGCGAGCGAGGGGTATGGGCCGCGACCGCGATCATGACCGCGCTGATCGTTGTTTTCGGCGAGGTGATGCCGAAGACGATCGCCATCGCCTATCCCGATCGCGTGTCGCTGCTCGTTGCTCCGCTGGTGTCCTTCTTCGTGACCATCTTCGGTCCGATCGTGAGCGCGGTCGAGATCCTGGTGCGCGGCGTCCTGCGCCTGTGCGGCGTCTCGCTGGGGCATCACGATCCCGGTATTTCCGGCCATGAAGAACTGATGGGCGCGGTCGACATCCTGCATCGCGAAGGCGAAGTCGAGCGCGACGAGCGCGACATGTTCGGCGGCCTGCTGGAATTGTCCGAGATCCCGGTCTCGGACGTGATGGTTCACCGCACCAAAATGCGGCTCATCGACGCTGACCTGCCGCCGGAGGAACTGGTGCGCGAGGTGATCGCGTCTCCCTATACCCGCATGCCTCTCTGGCGCGGCGAGCCGGACAATATCATTGGGGTGCTGCACGCCAAGGACCTGCTCAGGGCGTATGTCGCCGCGGGCGGAGACGCCGGCAAGCTCAACATTGCCGATCTCACACTGGAGCCGTGGTTCATCCCTGAATCGACCACGCTGCGCGACCAGCTCCAGGAGTTCCTGCGCCGAAAGACCCATTCGGCGCTCGTCGTCGACGAGTATGGCGTCGTGCAGGGGCTGATCACGCTCGAGGACATCATCGAGGAGATCGTCGGCGATATTCGCGATGAGCACGACGTTGCGGTGCAGGGCGTGCGCAAACAGCGCGACGGCTCGGTCGTAGTCGACGGATCCGCGACGATCCGTGAGCTCAATCGCGCGCTGGGCTGGAGTTTGCCTGACGACGAAGCCGCGACGGTGGCCGGCCTTGTCATTCACGAGGCGCGCTCGATTCCAGAGGCGCGTCAGACCTTCAGCTTTCATGGCTTCCGCTTCGAAGTGCTGCGCAAGCAACGCAATCGGATCGCCGCGCTCAGAATCACCCCGCTCATCCCCCGTACCGAGAGCTTACGGGCAGTCGACCACGACGAAGAAGCGGCGCCGCACGAGTGAGGCAAGGTCCTGGCCGCGGCCGGCGGGGTCGGAATTGTTGCTGGCTTGCCACAGATGCCTATATAAGCGCCGCTGTATCGGCCGGCGGCCGACAAGAGGTTTGAATGTCCTGGAATAATCAAGGCGGAGGGCCGTGGGGCTCGCAGGGCCGCGGGCCGTGGGGCCAAGGGCCGCGAGGGCCCCAGCCGAGGGGCGACCTTGAGGATATCATCCGCCGCGTCCAGGAGACCGTCGGCAAACTGATTCCCGGAGGATCGGCCCCAGGCGGCAAAGGGCCAGGCGGCCGAGGAGCGCTGTTGCTCCTGCTCGCCGCTCTCCTGGTCTGGTTCGCCTGGGGAACGTTCTATACGGTCCAACCGAGCGAGGTCGGCATCAATCTGGTGTTCGGCCGCTACACCGGCAAGACGGCCGCCGGTCTGAACACCAATTGGCCCTGGCCGATCGGTTCGGTTATCAAGGTTCCGGTCTGGGATCAGCAGATCACTGAAGTCGGCTACCGCAGCCTCGGCGGCGGCGAAGACATTCCAGAAGAAAGCCAGATGCTGACCGGGGACAAGAACATCGTCGATGTTCACTTCAGAGTGAACTGGCAGATCGACCCGGCCAAACCCGAAGACTACGTGTTCAACATTCTCAACCCACGCGAGACGGTCAAGGCGGTTGCCGAGAGCATCATGCGCGAGGTCGTCGGCTTGAAGACCATCGACGGCATTCTCACCACCGATCGGGCGTCCGTCGAGGCCGACGTCCAGAAAAGAATGCAGGATCTGCTCAACGCATACCGGGCTGGCGTTCTCGTGAAGCAGGTTCAGCTGCAGTCTGTCGACGCGCCCAGCCAGGTCCTTTCCGCCTATCGCGACGTAACCGCCGCGCAACAAGACCAGCAGCGCGCGGTCAACGAGGCTGAGACTTACGCCAACAAGGTCGTTCCGGAGGCCGAGGGCGGGGCCGCACGCATCGTCGCCGAGGCCCAGGCCTATCGCGAGCAGACGATCCTGGACGCCAAGGGCCAGACCGCGCGCTACAACCAGATCTACCAGCAATATAAGAAGGCGCCCGCCGTCACTCGCGAGCGGATGTATCTTGAGACGATGGAGCGGGTGCTTGGCCCGATGGACAAAACCCTCGTCGATTCGAACTCCGCAAGCCCGCCCGTGCCCTACATCGCGCTCGATGCGTTGCCGCCAAAGACGGGAGCCGGCGCCAAATGAACCGTTCCCTAAACGGCGTTGTCCTCGCGGCGATCGCGGTCGTCGCGATCATCCTCGCCTCGATGGCGACGTTCATCGTCAATCCGACCGAACAGGCGCTCATCTTGCGCTTCGGCCAGCCGGTTCGCGACCTCATCGACGCGCCCGGCCTCTATTTCAAGTGGCCGTTTGTCGACACGGTGGTCTATATCGACAAGCGCATTCTCGCCCTCGACAACGAGCGCCAGGAAGTGCTGGTCGCCGACAATCAGCGTCTCGAGGTCGACGCCTTCGTGCGCTACCGTATTGCTGACCCGCTCTTGTTTTATCAATCGGTCGGCGACACGCGGGGCGCCGACGCGCAACTCGGCGGCATGCTGAACTCGGCGTTGCGCCGCTCGTTATCGGGGGCCTCGATCACCGATATCGTGCGCGACAAGCGCGACGCGCTGATGGCCGACATCAAGGATCAGATGATTGTGGGCGCCAAGCGCTTCGGCCTTGATGTCGTCGACGTGCGCATCAAGCGCGCGGATCTGCCGGCGGAGAACTCGGAGGCAGTGTTCCGCCGCATGCAGACCGAACGCCAACAGCGCGCCGCCTCCTATCGCGCGCAAGGATCACAGCAGAGCCAGCAGATCAAGGCAGAAGCTGACCGTAAGGTCACGGTCATCACCGCAACGGCTCAGCAGCAGTCGGAGCAGATCCGGGGCGAGGGCGATGGCGAACGCAACCGGATCTTCGCCGATGCATACGGCGCCGATCCAGATTTTTTCGGCTTCTACCGTTCGATGCAGGCCTATGAGAACAGCTTCGCCAACGGGCGGACGCGCGCGCTCATCAGTCCGAAGTCGGACTTCTTCCGGTACTTCTCGACGCCGAATCCCGCCCCCGAGACTGCAACGCCTCCGACGCCGCCTGCAAATTCCGCGCCTTCAGCGAAGGCGGACTGATATGCACGATGTCATCGACGCAACTCGGCTGGACTCGGCGATCGAGGCACGGACCGGCGCTGCCGAGGGCGCGGACGTGCGCAGGGCGAGCTTCGCTCAAGCTGCTATGTTGAGCCGGACCGATCGACGAATCTGAGGAGAACCCCCATGCTGCAAGACGGGTTGCGAATTTCGGCGGGGCCTCGCCGTGCGGCAAGATCGGCGTGCGCGCTCGCAGTCCTTTCGATTGTCGTCGCCGCTCCGCTGGTCTTGGCCCCGGCCGAACCCGCGTTCGCTCAGGCGCGGCCAAACAATCTCGCCGACCTTGTCGACCAGGTCGCCGACGCGGTGGTGAACATTTCCGCCACTCAGACGGTCGAAGACAAGGACGCCGCTCCCGATTTGCCGAAGGGGACGCCCTTCGACGAGATGTTCGAGGAGTTCTTCAAGAACCACGGCATCAATCCGCAGCCCCGCGCCCGCCGCGCGCAGTCCCTGGGATCCGGCTTCATCATCGATCCGAGCGGAATCGTCATCACCAACAACCACGTGGTCGGGGACGCCAACGATATCGTCGTCATCCTTACCGATGGCCGCAAACTCAAGGCCAAAGTCGTCGGCAAAGACCCGAAGGTGGACGTGGCGGTGTTGAAGGTGGAAAGCGACAAGCCGCTCAAGACGGTCAAGTTCGGCGACAGCGACAAGATGCGCGTTGGCGACGGCGTGATGGCGGTCGGCAATCCGTTCGGCCTTGGCGAAACCGTGACCGCCGGCATTATTTCCGCCCGCAACCGCAATATCGACAGCGGCCCCTATGACGATTTCCTTCAAACTGACGCCTCGATCAACAAGGGCAATTCGGGAGGCCCGCTGTTCAATTTGCAGGGCGAGGTGATCGGCATCAACACCGCGATCCTCTCGCCTTCGGGAGGCTCGATCGGCATCGGCTTCGCCACGCCCTCGGCGACCGTCGTGCCGGTGATCGGGCAACTCTCGGAGTTCCATGAGACCCGGCGCGGTTGGCTTGGCGTGCGCATCCAGCCGGTCGACGACACCATCGCCGACAGCTTGAATTTAGGAACGGCGCGGGGCGCTCTGATCGCCGGCGTCGATGAGAAGGGTCCAGCAAAGCCTGCGGGCCTCATGGCGGGCGACGTGATCGTCAAGTTCGACGGCAAGGAGGTCAAGGAATCGCGCGATCTTCCGCGCCTCGTGGCTTCGATGGCCGTCGGCAAGCAGGTCGACGTCGTGGTCATCCGCGGCGGCAAGGAAGTGACCAAGACGGTGACGCTCGGGCGCCTCGAGGACGGAGAAAAAAAGGTCGCGCTCGCCACTGAAAATGATGATGCGCCGAAGCTGGACGCCGTCACCAAGGCTCTGGGCATGGAGTTTTCCGCCCTGAGCGAGGAGGCCCGCAAGACCTTCAAGATCAAAGACAGCGTCAAGGGCGTGATCGTGACTTCCGTCGAGCCCGGCTCGGCCGCGGCGGAAAGAGGATTGCGGCGGGGCGATGTGATCGAGGAGGTCAATCATCAGGCGGTCGAACATCCGGGCGACATCTCGAAAGCGATCGACGACGCGAAGAAGGACGCGAAGAAGCCGGCGTTGTTGCTCGTCTCCAACGGCGAAGGCGAGGTTCGCTTTGTCGCCGTGCCGGTGGAATGAGCTTAAGGGAGCAGCGCAATGGCAGACGGACCCGTGACGGCGGACAATGCGCTTGCGGTGGCGCGAGATGTGCTCAAGCGCGCACCGCTAATCGACGGGCACAATGACCTCCCCTGGGTCATCCGGGTTGACAGGACGGCGCGCGGCGACGTCGTCGCCTACGACTTAAATCGAGTTCACGAGCGCGCGGACACGGACATTCCCCGCCTCCGCGAGGGCATGGTCGGGGCGCAGTTCTGGGCGGCGTTCCAGCCCACCAACGCGCCTCATCCGGCACGCACCGCGCTGGAGCAGATCGACCTCATCCGCCGCATCGAGGAGGCGCATCCCGATGTGTTCCTCCCGGCCCGGCGGGCTGCCGATTACGCCCGAGCGAAGTCGATGGGCAAGATCGCCTCCTTCGTTGCGGTCGAGGGCGGCGTGGGGCTCGAGAATTCGCTGAGTCCGTTGCGTATCTGGCATGCCGCTGGCATGCGCCTCATGACGCTTTGCCACAACGAAACGCTCGATTGGGTCGATTCCGCCACCGACGCGCCGCGCAACAATGGCCTCAACGCCTTTGGCCGCGCGATTATCGGCGAACTCAACCGCCTCGGGGTGGTGATCGATCTGGCCCACACCTCGCATGACGCCATGCGCCGTGTGCTCGACGTGACCGAAGCGCCGGTGGCGTTGTCGCATTCCAACGCCTATTCGCTGTGTGACCACCCGCGCAATACGCCCGACGATGTTCTCAAGCGCCTCAAGGCCAATGGCGGCCTGGTCATGGCCACATTCGTGCCCGGCTTCGTGTCTCAGTCTTTGCGCGACTGGCTGCGCCGTTCGCGCGACGCCTATGGCAAGGCGCCGGTCGCCGCCGATCCCAAGGCCCAGTTGTCAGAACTCGAGACCAAGCACGGCTCGGCGCCGAAGGCGAGCCTCGAGCAGGTCGCCGACCACATCGTGCGCCTCGTCGAGACGGCCGGCCTCGACCATGTTGGGGTGGGCTCCGACTATTTCGGCGGGGCCTCGCCAGTTGGGCTCGAAGACGTGAGCCGCTTTCCACACTTGTTCGCCGAGCTGGTGCGCCGCGGCTTCTCCGAGCGCGACCTCGAGAAAATGTCGTCGAAGAACATGCTCCGCGTGCTGCGGCGGGTCGAAACGGTCGGAACATCCCTGCGCAAGACCCGACCGCCGGCGATTGGCAGGCTGGAGGACTACCGCGAGGCGTGAGCCGCGAAGCCGGTGGCGCTCGCGGGGATCGACTGGGACGGCGGCTCGACCGCGAACTCGTGACGCCGTGCAACGATTTCCTTGTCGAAGTCGAGATCTGATGCAAAAATATTGGCTGGAGGCGGAAGACCGCCCCGCCGGTTAGGAAGCATTTTTCGGGAGGACGCCATGCGGCACGGCTCCGCGCTTCCGGTGCTTGAAACGACCGTGGTCAGCGATTGGGTCGATTACAACGGCCACATGAATGACGCGGCCTATGCGATCGTGTTCAGCCGTTCGGTCGACGCGCTGATGGACCGGGTCGGCCTCGACGCAGCCGTGCGCAAGCGGACCGGGCAAACCTTGTTCACCCTGCAGATGATGCTGCATTATTTCAAGGAAGCGAAGGAGGGCGACGCGCTCGCCGTGTCCTGTCAGTTGCTCGAGCACGACGACAAGCGCATGCGAGTCTGGCTCGAGATGACGGCCCCGGGCGGCGAGCGCGTCGCCGCGTCGGAGCAACTCCTGATTTCGGTCGCGCAGAACGACGGGAGCGCGAGCGCCGTCGCGTGGAGTTTCGAGACCACGGCTGCGCTCGAAGCGCTCGCCAAGGCGCAAAAGGACCTTCCTCATCCGCCCGAAGCCGGATCAGGCGTGGCTTTGAAGCGGAGCTGAAGGCTCAGCCAGTCCCCGTTTCGAGGCGGCCGCCCAACGATTATCCCACGGGAGAAGTGAGACGAGCTTCGCGCGACGCTTCAGGCGGCTCGCGGCAGACGCGGCAAATAGGCGAGCTGCGCGTGGCGGTCACAATAGGGGCCACTGTGCGCGGCGCCGCCGCAATAGCGGAACGTGCTGAGATCGCGCGGGTTGCCGGTCGGCCAGCGGCAAGTTCCGTCCGTTAGGTCGACGACGGTCAGCTTCCCGTCGATCGGCTCCTGGTCGGCGAAATACCTGGTAAACGGTGCGGGGCCCTCGGAGACGGCGGTATTCACTAGATTAGCGCGTTGGTTATACATCTTCAGCTCGGAATGGAGGGAAAGCGGCTCACGGCCTAAGGGCGCGCCAGCCACACAAGACGCTTACGTAGTCACGAAAACTGACATTTCCAGAGACAACCGCACGCAAAATTGCGGCTGCACGCCGGTTTTTTTTGGGGTTGAGCCTTGTCGGCCAAGGCCGGATGACGGCGGCCAGCCCTTCACCCCTCGACCCGTCTTCGCGAGCCAGAAGGCATAGAGCGCGCCGGCGCTGAGCGCCGCGGCGCTCATGATCGCGCCAAGCGAGGTCGGCGAAGCGTCCCGGTAGAGCGCGGCCGAAGTGACGCCGGCAAGCGCTCCGAACAGCATTTGGGTCGTGGTGACGAATGCGGAGGCGAGGCCGGCGATCTCGGGCAGGGGATGGATCGCCTCGTGGACGGCGTTCGGAAATACGAGGCCGAACGCCGAAATGAAAACCATCACCAGCGCCGCCACGATGACGGCTGACCCGGCGCCCGCAAGGCCGACGGCGAGGAGCGTGAGCGCGGCGACGCAATCGACCGCAAGCCCCGCGTCGAGCAGCGTTTTCGCCCTGACATGGCGGTTGAGCAGCCAGGCGTTGACCGAAGAGCCGACGATCACGCCGGACGCGGTGATGGCGAACAGAGCCGCGAATACGGTTTTCGATACGCCATAGCCCTGCATGAACAGGAGCGGCGAAACATTGACGTAGGCAAAGAGACCCGCGAACACGAGGCCTCCCAGGAGAGAAAAGCCGACGCATGCCGGATTGGTCAGCACCCGTTTGTAGCCGGCGAAAACGGTTGCGGGCCTGAGATTCCGGCGGTTTTCCGGAGCGTGCGATTCCTGAAAGAGAGCCATGGCGGCGATCGTGGCCAGGACGGACACGCCGGTCAGCACGACAAAAATCAGGCGCCAGGAGCCGAAGGACAGGATTTCAGCTCCAAGCGTGGGCGCAATCAGCGGCGCAACGCCGAATACGACCGAAACCGCGGAAAGCTGGATGCGAGCCTCGCGGCCCTCAAACAGGTCGCGGATAATCGCCCGCGGCAGAATGCCGATCGCTCCGGCGCCGGCTCCTTGCAACAGGCGAAATGCGAGCAGCGCATGGATCGAGGGGGCGAGAGCCGCGCCCGCGGCGCATAGCGTGAACAGAGCAAGGCCGATCGTCATGATCGCCTTGCGGCCGAACCGGTCGGCAAGCGGACCGACCACGATCGGCGCGCTCGAGAAGCCCGCGACGAAGATGGCGATAACCGACGCCGCCTCCGTCTGCGGCGCGTGAAACTCCGCCTGGATCAGCGACAGGCTCGGCAACGCCATGTCGATCGACAAAGCCGGCAGCGCCGTGAGGAGGGCGAGGAAGAGCGTAAACCCGAGCCCGTGAATGTTGAAGCGGGTCATCAGGCCGGCGCGTCGCCCGTCGGCGTCGCTTCAAATTCGCTCGCTGCGAGCAAGCGCGCTCGCGACAGGCTGACAATGGCTGCTTTGCTCACACCGGCGGTCGCGTCTTGTCGACCGCCGCCGTCCGGGCGGCGCCGGATTCGCGCGTCTCGACGCGGTTGAGGAGCTCATCCGATAGCCCCATGCCGGCGAGCGCGCCGGCGGTCGCCAGCAATCCCGCCCAGAACGCGCTGCCGATGAGGGCGCTGATAACGGGCGCCATCGGCAGGAAGAAGCCGATCGCGATGCAGGCGACGCAGGTCAGGATGAGGAAGGCTGCTCTTGCGACGACGTTGACGCCGCCGCGGGTCACGGCGGCGACGCGCAGGCTCGCGTACCAGAGAAGCGCGAAGGCGACGATTGTCGCGGCGATCAGAATGAACGGTCTCCTTAATTCTACAGCCAGCCGAGCGTTGCATTGCAACCGAACGGATATGCGGCGCCCTCGGCGCGGCGCGCACGAGGCGCGCCTTTCGTGCTTGGCTTCCGCGGCGCCGAGAGTGCGGAAAGCGGCGATGCGGCGATTATCGCGCCAGGTCAGGCGGCGGGCGGTTGCGGCGCGAGCTTGTCCTGGGTCTTGAGGTCAAAATCGCTGGCGTCATGGCGCTCATGCAACTGACTTGCAAGATCGCCGTTGGCCTTGTTCACGATGCGCCCTCGCTTCACCGCCGGACGCGCGGCGATTGCATCGGCCCAGCGCAAGACGTTTTTGTAGTCCTGCACGCTCAGAAACTCGGCCGCGCCGTAGCTGTTGGCTCTCGCCAGGCCGCCGTACCAGGGCCAGAGGGCCATGTCCGCAATCGTGTAGTTGGGGCCCGCGACATATTCGCTTTCCGCGAGGCGCCGGTCGAGGACATCGAGCAGGCGCTTCGTCTCCATCGCGAAGCGATCGATGGCGTATTCGATCTTGATCGGCGCGTAGGCGTAGAAATGGCCGAAGCCGCCGCCAAGATAGGGCGCCGAGCCCATTTGCCAGAACAGCCACGAGAAGCACTCCGCGCGCTCGGCGGCTTCGGTCGGCAGGAAGGCTCCGAACTTCTCCGCGAGATAGAGCAGGATCGCGCCGGACTCGAAGAGCCGGATTGGCTTTGGACCGCTGCGGTCCATGCAAAGCGGGGATCTTCGAGTTCGGATTGATGGCGACGAAGCCGCTGCCAAATTGTTGGCCCTCATTGATCCTGATCAGCCAGGCGTCGTACTCGGCGCCCTTATGGCCCAGCGCCAGCAGCTCCTCGAGCATGATCGTGACCTTCTGGCCATTCGGAGTCGCCAGCGAATAGAGCTGAAGGGGATGGCGGCCGACCGGCAGTTCCTTTTCGTGGGTGGAGCCGGCGATCGGCCGGTTGATGTTCGCGAACTGCCCGCCGCTAGGCTTGCTCCAGGTCCAGACCTTTGGCGGGGTGTATTCGGACGAACTGCTCATTCATGCGGCTCCAGATCTCTCAAGGCTGCAGGCAGGCGCAATCGCGTAGCGCGCAGGGAATCCTAAATTGGTGCTTTACTCGGGGGCTTTCCAGTGCGGCCGAGAACGACTGTCGCCCACGAGCGAGGAGTGCGTTTTGATTGGAATAGTCGCCGCGCTCGACCGGGTCGAGCCTCAAGGCGTCGCGGGGCGGGGAATCGTAAGCAAGCCGGCGAAGCGCGCGCTCAAATCTGCGTGATCGGCGAGGCGAGCGGCGCCGATTTCAACCGAGCTCTGCAGCTGTTTGTCATTTGCGCGACCGGGATTTAGGGTAAGTCGTTATTCAGCCTGCGCTCAATTGAAGACAACGCAGCCACAAGCGCAGTCTCGAAATGGGGGGAGTCCGTGGATCCTATTCTCATTGTCGGCGCGGGTCCGACGGGTCTTGTGCTTGCGATTGAACTCGCTCGCCGCGGCGTGCCGCACGTCCTCATCGACCAGCGGCCCAAGCCGCAGGTGTGGGATCGTGCGGCGGTCATCAAGGCGCGGACCCTCGAGATTCTCGCCGCGCTGGGGCTTACGGAGCAGTTTCTTGCTCGGGGGACGGCCATTCGCGGAACTGACTTCTATAGCGCCGGATCACGCAAGGCGTCGTTTCGATTTCAGGTTCTCGACACGCCATTCCCGCTCATGCTGGGTCTGTCGGAAGGCGTCACCGAGGAGATCCTGAGCGGAGAGCTCGAGCGTTTGGGCGGCGGCGTCAAACGAGGGGTCGAATTTCTCGATCTCAAGGCCGATGACAAAGCGCTCCGGGTTCGAGTCCGCGAGAATGGCGTCGAACGCCTCATGGAGCCGAGCTGGCTGGTCGGCGCCGATGGACTTCACAGCAAGGTTCGCGACGCCGTTGGAATCGAGTTTCCTGGACACGATTACGATCAACAATGGGGCGTGGCCGACTTGCGCTTCGCCAACTGGCCGCACGAGCCGGACCTGGCCGCGGCCATGTTCGATCCGCTGCTCATCCCGGTTCCGATCGGCGGGGATATCTGGCGGGCGTACTTCCGCGCCGATCCGGCCGTTAGCGCGCATCAAACCCATATCGCGCGCTGTCTCAACATGCTGGCGCCGGGCACGACGGTCGCGAGTTCCGACGAACCGCAGCTGTTCCACACCCACTCCCGGATAGCGACGCGGTTCCGCTCGGGGCGCGTGTTGCTTGCCGGCGACGCGGCGCACGCCTGCAGCCCCATCGAGGGCCACGGGATGAACGGCGGGATTCAAGACGCTTTCAATCTGGGATGGAAGCTCGCGCTGGTCGCGACCGGCAAGGCTCCGGACGCCTTGCTCGACTCCTACGATGTCGAGCGCCGTGCGATTGCGAAAATCGTCTGCGGCTCGGGCGATGACGCGGAAGCCAACGCCGCGCAAGGCGATCCGGCGGCGATCGAGGCGGCCGCGAAGAATTTGGCGACGGCCGAGGGCCAGTACAAAGCGGCTTTTGGCGAATCGGAGCTCGGCCTCGGCTACGATGCGAGCCCAATCCTGGGATCCATCGGGCCTGAACCTGTCTTCCAGTCCATGACGGCGATCGGATACCGGCTTGGGGACGCCGGCCCGCTGACGGGACCGGGCGGCGCCATTCGGCTGCATGAACTCGTTGCCCATACCGGGCACACGTTGTTCGTGACGACAGGGAAAGGGGACAGCGCCCAATCGGACGCGCTCGTGAAAACGGCGCGCCATGTCGCCGATCGCTTCGGCCCCCATGTCAAAACCTTTGTCGTGGCGCGGAAAGCAGCCGCGAGCGGATCCACTGCGGATCTTCTGATCGATGCGACGGGCGCGGCCCATGCGCGGCTTGGCGGCGACGAGCCGTCGCTTTGTGTCGTCCGTCCCGACGGCCACCTTGGCCTTCGGCTGACGCCGCCGACGCTTCCGGCGGTCGAGGCCTATTTCGCGCGGATCCTCGCCTAAGACACGCGGGTCTTCCCGAACGCAGCGCGGCGGCCACGATTGCCGCTTACCGCACTCTGCCGAGATCAAACTTAAGCGCTTGCTTTCCTATTGCCGCCATGATAGTTAAGCGTATGCTTAACTATCAGACCCCGCTCGACCTGGCGTTCCAGGCTCTCGCCGATCCGACCCGCCGGGCGATCGTCGAGCGGCTCGCGGAGAGGCCAGCGTCGGTCAGCGAACTCAAGCGCCCGCTCGCCATGTCGCTGCCGGCGGTGATGCAGCATCTCGCGGTGCTCGAGACCTCGGGGCTCGTCGTGTCGCAAAAGTCGGGACGCGTGCGGACCTGCAGCATCAATCCGGCGACGCTCGCCGAGGCCGAGCGCTGGATCACCGAGCGCCGCCTCGAGTGGGAACGCCGCCTCGACCGGCTCGGCGAATATCTCAAAACTCTGGAAAGTGAGGACAAGAGCGATGAACAAGATCGATGATACGAGCCGCAAGGTTCAGCCGGCGCCTTTGCGCGTTTCTCGAATCTTCTCGGCGCCGCGCGAAACATTGTTCAAGGCCTGGAGCTCGGCGGACCACGTCAAGAGATGGTTCTGCCCGAACGGCTATTCGGTTCCAGAAGCGACGGTCGAGATGCGGGTCGGCGGTCGGTTCGAGGTCTGCATGCGCTCGCCGGAAGGGGTCGAGCATTGGACCAAAGGAACGTTCACCGAGGTCGTGGCGCCGGAGCGGCTCGCGATCGACCATCACATAATCGACCCCTGCGGCGGCGGGCCGCTATTCAGCGCCGTCACGCGGGTCAAATTCGTCGCCGCTGATGGCGGCACGCGGATGGATGTCGAGCAGACCTATACGGTCGCCGATCCCGCTCAGGCGGAGCCGATGCTCAAGGGCGCGCCTGAAGGCTGGCGCCAGACGCTCGACAAGCTCGATGCGGAAATCGCGCGCATGCAGACGAACGGCGGCTAATCGACCAGCCGAATTCCGTCTCACTCGTCGTTCGATGCGTTGAGGTCGTTCCAGCCGATATATTCGCCCTCGAGGGCCTCACGCATCCGGACCCCGATGCCTCCGCCGTCATCCTTGGGGAGGAAGACGGCGCCGGCGGTCTCGAGCGCGATGCGGATTTTATCGAGCGCTTCGCTTGCGATCGGATCGGGCGCGCCGGTCTCGAACGCGTTGATCGCCGGCGCCGGCACGCCGGCCGTCTCGGCCAGCTTCGCCTGCGACCAGCCGATAAGGGCGCGCGCAGCCCTGACCTGTGCTGCTTCGACCATGGGCTTGAGTTTATTCCGCCGCTGTCGCGGATATCGCGACGGCGGGGGCGGGCGCGGAATCGCGAATGGTGTCGCCGAGCGCCTTGCGGGCGAGCGCGGCTTCGCCGCCGCTGGTGGCGTGATAGAGCGACAGCTGCTCGAACTCGTCCGACTTGGGCGGCTCGATCGCGAGATCGCTGTAGGTGTAACGGTCGGGCGCCTCGAGCGTAGCCTTGAGCACTTTCCGCGTTTTCAGGAAAAAGCTGCCGTATTTCCACGCCTTGCTGAGGATCTCGAATCCGTAGCGCGGATAGAAAATGAAGCGCGATTCGATGGGCAGGCCAGCGCGGCGGTCGCGGCGATATTTCAGGCGGAACGCGCCGCCTTCGAGCGGATGAACGCCCTCGTGATCGATCATGAGTTTGAACCAGAGCATCGTGCTCAGGATCTGCTTTGGGCGCCCGTTCTTGATCGCCGCCGCGCGCTTGAGGATCGTGCCGATATGGTCGAGCGTATAAAACGCGTTCCATGCGGCCCGATAAGAGTCTTCCCACTCCTGGTCGCTCATTTTCGGATGATGCGAAACGCGGTGGTTGAGGTCGTATTTGTTGATGTCGGGGTCCATCCAGACCCCCTTGGCGAGCAGCTTCTTGTGATCCTCCGAGCCCGGCAAGGGCGTGAGGAAGAAGAATTCGAGAATGTCGAGCGGCAGTTCGCGCTTGATGATCTCGATGTCGCGCAGGATCGATTCTTTCGTGTCGGCGGGGAAGCCGAGGATGTAGCCGGCGAAAGTGATGGCGCCGTGCGAGCGCCATTTCTGCAGCATCACCCGATATTCGGTGATCTTGTTCTGCCGCTTCTTGGCGGTGATGAGATTCTCGGGATTGATGTTCTCAAGCCCGATGAACACCCGCTTGACGCCGGCTTGCGTGGCCTTCTCGATGAAGTTCTTGATCTTGTGGCAGAGCGTGTCGACCTGGATGGTGAAGCCGACGTGGATGCCTTCCTTCTTCAGTTCGATCACCCGGTCGAGCAGGATCTCCCAGTCGCTGTTGCGGGCGAAATTGTCGTCGGTGATGAAGAACCGGTCGATGCCCTGCGCGTAGTTCGCGCGGATGATCTGTTCGAGATCGTCGGGGGAGCGGAAGCGGCTCTTGCGCCCCTGCACGTTGATGATGGTGCAGAACGAACACTGGTAGGGGCAGCCGCGGCCGAGATCGATGCTGGAATAGGTCCCGGACGTGCGCTCGACATGCTTGCGCGGCAGGATCGGCGCCGGCTCGCCAACGAGCGAGGGCAGCTGATCCATGAAATTGTAGAGCGGCTTCAGCCTGCTGTTCCAGGCGTCGAGCAGCACTTCGTCGAGCCGGTGCTCCTCGGATTCGCCGGCGAACATTGAAATGCCGAGCGCCTGCGCCTCGACGATCTCCGAGGGAAGCTCGGGCAGCATGGCGAGGCAGCCCGAGACGTGGAAGCCGCCGAGGCAGACCTGATAGCCAGCCGCACGAAACTGACGCGCGATATCCACAGCGCGGGGAAATTGGTTCGACTGCACCCCGACGATGCCGATCAGCGCCCGCCCGCCCCGGCGCTTGAGGTCGCGGATGATCCGGCTCGGGAACACGCGGCGATTGGTCTCGTCGTAGGTGTCGACCTCGATCGTGACGCCAGGGCCCAGAACCTCGCGCTTGCTGGCGTCCTCGGCCAGGCTGTTCATGCAGGCGAGCGTGTTGGACGGCAGCGCCGAGCGGAACCACTGGATCGGATAGCCGTCATCGTCGTAGTGGGTCGGCTTGATGAGGACGAAGGTAAATAACGAGTTCGGGCCCGCTGGAAACCGAATTGGCCTCGATTGGACTCGACGACGCCCTCATGAATGAATTGTCCCGCAGAAGAATTGTCCACCGCCTAGCACGGGCGGCTTATCCGAGCAAATCCCTTGCGTTTGCCGCGTTCGGCTGGGCCACTCACATGGGCGGGACGAGGCCGTCCTTGCCGACCAGGACGAAAGCGGCGTCGATCGAGCCGTCCTCCTTCTTCGGCCCCCGCGCGATGATCGCCGCGCCGGGCTTGAGATCCGTCTCAGCGCCAGGCTCGAAGGCGACGATCGGCGTCTTCGGGTCGACGACGATCGTCTGCTCGCCGCCTTTGTAGGTGACGGTGAGCTTGGGGCCGGTCGTCGCGTCGACGCGGGCGGAGATATTGCCGTTGGTCATCGAGCTTTTCGGCCCGAGGTCGAAGGGGCGGTAGCCCTCGCCGGTGCCGCGCATGGCCTCGGGAAAGATGTGCACTTCCATGGCCTTGAGTTCGTTCCCCTCGCCTGGCAGAGCGGCGACGCCGATGAAGGATCCGGGCTTCACGTCGGTAAGCGCGGCAGGAACGACCAGAATGAATCGGGTTTTTGAACCAAGGTGGATCGTCTGATCCTCGCCCGCGCGGGTGTGGACCTTCAACGCCGAGCCGTCGGCGCTGACCGTTTGGATGTTTGCTCGGGAAGATACGACCGCCGCGTTTTGGGCGAAGGCAGGCGTAACGCCCAAGACGAACGCCGCGGCGAGAGCAATTTTGAACAACGTCATCGCAAATCTCCAAAAGCAACGTGAGGAAATGGCCGGCGCAGTCGCTATAGGCACTAGAGAATCACAATGGTGCTTCCAAGACGAAAGCGGCGCCTGAGCGCCCGTCGAAGTCGAAGATGCGTGAGGCGACGGGCCTTGTCGATGCGCCAGCCGCCGGCCAAACCGCTCAGCTCTCGACTTTGACCTCGTTCCCGTCCTGGCTCCAGCGGGTATGAAAACTGCCTTGCCTGTCGAGGCGGCGATAGGTGTGGGCGCCGAAATAGTCGCGCAGGCCCTGCAGCAGGTTCGTCGGGCCCCGCGCGCGACGCAGCCCGTCGTAATAGGCCAGCGACGAGGAGAAAGCAGGCGTCGGCACGCCGTTGGCGATCGCCAGTCCAAGCACACGCCGCCATGCGCCCTCTGTCCTGACAACGCCCTCCCGGAAGTAGTCGTCGAGCAGAAGGTTGGCGAGCTTCGGGTTTCGCTCATAGGCTTCCTTGATGCGATCGAGGAAGCGGGCGCGGATGATGCATCCGCCGCGCCAGATGGTCGCCATGTCGCCGAGCTTCAGATCAAATTTGAACTGGCCGGAAGCGACCGACATCTGCTCGAACCCTTGCGCGTAGGCGACGATCTTCGACGCGTAGAGCGCGTCGCGGATGGCGTCGATCTCGGCCTTTTCGGGCTTGCGCGTCTCCGACTTCGGGTGGGGCGTCTTCTTGTCCAGCTCCAACCGCATTGCGCGGTTGGCGGAGAGGACGCGGGCGAACACCGCCTCGGTGATCCCCGTCAGCGGCACGCCGAGCTCGAGCGCGTTCTGCGCCGTCCAGCGGCCGGTCCCCTTCTGCTCCGCTTCATCGACGATGACGTCGACCAGCGGCTTGCCAGTGCTTGCGTCGGTCTTGCGCAGGACAGCGGCGGTGATCTCGATCAGATAGCTGTCGAGATCGCCTTCTTTCCAGGTCTGGAAGATGTCGGCCATGGCCGGAGCGTCGAGGCCGTAGACGCTCTTCATAAGATCGTAGGCCTCGGCGATCAGCTGCATGTCGGCATATTCGATGCCGTTGTGGACCATCTTGACGTAATGGCCCGCGCCTTGCGGGCCGATATACGTGCAGCAGGGCACGCCATCGACCTGGGCCGCCATCTTGGTCAGCATCGGCGCGATGCGGTCCCAGGCTTCGCGATCGCCGCCGGGCATCATGCTCGGACCTTCGAGCGCGCCTTCCTCGCCGCCGGAAACGCCCATGCCGACGAAGCGGATGTTTTTCTCTTCGCAGGTTTTGTAGCGTCGCGCGGTGTCGGTGAAGAGCGAATTGCCGCCATCGATGATGATGTCGCCTTCCTCGAGCTGAGGCAGAAGCTCATCGATCACCTCGTCGACCGGCTTGCCGGCCTTGACCATGATCAGAATCGGGCGAGGCTTCGCGATGCTGGCGATGAACTCGGGCAGCGCCTTGGCCGGGAAAAACCGGCCTTCCTTGCCGTGCTCGGCGATCAGCGCGTCGGTGCGCTCGTGATTGCGATTGAAGACCGCGACGCCGAACCCCTTGTGCGCCGCGTTTCGCGCCAGGTTCGCGCCCATGACCGCCAATCCCATAACGCCGATGTCAGCTTTGTCAGCCATGGTTTTCTCCGCGCTTTTCGGGGCAGGTCGCCTGTCTTAGCCCTGCGGCGAAGGGCGGGCAAATCCAGGGTGAAGCTTGCGCAAGAGTTGGCTTAAGTAACGCGCCATGCGCCTGGTTGGCGTCATGACGGTTGACGAGATCGCGCAAAAACGCCTTTTGTCGTCGTCAATATCAGGAGCACACCTTGCCGCATACGCTGGCGGACTCGCTCTGGGTTCGCGTCTACTATGAAGACACCGACTTCTCGGGCCGCGTTTATCACGCGTCCTATCTGCGCTTCCTTGAGCGCGGCCGCACCGAATGGCTGCGCCGGCGAGGATTCTGCGCATCGGGGTCTCGCCGAGAATTCAGGCGTCGTGTTCGTCGTGCGCTCGCTGAAAATCGAGTTTCTGGCGTCGGCGGTGATGGACGATCTCTTGACCGTCGAGACCAGCGTAGCCGCCGTGCGCGGCGCCTCGATCACGTTTCACCAACGCGTCATGCGCGGCGACAAGGCGCTCGTCACCGCCGAGGTGTTGGCCGCGTCGATTCGCGACGGCCGCCCGGCGCGGATCCCCGCGGAGCTTGCGTCGTCGCCTTCAGCCGCCGGCTTGACCGCGCATCCAGCCAATCAGAACGCCACCCGGTCGCCGCCCTTGAGCTCGAGGATTTCGCGCGCTTCGTCCGGGCTCGCGACCGAGAGGCCAAGGCCCTCGATGATCTGACGGGCGGCGCGAACCTGCTCGGCGCTGCTCGTCGCGAGTTTGCCCGGTCCCGACCAGAGCGAATCCTCAAGCCCGACGCGAACGTTGCCGCCCATCGCGGCGGCCATTGCGGCGATGGCGAGCTGATTGCGGCCCGCTCCAAGCACCGACCATCTGTACTGCGCGCCGAACAGACGGTCAGCGGTGCGCTTCATATGCATGACATCTTCAGGGTGAGGACCGATTCCGCCCAGGATGCCAAACACGGTTTGGACGAACAGCGGCGGCTTGACGAGGCCCCGCTCAAGGAAGTGGTTGAGGTTGTAGAGGTGCGAAATGTCGTAGCACTCGAACTCGAAGCGGGTCCCGGAACCGGCGAGCGTGCGCAGGACGAATTCGATGTCCTTGAACGTGTTGCGGAACACGAGATCGCGTGAGTTCTCGAGCGCCTGCGCCTCCCAATCATGTTCAAAGGTCTTGAAGCGGTTGAGCATCGGGAAGAGCCCGAAGTTCATCGAGCCCATGTTGAGGGATGCGACTTCCGGCTTGAAAGTCTCCGCAGGCTTCACACGCTCCTGCACCGTCATGAAAGGCGCGCCGCCCGTGGTCAGATTGATGACCGCGTTCGTCGACTGCTTGATGCGCGAGAGGAAGCGCGCGAAGGCTTCCGGGGTCTGATCGGGGCGGCCGGTCTGCTCGTTCCGCGCATGCAAGTGGACGATTGCCGCTCCGGCCTCCGCCGCGCCAATCGCCGCCTCGGCGATCTGGTCGGCGGTCACCGGAAGGTGCGGCGACATTGACGGCGTGTGGATCGCCCCCGTCACGGCGCAGGTGATGATGACCTTGTTCGACTGAGCCATATGACCGATTTTCCTCGTCTCTTCGCTGTTCGTTAATCGCCGATGGTCTTGTCCGCCCAGCGCTTATGCGCCGCAAGCGCGATCAGGCGGCGATCTCGCCAGGACTGCCGTTCGCCGAGCCGGTCCGCGGCCAAGCGTTCGCGTCGCTCGGCCTCGACTTTGTCCATGACAGGCCCGCCCCAATCGACGCGCCATTGCGTCGACGGGAAGATGCCGGAATAGATGCCCTGATAGCGGTCGGCATAGTCGCGAACGCCTTCGGGCGCATTGAGATCGATGGTCTCGAACGGCCCCATGAAGGACCAGCGCAACGCGAGGCCTTCGCGAATCCCGACGTCGACGTCCTCAACCCCCGCATATCCCTGCTCGACGAGCCGGAAGGCTTCTTCGAGCAGCGCGCCTTGCAGCCGGTTCATGACGAAGCCGTCGAGCTCGCGCTTCATGACGATCGGCGCATGACCGGCCGAACGCAGAAACGTCGCCGTGCGCTCGACAACGCCTAAGTCCGTCCAGGGCGCCGGGACCACTTCGGCGGCGGGAATGAGGTACGGCGGATTGATCGGGTGGACGACGAGACAGCGCGCGCGACCTTTCAGGTTTTCGGTGAAGGCCGAGGGCAGAATGGCGGAAGTCGAGCTCGCCAGCACGGTGTCGGCCGGCGCCGCCGCGTCGAGGCGCGCGAACACCGCGCGCTTTACCTCGACATCCTCCGGCGTGTTCTCCTGGACGTGGACCGTTCCTTCAAGCGCCGCCTCGAGGGTTGTCGCCGCGCCAATCCGCGCGCCGACTTCGCTGGCCGCGGCCCCGTTCAGAAGATCGTTGGCCTCAAGCTCCGGCAAAAGCTTCTCGATATAGGCCCGGGCCTTGCCGGGCGCCTCCTTGTCCTGATCCCACAGGGCGACTTCGCAACCAGCGCGCGCGAAGCTGATCGCCCAGGCGCGGCCGACGAAACCGGACCCGATCACCGCCACTTTTGCCATATCGCCCTCCGACGCCGGCAGCCTATCCGTCACAACGTCTCGACATTGGCGTCCACGCCGATCGATTGGCCGGATACGTTCCGCCCCGCCGGGGACAATAGGTATGCGATCGTCGCGGCGACGTCGCCCGCGGTCACCATTCGCCGCATCGAGACCCGCTCGAGATAAGTCTTTTCCATCGCCTCGTAACTGACGCCCGTCTGCTTGGCGCGCGCCTCGATCACTCCGGTCATCCGTGGTCCCTCGACGATGCCTGGCAGAATTGCGTTCACGCGAATGTTAGCCGGCCCCAGCTCCTTGGCGAGGCTCTGGGTCAATCCGATAACGCCAAACTTGGCCGCCGAATAGGGTGTCCGGAAGGCGTAGCCAAAGCGTCCCGCGGCGGAGGACAGATTGACGATCGAGCCGCCGCCGGCCGCCTTGAGCATCGGGACGGCGAAGTGCGCGCAGAGAAATTGTCCCGTCAGGCAGATGTCGATGGTGCGGCGCCAATCTTCGGGCTTGATTTCCTCGACGCCGCCGGTTGGCCCGGCGATGCCGGCGTTGTTGATCAGCGCGTCGAGTTCCGCCAAGGGAGGCTTTGACGTCATCGAACAGACGGGCCACGTCGGCGTCCGAAGCGACGTCAGCCTTCGTCACTCCAGCCTTGGGATGCGCGGCGCGGTAGTCGGCGAGGAACGCGTCGGAGACGTCGCAGATATGGACCTGCGCGCCGCGCGCGATCAAGAGGTCGGCGGCGGCGCGCCCGATGCCCGATGCGCCGGCCGTGACCACAACGCGCAGCTTCCCGGGAAGAGCAAAGACGTCGGCGGGATCGTTCATTCAGTCGCTCCGATGATAAGGTTGGTCTGTCGCGTCGCATTGGCGGACGCAAGCGCCGACCCGAAGGCTCTAAGGCCAGTTGGTCGATTCCGCCACTTCCGCCAGCATCGCCATGACCTCGAACGCGGCCTCCGCGGCCTGAGCATTGGCCGAAGCGCAGCAATCCCTGAGGACCGTGACTTGAAAGCCACGGTCGGCCGCGTCCCGGACTGTGTGCTCGACCGAGAATTGCGTGGCAAGCCCGCAGATCGTGAGATCGGTCACGGCGCTGGCTTCCAGGAGCGCGTCAAGCCCCGTCGCGAAGAAGGCGCTGTTGCCTTTGTGAATGAGGAAGGTCTCGCCGGGGAGCGGCTCGAAGCCCTCATAGGCTTCGGCGCCCCACGAGCCGAGCCTCACGGCGCCGAGTTCCGCGACTTTGCGGAAAAGGCGGCCATGTTTCGGCAGGTCCGCGTAGTCCGGGGAAAAAGCGATGTGAACATGCGCGATGACAAGCCCGAGTTGGCGCGCGCGTCCAAGCGCCTTTCGGCTCGCCTCCAGAAACGAGGTCGACGTCGCCGCCGCGCGGTCGATCGCAAAGGGGATCTTCCCGTCCGGGTGACAGATGTCGTTTTGATAGTGAAGCGCAATCAGCGCGCGGGCCACGCTCGTCTCCGCTCACGCGGGCGCCGCGCCCGTCGCGGCGAAATAGCGGATCGCGAAATCGACCCATTCCGGCTGACTCCACTCCGGCATGCTCGCTCCGGATCTCGGGACCAAGCGCCGCGACGATCGCGTCGGCGTCCTCCCGGCTGTCGCGGCGTGACTTTACGCGTCGACCGAGATCGATCATGTAGTCGCGCACGGTCCGGACGATTTCCGCGCCGCCCTGCGCGCCATGCCCAGGAACCACGATGCGCGGCGCCTCCGCGGCGAGCGCTTCGAGCACGCGCGCCCAATTGGCCGCGTCGATGTCGACTTCGTCCGGCGGAAACCACGGGAAGATCGGGAACATCCGTTCCTCCACCAGGTCGCCCATGAAAACGACGCCGCAATCGGGCACATGCACGGTCTGATCGCCGAGCGTATGCGCCTTCCCGCTTGCGCGCAGTTCGACGCTGCGGCCGCCGAGATCGATCGTGGCGCTCGGCCCGCTATAGACCTCGTCCGGCTCGACGATTGTCGTCCCCTCCAGCGCCGCGGCGACCGCTGGCCCGAACGTGCGAAACATGCCGAGGAAAGCTTCGCCCTTGCGCCTGAGCTCGTCCCGCTGCGCTTCATTGTAGATGATCCTGGCGGCGCCCTTGAAGGCCTGCGCGCCGAAGCCATGCTCCGGATGAAAGTGGGTAAGGGTCAAAGTCAGCGGGCGCGGTCCCGCCAGGTCTTTGGCGACCTCGAGCACCTTGGCCCCGTTCGCGGGCCCCATGCCTGTATCGATAACAAGCGCCGCGTCGTCTCCAAGGACGATGCCGATATTCGGAACCAGGGGAACTCGCCTGTCGCCGATGACGAAGACGCCCTTGGCGATCTCGCTCAGCGCGCTTGGATCGACATTCGGAGGCGGAGGCGTGTCGTCCATGGGCCTATTCGAGTTCGTGGGTCGAGGAGGGGTCGCGCGGCGGGGCGTCATTGCGTCCGGCCAGGGACGCGCTTCGCGAAGGAAAGCCGATTTCGCGGCCCCCCGCAATGCCCTTGGGCCGATAAAGAATTATGACGAGCATGAGAAGCGCGAGAGCGCTGTCGCCTAGTCCGGCCGGCGCTGCGAGGTGAGTCCCGCCGATCGAAAAACCCACCTCGGCCTCGCGCAACGCTTCGGTCAGCGCCGATATGGCGAGCGCGCCGAAAACCGCCCCGGTCAGGCTGCCCGCCCCGCCGATCACCAGCATCGCGATGATGAGGAAGGTCAGGTCGAGATAATAGGTCTCGACCCGAACCGTGCCGAGAAAATGCGCGAGCAGCACCCCGGAGACGCCGCTCAAGAAGGCGCTGAGCGTGAAGGCGATCCAGCGATGGCGCACGATATCGACGCCCGCGGCCCTCGCCGCGACTTCGTCCTCGCGGGAAGCGCGCAGCAGCAATCCGCCGCGCGATTCCTGATAGGCGAAGGCGATCGCGATGGCGGCGACGGCCCAGATCGCCGCGGTCCAAAGGCCGACATAATTGGGCAGCCCCATGAGCGAGTTCTGGCCGCCGGTGACCGAGTTCCAGTTGCCGAGCCCGACATAAACGACGACCAGAATCGAGAATGTCGCAATGCTCGCCGAAATGCCGGAGAGGCGCATCAGCGGGAAGCCGACGAGCGCGCCGATCATCGCGGCGCCCGCGCCGCCGGCGAGCGCGCCCGCGGGCGCCGGCCAATGTTGCTCCGCCAGGAATTTCGGCAGGTCCGGCAGGAAGATCGACTTCTGGGCAGGCGCCATCGTGAGCAGCGCCGACACATAGGCGGCGATCGCCATGAAACCGACGTTGCCGAAAGAGAATACGCCTGAGTTGCCGGCGAAAACGTACAGGCCGACGACGCCGACCAGCATGATGAGGGCCTGCGTCACGCGTCTTTGCAGAATGATCGGCGCGAAGGTCGCAGCGCACGCCACCAGAATGACGAGCGCGACAAGCAGGATCAAGGGCGCGAGGCGCGCGACGCTTTCTCGAACAGCCCCGCTCATATGCGCTGCCGCAGGCTGCGGGAGGGAAAGAGACCGAGCGGCCGAACAATCAGGACAAGCGCGACGGCGATAAAGACGAACGCCTCGCGGAATGGCCGGAGCGCCTCGGGCAGGAGCGCTTGCAGCAATATCGAACCGACGCCAACGACAAAGCCGCCGATTGCCGCTCCAGGCAAGCTGCCAAGACCGCCGATAACCGTGCCGACGAAGGCGATAACGACGAGCTGGAGGCCCATGCGAGGCTGAACCAGGCCGGTCTGCGCAACGATCATGCAGGCGACCGCGGCGGCCAGGAGGCCGCTTATGGCGAAGGCCGCGGCGATGACGCGGTTCGCCCGAACGCCCAGCGCCTCAGCCATCCGAAAATTCTCCGCCGCCGCCCGCATTTCGAGACCAAGACGCGTTGCGCGCAGGAGCCAGGTCGTGCCGGCGAGAAGCGCAAGGCTCACGGCGATCGTCACGAGATGGAGGAGTTGCAGGCGGACGCCGGCGATCTCAACCTGCCGAGCCAATTGGGGCAGGAAATCGACGCCCTTGGGGCGCGCGCCGACGACCATGATCAAGGTCTTCTCAAGAAAAAAGCTCGCCGCGAACGACGAGACGAGCAATGTCTCCGGATTGGCGCCCCGGAGCGGCCTGAAAGCGGCCCGCTCGGTCACGAGCGCAAGCACAATCGCGGCGAGCGCGGCGGCGCCGATAGCGAGCGCCGTCGACTGGGTGAAGAAGAGGAGAATCGCGTAACCCGCGAACGTGATCAGGTCGGCATGGGCGAAATTCACCAGCCTCATCACCCCGAAGATCATGCCGATTCCGAGCGCGGTGAGCGCGTAAAGACCGCCCACGCTGATTGCATCGACGAGGACTTGCGCGGCCTCTCTCATCCGGACCCGCTCGCGCCGCTCATCGCCACGCCAAAATAGGCGCCGTCGAAATCGCGATGCGCTCTGATCTCGTCCGGCCGCCCGCTCAGGCTGAAACGGCCGTGACTCATGATGAGAACGCGGTCGGCGACAGCAAAGGCGCGCGCCGCATTCTGCTCGGCGACGAGAATCGCGACGCCGCGGGAGCGAATCGCGGTCAGTTTTTCGTAGACTTGAGCGAGCGCCATCGGCGCAAGGCCGAGCGATGGCTCGTCCAGCATGAGCAGGCGCGGCCGTGACATGAGCGCGCGCGCGATCGCGAGCATCTGCTGCTCGCCGCCGGAAAGCAGTCCGGCCATGTGACGGCGCCGCCCGGCGAGAACGGGAAACTCGGCGAAGACCGCTTCGAGATCGGACGCGATCTCCCCATCACGCCGGATGGTCGCCCCGAGCTTGAGGTTTTCGAGGACCGAGAGGCTCGAGAAGATTTGCCGCCCCTCCGGAACCAGCGCGGCGCCGAGCCTTACGATCTCGCTGCGAGGGACGCCGTCGGTCGAGCGCCCGCAGATTTCGATGCGGCCTTGCGCGCGGGGCGCGATCGCGGCGATCGCCGTGAGAAGCGAGCTTTTGCCGGCGCCGTTCGGGCCGATGATGGCGACGATCTCGCCCGCGCCGACTTCGAACGCCGCGTCCTTGACGGCGGTCAGGGAATCATAAGCGATCGTGAGGTCTTCGACGCGAAGGACCGGTTCGGCGGCAGCGCTCATGCCGGCGCGTTTTCCGACACGCCGAGATAAGCCTCCCGCACTGTCGTATTGGCGCTGATTTCATCCGGCGAGCCGATGGCGAGCGTCCGCCCGCTGCCCAGCACGTGGATTTGGTCGCAGAGCGCAAAAATGAGCGCCATATTGTGCTCGATGACGAGGATTCCGCAGCCGTAAGCGGCGCGGACCCGGGCGATGGCTCCCCTCAGATCTTCGACCTCCGCCGCCGCCATGCCGGCGGCCGGCTCGTCCAGCAGCAGATAGCGCGGCGCGAGCGCGAGCGCCCGGGCAATCCCAACCTTGCGCTCCTCGCCGTATGTCAATGCGGCGGCAGGCATGGCGCCGCGATCTCCCGGCAAAAACTCGGCCAGGAGCGCCTTCGCACGCTCGCGCGCGCGGTTCCGGCTGACGCCCTTGGCCACCAGGCTCACTTCGAGGTTCTCCGACACGCTGAGCCCCTTGAACAGCCGCACCGCCTGAAAGGTGCGCGCGACTCCGGCTCTGGCAAAAGCGTCCGGCGTCGCGTCGGCAAATCGGCGCCCCTCGAGGTGGACCTCGCCCGCGCTTGGCTTCTGGAAGCCGGAGAGAACATTGACGAGAGTCGTTTTTCCGGCCCCGTTCGGTCCGATCAGACCAACAATTGCGCCAGGCTCGAGCGTGAACGAGACGCCCTCGATCGCCGCAAGCCCGCCGAAGCGAACGGAGACGCCTTCGGCGACGAGCGACATCGAGAAGCCGCTTAAAGCGGGGGAACCTTGTCGAGCGAGTACCGGCCCTCGGCGGTGAACTTGCCGTCCTTCACGCCGATGATCGACATCGGCCGGTCGGTGGCGATGTGCAAGGTTGGCGTCCAGGTCGTCGGCCCGATCACGAGCGGCGCCTTGTTGAACGTGTCGAGCTTCGCCGCCACCTTGTCGCCGTCCAAAGAGCCCGCCGCGTTGGCCGCCTTGGCCCAGGCCTGAACGGCCGAGTAGCCGCGCAGCCCATAGGAGACGTCGGCCTTCTTGCCATACTTGGCTTCAAACTTCTTGAAGAAGGCGTTGACGTCGGCGCTGGGATCGTCGCCGTATTTCGAGCCGTAGTTCACGACGTAGAAATTGCTGAGGTTCGGCACGCTGCCGATCCAATAGTCGCCGTCCATCGATTCGCCGGTCAGGATCGCGGCATTGACGCCCGCCGAGCGGAGCTGCCGGATCGCGCTCGGACCGCCGGGCGCGTAGGAGCACAGAAAGATCAGGTCGGGCGGCTTCGGCAGCGACGCAATCCGGGTCACTTGCGCGGCGATCGAGGGATCGCCGTTGAGGAACGTGTCCTGTCCGAGCAGCGCCTGCTCGCCGGCGAGTTCCTTCCATCGCGTCGCGAAGCTGCCGCAGAGCGACTTGGTGTAGGAGATCGTATTGTCGAGAAGAACGTAGCCGCTGCGCCAGCCCTTCGTCTTGTAAGCCCATTCCGCCATCAGCGCCCCTTGCGCCTGTGCCGCATTGGAGAGGGAATAGGCGAGCGGGCCGACGCCCTGTACGCCGAACTTCGGATCGGAAGCGGCCGAAAACGCGATCACGTTGTTCTGCTGCGCGACATAGGCTCCGGGCGCGCCAAAGTCGAAATCGGAAGGAAAGAGGATGGCTTTCGCGCCCTTGTTGATGACGTCGATCGCGCCGTCCGCGCCGAGCGGCGGATCGGACTTGTTGTCGAACTCAACGATCTCGATCGGCTGGCCCAGCACCCCGCCGCTCGCATTGATGTCGTCGACGGCAAGCTTTGCGCCGGCGATGGTGTCCGCGTCGATCGGCTGGAACCATCCGCTGAACGACATCACGAGGCCGAACACCGGCTTGTCGGCGGCGGCCGCGCCTGACGCGGCGATCAGCGCCAAGCCGAGGCCGATGAGGCCCTGCATCCCTATCTTCATTGCGCCAATCCTCCGCCGAAATTCATCAGTCGAGCCCGTGCATGGCTCGGTCGCCCATCGCGCATGCCGATCGAAGTAAACGGTCTTTTCAGGCCGACTTCAACCGTGAAGCGCAGTCTTCTTGCTTTGCGACGCATACGCATTCAATCGGCCTCCGGCGCCACGTCCCGATCGAGCCAGCCTGGGTCGATCTCGGGCAGCGGGATCGCGTCGATGAGGAGCCTTGTATAGCGGCTCTTGGGCGCGGCGAAGACGTCCTCGCAGCGCCCCTCCTCGACCACCAGGCCTGATTTCATCACGCAGACGCGGTCGCAAACGGCCCGGATCACCGAGAGGTCGTGGCTGATGAACGCCACGGCGAGGCCGAGGTCGCGGGTCAGGTCTTTAAGAAGGTTCAGCGCCTGGGCCTGCGTCGAGACGTCGAGGCCGGAGACGATTTCGTCGGCGAGCACAAAGTCCGGCTCCAATAACGCGGCGCGGGCGATCCCCACCCGCTGGCGCTGCCCGCCGGAAAGTTCGTGCGGCGTCCGGTCGAGACAGGCGAGCGGCAGCCCGACGCGATCGAAGAATTTTCGCGCCCGGCTCTCGGCGTCGGCGCGGTCGTGCGCGACGCGATGAAAGAGCAGCGGCTCGACCAGGATTCGCCGCACCGTGTGGCGCGGGTTGAGCGAGGTCATCGGGTCCTGGAAAATCATCTGCATGCGGCGCCTCAAGGGTCGCATTTCAGCGTCTGGCAAACGCGTGATGTCGCGCCCGTCGAAGGCGATGCTGCCGGCGTCGATGTCGATGAGGCGCAGGAGCGCGCGGCCGAGAGTCGTCTTGCCTGAGCCCGATTCGCCGACGATGCCGACGGTTTCGCCGCGGCCGATTCTGAGGTCGACGCCATGCAGGACTTTCACGCCGCCCACGCGTTCGCCGTTGAGGCGCCGTTTTCCCCCATAGGCGACCTCGACGCCGGTCGCGATGAAAAGATCTTCACCCATGCGGCGGCCAGGGTGCGCTACGTTTGACCGCGTCGTCATCGCGAGGAGCGCAGCGGCGTGGCGATCCAGGAGTTGCCCCCGCGCCCTGCGATCTCTGGATGGCTTCGTCGCTTCACTCCTCGCAATGACGATTCCATGCGGCGGCCAGGGTGCGCTACGTTTGACCGCGTCGTCATCGCGAGGAGCGCAGCGGCGTGGCGATCCAGGAGTCGCCCCCGCGCCCTGCGATCTCTGGATGGCTTCGTCGCTTCACTCCTCGCAATGACGATTCCATGCGGCGGCCAGGGTGCGCTACGTTTGACCGCGTCGTCATCGCGAGGAGCGCAGCGACGTGGCGATCCAGGGGTCGCCGCCGCGCCCTACGATCTCTGGATGGCTTCGTCGCTTCACTCCTCGCAATGACGATTCCCTGCAGCCTGCTCTAGCGGCGCGGGTCAGCGACTTCAAGCCGCAGCTCAGCGACCAAAGCCTCGGGCACGGGCGTAAGCCCGGCGTCAGGCCGATCGTATCGTGGCCCCGCCGCGATCAAGGCGCGCGTGTAGGCATGGCGAGGCGCCGAGAGAATGTCCGCAGTCGAGCCGGATTCGATGATTGCGCCCGCGAACATGAGCATGACCCGATCGCAGATCTGCGCCACGACGCCAAGATCGTGGGTCACGAAGATGATTGCGGTGCGATGCGCCTCCTGCATCTGGCGCATGAGCCGCAGAATCTGTTTCTGCACCGTGACGTCGAGGGCCGTTGTCGGCTCGTCGGCGACGATGATCTTCGGCTCGAGCGCGAAGGCCGCGGCGATCAGGACGCGCTGGCGCATGCCGCCGGACAATTGGTGCGGATAGGCGCGCAGCACGCGCTGCGGGTCCCGGATATGCACTTCGGCGAGCAGTTCGCGCGCTCGGCTGTGCGCCTCGCGCGCGTTCATTCCCCTGCGAAGCCGCAGGCCGTCGGTCAGTTGCGCCTCGATGCGCCGGCCGGGGTTGAGCGCGGTCATCGGGTCCTGCGGCACGAGCGCGATCGCGTCGCCGAAGATCGCGCGCGTCTCGCGTCGGGGCATGGTTCTGAGGTCGCGCCCCTCGAACAGGATTTCGCCCTGCGTGATACGGACCGTGCGCGGCAATACGCCAAGCAGCGCCTTGGCGATGGTGGATTTGCCGGCGCCGCTCTCGCCGACCAGCCCGAGCGTTTCGCCGGGCCCAAGATCGAGGCTCACATTGCGCAGGATCGGCTCGGCGTTCCCGAGTTCGGAGACCGCGCTTAAAGACCGAACGGAGAGGATCGGCGCAATCATCGCCGGAGCACCGGATCGAGCGCGCGCCGCAATCCGTCGCCGAGCTGGTTGAAGGCGAGCACGGTCGCGAACAAAGCCGCGAGCGGCGCCGCGAACACCCACCAGGTCTGATGGATGAATTGCCTCCCCTCGGCGATCATGCCGCCCCAGGTCGGCGTGTCCGAGGACACCGACAGGCCGACGAACGACAGGATCGCCTCGACGATGACCGCAATGCCCATTTCGAGACTGACCAGCGCCATTAGGGCAGGGACGATGTTTGGCAGGATCTCGCGCATGAGAATATGGAACGGCGGGAAGCCGATGGCGTGCGCCGCGGTGACATAATCGGCTTCAGCCTGCGCCATCGTCTCGGCGCGCACGACGCGGCAGAAGCGCGTCCAGTCGATGATGGCGATCGCCGCGATGACCGATCCGACGCCGGCGCCGAGAACGGCGACGAGAAGGATCGAGAGCAGGACCGGCGGGAAGGCCATCCAGATGTCGACAAGCCGGGAGATCACGCCGTCGACCGAGCCGCGATACCAGCCGGCGAGCAGCCCGAGCGTCGTGCCCGCGAGCGCCGCGAGACTCGCGGCGACGAACGCCACGATCAGCGCGATGCGCGCGCCATAGATGAGACGCGACAGCACGTCCCGGCCAAGGTCGTCGGTGCCGAGATAATAGCCCGGCTCCGCGCTGGCCAGTCCCGCCGGCGGCAGGGAGGCGAGCATCAGGTCCTGGTCGAGCGGGTTCCTCGGCGCGATCCACGGCGCGAACAGCGCGATCACGATCAGCGCCAGGATAAAGCCGCCCCCCATGATGACCTTGGGCTCGGCCATGAGCGCCCGCAGACGCCGCATGGCAAGGCTCGGTCCGGAACCAGCGAGAACAGCGGAGGCGGTGGCTTCCGTCACGGGCGCCTCGCCTGTTCGGTCGTGCGCTCAAGCACGGCGCAGCCTCGGATTGAACAGCGCGACGAGAAGATCGACGGCGATGTTGATGAGGATGAAGATGACGGCGAAGGCCAGCACGAGCCCCTGAATCAGCGGCAGGTCGCGATTGATCACCGCCTCGATCGCCATATTGCCGATGCCGGGATAGGCGAAGATGCGCTCGATGATCACCGTGCCGCCGATGAGAAACGTGAACTGAACGCCGGTCAGCGCCAGCGTCGGACCGATCGCGTTGCGCAGAGCCTCCTGCATCACGAGCCGGAACTCGGACATGCCCTTGAGGCGGGCGAGCAACACATAGTCCTGCGCCATCGCCTCGTTGAGCGCGCCCTTGAGCACCCGCGCGATCACCGCCGCGAGGGGAAGCCCGAGCGCCAGCGTCGGCAGGGCGAGGTGCCTGAGAAGATCGAAGAAGACGTCGAACCTGAGACGTAAGAGGCTCTCGACGAAATAGAACGGCGTCGTCATGCCGGCGCTGACGCTCGGATCGACCCGGCCGGTCAGCGGCAGAAGCGGCCACACGACTCCGAACACGAGCACGAGCGCGAGCGCCCATACGAAATCGGGGATGGCGAGCAGGAGCCCGTTGACCGCGTCGATGACCGGCTCCGCCCATGTCCTGCGCGCCATCGCGCCGATGATCGCGACCGCGCCGCCGACGATCAGAGCGAATTCGAGCGCCGCGGTCGCGAGCTCGAGCGTCGCGGGAAGCCGCTCGCCAAGGAGAGCCAGAACGTCGCGGTGCAGCGAGATCGAGGTTCCGAAATCGCCGCGCAGCGCATAGCGCACCCAGACGGCGAACTGCGACAGGAGGCTGCCGTCGAGCCCGTAATGCGCCCGGAGCGCCGCGATGTCCGCCTGGCTTGCGCCCGGCGAGATCATCATCGCGATGGGATCGCCGGGCACGACCCGGAGGAGAACGAAGACGACGATCGCGACGCCCGCGAGGGTGACGAGCGCCACCAGGAGACGGCGGAGGATCGCGAGCGCGATCATCGCTTCGTCACGATTTCACCACTCGCGCGGCAGGCGCGAGGCGCCGCCGCACAGTGCGCGCCTCGGCTGCGATGATCGTATGCGCGCTCAGGTCGCCGGCGAAACGAGCGTCGGCTGCAAGGCGCCGGACTTGTTCGGAATGACCTTGAGGTCCGACTTGTAGAGGATCGGCTGGACGTATTGCAGGAGGGGAATGACATAGCCCTGTTCGGCGATATAGGCGTCGACAGCCTTCCAGCCTTCGATGCGCTTCTTCTCGTCCTTCTCGCCCCAAAGCGGGCCGATCTTGGCGTCGAGGTCGGCGGTCTTCCAGGCCGAATGCGGCGAGGGGCCGAACATGGCGAAGCCGGTCGAGGTCGTCGGATCGCCGATCGCGTCGCCCCAATTGTAGAAGGCGGCCGGCGCGAGCTTGTGCGTGGTTCTGAGCTCGAAATGCTTGGCGATCTCATAGACCTCGATATCCGCTTCGATCCCGACCTTGCGCCACATGCCGACGATCGCCTGGATCATCTCGTAATCTTTCGGCTTGAAGCCCCGCGTCGTCTGGATCGTGAACTTGACCGGCTTTTCCGGCGAGTAGCCCGAGGCGGCGAGCAGCTCCATCGCCTTTTTGGGATCGTAAGGCGTCTTGATCGAGGGGTCGAAGGCCGAATATTCGGGCGCTTCGAGGGTCTCGATCGGCACGCCATAGCCGTGCAGCAGCCGGTCGACGATCGCCTTCTTGTCGATCGCCATGATCGCGGCGAGCCGCACGTTCTTGTCCAGCATCGGCTCCTTGTTGGTGATGAAGATCATGCCGATGTCGGTGATCGGCGTCGCCACGCCCGAGAGGCCTTTGACTTTCTTGAGCCGGTCGAATTCCTCATAAGGAACTTCGAGCGTGACGTCGGAGGATCCGGACTCGATCTCGGCCACGCGCGTCGTCGCGTCGGGGACGAACTTGAAGATCACGGTCTCGAACGCCGGCTTCTCGCCCCAATAATGGGGATTGGCCTTGAGCCTGAGGAACGCGTTGCCCTGGTATTCGTCGACCATATAGGGGCCCGAGCCGATCGGCTTCTTCTCGAAGCCTTCGGCGCCGACCTTTTCGTAATAGGCCTTGGGCAAAACATAGCCGGTCAGGAACGCCATCCACATGAAGAAAGTCGGTTCGAAGCGGATGGCGTCCGCATTGATCCGGTTGCCGTCGATCTTGTAATTTCCGGCGGTCGACCAGATGAAGGAAATGGGATTGGCGCTGTCCTTCTTGCCGGCGCGCTCGAGCGACCAGACGACATCCTCTGGCGTCAGCGGCGACCCGTCCTGCCATTTGACGTCCGGGCGAACGTCCATCCAGAGCTTCGTCTTGTCGTCGTTCCAGCCCCAGGCCGTGAGAATTCCAGGCTTGAGCGTGAGATCCGGCGCCTGCCCGATATACTGGTCGAAAATGGAGCGGTAGATCGCCTGGATGGTCGGGTTGACGGCGGAGGTGCCGTCGGTCGGATCGAACGAGGGCAGGTTGACGTTAAAGGCGATGGTGAGCGTGTCCCTGGCTCCCGCGCGAACGGCGCCTGCGGCGAGCAGGTCGGCGAGAAACGCGCCCGCGCCGAGCGCCAGAGTTTGGCGCCGAGTGACCTCCACCATGCATGACCTCCCAATTCATCCGAGCCATCGGTTGCATGTCGTGCGGCTTCGCATTTTGCGTGCCACCTTCAGCCGACCGTTAATCGCAACGCTAGCAAAGTGGAATTGGCGAGGCAAGCAGGAGACGCGCAATTGTATGAGGCGGAATTTATATGCGCGTGCGCTTTTTCATAGGCCACGCGCGCCTTTTCCGTGAGCAACGCCTTGTCGTTGACACCGCATGAGCCGCTAAATATGCTCACGCAAATAATTACCTGAAGGAGCGAGCCGATGGCGGAAAGGTCCTTCGAGCGCGAAGTTCAGGACTTGCGACTTCAAGCCGGCGAGATCTTTCGCGGCGAAGGCATTCTCGCGATCACCAAGGCCCTGCTTCAATCCGGCGTCTCCTACGTCGCCGGCTATCAGGGCGCGCCGATCTCGCATCTCATGGACGTGCTCGCCGACGCCAGGGACGTGATGAGCGACCTCGGCGTGCATTTCGAAACGTCCGCTTCCGAAGCCACCGCCGCCGCGACGCTCTCGGCTTCCGTCATGTATCCGGTTCGCGGCGCGGTGACATTCAAATCGACCGCGGGCGCCAATGTCGCGGCCGACGCGCTTTCGAACCTCGCTTCGAGCGGCGTCACCGGCGGCGCGCTGATCGTCATCGGCGAGGATTACGGCGAGGGCTCCTCGATCATGCAGGAGCGCAGCCACGCCTATGCGATGAAGTCGCAGATCTGGCTCCTCGATCCGCGCCCCGATCTGCCGACGCTCGTGCGCATGGTCGAGGAGGGCTTCGAACTGTCGGAGGCCTCGAACTCGCCGGTCATGCTCGAAGTGCGCATCCGCACCTGTCACGTGCACGGGCAGTTCGTCGCCAAGGACAACAAGAAGCCCGCCTTCACGCTCCGCGAGGCGCTGGAGAATCCGTCGCGCGACGTCAACCGCATCGTGCTGCCGCCGGCTTCGTTCATGCAGGAGAAGGAGAAGCTCGAGAAGCGCTGGCCGGCCGCGGTCGAGTTCATCAAGAGCCGCAAGCTCAACGAATTCTTCGGGCCGAAGGAGGGCGCGGTCGGAATCATCGTTCTCGGCGGCCTCTTCAACGGCGTGCTTCGCGCGCTTCAGCAGCTGGGCCTCGCCGACGTCTACGGCGAGACCTCGATTCCGATCTATGTCCTCAATGTCGCCTATCCGATCATCGAGGACGAGATGGTCGAATTCTGCATCGGCAAATCGGCGGTCATGATGGTCGAGGAGGGCGCGCCCGACTATCTCGAGCAGGCGCTGAACACGGCTCTGCGCCGCCGCGACATCCAGACCCGGATCGCCGGCAAGGACGTCCTGCCGATGGGCGGCGAATATACGGCGCCGGTCGTCGTCACGGGCGTGCGCGCTTTCCTTCTGGCCCATGCGCCCGAGCTTTTGCGCAATCACCCGCCGGTCGCCGATCCGGCGCCCATTCTCGCGCACGAAAAGGTCAGGGCGCTTGCGAAAACGGTGCCGCCGCGCCCGCCCGGCTTTTGCATCGGCTGCCCGGAGCGCCCGATCTTCGCCGCGATGAAACTGGTCGAGCAGGAGCTTGGGCCCCATCACATCTCGGCCGACATCGGCTGCCACCTGTTCTCGATCCTGCCGCCCTTCAACCTCGGCACGACGACGATGGGCTATGGCCTCGGGCCAGCCTCCGCGTCCGCCTTCAATGTGAAGTCGGACAGGCGCGTGATTTCCGTCATGGGCGACGGCGGCTTCTGGCACAACGGCCTCGCCTCCTCGATCGGCAACGCCGTATTCAACAAGCAGGACGGCGTCACCCTTATCGTCGACAACTTTTATTCCGCCGCGACGGGGGGCCAGGACATTCCGTCATCGAGGGCGCTCAACCCGCGTCGGAAAACCAACAATTCCATCGTCGACGCGGTCAAGGGCGTCGGCGCGACCTGGGTCAGGCAGATCGACCGCACTTACGACGTTGCCAAGGTCCGCGACACTTTGCGCGAGGCTTTGACCACCAAAGCCGAAGGCCCCAAGATCATCGTCGCCTCGTCCGAATGCATGCTGAACAAGCAGCGGCGCGTGCGGCCGCTGTTTGCGAAGAGCGTCGCGGCCGGCGAACGGATGGTGAAGGAGCGCTTCGGCGTCGACGAGGCGATCTGCTCCGGCGACCACGCCTGCATCCGCCTCTCGGGCTGCCCGTCGCTGTCGCTGAAACATACCGATGATCCGCTCAAGGACGATCCGGTCGCCGCAGTGGACAACGCTTGCGTCGGCTGCGGCAATTGCGGCGAAGTCGCGGAGGCCGCGGTCCTCTGTCCGTCCTTCTACCGCACCGAGATCATCTTCAATCCCAGCCGCTGGGACCGCCGCCTCGCGGCTTTACGCGAGCGCGTCATCGGCTGGTTCTTGCGTCGCCGCGAAGCCCGCCGGATCGCCTTTGCGTAAGACGGTGGGTCGCGCGGCGGCTCTTCCCCTTCTCCCCGGGGAGAAGGTGGCGCGCGTAGCGCGACGGATGAGGGTGTCGCCGCGAGGAACCCTCACCCCCGACCCCTCTCCCGTAGGAGAGGGGAGGCGGCTGGTTCTTGCGCCGCCACGAAGCCCGCCGGATCGCCCTTGCGTAGGATGGTGGGTCATGGCGGGGCTCTTACCCTTCTCCCCCGGGGAGAAGGTGGCGCGCGTAGCGCGACGGATGAGGGGCGCGCGGCGAGGAACCCCCACCCCCGACCCCTCTCCCCTAGCCCGTCGAGAGACGGGCGTTCTTCCGAACGCCCTTTGGGAAGAGGGGAGGCGCGCCGATGAATGAACCCGCCCCAATTCCGCCGCGGCCGGTCTCGCTCGACAAGCCGCTCGCCATCGCCATCCTCGCCATGGGGGGCCAAGGGGGCGGGGTGCTGGCGGACTGGATCGTCGAGGTCGCCGAGCATGTTGGGTGGGCGGCGCAATCGACGTCGGTGCCGGGCGTCGCGCAGCGCACCGGCGCGACGATCTACTACATCGAGACGCTGCCGCCGCGGAACGGCGTCGCGCCCGTTTTCTCGCTCATGCCGACGCCGGGCGATGTCGATGTGGTGATGGCGGCAGAACTGATGGAGGCCGGCCGATCGGTCCTGCGCGGACTGGTGACGCCGGACAAGACGACGCTCATCGCCTCGACCCATCGGGCTTATGCGGTGGCGGAAAAGGAGAAGCCGGGCGACGGCGCGGGCGATCCGTTCGTGGTGGTCGACGCGCTCGACTTCGCCGCCCGGCGGACGATCGCTTTCGACATGGAGAAGCTCGCGGTCGAACGCGGCACGGTGATCTCGGCCGCGATGCTCGGCGCGCTCGCCGGTTCCGGCGCGCTGCCGTTCGTGCGGTCGGCTTACGAAGACATCGTGCGCAAAGGCGCGCGCGGCGCGAACGCCAGCCTCGCCGCTTTCGCCGACGCCTTTGATCGCGCGAGCGCAGGGGAAAAACGAGGCCCCGAACGCCGGCCCGGTGAAGCGCCTCGACGACTTGCCGGAGAACGCCGGCCATCCCGAGCTCAACCGGCTCGTCGGCGCGCCTGCGCGCGGACTTGCCGGAAAACGCGCGGCCGCTCGCCTTCGCGGGCTTGAAACGCGTCGTCGATTTCCAGGACGTGGCTTACGGCGACGATTATATCGGCCGCCTCCAGAAGCTCGCCGCGCTCGATACGGCCAATGGCGGCGCGACGAAGAATTTCGCCTTCACGGCGGAAGCGGCGAAGCGGCTCGCCGTCGCCATGGCCTATGACGACGTCATCCGCGTCGCCGACATCAAATTGCGCCCGTCGCGGTTCGCGCGCCTGCGAGAGGAAGCGGGCGCGGCGCCCGATCAGCTCGTCTATGCGACCGAGTACCTTCATCCGCGGGCTGAAGAGATCTGCGGCATGATGCCCGCGTCGCTCGGCGCGTTCATCGAGGCGCGCCCGCTGCTGTTCCGCGCGCTCGACCGCATCGTCAATCGCGGCCGGCGCGTGCCGGTCGGGCGGATTTCCGGCTTCCTGCAGCTTTACGGCGTCGCGGCCTTGAGGCCCACGCGGCGCTCGAGTCTCGGCACAAACGGGAGATCGAGCATTTGGAGGCGTGGCTCGCGCGAGCCGCCGAATCTTGTGCCGAAGAATTATGATCTTGGCGTGGAGATCCTGCGCTGCCGTCGCCTGGTCAAGGGTTATTCCGACACCCATGCGCGGTCTTTCAGCAAGTTCGACCGCGCGATGGCGAAGGCGCCGAAGCTCGCTTCCCGCGAGGATGGGGCGCAATGGATGGCCCGGCTCATTTCCGCGGCGCTGATGGACGAAACAGGAGAGGCGCTCGACGGGGTCGCGAAGACGGTCGACACGCTTTAACCGGCCCGGGCGTCAGAGGGCCCATCGGGCGCAAGCCCGGGCCGTCCGTGGCCTAGGAATTGACCTCGGTCATCGAATCGGGCTTCCGCACAAGGCTCGGAATCGGCGCTTGTTGAGTGAAAAGCGTCGCTGTTCCGGAAGAAATTCAATCGTATTGGCGTCTTTGGCGCGCAAATGGCCGCCCTTTACCTTGACGCCCGGCCGATGACCTGCGCCGGCCTTGTCCCGGCGCCGCCCGTCTCGGCCATGACGCCTTCAACAGCGCCAACGCCTAACGCTGGAAGAGCCCGACATTTCCTTGTCATAAACCGAAATCCGCCTTATGATCCGGAAATGAGCACCGAACGGGGCGCGAAAGATTGAGATGCAACCTGAAGGAACGGCCCCCGGAATTCCTAACTCCAATCGCCCGTAACCCATTGAAAAGTCCCGATTCGGAAAAATAAACGCTAGTAAACGCCAGCATTTTTACTAGCGTTTAGTCACCTTTACGCTCGTTTATTGGCGTTTATGCCTCAATAAGCTCGCCCGAGGGTTGCAGCGGCAGGGTCCGCCCCTGGCCGAGGCGCCGGTTTCGCCGGAGCGAAAGGCGCCCTAATCTGGCGCCATCCCTCAAGCCTCACCATAAGGCCCCGCGCACCCCATGACCTTAGCCCGCTACCCCTCGCTCATCGACAAGGTCGTCTTCATCACCGGCGGCGGGTCGGGCATCGGCGCGGCGATGGTCGAGGCCTTCGCCGAGCAGAAGGCCAATGTCGCGTTCGTCGACATCGCCGTCGAGGCGTCCAAGGCGCTCGTCGCCAGGATCGGCGCCTCCCACCCGCCGCCGCTCTTTCTTCAGTGCGACCTCACCGACATCGCCGCGCTCGAAACGGCGATGGAGGAGGTCCGCCAGCGCATGGGGCCGATCGCCGTGCTCGTCAACAACGCCGCCAACGACCAGCGCCAGGCGGCGGACGAAGTGAGCGAAGAGGATTGGGACCGCACGATGGCGCTCAATCTCAAGCACCAGTTCTTCGCCGCCCAGATCGCGCGCCGCTCCATGCGCGAGCTTGGCGGCGGGGCGATCGTCAATTTCTCATCGACCGCCTGGATGCTCGGGGTGCACGGATTGTCGGTCTACGCGACGGCAAAGGCCGCGGTCGTGGGTCTCACGAACAGTCTCGCGCGCGAGTTCGGCCCCGACAATATCCGCGTCAACGCCATTGCGCCCGGCGCAGTGATCACCGAGCGCCAGCGCCGCCTTTGGATGAGCGAGGAACACATCGCCGACTTCCGCGCGCGGCAATGCATCAACCGAACCTTGCTCGCCGAAGATGTCGCGCGCCTGGCGTTATTTCTGGCTTCTGACGACAGCGCGATGATTACTAAGCAATGCTACCAGGTCGACGGGGGCTTGCGTTAATTCGGCTCGACAAAAATGAACTTGATCACGCCCTTTTGAAGGCGCATCCTCAATTCTGCGGCGGCCCGACTCAAGACCGCCCGAATATGGGGAGAGAACGATGACAGTTGCCCGCATTCTTAGTGAGAAGGGGCGCGACGTCTTCACCACTCAACCACATCGCACCCTGAAGGAAGTCATCGAGCTCCTGGCCGAGAAAGGCGTGGGAGCCGTGGTCGTATCGGACGCCTCGCTGAGCGTCCTCGGCATACTTTCGGAACGCGACGTCGTCCGCGTCCTCGCCAAACATGGCGCCTCCGCGCTCGATCATCCCGTGTCGCGCTACATGACGCCCAAGGTCATCACCGCGACGCGCGAGGACACGATCGACCACGTGAGGCAGACGATGACGGCGGGCCGGTTTCGGCATGTTCCGATCGTGCAAGAGGGCCGCCTGATCGGCATCGTCTCGATCGGCGACGTCGTCAAGCGCCACGTCGACGCGCTCAACAGCGAACGGCAGGCTTTGCAGCGAATATATCACGACGGCTTAATTTGGCGGGCCGGCCTGGGCGACAGCCCCGGCGGCGTCGGTCCGGCTGACTTCCACGTGCTCCTGGATTTCGGCGGCCGCCTTGCGGATCGCCTCGCGGCCGAGCGCGATCAATTCGTCGGCGCGGTGGAACTCGAACATGCCGACTTTGCCGACCCTGACCTGCACCAGCGCGTCCGGCGGATCGCCGGCGAGCCTCGAGCGCATGATGCGGTCCTGGAGAATGTCGAACGCGTTGACCATCGAGGTCATCAGGCCCGGCGCCGGCGTCTCCCCGTTGACCTTGGCTCCGTTCGAGCCGCGCCACCACCGGGCGATCATGCCGCTCGTGTCGTGCGCCGGCGGCTCCTCGCCCGCCGACGCGGGCTCCGTTCGGCCGAACGGGTCCTGAATGGCCGTGCCGCGGCCAAAGCGGTCGCTTGAAATGTTGAGCGCGATGACGCGCTCGGCGCCGAGCGCGCGCGCGACGCTGACCGGCACGGGATTGACGATCGCGCCGTCGAACAGCCAGCGCCCGTCGACGTTCACGGGTTCGAATACGCCCGGCAACGCATAAGAAGCCCGAATCGCGTCGACGAGGAGCCCGCGCCGGAGCCAGATCTCGTGTCCGCCGCCGATCTCGGTGGCGACGGCGGCGAACTGGATCGGCAGATCCTCGATCCGAAGGTCGCCGAGCCCCGCCTCGAGCCGCGTCCGAAGCCGCTGGCCGCCGATCAGCCCGCTGCCGGTGAACGAGAAGTCCAGGAGGCCAAGCACCCGGCGCCGGGTCAGGGAGCGGGCGAAGGCCTCGAGCATGTCGAGCCGGCCGGCCGCGTAGCAGCCGCCGACCAGGGTGCCGATCGACGAGCCGACAATGACGTCGAGCTTCAGGCCGAGCGCATCGAGTTCCCGAAGCGCGCCGATATGGGCCCAGCCACGCGCCGCGCCCGCCCCGAGCACGATCCCCACTTTCGCTCGGCGAGGGCGTCCGCCGCCCCCCGCAGGGTGAGCGTCGGTTCTGCGATAAGCCGCTCTAAACATCGCTGAAATCGCCCCGAAATCCCCTCACCGCTCCCTTTCCCTGCGAAACTTAAGCTTGCGCCTCAGATGTCGCCAGACAATTAACGTGAATTTGTTCGGCTGAGCCGTCAGCCGTGGGTCACGGTCGGTTCGATGAAGGCGAGCCGGGCCGTCTCCCCGTCTCTCTCGACCCGGCGGTAGAAGCAGGATCGTCGCCCGGTATGGCAAGCGCCGCCGTCGCCGCCGACGGTGACGAAAGCCAGAAAGGCGTCCTGGTCGCAATCGACCCGCAGTTCGACCAGCGTCTGGGTTTGGCCGGATGTGTCTCCCTTGCGCCACAGGGCGCCGCGCGAGCGCGACCAATAATGGACGGCGCCCGTCGCCAGCGTCTGCCGCAGAGCCGCCTCGTTCATGTGCGCGACCATCAGCACGTCGCCGCGCGAGGCGTCGATCGTAACGCAAGTCGCCAGGCCGTCGGCGCCGAATTTCGGCGCGAACGCCTGACCTTCCTCCCGATCGCTCGCGGCGCCGGGCCTGGCTTTCGATTTGACGCTCTCGCTCATCCCCGTCTCCCGTCGCGTGCGGCTTTCGCGCAGGTTTCTAAGCCCTCGATTTCGGCTTTCTCGCGACCTATATAGGGAACGTTGAGGATCGAGTGAGATGATCAGCGATATCTACAATCAACGCATCCTCGAGCTCGCGGGCAATATCCCTCGGCTCGGGCGGCTCGCGAACCCGGACGCCAGCGCGAAAGCGCATTCCCGGCTGTGCGGCTCGACGGTAGTTATCGACCTTTGCGTCAAGGATGGACGCGTGGTCGATTTCGCCCATGACGTGAAGGCGTGCGCGCTCGGCCAGGCGTCCTCGTCGCTGATGGCGCGCCATATCATTGGCGCGACTGCGGAGGAGCTCGACGCGCTGCGCGACCGCGTGACGCGGATGCTGAAGGCGAACGGTTCTCCGCCTGATGGCAAATGGGCTGACTTCGCCGTGCTCGAGCCGGTGCGCGACTACAAGGCTCGCCACGCCTCGACCTTGTTGACCTTCGACGCGGTGGTCGATGCCTTGGGGCAGATCGCCGCGCGCGAGGCGGCCCACGAGACCGCGCCGGCGTCGTGAGCGCGCCGGTTCTGGCGCCGCGCCGCGCCGCCCACGCGCTGATCCGTTTCTACCAGCTCACACTATCGAGCCTGATCGGCCGGCAGTGCCGGTACTTGCCGACCTGTTCGGCTTATGCGGACGAGGCGATCGAACGCCACGGCCTTTGGGCGGGCTCGTGGATGGGCCTTGCGCGGGTGTGCCGCTGCCATCCCTGGGGCGGCTCCGGCTACGATCCGCCGCCAGACCGGCCTCCGCTTACGCGCCTCATGGGCGCAGCCCTGGCGCTTACGGACGCTGGCGCTCGGCCAAGTGAGCCTTGCCTCCGCCGTCCGCGGCCTTTATGGACGGGCCGTCCCTGATACAGCCCAAGAGATTTGACCGATGGCCGAGCCGCGCCGGGCCGACGCACCTTTGCCTCGCTTCGAAGGCGGTCGCTTCCTCATCGTCGAAGCGCGCTATTACGATGCGATCGGCGCCGACCTGCTTGCCGGCGCGACCCGCGCGATCGAGGCCGCGGGCGCGACGTACGACCTCATCAGCGTCGCCGGGGCGTTGGAAATCCCAGCCGGCATGGCGATCGCTCTCGACGCGGCGAAAGCGGCAGGCCGGCCTTATGACGGAGCGGTCGCGCTCGGCTGCGTCGTCCGCGGCGAAACCTTTCATTTCGAGATCGTCGCCGGCGAATTGGCGCGGGCGCTCATGGACATGTCGGTCGAGCGCCGCCTTGCGCTCGGCAACGGCATCCTCACGACCGAGACGATCGCACAAGCGGAGGAGCGCGCCGACCCTCAACGCGGCGACAAAGGCGGCGACGCTGCGCGGGCGGCGATCGGGCTCGCCCATCTTGCCCGTCGGCTGGTTAACCGATGAGACGGTCCGACAAGCGCTCGGCGGCGCGGCTCGCGGCCTCGCAGGCGCTCTACCAGATGGAGATCGCCGACAAGGGCCTCAATGATATCCTCGCCGAATTCGAGGCTCATTGGCTCGGGCAGGAGATCGAAGGGGATGCCTATACGCCCGCGGATCTGACGTTCTTTCGCGACGTCGTGTCGGGGGTGCAGCGCGATCAATTGCCGATCGATCGCGCACTCGACGACACGCTCGCCAAGGGCTGGCCGCTGCGGCGGGTCGAAGCGCTCATGCGCGCCATCCTGCGCGCGGCGTTCTACGAATTGCGGAACCGTCCGGACGTGCCGGCGCGGGTGGCGGTGACGGAATATGTCGACGTCGCCGCGGCGTTCTTTGGGCCCGAGGAGAGCGGCATGATCAACGCCGTGCTCGACGCGCTCGCGCGCCAGACGCGGCCGGCCGAGTTCGCCCCTGAGCGCTAAGCCGGCTGCCGTTGGATTATGCGAGCGGACATTCGGTCGAAAGCGAGCGGCGTTCGGTTGATCCGTCATCGCGAGCCCGAGCGCAAGCGAGGGCGTGGCGATCCAGAAGATGAAGTGCGCTGCTTTATGATCCCTGGATTGCTTCGCTTCGCTCGCAATGACGACGAATGATGGACTTACCCCCGCCCCGAGCGCCTGATCCACTCATCCTCGTCCACCGTCTCGACGCCCAATTCCCGCGCCTTGGCGAGTTTCGAGCCGGCGCCGGGTCCGGCGACGACGAGGTTGGTCTTGGCCGAGATCGAGCCCGAGACCTTGGCGCCCAGCCGCTCGGCGACCGCCTTGGCCTCGTCGCGCGTCATCTTTTCCAGCGAGCCTGTGAACACGATCGTCTGGCCGGCGAGCGGGTGGCCGGCGGCGATCGCCTCCATCGGCTCGATGGTCACTTCCTTGACGAGCGCGTCGAGCGCCGCCTCGTTGCGCGGCTCGGCGAAGAAATCCGCGATCGCCTCGGCGACCACGGGCCCTATTCCCCCGATCGCCGAAATCTCCTCGGCGGCGTTTTCGGCCCGCGCGGCGGCGCGCAGTGATTCCCAGTCGCCGAAATGGCGCGCCAGGCGCCGCGCATTCGTCTCGCCGACATGGCGGATTCCGAGCGCATAGAGGAAGCGGTTGATCGGAATTGTCCGCCGCGCGTCGATGGCGTTGAACAGGTTGCGCGCCGAGGTCTCGCCGAACCCCTCCCACTCGCGCAACGGCGGGCGGCCTTGCCCATCGCGCGCATGAAGCGTGAAAATGTCGGCCGGCGTGCGGATCAACCCTTCGGTAAAAAAAAGCTCGATCAGTTTTTCGCCCAGTCCCTCGATGTCGAAGGCGTTGCGGGACGCGAAATGCTTCAGGCCTTCGACCGCCTGCGCCGGACAGATGAGCGTGCCGGTGCAGCGGCGCACGACGTCCTTTTCCCCCGTCTTCTCGTCGATCTCGCGCAACGCCGCCGAGCCACAGATCGGGCAGGTCTCGGGGAAGACGTAAGGCGTTGAATCCGCCGGCCTTTTGTCGAGCACCACCGCAAGCACCTGCGGGATGACGTCGCCGGCGCGTTGTATCAAAACCGTGTCGCCGACGCGGACGTCCTTGCGCTCGATCTCGTCCTCGTTGTGCAGCGTGGCGTTGGAGACGACGACGCCGCCGACGGTCACGGGCCTGAGCTTGGCGATCGGCGTCAGCGCGCCCGTGCGTCCGACGTTGATCTCGATCGCCTCGACGATCGTCGTCGCTTGCTCGGCCGGGAACTTGTGCGCGACCGCCCAGCGGGGCGAGCGCGAGACGAAGCCGAGCCGCTGCTGGAGCGCGAGATCGTTGACCTTGTAGACGACGCCGTCGATGTCATAGCCGAGCGTCGCCCGCTTCTCCTCGATCGAGCGGTATTGAGCGAGCATCTCCGCGGCCGAATGGCAGAGCTCGGTCAACAGACGATTGGTCGGCAGGCCGAAGCGGCCCATGGCCTCGATCGCGCCGAACTGGGTCGAGGCGAAGGGCTCGCTGACTTCCCCCCAGGCATAGGCGAAGAACGCCAGCGGCCGCTCGGCGGTCATGCGCGGATCGAGCTGGCGCAGCGAGCCGGCGGCGAAATTGCGCGGATTGGCGTAGACCGGCTTCCCGGCGGCGGCCTGGCGCGCGTTGAGCGCGGCAAAGTCGGCGTGGCGCATGTAGACTTCGCCGCGCGCTTCGAAGACCTTGGGCGCGCCCTTGAGGCGCTTCGGGATCGCTTCGACAACGCGCACGTTCGCGGTCACGTCCTCGCCTTCGTAGCCGTCGCCGCGCGTGGCCGCCTGGACGAGTTCGCCATTCTCGTAGCGCAGACTGCAGGAGAGCCCGTCGATCTTGGCTTCCGCAACGACATCGAGCGGCGCGCCGTCGCTCAAGCCGAGAAAGCGCCGCACGCGGGCGCAGAACTCCTCGGCCTCTTCGTCGGCGAAGATATTGCCGAGCGACAGCATCGGCACGCGATGGCGGACCTTGGCGAATTTCTCCGACGGCGCGGCGCCGACCTTGCCGTTGGCGGAGTCCGCATCGGCAAGTTTGGGGAACGCCTCTTCGAGCGCGGTGTAGCGCCGGCGCAGCGCATCATATTCGGCGTCGGAAATGGTCGGCGCGTCTTGCCCATGATAGCGCCGGTCGTGCTCGGCGATCTCGGCCTGGAGCCGCGCGTGCTCTTCCCGCGCCTTGGCGAGAGTGAGCTTCGGCGCTTTCGGCTCTTTCGTCATGGGTCTCAAATTAGCGCAGCGTGGAGGATGGTGGAAGGCGACGGGCTTAACCGGCGGCTAACCCGTTTCCTCCATTGATTGGCGTTGGCGAGACGGCGGTCCGGGGCGACCGTGCGTCATGAGATCTCGATCCGCCTGCCCAAAAGCCGGGATCTTCGATGCGCGCCGTGATCGCCATGTTCCTTGCCGCCTTGCTCGCCGGATGCTGCGTCGGCGGCTATCCTCCCATGTTCAGCGCCGATCAGCCGTCCGTTCAACGCCTTCCAGGCGGGCATGAAGCTTGCGGTCGGCATGCCGACGGACGTCGCAATCCTCATCGTTGGCTCGCGGCCCGTATCTTCGAAGGCGACGAGCTGCGGCGTGCTCGGAGGAGAAGAGTGGCCATGCGACGTCCTCAAATTCGGCTGCTGCGAGGGCAACCAGCTCGTTGTCTACATTGCGCCGACTCCGGACGGCCGCGGCGCGGTCAACTCTTGGGGGATGGGCGGCTGATCTTGCGCTCCTGCGCGGGCCTCAAGCCCTGGCCTCCACCTTCGAGACAAAATCGCCGATGTGCTTGAGGTAAACCGGCACGAGCGCCGGGGGGAAGTCGTGGCCCATGCCCGGAATGATGATCAATTCGGCGCCGGGGATGCTCGCGGCCGTGTCCTTGGCGGCGGCTGCGGGTATGACCGGATCATCGGCGCCGTGCAGGACGAGCGCGGGACAGCGCAGCTCTTTCAAGAGCGCGTTGCGAGGCGGGGCGACGATCAAAGCCGCCGACTGACGCGCAATGCCGTCCATGTCGAAAGGCGCGTAATCCGCGCGGAACCCGGCCCTCGCGCGCATCTCCGCTTCGCTCGATGGAAAGCCCGGACCGGCCAACGCCTTTTGCACGAGAATGCTCGCGTCAATGAGATCGTCCCGGCTTGTGCTGTCCGGCGGACGGAACAGCACCGACAGCGTTTCGGGGTTCCCCGACGGCAGATCCCGGCGTCCCGTCGTGGACATGATCGAGATGAGGCTCTTCGTCCGGTCCGGATGTTTGATCGCCGCCAACTGCGCGATCATGCCCCCCATCGAGGCGCCGACGATATGGGCGTTGCTGACGCCGAGCGCGTCGATGAGCCCGACGGCGTCGTCGGCCATATCGTCCAGAGTGTAGGGAACATGTGGGCGTCGTCCCGGCCATGACCTCGGCAAACAGAGCGCGTGGGTCCGGGGCTGGTTGGCCGGCGAGATGGGTCGACTTGCCGACGTCCCGGTTGTCGAACCTGACGACCCGAAACCCCTTCGCCGCCAGGCCTTGGCAGAGCGCCTCCGGCCAGAAGATGAGCTGGGCGCCGAAGCCCATAATGAGGAGAATCAGCGGATCGCTTTCGCGCCCGAAGCTCTCATATTCGATGTCGATTCCATTGGCTCGAACTTGCGGCATGGCGGCCCTCTACCACCACTGCCGGCTAATCGAAAGAGCAAGTCTGCGTCCAAGGAATGCGGCTTCGCCAAACAACAGGCGCGCCCGTCATTCGAGCGCCTTCGCGCCCTCGTCCGCCGCCTCCTCGGGCGCGACCCATCGGAAGCCCGAGAGCTGGTGGCGCGCCCAGGTGAACTGCCGCTTGGCGTAATGGCGGGTGTCGAGCTTCGAGCGTGACGCGGCCTCGTCGAGCGTGAGCCGGCCCTCGAGATGGCCGATGAGATGGGGAACGCCATGCGCCCGCATGACCGGCAGCGCCGGATCGAGCCTTCGTTGCATCAACGTCGCGACCTCGTCGAGCGCGCCCTGCGCAAGCATGGCGTCGAACCGCGCGTCGATCCGCCGGCCAAGCTCGGCGCGATCGGGCGCGAGATAGAGGCCCGTCCATTCGCCGGCCCTTAACGCCGGCGCCGTGCGCGCGCCGAGGAACGAGACGAGCGGACGTCCGGTCGCAGCGATGACCTCGAGCGCGCGCAAGACGCGCTGCCGGTCGCTGGGATTGAGACGCGCGGCGGTCTCGGGATCGCGCGCTTGCAACTCGTCGTGAAGCTCCGGTGTGGCGCGACCCTCCGCCTTGGTTCGGACCCCGGCCCGCACGGCTTCGGGCACGGGCGGGATGTCCGACAGGCCCTCGGTCAGCGCACGGAAATAAAGCCCGGTGCCGCCAACGAAAATCACTGGCTGTTCGCCGATCTCGGCCAGAATTTCGCCCGCCGCCAGCGCCCACCGGCCGGCCGAAAAATTCACCGCGCCATCGATCGCGCCGAACAGGCGATGGGGCGCGAGCCGCTCCTCGTCCGGCGTCGGCCGCGCGGTCAGGACTCGGAGATCCCGGTAGACTTGCATCGAATTGGCGTTGACGATCGTCGCGCCGAACGCGTGTGCGAGCGCAAGCGCCGCCGCCGACTTGCCGCTCGCCGTCGGGCCTGCGATGAGGAGCGCGCGCCTCACTTGGTTGGCTCCCTCTCTGGAAGCGTCATGTCGTCCGTCCTCGTCGCCACGCTCATCGCCGATCCATCGACGGAACCGCTCAGCGAAGCAACAGTCGACCGGGCCGCGCAAGCCCTCAATGGGATCGAGCGCCGGCGCTGGCTCGACGAGGGCGTCGCGGCCGATCTTGTTTTCACCGGCGATCTCAGGGCCAAGCGCGCCGCGCTCGAGAGCGCGCTCTCTGGCGAGCGGATCGACGTCATCGTTCAGCCGTTCGCCCATCGCCGGAAGCGCCTCATGCTCGCGGACATGGATTCGACGCTGATCGGCCAGGAATGCGTCGACGAACTTGCGGACGTCGCCGGGGTCGGCGAGCGCGTGGCCGCGATCACCGAGCGGGCGATGCGCGGCGAAGTGGCGTTCGCGCCGGCCCTGCGCGAGCGCGTGGCGCTGCTTCAGGGCCTGTCCGAGACGGTGATCCGGGATGTCCTGAAAGACCGCATCACGCTCAATCGCGGCGCGCGCACGCTCGTTTCGACCATGCGGGCGAATGGCGCTTATGTCGCCATCGTCTCGGGCGGCTTTCGCCAGTTCACAAGCGCGATCCGTGAGCGGCTCGGCGCCGACGAGGACCGCGCCAATACGCTCTTGATCGAAGGCGGCAGGCTGACCGGCAAGGTCATGGATCCGATCCTCGGCCAGGACGCCAAGCTTCATGCGCTCAAGGAGATTGCCGCCGCGATGGGACTCGCGCTCGAGGACACGCTGGCGGTCGGCGACGGCGCCAATGATCTTCCGATGCTGCAAGCCGCCGGCCTTGGAGTAGCCTTTCGCGCCAAGCCCAAGGTCGCCGCCGGAGCGGACGCGCGCATCGAGCACACCGATCTCTCCGCGCTGCTCTACGCGCAAGGTGTTGCGCGCAAGGATTTCGTCGAGGGGTGACGCCGGGTGAGCGCGGCTACAGGCCGTCTTCCGCTCCCTCACGTTTCAGCAACCCGCAATATTGCGAGTTCCGCAGACAGAGCGCGGACCGTGGCCCCTCGCGCCGGGCGGCATCCCCATTTCTGGCCCTCATTCGGCCCGTCTTTTATTGGACGTTTCCCCTTTGTCCGTGTTAGCCCGTTGGCCTTGTGTTCAATGCGCGCCCCGCGAAGGGGGAGAGGTCGGCAATGACGATCGCATCGGTCATGAAGGCGCCCGGGGCCGTCGATCACGCGGCGCGCGCCGAGACCATGCCGCTCGATGAGTTCGACGTCAGCAATCCTGCTCTGTATCAAGAGGACGTCTGGCAGCCCTATTTCCGCCGGCTGCGGCGCGAGGCGCCGGTCCACTATTGCCGGGCAAGCCCGCTCGGGCCGTATTGGTCGGTGACCAGGCACAAGGACATCATCGCGCTCGAAGTGGACCACAGGCGGTTCTCGTCCAGTTCGGCGCTCGGCGGCATCACGTTGCGCGAGCGCACCGGCGACCTTGAACTGCCCATGTTCATCGCCATGGACCCGCCGAAACATGACGTTCAGCGCAAGGTGGTGCAGCCGATCGTCTCGCCCGAGAACCTGGCCAATTTCGAGGGCCTGATCCGGACCCGCGTGCGCGACACGCTCGACGGCCTGCCGCGCGGCGAAGCTTTCGACTGGGTGGATAAGGTCTCGATCGAGCTCACCTGCCAGATGCTGGCGACCCTGTTCGACTTCCCGTTCGAGGACCGGCGGAAGCTCAGCTACTGGTCGGACGTCTCGACCGCGATCCCTTATGTGGGCGGGCTTGTCGAAAGCGAGCAGCAGAAGGAGGCGGTCTTTGGCGAGTGCCTCGGCTATTTCATGAATTTGTGGAACGAGCGGGTCAATTCCGAGCCGCGTCCTGATCTCATTTCCATGCTGGCCCATGGCGAGGCGACGCGAAACATGAGCGCGCGCGAATATCTCGGCAACGTCATCCTGCTCATCGTCGGCGGCAACGACACGACGCGCAATTCGATGAGCGGCGGGCTCCTGTTCCTGAGCCAGAACCCGGATGAATTCGCCAAGCTGCGCGCCAAGCCGGAACTGGTCGACTCGATGGCGCCGGAAATCATTCGCTACCAGACGCCGATCGCCTACATGCGCCGCACTGCGCTCGAAGACGTCGAATTCGGGGCTCAAGCTCATCCGCAAAGGCGACAAGGTCGCCATGTGGTACATCTCCGGCAACCGCGACGAGGAGGCGATCGAAGAGCCCGACCGCTTCATCATCGACCGCGCCCGCCCGCGCCAGCATCTTTCGTTCGGCTTCGGCATTCACCGCTGCGTCGGCAAGAACCTGGCCGAAATGCAATTGAAGATCCTTTGGGAGGAAATCCTCGACCGCCTGCCAGGCATCGAGATCGTCGGCGAGCCGAAGCGGGTGTTTTCCGCCTTCGTCCACGGGATCAGCGAATTGCCGGTGCGGATCCCGGCCTGAGGGGCGCTTTTTGGGCGAATCGCTAGGCCATCTTATCCGCGGCCAAAAGAAACAGGCTCGGACGACAAAACATTGCAGAAAATCAGAAATTCACTTAAACTAGGCTCATGAACAAGCCTGCGCTTCCGCGTCGCCCGGCCTCGGCCTCCCATTCCGGCGCAGCAAACGCGAGGGAAAAGGAGCGAGAAAAAATTTCCGTCGGTTTTTCCGTGTAACCCATTGAAAAGGCTCGATTCTGACGAGAGAATCCAAGGAAATCCAAATAAATCCAAGCCTCGTTTGCGAGGGTATTTGCGGCGAAAGGGGCACGCGCCAAGGAAATCCAAATCGATCGACCGGACCGATGCTCGCAGGTCAGCGGCTGGCAAGTAAAACACATGTAATAATAGTACAAACCGCCGCGCCCTAACCCCCGCCAAAACCTCGCGCACGCGCTCGACCAGCTCCGCCTCGGGCGCGGGAAACTGGGCGCGCTGCCTGAGCTCCAGATAGTCGGCGCGGTCCTTGGTCGATTTCGCAAGCTCGGCGCCGAGCTTGAGGTCGCGGATCGTGACCTGCGGGCCGCCCGCCGCGTTGCGCTCGTTCGAGCCCTGGATGATTGCGACGCGGCTTCTGCGCCGGTCCGCATATTTGAGCTGCGCATTCATGCCGCCCGAGCCCAGATAGAGTTCGGCCGCGATGCCCGCCTTGCGCAAGCTCGCGACGAGCCGCTGATAGTTCGCCATCGAATCCGCGTCGCGGTCGAGCGCGAGCACGACCACCGGGCCGGTCGTCTCGGCCGCCGCGACGATCGGGCTCTTGATCGCGCGCAACGCCGCGAGCAGCCGCGAGACGCCGATCGAAAAGCCGGTCGCCGGGACTGGCTCGGCGCGGAAGCGCGCGACGAGCCCGTCATAGCGCCCACCGCCGCCGACCGAGCCGAAGCGGACCGGCCGGCCGTCGTCGTCCTTGACCTCGAAGGTGAGCTCAGCCTCGAAGACCGGGCCGGTGTAATATTCGAGCCCGCGCACGACCGAGGGGTCGATGCGGATGCGACCGATACGCCGTATCCTCCAGATCGAACGAGCGCCCAAATTTCTTGGAGCTCCGAAACCCCCTTTACTCCAACTTGGCTTGTTGAGAGCACGCGTAGAAAAGCGCTAACGAGGCCGTTCACTCGCCAGTCCTCTCGATCGAGGCTCTGAGGCGAAGCCCCGCCCGGCTTCCGATCTCCGCCATTCCTGCACTCGGCTTCCGTCGAAAGATTTAGAAGATATAGAAGACCTTCGATATCCGCGGGCTTTAGCCCCGCGCCCTTGGTGAAATCGCCGCTCTCGTCCTTGCGCCCCGACCCCAAGAGCAAGCGCACGCCTTCGACGCCAAGCCTGTCGAGCTTGTCGATTGCGCGCAAAACGGTCAGCCGCCGCCCGGCGTTTTCCGCGCCCCCGAGCCCGATCGCCTCCATGACCCCGTCGAGCACCTTGCGATTGTTGACCTTGATCACATAGTCGCCGCGCTTGATCCCCAACGCCTCCAGGCAATCGGCGGCCATCATGCAGATTTCCGCATCCGCCGCCGGCGACGCCGAGCCGACCGTGTCGGCGTCGAATTGCATGAACTGGCGGAAGCGCCCGGGACCCGGCTTCTCGTTGCGGAACACCCAGCCCGCGCGATAGGAGCGATAGGGTTTCGGCAGCCGGTCGTAATTCTCGGCGACATAGCGCGCGAGCGGCGCGGTCAGGTCGTAGCGCAGCGAGAGCCATTGCTCGTCGTCGTCCTTGAACGAGAACACGCCCTCGTTCGGACGATCCTGATCGGGCAGGAACTTGCCGAGCGCGTCGGTATATTCGACGAACGGCGTCTCGACCGCCTCGAACCCGTAGAGCGCGTAGACCTCGCCGATCCTGGCGATCATCGCTTCGGCGGCGGCGAGATCGCTGGCGTCGCGATCGGTGAATCCGCGAGGCAGCGTGGCGCGGGCGCGAGGGGAAACGTCAGGGGTTTCGGTCATCGCCGCTCTATATCCGGCAAAAGCGGCGGCTAGAAGAGGTTCGCGGCCACGTTGATGGTCAGCGCAAGGATGATCGCGTTGAAGAAGAAGCAGGCGACGCCCTGAATCACCACGATCCGTCGCATCCGCTTCGAGGAGACGTTGACGTCGGAAGAGGCGAACGTGCAGCCGACGGTGAAGGCCTGATAGAAGAACTCCATCCAGTCCGGCTGGGGGGCGCCAGGAAACTCGAGACCTCCAGCGACCCCGCCCTTGTGGCGCATGAAATAGACGCCGGCGTAATGCAGGGCGAACATCACCTGGAGGAACGCCCAGGCGCTGAGCACCGTCAAGCCGACCAGCGTCAGATGGCCGGCCTTCTCCCAGCCGGCCATGTTCTTGACCGGTCCCAGTTCCCACACGATCGCGGCCATCGCGGCGAGGGAGGCGACAATGCCGAGGACCACCAGCACCCACTGGTTCTCGTCCTCGGGCCTTACGCGCGCCGCCTGCCTTGGATCCGTCACCATGTGCGCGATCATGATGAGGAATGCCCAGGCCCCGACATTCCAGGCGATCAACAGGCGCGTCGCTTCGCGGATGTCGACGCCAAGTTGCAGCGGGACATACGTCGCGACCATGATGGCCGCTCCCGCCAGGAGGCGCGGCCGATGGGTAAAGGTGCCCAGAATGCCGGTTGAGGCCTTTGAGGCTGGCTGACCAGGTCCGGACGGCGGGGGTTTTGGAGTTCCAACCGCTTTGTCGGTTCTCGCCGGTGTCGGCGCCTTGGGCGTTCCGGCTGCGTTGTCGACTCTCGGCGGGCGCGGCGACTTGGGCATGCGAAAGCCGTTGGGTTCAGACGGGGCCTGGCTTGCCCGAGGCGGGGGCGAGGGTCAAGCCGAGCTAACGGCGCATCCCTTTCGATGTTAGATTAAAGTCTATGCGAGCGCTGCCTCCTACACGAGAGGCGCCGCTGTTTCGCGCCAGGGAGGCCCCATGAGTTCGGACCCCGGAGATCGCGACGACGAGTCCGCTAAGCTGCGCGCTCGGCTCGATCGACTCAAGGGCGACCTGAAAGGCCGGGCCGCTCCGCGCCCCTCCGAGCCGACGCCCGCATCTAAAACGAACGCGCGCGCCACCGGCTCGGCGATGTCGCTTGGCTTGCGGGCTGGCAGCGAATTCGTCTCGGCGGTAGTCATCGGCTCGGGGATTGGCTGGGTTCTCGACCGCGTGCTTCACACCAATCCTGCGTTTCTGATTGTATTTTTCTTGATAGGCGTTGCGGCGGGGATCTGGAACGTGATCCGGCTGACTTCGCCAAAACGGTCTCCTTGAAGCGCAATTCGCCCTTGTCTCGCGCAAACTCGCCGGATAAAGACGTGCGGCGCTCGGCTTCGCAAGCCGAACGGGACGCCTCGTTGGGGGGGCGCGGAGCCGCTGGCGGGGCGGTTTAGAGCCTCGCAGCGAGGCGGACGACGACGAGGACTAGAGGCGTGGCGACAGAGTCGGGACCGGCGATCAATCCGATCGGACAATTTGCCCTGCATCCCGTCGTGTCGATTTAGGTTGCGGGCCACGACGTTTCGCTGACCAATTCTGGCCTCTTCATGCTGCTGGCGGTCGCGCTGACCTGTCTTTTGGTCGCGATCGGCGCGCGCGGCGGCTCAGGGGTGCCGGGACGCCTGCAGGCCATGGCGGAAATGGCCTACGAGTTTGTGGCCGGCATGGTGCGCTCCTCCGCGGGCGAAGCGGGGATGCGGTTTTTTCCGTTGGTCTTCTGCATCTTCTTTTTCGTTCTGCTAGGCAACTTGATCGGCTTCATTCCCTATTCGTTCACGGTGACAAGCCAGATCATCATCACCGCTGCGTTGGCGCTGATGGTCTTTTTCACCGTCGTGATCGTGGGGATCAAGGATCACGGGCTGCACTTCTTCAAAATATTTGTGCCGCCGGACGTGCCGATCTACATCCTGCCGTTGGTGGTGGCGATCGAGGTGTTCTCCTTCTTCGTCCGCCCGGTCAGCCATTCGGTGCGCTTATTCGCCAATATGCTCGCTGGCCACATTACGCTTAACGTTTTCGGCGCGTTTGTCGTCATGCTGCTTGGAGCCGGCGCTGTCTTCAAGGTGTTCGCGGTGCTGCCCTTCTTGATGACCATCGGGCTCTTCGCCCTCGAGCTGCTCGTCGCCTTCCTGCAAGCTTACGTGTTCGCGATGTTGACTTGCATGTATCTCAACGACGCAGTTCACCCCGGCGGGCACTAACCTTCCGATCAATCGCAAAGCTTGAAGAGACGTCATAAGGAGTCACGAATGGAACCGCATGAACTCGCCATCGCCGCCAAATATGTTGGCGCCGGCCTCGCCGCCATCGGAACGGGGGCCGCCGGCATTGGCGTCGGCACGCTGTTCGGCCAGTTCCTGAATGGGGCGCTGCGCAACCCGTCGGCGGTTGAAGGCCAGTTCGGCCGCCTGATTTTTGGCTTTGCGGTGACCGAGGCGCTCGGCATTTTCGCGCTTCTGATCGCGTTCCTGTTGCTGTTCGCGGTGTGACGAGCCAGAGTTCGGCTCGCTTTATGAGAGGGCGCTTGGCGTGGCCACCAAGGATTTGAGTGGGGGATCTGCGGACTCTGACGCGACGCAGACGCAGGTTGGTCAGGACGGGGGCGCGCATTCGAACTTTCCGCCCTTCGACGCCGGCACGTTTCCGTCGCAACTCGTGTGGTTCGCGATCGCCTTCGGCTTTCTCTACTGGTACCTGTCCAAGCGGGGCCTGCCGCAGCTCGGAGCCGTGATCGAGGGCCGCAAAGCCCGAATCGCCGGCGACCTCGACGAAGCGACGGCGATGCAGCAGAAAGCCGACGCGGCGGCGGCCGCGCACGAAAAGACGTTGGCCGAGGCGCGCGCGAAGGCGCAAAGCCTCGCCCAGGCCGCTCGAGACGCCGCCGCGGCCGATGCGCAGGCCAAGCGGCAGGCGCTTGAGGATGAGCTTGCAGCCAAGCTCGCCGACGCCGAGCGCGGGATCGCCAAGACGCGCGCCGACGCTATGGCGAGTGTCGCGGAGGTGGCGCGCGACGCTGCGGGGGCGATCGTCGAGCGTCTCGGAGGACGCCCGGCTGATCCATCGTCGATCGCGGCCGCGGTCGACTCCGTGAAGTCGCTTAGCGGAGCCGCATGATGGACTATGATGCGGAGTTTTTCGTCCTCCTCGGCTTTATCGTCTTCGTTGGCGTTCTCATTTATTTTGGCGTCCCTCGGATGGTGCTTAAGGCGCTCGACGCGCGCGGCGAAGCGATCGCGGCCGAACTTGCTCAAGCCGCCAAGCTCCGCCAGGAGGCGACGTCGCTATTGGCAAGCTTCGAGAAAAAGTCCGCTGAAGCCGAAGCGAACGCCGCCGCCATTGTCGCCGAGGCGCGCGCTCAAGCCGAGCAGCTGAATGTTGAGGCCGCCGAGCGGTTGAAGGAATTCATCGCCAGGCGCACCAAGCAAGCTGAAGCCAAGATCGCGCTCGCGGAGGCCCAGGCGTCGGCCGAGGTTCGCGCCGCTGCGGCGGAGCATGCCGCCAGGGCGGCGGAAATCGTGCTTACCGACCAGATGAGGGGGGCTGGCGGCTCCGATCTGGTGGCGCACGAAATAGGCGAGATCAAGCGCCGCCTTTCTTGAGGCGCCAAGAGCGCCGATGTGGCTCCTCGCTCGCCGCAAAGTTGCGCGTAACCCTTTACGCGAGCTTGATTTGGCGAGCGCCGAGCGCCATTGTGACGTAGGTGGGCGGCGCGTGCCGGGGGTTTTATTTGCGAGGGGAGCAACGGCGTTGAAGAGAGCCATCTTCGGCCTTATGGCCTTTTTCCTCCTCATTCCACTCGCGTTGGCCGGAGGCGGTCCGGCCGAGCTCAACCTTTACGACACGCCAGCTGAGGCGCGCTGGGCGCCGTTTGTCGCCGACATGCCCGCCTGCGAGGATAATGGAGTCCTGTCGACGATCAGCGGCCGGTTCGCCGGGACCCAGCGTGAGTTTTGGAATTCAAATCTAGCAATTGCCGGCTTCGACCGCGTGCGCGAAATCGGCTTCCGTTCCAACGGTCTTTCTTATATCCCGCGCCGCTATTGCGTCGCTCGGGCCGCGATGTCTGATCAGAAGGAGCGGACCGTCGTCTATTCGGTAGGAACGCAGCTGGGCATCATCGGAAATACTTGGGGCGTCGAATGGTGCGTCGTCGGCATTGACCCGACCTTCGCCTATGCGCCCGCTTGCGAGGTTATCCGGCCCATCCTCGAGCGCGAGATCGGCAAGGCCAAGTGGCTCTCAGGATACGGCCTCAGAGCCGGCTACTGACCGAGCCAGGCCGAAGGCGAAGACGTCGGGATGGCGCGTCTGGCCCGTAAGTTGGCCTTGAATTTGGCGTTAGCGGCGGCCGCGGCGCCGATTGTGGCTCTCGCGCAGACCACGCCATCCACGCCTCCTGTCGCCGCCGCCCAATTCGATTATTACGTGATGACCCTGTCCTGGGCTCCTGGTTTCTGCGATCTCGGTGGCAAAGAGACGTCGTCGCCAGAATGCGCCGAAGGATCCGGCGACGGCTTCGTCGTCCACGGCCTGTGGCCGGACAACGAGTTTCGCCCGGACCCTGAAGTCATGCAGGGGCCAGGACGCTACGCCGGCCGATCTCGACGATGAGCACGGCGTCTACCCAAACGACCGCCTTGCGGCCTATGAATACCGCAAGCACGGAACTTGCACGGGCCTCAGCGCGCATGACTATTTCGCCACCGTGCGCAGCGTGCGGACGCGCCTAAAAATTCCTGAGATGTTCCAGGCGCCGAGTGAGCCATCGCACATGGCGCCTGAAGAGGTCGAACAAGCGTTCATGACCGCCAACCCCAATTTGCGCCCCGACAATATGGCGATCAGCTGCAGCAATGGCGAACTGGTCGACGTGCGGTTCTGCCTGGCGAAGGATCTCTCGTCGTACGCCGTGTGCCGCAAGGTCGCGCGGCATAGCTGCCAACGCGGATCGATCGTGGTCGCTCCGGTTCGTTGAAGATTGGAACGCGTTGGGCCGGCGCGGCCCCTTCCGCACCCGAGCTCGCCATCCATCATTTCGCCCAGGCCCGAAAGGCTATCTCGCCGATAGCGGGGTCAACCAAGGATAAGGAACGAGTTCCGAAGCGCTCGCCCGCGCCGTTGAGGGAGACAAGGTGTTGCGGACCGCTCGCGGCGGACATTAGTTAAAGAATCCTTTCCGAGTTGGCCGGAACGGCGTCTGGCGTGTTATAAGGATGGCTGTACGCGTTGAGTAGGAGTTCTCATGGCCCCGCCGCGCCCCTACTGGAAGGGTTATCTCAAGCTTTCTCTCGTTTCTTGCCCGATCGCGCTCTACACAGCGACCTCATCGGGCGATCGGGTAGCCTTCAGGCAAATCAACAAGAAAACGGGCAATCGCCTTCGTCAGCAATTGGTGGACGAAGGGACGGGCGAGCCAATCGATCCCGACGATAAAGGTCGCGGCTACGAAGTCGACAAGGGCGTGTACCTGCCGGTCGAGGACGAAGAGCTCGACGCCATCGCGATTGAGAGCAGCCATACGATCGACATCGATAGCTTCGTGCCGAAAGCGCAAGTCGACGAGCGCTATATCGACAGCCCCTACTACCTGGTTCCGGAGAACAAGGTCGCGCTGGAAGCCTTTGCCGTCATCCGCGACGCCATGCTCGGCAAGGGCATGGTCGCGTTGGGGCGCGTGGTCCTATCCAAACGCGAGCGCGTGATCATGCTGCAGCCGCGGGGCAAAGGCTTGCTCGGGGCTACGCTTAGATATCCTTACGAGGTTCGAGACGAGACGATCTATTTCGGCGACATCGGCGACATCCAAATTCCGAAGGACATGCTCGCTCTCGCCGAGCATATTCTCGAAAGCAAGGCGGCGACATTCGACCCGACCCTATTCCACGATCGCTACGAGGAGGCGGTCGTCGCCATGCTGAACGAGAAGAGGGCCGGGATGCCGATCCCCAAACAGCGCCCAATGCCGAGGATCGTCGCTGGCACGGATCTGATGGCGGCGCTCAAGCAGAGCATCGAGAAGGCTAAAGACGAAGCGCCGAAGTCTTCTGTCAGGCAAGCCGCCCCGACGGCCCCAGCCACAGCAGCGAAGCTCCCCGCAGCCGCCAAGGGCAAGCGCAGTGTCAAAGGCAGCTCCGACCAGCGAGAGATGCTGCTGCCGATTGCAGGCGGCGCGCCCGCGAAGGAAGCCAGTGTGCCCGCAAAGGAAGCGCCAGAGAAACAGACCGCGCAAAAGCCCGGCCCACGGAAGAAGGCAGGCTAATCGAACGCGAGCCCAGCCTGTTGCATGGAGTTCGCGTGATCGATTTTCTTTCCGAACGGTCGTAAACCGAAGACTCACCGTTACCGAGTCCGTTTTGAGCAATTTCAATGACTTGCGGCGCGATTAGCGAGTCATTTGCCGTTCGTCGACGCCGAAGCCTTAGGCGAGACGACCATCCAGGAGTCGCGAGGCGCCCTCGCCCCTTGCTTCGCTTCGCCCGCAACGACGCGCTGGTTCGTCCTTGAGTTCCCGCGCCTCCTATGGCGACCGCCCATTGGCGCTTGCCACAATTTCTGAAAAAAACAATACCAGATCCCGCCCGTGCTGGCAAGAAATTGTCGTTTTTTAGCGCGCCATGAATCCGATCGCGGCCGCATTCGCAATGTCGATGAAAAAGGCTGAAACCAAGGGCAGGATGATGAAGGCCTGCGCGCAGGCGCCGTGCACCTTGGTCACAGCCGTCATATTGGCGATGGCCGTCGGCGTCGCGCCGAGACTTACCCCGGTGAAGCCGGCGGAGATCACCGCGGCCTGATAGTTTCGGCCCATCGCCGGAAAAACGACGAAGACGATGTAGGCGACCGCTGCGATCGTTTGGATCGCCAGCACCGCCACCAACGCCGGCCCCAGCCCGCCCAGCGTCCAGAGCTGCATGCTCATGAGCGACATCGCCAGGAACACGTTGAGCGACAGGTCGGAGATAAGCGCCAACGCGCGCGTTCGCGTCGGCCATTCGATACCGGGAAAGAAGCGCGGAATCGTATTGGTGACGATGATGCCGACGAGGAGGCAGACGACGAACAGGGGCAGTTTGACGCCTGTCTCCTCGACTGCATCCTCGAAGGCATAGGCGATTAGAATCACCGCATTGAGAACCAAGAGCGTGCGCAGAAGATTGACGTGGCTGAGATCGTCGACGGGTTTGTCTTCATCCTCGTCGGGCAGGCCGACCACCGGGTCGGGCGCGGACGGGCCGCTGAGATGGTGACGCGCGATGAGAAAGCCGGCAATCGGACCGCCGACCAGACTCGCGACGACCAGTCCGAGCGTCGCCGTTGCGATGCCGATTTCGAGCGCATTGGCGATGCCGAAGCGCTGGCTGATGATCGGCGCCCACGCGATCGTAGTGCCGTGTCCGCCGATGAGCGAGGCGGAACCCACGAATGGAGTCATCCCCTTGGGCAGACCGAGCGCCGCAACAGCGCCGGCCGCAATCAGGTTCTGGAGGACCAGATAGACCAGCGTAAGGGCGAGCAGGATAAGGAGCGGACGGCCGCCGGAAATGAGGTCGCCGAGCCTGGCATTGAGACCGATGCCGGTGAAGAAATAGAGCAACAACATGTCGCGCGCGTCGAGCGTGAAGCTGATCTCAACGCCGAGCACAACATACGCCAGCAAGGTCGCCGCGGCCGCGAGCAAGCCGCCCGTCACGGGCTCCGGAATGTTCCAGCGTCGGAGCGGCTCGATCAGGCGATTAAGCCCGGCGCCGGCGAAGAACACGAGAATGGCGATTGTGAACGTAAGCAGTCCGGGGATGTGAATCGCCGTCATCGCAAGCTCGCTGTAGCGCATGTCGGCGAAGCGTCTCTGGCGTATCTCATGGCTCCGCCCGGGATGCGAACAGGCTCAGGCCGAGGCGCTCGGAAAGGTAACGCGCAGCGAGCTGCCCCTTGACGCTATTGCCCGCGTCGTCGAGCCGCGGAGCGAAGGCGCCGAATCCTCCCTTGCCCGGAGAGACGGTTACGATTCCGCCGCTGATCCCGCTCTTGCCCGGAAGGCCGACGTCATAGAGCCAGTCCCCGGATGTTTCGTAAAGGCCCGCCGTCGCCATGACCGCCAAGCAGAACTTGCAGCTTTCCGCGTCGAGCACGCGGTTGCGGGTCAGCGGGTTGACGCCGCCGTCGGCGAGCGTCGCGCCCATGACGGCAAGATCCTTCGCGGTCACGTTGAGCGAACATTGCCGTGTGTAGAGTTCGACCGCATGGGCCGCGTCGATGGCGATCTGCCCGCAGTTGCGGAGCAATTGGCCAATCGCCTGATTGCGGGAATTGCTTCGGCTCGCCGAAGCGAAAACGGCTTCGTTCATGACAAGCGCGCGGCCGGCAAATCGCGACAGTCCGTCGAGAATGAACCGCCATTGTTCTTCGAGCGTCGAACCGGGAGCGAGACTGGTTGCGGCGATGGCGCCCGAGTTGACCATTGGGTTCGTTCGGCCGTGCTCGCTGCGCTCGACCGCCGCCAGCGAGTTGAACGGCAGCCCGGTCGCATTGACGCCCAATCGGCTGCGCGTAACGTCTGCGCCCAGGACCTGTAAGACCAACGCGAACACGAACGGCTTCGACACGCTCATGATCGAGAACGGAATGTCCCAATCGCCGCTCGCGTAAGTTCCGCCGTTGACGCCGACCACGCAGAGACCGAAGAGGTCCTGCGGAACACTCGCCAGCGCCGGGTAAACATCGGAGACTTGGCCGTCTGTGTTCTTCCCGAAGCGCGCATGAGCGTCGGACACCAGGGCTCGGACAATGTCGGGCGACGGCAGGCGACCGGTCGAGACATAGGACGCTTCGATCGTTACGTCGGCGGACCGATCGGAACTCACGCCTCGCTCTCCGGCGCCGACCATCGCGCCAAGTCAGATCGGCTCCGCGCGGACCGCAACGTCCACGCTGAGCCCGATCGAATCGTCCAGCCCGCCCACATAGCCCCCCGAGATCGGAAGCGCCTGGCTCGCGGAGCGGGCGACGCCGACGCGAATGAGGTTCGCGCCTGCGACCAGGCCGTTCGTCGGATCGTATTCCATCCATCCCGCTCCCGGCAAATAGACGTTGCACCAGGCATGCGTGCTGCCGCCCCCGCGCGTTGTGCCGGACGTGTCGTCATAAAGGTAGCCGGTGACGAAGCGTGTCGCCACGCCGAAGGAGCGCAGCGCCTCCATCATCAGCACGGCGAAATCGCGGCAGGTTCCGGATCCGGCCGCAACGGTCTCGGCTGCTGTCTGCGTGCCTTCCACATGCCTGGCCTCGTAACGGAATTCAGCTTTGATGGCGTGGGTCATGGCCTCCATGACGGCGAGCGTGCGGGCGTTGCCAGCGACGCCGACGAAGCGCCGCGCCCATTCGTCGACGGTTCCGTTCGGATCGGCCTCTTGGCGTTTCGCGAGGCTGGCGAGATCGGGAGTTTCTTCCGCGGCATAGATGAACGGGAAGGCGTCCGCCGAGGGATCAAGGCTATAGACCGGGAGCGGGGGCCCGTCAGGATGGTGCGTCAGATCGAGCGTCGAAACGATGCTGAGCCGATCGGTTCTCAAGCCCTCCGGCCACTCCAGAAAACAGATCGAATTGTCGAAAGCGTCATGGGTCCAATGAACGAGCGAGGGCTTGGGATCCACGTCGAGGGCGACATGGTGAAGCCGCAAATCGTGGCTGTCGTCAGGCCGCAGCATCAAGCGGTGACGCGTAAGCCCGACCGCATTACGGTAGGCATACTCGGTCGAGTGAACGATGCCGATCCTTGCCACGCCTCTCCTCAGCAGACCTTCGATCTTACGGCGGGCCAACCATCAGCGCACGGAGCAGACCAAGCGTCTTGCGCCGCGGAGCGATCCTTTCAGGAGCGCACCGTATTCACTCCGGCGGGACCACGCCTTTCTTGAAGATGAAGCAACCATAGAAGCGGCGTTCGCCGGTGGGAACAATAGCGAAGGCGTTCTTGGCTCGCTCGTAAAACGCGAAGCGTTCGATCGCCAAGCAGCGGCACGTGCTTGCTCGCCGCGCGATCGACGGCCTGCTGCACCTCCCGCTGCACTGGCGGCATCAGTGTCCGGATCGCCGACGATTTCCATGCGGCACGCGGGATCGGGAACGAACGTGTCGAGCGGCATCACCGAAAGGATCGCCTCGACTGCGCGAGCCGCGTTGACGCCGGCTAGTGGAATCGGTTCTCCAATCACGGTGGACATTGCGGTCGAGTCCGCCGGGAAATTGGCGTCGACGACCACGATCTCGTCGCCGTGTCCCATCCGTCGCAAGGCGTAAAGCAAATCCGCAGTGAGCAGCGGATCGATTCCCCAAAGCATGTGTTTCCTCCCCTCGGCCCGTACGCCTTAGATCGACGACGATAGCGATATTCTTCGGCTTGGCGAATGCGAGCCTCCGCTCCCGAGGCTTCAAGTCGCGCGGCCGTGCTTGACAATGCAATTGATCACTCACTAGCCTTTCGTTATCGCCGATTGCCGAACGCGCCGATCGGCGGCGACCACGAATACGCGGTCGATGAGGGGGAACGTGCATGTGCAGGCGCCGTCGCAGAGACGGAAGGTTTCTCCGCCTTCGGGGAGTCGTCCCCTTTCCGAGCCGACACGGTTCGGCCCGCATATGAAAGAGCGCACCTTTGTCCGCGCAGGCTGAACTCGCCGCCTCGCCCGTGCGCCGCTTTGGGATTGCAAGGCTCGGTCAGCCCGCGGCCATTACGCTTGCCGTCCTGATCATTTGCATCGTGATGGCTCTGATCTCGGAGCCGTTTCGCAGTTACGACAATCTCTACAACGACAGCCGCAACTTCGGGTTCGTCGCCATCATGGGCATGGGACAGATGCTGGTGATCATCACCGGCGGCATCGACCTGTCCGTTGGCTCCGTGATGGGCCTCGTCGGCATCGTGACCGGGCTTACCCTTCAGGCTGGCTATCCGTTGTGGATTGGAGTGGGCGCGGGCATGGGCGTTGCGCTCATCTGTGGGCTCATCAACGGCTATGCGATCGCGAGGTTCAAGCTGTCGCCCTTCGTGGTCACGCTCATCATGCTCTCGGTCGCGCGCAGCCAGGCGCTCGTCCTGTCGAACAACAAGATGATCTACCAGTTCGGGCCGGACGAGAAATTGTTCGGGGAGCTTGGCGGCGGCAGTCTTTTCGGCATCCCTTCTGTCGTCATCGCGATGGCTTTGATCGCCGTCGTTCTCACCATCGTCTTGGCGAATACAAGCTGGGGCCGATACGTCTACGCGATCGGAGGCAACGAGCAGGCGGCGCTGTTGACCGGCATTCCTGTCGTGCCGGTCAAGGTTTCGGTCTATGTCATCAGCAGCCTTTCGGCCGGAATCGCCGCCATCCTCATGGTCGCCTGGCTCGGTTCGGTCACCAATGGCCTCGGCGTCGGCTACGAGCTTCAGGTCATTGCCGCGACGGTTATCGGCGGCACGGATCTCATGGGCGGCTACGGCATCCCCTATGCCGCGGTGATCGGCGCCGCGCTCATCGAAATCGTGCGCAACGCACTTCTGCTCGCGGGTGTGGATCCTTATTGGCAAGGCACGTTCGTCGGCCTCATCATAGCGGGCGCAATGATGCTCGAGCGGGCGCGGCGCGCGCCTGCGGAATAAATCTCCGTCTGCGAGAAACGCAGGCGGCGCAAACGGAGGAAACGTCAATGAAGGTAACGCATCTTGTTGCTCTCGCGGCCCTGATCGGGGCCGTTCAACCCATGGCCGCCGAAGCCAAGGACAAGGTCTTCGCGCTCGTCCCGAAGGCGATGAACAATCCGTTCTTCGACCAGGCGCGCGACGGCTGCGAGAAGGCGGCGAAGGAAATCGGCGGCATCCAGTGCCTGTTCATCGGCCCGGCCGACGCGACCGAGCAGGAGCAGGTGCAGGTCGTCCAGGATCTCATCACCAAGCATGTCGACGGCATCGGCGTCTCGGCCGCCAATGCGCCCGCGATCGCCAAGGTGCTCGCCCGCGCCAAGGAAGCCAAGATCCCGGTGGTCACCTGGGACAGCGACCTCCTGCCCGCCGACAAGGGGCTGCGCGCCACATACATCGGCACGATCAACGAAGAGGTCGGCAAGGCGGTCGCCCAGCAGGCGATGGCGCTGAAGCCGAACGGCGGCACTTATTGCATCCAGACCGGCGGACCGGCTGCGGCCAACATGAACGACCGCATCAAGGGTATGACGGAAACCCTGCCGGCCGACAAATGGAAGCAGGTCGCCGGCTGCCCGCTCTACAACAATGATGATTTCCCGCTGTCGATCACCCAGCTCACCGATCTCCTGGCCAAATATCCGAAGATCGACGCGGTCCTCGATGCCGGCGGCGCGCCCCAGATGGAGGTCAAGGCCTACAAGGAGCTCATGGGCAAGTACAAGGATCGGCTCGACAAGAAAGATCTGGTCATGCTGTTCGTCGAGACTCTGCCGATGCAGATGGACGATCTCAAGGCGGGCCTCAGCCACGGGCAGGTTGGACAGCGCCCATTCGAGATGGGCTACAAGGCGATCTATCTCCTGAACGATCTGACGCAAGGCAAGACCGTCCCAGATCCGGTGACGATCGGCCTCGACGTCTGCACGCCAGAGACCATCGACACCTGCAAGAAGAAGTAGCGTCGTCAAGAGGCATCGCTCGCCACCTCGCTTGCCTAGTAGCCGCGGCGGCGATCGACCACATGGTCGAGCGGCTCGCCGCGTTCGTATGCCTCGATCTGCCGGGCGACGAGCGCGGCGATCGCCTGGGGCGAGGAGATCGCCGCATTGTGCGGGCTGACATAGACCGCAGGGTGCGCCCACAGGGGCGAATCCTTCGGTAGCGGCTCGTGTTCGAACACATCGAGCGAAGCGCCTTTGAGCGCACCCGAATTGAGCGCGGCGAGGATGTCCGCTTCGACCTGCAGTCCGCCGCGTCCGGCATTGATCAGGATGGGGCCGCCGAGCGGGCCGCCCTGGTTGAGCTGCGATAGAAGCGAAGCGTTGATGACGCCGTGGGTGGCTTCGGTCAGCGGCAGCAGGACGACGAGCATGTCAGTTTGCGCAAGCAACGTTTTGAGACCAGCCGCGCCCGAAAAACAGGTGACGTCCGGCAGAGATTTCGGGCTTGCGCTCCAGCCGGCGACCTTGAATCCTAGCGCCTTCAGCTTGGCCACGGCGTCCTTGCCCATGACGCCCAACCCGAGCACCCCGATCTGGACGTCGCTGGCTTTGGGCTGCGTGTCATCGTCCTCCCAGATACCTTCGCGCTGCTGCCTTTCGTAGCGGCGCAACTGGCGCAGGTGGACGAGCGCGTGCATCACCACCCACTCGCTCATACGGTTGGTGAGATCGGGATCGACCACGCGCACGATCGGCTTATCGGGCAGAGCGGGATCGGCGAAGAGATGATCCACGCCGGCCCCGAGCGAGAGAATCACTCGAAGGTTCGGAAGGTCCTTGAGCGCGCCCGGCGGGTGGCGCCAACTCAGCGCATAGCGAATGGATTCCCGGTCGAAGGACTCGCCCAGCATCACGATCTTATGGGCCGGCAGCAGCGCTTCCATGCGCGCTCTCCAGGGCTTCGGGTCCCAACCTGAAATAGCGATAAGCACGCTCACTGGGACGTCCCGGCGACGCGCTCGATCACCGGATCGCCCGACGAAATAGGCGCTCCGTCGAGGCGATAGGCGGCGCGGAGGCGCCGAACGGCCGCCTCGGCCTGATCGGTCTCCCGCGCATGCACGCGGGCAAGCGGCGCGTCTGGGCCGACTTCAGCCCCGATCGGGGCGAGTTCGGTCAGACCGACCGCCGGGTCGATTTCATCAGCGGCGCGAGAACGGCCGCCGCCAAGCTCGACGACCGTGAGCCCGACCGCGCGCACGTCAATGCTGGCGACGAATCCTCGCGTGTCTGGCGTTGCTTCTATGAGCAACCGGCGCCTGAGGCAGCGTCCTTTCCTGCGCGCGCGATGAAATTTTTCGGCCCGCCGAGCGCGGCGACCATGCGCTCGAACCGCTCCGCCGCCGCGCCCGTCTCGAGCGCACGTCTCAATGCCGCGGCGCCCGCATCCACGTCATGCGCGAGCCCCGAGAGCGCGAGCAATTCGGCGCCGAGCGCCATCGTCACCTTGTCGAGGCGCCCGTCGCGCCGAGCGCCGGTCAGGTAGTCGACCGCGTTGCGGATCTCGACCGCGTTGCCGGCGGCGCTGGCGAGCGGCTCGTTCATGTCGGTAATGAGCGAGACGGTCGGCAGGCCGGCGTCGTTGGCGACCGTCGCAATGCTGGTCGCGAGTTCGCGCGCGCCCTCAAGGGTCGCCATGAAGGCGCCGGAGCCCGTCTTGACGTCCATGACCAGCCCCTGCAGTCCGGCTGCAAGCTTCTTCGACAGGATCGAGGCGGTGATGAGCGCGACGGATTCGACGGTCGCCGTCACGTCGCGGATCGCGTAGAGACGCCGGTCGGCCGGCGCGAGATCTGCCGTCTGGCCGATGATCGCGCAGCCGGCTTGCCTGACCACGCGCTTGAACAGAGCCAGGTCCGGTTGCGACTTGTAGCCGGGGATCGAATCGAGCTTGTCGAGCGTGCCGCCGGTGTGGCCAAGGCCGCGCCCGGAAATCATCGGGACGAAGGCGCCGCAGGCCGCGAGCATTGGCGCCAGCATCAACGAGACATTGTCGCCGACGCCGCCAGTGGAATGCTTGTCGAGGATCGGGCCCGGCAAATTCGCGTCGCGCCAATCGAGACGCGTGCCTGAGCGGGTCATCGCCTGGGTCAGCGCCACGCGCTCGTCGAGCGACATGCCGCGAAAATAAATCGCCATGGCGAAGGCCGCCGCCTGTCCTTCGCTGACCGCGCCACTGGTCAGCGCGGCAATGAAGTCGCCGATCTCGCCCGCGCTCAAGGTCTCTCCGTCGCGCTTGGCGCGAATGATTTCCTGCGGCAGCATCATGCCGGTTGCGGCCGATAGGCGCGGATGAAGCCGCGCAGCAGACGCTTGAAACGGTCGGCGGCCTCATGCGCGATCCTCTGCGTCTCCTCGTGGCTCGGGTCGCCGCCGGAAAGACCCGCGGCATAGTTGGTGACGACCGAGACCGCGGCGCAGCGCAAGCCGGCGCGACGGCCTATGATCACCTCCGGCACGGTCGACATTCCGACCAGATCCGCGCCAAGAATGCGCGCGGCGCGAATCTCGGCCGGCGTCTCGAAGCTCGGCCCGGAAAACCACATGTAGACGCCCTCGTTGAGTTTAACCTCCGCGGCTCTCGCCGCTTCGCGCAGCGTCGCCAGCAGCGCCTCGTCATAGGCTTTGGTCAACGGCACGAAACGATCCGAGCCGACGTGGCCGATCAGCGGGTTCGTTCCGGAAAAGTTGATGTGATCGGTGATCGCGACCAGCGCGGGCGGCCGCCATTCCGTCTTGAGCCCGCCCGCGGCGTTGGTGAGCAGCAACGCCTCGCCGCCAAGCTTGCGGAAAGTCTCGATCGCGATTCGCATCGCGTTCGCATCGCCGCGCTCGTAGTAATGGCCGCGGCCCTGGAACAGCGCCAGGCGCTGGCCCTCGATCGTTCCGACCACTAGACGTCCAGCGTGGCCTTCGACGCTCGGAACCGGAAACCCGGGAATGTCGAGATAGGAGACGGCGGTCGCGTCGCGCGCTTCGTCGGCGAAAGCGCCGAGGCCCGAACCGAGCACGATGGCGAGCGGCGGCAGGGAAGCAAGCCCATGGGCCCTGAGCGCGTCGATCGCCGCGTCAGGGACAGGATCCATTTCGTCGCGCCTCGCGAAAGTGTGACAGCCAGGCGTTCGACCCGGCTCCGACATTAGCGGATAATAGAGACGTCGCAGGAATACGGAAAGGCGCAGGAAGGGTCTCGGTCATGAAGCATCAAACAAGCCGACGCGATCTGCTACTCACCTCGCTTATGGCGGCGCTGCCGCTCGGCCTCGCGGGCGCCGCCGCCAGTCCTCTCAATCCGCAGCAGACGATCATCACGCCGCCTGAGGCGTTGCAGTGGAAAGCGCAGCCATCATTTCCTCCGCAGAGTGTGGATATGTGTCCGCTTATTGGCGACACGAACGCTCCTGGTCTCTACTACACCCTCATTCGCTGGCATCCAGGATACATGAGCGCGCCGCACTTCTATTCGACCGATCGCTATTGCATGGTGCTGTCTGGCACATGGTGGTGCAACAGCGGCGCCGACTTCGATCCTGCGGCCTGCGTGCCGGTATCAGCCGGCAGCTACGTGCATCGCGTCGCCTTGACGCCGCACTATGACGGCGTGATCCGCAGCCACAACGAGCCGGCGGTCATCGCCATCTGCGGCATCGGTCCGGTCAACTTTAAGCTCAGCGATCCTACGAAGCCGGCCTGGCGGGAAGTGTGAGGGCCCGTAACGGCGCCACGAATTGCCCCGCCTCCGGGGCATTTTCATTGCCGACAATGTGCGAGGAGATGACGACCCGCTGTCCAACCTTCACGTGGTAGACCTCGGGGCCGATCGCATGCACGACGCCGATTGCGTTGGCGCCGGGCGTGAATGGGCCGTCCGGCGGACTGTAGACCGGCAACCTGCCTTCCCGGAGGCTTTCAAATAGGACATGAGGGCTGAGGCTTCGATCCTCACCACCACGCTGCCAGCGCGAGGCTCTGGGATCGGCGTGTCTTCGAGTTCGAAGAGTTCCGCCGAGGCTGTCGAGTCGCCACGCTTTCATGGCCATCCTTTGCGCAACGCTCGCTATCCGGCGAAGGCGATGTCGCTTCCCGCGAGCGACCTCGCGCTAGAGCTTTTCGCGTGAGGTGGGGCTGCGAGCGTCCGCAGTCACGTCGAGTTCGACGCCCGCGATCTTCGCATAGAGGCGCGCGACAGAAGCATCGTCGTCCCGGCCCATTCCGGACGCCGCCGTCATAAGAAACATCTGCAGGGCTGAACCTGCAAGCGGCGTCGGAAAAGAGGCGGCCCGCGCCATGTCGGACACGATCCCAAGATCCTTGGTGAAGATGGCGACGGCGCTTTTCGGCGCGTAGTCATTTTCAAGGATGTGCGGCACGCAATTCTCGAACATCCACGAGTTGCCGGCGGAAGCGGTGATGACCTCATAGACCTTCGAAAGGTCGAGCCCGAGTTTCTTCGCGAAAGCGATCGCCTCGCAAGCGGCCGCGATGTGGACGCCAGCGAGAAGCTGATTGATCATTTTGAAGGCGGAGCCCGCCCCCGCTTCGGCGCCCAGACGATAAACCTTGGAGGCGATCGCCTCGAAGATGGGCTCGGCCCGCTTCATTGCATCTTCGCGGCCGGAGGTGAGAAGGGTCAGCGCGCCCTCGGCCGCCCGCGCCGTGCCGCCGCTGGTCGGAGCGTCGATGAAGGCGCGCCCGCTCGCCTCGACTCTCTCGCCCATATCACGAGCTTGAGCAGGATCCATCGTCACGCAGGATATGATCAGCGCGTCCGAAGCGGTTGACGCAAGAACGCCCGCATCGCCGAACAGAATCGCCTCGCATTGCGCGGCGCTGACGACGACGAGAATAACGACGTCGGCGCCAGACGCGGCCTCACGCGAAGAGGCGACCGTGCCGCCGAACTCGTTCGCGAAGCGCTCCGCCGCTGCCGGGTTGGCATCTGCGCCGGTGACGGAAAACCCTTTCCGCGCCAAGCTGGCGGCGACGCCATAGCCGATGGCGCCAAGTCCGATCACGGCAATCTTGTTTGGTTCCATGCCAGCGGACACTAACACCCGACGCGATGCGATGGAAAGTTCGAGAGGGTGAACTTGATCAACAGCGCCGTGATCTCCTCTCGCTTTCTAGACCGCCAGATGATCCGGCCCGAAAAACTCGGGCAAGAGTGCGCTTAAGGTAAACTTCGCCCGCGCGCCTTCCGGGCCGGCGATGTGGATCATTGTCGAAGGGTCGGCGAATTCGCGGATGCGCTGGCGGCAGCCCCCGCACGGCGTGCACAAGGCGTCGCCGTCGCCGATAACGAGGATTTCCGCGATGCGTCGTTCCCCGGCCAGCGCCATCGCGGCGATCGCGCCGGTTTCCGCGCACCACCCTTCCGGATAAGCGGCGTTCTCGACATTGCAGCCGGAAAAGATTGCGCCCGAGGGGGTGCGGAGCGCTGCGCCAACCTTGAAGCGCGAATAGGGCGCGTAGGCTTTGGCCTGCGCAGCCTTGGCGGCGGCGAACAAGTCTGCAAGCCCGGATTCAGCGCTCTTTGACATAAGGAATCCCTGACGCCCTGGGCGGAATCGCCTTGCCGATGAAGCCCGCCAGCAGCACGACGGTGAGAATGTAGGGCAGGGCTTCGATCGCCTGCACCGGCACGGGTCCGATGAGCGGCAGTTCGACCCCCTGCAAGCGGATCGCCAGCGCATCGAGGAAGCCGAACAGAAGGCACGTCGCGAGCGCGGGCCAGGGCCGCCATTTGGCGAAGACGAGCGCGGCGAGCGCGATGAAGCCTCGCCCCGCGCTCATGTGCGGCTGGAAGTAGCCGGTCTGGCCGAGCGCAAGATAGACGCCGGCGAGGCCCACCAGGACACCGCAGATGATCACGGCGCCATAGCGCAGGGCGCGCACCGAAATGCCGGCGGTGTCGACCGCGGCGGGATTCTCGCCGACCGCGCGCAGGCGCAGGCCGAAGCGTGTGCTGTAAAGCGCCCAGTAGGTGAGCGGCACCAGCAGGAACGCGATGTAGGTCACGATGTCGTGGCCCGAAATGAGGTGCTGATAGATCGGACCGATGATCGGCACAGCGCCGATCCCGTTGACGAACGGCCAGTTGATGGCGCCGAACTGCGCCTCCGCCGGAAGTTGCGGCGTGCGGCCGCCCTGAGACCAGATCGCGTTGCCGATCAGCGCGGTGAGCCCGTCGGCCACCATGTTGATCGCGGTGCCGGACACGATCTGGTTGGCGCGCTGGTCGATCGAGGCGTAGCCGTGAATGAGCGAGAAAATGACAGCGGCCGCGACGCCGGCCAACAGCCCGAGCCATACGCTTCCAGTGAATGTCGCCGCGGCGGCCGCGGCGAACGCGCCAACGAGAATCTTGCCCTCAAGCCCGATGTCGACAATGCCCGAGCGTTCCGACCAAAGGCCCGCAAAGCAGGCGAGAATGAGCGGGACGGCGAGACGCATGCCGGAAGCGAAAACGACAATGAAGGCGTTGAACCATTCCATGTTCGCCGCCCGTCAGATGGGCGGTTGGGTCGTGCGCCGCGCGAGCAGGGTCGCGACAGGGCGGCGGAACATATGCTCGAGCGCGCCGGCAAAGAGCACGACCAGGCCCTGGATCACGACGATCATGTCGCGGCTGATCTTGGGCATGTCGATGGAAAGCGCCTGCCCGCCCTGATAGAGGACGCCGAACAGGATCGCGGCGAGAATGATGCCGACCGGATGCGCGCGGCCCATGAGCGCGACCGCAATGCCGACGAAGCCGAACCCGCCGACAAATTCGAGGATCAGCCGATGCTGGTCGCCCAGGATGATATTGGCCGCGACTCCGCCCGCGAGCGCGCCCGACAAGAGCGTCGTGATCACCGTGACGCGGGCGGGCGAGATCCCGCCGTAAACAGCCGCGGTCGGATTGGCGCCGACGGTGCGAATCTCGTAACCGAGCCGGGTGCGCCAGATGAGAAGCCAGACCGCGAGGCAGCAGATGAGAGCAAGCAGGAAGGAGAGATTGAAGGGCGTGTCCGGCCATATGATCCCGAAATGGGCGAGCAGATCATGGAACTGCGGCACGAGGGCCGTGTCGCGGAACGGCTCCGACTCGGCGTTCATCTGTCCGGGCTTGCGCAGAACGTTGACGAGCAGGTAGCCCATGATGGCGGAGGCGATGTAGTTGAACATGATCGTCGTGATGACGATGTGGCTGTCGCGATAGGCTTGCAGATAACCCGGAATGGCGGCGAAGGCGGCGCCGAACAATGCCGCGCCGATGATCGCGGCGATGGCGAGCGTGTAACCCGGCAAGAATCCGAAGTGTAGCGCGACAAGCGCCGCGCCTAGGCCCCCGATATAGGCCTGCCCCTCGGTGCCGATGTTGAACAGGCCGGCATGGAAACAGATCGCGACGGAAAGCCCGGTGAAGATGAAGCTCGTCGCGTAAAACAGGGTGTAGCCGATCCCTTCGAGATCGCCGAGCGCGCCGAGGACGAGGCTTTGGACGGCTTCAAGCGGATTCTCGCCGATCGCCAGCACAACGAAGCCGGAGATCACGAAGGCGGCCGCGACGTTGACGAGCGGGATGAGCGCGACGTCCGCCCAAGCGGGCAGAGGCTTCAAGGGCGCGCTCACGCGGCGCGCTCGCTCACGCCCGCCATCAGGAGCCCGAGGTCCTGGGCGTTGGTTTCCTCGGGCCGGCGCTCGCCGGTGACGCGGCCGCCGCAGAGCACGATGATGCGATCGGAGAGCGCGAAGATCTCGTCGAGTTCGACCGAGACCAGCAGCACCGCCTTGCCGGCGTCGCGTTGGGCGACGATCCGCTTGTGGATGAATTCGATCGCGCCGATGTCGACGCCGCGGGTCGGCTGCCCAACGAGCAGGATTTTCGGATTGCGTTCGATCTCGCGCGCCAGCACGAGCTTCTGCTGATTGCCGCCGGAGAAATTGGCGGTCTTGAGCAACGGCGCGCGCGGCCGGACGTCGAAGGACTCCATCTTCTCGTCGGCGTCGGCGATGATCGCCTTGCGGTCGTAGAAGAAGCCCTTGCCGTAGACCGGCTCGCGATGAAATCCGAGCATCGCGCTCTCGCAGGCTTCGAACGGCATGACGAGCCCGACGCGATGGCGGTCTTCAGGCACGTGCCCGACGCCCAGCAGTCGCTCCATGTGGGGATTGCGCTTCTGGGCGGGTATCGGTTGGCCTTCGATCAGAATTTCTCCTGAACTGAGCGCGCGGATGCCGGCGAGCGCCTCGAGCAGCTCGGACTGACCGTTGCCGGCGACGCCGGCCACGCCGAGGATCTCGCCCTCGCGCAATATGAAGGACACGCCGTCGATGCGAGCGACGCCGCGGTCATCGCGCACCACGAGATTCCGCGCTTCGAGCGCAATCGCGCCTGGGTGCGCCGGGCGTTTTTCGATTCTGAGGATCACCTTGCGCCCGACCATCGCGTCCGCAAGCTCGGGTGGCGACGTGCGGGCGGTATCAAAGGTCGCGACCATCTCTCCGCGCCGCATGACAGAGACGCGGTCGGTCAACGACATGATCTCGCGCAGCTTGTGGGTGATGAAGATGATGGTCTTGTTCTCGCGCTTGAGGACGCGCAGCATCTCGAACAATTGGTCCGCCTCGGCCGGCGTCAGCACGGCCGTCGGCTCGTCAAGCACGAGGATCTCAGCGCCGCGCACCAGCGCTTTCAGGATCTCGACGCGCTGCTGCAGGCCGACCGACAATTCGCCGACAATGGCGCTGGGATCGACCACGAGGCCGTATTCGCGCCCGAGTTCGCCAAGGCGCTTGCGGATCGCGCCCGCGCCTTCGGCGAGCAACGGGCCGCCCTCAGCGCCGAGCATCACGTTTTCGAGCACGGAGAGCGGGGGCACCAGCATGAAGTGCTGATGCACCATGCCGATGCCATGGCTGATCGCTTCGCGCGAGGAGCGGATCCTGACCGGCTCGCCGTTGACGCGGATTTCCCCTTTGTCGGCTTCATAGAAGCCGTACAGGATCGACATCAGCGTCGATTTGCCCGCTCCGTTCTCGCCGACGATGCCGTGGATCAATCCGCGCTCGACGACGAGATTGACATTGTTGTTGGCGTGAACCGGACCGAAGCTTTTATCGATGCCGATGAGTTCGATGGCGGGGGGCGCTCGGGCGGCCACTGTCGTTATCCGCGCGTCGTCAGCACGACGGGACAGCCGCAAATCGATCGCCGGCGACCCAATGGCGACGATCGAGCATGGGGATGGACGTCGATGGCCGGATTAGCGCCGGCCACCACGGTCACGAGCAACGGCCCTCCTCGAACCGCGCTCCCTCAGGCCGGGCACTTGTTGTCGGACATGTAATCGTGAACCTGAATCTTGCCCGAGATGATGTCGGCTTTCGCCTGGTCCGCCTTGGCCTTCACCTCGGCGCTGAGGATGGCCTTGTTGTTGTCATCGACCGCATAGCCGACCCCGTCGTCCTTCAGACCCAGCACGAGGACGCCCGGCTTCCAGGTTCCGTTCTTGGCGTCCATGAACGACTTGTAGGTCGCGACGTCGACATGCTTCAGCATCGAGGTCAGGATCTTGCCGGGGAACAGGCCGTTCTGGTTGGAATCGACGCCGATGCCGAACTTGCCGGCGTCCGCCGCGGCCTTCAAGACGCCCTGACCGGTCGCGCCCGCGGCCGCATAGACGATGTCCGCGCCGCGATCCATCTGCGACTTGGCGAGTTCGCCGCCCTTGACCGGGTCGTTCCAGGCCGCGGGCGTCGTGCCGGTCATATTGGCGAGGACCTCCACCTTGCCGTCGGAGGCGTATTTGACGCCCTGCGCGTAGCCGCATTCAAATTTCGAAATCAGGGGAATGTCCATGCCGCCGACGAATCCGACCTTGCCGGTCTTTGACGTATCCGCCGCGATCACGCCGACAACGAATGAGCCCTCTTGCTCCTTGAACACGACCGACTGGACGTTGGGCAGATCGACGACGTCATCGATGATGCCGAATTTCGTCTTGGGATATTCCGGCGCGATCTTCGTCAGCGCGGTCTCCCAGGCGAAGCCGACGGTCATGATCGGCGAGAAGCCGTCCTTGGCGAACTTGCGCAGGACCTGCTCGCGCTGCGACTCGTTCTGGATCTCAAGATCACGGAAATCGATGCCGGTTTCCTTCTTGAACTTTGTCGCGCCGTTGAACACGCCTTCGTTGAACGATTTGTCGAACTTGCCGCCAAGATCATAAAGAACCGCGGGCTTGATCGTGTCGGCCGCATAGACCGCGGCAGAGGCGAAAAGACTTCCGGCAAAAGCCGCCGACGTCAGAAGCGTGATGCGACCGAACATATCCAGACCTCCGTTTGGCGCAAGCGGCTCCCGAGCCCGCGCGCGCCCCGAGAAACTAACCGGCTGGTCGAGTAGGTCCGCCCGCAACTTGACTGTCAAGTGTGGTCGAGCCGTTTCCAGCGGAGAACAATGTCGAGACTATGCGGGCAAATTACCGAGAGCAAGCAGAAGCCGGCGCCGGAGGCGGACTGCTCGACGGCAGGCGCCATCCGTCGATCAGGCCAAACCTAGGAGCCCGTCCAGATAGCTGGATGGGGTGAGTTGGTGGAGTGAAGGATAGCCCGCTCAGTTGGCCCGGGCGAGCTTGCCGAGGTTGTGTGCGGTGCAGATCAGCGCCCATTCAGCCTTTACTTTGTCGATCCCGCGTAACAGGAACTGTCTGAACCCTCTTGCCTGTTTGATCTGTCCGAACACCGGCTCGACCACTTGCTTTCTGAGCCTGTAGCGGCTTCGCCACCCCGCGCGTTTCAGCTTGTCCCGCATGGCTTGGGTGAGCGGGCCGCCGCGCTTTCGTTCGGCTTGGGCGGGGTGCTTGGCCCGACCAGTTGCGATGTAAGCGCCGATCCCGCGATCGGCCAGGGCGCCGAGGTTGGCCTCGCTGCAGTAACCAGCATCGGCGGAAGCTTCCTTGGGCTTCCGGCCGAGGTTCTTTTTGATCCCGTCGACGAGCGCAACGAGCTGGTCCTGATCGCTCATGCTCTGCGTCAGGCCGTGCGCCACGATGATCTGGGCTTCTGCATCGACGGCGGCCTGCGCGTTGTAGCCCTGGATGTAGCCGTCTTTGGTCAAAAGCACGCGGCTCTCGGGATCGGTGAAGTTTCGCTGCGTCTTGCCCTCAGGCTCCTGTTTGGGCGGCGTGGGCGTCTTGCCGTTCTTCTTGCGTCCCTCGGCGATGCGCTTCTTTTCCGCCTCTTCCCGGCGCCGTGTCTCCTCCGCGGCGGCGGCTTTGGCTTCCGCCTCCAGCTCGGCTTTGGCCTCGCGTATCTTCTCGAGCCGCCTCTGCTTGTCGGCCACCCAATCGGGCATCTCATCGCCGCGCTTCTGGCCGTAGAGCTTGTCCTCCTCTGCATCGGCGGCTTCGGCTGCGACCAGCCAGCAGTCGACCTCGGCCTGAAGCTCCGCTTCCCGCTTCTTCATGCGCTCATAGCTCATCGCCTTGTGTTTCGAGGCGTTCGCTTTGATCTTTGTGCCGTCGAGCGCCACGTGCCCGAGCTTCACCAGGCCCGCCTTTTCCGCAAGCTTCAATACCTGCACAAATAAAGCCGCCAGCGCCTTCAGATGCCGCTTGCGGAAGTCCGAGATCGTGCGGAAGTCCGGTGGATCGCCCGCCACGATCATCATGAAGTCCGCCCGCTCCACCGTCGCCCTGGCGATCCGCCGCGACGAATAGAGGCCGCTCGCGTAAGAATGCAAAAGCAGCGCCGTCATCATCTGCGGGTCAAACGGCGGCTGGCCGAGCCCGCTCGAGTAGCTGCCAGCGATCTCGCTCAGATCGAGGCTCTCTCTGACGACGGAAACAATCAGCCGGGACAGGTGGTCCTCAGCCACGTAATCCTGAACGCTCGGCGGCAGCAGATGCGTCTCGTCAATCTTCCAGGGCCGAAAGTGCTTGCTCATGGCCACGCAAAGAATCAAACTCGTCGCAACTTGGCTAGTGACTACTCAGACAGGCTCCTAGTTGAACAGCGACGAGACGCTTTCCTCTTTGGCGATGCGGCCGATCGCTTCGCCGATCAGGGGCGCGATCGAGATCACGCGGATATTGCGCGCCACCCGCACCGCCTCGGTCGGTTGGATCGTATCGGTGAGCACGAGTTCGCTGAGCTTGGACGCGGCGACGCGCGCCACTGCGCCGCCCGATAGCACGCCGTGGGTGATGTAGGCCGATACGCTTGCCGCCCCCCCCTCGAGCAACGCGTCCGCGGCGTTGCATAGGGTGCCGCCCGAATCGACAATGTCGTCGAGCAATACGCAATGGCGCCCGGCGATGTCGCCGATCACGTTCATGACTTCAGATTTGCCCGCGCGTTCGCGACGCTTGTCGACAATCGCCAGCGGCGCGTCGAGGCGCTTGGCGAGCGCGCGGGCGCGCACGACGCCGCCGACGTCGGGAGAAACGACCATCACGTTCTTGCTGCCGTTATGATGGGCCTGGATGTCGCGCACCATGGTAGGGGCGCCGAACAGGTTGTCGGTCGGGATGTCGAAGAAGCCCTGGATCTGGCCGGCATGCAGATCGACCGTCAGCACTCGGTCGGCTCCGGCGCGGGTGATCAGGTTGGCGACGAGCTTGGCCGAGATGGGCGAGCGCGGCCCGGGCTTCCGATCCTGGCGCGCATAGCCGAAATAGGGGATGACCGCCGTGATGCGCTGCGCCGAAGCGCGCCGCAAGGCGTCGATCATGATGAGCAGCTCCATCAGATTGTCGTTCGCCGGATAGGACGTCGACTGGATGATGAAAGTGTCGCGTCCGCGCACGTTCTCGAGAATTTCGACGAAGATTTCGAGATCGGCGAAGCGGCGGACATGGCAGCCGGTCAGCGGCTCGCCGAGATAGGCCGCGATCGCCTCGGCCAGCGGCCGATTGGAATTGCCGGCCAGAATCTTCATCGTGCCGGGCACGGTCGGTTCTCCAAACGCGCGCTCGGAGCGCGCTTGAGCGCGCGGACGCGGCGGGTCATAGCAGCCGCTCGGCGCTCGAACAACATGACACTGGTATTGCGGCGGGCGTTCGCCGGCCGGCTATCCACAAGAAAAAGGCCTATTGCGCGTAGCTGAGGGCTGCGCTCGCGGGCGCGGCCTCGGGAGTGTTGGAGAGATAGGCGGCCAGGTCGTCGGCGCATTTGGCGGCGACGCTGTTCAGCGCCGCATCGTCGATCATCGCCCAGGCGTCGTCGCCGGAGCCTTTGACCGCGATCGCGTCGCTGAGCCGCTGGGTACGCTGTTTGTCCGGCGTGAACACGTCCCAGACGATATCGACCTCCGCTCCGCCCTCGATCGGCGAAGCCGTGACATAGCCGCGCACGAGGTAGTGCGCCTTGGCGGGCGCTGCGACGGCGATCCGGCGGGCTGCGGCCGCGTCGTCGAGGCTCTGGCGCAAGCGGGTCGAAAGGTCGGGTGGGGCGCCGTCGACCGACGCGATGGCGACGGTGGCGCCAGCCATGTTGGCGTCAGTGCGCAGCGCGAACTGCGCCTGGGCGTCCGTGTTCGGCGGATTGGCGGCGACATCGTTACATCCGCTGAGCATCAAGCTCGCGAGCAGTAAACCGAGACCCGCGGCCAACGCCCCGACCGGGTCTTTTATGGTGGAACTCACGCTTGACCAACTCCCGCCCGCGGCCCGTCCGGCGCCGCGAAGCAAGGTTAATAAACCGTTAAGCCGCCCGCGCCAACAGCTAGCCGCAAACGCCCTTAACGTCCAGCGCGCGTTGCCTTCCGCGGGCTATTCCCACCGCAGCGGCCAGCGCCTAGATAAGGCCCCATGAGCGGCGTATCGAATAGCTTTCCTCCCGGCGAAGCGCCCGCGGCCGAGGCGCGGGAAGAAGCCGCGCTGGCGCGCGAGCTGGCGCCCGATTCCGCTCCCCTCGACATCACCCTTGACGAGCCGCCGGCGGAGCCCGCGCGCGTGGCGCGCGGCGCCGAAGCGATCCGTGAATTCTGGCGCCATGCGCCGCTCGGGCCGGGCGTCTATCGGATGATCGGGCAAGAGGGCGAAGTGCTCTATGTCGGCAAGGCGCGCTCGATCAAGAAGCGCATCGCCGCCTACATGGCCCCGGAACGCCAGCAGAGCCGTATCGCCCGCATGGTGGCGCAGACTCGCTCGATGGTGTTCGTCACCACCGAGTCGGACGCCGAGGCGCTGCTGCTCGAGGCCAATCTCATCAAGCAGCTCAAGCCCCGCTACAACGTCACGCTGCGCGACGACAAGAGTTTCCCCTATATTCTGATCTGCACCGGACATGCCGCCCCGAGGCTGATCAAGCACCGCGGCGCGCGCAGCCTGACCGGCGACTATTTCGGCCCGTTCGCGAGCGCCGGCGCGGTCTTTCGCACGCTCAACGCCCTGCAGCGGGCGTTTCTCCTGCGCACCTGCTCGGACAGCTTTTACGCCAATCGAACCCGGCCATGCCTGCTCCACCAGATCAAGCGCTGCTCGGCGCCATGCACCGGGGAAATCGGTCTCGACGACTATGCGAAGCTGGTGACTGAAGCGCGCGATTTCCTGTCCGGCCGCAGCCGCGCGATCAAGACCCGCCTTGGCCAGGCAATGAACGAGGCCGCCGCGGCGCTCGATTTCGAAAGCGCGGCGCGTCTGCGCGACCGCATCAGCGCGCTCTCCGCGATTCAGGGCGAGCAGAGCGTCAACCCCCGCTCGATTGCCGAAGCGGACGTGTTCGCGGTCACCGAGGAGGCGGGGCAGTTCTGCGTCGAAGTGTTCTTCTTTCGCACCTATCAGAACTGGGGCAATCGCGCCTATTTTCCGCGCGCCGATAGGGCTCTGTCGCGCGAGGAGGTGCTCGACGCGTTTCTGGCGCAATTCTATCTCGACCGTCCCGCGCCGCGGCTCGTGCTGCTCAGCCACGATGTTTCGAGCGCTGGGACTTTGGCCGAAGTTTTAAGCGCGCGCGTCGGCCATCGCATCGCCATCGGCGCGCCGCGGCGTGGCGAAAAAAAGGATCTGGTCGACGCCGCCATGCGCAACGCGCAACAGGCTTTGTCGCGCAAGCTCGCCGAATCGGCGACCCAGGAGAAGCTGATCGTCGCTCTGAGCGAGGCCTTCGGCGTCGATCATCCGATCCGGCGGGTCGAGGTCTACGACAATTCCCACATCATGGGGACCAACGCGATCGGCGCGATGGTGGTCGCGGGCCCCGAAGGCTTCGTCAAGAACCAGTACCGCACCTTCAACATCAAGAGCGTCGATCTCACGCCGGGCGACGACTATGCGATGATGCGGGAAGTGCTGACGCGTCGTTTCGCTCGCCTCAAACGGCAGGGCGAAACGGCCGAGCCCGGCGCTTTTCCCGATACGCCCGATCTCGTCATCATCGACGGCGGGCGGGGGCAATTCGAGGCCGCGCGCGAGGTGCTCGGCGCGCTTGGCGTCGAGGGGATAAGGCTGGTGGCGATCGCCAAGGGTCCCGACCGCAACGCGGGCCGCGAGACTTTCTTCGTCGAGGGGCGCGAGCCGTTCAGGCTCACCCCGCGCGACCCGGCGCTCTTCTTCATCCAGCGCCTGCGCGACGAGGCGCATCGCTTTGCGGTCGGGACCCACCGCGCGCGGCGCAAGAAGGAATTCGTGAAGAGCCCGCTCGACGAAATCCCCGGCATCGGCCCGTCGCGCAAGCGTGCGCTCCTGTTCGCTTTCGGCTCGGCCAAGGACGTCGCCAAAGCTGGCCTATCGGACCTCGAAAAGACGCCGGGCCTCAACGCGGCGACGGCGAAGCTCGTGTACGACTTCTTCCACGAGAACCGGGCGCGGTAAACGCCTTAGGCAGGGACTCGGCGCCGATTCCAGGGCGGCGCGCCAGACCTCGGATGACGAGGAGACCCGCGCTCCCCGCCATGAGCATGAGCCAGGTTGGCGGCTCGGGAATGGTGGTGACCGTGGCGGCGAAGGTCAGCGACCAGACGTTTGGGCCGCCAGGAACAGAGATAGAGTTGAAGGCGGCAAACGGGTCCACATAGGAGCCGAAGTTCTCGATGGATAGGTCCTTGCTGGAGCCGACAGCAAAAGTGCCGGTCATCCGATCGCCCGCAGTAGGAGGCGGGTTATAGGCGTAGTCGAATTCGCCTCCAGTGCTGATAACATTGTGGTTCACGAGGACGGCTTTTAACACCGCGAGTTGCTGTTTGCTCAAGCCCGTGATGTTGAGAATGCCACTCCAAATATCGTCCTGGCTTTCCGGCCCGACGATCGCATTTTCCGTGAAAAACGGATTGCCGTTGAGCGAGATTTGCGTGAACGTCTGCCAAAATACCGATTGATCCGACGGCGGCAGAGTGTCGGAAACCACGTAATCGCCGGTGAGCGTCTCGTGGTAGGACCCATTGTTCAGAAGCTCGATTGCCGGCAGACCGCCGAACGGCGCCGCCGCCGCCGAAAGATTGCTGCCGCGCTCGAACGTCATGTCGGTAAGGGCTATCGAGAAGCCCTGCACGGCGGCGTTCGCGACGTCTGACGCCGTGAGACCAGCCGCAAGCGTGGCGGCCAGAAATATCCTGGATGCGATCGACATGGCGCGAGTCCTCCTTGGCGAAGGGGCTAGGCAGCCCGTATCCGAAGTCAAATAACCAACAATCCTGTTAGGGGATTTTTGCCTGAAGTCCCGCCCAGGCTCGGCTGTTCGCAAAGTAGAAAAAGTGCTGGGGACATCCCAAACTCTCGGATACGAGAGCATGCTATCGGACATGGTCTCTGGGTCAAGGGGGATTGCTTCAAAGGGCTCCAACGCTCGTCAATCGGTCCGCGCCAGCACCTCCTCCAGCTTGCCGAAGAAGTTGCCCCAACCCATCTTGGCGCCCCGGTAGGCCTGCTCCTGATCCGGCCGGAAGCCTGACTGCTCCATGCGCAGGGTCGTGCCTTTGCTCGTCGGGGTGAGTGTCCAGGTGACGACGCTTTCGAGTCCATGCGCGGCCCAGCTATAGGACAGCGTCCTCATCGGTTGGACTTTCAGGACCTGGCAATCGACGGCGCCCCAGTCCCCGCGAAGGTTGAACTTGTGGTCGACGGCGGGCTCGAAGTCGTTCTTCATCAGCCATTCCTCGATCAGATGCGGCTCAGTGAGCGCACGCCAGATCTTCTCCGGCGGATAGGGGATTTCGCGTTCGACGACGACGGTGCGTGTTTCGGCTGGCGGCATCAGTCATGGATCCATCCTTCATGTCTTCGAACGGGCCGGGCGAGCGGCGGGTCGTTTTGACGTGTTCAGCGCCACGGCGGCGCGAATGAGCGCCTTCAGCGCCTCTCCATCGATGGGTTCGCCCTCATGAATGTCGATCGCCCGCCGCGTTGAGCCTTCAAGGCTCGAGTTGAAGAGCCGAGAGGGGTCGTCGAGCGCGGCGCCCTTGGCGAAAGTCAGCTTGACCACGGATTTGTAGGTCTCGCCGGTGCACAGGATTCCGCCGTGCGACCACACCGGAACGCCTCTCCACTTCCATTCCTCGACCGCTTCCGGATCGGCCTCCCTGATCAGGCTCCGCACGCGCGCCAGCGTCGCGCCGCGCCAGTCGTTGAGCTCCTCGATCCTCGCATCGATCAACTGGGAGGCTTCGACGGTTGGGTTCGTTTTGGTCGCGGGTTTCCTCATTCGTCCTTCCTGTTTGGCCGGTTCGGTCAATCACGCCGTCGCGGAGGCGCTCCAGTCCGCGCGCCCGGCCGGAGGACATCGCGGAACATGAACTCAGCGCCGAGGCGCGGCTTCGAAGTCGTTCGCCATCAGCCATTGTTCGATCAGATGCGCCTCAGTGAGCGCGCGCCAGATCTTCTCAGGCGGATGGGCGTCACGCGCTCGACGACAATGGAGCGCGCGGCTGCGAGCTGTTCGTTCATTGATCCATCCTCTTGAGCAGGTCCTCGAGGCCGTCGAACCGCCTCTCCCAGAAGCCTTTCATCTCGCTCGTCCAATCGATCAGCGGGCTCAAGGCGCCCACCTCGGCGCGATAATGCGTCTCGCGGCCTTGATGGCGGTCGCGCGCCAGGCCGGCCTGTTTCAGCACCCGAAGATGCTTCGAGACGGCCGGCTGCGAGATCCCGGCCTGAGCCGTCAGCGCCCCAACCGTCTGCTCGCCCTCGCGGCAAAGACGCTCGAAAATCGCGCGCCGCGTCGGATCAGCGAGCGTCCGGAAAAGCATGTCTTGTGCGTCTGGCATTGGGATTCATAACTGCGTGGCTATGAGAAAATTCATAACCACACGGCTATGGGTGAGTCAAGGCTGAGTTGCGGCCAGTGTTTCCGCTCGCCAGGCGCGTCGGTCAATCAGGCAAAGGCAGCCCGGAGCGGGAGCCGGCGAGCCGGAAGGCGAGGGCTGCGACGAGGAGCGGGACCAGGTCAGGCCGCGGGAATGCGCAGCGTCAATCGTGTCTCTTCGTTCGAAGAGGCGACTTCGCGCTGACGGGCGGCGCCAACGCAAAATCTCACGCAGCCAATCGATGCAGCGCGCTCGCAATCTGCGCTGGCGTGTAGGGCTTCGGAAAGAAAATCCCGCGCTCCGGCAGCAGCTCCTGCCCGTCCGCCAAACTCAATCCCGAAGTGACGATGATCTCGATCGGGGGCCACCGGTTGCGCACCGCGTGCGCGAGTTTGATGCCATCCATCGAGCCCGGCATGTTGACGTCGGTGAACACCACCCTGATGTCGTCTCTATCTTCGAGGATCCGGATCGCCTCATCAGCGTTTTTTGCCCCGATAGCTTCAAATCCAGCGTCTGTAACCACGTCCAGGGCGTCCATAAGCATGAGAGGTTCATCTTCGACGACCAGGACCACGAGGCGTTTTTGCTTTTCCATTCTCGCGCCTCAACGTACCGGGGGGTCCCTATGGCTAATTCCGGAACCAGCTTTAACGCTCCGAGGAGGCGTGGGGTTCCTGCGCGCGAGGCGATGAGCGATAGGATCGCCCGGACCGCGAGGCCTCGCAGGCTTGCAGCCCGGGATTCTCGTATCACGCTCATGGTTTGTTAGACCGATGACAGCGCGAAGGCAAGTTCCCGCCGCCCCTTTTTCCGGGATTTACGGCAGCCCGCGAGGTGGTAGCTTCTCAGTGTTCGCGCTCGGCCTCGTTCCAGCGTTTCCTTGCAGACGTCCGGGAGATCCATGTCCAAAATCGCATTCATCGGCCTCGGCAACATGGGCGCGCCGATGGCCGCGAATCTCGTCAAGGCGGGCCATTCGGTCGCGGGCTTCGATCTCGTCGATGCGGCGAAGACGGCGGCCGCCGCATCCGGCGTCGCCATTGCGGCGAGCGCCCGCGAGGCCGTCGCGAGCGCGAACACGGTCGTCACCATGCTCCCGGCCGGACGTCATGTGCTGGCGGCTCACGCCGACCTTCTTCCCGCCGTGCAGAAGGGCGCGCTCGTCATCGATTGCTCGACGATCGACGTCGACAGCGCGAGAAAAGCCCATGACGCGGGCGCCGCGGCGGGCGTGCTGACCCTCGATGCGCCGGTATCGGGCGGGGTCGGCGGAGCGAGCGGGGGAACGCTCACCTTCATGTGCGGCGGCTCGGACGAGGCGTTCGCGCGCGCAAAGCCGATCCTCGAAAACATGGGCAAGCGCATCGTCCATTGCGGGGGGCCAGGGGCGGGGCAAGCGGCCAAGATCTGCAACAACATGATCCTCGGCGCGACCATGATCGTCACCTGCGAAGCCTTCGCGCTCGCCGAGAAACTGGGTCTATCGGCGCAGGCTTTGTTCGACGTCGCCTCGACCGCCTCCGGCCAGTCGTGGTCGCTGACCACCTATTGCCCGGTTCCCGGACCGGTGCCCGCTTCCCCCGCCAATCGCGATTATAAACCCGGATTTGCCGCGGCGCTGATGCTCAAGGATTTGCGGCTGGCGCAAGAGGCGGCGTCGAGCGTCGGGGCGACGACCCCACTCGGCGCCGAGGCGGCGCAGCTCTATGCTCTCTATGTCGCAGCCGACCATGGCGGCGACGATTTCTCCGGGATTATCAATTTTTTGCGCGGGGCGTCAAAGAAACCCTAGAACTTTTTGCCCTACAGCCTAGTTTTAGACTCAGGACGGCCGGCCGGGCCGATGAACGGGAGAATTGTTCGCATGCGTGTTTCGATGCGGAAGACCGCAGTCGCGGTATTTGCCGCCCTCGGGATGGCGACGGCGGTCGCCTCGATGCCGACGCCGGCCGAGGCTCAGTGGCATGGCGGCGGCGGGTTTCATGGCGGCGGGTTTCATGGCGGCGGCTGGCACGGCGGCGGCTGGGGAGGGGGCTGGCGCGGCGGCGGCTGGCGCGGCGGCGGTTGGGGCGGCGGCGGTTGGGGTTGGCGGCGCGCCGGCTGGGGCGGAGGCTGGGGTCCCGGCTGGGGCGGGGGTTGGGGCGGCGGCTGTTGGAATTGCGGCTGGGGCTGGGGCGGCGGTTGGGGCTGGGGCTATGATCCGGGCTGGGCGATCGCGGCGGCGACCGTGCCCATCGGGGTCGCGATTGCGTCGCAGCCGGCTTATGCCGGCGGTCCGGGTTGCTGGGTCAGGCGGCGCGTCTGGACGGCGAGTGGCCACTATATGGGCCGACGGCTGGTGAACGTCTGCTACTAAGCCTGGTGGGCGCGGATCCGGCTTCAGATAAAGAAGAATTGAACCATAATCTCTGAAGTCGTCATCCTCAATGTTTGTTCAGCATATACTATGAACATTCATTCAGGATCGATTGGCTACACTCGTCCCTGAGAAACAGATCTCGCGTCGCCGCCCAAACGACGCGTGGCCGTCAAACCGTTGCCGAAATTCGAGGGCAGTTTATCAGACGCGCCAAGGTAAGGGTGCTGCGGCGATGGAGTTCATCCGGCGGTTCGGCCGCTGGTCTAACGGAGGCTGTAATGGTCAGGATTTCGAAGGCGCTCGTCGCCGGGATCTCGGCGCTGGCGATGGCGGCGGCCGTCGTTCTGCCCGCGACGCCGGCGTCGGCGGGCGGCTGGGGCGGTGGTGGTTTTCATGGCGGCGGGTTTCATGGCGGCGGCTGGCACGGTGGCGGCTGGGGCGGCGGTGGTTGGCACGGCGGCGGCTGGCACGGTGGCGGCTGGGGCGGCGGCTGGGGAGGCCGCGGCGTGTGGCATGGCGGCTATTGGCGCGGCGGCAACTGGTACGGCGGCTGGTGGGGCCCCGCGGTCGCCGCGGGCGTGATCGGCGGCGCGGCTATCGCCAGCTACCCTTATTGGGGCGGCGGCTATGGGTATGGCTATGGCGGCGGCTGCTGGCAGGTTCGCCCGACGTATGACGGTTATGGCAACTACCTCGGCCAGCAGTCCGTCAACGTCTGCTGAGATTTGCGCTCTGGCGCTTTAAACAGGGCCTCGCGCGAGCGGGGCCCTCTTCATGTTCGCGCGGGCCAGAAGACGCCGCCGGTCATCGGCTTCGGGGCGCCGGTCGTGGTCGCAAAAGAGATCGGCAGCCCACGCCGCGAGCGCAAGGCGCAATAAGCGAAACATTGCGCTTCGATGCTGTCGCCGTCGAAGCCGATCGCCTCGACCGGCTCGATCGTCACTTGCAGCCGCTCGGCCAGCCGCCGCATCAGGTTCGGATTTCGCCGCCCGCCGCCCCCGACCAGCCAGCGCGCCGGCGCGCTCGGGACATGCTTCAGCGCGGCCGCGGTCGATTCGACCGTGAAGGCGCCGAGCGTCGCCGCGCCATCCGCGTCGCTCAGGCTTTTGACGCGGGCCGCGGCGGCGTTGAAATGATTGCGGTCGAGCGATTTGGGCGCCGGGCGGTCGAAATACGGATCACGCATCAGGGCCGCGAGCGTCCCGGAGTCGACGCGGCCCGTTGCCCCCAGCGCGCCGTTCGTCATCGAACTTGAGCCCCCGCCTCAGAATAAGAAAGTCGTCGATCAGCGCATTGGCCGGGCCGGTGTCGAAGGCGATGATCTCACCCTCGGGCCCAAGATAGGTGACGTTGCCGACCCCGCCCCAGTTGAGGATCATCAGCGGCCGCTCGAGGCCCGCCGCCATCGCCGCATGATAGATGGGCGCAAGCGGCGCGCCTTCGCCTCCAGCGGCGACATCCGCCGAACGAAAGTCCGACACGACGTCGATCTTGAGCGCGGCGGCGGCCCGCGCGCCGTCGCACAGCTGCCGCGTCAGCCCTTGTCGCGGCCGATGCAGAATGGTCTGCCCGTGCAGGCCAACGAGCGCGACCTCGTCGCGAGGAAGAGAAAATCGGTCGAGAAACGCCTCGACCGCGGCGACATGGGCGTCGGTCACCAGGCGCTCGAGTTCGAGCTGCGGCGCCTGGGCTTCGCTCAAGTCGGCGACCACCGCGCGCAGCCGCTGCGCGACCTCCGGAGGGTAGGGGAAGGTTGCCGAAGGCCCGGTCTTGAGCTCAGCCTCGCCGTCGCTTTCGATCAGCGCGACGTCGATTCCGTCCATCGACGTGCCGCTGATGACGCCGATGGCGGTCTCGAGTTCGCCTTTGTCACGCATCGTCGTCGGTCCGATTCGCGCTTTCGCTCTGGTTGGCGCCTGGAGCCCACAGCACGTCCGACCGGCCGAAGTCGTTGGCCGCGCGGGCGGCGACGAACAGATAATCGGAGAGCCGGTTGACATAGGCGAGCGCGGCCTCGCCGACTTCCTCGCCCTCGATCGCCGCCAGCGCGACCATGGTTCGCTCCGCTCGCCGGCAGATCGCGCGCGCCTGGTGCAAGGCGGCGGCGGGCGCCGTGCCGCCCGGCAGCACGAACGAGCGCAACGGATGAAGCCTCGCGTTGAGCACATCGATGGCGTGTTCGAGCGCTTGAACTTGAGACGGCGCGACGCGCAGGACCGCGCCCGGCTTTTCGTTCGCCTGCTTCGGAACGCAGAGATCGGCGCCGAGATCGAACAGATCGTTCTGGATGCGCGTCAGCACGGGCTCGATTGCGTGGTCGGCGGCGTCGCTCGCATTGCGCACCGCAAGCAGCGCGAGACCGACAGCGCAATTCGTTTCATCGACATCGCCCATCGCGGCGACGCGCGCGTCGCTCTTTGGACCGGCGCGAGCCGTCGCCGAGCCCGGTCTCGCCCTTGTCGCCGGTGCGCGTATAGATGACGTTCAGCTTGACCATGCTTTTCCCGAAGGCGAGGTGTGGCGACGGTGACCCATCGACCGCTCTCGAAGACTCCCGCCTACCGCGGCATGGCGCCTGCGTCCACTCCGGGTTCAATTGACCCTGCGGTCGCGCCCTTTCCAATAGGGCTCACGGAGTTCGCGCCTGAGGACTTTCCCGGTGATATTGCGCGGATGGTGACGCGATGGCCTCGCGGATCGCCAACGCGCCAAGGTCATCGCTCGGCCCTCGAACACGAGCGTTTTTTGGTCATTATGCGCGCCCTATCCGGCCGCGCAATCCGTCAAGGCCGGAGCGGAGAAACACGTTGCGCCGGCGGAGCCAGGGCGCAGCTTCAGTTGCAAAAAAGCGAGGGCCTACGAGGCTGAAAAGCTTGCGCCGCGCGAAAAGCGAACACCTCGGGCGGCCGGCCTTCGGATTGCGCTGGCGGCCTCAGTCCCGCTTCATCAGCCGTTCGAGGTAATCGCGCTCGTCCACCGGACGGTTGGGGTCGGCAAGGCGGCGGCGCAGTTCCTCTATGACGCGGCGCGCTCGCTCGGCGGCGCCAGCGGATTGCTTCAGCGGCCCGTCCTCGCGTCCCTTCTCGCCTTCCGCCCCGCGGCCGAGCGGGTCGTCGCCGGGCATTTCCCCCGGTCGGCTCCTGCGCGCCGACATACGTGCCCTTGCCTCCCTTGCCTTTGCCCTTACCCTGGCCCTGACCATCCATCTGCTTCTGCAGACCCTGGGCGCCGTCGCGCAGCGCCTCGAGCGCACGACCCTGCGCGTCGACCGCGGCGCCCTTGCCTTTGCCGCCCTGCCCACCCTGTCCGCTCTTGTCCCCTTTGCCTTGGCCTTTGAGGTCCCCTTCGGCTTCTTTCATGTCGCCTTGCGCGTCGTCGAAACCCTTCTCGCCCTTCATGCCGAGGCTCTTGAGCTTGCGCTGCAATTCGGCGAGACGGTCGCGCAGTTCTTGCTGGCGATCGCCGAGCTGCGGTTGGCCCTTATCCGCCTGATCCTGGTCCTGCTTGTCGCCCTGGTCGGAATCGTTGTCGCCCTGGTCGGGGCTTCGAACCATCCTGATCCGGCTGCCCCTGCGAGTCCTGCTGGTCGGGCGATGCCGGGTTGCGCCGCGCCCGCTTGCGCGCGCGATCCTTCTGGTCGCTGCGGAATGTATCGTCGCGCAAAGCCTGCTGGTCGCGAAGAAGCTTCTCGAGTTCGCCGATCTGCTTGCGCACCTCGCGATCGGCCGGGCTGTCCTGGTCCTCCTGCGCGCTGCGCATGTTCTCGAACATCTCCTGCATCTGGTCGAGCATGGCTTGCGCGTCTTCGCGCGAGCCGTTGCGCGCGGCGTCCTCCATCTGGTCCATCATCTTGTCCAGTCTTTCGACTGGACGTTCTGGTCCTCGGGACTGCTGTCGGGCGACTTCCGCGCCATCTCGGTCATGAAGCGGTTGGCGGCCTCTCGCAATTGCTGCATGAGCTTCTTGATTTCCTCGTCGCTCGCGCCGCGCTGAAGCGCTTCGCGCAGCGCCTGCTCGGCCGCGCGAAGATCGCGCTCGGCTTTCGAGGCGTCGCCGTTCTCGAGCTGCTGCGCCATCGCCCAGAGCAGGGCCGCGACGTCAAGCAGATCAGCATCGCTGCGGGCGTGGTCGAGCGAGGTCTTGGCCTGCTTCAGGCCGAGATAGATATTGGCCGGCGTGTCGAACAATTCCGGCGCGATCGAGAGCCCGGCCAGCGCAGTATCGACCTGCTTTGGCGCGTGGTCCGGGTCGAGAATGAGGTTGCGGCGCTGCTCGACGAGGGCGCGGGCGAGCGGATTGTGGAAGATTCGCTGCGGCAGCGTCACTTCGATTGGCCCGCTGTCGCCGGTCTTGCCCGAAATGCTGACTGCGGTCAGCCGTCATCGTCACCTTGGCGCCCGCCCAAGGGTGCTCCGAGAGGTCGACGGTGGTATGCCCGTCGCCGACGCCATTGGCGGTTGGCGGCAGTTGCAGGGCCGCCTGGGGCGGGGGCGCCAGCGTACGCGGGGCGGGACCGGGACCCTCGTGTGCGCGCGAGAAGTCCGCCCGAGCGCTGGCGAGCCCAAATCGATCTTGCGTCTTGATAGGCGAGCGTCAGAGTGCCGAGAGGTTGGAGCGAGGATCTTCGGTCGAGACGATCGTCGGATTGCCGGTCGGAGTGACGGCGAGGACGGCGACCGCCACGGGTCGGCCGCCGCGCAGGATCGTCGACCTTGCCGGGCCCATGGATCGTCCACCGCTTTTCGGTCGGACCGGCGTTCGCAGCCGCAGCGCTCGCGGGCGGGGCCTTCGCGGGGGAAGTGGATTTCTCGCCTGACGCGGCGGCCGCCTGCGTTTCGCTTTTCTGTTCCGAGGGCGTGATCCCCCCATCGACGCGCGTCTCGACAACGCCTGGATCGCCGCGCACCACCAGAACCGAATCTTCCGGGACGGTCCGCGTCTGCGGGTCGGCGGTCTTGAAATCGATCACCAGCGGCGGTTGGCCGGCATAGGGCGGCGGGTCGATCCACGCATCGATGCGGCTCGTCCGCCACTGCGGCGATCGTGCCTCGTCGCTGCGCCAGTCGAAAGCATCGGCGAAGCGGCCGTACATCTCGGGTCCGGCGACGACCGCCGTCGCGAAGGCGAGCAGCGCCACGCCGAAGCGGAGCGCATAAGGGTCCCGCGTCGGCCATGCCGGGCGAGGGGGGCGAGACGCGAATGGCCTCGACTTCGCGCTCAAGCCGCGCCCGATGGGCCGCCCAGAGCGCCTGCGTGCCGGCATCGCCATGGTCGTTGGCGAGCGAATCGGCGAGCGAGGAGGCGGGACGGTGGCCGACCTTCGCATCGCGGTCGAGCCGGGCCAGGACGTCGCGCGCTCGCAGGACGGCGCAATCGCATGAGCGGCGAAAGGGCTGCTCCGCAGGCCGAGCGCGAACAGGATCACGCCGCCGATGCGAAAGGCGCGTGGCGCGAACTGCCAGGCGCCCGCCCATGAGGCGGCGAGAAACAGGATCGCGATCGCGAGCGCGAAGACGAGCGGCGGCCAGATGCGCTCGACCAGAAGCGCGCGTCGCGCCCAGATCGCGAGCGTCCGCGAGCCGTCCGCTGGTCGATCGATGGGTTATCCTGGTCCTTCACCGCGACGCCATGATCCGCTCGTTGGCGAGTTCAGATTGTGCGCGATTCGTCGAGGCGCAAGTTCCAGGCCAAGTGTCGGGCCAGGTGTTTGGCCAGGCTGCGCGACAATTCTCGCGACCGCAACCTCACTCCAACCAAGGCGGAAGTGTGTCGAGGCCGATCAATTCCTCATATGTCCGCCTCGGCCGCACCACGGCGTATTCCGCGCCTTTCACCAGCACTTCGGGAACGAGCAGGCGGGTATTGTAGGTTCCGGCCTGCACGGCGCCATAAGCGCCGGCGCTCATCACCGCGATGAGATCGCCTGGGCCAAGTTCCGGCAGGTCGCGGTCGAGCGCGAGATAGTCGCCGCTTTCGCAGACCGGGCCGACCACATCGCTGCGCGCCAGATGCGCAGCGTCCGGCTCCGGCTCTTTCACCGGCAGGATCTCGTGGTGCGCGTCATAGAGCGTCGGCCGGACAAGGTCGTTCATCGCCGCGTCGACGATCACGAAACGCTTGTTCTCGCCCTGCTTGAGATAGATGACCGAAGCGACCAGCGCTCCGGCATTGCCGACGATCGCGCGGCCGGGCTCCAGAATCACCTTGCAGCCGAGCGCCGCCGTGCGCTTCGCGACAACCTGGGCGTATTCCTCCGGCGAGGGAGGCGGATTGTTGTCGTTGCGATAAGCGAATGCCGAGGCCGCCGCCCAGATCGACATGCTCGATCGTGTGCCCGTCGGCTCTCAGCGCCCGCACGAAGTCGGCGAGCAGCGCGAAAGCGTCGTCGAACGGCTGAAGGTCGGTGATCTGCGAGCCGATATGCATGTCGACTCCGTGGACGCTGAGGCCCGGCAGGGTCCGGGCGTAGGCGTAGACGTCGCGGGCGCGCGAGATCGGCACGCCGAACTTGTTCTCCGATTTTCCGGTCGCGATCTTGGCGTGGGTGCGCGCGTCGACGTCGGGATTGACGCGAATGGCGATCGGCGCGACTTCGCCGCGGCTCGACGCCACGCGGGAGAGCGCCTCGAGTTCCGGCTCCGATTCGACGTTGAAGCAGAAGATTTTCTCGGTCGAGCCCGAGGTTCATCTCGGCCAGCGTTTTGCCGACCCCGGAGAAGATGATCCGCTCTCCGGGCACGCCGGCCGCCCGCGCCCGCCTCAGTTCTCCCTCGCTGACGACGTCCATGCCGGCGCCGAGCTCGAGCGAGCGTCGCCAGCACCGCCTGATTCGAATTGGCCTTCATCGCGTAGGAAAGAGCCATGTTCTGGCCGGCGAAGGCGCTCCGAAACGCCTCGAAACTCCCGTTCGATCGCGGCGCTCGAATAGCAGTAGAACGGCGTTGCGACGGCTTCGGCGATCGTCGTCAAAGCGACGTCCTCGGCGTGAAGAACGCCGTTGCGATAGGTGAAGGGGCGCATTGGCTTGGAGACGGCTTATTTCAGCAGGAAATCGAGGAAGAAGGGCTGTTTCGGCGGCACGATCGGCGGGATCGACGGCTTGGACAGGCCGCCCAGGTTGCTGGCGTTCGAGCTTGAATGGGCCGGTTTGGGCGGCGCATTGGGATCCGGGCGGAGGCTCCAAGCGGGCCATATTTGCCGCAACGCCGCAGAGCCAAGCGCGATGCAGGACGGCGAGCGCCTTCAGGCGCGCCGGCCGGGCGAAACGATACGAGAATTGGGCGGCCACGAACGACTCCGGATGGTCGCGCGGCACTATACAGAAACGGCGCCCGGAGGCGAGGCGGCGCTCGGCTGCTCGCGATGGTCAGGAAAAAAGCCGGTCCGATTGGCCCCGTGTCAAACCCAATCGGACTCCGCCAGCCCTGACCCGGCAGCTCATACCCTCACCGACGCTCCCGGACCGTGAGGAGACTTCAACGCTGCTATGGCAATGGCGATCAGGACGAAAATTGCGATAAGGCCAAACCAAATCAGATGCACTTCGCTCAATTCGGACCTCCAGCGGCTTCGGTCCGTTTTGAAACCCTCGTTGTGCTTTGTATATGCGTATTGATACCTGCTCTGTCGCCGCACCGTTGGTCCGGCGGGAATTGGCAAAGCGAAGCGGGGACGTTCAACCAGCCCGGATGACGTCAGGCGCGGCGAACCATCGCATTCCGGATCCGCAGCGTCGTGGCGCTCCGCTCTTTTCGCCGCCCCCACGCGCGTTTCGCCGCCCCCATGCGCAAGCGGGGCGTCCTTCCGTGGAAGGGCGCCCCGCGAAGCAGATTTTAAGAAGCCCGCGGAAGCTCGGTCAGCGTCAGTCGCGCGACGGCGCCGGCTCGGACTGCGATCCCGGCTCGAAGGGGCGATTGCGCCGCTCGGCCATGAACTGGTCGAACTCGGAGCGATCCCTGGCGAAGCGCAGCCGGGCGAGGAAATCCTTGAACTCGCGCTGCTCGTCTTCGAGCCGCTTCAGCGTCTCGGAGCGATAGTCGTCGAAGGCGCGGTTGCCGCTTGTCGCAGGACCGAACCAGTCGCCGCCGCTCCTGAACTGGTCCGCCTTCGCGCGCACCATGTCCATCTTTTCCTGCAAGCGGGTCATCTTGCGCTCCCAGCGATCCCGACCGTGATCCCCGCCGAACATGGGTGCATCTCCTGCATAAGATAGGGAACGCCGGCAGCCGAACTTTCCTCGTCCAAGAAAGAGGCCGAGAAGCACCAGGCCGATCGGCCACCACCACAGGAACCCCAAGACCGTAAGAATGATAGGCATGGCATCCTCTCGTGCGTGTAAATGTAATGAACATTTACTTCACAGCGGGCGCGGTTGTCAAGTCCTTCCCGTGGTTGAGCGCCGTGATCTGAAGCGTGCAAGCCCACGCTCTCACGGCCGCGCCCCGTTGACCCCGAGCCCGCGCAAATAGACCAGCACTTGCGCCTCCAGGAGTTCCGCTGCCGACATCGGCAGCGCGCGCTGCGCCCCATCGGCGCGTCCGAAGAGCGAAGCGACGCCATGCGCCATGCCCCAGATATGCAGGGCGACCATGAGCGCGGGCGGGCGGCCGGCCGCCGGCATCGCGGCGCAGATCGCGTCGGCGGCCCCGCGCAACACGGCGAAGGCCCGTTCCCCGGCGTCTCGCAGCGCAGCGTTTGCGGCGGCCGGAACGCCGGCTTCGAACATTGCCGAGTAGAAAGCGGGCTCCGCGCGAGCGAATTCGAGATAGGCCTTGCCGAGGCGATCGAGCGCGGTGAAAGCATCGGGGCGCCCGCCATCCCACGCGCGCGCCAATGCCGCCTCGAATTGCTCGAAGCCGCGTAAAGCCACGCTCGCCATGAGCTCGTCGCGGTCGCGGAAATGCCGATAGGGCGCTGCCGGACTGACGCCGGCAAACCGGGCGGCCTCGGCGAAAGTGAAGCCGGCCGTTCCCTTCGTCGCGATCAATTCCAACGCGGCGCGGATCAGCGCCTCGCGCAAATTGCCGTGATGATAGCCGCGCGGCGGGTCGGGCTCGCCCCGCTTGTCCTTCCAGCTCATGTAATGGGTGTTTACATCGCGGCGGCGAACGTGTCGATGCTATTTCCATGTCCGCGCTCGACGCCGACCCCGCCACTCGTATCGGCGCCGCCGCAACGGACGGGATCTCGCGCGAGGCATGAGCCTTTCGGTCAGCGCGACAGGCCTCATGTCGGGCCTCAGCCCGATCGTCGCGAACGGCGGCCAGAACGTCAGTAGGCTATGCGCGACGTGAACGATCTCTCGCCAAGCAATCACTGAGGATGGAGATCGACCCCAACCTTTTTGTTGGTGAATTGCAGGGTATATGCGCTCTTGTAGTTGGTGCGCTTGTCGATCAATCCGATCGCCACCATTTTCTCGAAAAAGTCCTTCCAATGCGCGTCGGCCATCGCGCCGATGCCGAGCTTGAGCGCATCGCCGGAGTCGACGATGCCGTGCTTCTTCATCTCCGCGATCGAAAAGGCGATGTAGTCATCGGTGAGGTCCGGGTTGTCCGCTTTGATCAGCGCATTGGCCTTGGAATTGTCTCCGTAGAGATAATGATACCAACCGATCGCTGAGGCGTCGACGAAGCGCTGAACGAGATCGGGTTTCTTCTTCACGATCTCGGTGCGCGTCACGATCAAGGTCGCGTAGGTGTCATAGCCGTAGTCGGCGAGCAGGAACAGGTTCGGCATGAAATGGCCCTGCCTTTCAATCTCGAACGGCTCGCCCGTGACGTAGCCCTGCTGGATCGAATTCTTGTTTGCGATGAAGGGGGCGGAGTTGAAATTGTACGGCCGAATGTTCTCGTCCTTGAAGCCGTACTCGAGCTTGAGCCAGGCGTAGAATGTGCTGATCGCGCCAGCGCCGAGATAGACGGGCTTGGCCCTCGGCAGGTCCTCCCACTTATCCATTCCGACGCCGGGATGCGACATGAGAGCTTGTGGACTCTTCTGGAAGTCGGCGGCGACGGCGATGAGTGGGGTCTTCGAACTCGACAGAGATGAAATTCCCGATCATGTCGCTGCCCATGTAGAATTCGAGCTTGCCATACAGCAGCAGCAGCGCCCCGTTGGTCTGCGGGCCGCCTGGAATGATCGTGACGTCGAGTCCATATCGGGCGTAAGTGCCGTCGGCTGCCGCCTGAAAGAAGCCGCCCGCCGCCGGATCGGCCAGCCAGTTGGTGCCGAACTTCACTCTGTCGAGCGCCAACGCCGGCCCAGCGAAGCCGAACAATCCCATCAGGGCAGCAAGCATCGCCAATCGCATTTCGATGCGCCTCGTCCTTATGGCTTGCTCCGACGTGAAGGCGGCGAGATCAAAAGCCGCTCGCGCCGAAGTCGCTTCCTTCCCTCGGTTGCCCGTCGTGTTGCGAGCCCCATCCCCGGGGCGTGTCCTTCCGGCTCATGTAAGGAGCGTTTACGTGGCGGCGGCGAACGTGTCGATTCTACTGTACCGCCGCTCGACGCCGACCCGCCAAGCGTACCGGCGGGCGCCGCCGCAACGGACGGGTCTTCGCGAGGCATGAGCCTTTCGGTTAGCATAACAGGCCTCCTGACGGGCCTCAGCCTGATCGTCGCGATCGGCGCGCAGAATGCCTTCGTCCTGCGGCAGGGCCTCATAGGCAAGCACGTCTTTGCGGTCAGTCTCGCGTGCAGCCTGTCGGACGCGGCGCTGATCGTGCTCGGCGTGACGAGCTTCCGGCAAATTGCCGCCGTCGCGCCGTGGGTTCTCCCGGCCATGCGCTATGGAGGAGCCGCGTTCCTCATCTGGTACGGGGCGCGCAATCTCTATTCCGCTCTGCGATCGTCCGAGGCGCTTGCGGCCGGAGACGCCCGCGCCTCGAGCCTTGCACAGACTTTGGCGATGGGCCTCGCGCTGACCTGGCTCAATCCTCACGTCTATCTCGACACGGTCATGCTGCTTGGCGCGATCTCGACGCAATTCCCGGGTGAAGAGGCGTCCTTCGCTGCAGGAGCGATGACCGGCTCGTTCCTCTTTTTCTTCGCGCTCGGCTATGGCGCGAAATGGTTGCGGCCGATTTTTGCCAGCCGAGCCTCCTGGCGTGCGCTCGAGTCGCTCGTCGCGCTCACAATGTGGACGATCGCCTTCAAACTCATGGTGGGCTCATGAGCAACGATACTGACCGGCTGACCAAGCAATGCCTTTCGCCCAATGCCCATGGCTGAGTGAACCCTCCATCCGGCGGCGCGACGGCGGCGCCCTCAAAGTCACCACCGTTCGGTCGACCGACTTTTGGCGGGAAACCCACTATGGGTTCACGCGCGACACCGGCCATCCGGCGAGTTTGTCGGCGGCCCCTCCATTGCTCCCCGTGAGCGAGAACGATTGCTGATCGCGACCGCTCGGGGCGTCTTCGGCATGACGCCAAGAGCCGGCGGCGCTCTCCGCATCAAGGGCGGTAGCGCAGCGCCTCCACAAGAAGCGTGAAGGCCGGCGATTGGCGCCGGCGGCTCGGGTAATAGAGATGATAGCCGGGGGACGACGAAGCTCCACCGGCTCGAGGAGAATATCGGCGCGGCCGAGATTGAGCTGACGAAGGGCGATCTCAGCGCCATCGCGGAGGCAGCCTCGCGGATGGAGGTCGAGGGCGAGCGCTATGCGCCGCAGCAGATGGCGATGGTCGGACGGGAGGCCCCGCCGGTTGGCGCCGGCGCGTGAGTGCGGTCGGCCGATTGCAATAGGAGCGACACCTCACACCAGTTCTATTTGAGCGCGACTGATCGCGCTCAAACCCGCGCAACGGCTTGGGGCGCGCATTCGCGCTTCGGCCATAAGGCGATGATCGGTTCCGATCATCGCGTCTTGGTATTATGCGCGCAACAATCATGCACAAGGCTCGCGACGTCCGGGTCGAGAACGACCCTGGCGCCGTCGTTCAGCACCCGGCCGATGCCGTCACCCGGATCACCCGGGCCTGCATCTGCGGCGGCGACCTATGGCCATAGAACGACCTGCGACGGCTCGGCGCCGCCTGGGTCACGCCAGGCGCCGGCCGCGCGTTTCGGGGTTTTCAACCTCAGGAGCTGAAAATTCGTCGAAAATCCAGCGAAAATTCGATTGTATTGCCGCTTCGGCGCCGTCAGACGTCGTTGATGCCGCCGCCCACGACCAGCTCGGCGCCGGTCACGAATGTGGCGTCCGCCGCCAGGAAGAGGACCGCGGCTGCGACCTCCTCGGAAGTGCCGATGCGCTTCAGCGCGACCTGCGACGTAATGTGATCCTTGAAGCCCTGGATCTGCTCCTGCGTGAGACCGGATTTTCCGAAGATCGGGGTCTCGATCGGGCCGGGACTCACCGTGTTCACCCGGATGTTGCGAGGCGCCAGCTCCGCCGCGAGCGTCCGGCCGAACGAGCGGAGCGCGGCCTTGGTGGCCGAATAGACACTGGCGCCGGCCATTCCCGACGAGGCCGCGGTAGACGCGGTCAGAACGATCGCGCCACCGTCCGGAATCACCGGCGCGGCGTGCTTGATCACGAAATAGGCGCCACGCACATTGATATTGAACTGCCTGTCGAAAAACGCCTCATCCACGCTTTCGAGGGGCCCGAAGGCTCCGATGCCGGCATTCACGAACAGAACGTCGATCCGGCCATGCTTGGCTTTCACCTGATCCACCAGGGCCTTGCTCGCTGCCGTATTGGCCTGGTCAGACACGATCACTTCGATACCCGGAAGGTCCTTGCGGGCGGTTTCCACGGTCTTGGCGCTTGAGCCCGTGACGATGACGGTCGCGCCTTCCGCCTGGAACAGTTTGGCCGTCGCCGCGCCTATGCCGGTGGTGCCGCCGGTGATCAGGGCGATTTTGCCGTCGAGCTTTGCCATTGGGAACGTCCTGCCTTGGTTGGCCGAATTGCATCATTGCTTCGAAAACGAAGACGAACTTCACATATGGACTTACTGGTCTGAGCGGAAGGGGCGATTTGCGAATGACGGCCTTCGCAGACATCTCTGTTGCGCTCCCGATGGGCGCATTCCTGGTTTTTGAAGCGAGCCATATCCAGACGGTCCAACTGACTGGCTTTTGGCGCTAGTTGGCTCCTCGTCGTTCCGGGCGAAGGATGTTACGCCTGGCGCCGGCGGGGCTGGGGGCGCGGTTGGGGCGCGTCGTCCGGTCTATTCCACGCTGTCCCTAGAAGCCGTTCGGAGGAAGCGGGCTGAGCGAAATCGCTATGCCACAAGGACCATGTTTTGAAGGCCGCTCTCTGGCTGCCCCGTTCTCCGCGAGTTTCCAACTCTTCAAATCGAAATATCGAAGCGTCCCGCCGGTCTTTGCACGACGACTAACGAAGTAGAGCCATCGTCGGAAAGAACGAGAGCTCCGACCTTCGTAAAGAGCGAACCGGTGCCAATTTCGCATCGGTCGGAATGGTTCACTAAAAATTCCCATTTGCCATACACAAGTGCGGCGTAGGTTATAAAATCACCGTCTATGCTGCCTGACTCCAGCAAGTTGATTGCGAATGGCGGCTCATTGTCTTTCAGCACTATCAGTGCACAGAGAGCTTGCCCCTCTGGTGCGCCCATTATCGCAAACTCTGCGGCGTCTTCGATCTTCACGCGAAGCAGGTCGCCCGGTTTGCAGTCCCGGACAAACTGAAAAGAAAGCGCCATAGCTTCCTCCAAACAGAGATTACCCTTGCAGCTTTTTGATCAGTAGCTCCGCAATCTTCTCGATACCCATCGAAATTCCAACGTAACCGATATTTGTCGGCAGTCCATCCAATTCTGTATCGTCTACCTGTACTGGCAGGATGTACTCTCGCCCTTCTGTTCAAGAGCCTTCGCTTGAGCGCTTTTTAGCTCATGATTGGTCCACTTACGATCCTTGTATTCCGCCGAAACAAGTACGACGCAGAATTTGGCTCTCTTCCTGTAAATCTCGTCTAGAAAGGCTGTAAACATTCTTTCCCCAAAGATGCTCGGGATAAAAGTTGTCGTAGAATACAGCGATCCCGCCTCTCGGAGAATTTCCGCAAGTTTTTCAGCAAGCTCCCGCTCCGTGCCTGCGAACGAAATGGCGACGTCAAAGTTCGAAGGCAACGCGGCGTCAAAGGCCATCGCTGGTGCCGGCTTCGACTTCGTGTTCGTAGGAAGTCTGATTTGCTGAACAATATCGTTGTTGAACCTTTCCGCAGGTTTAGCGATGGCAGAAACGTGAGCCCTGCACGCTCAGCGGCCGCATTGGCCGCTAAGAGCGCTTCGACAGCGGCGAAAAGCGCGCAACGTGAGCGCCAAAAGATTGATGCGCGAATTCGACGTTACCTCCGAACGGTTGTCGGTCTCAAGAAGCTTGAGCGTCCTATAGTGACAAGCTTCGAAATCGAATTCCGGGCACTGGTGAAATTCCTTGAAGCCAAGATATCTAAAAACGCTGAGCACTTCAGATGACAGTGGTGGTGGCGGGGGCGATAGTGTGTAACAAATTCCTTTTCTCGCCCCGTGTCTATGAAGGTGAACTTGTAGCGAACCTATCGTCCTCACTTGTGCTCATCGATTTGGTGCTCATCGCCATATGACCGTCAGTGCCGATGTCCTGCGGAAAGCTCTCGCCCCAGTTGATAATTGCCGACCACCAGGCAGCAGAAGACCGCACGCTTGAAAACCCTCTTTGGCTTTCTGAAGCTGGCCAAATCCTTCATTAAATGCTGTTGCAAACTGCCCAAGATCGTACCCTTCCGGTACCTCCTTGCTGAAGCATCGCGTGCGTTAGAGAACTGGCATTGCGCGTTTTCCTTAACCCCAAAACCGAAGCCAATCGCTCGTCGGGAGTTCGCGGAAGTAACGCGCTAGATTTACGTGCAGCGTGAAGGCTACTTCATCTCTACTCCACTAGCTTCGCTAAGCGATTTCGATTAGCCGCATTTATACGCTCAGTTCGCTCGCAGGCTGTGTGTGATCCTTCGCTGCCACGTGCGTCCCCTTTGTCTTCTAAAGCGTACCCCTTACCACAAGATGAACGGCTCGTATGAGCGAACCTTACCCAGGCATCCGGTCGAAAACCTTAAAACCCGGCGGGATGATCGCCCAATCCGGGCGGCCCTCGGCGAAGATGGCGATGGTCGGGTGGAAGGCCGAGGGATCGTCGAGCGAGCCGGCGTAGAGCGTGTACGAACTGGACTTGCCGATCTCGCCGCCGAACACGAGGCTCATGCACTGGGCGCAGCGGTTGCGGACCGCGTCGCCCCCGTTCGCCGCTTTCGAGCGGAACTCGCGGGCTTCGCCCGTGAAGCGGACGTCCTCGGCCTTGAAGCCCATGAAGGGGACGAAGCCCGAACCTGACGCCCTGCGGCAATCGGCGCAATAGCAATGGCCCGAGCCAATCGACTCGCCGAAAGCCTCGTAGCGCAAAACCCCGCAGAGGCAGCCGCCGGTGTACCGCCTGGGTTCAGTGGTCATGGGAGCGCTCGCTGGTTTAAGGCTGACGCGCTCCAGATGGAGTCCTCGGAGCGTGGGCGCAACGGGAAATCGTCGGCCGTGACGAGCGCGGGGCGTTGGAAGGAGAGGGGTCGTCATCGCCGGGCTGTCAGCAAGGGCGCAAATTCTTGCCAAAAGCCGAAATCTGTGTTAGGCATTTTCTATTCGCCGGATCGACGCGGAGCGCCCGCGTCGACGAGACGAATCCGATCGTACGGGACTTGAGGCCCTGCGCCAAAAACCGGAAGGGACGAGAATCCTTACTCCAAACGGTAACCGGGGCAAATTTCCGGGCGTCAGGCTAAGGCCGACCGAACCAGGCTGGACAAAGGCGGCATCGGGTGTGCGGCGCTTACCAGGCGCGCGCCGAGGTAATGATAGAAGGACAGCTTGAGCTTCATGCATGTCTTGGCGAGGCCGAGCATGACGTCGCGGGCGTCGCGGCCTTTTTCGCTGACGGTTCCGCCGGAGATTTTTCGCTTGGTGACGAAGGCGCGGATGTCGTTTTCTGAGGCGTTGGTGTTGAGGGGAATGTCCGGCCGCTCGAGGACGCGCAGCAAGTCGTCCTTGTTGCGATGGAGGCGCTTGAACAGGCTGTCGAGCGTCGCATAGCCGGTCCGGCGCCTGAAGATGCGGTCGAACTGGGCGCGCAAGAGCGCGGCTCGTTGCGGATTGGGGGCGAGCTTGTATTCTTTCAAGCGGCCGTAGAACCACCAGATCATCCGCTTGGCGACGGCGACGGTGTTGCGCTGCTTGTCGTTGGCGGGAACCAGTTTATGGACGAGCCGCTCGGCATGCACCCAGCACAACGCGTGCCGGCCGACATGGAACTGGCCGGCGTCGTCGGAAACGACGACGGCGTCCTTGAGCAAGCCTTGATGGCGGATCGCGCCCCACAGCGCCCCTTCGCTGGCGATTGTGACCGGATCGGGCGCGACCTTCAAATCGGTCAGGCCGAGCGCGCGCAAGTGGCGCTCCCATTGCTTTGGAGACGAGAAAACGCGCCTCTCATGGCCGGCGAGCTTGTCGACGACGATCTGCGACAAGCTGCGTCCTTTCATGTATTCGATCGCCGCCTCGTTGACGACATAGAAAGGCGCCCCGCCGCAAAGCCGCGAGAGAAAGGCGAGGCGCGATTTGGTCGGCCCGGTGCGAAACGCGGCGAAACTCGCCGAGCCGATCTGCGTGGTGTAGCCGTTCTTGCCGGCATGGCGCGCTCCCGTATCGTCGACCGTGATGTAAGGGGCGCAGCTCAAGCCCGCCTCGAGCACCGCCTCGTCCTCGGCGCGGAACATATCGAGCTTGGCCGTCAGCAGGCGGACGACCTGCCGCTTCGAGATCACCACCCCCATGCCGTTGAGCAGCGCGACAATCCGTTCGCACGTCATCTGTCCGGCAAAATGAAGCGCCAGCACCAACCGATGCAAGTTGGGGCCATAGCAGCCGACGATCCCGGGATCGAGTTCGGCGAGGATCGTCTCGCCGTCCGGCGTCTGCCATCGCTCGCGCCGATAACGCGTCACTTTCGGGCGAAGGCTCAAGTCCTGAACGACGATGTCCTCATAGCCCTTGTGGCGCGAGCCCGCCGGCGCCTCAGTCTTCACCACCACCGTCTCGTCGATCTTGAGCTTGTCAAGATGACTGCCGCGCCGGCGCGTCGAACGCCCGCCCTTTTCGCCGCTAGCCGTCGGCCCCGTGGCGCTCGTCCCCTTATCCATCCCGGAAGGCTTGTGCGGCGGACGCGGCGGCAGACGCTTCAATCGCGCAAGCTCGTCCTTGGCCCCCTGATGCTCGATCTTCAGCTTCGCCAGCGCGCCGCCGAGCTTCTCGTTCTCCGCCCGAAGCCGCGTCACCTCGCCGATCAACTCGCGCACAACCCCAATCAGTTCAGGGCTCGTCATGCGTTCCAGCGAATCACGGCTCGGCGGCGCCATCCAAAGCTTAAATCACATTTTGCCGCCCTTGACTTCCCCTCCGCCCGGAAATTTGCCCCGGTTACCTCCAAATCGCTCGTAACCCATTGAAAAGTCCCGATTCGAAAAAATAAACGCTAGTAAACGCTAGCATTTTTACTAGCGTTTAAGCGCGTTTATTGGCGGCTATTGGCGTTTAATCGCTCGGGCTTAAGCGGCGGCCGAGCGCGCTTCGCGCTCGCGCATGAAGGCCAGGAGTTCGGTGTGGAGCTCTGCCATGTGGGTGAACATGAGCCCGTGCGGCGCGCCCGGATAGACGAGGAGCCTCGAGCCGGGGATGAGGTCGGCGGAAGGCTTGCCGGTGACTTCAACCGGCATCGACCGGTCACGGTCGCCGTGGACGATGAGGGTCGGCACGTCGATGCGTCTCATCTCGGCACGGAAGTCCGCTTCCACCATCGCCCGGGAGCAGGCGAGGGTGACGGGAAGCGAGGTTTGCAACAGGGTCGCGCCCCAGCGCATCATCGCGGGCGACGTTTCGGGGATGAAGAACGGCGCGAGGTTGTCGGCGACCCATTTCGGGTAGTCGCGACGCCACTGAGCCCACAACGCCTCGAAGGCTTCCATCGGCAAGCCGTCCGGGTTGTCATGCGCCTCGAGCAGCATCGGCGTCGTCGGCGCGAGGAGGATAAGGCGCGCGACGCGCTGGCTCCCATGCCGGGTGAGATAGCGCACCGCCTCGCCGCCGGCCATCGAATGGGCGATGAGGCTGAGGTCGGTCAGATCAAGGCTATCGACGAGAGCGGCGACGTCGTCGGCGAAGGTGTCGAAGTCATAGCCGCGGGCCGGCTGATCGGAGCGGCCGTGGCCGCGGCGGTCGAAGCCGATACAGCGGAAGCCTTCGTCGGCGAAGGCGGCGATCTGGTAGTCCCACATTCGGCTGTCGCAGCCGAGGCTGCTCAGGAACAGGATCGGCGCGCCCTCTCCCCACTCGCGCCAATAGAGCTCAGCACCGTCTTTCGCCGTGATGAAGGGCATGGGTTCGTCCTTTCGTGAGGGGGTGGATGGGGCGAGGGATTCAAGCGAAAGCGAACGGATGGTCGGCCAGGATGCGCCCGTCGTCGTCGACGATCAGGAACTCGAGCCCGCCCGCCAGCACCGTCTCGCTGTCGGCGAGCAGCATCTCCCAACGGAACGTCACGACGTCGCCGCGGAGACGCGCGGTCGGGGCGGCGCGATAGCGAACGCCCTCCCGCCCCGAGTTTCCTCCGGGCTTTGCGGGGGTGAGCCTGGTGAGCGCCGCGTATCCACGTGGCCCTTTGTGGCCGACCGCCTCCGGCGACCAGAGGGCGGCAAGGGCGGAGGACCGCCTGGCGGCGTCCGGTTCATTCCACGCGGCGACGTAGCGGTCGGCGAGCGCCTGAGCGTTGAGCATCATGTCTCTCCACGTTGAAGATCGAGGGCCTGCGAGCCCTCTCGTTGGCCTCAGGATCGCGCTGGCCGGGTCCGTAATCCATGACTTGCCAGGTCAAAAAGCGACCGCGCGGGCGCTCTGCGTTTGACCTTGGAGGTCATGGCCTTGTGCGCCGCCCGGCGCTAAGCTTGACCGCCATGACCGCTCATCAGCTTCCGTTCGGCGTTCTCCTGCGCCGCTGGCGCGAGCGGCGCCGCATGACGCAGGCCGATCTCGCCTATGCGGCCGAGAGCTCGACCCGCCACCTCTCCTGTCTCGAGACCGGCAAGGCGCAGCCGAGCCGCGAGATGATCGCCCGCCTCGCCGAATATCTCGAGATCCCGCTTCGGGACCAGAATTCGCTTCTTCTGGCGGCGGGCTTCGCGCCGGCGTTTCAGGAGCGCTCGATCGCTGGCCTCGCGGCGGCGAAAACCGCGATCGAGGCCATTCTTCAGGCGCACAGGCCTTATCCCGCCTTCGCGGTCGACCGGCACTGGAATGTCGTCATGTCCAATTCCGCGCTGCCCCAACTTTACGAGGGCTGTTCGGCGGATCTCATGCGCCCGCCGGTCAACGCCGTGCGGCTCACCCTGCATCCGGCGGGTATGGCGCCGAGGATCGTGAACTATGGGGCATGGCGCGCCCATATGCTGAGCGTGCTTCGCCAGCAGATCGATGCGCGGGGCGATTCGGTTCTGCAGGACCTGCTCGCCGAGGTCTCGGCCTATCCGGCGCCGCCCGAAAGCGAACCCTCGGAGAGCTTCGGCGCGGCCGAGCGCCTGGCGACGCCGCTCAGGATCGCGACGCGCCTGGGCGTGATGTCCTTTCTCGGCACGGTCACTGTTTTCGGCACGCCGAACGACGTGACCCTCTCCGAACTCGCGCTGGAGATGCTGTTTCCCGCCGACGAGGCCACCGCGCGTATCGCGCACGAAATGGTCGAGGAGCAGGAGAGGGCGGCGTGAACGGGCGCGGACGAGGCGGCGCTGTGCGACCGCCCCTTGCGCCTTGCCGCCTCATGGTCCACATAGGCGGCGGGAGGTTGGCGAAGGACGTACCGCTCGCCAACCGGGTCAGGTCCGGAAGGAAGCAGCCCTAACGAGCCAGGGCGGGTCTTTGTCCAACCTCCCACTGACGCGCTTGGGCCGTCGGCGACCAGGCGAGCCTAGAGGTTGAGTTCGCCTTCGCCTCCGAGCGGTGGTCCATCGAGCGAAGCGAAGCTTAAGATGCTCCGCCACGGACCTTTTCTCGCCAAGAGAGGGCGTCGTTGAGCGATTCGCTCTTCCCTGTCACCGAAGCTCAAGCCGCGCCGACGGCGCTCGCCCTATCGGGTGCTGGCGCGAAAATACCGGCCGATGCGCTTCGAGGACCTCGTCGGCCAGGAGCCGATGGTGCGCACGCTCGCCAATTCCTTCGCCGCGAGCCGCATTCACCAAGCCTATATCCTCACCGGCGTGCGCGGCGTCGGCAAGACGACGACGGCGCGCATTCTGGCGCGTGCCTTCAATTATGCCCTGCCCGGCAAGATCGATGCGCCCGAGCGTCGACATGCCCGAGCTCGGCCTCCATTGCCAGGCGATCATGGAATCGCGCCATGTCGATGTGATCGAGATGGACGCGGCCTCCCACACCGGCATCGACGACGTGCGCGAGATCATCGAGAACGCGCGCTATCGCCCGGTTTCGGCGCGCACCAAGGTCTACATCATCGACGAAGTGCACATGCTCTCGAAGCAGGCCTTCAACGGTCTTTTGAAGACGCTCGAAGAGCCGCCGGAGCACGTCAAGTTTCTGTTTGCGACCACGGAAATCGACAAGGTGCCGATCACCGTGCGCTCGCGCTGCATTCGCTTCGATTTGCGGCGCATCGAGGCGGCCCCGATGGTCGGCCATTTGAGCAAGATCTGCGCCGCTGAAGGGGTCGCCGCCGAGCCGGAGGCGCTGGCGCTGATCGCCCGCGTCGCCGAAGGCTCGGTGCGCGACGCGCTTTCGCTGCTCGACCAGGGCATCGCGCATGGCGGCGACGGGGGCGTCACGGCGCTCGCAATTCGCAACATGCTGGGCCTCTCGGACAGGGGCGAGATCGTCGCGCTGTTCGAGCGCGTCATGAGGGGTCAGATCGCCGAGGCCCTCGAGATCGTGCGCGCGCTCCACCAGGCAGGCGCGGACGCCGCCGACATCCTGATCGATCTGGCCGAATTCTGCCATTTCGTCACGCGCGCCAAAATTGCCCCAGCCGCGACCGAGGATCCCGCGGTCAGCGAGGTCGAGCGCGAGCGCGGCCGGGAATTCGCCGACAAGCTGACGGTGGGCGTTCTGGCGCGGGCCTGGCAAATCCTGCTCAAGGGCGTCGAGGATGTGAAAGATTCGCCCCGCCCGCTCGCCTCGGCCGAAATGGCGCTGATCCGCCTCGCCTATGCTTCCGATCTGCCGACCCCCGAGGAGACGATCCGCAAGCTGAGCCAAACGACCGACGGCCCGCGTCATGCGCCGCCGCTTCCGTCCGGGCAGGCGGGGGGCCGCGCGCTTCGATGCGGCTCGCGGCCACAGAGCCTGCTCCGGTCGCGTCCGCGCCGCCTGCCGCCTCCGCCCGCGCCTCCGTCGCCGCGCGCCACGGCTCGCCCGTTTCGACGACGTCGTCGCGCTTGCGCGCTCCAAGCGCGACATTCAGCTTGTCCAGTCGCTCGAGCGGGATGTGCGGCTCGCCCGCTTCGAGCAGGGCAGCATCGCCTTCACCCTCGTCGAGGGCGCCGAGTCCGGACTGGCGCAGACGCTAAGCCGACGCCTGCAGGAATGGACGGGCGAGCGCTGGATGGTGGCGCTTGTTCCGGGTTCGACCGCGCCGACGTTGCGGGAGACGGCGCAGGCGCGCGAGGCCGAGCGAACGAGCAATGCCGCGTCGCATCCCCTGGTGCAGAAGGTTCTTGATCGATTCAAAGGGGCCCGCATCGTCGACGTGCCGGCGTCCCGAGGCGCGCCGTCCCCCGCGGCGGGCGAGGTCGACGATGAGGTCGGTTACGCCGATTCCGGCGTCGACCCCGCCGACGAAGTTTGAGAAGGAGATCGCGCCATGGATATCATGGGCATGATGAAAAAAGCGCAGGCCGTTCAGGCCAAGCTTCAGGAAGCGCAGGAGGAACTCGGGCGCCTTGAAGTCGAAGGTCAGGCGGGCGGCGGCATGGTCAGTCTCACGCTCACCGCCAAGGGCGAACTGAAGGGCGTGCGAATCGACGCCTCGCTCTTGACGCCGGCCGACAAGGAGATGCTTGAGGATCTGATCATCGCCGCTTTCACCGACGGCAAGGCCAAGGCCGATCGCGCTGGCGGCCGAGAAGATGCAGTCCCTGACGGCAGGGCCTGCCCCTTCCGCCCGGCATGAAGCTGCCGTTCTAGAGGCCGGATGTCGACCAGCGTCGCCGGACCGGAAATCGAGCGTCTCGTCCAGCTTCTCGCGCGGCTTGCCGGGATTGGGGCCGCGTTCGGCGCGCCGCGTGGCGCTCCATCTCATCCGGAAGCGCGAGACGTTGCTCGCGCCGCTCGCCGATGCGTTGCGCGTCGCGCAGGAGCGGATCTTGACCTGTTCGGTCTGCGGCAACGTCGACACGCGCGATCCCTGCACGATCTGTTCGGATGAGCGGCGCGATTCGACGACGCTGGTCGTCGTCGAGTTGGTCGGCGATCTCTGGGCGCTGGAGCGGGCGGGCGCCACGCGGGCGCGCTACCATGTGCTTGGCGGCGCCCTGTCGCCGCTCGACGGCGTTGGCCCGTCCGATCTCAATCTTGTCCGCGCTGGTCGCGCGCATCGCCAATGGCGGCGTGAGCGAAATGATCCTTGCCGTCAACGCCACGGTCGAGGGCCAAACGACCGCGCACTACATCATCGATCTCCTGACCGACTATCCCGTCAAGGTGACGCGGCTCGCGCATGGCGTGCCGGTGGGCGGCGAGCTTGACTATCTCGATGACGGCACGCTTGCGACAGCGATGCGACAGCGCACGGCGTTCTGATCCAGGGCTGCGGCGCTGAGGCGGAGTTTTCGCTCCCGCCCCTGTTGGGCGGCCCCCGGCTGGCCTAAGTGTAGGCCGCAGACGTCTTTCGAAGGCGATCGCCATGTCGCTTGCAACCGCAGCCTCGAGGCTTTTCGTTCCGCCTTATCCGCGGCGGCCCACGAGGCCCCGAGGGTCGCTCTCGATCCTCCTCGCCCTGCAGCGCAGTCCGATCGAGGTCTGGTGGGAGGGCGATTTCGAGCGACCGGTTTCCATCGGCCGCACCATCTTCGGACTGCGCGCCGCCGCCCATGATCCCGGCGGCCGTCCGACGCGTGTTTCTCGACAACGCCGCCAACTACCGCAAGGACGACCTTCAGCTTCGCATTCTGCGGCCTGGACTCGGCAACGGACTGTTGACCGCCGAGGGCGAGGACTGGCGCGTCCAGCGCCGGGCGCTCGCGCCCTTGTTTTCTCCGCGTCAGATCGCGGAATTTGCTCCGGCCGTCCACCGGGTCGGGCGCGCGGCGGTCGAGCGCATGAGCCGCCGGCGCGACGGAGCGGTGGCGGACGTCGGCGCGCTCATGTCGCGCCTCGACTCTGGAAGTGCTTGAGCAGACGCTGTTCTCGCAAGGGATAGGACGTGAGCCCAGCGCCTTCCAGCGCGCCGTGTCGAGCTATTTCGAGACCATCGGCAGGATCGATCCGCTCGATTTGCTGGGCGCGCCCGCTTTCGTGCCGAGGCTCAGGCGCCGGCGCGGCCGCGGCGCGCTCGAGTTTTTCGATTCGGCCGTCAACGCGATCATCGAAAAGCGGCAGGCGCTGCTGAGCGGAGGCGGCGAGGCGCCGCGCGATCTCCTGACCCTTCTCTTGTCCGCCAAGGACCCTGAAAACGGCCGCGGCATCGCTGAGGCGGACGTGCGGGCCAACATCGTCACCTTCATCAACGCGGGCCACGAGACGACCGCCAACGCGCTGACCTGGACGCTCTTCCTGCTCTCCCAATCGCCGGAATGGCGCGAGCGGGCCGAGGCTGACGCGGATCAGGCGTTCGACGCCGATGGGACCGTCGCGTCAGAAAGGTGCGAAATCCTTCGCGCCGTCTTCGAGGAAGCGTTGCGCCTTTATCCCCCGGCGGCGATGCTCGCTCGTCAGGCGATCGCCGACGACGAGCTTGGCGGGCATACAGATCCCTGCGGGCACCGTGGTCACGGTCTCGCCCTATGTCCTGCATCGGCGCCGGGGCCTCTGGGATCAGCCCGACGCCTTCGATCCTTCGCGATTCCTGGGCGAAGCAGCGCGATCGGATCGACCGTTTCGCCTACATCCCGTTCGGCGCGGGGCCGCGCGTGTGCATCGGCATGGCCTTCGCGATGCAGGAGGGGATCATTCTGCTCGCGCATCTTTTGCGCGCTTTTCGTTTTGAGTTGGTCGAGGGCCATGAAGTTATGCCCATGCAGCGCGTGACTTTGCGGCCGCGCAGCGGCATGAAAATGCACGTGAAAAAGCGCGTCTGGAGGAAGGTTCCACAGCGGAAGAATTTTCTTTGTGAAAGTGCGTTGACAGAAATCTCACAGGGGCCTATATGCGCCTCTCCCAACGACGACGGGCGCTTTTGAAGCGGCCAAGTCAGCGGGTTGCGGGAACTTTCCGAACGCACTCCTCCCTGCTGTGAGGCGGGGGCGGAGAATTTTCGGTCGTTTCCGGACTGCGTGAAAGCGCGGTGACATGGAATTCGAGCCTGAACTGGGCTTTGGCGGCGGGTCGCCTCAGAGTTTGGTTTGTGCTTCGTGGAGCTTCGGCTCCGTGCTGTTTGACAATTGCATCGGAAGAAAGAGAGACGTGGGCGGCGGGGTCCTTGCGGGACTTTGGTTGTCGGGTTGAATTCTAGGCGCGAGCTTGGAGCCGATCCGGGGATTGGAGTCCGAAGAGACAACTGACGGTCACGTTTCAAAAATTCATCGCGCTTCGAAGGAGCGCGGCCGGACCGTCGTGAGGCGGGCAGGCCGCAAGCCTCTTTTGAAGCGGATGTGTTTGGAACTCGTCAAGAATACAGCGCCCTGACCTTCGGGGCGCTGAAGTGACCAGTCAGGACAAAGATCTCATTCAACTTGAGAGTTTGATCCTGGCTCAGAACGAACGCTGGCGGCAGGCTTAACACATGCAAGTCGAACGCTCGTAGCAATACGGGAGTGGCAGACGGGTGAGTAACGCGTGGGAACATACCCTCCGGTTCGGAATAGCTCAGGGAAACTTGGATTAATACCGGATACGGCTGAGAGGCGAAAGATTTATCGCCGGAGGATTGGCCCGCGTTCGATTAGCTTGTTGGTGAGGTAACGGCTCACCAAGGCGATGATCGATAGCTGGTCTGAGAGGATGATCAGCCACATTGGGACTGAGACACGGCCCAAACTCCTACGGGAGGCAGCAGTGGGGAATATTGGACAATGGGCGCAAGCCTGATCCAGCCATGCCGCGTGAGTGATGACGGCCTTAGGGTTGTAAAGCTCTTTCGCTCGGGACGATAATGACGGTACCGAGATAAGAAGCCCCGGCTAACTTCGTGCCAGCAGCCGCGGTAATACGAAGGGGGCTAGCGTTGTTCGGAATTACTGGGCGTAAAGCGCGTGTAGGCGGGTCTTTAAGTCAGGGGTGAAATGCCAAGGCTCAACCTTGGAACTGCCTTTGATACTGGAGATCTTGAGTCCGGGAGAGGTGAGTGGAATTGCGAGTGTAGAGGTGAAATTCGTAGATATTCGCAAGAACACCAGTGGCGAAGGCGGCTCACTGGCCCGGAACTGACGCTGAGACGCGAAAGCGTGGGGAGCAAACAGGATTAGATACCCTGGTAGTCCACGCTGTAAACGATGGATGCTAGCCGTTGGGGAGCTTGCTCTTCAGTGGCGCAGCTAACGCTTTAAGCATCCCGCCTGGGGAGTACGGTCGCAAGATTAAAACTCAAAGGAATTGACGGGGGCCCGCACAAGCGGTGGAGCATGTGGTTTAATTCGAAGCAACGCGCAGAACCTTACCAGCTTTTGACATGTCCTGGACGGATTGCAGAGATGCGATCTTCTCTTCGGAGCCGGGAACACAGGTGCTGCATGGCTGTCGTCAGCTCGTGTCGTGAGATGTTGGGTTAAGTCCCGCAACGAGCGCAACCCTCGCCCTTAGTTGCCATCATTCAGTTGGGCACTCCAGGGGGACTGCCGGTGATAAGCCGGAGGAAGGTGGGGATGACGTCAAGTCCTCATGGCCCTTACAGGCTGGGCTACACACGTGCTACAATGGCGGTGACAACGGGAGGCGAAGGGGCGACCCTTAGCAAATCTCGAAAAGCCGTCTCAGTTCGGATTGCACTCTGCAACTCGAGTGCATGAAGTTGGAATCGCTAGTAATCGCGGATCAGCACGCCGCGGTGAATACGTTCCCGGGCCTTGTACACACCGCCCGTCACACCATGGGAGTTGGTTTTACCCGAAGACGGCGCGCTAACCGCAAGGAGGCAGCCGGCCACGGTAGGGTCAGCGACTGGGGTGAAGTCGTAACAAGGTAGCCGTAGGGGAACCTGCGGCTGGATCACCTCCTTTCTGGATTCGGAGACATTAACCAAAGACTTGGGCTTGCCCTGGTCGGACGGTTTGTCATCCGGCTCAGAATCAAGCGGCCAAGTCAGGCCGCATTTGCGGGATCGCGCCGCCTTCGTCTCTCTTTCTGATCTAAGGATATGGAAGCCCTGCGCCCTGTTTGCCTTTGCCGGCATGCTGGCCGTGGACTTCTGCTTCGACCGGGCTTGTAGCTCAGTTGGTTAGAGCGCGCGCTTGATAAGCGTGAGGTCGGAGGTTCAAGTCCTCCCAGGCCCACCACGAGCCTTCGGGCGCCGGCGGGTCTTGAAACGGGGCCATAGCTCAGTTGGGAGAGCGCGTGCTTTGCAAGCATGAGGTCGTCGGTTCGATCCCGTCTGGCTCCACCAAAGCCTCGGCCGCAAGGTCTTGGCGACGTGTCGAGCAGATTGAAGCGCTCCTGATCCTTTCCGATGCGATTTATCAGTTTCGTTGAGCGCGCGAGCGCTTGGCGTGACGAAGGCCGAATGGCCGGCGAACAGGATTTCAATCCTCCGCCGTTCCTCTCGGTCCTCGATCTCTGACATTGTGAAGAGGAAGCGCATTCGGTCGAAGGCCGGATGGGGCGAGGCGTGAAGCCGGAAGGTCCGTGAGGATCCGAGGGCGGAAAGGCGCCGCGTCATCATCTTGTCTCTCGAGCAACCAGTCGTGGGTTTGGAGCCTGACCGCTCAGATCCCCGGATGCGTTTGAAGCAAAACTGGTCTTTTCAAGCCAGAGACGTGGGTTGTCGATCGATTTCCGAAATCGATCGACGACACAAAAACGCGCGCTTTGGCGATGAGAGCAATCAAGTGTCTTAAGGGTATCTGGTGGATGCCTTGGCGCTGAGAGGCGATGAAGGACGTGGTACGCTGCGATAAGTCATGGGGAGCCGCGAACAGGCTTTGATCCGTGAATTTCCGAATGGGGAAACCCACCTTCGATCTCTGTTGCTCCGAAGAGGCGCGTCGATGACGCGAGAGCCAAGCCGCACAGGGCAGAGGCTTCGGGTCGAGGCGGGTCGGCTGCGTTAGGTCCGTCTTCGGACAGGACTGAAGCGATCTTTGGACCAACAGAGATCAAAAGAAGGTACTTATTCTCTGAATACATAGGAGAATAAGAGCGAACCCGGGGAACTGAAACATCTCAGTACCCGGAGGAAAGGACATCAACGAGACTCCGTTAGTAGTGGCGAGCGAACGCGGACCAGGCCAATGCTTTTGTTTGGATCTATCAGAACCGGTTGGAAAGCCGGGCCGTAGCGGGTGACAGCCCCGTATGAATAGGGTTCGAGCAGGAGATTCGAGTAGGGCGGGACACGTGCAATCCTGTCTGAACACGGGGGGACCACCCTCCAAGCCTAAGTACTCCTCAGCGACCGATAGCGAACAAGTACCGTGAGGGAAAGGTGAAAAGCACCCCGACGAGGGGAGTGAAACAGTTCCTGAAACCGGATACCTACAAACAGTCGGAGCCCGCAAGGGTGACGGCGTACCTTTTGTATTATGGGTCAGCGACTTAAAGTATCGAGCAAGCTTAAGCCGATAGGCGGAGGCGTAGCGAAAGCGAGTCTGAATAGGGCGTTCAGTTCGATGCTTTAGACCCGAAACCGAGTGATCTAGTTATGAGCAGGCTGAAGGCAGGGTAACACCTGCTGGAGGACCGAACCGGTGCCTGTTGAAAAAGGCTCGGATGACTTGTGATTAGGGGTGAAAGGCCAACCAAACTCGGAAATAGCTGGTTCTCCGCGAAATATATTTAGGTATAGCCTCGAGTTGAGGCTCCAGGGGGTAGAGCACTGGATGGGCTAGGGGGGCTAAAACCCTACCAAACCTAACCAAACTCCGAATACCTGGAAGTCATACTCGGGAGCCACACAGTGGGTGCTAACGTCCATTGTGGAGAGGGAAACAACCCAGACCAACAGCTAAGGCCCCCAATTCATGGCTAAGTGGGAAAGGATGTGGAAATCCCAAAACAACCAGGAGGTTGGCTTAGAAGCAGCCATCCTTTAAAGAAAGCGTAACAGCTCACTGGTCTAAATAAGGGTTTCTGCGCCGAAGATGTAACGGGGCTCAAGCCATGAGCCGAAGCTTTGGGCGTCGCAAGACGCGGTAGCGGAGCGTTCCGTTGGCTGATGAAGGGAGACCCGTGAGGGCTCCTGGAGGCATCGGAAGTGCGAATGCTGACATGAGTAACGACAAACACTGTGAAAGACAGTGTCGCCGAAAGTCCAAGGGTTCCTGCGTAAAGTTAATCTCCGCAGGGTTAGCCGGTCCCTAAGGCGAGGCCGAAAGGCGTAGTCGATGGGAATCACGTTAATATTCGTGAGCCTGCAGGTGGTGACGGATCTCTTATGTCGTTCGATCTTACTGGATTGATCGGGCGTCGACGAGGTTCCAGGAAATAGCCCCTGCGCAAGACCGTACCCGAAACCGACACAGGTGGACAGGTAGAGTATACCAAGGCGCTTGAGAGAATGATGTTGAAGGAACTCGGCAATTTACCTCCGTAACTTCGGAATAAGGAGGCCCTCGGTGAGCGCAAGCTTGTCGGGGGGGCACAGTCCAGGGGGTGGCAACTGTTTAACAAAAACACAGGGCTCTGCGAAATCGCAAGATGACGTATAGGGTCTGACGCCTGCCCGGTGCCGGAAGGTTAAAAGGAGAGGTGCAAGCCTTGAATTGAAGCCCCGGTAAACGGCGGCCGTAACTATAACGGTCCTAAGGTAGCGAAATTCCTTGTCGGGTAAGTTCCGACCTGCACGAATGGCGTAATGACTTCCCCGCTGTCTCCAACATCAGCTCAGTGAAATTGAAGTCCCCGTGAAGATGCGGGGTTCCTGCGGTCAGACGGAAAGACCCCGTGCACCTTTACTATAACTTTGCGTTGGCATTCGTGTAGTCATGTGTAGGATAGGTGGTAGGCTTTGAAGCTTGGGCGCTAGCTTGAGTGGAGCCACCCTTGAAATACCACCCTTGAATTCATGGATGTCTAACCGCGCTCCGTCATCCGGAGCCGGGACAACGCATGGTGGGTAGTTTGACTGGGGCGGTCGCCTCCCAAAGAGTAACGGAGGCGCGCAATGGTTGGCTCAGACCGGTCGGAAATCGGTCGTTAGAGTGCAATGGCATAAGCCAGCCTGACTGCGAGACCAACAAGTCGAGCAGAGACGAAAGTCGGTCATAGTGATCCGGTGGTCCCGCGTGGGTGGGCCATCGCTCAACGGATAAAAGGTACGCCGGGGATAACAGGCTGATACTCCCCAAGAGTCCATATCGACGGGAGTGTTTGGCACCTCGATGTCGGCTCATCACATCCTGGGGCTGGAGAAGGTCCCAAGGGTTCGGCTGTTCGCCGATTAAAGTGGTACGTGAGCTGGGTTCAAAACGTCGTGAGACAGTTTGGTCCCTATCTGCCGTGGGTGTTGGAGAATTGAGAGGATTTGCCCCTAGTACGAGAGGACCGGGGTGAACGTATCTCTGGTGGACCTGTTGTGGCGCCAGCCGCAGTGCAGGGTAGCTATATACGGAATGGATAACCGCTGAAGGCATCTAAGCGGGAAACCAGCCTCAAAACAAGTTCTCCCTGAAGAGCCGTGGAAGACCACCACGTTGATAGGCCGGATGTAGAAGCGTGGCAACGCGTGAAGCTTACCGGTACTAATCGCTCGTTCGACTTGATTGCTCTCGTCGCCAAGGCGCGAGACTGTCAAAGCACTCGCTTTGAAACAGAAACAATGAAAAGCCAGTTTTGCTTCACCGTTCTTTGCCGGCCTGGTGGCCTTTGCAAGGTGATAAGACCCGATCCCATCCCGAACTCGGCCGTCAAACGCCTTAGCGCCGATGGTACTCTGTCTCAAGACATGGGAGAGTAGGTCGTCGCCAGGCCTGCCAAGAACGGAAACTTCCTCTTTATCAATGCCGTCGTTATAGTCCCGACGGCCCATAGCCTTTGACGCGGGGTGGAGCAGCCCGGTAGCTCGTCAGGCTCATAACCTGAAGGCCGCAGGTTCAAATCCTGCCCCCGCAACCAGTGTTATCTAGCCCCTGGCCGACCGGCCGGGGGCTTTTTTGTGGTTCACACCAGTTGCCGCGAACTCGACACGGCCGGCGAGCAGTTGACGACAGCGGGCTCGGTCGAATGCACTGTCGGGTTGCAATAGCTCGCTCTTACCGGCCGAACGGGGATCTGGCCAAGAACATCGCCAAGCGTTCGGTCAAGATCGGCGTCGAATCCCGGGTCCCGCGCGCGATCATCGGCATCAAGCACATGAATGAGTTCGCGACCGAACTGATGAAGGACGTGCTCGACGCCTACGCCCAGCGCGACGTCGAGCGGGCGCTCGATGTGTGGGCGCGCGACGTCGATCTCGACGCGCTCGAAGACTCGGTGTTCCGCGATCTGCTCACGCATATGATGGAGGATCCGCGCAACATCACTTTCTGCGCGCATCTCCTGTTCTGCTCGAAGAACATCGAGCGGATCGGCGATCACGCGACCAACATCGCCGAGACCGTGGTCTATCTGGTGACGGGTTCGACGCTGCCGACCGGGCGGCCGCACGGGCGGCAGGGGACGGATGTCGAGGCCGGCGCGCAAGGGGCGATCAAATGAATCAGGCGCGCAAGGAGATGGTGCGTCCCGGGGCTGCGTCCGCGCCGCGCATCCTGATCGTCGAGGATGAAGCGGACCTGTCGTTGCTGCTCGGCTACAACCTCGAGGCGGAAGGCTATGTGGTCGAGAACGTCGAGCGCGGCGACCAAGCCGACGCGCCGCGTGCGGCGCGGCGTGCGCGACATCCACCTCGGCCCGACCGAGTTCCGGCTGCTCGAATATCTCCTCGAGAAGCCTGGCCGGGTGTTCTCGCGCGCGCAACTGCTTGACGGGGTGTGGGGCCAGGCGGCGGAGATCGACGAACGCACCGTCGACGTCCATGTCGGGCGCCTGCGCAAAGCGCTGTCGCGGGGCCGCGAGCGCGACCCCATCCGCACCGTCCGCGGAACCGGCTACGCCCTCGACGAAACCTTCGGAAAAACGTGAGATAATCCGCCCGGGAACGGCTCCAGTTCCGGCCTTATCCTACGAATAGCAGCGCGGATCCGGTTGACGCCAAGATCGCGTGGACGCGCCGATCGTTGATGCGGCTCACGGAATCGTGACGTCCGCAGGGATCGCTGGCCGCGTCTCCTTATGAAAGGAAGATCGTAGGCTGTTGGCCACTCTCTCAACAATGATCAGAGACGTGAAGCGATCAATCAAAGCGGAGAAACATGATGAACGCTGCAACCCGACGCGATCTCTTGGCCGGCGCAGCTGTCGGCGCAAGTGCGCTTCTTGGCGCAACCGCCGCCAAGGCCGCCGACCAGGTTCCCGAGCCCAGCCGGGCGCCCGGAATCGGCGGCTCCGATCCGTTCCCGGGCGACGTCGTCCGGGAGGCTCAGAATCCGGATCTCCTCAATCCGCCGGCGACCGACTCGGGGACTCTGCCTAATCTCAGATTTTCCTTCGCCGATGCGCATGTCCGGCAGTCGAGCGGCGGCTGGACGCGCCAGGTCACCGCGCGAGAGCTTGGCGTTTCGAAGGCGATCGCCGGCGTGAACATGCGGCTGAACGCAGGCGGCGTCCGTGAGCTTCACTGGCACAAGCAGGCGGAATGGGCCTACATGCTTTTCGGAACGGCGCGCATCACCGCCGTCGACCCGAAGGGCCGTAGCTTTGTCGACGATGTGGGCGTCGGCGATCTCTGGTATTTTGCCGGCGGCATTCCTCATTCGATCCAGGGCCTGGGAACCGACGGGTGCGAATTCCTGCTCGTCTTCGATGATGGAGACTTCGACGAGGACGACACGTTTTTGCTCAGCGACTGGTTCAAGCATGTCCCGCCCGAGGTTCTAAGCAAGAATTTCGGCGTGCCGTCGACGCTGTTCGGACATACGCCCGACCCACGCCAGCTCTATATTTTCAAAGCGCCGGTCCCAGGTCCGCTCGGGGCCGACAAGCTCATGGGCGCAGACCCGGTGCCGCAAACCTTCAGTCATCGCATGCTCGCGCAGGAGCCGATCCGCACCAAGAGTGGAACAGTGCGGATCACGGACTCGAGCGTGTTTCCGGCTTCCAAAGGCATTGCGGCGGCTCTGGTCGAGATCGACCCCGGCGGCCTGCGTGAGCTGCACTGGCATCCGAACACCGACGAATGGCAATATTATATCAGTGGCGAGGGTCGCATGGGCGTGTTCGCGTCCGCTGGCCAGGCGCGGACGTTCGATTTCCGCGGCGGAGACGTCGGCTATGTCCCCTTCGCGATGGGCCACTACATCGAAAACACCGGCTCGGCGCCCTTGCGCTTTCTGGAGATCTTCAAGAGCAGCTACTATGCTGACGTATCGCTCAATCAGTGGCTGGCCCTGACGCCGCCTGATCTTGTCAAAGTCCACCTCGATCTGAACCAACAGTTCGTGGACGCGCTCAGAAAGACCAAGGCGCCTATCGTACCGGTTTGAACGACGATCTGCGCGTGTCGAAGACGACCAAAATGGCTGTGAAGCGATTGAGGTTTCTCGAGATATTCCAAAAGATACAATGCTTTCGTCTATCTTCACAGACTGAACCTTTGTCGCTAGCTTGAGCAACGATCGCCGTTCACCGGGGCTTGCGGTTGCGCGAATTGCCCTCCGGAATGCCGGGAGAGTCGCCATGCAATTCAGTCGTCGCGGATTCATCAAAATCACCGCAGCGGGACTTGCGGCATCGAGCCTTGGCGCTCTTGGCTTTGGCGGGGCAGGCGAAGCTCTCGCCGCTTCGGTACGTCCGTTCAAGCTGACAGCGGCGAGCGAGACGCGCAACACCTGCACCTATTGCTCGGTCGCCTGCGGCATCCTCATCTACAGCCTCGGCGACAAAGCCAAGAATGCAGTATCCGACATCATCCACATCGAGGGCGACCCTGACCATCCTGTCAATCGCGGCACCCTCTGCCCGAAGGGATCGGCGCTTTTGGATATCGTCCATGCGCCGACCCGGCTCAAGGTCCCGAAATATCGCGCGCCGGGGACAAACGAATTCAAGGAGGTCTCCTGGGATTTCGCGCTCGACCGGATCGCCAAGCTGATGAAGGAAGATCGCGACAAAAACTTCATCGCGAAAAACAAGGACGGGGCGACGGTCAACCGCTGGCTTTCGACAGGCATGCTGGCGGCGTCTGCGTCGTCCAATGAGACTCCTTCGTCACCTGGAAGGTCGCCCGCGCTCTCGGCATGGTGGTGTTCGACAACCAGGCGCGCGTCTGACACGGACCGACGGTGGCCAGTTTGGCCCCATCATTCGGTCGTGGCGCGATGACCAACACCTGGCAGGACATCAAGAACGCCAATGTAATCATCGGTATGGGCGGCAACGCCGCCGAGGCCCATCCGTGCGGTTTCAAATGGGTCGTCGAAGCGAAGATCGAGAACGGCGCGAAGTTCGTCGTCGTCGATCCGCGTTTCACGCGCAGCGCGGCGGTCGCAGACCTCTACGCGCCGATCCGTCCAGGCACGGACATCGCTTTCTTAAGCGGAATCATCCGCTATCTGCTCGAAAAGGATCAAATCCAGCACGAATATGTGCGCGCCTACACCAACGCCAGCCTCATCGTGAAAGACGGCTTCGGCTTCGAGGATGGGCTCTTCACCGGATACGAGGAAGAGAAACGCACTTACGACAAGTCGAGCTGGGACTACGAGAAGGACGACCAGGGCTTCGCCAAGGTTGACGACACGTGGCAAAATCCGCGCTGTGTCATCAACCTTTTGCGCAAACACGTCGATCGCTACACGCCCGAAATGGTGTCGCGCATCTGCGGCACGCCGCAGGACAAGTTCCTGCAGGTCTGCGAGCTGTTCGCGTCATGCTCCGCGCCAGACAGAGCGCTGACCAGCCTGTTCGCGCTCGGCTGGACGCAGCATTCCGTCGGCGCGCAGAACATTCGCACGATGGCGATGGTGCAGCTGCTTCTGGGCAACATCGGCGTTGCGGGCGGCGGCATGAACGCGCTGCGCGGGCACTCCAATATCCAGGGTCTGACCGACATCGGCCTCCTGTCGAACGCAATGCCCGGCTATCTCACTTTGGCCAGGGATACCGAGACGACGTTCGACGATTATATGAAGACGCGGCTCTACAAGCCGGTGCGGCCAGGGCAGGTGAGCTACTGGCAGAACTACAAGAAGTTCTTCGTCAGCTTCCAGAAGGCGATCTACGGCAAGGCCGCGACCGTCGACAACGACTGGGCCTACGACTGGCTGCCGAAACTCGACATCCCGCTCTATGACATCATCGCCGCCTTCGAGATGATGGATAAGGGCGAGATCAACGGCTACATCTGCCAGGGCTTCAACCCGCTTCAGGCCTTCCCCGACAAGGGCAAGATCCGCCGCTCGCTCGGCAAGCTCAAATATCTCGTCGTGATGGATCCGCTCGACACCGAGACGTCGCGCTTCTGGGAGAATTTCGGGCCGCAGAATCCCTCTGAGCCAGCGAGCATCCAGACGGAGGTGTTCCAGCTTCCGACCGCCTGCTTTGCCGAGGAGAATGGCACGCTCGTCAATTCGGCGCGCTGGCTGCAATGGCACTGGAAGGCGGCGCCGCCGCCCGGTGAAGCCCAGAGCGATATTTTCATCATGGCCGGCCTCTTCCTTCGCCTGCGCGAAATGTACCGCAAGGACGGCGGGGCGTTTCCCGATCCGCTGCTCAACCTGACCTGGGATTACATCAATCCGGCCGATCCTGATCCAGAGGAAATGGCCAAGGAGATGAACGGCCGTGCGCTTGCCGACCTCAAGGATGCGAACGGCCAGACGCTCGTCAAGGCGGGGCAGCAGCTCGAGTGGTTTTGCGCAATTGCGCGACGACGGCTCGACCATGTCGGGCTGCTGGATCTTCTCCGGGAGCTACACCCAGGAAGGCAATCAGATGGCGCGGCGCGACGCGAGCGATCCGCGCGAAGCGGGCATCGCGCCGAACTGGGCCTGGGCGTGGCCGGCCAATCGCCGCATCCTTTACAATCGCGCCAGCGCCGATCCGTCGGGCAAGCCGTGGAACCCGGCGAAATCGATCATCGAATGGAATGGCGCCAAATGGGTCGGCCTCGACGTGCCAGACTACACCGCCGCTGCGCCGTCCGAGAATGTCGGCCCCTTCATCATGAACGCCGATGGGCTTGGGCGCCTGTTTGCTCTCGACCAGATGGTCGAGGGGCCATTCCCGGAGCATTACGAGCCGTTCGAAAGCCCGTCCGAAAACGTGCTGCATCCGAAGGTGCGCAACAATCCGGCGGCGCGGGTCTATGCCGACGACCGGAAGAACTTCGGCGCCGTCGCCGAGTTCCCCTATGTTGGAACCACCTATCGGCTCACCGAGCACTTTCACTTTTGGACCAAGCATGCGCTGATCAACGCGATCCTCCAGCCGGAGGAATTCGTCGAGATCGGCGAGGCTCTGGCGAAGGAGAAAGGTATCGAGCAGGCCGGATGGGTGCGCGTTTCGTCCAAGCGCGGCGCGATCGTCTGCAAGGCTTATGTCACGAAGCGCATCAAGCCGATGACTGTCGACGGCAAGCCGACGCATGTCGATGGGCGTGCCGCTGCACTGGGGCTTCACCGGCCAGGCGCGCAAAGGCTATGGCGCGAACACGCTCACGCCTTCGGTCGGCGACGCCAATACGCAGACGCCGGAGTTCAAGGCGTTCCTCGTCAATGTCGAGAAGGTCGCGGGGCCTGTGGCGTGAGGGAACGAAGCCATGTCTAATCTGCAGTCGCAGGACTACATCCGCATCTCGGCCACGACGATCACGCCGCCGTCAGTCCGCCGGCATGAGCAGGAAGTCGCCAAGCTCATCGACGTCACGCGCTGCATCGGCTGCAAGGCGTGCCAGGCGGCCTGCATGGAATGGAACGACCTGCGCGGCGAGGTCGGGCATTTCGAGGGAACTTATGACAATCCTCTCGATCTGGATCCCAACACCTGGACGCTGATGCGCTTCACCGAATGGGACAACGATCAGGGCAATCTCGAATGGCTGATCCGCAAGGATGGCTGCATGCATTGCGAGGATCCGGGCTGCCTCAAGGCTTGCCCGGCGCCCGGCGCGATCGTGCAATACGCCAATGGGATCGTCGACTTCATCAGCGAGAACTGCATCGGCTGCGGCTATTGCATCAAGGGCTGCCCGTTCAACATTCCCCGCGTCAGCAAGGTCGACCATAAATCCTACAAATGCACGCTCTGCTCCGACCGCGTCGCGGTTGGCAAAGAGCCGGCCTGCGTGAAGGCCTGCCCGACCGGCGCGATCATGTTCGGCTCGAAGACTGACATGACGAATTGGGCAGGCGAGCGCGTGATCGATCTCAAGTCGCGCGGATTTGAGAATGCGGGCCTTTACGATCCGCAGGGCGTCGGCGGCACGCATGTGATGTACGTGCTGCATCACGCCGACCGTCCGTCGCTCTATGCTGGCCTGCCGGACAACCCGAAGATCGATCCGCTTGTTCAAATTCTGGAAGGGCGTGTTGAAGCCGCTGGCTTTGGCTGGCGTCGCGCTCGCCGCCGTCGCCGGATTTTTCCACTGGATCACCGCCGGGCCGAACGAAGTGCAGCCCGAGGACGACATCGCGGCGGCGAAGCTCATTCGGGAATCGGGCCGCAAGACCACGGGGCGAGCGACGCATGAGCTATCCGCGCGGGACGATCATTCGCAATACGACGGCGGCGCGGATCAATCACTGGATCACCGCCGCCTGCTTCGTTCTGCTGTTCCTTTCCGGCCTGTCGATGTTCCACCCGCTCCTGTCCTTTCTCGCCTTGCTGTTCGGCAGCGGGCAATGGGCGCGCGCGGTCCATCCGTGGATCGGCTGCGTGCTGCTGGTGAGTTACGCCGGCCTCATCGTGCAATTCTGGCGCGACAATTTCTGGAACCGGGACGACATTGCGTGGATGGGCGCGATCGTGCGTGTGTTGCGCAACGAGGAAGAAGGCGTTCCGGAAGTCGGGCGGTTCAACGCCGGGCAGAAATTCGTCTTCTGGTCGATGGCGCTGCTCGTGCCCGCGCTCTTCTTCACGGGCCTCGTCATCTGGGAAGTTTATTTCGGCGAGGCGACGACCATCGAGACCCAGAGGGCCGCGGCGCTCATTCACAGCTACGCGGCGATTGCGGCGATCATCATCTGGATCACCCATGTCTATGCGGCGATCTGGGTGCGCGGCTCGATGCGAGGGATGACGCAAGGCTATGTGACCCCCGGCTGGGCGTGGCGTCATCATCGCAAATGGCTCAAGAGCCTCGTGGCGACCGGCTCGCGCGGGCCCCGTCCGCGGCGCGCGACCGAGGGTTCATGAGGCAAGGCGAGACCGCGCCGAAAGGCGGCTGGATCGGCAACGCGACGGGCGGCGTCAAAGCGCCGGAGCCCATTCTGCTTCCCGATCCCGCGATCCGCTTTACTCGCACGGCGGAGCGGCTCGAGCTTTTGTCGAGGGGCCACCCGATGGAAGGATGGCTCGATTTCATGGCGAAGCTTGCACGCGCCCAGCACCGTGTCGCGACGACCCTCGCCGCCTTTGACCGCGCCTGACGAAGCGATGGTGGAGCAGGCGGTCGCCGCACGCATTCCGCCGATCGCCGCCGACGGCCATCGCCGCGACCCGGTCTGGCGTGACGGCCTTGCCCTGCTGCTCGATAGCGTCGCCTGCGAAGGGCTGCCTACTCAGGCGGCGGCCGTCGCAATGGAGCTGCGCGCCTGCAGCCCCGCCTCGACGGAGGCGCTGGCCGACGCATTCTTGCGCGGCGCCGTTGATGAGAAGGACGCAGGCTCAAGCTTTCTGGATCGCTGCGGCCTTGCAGGTCTACTTCACCCGTCTTGCAGGGCGCCTCCAGACGCGAGCGTTGCGGCTGCTCGAGCAGCGGTCGCTATGCCCTTGCTGCGGCTCGACCTCGTCGGCGAGTCTTGTAACCGGCGCTGGGCAAAACCCGGGGGCGCGTTATCTCTATTGCTCGCTCTGCTCCACGGCGTGGAACTATTCGCGCGCCGTCTGTGTCACCTGCGGCGGCTCGAGGACGCTCTCGATCCGGGGAGTCGAAGGCGATTCCGGCGTTGTGAAGGCCGAGACCTGCGACGAGTGCGGGACCTATTCGAAGATGGCCTATCAGGCCAAGGACATGCAGGCCGACCCTTACGCCGACGACCTCGCCACGCTTGGGCTCGACGTCATGATTGGGGAAGCCGGCTGGGCACGCCATGCGCCCAATCCTCTGGTGCTTGTCGGTTGAGTTGCGGCGACGGTCAAGGCGGCCCGGAGTTGAAATGTCTCGGGTAGGCGCCCTAGTCCTAGTCCCGGCCTTGCGGCGCATTGGACCCCGCGCGCTCTTGACCGGCCCACCGGCGTCGCATGCGCTCGGAAACGGTCATCACTCGGGACGTTCGAGGAAGTTGTCGGCATTGTAGGTGCACAGCGAGACCACACCCGAAGCCAGCGAGTAGTCGGATCAAAGCAACTCGGGAAACGGTCGGATTTTCGTTGGCGTCCCCGCGCCGCGCCTCCGCGTGAGCATAGTCGTTCGTACCCGCCTTCTTGACGGCCATGAATGTTCTTAAAATCTCTTGCGGCAGGGTTTGTTGCGACCAGAGGCGAATGTTCGCGCCGCGCCCTGCCATCTTGGGTGGCACCGACATCTCGCTCGCTCATTGCTGCCAATACGACGACATGACCTAGATCGTAACCATGTCAGCCAGCGTTTTTAATAATTCAGCGCGGGAACGACTGTGCTTGGGCAATAAACCGACACCCACTTATTGCGCGCAAAGCCAGATTTACCTTGACATCACAAGCTAAGTCTGATCAACTTTTTGTGAGCGTCCTGGGCCAATGCGGCACAATGGCGCTGGAGACCAGGCCGGCCAGCGTTGCCATTTACAGCGCGGCGAAGATCCAAACACGCTCTGCTTTGAAGCGCGGGGTTTGATTTGGAGGCCAATTTCGGGAGGGAGAAACATGATGCGTATAGCCGCTTTAACTTGCGCGACTGTTATGGGCGGGTTGCTTCTTGCGACGTTGCCGGTGTCGATCCAATGGTCGGCAGAAAAGAACCTGTCGATATCTCAGGACAAGGCCTATGCGGTGGTTGGAAGACCCGCAACTGCCGCAAGCGTAGCCGGCGCTCACCGGAGACATGGGCGGCGGGCGGTCCGACGCTGCGCTGCTGGCGTGACCTGCTAAATGTCAGACCGAAGCGCGGTGAACTGGCGTCTGGTCTGAATTTCCGGCGCCATCGACCAAGCCAACAGATCGCCTTCGACGAGAGGGAGCGCCGCCGAATAGCTCGACGATAGACGCGATCGGCGGTAGCTTTTCCTCGTCTGGGGAGATTCTGTTTCGCGACAATAGCTGCATCGAGACCTGAACAAAAACACTGGTGTCGAATAGGAGGCTGGAGCCCAACATCGCGGCCTCAGGGCGACCGACCGATTTCGCGCCACGCCCCCAATCCGCTAGTGGTGGCCGGGTAGGCCGCGCGGTCGGCTTGGCTTACTTTGCTCTGGCGCTGGGGGGTGCGCAGGCTTATTCTTTATCTGTTCGCCATGAGCCCGACGTCCTCTGGAGGAGGCAAGCCATGCTCGACCGCCGCAACTTCCTGAGATCTGCAGCTTCAGTGGCCGCGCTTGGAGCGGGCGCGATCCCCGCGACCGCCGATCCGTTCGCATTGTCTGATCACGGCGACTGGCGCACCTACGAAATTCGCACCATCGTGGAGATCGACTCGACCGAGCCCGTCCGGATCTGGGCGCCGGCCGCCGCCTTCGACGCTCCCGACTGGAGCCGCCCGTTAGGAACGAAATGGACGGGCAATGCGGATTTCGCCGAAATCTTCCGCGATCCCGCCTATGGCGCCGAGTTCGTCCACCTCGACTGGAGGGCGGGCTCGGGCGGACGCCGCGCAGAGATCGTCAGCAGGGTGGCGACACGCGACCGCGCCGTCGATATCCGCGCCGGAAAAGGCGACGCCGCTCTCTTGTCTCCCAAAGAGCGCGCGCTTTTCACCAAGGCGACCGCGCTCATCCCAACCGACGGGATCGTCAAAGAGACCTCCGACAGAATCGTAGCCGGCGCGACAAGCGATCTTGATAAGGCGCGCGCGATCTACAATTGGCTTGTCGCGAACACGGAGCGCATCGCCGCGACGCGCGGCTGCGGCTCGGGCGACATCAAGGCGATGTTGGCCACGGAAAAGCTTGGCGGCAAATGCGCCGACATCAACGGCCTTTTTGTTGGGCTCGCTCGCGCGGCGGGTCTTCCCGCGCGCGACCTCTACGGCATTCGCGTCGCCTCTTCGCGCTTCGGCTACAAGAGCCTCGGCGTCGCTTCGACCGACGTCACAAAGGCCCAGCATTGCCGGGCCGACGTCTGGCTCGAGGGGATTGGCTGGATGCCGATGGATGCAGCCGACGTCCGGAAGGTCATGCTGGAGGAGCCGCCGACGCACCTGAGCGCGGACGAGCCCAAAGTCGCCGCCGCGCGCGAAACGCTGATTGGATCGTGCGAAGGCAATTGGGTCGCCTTCAACTGCGCACACGACGTCGCGTTGCCAGGCGCCTCGGGCGGTCCGGTCGGCTTTCTCATGTATCCTGAGGGCGAGGTTGGCGGCGTCCGGCTCGATTGCCTTGATCCTGCAGCGTTCCGCTACCGGATCGAAGCGCGCGAGATCTCAGGTTTGAACGCCCCCATTCTTCGCCTGACCGCGCTCGCCCATGGCGGCGGCTGCGGCTGCAAGCTGTCGCCCGCAATCTTGCGCGAGCTGCTTGCCGAGCAGCCGGCGGCGGCGCCGTTCGCCAATCTGCTCGTTGGCACGGAGACTGGCGACGACGCGGCAGTGTGGCGGCTTGACGACGAGACCTGCATTGTCGCGACCACCGACTTCTTCATGCCGATGGTCGACGACCCCTTCGACTTCGGCCGCATCGCTGCGACCAATGCGCTCTCCGACGTCTACGCCATGGGCGCCAAACCCATCTTCGCGCTCGCGGTTCTTGGCATGCCGATCAACAGCATGCCCACAGCCATGATCCGCGAAATCCTGCGCGGCGGCGCGGCCATGGCGGCGGAAGCTGGAATTCCCGTGGCCGGCGGTCATTCCATCGACTCGCCCGAGCCGATCTATGGCCTCGCGGTCGTGGGCCTCGTGTCGACGAAGGCGCTCAGACGCAACTCGGAAGCTCGCGCAGGCGATGCGTTGATCCTCACCAAGCCGCTCGGCGTCGGGATCTATTCGGCGGCGATCAAAAAGGGCGCGCTCTCTGAGGAGGGCTATCGCGAGATGCTTGGCTTCATGACGCGTCTCAATTCCGTCGGAGCGGACCTCGCGCGGATGCAGGAAGTTCACGCAATGACCGATGTGACGGGCTTCGGCCTTTTTGGTCATGCGCTCGAAATGGCGCGGGGCGCCGGCGTCACCGTCCGTCTCCGCCTCGACGATGTGCCGCTGCTTGCTCAGGCCGACACGCTTGCCCGCGCTGGCTTTGTCACGGGCGCTTCGCATCGCAACTGGGCGAGCTACGGCGAGGCCGTCGCGCTGCCGACCGGATTTGAAGACTTTCGACGCTTGCTGTTGACCGACCCGCAGACGTCAGGCGGCCTGCTCGTGGCCTGCGACGCTCAGGCCGCACCGGCCATCCTCGCGCTCGTACGAGAAGGCGATCCGTGCGCTGCGATCATAGGTTCGGTCGAGGCTGGCGATCCGATCATAGCCGTCGACGCCTGAGCGCTGTCCGCATCATTTGGCGCGATGCAGAACTGGCGGAAGAGAGTGGGAGTTGAACCCACCTGAGACAGGCTCGCTGCCCCACACGGATTTGAAGTCCGGGCGCCCCACCGGGGACGGTTCTCCTCCAGTCTCATCACCGGATTGCCATGGCGACCCGAACAAATCCAGACGATGCCGGTTGACACGACGCTCATCGCCCTTGCGCAAGGTGACGCCATGCCGATCGAAGAAGTCGAGAATCTGGATCGCCACCTTGCGGCCGTTGTCGAGCCGGTCGCGGAGTTGGGCAGCGGAAAAAGAGCCGTCCTTCGCTGACGCCGATAGATCCGCGATGATCGTGGTCATCTCGCTGACCGTCGACCGCAAGAAGAAGTGGTCATGCGCCACTTCATCAGCCCAGCCCATGTGGCCTACGCGTTTGAGGGCGCGGCGCAGATCTTTTTCGGCGCGGCCGGTCGTCGCCGCGAGGTCGCGCACTCTTGGCGGACGGAAGCGCTGCGCCCCGCCGAGAAGGGGCGCGATCATCCCCCACGCGGCTTTATCCTCGGGCGCAAGCTGCACCTCGTGCGACGGAAGTCTGACGAACGCGCCGTCCAGAATGAGCTGGCCTGAGCCGGCAAGTTTTTTCAAAGCGACGTCGAATGCTGGCTTCGAGAGCATTGGCAACGAGGCGACCCGGAGCTGCTCTCGCCCCAACCCCTGAAGATCCGGATTTTCGGCGTGATAGGCGCCGATTCGCTCGAGCACGGTCGATGTGAAGAGGGCCCAACGCTCGTGGGTCAGCGCGACTTGTGAATCTCCCGCTTCCAAGATGACGAGCCCAAGCGCCGACGCAAGCTGATCCCTCCGCTCTGCGGAGAGCGCGCGGTCTCGCGCGAACGCGGCGAGGTCAAAAGCGAAGGGCGGCGTTTCCAGAAGCGCAGCGAACGACACCGACTGATCGGCCAACGCGAGCGCCGTGCGCTGCTCGCGGCGCTCCAGCGCCCGCCTTCCTCTGGCTTTCGCACGCAGCTCAAGGAACAGGCCGCCGCCCAGCGTACGCTGGGCCGATACGTCCCGAACGACGAAGCGATCGTGCGCTGTTGCAGCAATCGGCCGATCAAGGACGAGCTGGACGTCGGCCTCTTCTCCGGGCGCGATGGACTTGTCGTCGAACAGGACGATGCGCGCGCCTGCTTCCGCCGCGGCATGATGAAGCCGGACAGGAAACCATTGACCGATCGGCTTTTTCTCGGTCGGCAGGACTCGGATTCGCGCGTCGACGCGATCGGTCGGCGCGTGCAGTTCGGGATCGAGCGCCACGTCGCCGCGTCGGATCGCGTCTTTTGTTATGCCTGGGCCAGTGAGATTGAGCGCGCAGCGCTCGCCGGCATGCGCCACCTCCGCCTGGCGGTTCTGCGCATGAAGAGAGCGCACACGCGCGAACAAGCCGGATGGGCTGAGCTGGATTCGGTCGCCGAGATGGACCGAGCCCGACGACACCGTTCCGGTCGCCACGACCCCGACGCCAGACAGCGTGAAGACGCGGTCGACCGCGAGCCGGAACCTCTTGCCTGCCGCGCGATCGCGCACCGCGACCGCAGCCTCTTCGAGATGCGCACGCAGCGCGTCCACGCCCGCGCCGGTCTGCGCCGAGGCCGTCAGGACCTCGGCGTGCGCAAGCGTTGTCGCCGCGATCATCGCTTTCGCCTGCCGCGCCACCTTCTCGCCAGCCTCGGGGGAAGCGAGGTCAGCCTTGGTCAGGACGACGACTCCGCGATCTATGCCGAGCAGGTCGAGAATCGCCAGATGCTCAAGCGTCTGGGGCATAATCCCGTCATCGACGGCGATTGTCAGAAGTGCAAAATCGATCCCGCTTGCGCCCGCGAGCATCGTGTGTACGAAGCGTTCGTGGCCGGGAACATCAATGAATCCGATCGGCTGCCCCGATCGCGTCGGCATATAGGCGAAGCCTAGGTCAATCGTGATGCCGCGGGCCTTCTCTTCCTTCAGCCGGTCGCCGGCGACGCCCGTCAGCGCTTTGACCAGAGCCGTCTTACCGTGATCGATGTGACCGGCGAGGCCAACAATCATCGTGGCGCGCCCTTCGCTCGCCGCGCTTCAGACACCGCGCCGCACGCGTGATTCTGAGCAATGCCAGCGAAGTGCGACAGGTTGGAGAGGAACGCCTCGTCCTCGCCCGCACAGCGAAGGTCAAGCACCAGGCGCTCCTTCTCAATTCGTCCGATGACTGGTCGCGGAAGTTCGCGCAGCATCGCCGACAAGTGTTCCAACTGTCCGCTTGTCCGCCTGGCGGCGACGGCGAGACCAGCGCTCGCGATGGTTTCGAGCGGCAACGCGCCGGAGCCGATCTGGCTCTGGCATTCGCACAGTTCGACCGCGAAGTCGTCGCCGAGGGCTTCCGCCAAGTGCGGCAGCAGGCGCCCGGCCTGCGCCTCGATCTCCAATCGCGACCGCGTCAGCATCCGCAAAGTCGGAAGGCGCTCAGCGAGTTGGATCGGGTTCCGATAAAGCTTAAGGGTGGCCTCGATGGCGGCCAGCCTGATCTTGTCGACTCGAAGCGCGCGCTTCATCGGATTGCGATTGACCGCCTGGATCAGATCGCGCTTGCCGACAATGAAACCCGCTTGCGGGCCGCCGAGCAACTTATCGCCGGAAAACGTGACGACGTCTGCGGCGGCTGCCGCCTGCCGTGCGGTCGGCTCCGCCTGCAGCCCGTACTGCGCGAGATCGATCAAGGTGCCGGAGCCGAGATCGTGGGCGAGCGGAACGCCCGCCTCCTTCGCAATGGCGCTTAGCTCCGCCGTCCCGACCTCGGCGGTGAAGCCCTGAATGCGGTAATTCGAGGTGTGGACTTTCAGTATCAGTCCGGTCCTTTCGCTCAGCGCCGAGCGATAGTCCTTTCCATGCGTGCGATTGGTCGTGCCGACCTCGACCAGCCGCGCGCCAGCGCTCGCCATGATTTCCGGCATTCGAAACGCGCCGCCGATCTCGATCAACTCGCCGCGCGACACGACCACCTCTCGACCGCCCGCAAGAGTGTTCAAAACCAGAAGCACCGCGGCGGCATTGTTGTTGACAATTGTCGCGTCCTCCGCGCCGGTCAGATCGCATAAAAGACCTCTGACATGATCGTCGCGTTCACCGCGTTTGCCCGTCTCAAGAGCGAACTCGAGCGCCACCGGATTTTGCATGGCTGCGACGGCGGCTTCAACCGCCACCTCGGCGAGGACTGCCCGGCCAAGATTCGTGTGCAGAACCGTGCCGGTCAGGTTGAACAACGGGCGCGAACCGGAGCGGTCCTCTCTCTCGAGGTAGGCGCGACTTTCGAGGGCGAGACACTCAGCGCTGGGAACGGCGGGTTCGCCCTTCTGAAGCGCCGCCCTGGTGACCGCGATCGTCGCGCGGATCGCGTTCGTTGAGGCCTTTTGGCCATAGCGCTCAATCAGAGCAGCCGCCGCGGAAGTGTTCAGGACCGCGGATACCGAGGGGAGGTCGCGCAGGCGCGCCGATATTGTGGGGTCCATTGTCCCCTCGCATTTGCCCTGGCAAGCCCGCCGCGCGATCTGAAAGCGGCGCCACTCCTTATCATGGAGCAGAACGCATCAGAAACCACGTTGCTTCAGACGCCCACCCGCTTGCTGCCGGTCAGCGCCTTACTCGTAGTCGGTCGCCTTCGCCACCGCTTCCCACGAGTCGATGTCCTGGGTGAACTCAGCAATCTTCATGCGCGCCAAAGCGTAGGCGCGCGCGCCCAGCGGCATGTGCAGCGGCGGCTTCTCCGAGTTGACCGCTTTCAGGATGACTTTGACAGCCTTGGTCGGATCACCAACCTGCTTGCCGTCGTTGTTGGCGCGGAAGGTGCGAAACACGCCGGCGGTTCCTGCATATTCCGGCATCTCCTTCTTGGCGGCCGAGATCGAGCGGCCGAGGAAATCGGTTCGGAACGGGCCCGGCTCCACGATGATGACCGCGATGCCGAATGGCGCGACTTCCTGGGCAAGGGCTTCCGAAATGCCTTCGACCGCAAACTTGGTCGCGTTGTAGTGTCCTGAGCCCTGAAGGCCCTTGATGCCCGCGCCTGACGACATGTTGACGATCCGGCCGCCCGCGCCCGTTTTTCGTAGCGCCGGCAAGGCGGCGCGCGTCATCTCCAGGAGGCCGATGATGTTCGTCTCAAACATCGGTCTGTATTCGTCCGGGGTCGCCTCCTCGATCGCGCCGATGAAGCCGAAGCCGGCGTTGTTGACGAGAACGTCGAGCCGGCCGAAAGCGTCCATCGCCAACGCCACCGCCTTCTCGGGGGCGCCGGCTTTGGTCACATCGAGCGCGGTTGTTCGCGCGGTCTTCGGAAAGGCCTTCGCCATGTCCGAAAGCGTGGAAGGGTCGCGCGCGGTGGCGACGACCTGATCGCCGCGATCGAGCGCCGCTTGGGCGAGCAAGCGACCAAAGCCGGTCGAACAGCCAGTAATGAGCCAGGTCTTGGTCATGGTTTCTCTCGTGTTGGAGGGATTTTGAGGGGAACGGGAAAATCTTTGGCGGGCTACTCGAGCCGGCGCGCGAACCGCGAAAGGCGCCTGGACGCCCAATCATGACGGAGACAGCCGGGACGACGTGCTTGCCGAGGTCGCATTTCAAACCTGTTGATGCCGCAAGCGCCAGCGTTCAGGCGCGCCGAACCGCGCCAAAACTCACCGGCGGCGGAGCTACGCGTTGATTAGCGCTTAGAATACCTGCTCGGGGCCCCGGAGGGACTCGAACTAGATCTGTAAAAATTTGAAAATAAAAGATTATTTATCATGAGCAAATACCAACAAGAGCACCAACATTTCCATCTCGCTTGTCTTCCCGATCGGCTGGTCTTCTCCGGGGCGATCATAGCTCGAATTTGTAGGCGCCGCGCAAAAAAATGCGTAGCGGTGCGCAATTCGCTTGGGCGGAGGACAGTGCTAGAGGGCCGAGTTGATCGGGGCCGACTCCTGATGAAGCGGAATCTCCGTGTAACTCACCTGTAGTGCGGCCCGCACCGACTTGGCCTCGGCGGTGAGGAGCTCTCGCGCTCCGGCGGGGATTTGTGCGCCCGCGTCGAGGCGGCAGGCGAGCCAGCTGACGAACTGATCGGACTCCAACAGAAAGTGCGGTCGGCCGTGCGGGTGATCAAGCCAGTACTGCGCGAGCAACGGTCGCAACTCGGCGCCCAGCGCCTTCAGCGTCCCGCGCAAGTTCATGGCGAGCGGCGCCAGCCGGTTCATCCGGTATACGGTGCAGGCACACGCCATTCCAGGGTGGCGCACGATGGCCAGCAGCCGTGCGCGTTCCCGCTCGCTGAGCACGTAACGGAGCGGCAGGAGCCCTGAATCTCGGCGGACCGCGTTGCAAAGCTCGGGGGATGCGGTCAGGTCGGCGAGGGCTTGCTGGAAATCAGCGAGCATCCTGAATCGCCTCGCGATCGCAGCACGCATCCGCCAGCCGGTGCATGCGCTCAAGTTCAGCGGCGAGCGCCGGAAGACCAAGATCCTCAAAATAGGATTCCTGGTACTCGAAGGTGATCGCCCGCAGGTTCGGGCAACGCGGCAATGTGGCGTAGGCCATGTCCCACACCACCTCCGGGGTCAGCGTCGAATGGCTGTCCATATAGAAGCCAGCCGCGTTGTCGCCACCCGCGAGGTGAACTTCCTCGACCGCGGCGAGGTTGAGCTCTGCGATATACGCCATCGGGTCCATGCCGCCATTGCGCGCATTTACGAGCAGGTTATGGAGGTCGAGCAGCACGCCGCATCGGCCCTCCTGAAAGAGCCGATTCAGGAACTCTGGCTCGGTGAGGTCAAGGTCCGGCACGGGCATGAAAAAGCTGCCATTCTCCAGGAGCACGCGGCAGCCCAACGCTTTGGCCAGAACGTCAAGCTTGGCCGCGATCAAGGTGAACGCCTCCTCGTCGTACATCACCGGCAGCCCGAGTCCCGCCTGGGCGTTCGGTACACTGCCGTTTGGCGTGATGAACAAGTTCAGGTGCTCGCTGTACCAGGTGAAGCCGCCGAGATCGCGGGACATGGTGGCGACCGCGGCCACCATCCCCCCGTCCAGCGGGATCGCGCTGGGAAGGGACAGGCCGAGCCCGTGGCCCGCCAGACTGCGGCCAGACGCATCGGCCGCCACTTGCTCCATGGCGGCATGCAGACGGTGGAAACGCCCGCTCGTTGCGTCTCCGCCGAAATCGAACCAGAGCCGATCCGGCATGACGGACAGATGTTCGACAAGCTCAGGAGCGTAGGCGACCAGCTCGGGACTGGTGGGGTTGTAGAGGAGCCCGACGCGGGGGCGGTCAATCGGCCCGCCGATTTGTCGCCCCCCTACGCCGGGGCGGTATGTCAGACCGCCCGCTCCAACTCGACCTGCATGATTTCGCTGATGACTGGGTCATCCACGACGAATTTGATGGGGCCGGACAAGCAGGGGTGCCCGGTCAACTTGCTAACCAGGTCATAGGCGCTGGTGGCAACCTTGGCGAAGTCCTCGCGAGAGAACTTCCCCGGCAGGGTGGCCGTGAGCACCTGACCCTCCCCGGTACGCGAAAGCTTCAGGGTAGCGCTGCGATGACTGTGGGAGCTGACTGATTGTGAGCTGGACATGATAAGTTCCAATTCTTGTTCACTGCATCAGGCACATTGCCGGGCAGATAATCTTGTGGATCGAATCAAATACTTCGAACGATCGGAACAACCTGGCGCGTTCCGCAACACCCGCATGATGAAGCCGCCAAGCCAAGTCCGCAATGGGCAGAACTACCCATCGGCGAAGCCGAAACATGTCGCGTGACAGGCCGTGACGCTCTTTCTCATAGAGAGCTTACGCGCGCGCATTGGCAGGCTTGGAGAACTCGCCCCGAAGCCCCTTCGACGGTTGGCTCGTCGGGAACGACTGCCATTCATACAAACCCACCGTACTCTTTCGCACTCTCTAACGCCCTTTGCCCAGCCAAGCTTCAGTTCGCGTGATGACGCGTACGAACAATTGCCTTGCCGCGAAAAGGATCGTCCTTGACAAGCCGCGGATTCCGCCCGATCATTTGCATACAAACATCCGAACGCGTGAGCTGCTCGCATGTATGCTCGACCTTCCAACCTCTCGGACGCGCTGAGGTTGCTGGTCGAAAGCGGCGCCCGCATCATCGCTGGAGGGACGGACGTTTACCCCGGCGCGGGCGAGCGTCCTTTGCAAGCGGATTACGTAGACGTTTCCAGTATACCCGCGCTCCGCGGTGTGAGCGTGGACGGCGGGTGGGTGCGTATCGGCGCGACGACGACGTGGAGCGATATCGCCCGGACCGATCTGCCGCCCGCTTTCGACGCGCTGAAGGTCGCCGCGCGAGACATTGGCGCCGTTCAGATCCAAAATCGAGGCACGATCGCCGGAAATCTTTGCAATGCGTCGCCTGCCGCCGACGGGGCGCCGCCCCTGCTCATCCTCGACGCCGAGGTGGAGCTTGTCTCCAGGCGCGGGACGCGCCGTCTCGCGCTCGATGTCTTTATCAACGGCGCTCGAAGCACCTTACTGGCGCCGGACGAAGTGATGACTGCGATCATAACGCCGCTGCCCGCTTCGACGATGCGGTCGGCTTTCTTCAAACTCGGGGCCCGGCGCTATCTCGTGATTTCCATCGCGATGGTCGCCGTCGCGCTCGACGTCGTCGACGGGATTGTGCGCGACGCGCGGATCGCCATCGGCGCCTGCTCGGCGCTCGCCCGCCGGATGAGGCGAGCGGAGCGCCGTCTGATTGGCGCGCCGGCGGGTCCGAGCCTCGGACGGTTGATAGAGGCGGATGACCTTGCGCAGCTGTCGCCGATTGACGACATCCGCGCGAGTGCGGACTATCGGCGTGACGCCGCGTTGACGCTGCTGAGACGAGCGATCGACGCTTGTGCGCTTCGTCAGACTGGAGGCGTCGTCTGATGCTCGAACGCGCGCCCGGCGTCTCGTTGACCCTCAACGGAAAACCGGCGCGCCTTTCCGGTTCCCCGCTCGAACGCCTCAGTCATGTTCTGCGCGAGCAATGTGGCCTGACGGGCGTCAAGGTCGGCTGCGACGCCGGCGATTGCGGAGCCTGCACCGTGCTGATCGACGGCGAGGCGGTTTGCGCTTGTCTGACCGCCGTTGGGCAGACGGGAGGGCGTTCGATCGAGACGATCGAAGGCCTGAGTGACGACGAGGCGATCGTTGCGCAATTGCGCGCCGCCTTGCACGCGCATGGCGCCGCGCAATGCGGCGTTTGCACGCCAGGCGTCCTCACCTGCGCGGTCGGGTTGCTGCGGCGGGAGGCCCGGCCCAGCGAAGAGGCGATCCAGAACGCTCTCGCGGGCGTGCTGTGCCGCTGCACCGGCTATCGAGCCATTCTCGAAGCCGTGAAGGAGGCGCGCCGCTTCGGCGCCCGCGACGTTGCGGAATTGCCTCGAGAGACCGCAGTTGGGCGGCGCATCCCCCGCCTCGACGGCGCCCGCAAGCTCTCGGGCGCAGAAATTTTCGGCGCTGACGAATGGCCGGCCGAGGCGCTGACGGCGCGCGTGGTCCGATCGCCTCATGCGCATGCCTCGTTCGTTCTCGGCGACTTCGAGGCGTTTCAACGCGCTCATCCCGGAATCGTCGCCGTCTTCACTGCTAAGCGATGTCCCCGGCGCGAACTGCTATGGCGTGATCGCCCCTTTCGCGGACCAACCCGTGCTCGCGGACAGCGTCGCGCGCTTTCGCGGCGAGGCCATCGCGCTGGTGGTCGGCGACAGCGAGACGATGCGCGATCTCGACCTTGCGACGTTTCCTGTGACCTGGAGCCCGCGGCCCGCGCTCACGACCCTCGAAGAGGCGCTCGATGAAGACGCCGAACGCATTCATCCGCACCGCGCTCTTAACATCCTGACGACCGGACGGGTGGCGCGCGGCGATGTCGTCGCGGGCCTCGCTGCGGCGGATATCGTGGTCGAAGGCGTCTTCGAGACAGGCTTTGTCGAGCACGCCTATATCGAGCCTGAGGCGGGCTTTGCGCGCCGCGTCGGCGACCGCATCGAGGTCCAGGCCTGCACGCAGGCGCCCTATATGGATCGCGACGACGTTGCGAAGATCCTGGGCATCGCGCCGGAGCAGGTGCGGATCATCCCGACGGCGGTCGGCGGCGGGTTTGGCGCGAAGCTCGATCTGTCGATTCAGCCCTTCATCGCGGTCGCCGCCTGGCTGCTCGATCGTCCCGTCCGCATGGTCTATTCGCGCCGCGAATTGATCATGACGACGACCAAGCGCCATCCGGCGCGCATGGTCGCAAAGATCGGCGCGATGCGCGACGGGCGTCTCGTGGCGATGGATTTTTCCGCCGATTTCAACACCGGCGCCTACGCCTCCTGGGGCCCGACGGTCGCCAACCGCGTGCCGGTGCACGCCTCCGGCCCCTATCGCATGCCGCACTACCGGGCGGTGGCGCGGGCGATCCATACGCATCTCGTGCCCGCCGGCGCCTTTCGCGGCTTCGGCGTGCCGCAGAGCGCGATCGCGCAAGAGCAACTCTACGACGAACTCGCGCTTCGCCTGAATATCGACCCGCTCGAGTTCCGCATCCTCAACGCGCTTGGCGCGGGCGAGCCGACTGTCACCGGCCAGATCTTCGCGGACGGCATGGGCTTCAAAGCGTGTCTCGAGGCTTTGCGCCCTCATTGGATTGAGGCGCGCGCCGCGGCGGAGCGGCACAACGCCGAGGCTCGAGGCCCCTTCAGGCGCGGCGTCGGCGTCGCCGGCATGTGGTACGGTTGCGGCAACACCTCGATGTCGAATCCCTCGACGATGCGCCTCGGCCTCAAGCCCAACGGCCGCTTCGCTCTGTTCCAGGGCGCGGTCGATATCGGTCAGGGCTCGAACACGGTCATCGCGCAGATTTGCGCCGACGCGCTTGGCGCGCCGATCGACCAGATCGATCTCGTGTCGGCGGACACCGACATGACGCCGGACTGCGGCAAGACCTCCGCCTCGCGGCAGACCTTCGTGTCGGGCAACGCGGCCGCTCTCGCGGCGCGCGCGATGAGGCGCGAACTCCTGCGTCTCGCCAACGTCGGCGAGGACGCGAAGCTCCGTTTCGAGACCGGCTCAGTCGTCATCGCGGATTCCGCCGGCGAGCGGCGCATTGAGCTTGCGGCCTTAGCCCTCAATGCCGCTGGCTTCGTGGTGGAGGTCGTCGAGACCTTCGATCCGCCGACCACGCCGCTCGACGAGAACGGGCAGGGCGATCCTTACGCCGTGTTCGGCTCCGGCGCGCATATGGCGGAAATCGAAGTCGATATGGAGCTGGGCCGTGTCAGAGTCCTGCGCCTCGTCTGCGCGCACGACGTTGGCCGCGCGATCAATCCGACGCTGGTCGAAGGCCAGATCGAGGGCGGCGCGGCGCAGGGCCTCGGCCTCGCGCTGATGGAGGAGTTCTTCCCCGGCAAGGGCGAGAACCTGCACGACTATCTGATCCCCACGATCGGCGACATGCCGCCGGTCGAGTGCATCCTGATCGAGGACGGCTCCTCGGTCGGCCCGTTCGGCGCCAAGGGCATCGGCGAGCAGGCGTTGATTCCGACGGCGCCGGCGATCTTCAACGCCATCCATCACGCGACCGGCGTGCGAATCCACCGCGCGCCCGCGACCCCGGACCGCGTGCGCCAGGCGATCCTCGCAGCCGCCAGAACGCAAGCATGACCGAGGCCGACGACAAGATCCGCTGCGACGCCTGTCCGGTCCTTTGCTACATCCGGCCGGGCATGACGGGCGCCTGCGACCGCTACGCGAACCGCGATGGCCAATTGGTGCGGGTCGATCCGCATGTGCTGCTCGACCGGACGTTGAGCGAAGGCGGCAAGGTCGTGCCTTTCGTCAATGCCGAGGCCGCCTGGAGCGGCGACATCCTCCGGCGACCCGGTCCGCTCGTCACCGCCGTCGGCGCCGGCACCACCTATCCCGACTACAAGCCCGCGCCCTTCATCGTCTCCTCCAAGGTCGATGGCGTCGACATGGTGACGGTCGTCACCGAGGGCATCTACAGCTATTGCGGCGTCAAGCTGAAAATCGACACCGACCGCCATCTCGGCGCCGAATGCGCAATCGTGCGCGCCGAGGGCGAGCCGGTCGGCCATGTGACGACCGGCGAATATGGCTCGCAGATGCTCTCGCTCGGCGGCGTCAATCACCTCACCCACGGCGGCAAGAAAGAGGGCCGCGTCACCTGCGAGACGCTGCTCGATCTCTGCAACGGCAAGCCGTGGAGCTTGTCGTTGACGGCGGCGCGAGCGTGATCGTGCAGGCCGGCAAGGCGCCGATCGTCAACGGCAAGCTTGAGGAGCGCATGCGCGTCGGCTGCGGCTCGGCGACGATCGGCATGTTCGCCAAGCAATGGGGCGACAAGGTCGACGAGGTGGTGGTGGTCGACGACCACATCACCGGCGTCTTGTCCGAGCATCAGGCCGGCAAGCTGCTCGGCATGCGCGACACCGGCATCAAGATGAAAGGCCGCCGCTCGACGCCCGGCCGCTATTTCCACGTCGCCGAGCCCGGAACCGGCTGGGGCGGAACGAATGTCTCCGATCCGCTCGAGATCGTCGCCGGCTTCAATCCGAAGGTGGCGCGGCCTGGCATGACGATGCTGATGGTCTCGACCACCGGCGAGCAGCACGCCTTCTATCGCCTCGACGAGGATCTGCGCCCGATCCAGGCGGAGCTGCCGGAGACCTTGCGCGAATCGGTCGAGCGCATCAGCGAGAATTGCGAGCCGGCGCTCTGCTCGGTGCTGTTCATGGCGGGCGCCGGCGGCTCGCTGCGCGCCGGCGTGACGGAGAATCCGGTTCGGCTCACGCGTTCGGTGCGCCAGGCGCTGACGACCGTGACCGCAGGCGGCGCGCCGGTCACCGTCTGGCCCGGCGGCGGCATCACTTTCATGGTCGACGTCACGCTCTTGCCGGAGAACTCCTTCGGCTACGTGCCGACGCCCGCGATCGTCGCGCCGATCGAATTCACCTTGCGCCTCGACGATTACGCGGCGCTCGGCGGCCATGTCGACGAGGTGCGGCCGCTCGAAGAGGTGGTCGCCGAGCACGCCCAGCGCCCGAACGCGATCTTCGCCAACGGCGCGGTCGCGCGCGCCGTTGGCGCGAGGCGCAAGGCATGAGGGCGCCGCCGCAGCAGCGACGCTTTGCCGACGGCCGTCTGCATTTGCAGGACGGACCGATCGACCTCATCATCGAAGCCTTTGGCGAGACGAGCGCCGTCGAAGACGCCTACGCCGCGGCGTGGGGCCGCTTCGCGACCATCCTCGACGAGCTCTGCACGGAACTGCCTCTGCTGCGGGCGGACCCGCTGCGTCGCCCAGGCGCCGCGGGGCGCCGTCGCGCGCCGGATGGCGGCGGCGGTCGCGCCGTTCCGATCGCGCGGCGCTTCCTCACGCCGATGGCCGCGGTCGCCGGGCGCCGTGGCCGAGGAGGTCCTCGAGGCCATGACGGCCGGGCGACGGCTGGCCGCGCCTATGTCAACAACGGCGGCGACATCGCGCTGCATCTGAGCTCCGGCGAGACGTTCTCGATCGGCATGGTCGACCGCCCGGACCGGCCGAGTCTGTTCGGCCGCGCGACGATCAGCGCGGCAGACGCCGTGCGCGGCGTCGCGACCTCGGGCTGGCGCGGGCGCAGCTTCTCGCTTGGCATCGCCGACGCCGTGACAGTCCTCGCGACTTCCGCCGCGCTCGCCGACGCCGCCGCGACGCTGATCGCCAACGCCGTCGACCTTCCCGGCCATCCCGCGATCCGGCGCACGCCGGCCTGCGACCTCGACCCGCAGAGCGACCTCGGCGAGCGGCGCGTCACCGTCGCCGTCGGGCCGCTGACGCGCAGATGAAATCGATCGCGCGCTCGCCTCCGGCGCGCGGAGGCCGAGCTTTGGCGCGAGTCGCGGCCTCATCGAAGCGGCCGCGCTGAGGCTTGGCGAGCAGACCCGCCTTGTCGGCGCCGCCGCGAGCCGTTACCTCGGCTATGCCCACCGTTGCTCGCAACGAGGAAGACACGCTATGCCGTCGGTTGAGCTTCGCAAGCAAGTGACCATGGTCGAGGAGATCTTCCACGAGGGCGGCCCGGTCGCGAGATTCCCTATCGGCGCGCCGCCATCCTCGCCGTCATCAAGAATCCCGTTCGCCGGTCGCTATGTCGAGGACATCGTCGGCTTCTCCGACGATCTGAAGCCGCTCGGTCTCGACATGGCGAAGGCGCTGATCGCCGCGCTCGGCGGCGATCCCAAGACAATCGAAGGTTACGGCAAGGGCGCGATCGTCGGCGCGGCCGGCGAGATCGAGCATGGCGCGCTCTGGCATGTGCCCGGCGGCTACGCGATGCGCGAGGCGCTCGGCGGCGCGCTCGCCATCGTGCCCTCGGCCAAGAAGGTCGCCGGCCGGGCGCGCGGCTCGACGTGCCGATCACGCATATCGACGCTTCCTATGTGCGCAGCCATTTCGACGCCATCGAGGTCGGGGTCGCCGACGCGCCGCGCGCCGACGAGATGCTGCTCGCGCTTGCGATGACGACCGGCGCGCGCGTCCACAACCGCGCCGGCGGCCTGAAGGCCTCCGAGATCAAAGGAATGGACGGGTCTCAGATGAAGGCGAAGATTCGCAAGCTCGCCACTGTCGTCGAGGAGACGCGCGTCGAGATGGCTCGCGCCGTCGAGCCGCCGACGCGCCGCGCCGCCGCCGTCGCCGTGATCGAAAACCCTTTCGCCGGCCGCTATGTCGAAGACCTCTCGCCGCTGATCGATATCGGCGAGGAGCTTGGCGCGCTGCTGGCCGCGCGCGCGGTCGCGGCGCTCGGCATCGAGGGATCGGCGCGCGGAAAGCTATGGCAAGGCCGCCGCCGTCGGCGAGAACGGCGAGCTCGAACACGCCGCCGCGATCCTGCATCCCAAGCTCGGCGCGCCGGTGCGCAAGGTGCTGGGCAAGGGCGCGGCGCTGATCCCCTCGTCCAAGAAGCGCGGCGGACCCGGGCGTCGCGCTCGACGTTCCGCTCGGCCACAAGGACGCGGCCTTCGTGCGCAGCCATTTCGACGGCATGGAGGTGCGCATCGCCGACGCGCCGCGCGCCAACGAGATCATGGTGGCGGTCGCCGTCACCGATTCCGGCCGCCCGCATCCGCGCGTCGGCGGACTGACCAAGGACGAGATCAAAGGCGTCGACGGGCTGCGCTAGATCGAGCGCGAGGAACGTACTTCAACTAGGGACAACGAACATGAGAATGTTTCCGGCGATCCTATCAAGCCTCATCCTGGCCGCGGCGCTTCGCCGGCGCGCGGCCCGCCGTCGCCGACGACACGATCAAGATCGGCGAGATCAACTCCTATTCGGCGATCCCCTCCTTCACCGAGCCCTATCGCAAGGGCTGGCAGCTCGCGCTCGAGGAGATCAACGCGGCCGGCGGCGTCGACGGCAAGAAGCTCGAGGTGATCACCAAGGACGACGGCGGCAAGCCGGCCGATGCGGTCACGGCGGCGAACGAGCTTGTCGCGAACGACGGCGTCGCGATGCTCGCGGGCACCTTCTTCTCCAACATCGGCCTCGCGGTCTCCGACTACGCCAAGCAGAAGAAGATCCTCTTCCTCGCCGCCGAGCCGCTGACCGACGCGATCACGCTGTCCAAGGGCAATCGCTACACGTTCCGCCTGCGGCCCGGCAACTACGAGCAGGCGGCGATGCTCGCCGACGAAGCCGCCAAGCTGCCGGCGAAGAAATGGGCGACGATCGCGCCGAATTACGAATACGGCCAGTCCGCGGTCGCGGTGTTCAAGAAGCTGCTTTCGGCCAAGCGCGCCCGACATCCAGTGGGTCGGCGAGCAATGGCCGCCGCAGGGCAAGATCGACGCTGGCGCGGTCGTCGGAAGCGATCGCCAAGACCGAGCCGGACGCGATCTTCAACGTCACGTTCGGGGCCGATCTCGTCAAGCTCGTGCGCGAGGGCGAGACGCGCGGCCTGTTCAAGGACCGCGCCGTCGTCAGCTTCCTCGCCGGCGAGCCGGAATATCTCGACCCGCTCAAGGACGAGACGCCGGTGGGCTGGATCGTCACCGGCTATCCCTGGAACGCCGTGACGATCCCCGACCACGCCGCGTTCCTGAAGGCCTATCAGGCCAAATACAACGACTATCCGCGGCTTGGCTCGGTGGTCGGCTATGCGATGCTCAAGAGCCGCCGCGGCGATCCTCGCCAAAGCGAAGTCGACCGACAGCGAGAAGCTGGTCGACGCCGCCGAGGGCATCAAGGTCGACACGCCCTTCGGCCCGGTCACTTTCCGCGCCATCGACCATCAATCGACGCTCGGCGCCTTCGTCGGCAAGACCGCGCTCAAGGACGGCAAGGGCGTGATGGTCGACGTGACCTATCACGACGGCGCCGGCTATCTGCCCTCGCGAGCGGAGGTCAAGGCGCAGCGGCCGCAGGACTGATGGCGCGCCGGCAGAGGACCGGAGGCCGCGTGCAGCCCTCCGTCTCGAGAAGCGGCGGCGCGCGACGTTGAGCTTCTACTTCGTCCAGTTCGTCACCGGGCTCGCCAGCGCCTGCTCGCTGTTTCTCGTCGCCTCCGGCCTGTCGATCATTTTCGGCGTCACGCGCATCGTCAATTTCGCGCATGGCGCCTTCTACATGCTGGGCGCCTATGTCGGCTACACGCTGACCGACCGGCTCAGCGGCCGCCGCTCGGCTTCTGGCCCGCGATCGCTGCTCGCCGCGCTCTCGCGTCGCCGCGATCGGCGCGCTGGTCGAGATGACGCTGCTGCGCCGCATCTATGACGCGCCGGATCTGTTCCAGCTGCTCGCGACCTTCGGCGTGACGCTGGCGGTCGAAGATCTCGTGCTGCTGATCTGGGGGCCCGGCGAATTGCTCGGCCCCCGCGCGCCGGGCTTCAAGGGCGCGGTCGACCTCCTCGGCCAGCCGTTCCCGACCTACGACCTGCTTGCTGATCGCGCTCGCGCCCGCTGGTGCTCGCGTCGCATCTGGTTCGTGTTCCGGCGCACGCACTGGGGCGTGCTGGTGCGCGCGGCGACGCAGGACCGCGAGATGGCGGCGGCGCTCGGCGTCAACCAGAAATGGCTGTTCACCAGCGTTTTCGCGCTCGGCGTCTTTCTCGCCGCGCTCGGCGGCGCGCTGGCGTTGCCGCGCGAGGCCGCCAGCCACACGATGGACCTGCCGGTGATCACCGAATCGCTGGTCGTCGTCGTCATCGGCGGTCTCGGCAGCCTGCCCGGCGCCTTTCTCGCCGCCGATCATCGTCTCCGAACTCAACGCCTTCGGCATCCTCGTCTTCCCGGCGTTTCGATCGCGCTCGTCTTCGTGGTGATGGCGATCGTGCTGGTCGTGCGGCCCTGGGGCCTGCTCGGGCGCGCGGAGGCGGCCGCCCGCGAGCGCGGGCGGCGCGGTCTTTTCCCGCTGGCGCCCGCTCGGCGCGCGAGGCCGGCTGCTCGTCGCTCTTGGCCTTGGCGGCCGCGGCGCTTCTGCCGCTCGTCGCGGGCAATTATGCGCTTAGCGTCGCGACGGAAGTGCTCATCTTCGCGCTCTATGCGGCGAGCCTTCATTTCCTGCTCGGCGGCGGCGGTCTCGTCTCCTTCGGCCACGCCGCCTATTTCGGCCTCGGCTCCTATGGCGCGGCGATCGCGGTGAAGACGTTCGGGCTCGGCATGGCGACGGCGATCCCCGCTGGCGTGCTGCTGGGGTTCGCCGGCGCGCTCGTCTTCGGCTGGTTCTGCGTGCGCCTGACCGGCGTCTATTTCGCGATGCTGACGCTTGCCTTCGCCCAGATCGCCTGGTCGATCGCCTTTCAATGGACCGACGTCACCGGCGGCGACAACGGCATCATCGGCGTCTGGCCGAGCGCCCTGGGCCGCCTCGCCCGCGCGCTTTTACTGGCTGACGCTCGGCTTCTGCGCGGGCGCCATCGCGCTGTTGCGCGTGATCACCTTCTCGCCCTTCGGCTATGCGCTGCGCGCCTTGCGCGACACGACGCTGCGCGCGGAGACGATCGGCATCGTGCGCTGGCGGGTGCAATGGGCGGGCTTCGTCCTCGCCGGCGCCTTTGCGGCGCTGGCCGGCGCGCTCTACGCCTTTCTCAAAGGCAGCGTGTTTCCCGACAACATCTCGGCATCCCGCTATCGATCGACGGGCTCGTCATGGTGCTGCTCGGCGGCGTCGACACGATCTCCGGCGGCGTCGTCGGCGCGGCGATCTATCGCTCGCTGTCGATCTGGGTGATCAGCCACACCGATTATTCCAGGCTCGTCCTTGGCGCGCTCATCATCGCTGCTCGTCGTCCTGTTCCCGAACGGGCCTCGTCGGCCAGTTTGAGGCCTGGCGAAGCGCGCGGACGCCGTCGCGCCTCCTTGGCGAAAGCTCATGAGCATTCTCGTCGCGGAGAAGCTCGGCAAATCCTATCCCGGCTTCGAGGCGGTGCGCGATGTCAGCTTCGCGCTCGAAGCCGGCGAGATGCTGGCGCTCATCGGCCCCAACGGCGCGGGCAAGACCACCTGCTTCAACATGATCGACGGCCAGATCGCGCCGACGACCGGCCGCATCACGATTTTCGGCAAGAGCACCGCCGGCCTGGCGCCCGGCGCCATCGGGCGGCTCGGCGTCGGGCGCACGTTCCAGGTCGCCGCGACCTTCGCCTCGATGACCGTCGCGGAGAATGTGCAGATGGCGCTGCTCGCCCTCCCGGCGACTTCGTGGCCGGCGCTCGCGCTGGGCGGCGCGCTACCATGTCGACGAAGCGGAGCGCCTGCTCGCTCTCGTCGGCATGGCCGACCAGGCCAACGCGGCTGCGGCGAGATCGCCTATGGCGACGTCAAGCGCCTCGATTTCGCCATCGCGCTCGCCAACGATCCGCGACTGCTGCTGATGGACGAGCCCGCCGCCGGCATGGCCCGAGCGAGCGCCACGCGCTGATGGCGCTCACCGCGCGTATCGCGCGCGAGCGCAGCATCGGCGTCCTCTTCACCGAGCACGATATGGACGTCGTGTTCGGTCACGCCGACCGGGTGCTGGTGCTCAACCGCGGGACGCTGATCGCCGAAGGCAAGCCCGCGGCCGTGCGCGCCAACGCGGACGTGCGGCGGTCTATCTCGGCGCCGGCTCGCTGTAGGGGGCTCGTCGATGAGCGCGGCCAAGCTCTCGGTCGAAAGCCTCGACGCGGCCTACGGCCGCGCGCAGGTCCTGTTCGACGTCTCGCTCGACGTCGCGCCGGGCGAGGCGGTGGCGCTGATCGGCCGCAACGGCGCCGGCAAATCGACGACGTTCCGCGCCATCCTCGGGCTGATGAGCCCGCGCAGCGGCGCGATCCCCTTCGACGGCCAAGACATCTCGCGGATGTCCGACCCACGCGATCGTGCGGCTCGGCCTTGGCTATGTGCCGGAGGACCGCCGCATCTTCTCCGATCTCACGGTCGACGAAAATCTCAGCGTCGGCCGGCAGCCGCCGCGCCCGAACGCGCCCACCTGGACGCCGGAGCGGCTCTTCGCCATCTTCCCGAATCTTGCGGAATTGCGCGATCGCGATGGCGCGCGCATGTCCGGCGGCGAGCAGCAGATGCTCGCCATCGCGCGCACGCTGATGGGCAATCCCTCGCTGCTGCTGCTCGACGAGCCGTCCGAGGGCCTTGCGCCGCGCATCGTCGAGCAGATGATCGAGGCCATCGCGAGATGAAGCGCGAGGGGCTCGGGCCTTTTCGTCAGCGAACAGAACCTCGCTTTCGCCCGCCTCGTCGCCGAGCGCGTCTATGTCATCGAGAAAGGCGCGGTGCGCTTTTCCGGAACGATGGCCGAGTTCGACGCCGGCCCGACGTGCGCGACGCTTATCTCGCGTTTTGAGTCTGGCTGGCGGCGTCCCCGTCGCTGTGGTACCCGGATGGCCCAATGAGAAGCCCAGTCCTTGAAGGCCAGCGCGCGCAGGGGGAGCGCTACCTTCTCGACGATCAGGTCGGGTTTCTGCTGCGTCAGGCGCAGCAGCGCCACGCGGCTATTTTCGTCGCTGAATGATCGAGGGCCTGACGCCGACCCAATGGGCGGCGCTGGCCAAGCTCGCGGAGGTCGGCGACTGCTCGCAGAACCTCTTGGCCGGCTGACCGCGATGGACGCGGCGACGATCAAGGGCGTCATCGATCGCCTGACCGCGCGCGGCTTCACGCGCGCCGTCCCGACCCGGGGACGGTCGCCGCCGTCGTCGTCGAGCTGACGCCGAAAGGCTCCGATCTCTACGACCGCGCCGCGCCGATCGCTGCGCTGATCACGGACAACACGCTGGCGCCGCTGGACGAGGACGAGCGTTCGACGCTGGTCGCCTTGCTAAGGCGGCTGGCTTGATCCGCAGACGTTGAGTACGTCTGGCGATCCCGTCATTAGGCCGAGTTGCATCTGGATAGAGATGTCCGGAGGAACGGCGCCGCGACCAACAGGGCGGATCTATTGCTGAAAAGCAGAAATTAGATTAAGCTGCTCGAATGGCGATAATCGGGCACTTCCGCAACTCAAGAGGACTTGGCGCTCATCGCGCCTACGGCCGCGGAGGTAAAAGGACGCGCGAATTTAAATTCAGCGAAAATCTCGCGTAACCCATTGATAAGCTCGATTCGGTCGAAAATTGAAGGAAATCCAAGCTTTTCCAACCCTCTAATCGGGGTCCTCGTAACGAAACAGCGGCCGGCCAAGAAAACCAAACCGGGTCTGAGCGGCGTCGCCCAAGGAGCCACATCCGGCATCATCCAAGCGCCTGACTTAGCGACGATCGCGGCGCCTTCTCCGCGGGCGGCGTGTTGCGGCTGCGATGCGAGCGGACGATTCCGTCGATGACGGTCATGCCGACGCCCGGCAGGTCTCCGAGCCGCACGCTATCGAGCAGCGTCTTGCCGGCCGAATGCTGGGCGCGATCCATGAACACGAAATCGGCGGAGCGTCCGACCTCGATCAGCCCGCAATCGAGCGCGCGCATGCGCGCCGTGTTGCCGGTCGCAAAGCAGAAGGCGACCTCCGCGGGAACCTCGCCGAGCGAGGACAGCAGCGAGACCATGCGCAGGATGCCGAGCGGCTGAACGCCCGAGCCGGCCGGGGCGTCGGTGCCGAGGATGACGCGGCTCAATTCGCCGCGCTCCTTGGCGGTGCGCAAGGTGAACAGCGCCGCGCGTTCGTTGCCGTTGTGGACGAGTTCGAGACCGCGCTTGCAGCCTTCGCACAGGCAGACGATCTGATCGTCCGGCAGCGCGGTGTGGCCGCCGTTGATGTGGCCGATGACGTCGGTGTCCGCCTCGAGCACGATGTCCTTGTCGATGAGCCCGGAGCCGGGGATCGACGGACCGCCGGTATGGATGGTGCTGTTGATGCCGTATTTGCGCGCCCACGCGACCATCTTGCGCGCCGTCGGCCCATCCTTGACGCCGCCGAGCCCGACCTCGCCGAGGAAGCGGACGCCGGCGGCGGCAAGCTCCTCGAAATCATGCTCCTCCATCCCCGGCTCGATCACCGGCGCGCCCGCGTGCACCTTCACGCCGCTCGGCGCGAAAGTTCGAAAAGCAGCGCTGCGCCGTGATCGCCATCGCCTTGAGTCCGACGATGTCGCGCGGCCGGCCGGGCGTGTGAACTTCGCCGGCCGAGACCATCGTGGTGACGCCGCCGTGCAGGCAGGAATCGATCCAGTTGAGCTGGCTCTGCCGCGGCGTCCAATCGCCGGCGACAGGATGGACGTGGCTGTCGATCAGGCCGGGCGCGAGCGCGACGCCATGGGCGTCGATCGTCGTCGTCGCGCCGGAAAGGTCGAGGTCCTCAGCGCGCCCGATTGCGGCGATGCGGCCGTCGACCGCGACGATCGCGTCCGCGTCGAGAATGGGCTTCTCGAGATCGCCGCTCAGCATCAGCCCGACGTTCCGGATCACCAGCTTGGTCGGCGCGCCTGACGGAGCTGGTTCGTCATGGGCCATCAGGAATCTCGCCTCGTATTTTCTGACGGTCTCAGCAAGTCGGCGGTCGTTTGCAGACGAACAGTATGAGCGCCGAACACCACTGGCAAGGTGCGACGATCTGCTTGGCGTGAATCGAACCAGTCGCAGGGCGTGGCGAAAGGGAGGCGGTGCGCGCGTCAGATCGTCCCTCCCAGTCGTAAGCTTCGCCGACCACCGCTTCTCTACGGCTCTCACTGTCCTTTTTGATTTTCGGCAAACTTCTTTTTGAGTGGTTGTGTCAGTAGACCGGCTCGTCGCCTCGCGGAAAGATGGAAAGGGTGTCTGACCACGTTCTCAAGTTACGGGACTGTCCGGCTTGCGGGGCAAGCCCGAGATCATCCCCCTGGCCAATCGCAGTTGCCGCCGACACGCAATCGACCGCGGAGCTGCTGCGCCGGGACGGTCAAAAACGTGTAGACTCTGACTTATAAGATAGTCTTGGACTGGCGCGGACGTTCGCGGACAAG
>CAWHZY010000006.1:0-231858 GCA_963833955.1 uncultured Alphaproteobacteria bacterium | reverse complement strand
GGACGGGCGAGCAGCGCCAGCGCGCGCTCCTCAACGAACGAGGCCATGTCCTGCCCGAGCTTCGCATAAGCGGCGCCGATGCGGTTATAGCCGATGGAAGCGGGAATCGCCGCCGCCAGGCCATAAGCTGTCGCCGCGAGCGATTCCGCGATGCCGGGCGCAACCGTCGCCAGCGATGTGTCCTGCGACTGACCGATCGCCGCGAAGCTCGACATGATGCCCCATACGGTGCCGAACAGACCGACAAACGGCGCCACCGAAGAAATGACGGCAAGGTTGGGCAGGCCGCCCTCGGAGCGCGTCAGGAGTTCCCGGGCGCCGCGCGCCATCGCGTCCGAGATGCGCGACCTGAGTTCGCCGACGGTCTCGCCTGGAATGCGGCGCCGGGCTTCCTCATCGCCCGCGGCGGCGACAGCGGTGAGGGATTTCGTGAGCGCGCCGCCAGTGCGGGCCTGACGGACGGCGCGCCGAAGGCGCACAACGGAAACCGCGCCCTCGATGATCAAGACCCAGCACCAGAGCGAGGCCAGGAACAGCACGGCCATGACGGCCTTGCCCACGAGGCTTGCGCCCAGAAACAGGCCGAGCGGCGAGAGGTCCAAACTCTGCATTCTTCCTCCCGGTTTCTGACCGATCGCGTCTTCTTTGCGCCGCGTATCGGAGAGGTTAGCGCGCCCGCAAAAGACGTAAAAGGACGCGGCCGGCATGCGTACGCGCTTCCTTCGCGTCCACCGTTCCGTCGTTATTCGTGTCAGCGCGTTTGAAGACCGTTTCGACGTAATTGAGGTACTCGTCCTTGGTCAAAGTCTTGTCGCTGTCGGGATCGGCGACCGCCCAATCTTGATCGAGAACGCGGCCTCTAAGCTCGGCGCGATCGAGCGTGCCATCGTGGTCATGGTCGAGCTGGTCGAAAACCTTGCCGGCAGCCGCCTTCGCTTCATCGAGGCTGATCGTGCCGTCGTTGTCCGTATCGATCCCGCTGAACACCGACGCCGCAAGCGCTGGCGATAGCGCCGACGTCCAGGCCAACGCCAGCAGCAAGGTCCTCCGTCCGATGGTTTTCACGATAATGTCCTCGTTTTGTGTCCTTCGTCCGCTTCTTGCGCATTACAATGTTATTCGCAACCCGCCGTAGATGGCGAACGGCCTCGCCGGCCCGAGGCTCGTCGGGTTGGTCAGGGAGGGCGCCGAGTTGGGCAGTTCAGTGATGTCGAACAGGCCGCCACCGGTATAGTAGCGCTGATCGAATAGGTTCTGGATGAGGCCATAGGCCTGCACCTGTTTGGCGATCTGGTAGGACGTGTGCAGGCCAAAGACCGCGTAGCCCGGGACTTGCGGAAGCGCGTTATTCTCATTGCCGAACGCGACCTGGCCAGACGCAGCGACCATATCGGCGCCGACATGCCATTTGTCGGTCACGGCGTAGTCGACGCCCACCTTCACCGTGTTCTTCGGGATGCCGGCGATCGGCATGCCATTGGTGATCGGAATGAAACCGTTCGCGTCGGCCAGCGGATTGAACGGCGACGATTCCTGAAAGGTCGTCAGATAAACAGCGTCGATATAGGTGTAGTTGGCGTAGGCCGACCAGCGGTCGCCGGTCCATTGGACGCTTGCCTCCGCGCCCTGGCGCAACGTGGTTCCGACATTGGCGTAATAGCCGAAGCCGCTAACAGCGCTCTGCTGGGGCAGGATGTCGTTATTGAGCGTCGTGCGGAAGAGTCCAGCCGACCATTGCAGCTTGCCCCATTCAGGACTCAGACCCAATTGGCTTAAGGGGTTCTGCCCACGGAAGCCCAGTTCGAAAGTCTGCCCGACCACCTGCTTCAGTTTTGGGTCCGAGACAAGAAAATTGTCGATGATGCAGGGGTTGTTGGGATCGGCGCAGCCGAGCTCGAGCGGCGTAGGCGTGCGATTGGTCATCGCATATCCCGCATAGAAGTTGATGTCAGGCGTGAGCTTGTAGGTGAAACCTAAAGTCGGATTGACATGGAAGAAGTTCGAGAAGCCGTTGAGAAGCGCGCCGTTCGCGCCCTCGAGATCGATCCCCGCGTAATTGAAGCGTCCGCCGGCGCTCACCGTCAGGCGGTCGGTCGCGCTATAGGTGTCGAGCGCGTAGACGCCGGTATAGGTGTTGTTCGTATGGACCATGACCGGGTTCAGGAAGCTGTCAGGCTCGGCGATAATGAAGGGGAAGCCGATCACGGGGAACGAGGTGTTGTTGTCGTTGAAGATCGTGCCCAACTGGCTGTTGCCGTTGAAGCGCGTCCAGCCGTAGTCGAGGGACGCGCCGACGGTCAGCGTGTTGTCGTGCCCGGCAAGCTTGTCCGTGTCGACGGCCTGGGCGCTCGCGCCAAGAGAGCGCGACTGCGTCCAGCTTCGGTCGATTTCGCCGAGATCGGTGGTCCCGCCGTTTGACAGGTCGGGAATGACGTTGCCAAACGTATCATGCACCGGGTTTCCGTTCAGGCACGAGACTGGCGGGCAGGGCCCCACGCTGGTCGGGTTGCCGTCGACATGCGCCTGATTGAATGCGCGGAAATAGGCGTTGCCCTGGAAGCTCAGCGTGGGCGAGTAGGCATAAGCGCCGGTCCAGGAGACCATCGCCATCTTGTTCTCGGTCGTCTGGGGAACGGTGAAGACGCTGCCCCAATTGTTCTGCAGCAATTGGAGCGGCGTGAAAGCGGCGGCGCCGAGCTGGCTGTCTCCCGCGGTGAGCTGAAGATGCGACTCAAAGCCGTTCGCCTTGTAGCCGACATCGCCATAGAAATTAGTAATCTGTGACGCTCCGTCGACCCGCCAACCGCCGTCGTTGATCTGTGTCGCCGCCGCGTAGACCGACCAGTCTCCAACCTGCTTGCCGTACTGAAACTCCTCCTGCGCACGACCGAATGAGCCGCCGCGCAGATCGGCTTCGACGCCCTGCCAAGTGAAGCCGTTCTTCATTGTGACGGTGACCGCCCCGCCCAGGGCGTTCAGTCCGAAGATCGGATTTCCGGCTATGATCGCGGTCTTGTCGATCGCATTCTCTGGGATGAGCTCCCAGTTGACCGTGTCGCCGAACGCCTCGTTGATGCGCACGCCATTTTGATAGACGGCGAGACCGATCGGGGTGCCGCTGACAGCTGTCGCGTCGAAACCGCGGTAGCTGACGTCGGGCTGGAAGTCGTTGCCGGAGACGTTGCCGACGGTCACGCCCGGCGCCTGACGCGCCAGCGTGCCAGGCAGCGTCGAATCGTTGAAGGTCTGGATGTCCTCAGAGTTCGTTTGCCAGACCGCGAAGGGCGACTTGGCGACGTCAATGTCGCCACCGCCGAGCGGCGTCGTCGCGACCACGTCGAAAGTGGGAAGTTGGATCTCCTCGGCCCGAGAGCCGATCATCGTAAAGGCGAGAACGCCACCGGCCGCCGCAATGGGTCCGGCAACTTTGATCCTCATGCCTTCGCCCCCCTCTTTGACTTCATTCCCTGGTGATCAAGGAGTCGCGAGCCCGCCCCGAGAGAGTTAGAGATGCGAGGCATCGACTGAGCCCGCGTGTGCGACAGCCTCACAATACGCTCGTGGAGCGCCGTGGGTAATTTCAATGATTGGATGCTTTGCCGAGCCGAATTCCTGACGGCGTCGGGAGGTTTTCCCGGTCGGGATTGGGCCGGAGGCCAGTAAACCACGCTTCGACCACAACTCCGCCGTCTTGAGGCGACTCGATTTTGACCGACCCGCCCATGAGCCGGACCCGGTCGCGCATGCCGGCGAGACCCATTCCCGCTTCCGCCTCGCCGTTCAGCCCACGGCCATCGTCCGCCACACGCATGACCAGCCCAGCAAGCGCCGGATCACGCAGATTTGGCGCTTCACCCGAGGCCTCGAACTTGAGCGACGCCTCGATCCGCGTCGCTCCCGCGTGGCGAAACGCGTTGGTCATCGCCTCCTGCACGAAGCGATAGGCCATCAGACTCGCGCGATCGCCGAGGGCTTCGACGCGGGGCTCCACATCGAGCGTGACCGCCATTTTGGGGTCTGCGCGACGCCAATGCGCGACGAGCGCCCCAAGCGCCTCGATGAGACCAAGCTCCTCGAGCGCGGCGGGCCTGAGATCGGCCAGGATGCGCCGGTTCTGGCCTTGCAGCTCGCCGACCTGGGCCTCGATCGCGCTCGCGGCCGCGCGAGCGGCGGGCTGGTCGCCGACGGTCTTCGCCAGCACCGCGGCGCTTGCGCGCAAAGCAAACAGATGAGGCCCGAACTCGTCATGCAACTCGTGCGCGATGAGTTGACGTTCCTCGTCGTGGGCGTCGAAGACGCGCTCCATCAGTTGATCGTTGGCGCGGTTCAATCCGTCGAGCGCCTCCGCGAGAGAATTGATCTTCGCATTGAGGTTGCGGATCTCCGGGGGTCCGTCGCCTTCGGCGCGCGCGGAATAATCGCCGGCCTCAAGCTTCGAGAGCGTCGCTCCGGCGACCCCGAGGGGCCTGACCGCGCGCCCGACCAGAAGGCTGGTCACGCCGATTGCGGCGAGCGCCATCAGTCCGCCCTCGAGCGCATTCTCCCGCGCTTCGGCCCAGACCTCGTCGATCTCGTCCGCCGGATCCGCGACCAGGATGATGGACGCCGAGCCGCCATTGTTCAGCGCGACAGGAATGACGGCTGTCTCGGCCGGCGCGCCAGCAAGGGCGCGAAACCAACGCGGCGCCTCGGACTCCCTGTTCGCCTCGCTGAGAATTGCGGAAGCAAGCGACGGATCGCCGATCCCCGCGCGCACGTGCCGCAAATGCTGAAGGCCGGCGACGAGGTTCTTGACCCTCTCCGGTTCCGGCGCTCCAGGCGCGAGGGCGAGGGTTGTTGCGACGAAATCCTTCGTCAGCCGCATCGCGCTTTGCGTTTCGACGCGAGATCTCCCCCTTGCCTGCCAGACGTTATGAATCGCATCGGCCACGAGCCAGAGAGCGAAGAGCGAGGCAAAGATGAGATTGAGCCGGTTCCGCAGGGAGATTGAACGCCACATCGGTCTGAGGCCTTTTTTGTCCTTCACCGTTGATTTTGCGCGGCCCGCTTGTCAATGCTGGTGGAGAAAGGGCCCCGTTCCGCGTTTTCCTTCTGCGGCGCGAAGCGGTCAGGATCGCCAAGGAGACTTAGGTCCGTGCGGGTTCTCATCGTCGACGACCATCCGATCATCGTCTCGGGGTGCCGCGCGCTCCTCGAGGGGGAGCCGGAAGTCGAGGTCATCGAGGCGCAGGATGGGGCGGCCGGTTTCGCCGCCTATTTCGATCACAAACCTGACGTCGGGGTGGTCGATATCAATCTGCCGGGGTACTCGGGGCTCGAACTCATGCGGCGCATCCTCGAGCGTGAGCCTGAGGCGCGGCTCGTCATCTTCAGCATGAACGACGATCCAACCGTCGCCGCGCGTGCGATTGAAGCCGGCGCCAAGGGCTATATAGCGAAGAACGACGATCCGACGCTGTTCGCTGACGCGGTCAAGACGGTCGCGAACGGCGGCCGCTATCTGCACCCCGAGATGGCGCGGCGAATTGCTTTTCTGCGCGCCGATCCGAGCCCGGACGCGCTCTCGAACTTGAGCGCCCGCGAACTCGAAATCCTCCGCCTCCTTGCGGCCGGGCGCACGATGGCGCAGATCGCCGATCTCCTGAACGTCTCCTACAAGACGATCGCCAACAACTGCACCCAGCTCAAGCAGAAGCTCGGCGCGCGCTCGGCCATGGACTTGATGCGCATCGCCATAGACGCGCGAAGCTAACTAAGCCTCGGGAGAAACCGACGCACGCAGGAGAACGCTTCTCCCGCGCGCGGATCGGTTTGGCCGACCGGTCAGCTTACGGGCTGAACGGATGCTTGGCGGCGTCACGCTGGCTGACGACTTCCGCAGGCGTCGGCTTGCCGTTAACAGCGCGCTCGATCGATTCCTTGACAGCCCGATAGTTGTAGTCGTGGATCTTCTTGTCGTCGGCAGCGTCCCAATGGATGAAGACGCCGACGCAGATGAAGACGTCGTCGGCCTCAGCGGCGGGAATCGTGCCGTCAGCGACGCTGTCGGCGACCGCCTTGGCGACGGCGTGCTGTGCGGGGCCGAACATCTGCACCGCCTGCTTGGCGCCCTTGATCGTCACTTTGTTGAACATGACCGTGGACGGCTTGGTCGCCAGATTGGGGGCGACAACCGCGAGAAGGGCCGTGAACCCGTCCTTGTTATTGACCAGTGCGTTGGCGAAGGCGCTTTCAGCCGCGCTGCCCCGCGGTCCAATGATCAGATCGATATGCGCGACTTCATTGCCGTCGCCGACCAGCGACTCGCCAACCATAAGCTTATGAATCTTAGCCATGCCAATTCCTCCCTGAGATCAAGCCAAACCACATTTGTTCCAGGCCATTTAAGACCCGGACCGGCTATCCTTGTTGTCAGCACCCCACGGCAGCGGGATCGGTTGGCCGGATAGTCAAGGGGCGCGTGCGCGCGCACGCGCCCCTTGAGCCCAACTCAAGCATCGTTAGCGCGTAAGGGCAAGATGGCGGAAGCGCATTTGTCGGGAGCAGACGATATGTCCGGTTTAGGTAGCGCACGATCTGTCCGGCATGTCCGGCCCCTTTGGGAGGGGCTGGATGGGCCGGAGGGAAGCCCTTCAGGGTGTGCGCATGGCGAACATTCTGAACCGTTGGAAATCAGCGGAGCCCAATCAGGCGGAGGCGGCGGAGTCGCTCCGAGCGAAGGCGACGCGCAAGGGGGCGCATCGGAGGAAGCGCGAGCGGCGGCCGCTGCCGGGCATGATGCTGCACCAGGACGGCTCGCGGCATGAGTGGTTCGAGGGCCAGGCGCTCGATCTTGTGGCGACACTCGATGACGCGACCGGCGCGATCTATTCGGCGTTCCTGGTCTCCCGGCTGGCCAGAGGACGCTCGGAGCGGGCGTTCCAGACGCTGCAGGACCGGCTGCCGACGGAGCTCAGGCTCGCCGGGATCACGACGGCCGCTTGGCGCGCAGCGCTTTGAGACAGTCACCGCTCGCTGGGCGGTCGAACAACCCCACGCAATGGAGAAATGGGCTGATCGGAGAGCCATTCCTTCTCATAGGATTCCATCACCCGCCGCGCCTGATCGTGGCGTGGATTGTCGGCGTCGGCGAGCAGGCCACGGATATGATCGCGCCGGCGCACGTCGCCGTTCAGCGTTTCCCTGATGAGGCTCGCGAGCAGGGTCAGCGCCAGCGGATGGCCGCCGAATTCGCGCGAGGCTGCTCTTAGCTCCTTGTCTATTCCCCACACGTCGTTGTCGCGCAAAAGCTCGGCGCCCGCCTCGTCCGACAGCCGCTCGACATCGACCACCGGCGCCGCGCCGTCCTTGAAGCGCTTGATGTCGGCGACCGCGATGCGGCTTGTCAGCACGATCAGGCTGTGATCCGTTCGCGGCGGCGCGGCGGCGAAGCGGCGCAAGAGCGCGCGCAAGCCCTGGTCCTTGAGTTGGCCTGGCTGCGGGCCCGGCCCATGCTGCAACGGCCCGACGCCGTCGAGCACAAGCAGGACGCGCCTCGTCATCAGCGCCTCGGCGATCACGTCGCCCTTGGCGGAAGCGCTGGTCGTCTCGATTTTCAGATCGAGCTTGGCCAGCGCCCAATTGAGGAATTCGTCGGCCGCGGTCGCGCGCTCCTTGGAGCCCTGGCTATAGAACGACCAGCCGAGCACGCGTTCGGCGCCGCGATAGCCGTCGGCTTGCATCCGCGTCAGCCATTCGTTGACCAGAGCCGACTTGCCCGCGCCGCCCTCGGCGATGAGCGAGAGGATGTTGGTCTCGTCGTCGCTCCAGGCGGCGTCGAGGCGGCTGAGCTCCGCGTCGCGGCCGACAAGCCGTTCATAGCCGGTTTCGGGCAGACTGGTGATGTCGACCGTGGGGGCCGCCCGCGCAGCCTCGGCCGCGGGCGCGATCCGCTCAATCCTCACGCCGGACACGATCAGGTCCTTGGGCTCGGATGTCTCCACGCCGAATGGCAGAGTGAGGAGTTCGCCCATCGCGGCCGCCGCGCCTTTCTGCTCGGCGATCGTATTCGCAATCTCGGCGATCTCATCGGCGGCGTCGGACATGTGCTGATTGCGCTCAGCGAGCGAATAGCCCTGAAGCGGCTTGGCGTCGCGGGGACGCAGATTAAAGTCGCGGACTCGTTGGAGGCCGGCCTTCGGCGTCGGTTCAATGAGCAGTGGGTAGACATGCAACTCGCCCGCCGTCTCGCGCCGGCGAGCGATCTCAAGCTCTCTGTCTATGATGTAGTCGGAACCCATGGAATTGGCGGAAACGAGCAAAACGAAAATGTTGCACGCGAGCAGGTGTCCCTCGATCTCCTTGTCCCATTTCGTCCCGCCCGGCATTTGACGATCGACCCAAACCCGGAACTCGCCGCTCTTCACCGCGGGACGCAAAAATTTCATCACGAAGGTGAGCCACTGGATTTCCTCGCCGCGCGGCTTCTCCGGCTCATCGAGGTGAGCGTAGCTGAGAAAGATGATTGGCTTCGCCGAATCGGAAGACATCGGAGCGCTCCCGCCTATCGCGCAATTTGCCCGCTACGTTTTGTTCGTCAAGACGATTGGCGAGACGCCGAAGCCGGCGCCCACGCCCGCGAAAGCGCGTGTGAAGGAATCGTATTTTGTGTTTTGGAGGGGACGTTTCTTCCGCGCTCAAGTTCCTGTCGCCTGCCCTGCGGCGAAAGCGGTTCGGGTGGCGAAAGGGCGAAGGCGAGCAACGACCGTTACCCGAGCGCCATGCGCCACGAGCGCCTCGACCAGTTCCAGGCCGAGGCCACGGCTTATGATTGCTGGCTACATGGGCTCCAATACGACGTTCGACGACGCGGCGTGCGAGTTTGCGGTCGAATACGCCGACCAGAACCTTCGCGACTACCGCCGCTTTGTCAAAGCGATCCGCGAAGGTCGAGTTCCAGTCGCATCCGAGGACTGATACCAAGACGCGATGATCGGAACCGATCATCGCCTTATGGCCGAAGCGCGAATGCGCGCCCGCGCCGTTGCGCGGGTTCGAGCGCGATGAGTCGCGCTCAAATAGAATGGGTATGAGCTTTCGACCACCCGAACGGTTCAGGTCGCGTCCGATTGCCGAGACAGGCCAATGCCCTGCCGGTCTTCCTGGCGCGCCATCCTCTTGTCCTCGACGTCGAACGGCGAGGCGCCGATGACATGGTCGAGGTGCTCGAGATAATTTCGCACCGTCTCCAACCGTTCTTGACTCGGCAGCGCCTCGGCGAGGCCGACGAGCGCGGACCTCATTCGCCGCATCACTTGAACCGAATTCGAGCCGAAGTGCCGAATCTCGTCGAACGCAAGGGTGAGATAGTCCTCCCAGGTCGGCGTCGGGAACACCAGCCGCAGAGCGCCGTTCTCATCCACGGCGTAGCCGGCGTCCAGTTCCGCCGTGCTAAGACGGCGCAGGAGGTCCTCGAGCTGGTCGATCGTCTGGACCGCGGTCGTCGGGTCATTGATCGCCGGCGACAACGCCTTGATGGCGATGTCGACAAGAAGCCGGATCGGATATTTTGGGTCCTGCTCAAAGGTTCGTTCCCGCCCAAGATGGACGGCGCGTCTGAGTGCGTCGTCCGGCAGCGGCGTTCCCGAGTCGTGAACATGCAGGAGAGCCGAACCCTCGACCAGCGTATCGCCGACCGCGCACGCCATCACGATCGTCCCGCGCGCCTGCCGCGCCAGCGCGACAAGGGAATCGGCGTCCAGCTTGGCGACGGTGCGCGGTTTGCCAAAATACTTCACCGTTTGAGTCACGCGGCCGAGCCGCGCTGCGCTCGCCCGACTTTCGGCAGGATGAGGGGCGGCGGACGCATCGTCCAGGGGGCGGAACATCTCGCCGATCACGGCGCGCCCCTGGTCGCCGACCAGGTGAAGCACGTTGCCGACCTGAAGGTCGCCGAGGCGCTGCATCAACCTCGAAAACATGAGCATGCTGACAATGATCATGATCCCGACGAGCAACATCGAGAATAGCGGGACCTTTGCCGAGTCGCCGCGGTCCACCCAGGCGAGCGTGAACAAGGCATAGATAAAAGTCGCCGTGAACGCGCCCAGTGCGTGGAACAGCATCCGGTCGCGGGCGAACCAGAGCACGAGCCGAGGGGAATAGGCGATCGCGCTGAATTGCACCATCACAAAAGCCATGGCGAACACGATGCCGGTCAACGCCATCATGCCCGAAGACGCGGCCGAGAGCAGCGCCTGGGCGGAGGCCACCGACACAGCCAAGGTGTAGCCTGAGAGGTAGGCCTGCTCGATTCGCGGCAGCGCGAGCCCGCCCAGCACAGCGCCGCTCACGTAGAACATCGGAATGAACCAGGGCTGCATCGCGGGCCGACCGGTCTGTCGTGGCTTCGATTATCCCCGATTTTCCGGGCGTTCCGGACAGTCTATGGGATTGATGATGCGAAGACACAAGGACCAAGCATTCTTGGCGGGCAGCTCCGTGATCCAACGACGTCGCGGCGCGCGGAGACGCGAAGGGCAATTTCGGCCGGGCCCGAGATGATGCTGCTACGGTCGCGGTTCGATCGGTTCGACAAATCGCGGGAGGGTACAGAACATGAGCCAAGCCGAAGGTCTCACTGACGCCGGGTTGAGAACCCCCAGGGCCGCCGCCGTCGCGGGCGTGGTCTTTTCGTTGCTGACTCTGATCAGCTTCGGATTGCTGTGGGCGGCCATCGCATTTCGCGCCTCGCTGGCTAACGACCGGGACATTTACCGCCAAACACACTAAGATCGCGCGGAATGCGTATCTCTGCCCTAAAGCCGCTGCGCAAATTCGGCGACGTGGACAATCACCTGGCCTCAAGTTAGCGAGTTAGCCAGATATTGCCGACGGTCTTACGTGGTGTGAGGAGCAAATGCCGATCGACATAGACTCATTGAGCGAGGCGGAGTTGGTGGATCTAAATCACAGAATCGTCGAGCGACTGCGCTTTCTTCATCAGATACACGCGCATCACACCATGCTTAAATTTTCGATCGGCGATCGTGTGACGTTTGAAGACGGGCAAGGGCTAAAGGTCGAAGGCACGCTGACCCGCTACAATCGCAAATCTGTGACCGTCATTGGAACCGATGGACGGCATTGGAATATCGCGCCGGGCTTCTTGCGAAAGGCGGATCAAGCCGCCGCCTCGAAGACGCCGAACATCATCGCACTTCCTAAACGATAACCTCACGAGACGGCGTAAGCGTATCCGTGCACCAAAGCCTCGCTCCGCCACCTAAAGGCCAATTTCGACCGGTTCTTGCGAGATAAGCGCGGGGACGTAAACTCGCCCCGCAGTTCGCCCTTGAAAGCAGTAAGTGAAGCTCGATCCCGTAGACTTCAGGATTCTGACCGCGGTGCAGCGCGACGGCCGCATCACCAAAGTGGCGCTCGCCGAGCGAGTCGGCTTGTCGCCGACGCCCTGCTGGAACCGTCTGCGCCGGCTCGAGGAGGCGGGCGTAATCTCGGGCTACCACGCTCGCATCGCGCCACGCTCAGTGGCGCCAATCACGTTCATTGTCGTCGAGATCAAGCTCGCCGGACACAAAAAGCACGATTTCGACCGCTTCGAGCGGGCCGTGAAGCTGGTGCCGCAGGTGGTCTCGTGCTGGGCGACCGGCGGCGCTGTCGACTACGTGCTCCGGGTAGTAGCGCGCGACGTGGCCGCCTACCAGGAGATCATGGATCGGCTGCTCGCCGAAGAGATCGGCATCCGCAGCTGCGTCGCTTTCGTGGTGACCAAGACGATCAAGGACGACCCCGTGCTGCCGATCCCCGAGGGGCTGAAGCCTTCGCCGCGATGATTTTTCGGCAGGTTTATAAAGCGCCGGACGATCGCCTTGCGGATCGCAGCCAAAAGGCCCTCTCTCTCCCCTCCCCCCGCGGTATTCTCCCCTTCGTCCACATTTCTTCGTTCAACGGAATCCGATGCTGAGCTGCGGCAACGAACTCGACGCCTGGGACCGAGACCATTTCTTCCATCCCTCGACGCACATGGGCGCGCATGCCCGCGGCGAGAGCCCGAACCGGATCATGGCGGGGGGCGATGGAGTCTTCGTCGTCGACGCCAAGGGCAAAAAGAGCCTCGACGCCTTCGCCGGACTCTATTGCGTCAACATCGGCTACGGCCGGAAGGAGATCACCGACGCGATCGCCGAGCAGGCGGGGAAGCTTGCCTATTATCACGCTTATGCCGGCCACAGCAGCGAGGCCTCCATCCGGCTCGGCAAGATGGTCATCGACCGGGCACCCAAGGGCATGAGCCGGGTCTTCTTCGGCCTCTCCGGGTCGGACGCGAACGAGACCAACATCAAGCTCGTTTGGTATGCGAACAACATTCTTGGCCGGCCGGAGAAGAAGATCATCTCGCGCTGGCGCGGCTATCACGGCTCTGGCGTCATGACCGGGAGCCTTACGGGCCTCGAACTCTTCCATAAGGCCTTCGACCTGCCGCGCGCGCCGATCCTTCATACTGAGGCGCCCTATTACTACCGCCGCGCCGATCGCGGCCAGAGCGCGGAAGCCTTCGCCGACCAGTGCGCGGCACGGCTGGAAGAGCTGATTCTCGCCGAAGGGCCGGATACGATCGCCGCCTTCATCGGCGAGCCGATGCTCGGCACCGGAGGCATCGTGCCGCCTCCGCCTACCTATTGGGCGAAGATCCAGCTGGTCCTGAAGCGTCATGACATCCTGCTCATCGCCGATGAGGGGGTCACCGGCTTCGGGCGGCTCGGCGCCATGTTCGGCTCGGACCTTTATGGCATGGAGCCGGATCTCCTCACCATCGCCAAAGGGCTGACCTCGGCCTATGCGCCGCTATCCGGCGTCATCGTTTCTGGGAAGCTGTGGGACGTGCTTGTCAAGGGCTCGGATGAACTTGGCGTCATCGGCCATGGCTGGACTTATTCCGCGCATCCCCTTTGCGCTGCGGCTGGCGTCGCCAACCTCGAACTGCTCGACAGCCTCGGCCTGGTCGAGAATGCGCGCGAGGTGGGAGCCTATTTCCGGAACACGCTCGCCGACGCCGTCGGCGGGAACCGGATCGTCGGCGACGTGCGCGGCGAGGGCCTGCTCGCCGCCGTCGAGTTCTCCGCCGATCCGGCGACAGGCGCGCTCTTCGATCCGGCGCTGAAGGTCGGGCCTAAAATTGCAGCGGCGCTGCTCGAACGCGGCGTCATTGGCCGCGCCATGCCGCAGGGCGACACCCTCGGCTTCGCGCCGCCGCTCTGCCTTACTCGCCAGGAGGCCGACATGATTGTCGCCGCGACGAGGGGCGCGGTAGAAGCGGTCGCCGCAGACCTCCCGGCCAAAGGCTGAGGCAGGCGCGCGCCATGTCCGATCCGCTGCTCGCGACGCCGACCGGGAAGCCGCGCGCCCGGGCGCTCGGCGTTCCCTTCGACGGCGAGCCGGGGCCGTGGAACGCGATCACCGACGTTCCCGGCGTCGGCGTCGGCTATGCGACGCTGATCCGCGGCGAGGGCGGGCTCGTTCTCGGCCGAGGGCCGGTCCGCACCGGCGTCACCGCCATCCTCCCGCGGCCAGCGCCGCGGATCCTCACGCCGGTCTTCGCCGGGTTCCACAGCGCCAATGGCAATGGCGAGATGACGGGAACCCACATGATCGAGGAAGCGGGCGTCTTCGCTCTGCCAGTCACGATCACCAACACCAATGCCTGCGGTATTGCTCGGGATGCGACCATAGACTGGATCAACCGCGTCCGTCCCGACGCTCTTGACGACGCCTGGGGCCTGCCGGTCGCCGCGGAGACCTACGACGGGTTCCTCAACGACATTAACGGACGCAACGTGACAGCGGGCGATGTGGCTGCGGCGATCGATGCGGCGGTCGCCGGACCGATCGACGAAGGCAGCGTCGGAGGCGGCGCCGGCATGACCTGCTTCGAGTTCAAGGGCGGCTCCGGCGCGGCCTCGCGGCGGATCGCGCATGAGGCCGGCCCATTCATGCTCGGCGTCTTTGTTCAGGCCAATTTCGGCAAGCGCCGCAACCTTACGGTCCGCGGCCGGCGGCTCGGCCCCGATTTCGCGGTCCCCGCGATGATCGAGAGAACGCCGAAGCGCGACAAGAGCTCGATCGTCGCCGTGATCGTGACGGACGCGCCGCTCCTGCCGCATCAGTTGAAGCGGCTCGCACGCCGCGCGCCGCTCGGCGTCGCGCTGACCGGCGGCTACGCCTACCACTCCTCAGGCGACCTCTTCCTCGCCTTTTCGACAGCCAACGAGTCCGCGCTCTCCGTTAAGCCGCTCGCCATCGGCGCGGCGGCGTTCCTGCCGGACGCCTCTCTCGACCCTTTCTTCGACGCGGTCGTGCAAACGATCGAGGAGGCTATACTCAACGCCCTCGTCGCCAACGCGGACATGACCGGGCGCGACGGCAATTTCGTCCCCGCGCTGCCGCGCGACCGGCTCGCCGCCCTCTTCGGCTGACCCCTCCGGGCCGCGCGCCCCCGTGGCGGAATTGCTCTCGCGATGTTAGTTTCGCGCCGCAGCGAGGCCGCCGGCGACCAGCCGTGCGATTCCTCTATGGCTGCGGGCGGAGTGAGGAGATGCCGCACGACAAGCTCGACGCCTATGACATCCGGATCCTCGCGCTTCTCCAGAAGAACGGGCGGATCAAGAAGGTCGACCTCGCCTCGCAGGTCGGCCTGTCGCTGAGCTCCTGCTGGGAAAGGCTGAACAACCTGGAGGAGGCCGGCTACATCCGCGAGTACCGCGCCGAAATCAACCTTGCCCGGCTTGTGAAGACCGAACTCATCATCGCCACGATGACACTGGAGCGCCACACCAGGCGGGACTTCGCGCGCTTCGAGGAAGCGATCGCGGCGATCACCGAGGTGGTCGCCTGCTATGCTGTCGGAGGGGGCATCGATTATGTCCTCCATATCGTCGCGCATGACATCGAGCACTACCAGCAGCTGATCGACCGGATGCTCGAGATAGAGATCGGCATCGCGGTCTATTTCACCTATGTGGTCACTAAGACGGTAAAGCGCTTCGAAGGGATGCCGATCGCCGAGCTCCTGGAGCGGCCGGCGGCGGCGACACGCCAGCTCCGCCGCGAGCCGGCAGGCTAGCTGTTTCGCTGCGATTAGCGGAGAACCGGCGCATCGTAGAAGGGGAGCTTCTCGACCCGCGGCGACCAGGCGCCGGCCGCGATCAGGCCCATGACGTGGCGCGCTACCTGTTCCAGCGTCGCGAACCAGACGCCGCCCGTGTCCATCATGTGCTCGATCAGCGCGCGGATGGCGCGCGCCTGCGAGGGCCGTCCGCTCACCGCCGGATGCCAGACGGAAACGAAGAGGCCGCCGATCTCGTGGATGGCGTCGAATTCGGAACGGAAGACCTCGAGGGCGCGCGAGGGCGGCGAGATGTTCATGAGATAGTCGAAGGCGCGGGCGGAGACGTACTGGCTGTAATCGTCGACCGAAGCGGGCGGAGGCAGCTCGACGAGGCGGCCGAGGCGGCTTTCGAGGATGATCGGCACGTCATCGGCGAAGAGCGAGGAATTGTAGAGCAGCCCTTCCTCGATCAGCAGGTCGAAAGTGCTGGCCGACGGGCCGTAATAGGGGGCGCGGTAGCCGGCCGGCCTGCGGCCGGTGAGCGAGACGATGCGCTCGATCCCCATATTCAGCGACTCGCGCTCGACTTCCCGGCTCTGCTGGCTCGGCCGTTCGTGGAAGTGGCCGTGATGGGCGATCTCGTTCGGGCCGGTCAGGATGTATTCGACCGACTTGCGATAGGCGTCGGCCACCCAGCCCGGTACGAAGCAGGTGATCGGCACGGCGTAGGACCTGAACAGGTCGACGAGGCGCGGCAGGCCGACATGGGGGTCGTAGCGCATGTGCGCGATCGCGGCCAGCGCCTCGGGCGCCTTTGCCCGGTGGCTCGCGTGGACGACGCTGTCGGCGTCGACGTCGAAGGAAAAGGCGACGGCCGAGCGGGCGCCGTTCGGCCAGGGCGGAGGCTTGCCGATCATGCCGTCGTCCTCACGCCGCCATCCATGAAGAGACGCTTCAGAACGTCGAGGCTGACGTCGGCGACCGGACAATCGAGCGCTTCGCGCCCGCGTACGAGCACCGCGACGCGGGTTGCCAGCGCCAGCGCCTTGTTGACGTTCTGCTCCACGAGCAGGATCGGGATCGCGAGCTCGCTGTGAATGCGCGCGATCGCCTCGAAGACCGTGTCGACCATGACGGGGGAAAGGTCGCTGCTCGGTTCGTCGAGCAGCAGCGCCCTCGGCTTCAGAAGCAGGGTCAGCGCGATGGAGAGCATGCGCCGCTCGCCGCCGGACAGCGTGCAGGCGAGAGCGCGGCGCCGCTCCCTGATGCGCGGGAAGAGCGCGAAAACCGCCTCGACGTCGCGGGCAAAGCTCTTGGGGCGGAGGAAGGCGCCCATCCTGAGGTTGTCCGCAACGGTCAGGTCCGGGAAGACGTTGCGCGTCTGCGGCACGTAGCCGAGCCCCTCGGCCGCACGGCGGTGCGCTGGCCAGCGGGTCACGTCCGCGCCGGCGAACGAGACCGCGCCGCTAAGGACGCGGGTCAGGCCGGCCGAGGTCTTGAGGATCGTGGACTTGCCCGAGCCGTTGGCGCCGAGCACAGCGACGATCTCGCGCGGATGGAGGCGGATGCTGACATCGTTCAGGACCGTGATCAGGCCGTAGCCGGCGGTCACCTTGTCGAGCGCGAGGATCGGGGTGGGGCCGGTCATCGCGTCACGCCGGCTGGCCGAGATAGGAGCGGACGACGTCGTCATTGGCGCGGATCTCCGCCGGCGTTCCCGTGGCGATCATGCTGCCGGCGTCGAGAACATAGACCCGATCGCAGACGCTGGAGATCATCTCCATGTTGTGCTCGACGATGAGGATCGACCGGCCCTCGCCGCGGAGCGATTTCAGGAAGCCGACCTGCTGGTCGATAAGCACCGGATTGACCCCGGCGGCCGGCTCGTCAAGGAGCAGCGCCTTCGGCTCGGCCATGAGAAGCACGCCCATGGTGAGGAGCTTCTGCTGGCCGCCGGAGAGCGCGCCGGCAATGCCGTTCGCCTTGTGCAGGAGGTCGAGGCGCTTGAGGATAGCAGTCGCCTTGGCGGCGTTCGCCGCCTCGGCGGCGGCGACAGCGCGCGGGCGCAGGAAGAGGTCGAAGAGCCGCTCGCCGGGCTGGCGGTTGGCGCCCACCATCATGTTGTCGAAGACGGTGAGGCGCTGGGCGAGGCGCGGAACCTGGAAGGTGCGGCCGAGCCCGCGCGCGGCGACGCCTTCGATGCGGCCGAGAGGCAGGGGCCTGCCGTCGAGCTCCACGTTTCCGCTATCGGGCGCGTAGACGCCGGCTATGACGTTGAGGAGCGTCGACTTGCCCGAGCCGTTGGGCCCGACGAGGCCGACGATCTCGCTCGTCCCGACCTCAAGGCTGACGCCGCGGAGCGCCTGGAACCCGCCGAAGGCGAGGCTGACCTCAACTATCGTCAGCATCGCGCGCTTTCCTTCGCTCGGGGAACAGGCCTTCCGGGCGGAAGAGGAACATGAGGACCAGCACGAGGCCGAAGACCGCGAGGCGGAGGTTGGCGACGAGGTCCGGGCGAAGTCCCGACCAGTCGGCGAGAAAGCGCGTCGAGACGCTGAGGAGGATGAGCGCCGCGGCGCCGATGACGACGCCGATGTTGCGCCCCGGCCCGCCGAGGATCACCGCCGTCCAGACGAGGAACGTGTCGGTGACGAGGAAGGAAGTCGGCGCGACGTAGCCGACGACATAGGCAAAGAGGATGCCGGCGGCGGCGGCCATGACCCAAGACAGGGCGGTAACCATGCTGCGGTAACCCATCGGATTGCGCCCGAGGGTGGCGGCGAGCGTGTCGTCCTCGCGGATGACCCGGAGGAACCGGCCCAGCGGCCCATTGCCGATGCGCTCCGCGACCAGATAGGCGAGGAGCAAGAGGGCGAGAGCAAGTCCGAGCGCGAGGTCGCGGTTGGCGAGCCGGGACACCGTCACCCCGTCGGCCCCGCCGGCGATGGAGGGAACGTTCAGCATGGTGAGCCGGAAGAGCTCCGCCGCGCCGAGCGTGATGAGAGCCCAGTAGTCCTGCGACTGACGGCGCGCCGGGAGGATCACCAGGAGCCCGACGGCGGGCGCGATGACGAGGCCGGCGATCGCCGCCAGCCACCACCGAACGCCGAACTGTACGCCGACACCGATCGCATAGGCCCCGATGGCGAAGGGCAGGATCTGGCCGAAATTGACCAGCCCGGTCATGCCGAACTGGATGTTGAGGCTCAGAGCCATGACCGACCAGATGGCGATGATGGTGAGCGCGTAGATGGTGAAGTCAATCATGGGTTCAGGCCGTCGCCGGCCGGGCGCTGGCCGGTCTGAGGATGAGCACGACGACCATGGTGAGCACCGCGATGTAGTCGCGGAACTGGCTGGGTATGAACCACGGATCGCGGCCGAGGAGGGAGCCGAAGTCGATGGCGATCGCGACGTTCTGGGCGAGCGACAGGAGGAGCGCGCCGAGCACCGCGCCGAAGACGTTGCTGAGGCCTCCGATGGTCACCGCGGCGAAGACCGGGAGCAGGATGATCAAGTCCATGTTCGGCTGCAAACGCGTTTCGAGCGCGATCAGCGAGCCGCCGATCGCCGCATAGGCCCCGGAAATGAACCACATCAGCCGGATCATGCCGGCGCCGGATATGCCGCGCGTCACGGCAAGATCGTAGTTGCTGGCCAGCGCGCGCAGAGCCGAGCCATGGCGCGTGTGGTAGAGGAAGAGCTCCAGCAGGACCATGAACCCGACCGTCGCCAGCACCACGACGAGGTCGAGCGAGGTGAAGATGGCGCCGCCCACCTGGATGGGGACGGCGTTCGTCTCGATGACGATCGCCGAGCCGCCGAAGATCGAGGCGATGATGGCGCGGATGAAGAGCGCCACGCCCCAGGAGACGATCATCTTGCCTTCTGGCGCGATGGCGCGAAGCCGGCTGAAGACAAGGGCGTCGACGAGGACCGCAAGCCCGCCGACAAAGACGGCGCCGAGGGCGATCGCGACCACGATGGGCAGGCCGAGGGCGGCGCCGACATGGGTCGCGTATCCACCGACCACGGCATACTGGATATGGGCGAAATTGGCGAAGCGCAGGATCGAGTAGGAGAGCGAGATGCCGACGGCGATGATCGCGATCTCGCTCGCGTAGACGATCGAGTTGACGAGAACCTGCATCACGGTCCCTCAGGCCCGGGAGGTGATGGTCGCATCACGAACATGACCGGGCAAGCGCCCGGCCATGCTCGAGCTCATGGACAGACGCAGGCGCCCCGCCTATTTGAGGCTTCCGACGGTTTCGAACTTGCCGTTCTTGTACTCGATGAGATCGAGCGGGGGATTGATGCGCTGACCGCGATCGTCCCACTCGATGGCGCCGGTGGCGCCGACATAGCCTTTCACGGCGGCGGGCAGCGCGGCGGCGATCGCCTTCGGGTCCTCGCCCGCCTTCTTCATCGCGGCGGCGAGGACCTTCATGGCGTCATAGCCGTAGTAGATGTGGGCGAGGGGCTCGCCCTCGTTCGGCCATTTTGCCTTGTAGGCCGCGAGCACGGCCTTGCCGGCATCGTCGCCGTAGCCGCCATTGTCGACGCCCGACAGCTTGCCGTTCATCCACTTCTCGTTGTCGACCGTGAAGATAGAGGGATAGGCCGTGTACCACGGCGCGTTGAGGCCGAGCTCGCGCGCGTTCTTGAAGATCGTGCGCGAGTCGTCGCCATATCCGGCGCTGATGATCGCCTCCGGCGCGGCCGCGACGACGCTCTGCACGTCGGCGCGATAGTCGGGCTGGCCTTCGGTGTAAGCGACCGACTTCACCACCTTGCCGCCGGCCGCCTTGAAGGCCTCGCCGGCCGCATTGGCGACGCCGAGGCCGAAGGTGTTGTTCGGGACAATTGTCGCCACCGACTTGACGCCCTTCTCGTCGACATACTTGCCGAGCGCCTTGCCGACGATGTCGTCGAGGGGGAGGATGGAAAAGAGCGTGCCCGGATAGTCGCCGAGCTTGGCGGAGCTCGACGAGGTGTTCAAGAGGACCTTGCCGTCCTGCTTGGCGAGCTCGGCGACCGCGATCATGAGGCTGGAGCCGCCGAACATGATGACCGCCGGCGCCTTGTCGACCTCGTAGAGCTTGGTGGCCGCGGTCAGCGCTTCCTGAGTCTTGTACTCGGAATCCTCGACGATCAGCTTGATTGTCTTGCCGCCGACGCCGCCGGCCTTGTTGATCTCGTCGGCGGCGATCTGGACGCCGCGCACCATCTGCACGCTGGTGTTCACGTCCTGGCCGGTCAGGTTGGCGATGACGCCGACGGGGATGTCATCGGCCATGGCCGAGCCAAGGCTCGCCAAGCCGAGGGCGGCGGCGCCGACCGCTACGAAAATCGAATTGCGCTTCATGGTGTTCCCTTTGGCTTTCCGGAAGCCTCATCGTACGTTCCGGCCTGCGGAGCAAAAGTCCGTCCCGGACAGCGCATCCAAGCAAACCCTAGACCAAGGGACGAGCCCAAGCGTGACAATTCGGGTGGAGACGCCGAAGGAATATCGTTCGCTCCCACTTCTGCCGAAGCAATTTTCTTCCGCCGCGCGGAGGTCGGTCGCACGTGACGCCAAAGCGCCTCTATTCTTCCCGGCTTGAGCCAGGAGCGCGCCACGTCGCGCTGACGAGCACGGCGTCAGGGGATCGTGAGCGCGCGCAAGATCGTCATCGACACCGATCCGGGGCAGGACCACGCCTTCGCCATCCTCCTCGCGCTCGGCTCGCCGGAGCTGGAGGTGGTGGCGGTGACCGCCGTCGCGGGCAACCCGCCGCTCAGCAAGACCGAGCGGAACGCGCGCCAGATCCTGGAGCTTGCCGGACGCCCGAACATCCGCGTCGCGCCGGGTTGTACGCGCCCGATGGTCAGACCGTTGAAGACGGCGGAATATGTCCACGGCGACAGCGGTCTGGAAGGCTGGGACCCGCCGGCGCCGTCGACGCCCGCGCTCAGCGTCCAGGGCGTCGACCTCATCATCGACACCGTCATGGCGGCGCCGGAGGGCGAGATCACCCTCTGCCCGCTCGGCCCCCTCACCAATATCGCCATGGCCCTCGTCAAGGAGCCGCGCATCGCGCCGCGCATCCGCGAGATCGTTCTGATGGGCGGCGGCTATTTTGAAGGGGGCAACATCACGCCCTCGGCGGAATTCAACATCTTTGTCGATCCACATGCGGCGCATGTCGTCTTCACCTCGGGCGCGCCGCTGACAATGGCGCCCATCGACTGCACCTACAAGGCGATCCTGACGCCCGCCTGGCTGAAACGGCTCCGCGGGCTTGGCACGCGCGCGGCCCTCGCCGCGGCCGGGATGGCGGAATTCTATCAACGTTAGGCAGCCAGAAATTCGGGACCGATTCCTATCCGCTGCACGACCCCTGCGTGATCGGCTACCTGCTGAAGCCGGAGATCTTGGGAGGGAAGACGTGCTCCGTGGAGATCGAGATCGCCTCGGCGTTGACCATGGGCGCGACGGTGGTCGACTGGTGGAACGTGACCAAGCGCCCGCCGAACCGCATGGTGCTCAGAGACCTCGACAGATCGGCCTTCTAGGACCTGATGCTGAAGCGGATCGCGCGCCTTCCTGACGCGCGTCAGCCCTTCACCACGAGATCGCGCGAGAAGCGGGTCAGGATTTCCGGCGCGCCCGCGTCGGCCACCCGGAAGGTCTCGCTCAACTCGAACCCCCAATCGTCCCGCCACATGCCGAGGATCATGTGGAAGCACATGTCGGGCTTGAGCGCGGTGCGATCGCCCGGGCGCAGGCTCGCCGTGCGCTCGCCCCAGTCCGGAGGATAGTTGAGGCCGATGGAATAGCCGATGCGGGAAGCCTTCTCGTAGCCGGCGCGCGTGATGACCCGCCGCCAGGCCGCTTCGACCTCCTCGCAGGTCACGCCCGCGCGGGCCGCATTCAGCGCCGCCTCCAGCCCTTCCTCCACCACGGCGCTGAAGCGGCGGAGGCCATCCGGCGGGCGGCCGAAATAGACCGTGCGGGCAAGCGCCGCGTGGTAGCGGTTGTGGCAGCCACCGAGTTCGAGATAGCCGACCGTGTCCGCCTGGTAGCGGTCGCCCGACCAGGTGAGGTGCGGGGCGGCGCTCTTGGCGCCGGACGGCGCCGAGGGCAGAGCGGCGGGATAATCGCCCCAGAAGCCGGCGGCGCCGCGGATCTGCGCCGCCATGATGGCGGCGACCGCGTCGCATTCGCGCACGCCCGGCGCCACCGCGTCCATCCCGACCCCCATGGCGTGGGAGACGATCGCCGCGGCGGCGCGCATCATGGCGATCTCGGCCGGCGACTTCACGATCCGCACCCAGGCGACGAGCCGGCTGGCGTCGACGAAATAGGCGTCGGGAAGGCGGCAAGCGAGCTCCGCGTGGGTTCTGGCGGTGTAGTACCAGCAGTCGAGCTCAACCCCGATGCGTCCGCTCCGCCGCCCGCGCTTCGCGAGCTCGGCGGCGAGGAAGGCGGCTGGGTGGAGCTCGGCGGAATCGACGTAGGTCTCCGGATAGGGAACGATGCTGTCCGCGGCCAGGAAGGTGGTGAGCGCCGCGCCCGGCGCGTCTATCGCCCGCCCGACCCAAAGGGGCTCCTCGCGGTCGTCTATGACCACGACGAACTGGTGCACGTAGAAGGACCAGCCGTCATAACCGGTAAGATAGTTCAGGCTCGCCGGATCGGCGGCGCAGAGCGTCTCGATCCGGGCCTCCGCCATCGCCGCCTTCACGCGGCCGAGGCGGGCAAGATATTCGCTCTTCGGGAAGGCGCTCATCGGCGGTCCGATCAGAAGAGTTCCGGGAAGTTCGCGCGAAACATCTCGATTGCGCGGATATGCGACCGGGGATCGGCGAGGCCGCCGATCGGCGCCTTGTTCCAACGCTTCTCCGCCTCCACCCAGCGCTCGGGCATGGTGTTGACGGTGATGTGAGTGGCACCGATCCGCCTCCAAGCCTCGATCTCCTTGTGGAGTTCCTCGGCTGTGCGGTCGATGATGGTGAGCGTTGCCTCGATCCCGATCCTGTCCGGGTCACGGCCGTGGGAGACGGCGACCTCGCGCATCCTCTCGATGCTCTTCCTGCCGAAATCGTCCGCTTGGAAATTCGGCAGCCATCCGTCGCCGAACTTCGCCGTCCGCCGGATCGCGGCGTCGGAGATGCCCCCGATCCAAACCGGAATCGGGCGCTGCACCGGCAACGGATTAATGCCGCCGTCCTCGATGCGGTGAAATTCGCCCTCGTAGGTGATCAGCTCGGCGGTCCATAGCTTGCGCAGCACGTCGATCTGCTCGTCGATGCGCTTGCCCCGATTGGTGAAGACCTCCCCGCAGGCCTCGAACTCCTCCGGCTTTACGCCGACACCGACGCCGAGCCTTAGGCGCCCGCCGGAGAGTACGTCAACTTCCGCCGCCTGCTTGGCGACCAACGCCGTGCCGCGCATGGGAAGCACGAGCACCCCCGTGACGAGTTCGACCTTCTTCGTCACTGCGGCCAGATAGCCGAATAGGACGAAGATCTCGTGGAACATGTCCGCAGCGTCGTGGACATATTTCCAGTCGGGCCGGCTCTTCTTGTTAAGGCCAATGATCTGGTCGAAGGCAGTGAGGTGGGCATAGCCGAGCTCGTCGGCGGCCTGGCCGAAATCCCGGACGGTAACTGGGTCGAGCCCGATTTCAAATTGCGGAAAGAGTGCACCGATCTTCATGTGGAGAGGTCTCCGGGGAGCAGGCAATGGAGGCCGCAGTCTGGCGCTGTCACGGCCTTTTCGCGAGCAAGAGTTCCGGCGCTGCGCAGGAAGGAAATCCGGGCGCCCGCGCCTTGCTGAAGAAATCCAGTGTGGAAGGCAAGGGGTTGGATGAGACGACGGGCGAGCTTGCCTCAGCATCGCGAAAGGTCGCATGGGAGAGACGCCAAAACGCGCTCATTTCACTCCATTGTTAAGGATCGTCCATTCGAACTTGATGGCTTTCATCCGGCTCCGGTGCTGTTGGGCTCGAAGAATCCTTCGGATCAGTCCGCGGCGCTACTAGTTGCGCACACGGTCTCCTAGATCGCAATCCCTTGCTCGGACAAAGCGAGGAACGCGGCGTACGTCTCCTCGCGGCGTAGGTACCCTTCGTACTGCAGTTTCTCGGCAAAGGTCGGAAGCGACGAATCAATTAACGCAGCTTCAATTGCAGCCCGGATCCGTCGCATGGATTCTCGGAGGTCATCAAGAGCATCAAGAAAGGCGCAGCTCGCATTCTCCATTAAATGCCCGCGGTCAGCGACCTGGATCGGGTGCGGAAGCGCGCGTTGCGCGGCGACCTCAGAGCCACCGCCACGATCCCTTGCGACCGCGCAAATCTGCATTGCTGTGCCAACCAAACCTCAGCCGTAATTGGCCCCCGATCCGCGGGAGAACAATTGTCGCACGCCGGACATGCCTCAGATCTGAGATTCTGCCCAGGAAACCTCTACGACAATGTCGGTGATGTTTCTTAGAGCCTGTCTCAGAAGTCGTTAAGGAAGGAATGATTCACCGTGTCATCTGCAATTTTGAGGATGATTCGGGATGTGGACGGACGCTGATCGGAGCCGGTATCGCCAAGCTGGGGATTGTCTGCCGAGCGATCTGAGCGATGCGGAATGGGATCGCTTGGCGCCTCTGATCCCGCCGGCGAAGCCGGGCGGACGGCCGCGCCAAACCGACATGCGCTTGGCGATGAACGCGATTTTCTATCTTCTGCGAACCGGTTGCCCGTGGCGCTATTTGCCGCGCGGGGTGTTCCCGCCGCGCTCGACGGTCTACAACCTCTTCCGCGCTTTCCAGCGGCAGGGCGTGTGGGAGGCGATCTGGGAGGACCTGCGCGCGGCGCTGCGCGAACGGCTGGGGCGGGAGGCGAGCCCCAGCGCCGGCGTCATCGACAGCCAGTCGCTCAAGTCGGCCGAAAAGGGGGATGCGCGAAAGATGAAGCAGAGGCAGTGGGTTATGACGCCGGCAAGAGTGCGCCCCGAGGGCGCGTATCACCTATGGAGGAAGATTCTATCCAGAAAGTTGTCGATTGGTCTGGAAGCTGACGAGCGGTTCAGTCGGGTAACCGGCTGGACCGAAGCCTCGTGACAAAGGCCGCCTTGGGCGGTTGAGCGATCCGGTGGGCCGTAACGTGAGTGAAGTCCGAGCAGGCCTCGAAAGAGTTGATGCAGACGCCGACCCATCTCTTACCTGGGGAAGGCCGTGCGAACAGGGAAGGAATTGACAGATGCACCTGTTCGGTCTGCCGGGGTATTGGGCACGGCACGCTGGAATGGTGATGCGAGTAATCGGGGGAGACCCGTCCGATCGGAGGTCGCAGCTTCAACATCGCTTTTGGCGGTGGATCGGGCGGGAGTCGGACAGGGTCGTATGACCGACGAGACCGGGCAACGCCGGCGGAGGAAAGGACCCTGACTTCTGGTGTGCTTTCGAAGACGGTGAGGAGAGGGTGATTGGCGGTGAGCCTCGAAACGCCCGACAAGATCAGGAACCTTCAGAGGAAGCTCTATTGCAAGGCGAAGGCGGAGCCCGCCTTCCGCTTCTACTTGCTCTACGACAAGGTCTGCCGTGAGGACATTCTTCAACATGCCTATGCGCTGGCCCGCGCCAATGCGGGTGCGCCTGGTGTTGACGGGGTGACCTTCGAGCAGATCGAGGCGTTGGGAGTAGACGTATGGCTGGCGGGCCTGCATGAGGAGCTCGTTTCGAAGACGTATCGGCCCGATCCGGTGCGGCGGGTGATGATCCCGAAACCAGGCGGAGGCGAGCGTGCGCTCGGCATTCCCTCCATCCGCTGTCGCGTCATCCAGACCGCCGCCAAGCTCGTGTTGGAACCGATCTTCGAGGCTGACTTCGAGGACGGCGCGTATGGTTATCGACCGCGTCGCAGCGCGGTCGACGCGGTCAAGGAAACGCACCGGCTGATCTGTCGGGGCTATACCGACGTTGTCGACGCCGACTTGTCGAAATATTTTGACATGATTCCGCACCCGGACCTCCTTCGATCAGTGGCCCGGCGCATCGTCGATCGGAACGTGCTGCGGCTGATCAAGCTGTGGCTGCGAGCGCCGGTCGAGGAGCGGGATGGCGACGGGAAACGGCGCATGAGTGGCGGCAGGAGCAGCACACGCGGCACGCCTCAAGGAGGTGTCGTCAGCCCGCTGCTCTCGGTCATCTACATGAATTGGTTCTTGAAGCATTGGCGTCTCAGCGGAAGGGGCGAAGCGTTCCGCGCCCACGTCATCTCTTATGCCGATGACTTCGTCATTCTCAGCCGCGGCTGCGCGGAGGAGGCGTTGACATGGACGAGGGTAGTGATGACGAAACTCGGGCTGTCGCTCAACGAGGAGAAAACCTCGGTGAAGAACGCCCGACGCGAACTCTTCGACTTCCTTGGCTACTCGCTTGGGCCACGCCATCTGCCGAACGGTGGTCGGTGGTATCTGGGAGCGAGCCCGTCCAAGAAGAGCGTGCAGCGGATCAAGACCAAAGTCAGCGCGCTGCTGACGCCGGGCAACAAAGGCGCTTGGCCTGAAGTTCGAAAGCGATTGAACCGCCTCCTGGGCGGTTGGTCCGCGTACTTCTCCTATGGCGCCCTCGCATCGACGTACGAAGCGGTTGATCGACATGTCTATGACCGCACGAGGAACTTCCTCTGCAGACGGCACAAGGTGCAAGGACGTGGCACGAACCGGTTCTCACGTGAGCATGTCTACGGGGAACTTGAAGTGTTGTGTCTCCGACGCGAGCGCCGAAACCTACGCCGTGGGCCTTGAGATGAAACCAGTCGGAAAGCCGGATGCGGGAAATCCGCACGTCCGGTTTGATGAGCGGGGAAGGGAAACGGAGCTTCGGCCAATGGCTCGCGCCACCGCGCCCTTCCTCGACTTTACAGGTGAAGGGGCGCAAGATCGACGCTCTGGTCGATACCGAAGGCTTGCCCCTGCGGGTGGTGGTTCACTCCGCCGCCATTCAGGACCGGGACGGCGCCGCCCTGGTGTTTGACCGCATCCGCCAGCGCTTCAATTGGCTCGAACTCGTCTGGGCCGATGGCGGCTACAACGCCCGCCAGGTCCAACACGCCGTCGCCGCGCAGCCGCCGCTGCGGGTGGAGATCGTCAAACGTCCCGACGACAGTTCAGGATTTATCGTCCTGCCGCGTCGTTGGGTTGTCGAACGGACCTTTTCGTGGTTCGGCCGAAACCGCCGCCTGGCCAAAGATTACGAGAACCTCGCTGATACCCTTGCGGCCTTCATCACACTCGCTTGCATCCAACTCGCCGTCAGGCGGCTCGCCAGGCCGTAGACTTTTGAGTCAGGCTCTCACGTGGGGGATTCCCTCGGGCCGGATTTTCTGACTCATTAAACCTGGCCCATAGCGCATCTCTCCAGTCACAGGACAAGATTGCGCCATCAAAGTTCGGGATCAAACACCTAGTTAGTAAGTCGCCGCCGCCCGGGCGCCGGTCAGGCGAACTGCCCCGGCGTTCAAAGCGCTTAAGCCAGCACGCGCAGCCCGGCTTTGGCCCTACGGCTTGCAGTGCGCGTAGAACTTCGAAAACCTTGCTCCATCTACGGGGGCGTCCCACGCGTTGTTGGGAACCCCGGCATATTTCGGCGCGTCGTACTGCTGGCGAAGCGAGACAAACGTCGGCGGGTTCTGAGTGAAATCAATGATCCAGAAATAATCGTAGTTGACGCCCTGCCAAGTGCCAGGAACGCCAATGGCGCCGAGGTTGAGCTGCGACCACAGGGTATCGCCACTCGCGTTGAGACTGCTGTTCGCAATGTGTTTGTGTTCCCAAACGACGACGACGGTTTTGCCGTCATACGCCGGCAAAGTGAGCGTCTTGGCCGCGGTACTCGTTTCGAGGCTAAGATCGGCGTCCGCGTTTGGATCGTGAGGCTGGATCGGGAAAAGCGTGACCTGCTTGCCCCAGGTCTGCGCGGACGGAGTTGCCGTTTCTTGTGTGTGGGCGGTTATCGCAAAAAAGGCGTCCGGCTTCCCACCCCTGCCGAAGACCGTATCGTTCCCCGGCGCGCCCTTGCCGAGATGCTGAACGGAGAGGGCTTCCGCTCTCAATTGCCCAACCGAGCAAAGCTCGGCGCAGTTTTTCTTTTCTCCGTGCCTCAGGAAAATAACACGGGCGGGGCGCGCTTGGGCCATATCAACTCCCGGAAGTCCAACCAGGGCGACAAAAGCAGCCATCGCAAAAAAGGCGCATCGAATTTTTAAGCCGCGTTTCGCGTTCGCCCGCGACAAATCGAACGGATCCTGACAGAGACGCCAGCAAGGCGGAACCTTTCCTGGCGATGGACCGATATCGTCTGCTTGTCCCGCTCATTCGGCGCGCGTGTCAATGACGCCGGGGTGATGAAGGGAAGGGTTCTCCGACGCCCCTTCACGACCGGAAACCGAAGCGGTGCGAAAGAGTCACAGTCAAGCGTTAAGAAACGCGCGGCCGACGAGAGAGGATAGCGGGGACAATCTTTGTTCGGGTGCAGCGCCGACTTCCTGCTAACTGTGCTTGCGCGTTAGCAAATCGCCGGATCGGTCGCCAAATGTGCAGCGGTCATGACGGCGAAACGGCCTTGCCGAAGCCGGCAATGTCTCTATCATTGCCCGACGTCGAATCGCGTGGTTCGCGTTCGCTTTCCTTCAACCCGGCCGGAGACGCGCTGATCGCCATGGCGACCATCGAGCAATTTGCCCAACGCCAGGCCCAACCTCAGGACCGCGCCTATCGCACGCCGCCGCACAACCTCGAGGCCGAGCAGGCGCTGCTGGGCGCGATCCTCATCAACAATGATGCGTTCGACCGGGTCTCCGACTTCCTCCGGAGCGAGCATTTCGTCGAGGAGATTCATCGCCGCATCTTCGAGATCGCCGGATCGCTGATCCGGGCGGGAAAACTGGCGACGCCGGTCACGCTCAAGACGTTCCTGGGCGACCACGATCTCGGCGGCGTGACCGTGCCGCAATATCTTGCCCGCCTGGCGAGCGAAGCGACGACCATCATCAACGCCTACGACTATGGCCGCAGCGTCTACGACCTCTCGATGCGACGCGAGCTGATTTCGATCGGCGAGGACGTCGTCAATGTCGCCTATGACGCGCCGGTCGACTCGAGCCCGCGCGAACAGATCGAGGAAGCGGAGCGGCGCCTTTATCAGATGGCTGAGGCTGGTCGATACGATGGCGGCTTCCAGCGATTTTCGGACGCGCTCAAAGCCGCCGTCGACATGGCCGCCCGCGCCTATGAGCGCGATGGGTCGCTGAGCGGCATCGCCACAGGCCTAACGGATCTCGACCGCTACATGGGCGGGCTGCAGCCGTCCGATCTCGTCATCCTTGCCGGCCGTCCCGGCATGGGAAAAACCGCGCTCGCCACCAACATCGCCTTCAACATCGCCAAGGCCTACGAAAGCCGAACGCGGCCGGACGGAACGGTCGAGACCACGAACGGCGGCATTGTCGGCTTCTTCTCGCTCGAAATGTCGGCCGAGCAGCTCGCGACCCGCATCATCGCCGAGCAATCCGCGGTCGCCTCCTACAAGATCCGCCGCGGCGACATCACCGAAGCCGACTTTCATCATGTCGCCGACGCCGTGCGCGAGATGCAGCAGATCCCCTTCTACATCGACCAGACCGGCGGCGTCTCGATCGCCCAGCTCACGGCGCGCGCCCGGCGCCTCAAACGCCAGCGAGGGCTCGACCTCCTGGTCGTCGACTATCTCCAGCTTCTCGCCGGCTCGAAGTCGCGGTCCGAAAACAGGGTGCAGGAACTGACCGAGATCACGACTGGCCTCAAGGCGCTGGCCAAGGAGCTCAATATCCCGATCCTGGCCTGCTCCCAGCTCTCACGCCAAGTTGAACAGCGCGACGACAAGCGCCCGCAGCTCTCGGACCTGCGTGAATCGGGCTCGATCGAGCAGGACGCCGACGTTGTCCTGTTCGTCTATCGCGAGGAATATTACCTCAAAAACCGTGAGCCTCGGCCCGGCACGGAGGAACATATCGCCTGGATGGCGCAGATGGAGAATTCGCACGGTCGGGCGGAAGTCATCATCGGCAAGCAGCGCCATGGGCCGACGGGCACCGTCGAGCTTCAGTTCGACGCCGAGGTGACCCGGTTCAGCTCCATCGCGCGGGAAGACACGGTCCCGGAAATCCGGTAAGATCAACCTTGAAGGGCCACAACAAAGTTGCAATTGTGGCCCCTATGGGCGCCGCTTGTAAATATCGCGGTCGGCCGTTAGTCCCGGCCGCAGTCTGGAGAATCGGATGAAGCTCATTACCGCATTTGGCCTTGCGGCCGCCTTCCTCGGGACCGCTTTTATGGCCGCGCCGGTGAGCGCCGATGAGTTTACGCCGGCGCAGAAGCAGGAGCTGGGCGCGTTCATCAAGGATTATCTCGTCAACAACCCGGAAGTTTTGCGCGACGCGATCGAAGCGCTCGACAAGCATGACAAGGAGACGGCCGACGCGGAGCGGCAGAAAGTCGTCGCTACTCAGTCGAGCGCTCTGTTCAGCTCGAAATATCAGGCGACTGTCGGGAACCCGCAGGGCAGCGCGACGCTGGTCGAATTCTTCGACTACAATTGCCACTTCTGCAAAGGCGCGCTGCCGGACGTCACCAAGCTCATGAAGGACGATCCGAACCTCAAGCTGGTTCTGAAGGATTATCCGGTTTTGGGGCCGGGGTCGGTCGAGGCGGCGAAGGTGGCCAGCGCCGCGCGCAATCAATTGCCGGGCGACAAGTTCTGGGCTTTCCACGCGAAGCTCCTCGCGACCCATGGGCCCGTCGGCAAGACAGAGGCGCTCGCGGTCGCCCGCGACCTCGGCCTCGACATGGACAAGCTCGCCAAGGACATGGAGAGCCCCGACGTCAAGTCAGGCTTGAGCGAGGTCATGCAACTCGCCGACGCCCTCCAGATCAACGGCACGCCGACTTTCGTCGTCGGCCAGGACGTCGTCGTTGGCGCGGTCGGTTACGACCAGCTCAGAGACAAGGTCGATTCCGTGCACAAGTGCGGCCACGCCACCTGCTGACGGCCAGGCGGGGCCACGCTATTCTATCAACGCGCCCGCCGGGCGTCATTTCCACTAACCGGCGGGGGCCGTCTTGACTGCGCTGCAAGCAATTATCATGGCCGTGCTGCAGGGCGTGACCGAGCTATTTCCGGTCAGCAGCCTCGGCCACGCCGTCATCCTGCCGCGGCTCTTGAACTGGGGAATTGACCTGAAGGCGCCGGACTGGCTGGCCTATCTGGTGGTTATGCATCTGGGCACGTCGATCGCGCTCTTCGCCTTCTTCTGGCGCGACTGGCTGAGTTTTCTGCGCTCTCTCATTAACGCATCGGACGCCAAAGCGAAGACGGACCGGCGGACATTCTTCTACGTCGTTCTGGCGACCATCCCAGCCGTCCTGGTCGGATCCTGTATTCCGCAAGCTCTTGGGCGACGCGTTCGCCGCGCCGGCGATCGCTGCGGCATTCCTGATCGTCAATGGTTTCATCCTCTATTTCGGCGACAGGATCGGCGAAGAATTGGTGGGTTCGCTCAGTCAGCTGAACTGGAAGGGCGCCCTGGCGGTCGGTTTCGCCCAATGCTTGGCGTTGATCCCTGGAATCTCGCGCTCGGGCGTGACGATGGTCGCCGGCGTCGTGGCGGGACTCAAGCACTCGGAGGCGGCGCGTTTTTCGTTCCTGATGGGCGCGCCGATCATTCTCGCCGCGAATGTCTACGAGGCGCCGAAACTCATGAAGGAGGGGGCGACGCTAGGAGGGATGGCGATTTTGTCCGGAGTTGTCGCCGGAATTTTCGCCTATCTGAGCCTGACGCTGCTCATGCGTTATTTCAACAGGCACGAATTCGAGGCGATGAGCCCGTTTGCCTATTATTGCTGGGCGGCTGGCGTCATAAGCTTAGGGATTATCGCCTTCGTCTGACCGCTGGGGTCTTGGGCCCCGGGGCTTGACGCCCCATATCTCGAGGTTGACACGCGGAAAAGCCCGCGCGCTTGAGGGGCTGTCATGGCGACCATCGAGTACATGCCGGCGCGGTTGACGCCCAAGGAGACCGAGGACTTAAGGCAGGCGGTTGCATGCCTTGAGGGCGCGAGCTTTGCTCAGCGGCTGACCGACGCGGTCGGACGTCCGGTCGCAATGCTGAGCCGGGCGATGCCGCAATCGGCTAGGCGCGTGATCGCGCATGTGAGCGAGACCGCCCTCAGGGGCGCTCTCAAGCTTGCCTTGCGCACGCTCGACCTGAACGCATCCGCGAAGCCCGCGAATCGCGCGCACAGGCTTGCCGCCGCCGCGTCGGGCGCGGTTGGCGGCGCGCTGGGGCTCGCGGCGCTGCCGTTGGAGTTGCCGATTTCGACCACGATCCTTCTGCGCTCGATCGCCGAGGTCGCGCGCGAGGAAGGCGAAGACCTGCGCGCGCCGGAGGCGGCTTTCGCCTGCGTCGAAGTGTTCGCGCTCGGGGGCGAGGCGGGCGGAGACACGACGGCCTTCGAGAGCGGGTATTTCGCCGTTCGGGCCGCGCTCGCCAAGTCCGTCAGCGACAGCGCGCGTTTTGTCGCCACCGAGGGCGTCACCGCCCAGTCCGCGCCGGTCATCGCGCGGCTCATTTCGCAGATCGCGGCGCGCTTCGGAATCGTGGTGAGCGAGAAGGTCGCCGCCCAGGCCGCGCCGATCCTGGGTGCGATCGGCGGCGCCGCGGTCAACGCCGCCTTCGCCGACCATTTCCAGACCCTGGCCCGCGGCCATTTCATCGTGCGGCGCCTGGAGCGTCAACATGGCGCAAGTGTCGTCGCGTTCGAATATCAGCGGCTGCGCGGCGAGACGGCGGCCGCCGCCTGACACTGGCGCCATTGTGTAACCAGGGGCGCCGACCCGGCGGCTTCTCGAGCGGGCGCCGGGGCTTTGTCATGTTTCCTTCGCACCACTGTGACATTGCTTGAATATTCCCAGGCTAAGGGACGGGGCTCTTAGCAGGGGAAGCCATCATGATTTCCAAGCGCATCGTGTCTCTGCTGGCGCTCGCCAGCGCAACCGCGGCGAGCGCCGGAGGGGTTCACGCCGACCCGCTCGCGGCTCAGGGCTATTCCGTCAGCCTTTTCGCTGCCGGACCGACCGGCACGAGCAACGTCGATTCCGTCGAGGTGATCGGCAACGACGTCTATGTCGGCTACGGCAACGGTGGCGCGCCGGACGGCAGCGGCGGCGCGATGAGCACCATTGTGGAGTTTAGCAGGACGGGCCAGGAACTCGGGTCCACCACCGTCGTCGGCCACAACGACGGCCTGCGCTATGACGCCACGGCGGGCAAGATCTGGGCGCTGCAGAACGAGGACGCGAACTCCAATCTTGTCCTCATCACGCCGGGCACGCTCGCGAAGTCCGCGCCGATTGCGCTGACCTCGGTGAATGGCGGCGGCTATGACGATATTCTGTTCCAGGGCGGCAAGACGTTCATCAGCGCCTCGAATCCCGCTCCTGACCTCACGGGCAAATTTACCAACCCGGCAATCGTTTCGGCCACGCTCAGCGGGGGCGCGGTCACGACTGCGCCCGCGCTCATGGGCAACGCGGCGGCGACGCCGCTCGACAGCGGCGCGCCTTCGATCCTGAACCTGTCGGATCCCGACAGCCTGTCGCAGACCGTGGATGGCCGCGCCGTCTTGACGAGCCAGGGCGACGGCCAACTCGTGTTCGTCAGCCACCTCGGCGCGACGACCCAGTCCGTCAAAGTATTGCAGCTGAGGAGCGCCCTGGGGCCGTCCGATGTCGTGAATGTGGACGACACCGCATTCGGCGGAACCGCCACCATGTCTCTCCTGGTCGCGGACAAGTCGACGAACGACATCTGGCGGATCACTGGCGACTTCAACCCCAACTGGGGTTACTCCGCCGCGCAGACGCTGGACACGAGCGGCAACGCGGTCAATGGCTTCATCGGCGCCTTCAACGCAACGAGCGACGCGACGATCGGAGCAACCGGAGGCGTTCTCGCTCCGATCGTCACGGGCCTGAGCCTCAACCCCGGCGGCGAGGCTTTCCTCGCCGCGGTCCCCGAGCCCTCGACATGGGGCCTGATCCTCGCAGGTTTCGCTTCGCTCGGCCTTCTCGGCCATCGCAGGTCGAGAAGGGGCCGCGTAGCAACCGCATAATCGTCCGCGCGAGCGGCAAGCCCGGCCCACTCTTGCGCGGGCGGCGGGGCTTTGCTCTCGCGGAATCTCTTCCAGGCGGGCGCGGGTCTGGACAGGCGGCGGCGGATCGCGATGATCTTTCGCCATGACGGCGATCCGTGCATCACGGCTGAAGCGGCGCATCAAGCTCGGGCCGCTCGTCCTTGCGCTCGCCTTCTCGCTGGCGACGAATTCGGACGCCCGCGCCGACCTGAAGCTTCCGCATCGGCCGCGCATTGCGCCGCCGATGCGCTTCGTGCACGTGACGAGCGCTGACGCCGCCTGCAAGCCGAATTGCCCGGAATGGCTGTCGGCCGAGGGCCGGATCGAACCCGGCACGGCGAAAGCCTTCGCCGATGCGATTGCGAACCTCAAAGGCCGCCGGCTGCCGATCCTCGTCCATTCTCCGGGCGGCTCGGTCGCCGACGCGGGGGCTATGGGCGAACTCATTCGGGCCAAGGGTCTCGCGGTCGCGGTCGCCAGGACGCTGATCGTCAACTGTCCGGAAGCCGCGCCGAAATGCCCAGATGGCCCCGGCACGGCGATCACCGGCGGGGCGACTTGCGCCTCGGCCTGCGTGCTCGTGCTCGCCGGCGGGGTCGAGCGCCTCGCCGCGCCCTCGGCCCTGATCGGAGTGCATCAGATCACCACGGTGGTGAGTGAGACCGAAGGTCTGGCGCACCTCAAGTCGACGCGGAGGATCTACGAGCAGCAAGGCGTCGACGCCGCGGTCGAGGCCTATCTCGCGGCAATGGGTGTGGGAGAACCGGTGATGACGCTCATGCGCAAGACATGGGCGGCCAGCATTCGCTGGCTGAGCCTCCCGGAACTCAGGGACTCGCATCTTGTGACCCTCGCCCTCGACGCAGCCGCGCCGATCCTCACCAGCGGCCCGAACGGTCTCAATGCCAAAGCGTTCGAGGGCGACCCGCCACGCGACGCTCTCGTGCAGACCAGCATCGTGAAGCCGGTCGCCGGAGGCGACGCGACGCTCGCGATCACGTTCCGCTATCGCCGCGGCGGCGGCGCGGTCGAGGCGGAGGCGATCGAGCGCGGTCTTAAGACGCCGGAGACGCCGTCGCCGCCGGATCTAGGCCTCGCCCTCGGCGCGCCCGGCGTCGAAGCCGTCCCGTTGCGGACCGCCGGAACGACCCCGTCGCACATTCTCATCCCGCGTGCGCGCTTCTGCGCACTTGCCCGTGGCGGCGCAATTCTCGCGTCCTCGGCGCCTGACGGGCCGCAAGGCTTCGCGCCGGTTGAGCTCGTTGCGATGGACGGCGCGGATACGCTTATTGCTGAAGCCTGCCCTTGAGCGACGCCGCGGGCGCCGGAGCTGGCCAAGGCCGTGCCCAATGAAACGGCGCGCAGTCGCGCTCCCATTATCGCGTCGACCAGCGGCGTCGAATTCGTTACAGAATTTGGCAATCGCGCGTCGAGGGAGAAAAGCGAGCATGGCGGCCGACATTGAAAGGCTCACCCTCAAGCGGGTGGCGTATCGCTTCATTCCGTTCTTGATGCTCTGCTATTTCGTCAATTATCTCGACCGCGTGAATGTCGGCTTCGCCAAGCTCACCATGGATGCGGATCTCGGCCTCTCGGACACCGCGTTCGGATTCGGCGCGGGGATTTTCTTCCTGGCCTATTTTCTGTTCGAAGTTCCCTCGAACGTCATCATGGACCGCGTCGGCGCGCGAATTTGGATTGCGCGCATCATGCTTTCCTGGGGCGTCATATCGGGAGCGATGGCCTTTATTCCGCAGATCGCTGCGTGGACGGGCTTTAGCCCGGAGCATACGTTCTACGGACTTCGCTTCCTTCTCGGGCTAGCCGAGGCCGGATTCTTCCCCGGCATCATTTTCTTTCTGACGCTCTGGTTTCCCGCTTCCTACCGCGCCCGGATCGTCAGTTGTTTCATGGCGGCGATTCCGCTGTCATCCGCGATTGGTTCGCCGGTTTCGGCGGCGCTCCTCGGCCTTCACGGCGCGCGCGGCCTTGCCGGTTGGCAATGGCTGTTCATTATCGAGGCGCTACCCTCGATCGTTCTCGCTTTCGTCGCCTATTTTTACCTGACGGATCGGCCCCGAGATGCGACATGGCTTTCGACCGACGAGCGCGATTGGCTTCAAGGGCGTCTCGACGCGGAGGATGCGCGGCGCGCGCATGTGTCTCCCGGCAGTATTTTTGCCAGCCTCTACGACTATCGGGTGCTCGCGCTGGCTCTTGTCTATTTCGGAAACGTTGCCTGCCTCTATGGCGTCACCTTCTGGCTGCCGTCGATTGTGAAGGGCTTCGGCGTCTCCATCGCGGCGACCGGCTGGATCAGCTCCATTCCCTACATCGTTGGTTTCTTGGGCATGGTGTGGTGGGGTCTTCGCTCCGACAGGCACGGGGAACGGACGTACCATTTGGCGGGCGCGCTGCTCCTCGCCGCCGTCGGCATCGGCGCCTCGGCGTTTCTCGACGATCCTGTCGCAAAGATGACGGCGCTGACGATTGGCGCGCTTGGAGTCTATTCTGCCCTCCCGCTCCTATGGACCCTGCCGACGGCGTTTCTCGCGGGCGCGGCCGTTGCGCCAGGCATCGCCGCGATCAACGCAATCGGCAACCTGTCCGGCTATTTTGGCCCCTTCATCATGGGCTGGGTCAAGGATCTGACCGGCGATTTTCGCTGGGGCCTTGTGACGATTGCTGCATGCGCCGTTGTGGCGCTCGTCATCACGCTGATGCTGGGCCATGATTCCGAACTCGAGAGGGCGCCTGAACCCGCGGAATAGCGCAGACCTCCGCAGCCTCGCCGCGAGGCCGCGGCTCGCGCAGCCGACACGGCACCGCGTTTCATCGCTTGGCGCCGTTGACCTTGCCGCAATGGACGGCGCGAAACCGCTTATCGCCGAAGCTTGCCCCGGAGGTCTCCGGCTCAGGCGCCGCGAGACGCCGCTTCGATGTTGTTGCCGTCGGGGTCGAAGACGAAGGCGGCGTAATAGTTCGGGGCGAACTCGCGCGGTCCCGGAGCGCCATTGTCTTTCGCCCCGGCCGCAAGCGCCGCACGTGAAACGCCTGAACGGCGGATCTATCCGGGCTCGACAAAGCCAGATGCACGCTGGATTGCGGTTCGCTCGATTTGCTGATCCATAGGCCCGGCGCATCGCGTCCAAATCCGGCCGCGCTTTCAAAGGCCATGAGCTTCTTGATTCCGAGCGGAGCGAGGGCCTTCTCATAGAAGGCGGTCATGATGTCGAATTGCTGGGTGCGCAGCATGACGTGGTCGAACATGAGATGGCTCCTATCGGCGAGTGGCCGCGAATCCTTGCGGTGACATTTATGGCTTGGCGCCGGGAAACCATTCCACGTGCTCGTCCCCGGTGCGGCTATAATAGACCGCGCGGCGTCCGGCGAGGCTGACGAAATAGCCGGCACAGCCCGCGTCGGCGATCTGGCGGCAGAATTCGCGATAAGCAATCTCCTGCCGCTGGATCGCTCGGACCGCCTTCTCGACGCCTTCGGCCGAAAACTTCAGCGCCGCGCCACTGACCTTGTGGACTTCCACGTCCTCGAAATCGCCGTCGGGCAAATAATACGTCTTCCGCCCCGCAACGAGATCGGCGTGGTAGCGCTCGATTCCAACCTCCATCAGGGCTTTCACCACCTCGGGGAACGTGATGCGCTCCTCGTCCGAGGCCTTGCTCATCTCGCGCACCACATCGTTCGCATGCACGTCCATAATCGTTGCTCCTGTCGCCTTAAATGTCCGCGCGGGTTCCGCCCGTCAGTCGACCGGCGCGCCCCGTAGTCCTTTGCTGCGCACGATGGCCTTCATCGCCGCCGTGATCGTCGCGCGCGTCCCGATGTCGAGATCGGCGAAAAACTCCGCATCGTTCTCATCCGCCAAAGCCGCGAGCTTCGGCGTGATCGTGCGCCCCTGGCGGGTGAGAGTGAGCGACTGGAAGCGGCGGTCGCCGGCGCTGACTCGCCTTACAATCAGTGCTTTGTCGATCAGCCGGTCGGCGAGCTTCGAGATCGCCCCGCGCGTCATGCCGAGCCGGTCGGCGAGCACGCTCGGCGCGCTCTCGGAATTGTAAAGCTCGCGCACGACAACCCATTCGGCGGCCGTCACCCCGACCGCCGCGAGCTTGAGGGCGAAGGCGTGCGACACATGGTTCGACACATACCGGAGCCAGTAGCCGAGATGCGACTCGAGCGAGCTCAATTCTGATCTACGTTCTGATCTACGCGGCAACTGGACTCCATCAGTTTCCAAAGAGACTAGCGGCTAACAGTTTCCTTGTCAACTGTTCTCCTGCGCCTCCGGTCGCGACGATGCCGATTTGTTCACGATCGTCATCGCGAGCGAATGCGAAGCGATCCAGAGCCGCAGGGCGTCCTCGATTCCAGGATTGCTTTGTCGCCATAGCCCGTGGAAAGACGGGCGTCTTGCGACCCCGGGGGCCTCCTCGCAGCGACAAGTGGTCTAATGCAACCGCGCAGCTCGCGTGTCTTCCGCGGGAGATATCAGCCGCTTTCTCCGTCCGGACTGGCGACAACCACGACATAGCCGTCGGGGTCGCGGAGCCAGATTTCCCGGTGCTGGGGCGCAGGGTTGATGTGAGGCTCCTCAATGATCTCCGCCGCCAGCCGGCGAGCGCGCTCGACCGCCAAATCGAAATCGTCAAGCTGGAACCACAACACGACGCCGTGTCCGGGAGGCGCCGCGTCGGCATTGACGAGATTGGGGTGCTCTTCCGCGTCCCATGCGTGCAATTGGAGGAGCAATCGGCCCGAGCGCCAGATCCGATCGTACGTGTCACGGTGCGGATGATCGGGAAGCGTGTCTGCGCCGAGCAAGTCGGCGTACCATCGACTGCTCGCGCGAACGTTGCGCACCGCGATGAGCGGTTGAGCCTCGACTGGGGACGTTTGCGCAGGCAAGCTCATGAAGCGCTCCGTCGAACTTGGCGCTCCGCTTGGGGCGTCTTGGAACTGGGCGTTGGTATGAAGGATATCGAGACATGGATCGACGTCCATATCTTTCTGTCGTTGTCGCCGCGACGATCTGCTAGCTTATCGATGTGCTGCGTGGCGTTCAGACGCCTCGACGGGGGAGGGCCTCAGGGTGTCGGCATGGAGTTCTGAAGCATCGCCGGCCAGCTATTCGGCGTCGGCGAAACTGATGCACTGGTTTGTCGCGGCTGCGGTCATCGTGCTTCTCGCGCTAGGCCCCGTGATGAAGAGGCTCGTCCCCGAGGGCTCGCTCAGGGACAATCTCTATAGCTTCCACGAGGCGCTGGGCGCGCTTGTCCTCATCGTCATGGTCGTGAGGCTCGCGAGGCGCCTGAGCTTCGGCGTGCCGGCCCCGGATGCGTCCATGCCGCCCGTCGAGCAGCGCGCCTCGCTCTGGGCGCAATACCTGCTCTACGGCCTTCTGTTCGTCACGACCGTGCTTGGCTGGGCAGGGACCAACGCTTACGGCGACCCGGTCAGCGTCTTTGGTCTCTTCGACTTTCCGACCATTATGGGCAAGGATCAGCCGCTGTCGGACCGCATTATGGTCTGGCATCTCATCTGTGGAATTCTGATCGGACTGATCGTCGCGCTCCACATCGCGGGCGCGCTCTACCATTGGCTCGTCAAGCGCGATCGCGTCTTGCAGCGCATGCTGCCCGAAAATTGACGATTCTCGATAGCCTCGTGATCGAGACACCGTTCGGCTTGACGGCCGAGACCGGGCCTGCGCCCTAAAGCAAAGCCGCGGCGGTTCGGCCATGCTATCTTCGCCGCCCTGTTTTCGGGCGCCGGAGTGGTGGGCATGCTGGAAAAATTCGAACGCTATCCGCTCACCTTCGGCCCGACGCCGATCGAGAGGCTCAAGCGCCTGAGCGCGCACCTGGGCGACACAGTCGAGCTCTACGCCAAGCGCGAGGATTGCAATTCGGGCCTCGCCTACGGCGGCAACAAGCTGCGCAAGCTCGAATACATCATCCCCGACGCGATCGCCTCGAACGCCGACACGCTGGTCACGATCGGCGGCGTGCAGTCGAACCACACCCGCCAGGTCGCCGCGGTCGCCGCCAAGATCGGCATGAAATGCCGGCTCGTCCAGGAGGCCTGGGTGCCGCATGAGGATGCGGTCTACGACCGGGTCGGCAACATCATGCTGAGCCGCATCATGGGCGCCGACGTCAGGCTTGTCGACGACGGTTTCGACATCGGCATCCGCAAGAGCTGGGAGGACGCGCTCAAGGATGTCGAGGCGCAAGGCGGCCGCCCCTATGCGATCCCCGCCGGGGCCTCGGTGCACAAATATGGCGGGCTCGGCTATGTCGGCTTCGCCGAGGAGGTGCGCGCGCAGGAGCGCGAGCTCGGCTTTGCGTTCGACTATATCGTGGTGTGCACGGTGACCGGCTCGACCCATGCCGGCATGGTGGTTGGCTTCGCCAAGGACGGACGGCAGCGCAAGGTGATCGGCGATCGACGCCTCCGCCACGCCGAAGCAGACCAAAGCGCAGGTGCTCGACATCGCCCGCAAGACCGCGAAACTGATCGAGCTCGGGCAGGACATGGCCGACGACGACGTGGTGCTGGTCGAGGACTACGCCTATCCCATCTACGGCGTGCCGTCCGATGAGACCAAGGCAGGCGATCCGCCTTGCGGCGCGGCTCGAAGGCATGATCACCGATCCGGTCTACGAGGGCAAATCGATGCAGGGCATGATCGATCTCGCGAAGAAGGGCTTTTTCGCCGAAAGGATCGAAGGTGCTCTACGCGCATCTCGGCGGCGCGCCGGCGCTCAACGGCTACGCCTACGCGTTCCGCAACGGATGAGTGGGCAGCGATCGGCGGGATTCGGTCGCCTCGTTGTCGGGAGCGCTTGACGGCCGTCCTCTTCCTCCCGTCATCGGTGAGAGGGCCTGCTCGAGATAGTCGCTGAAGGCGCGCGCTCTTTGCGACGGCTTCCGGCCGGCGGGAAAGACGACATAGGCCGTAACCGGATCGAGCGCATAGTCGGCGAGGATCTCGATCACCTCGCCCGAGTCGAGCGCGTCCGCGCACATCCATATCGACGCGTCGCGATCCCCAGCCCCGCGACAGCGCAAGCGAGAACGCCGGTCGCCGAGCGCGAGCGTATCCGCGGGCTTAACGTCTGGCGCTCGATCCGTCCGTTGCGCCGCGCGGTCCAGGTCTCGTCGCCTGTGTCGGCCGGTCCGCTGATGACGTCGTGCCCGAGCAAGATCGGCAAGGCTTAGGGGCGCGCCATTGCGGGCGAGATAGGACGGCGCGGCGATGAACAGGCGCCTGGCGCTCTCGAGTTTTCGCGCGACGAAGCTCGAATCCGGAAGGTCTCCGATTCGGAGCGCGAGGTCGGCCCCTTCGGCGATCAGATTCTCGTAGCGATCCGACATCATGAGATCGATCTTGAGCAGCGGATGCCGGTCGAAGAACGCAGGAAGCAACGGCACGATGCGCCGGACGCCATATTCCGGCGGCAAGGCGACGCGCAGCAGTCCAGAGAGATGATCGGCGCCGCGCGCCGCGCTCTCCGCATCGTCGATCGCGAGCAAAGCGTCGCGGGCGCGAGCGAGCAACGCCTCGCCGGCGTCGGTAGCCGAGACCTGCCGGGTGGTGCGGACCAGAAGCTTGACGCCCAATCGGCGCTCGAGCGCCGCGATGGCGCGCGACACCGAGGGCTGGGAGAGGCCGAATTCGCGGGCGGCCTTGGAGAAGCTTCCGCTTTCGACCGTGCGCACGAACAAGGCGAGCTGATGCAGCCGATCATTCATACGATAAACGAATATATCATATCGCTTGCTGCGCAATACCTATCGCCACTCGCATTGCTTAGCTCAGGCTCATCAAAGTCTCCCGGCGCCGATTGCGGCCAGGGCAGAAATTTACGAGGAGCAGGGCAATGGGTGAACTCAGCGGGAAAGTGGCGATCGTCACGGGAGCGTCGAAGGGCATTGGCGCGGCGATCGCGCGGCGCTTCGCCGAGGCGGGGGCGGCGGTCGCCGTGAACTATGCGTCGGACAAGGCCGGCGCGGACCGGCTCGTTGAGGAGATCAAGCGCGCCGGGCGGCAAGGCGGTTGCCATCCAGGCGAATGTCGCGAAAAGCGCCGACGTCAAGCGCCTGTTCGCCGAGACCAAGGCCGAGGCTCGGGACGCCCAGCATCCTGGTCAACAACGCCGGCGTGTTCTCCTTCGCGCCGCTCGAAGCGGTGACGGAAGAGGAGTTTCATCGCCAGTTCGACACCAACGTTCTGGGGACGCTGCTCGCGACGCGAGAGGCGGTCGCTGCTTTCGATAGCGCGGGCGGCAGCGTTATCAATCTCAGCACGATCGCGAGCGTTAACCCGGTGCCGAGTTCAGTGATCTATTCGTCCTCGAAGGCGGCGGTCGACACGATCACCCGCGCGCTCGCTCTCGAACTTGCGCCGAAGAAGATTCGCGTCAACGCGATCGCGCCCGGAGCGACCGAGACCGAGGGCACGAAGACGATGGGACTTACGATGGAGACCGCGAAGGCGATGGGCATGGTCATGCCGATGGGCCGTATGGGTCAGCCGGACGACATCGCGCGCGTCGCGGTGTTCCTCGCCTCGGACCAGTCGTCGTGGCTGACGGGCGAACGGATCACGGCCTCCGGCGGACAACGGTAACCGCTGCGGTAAGCCGTCGCGCATCGCGCCTAGCGCGATCCCGAAAAGCAGCCGCCCCTGCTGATGCGGGGGCGGCGCGCCTATTGTCACATCAAGTTCGACTGATCTTACAGACCACAGAGCGAAGTGTATCGGCCATTGAAGTCGTGATAGAGGCCGCATGTCGGGCCGGACTGGCCCCAACCGTTACCCGTAACCATCGCCACAGGCGACGTCACCACGCCGAACAGAGGTCCGATTATCGGCGGACCATTGTTCCACGCGCTGTAATTAGGGTTGCCCACTTGGCCGACGGCCGCGGTGTTTCCCTGCTCACGAGTAGCAACCGTGTCGTTACCGTTATAGTCGCTGAAGGTCTGAGCGAGAACCGGCGTCGCGCCGAGAGTTAGCGAAACTGCTGTCGCAAGAAGTGCTAAACGTGACATCATGTGCTCCTTTGGGTTCCAACCCCTCGGCGAACGAACCCTCGAGACCGCTCATCTGTTCCAGCAATCGCGGGGAGTTGAACAATCCTTTTCTTCGCGATGTTGACGCCCGCCACGTTGACGCCGCGGTCTCATGGTTCTGACCGTGCGCGCACAACTATCGACGCGGGGTCGAGGATCGCCATGGGACGCTTCGCCTCCACTGTCGCCTATTACGAAAGCGCCCGGCCGCCTTATGGCGCAGCGTTTTTCGAAGCCGTAGCGCTCCAGATGGGCCTGGACGGGAGTGAGCGTCTTCTCGATGTCGGCGCTGGGCCTGGCATCCTGGCGATCGGCTTTTCGCCCTTTTGCCGCGAGGTCATCGGCGTCGATCCTGAGCCGGGCATGATCGAGGCGGCGCGCACGGCGGCGGAACGCGCCGGCGCAACGGTGTCATTCCTTGAAGCGCGGTTCGAGGACGCAGCCGCGAAGCTCGGCGCATTCGACATTGTCAGTATCGGCCGCGCGATCCACTGGCTCGACCCCGAGCCTGCGCGGGCGGCGCTTGACCGCGCCCTTGCCCCGCGCGGAAGCGTTCTGGTCTGCGGCGCGACAAGCGCCAAAGGCGGGCGCAACCCGTGGCTCGAGACTTTCAACGCCGTGCGCAATCGCTGGAAGGGCGATCGGCCGTCGCGCGACCATCATAGTTTTTTCGCCGATGGGCATTTCACCCGAACACATACCATCCGTGTCGAGGCGACCTATGCCGTTCCGGTCGAGCGTCTGGTCGAACGTGTGCTGTCGATGTCGACGTCCTCCTTGGAACGGCTCGGCGACGAAGTCCCAGCGATGAAAAGCGCCATGCGCGAGGCGCTCGCGCCCTTCGCTGCGGACGGGATGATCGAGGACATTGTCGAAGCGCGAGCCGAGGTGTTCGAACGCGCCTGAGGCGACGCGCGATCCAGCTTGTGTCAGGCGGTTTGCTTCCGATAGCGCATCGTCCAGACCGCTTCATCGCCGGGCGTATATTCGGCGCCCGCCCAGGGCGTCCCGCAAACGTGCAGATAGGCGTAAGGCGTTCCGGCAAACATGATCCAGGCGCCGGCGTCCCGGACAGTCGTCGGCAGTCCGCAATGGTTGGCGTCGAAGGGCCAGAGGATCATCCAGTGCGGGCCAATCGGTATGGCGGGGCTCGTTCTGTCATGAGCGTTCGTGTTGCTGTGCTGCGTCGCGCCGCAGAGCATGTAACACAGCCCCGGCGCAATGTTGGTCGGCTGTGGCTTTCCTTCGAGCAGATCCTTGAACCATTGCATTCCCAATGCGTCGACACACATGGGCGGGTCGCCGACGACATCTTCGTTGCCGGGCATGCAGACCCAATCGTTCGTGCCTTGTCTCAAGACCTCGGTCATGCGGCCCTGCTTATCCATCTCGGCGACCGTCGCGTGCTCCGTAATGCTGCGCGGGCCCGCGCGCATGGCGCGTGCGATCCTGACGGCGCGGACTTGCTCCTCGCGGGTTTTCGCGGCGACGCTGTTGTCGGGCAAAGCGATCGCGGCGTTGCTGTAACTCCCGGAGCCGGCGCCCTCGGCCTTGGCGACGTCGCCAATCGCCGCCATCGCCGCGCCGAAGAACGTCGCGCCCGTGACCAGCGATCGACGCGACAGCTTCTCCCTGGCCGCAAAGTCCTCGAGGTGGCGCTCGGTCATCTCATCAACTCCCGTCACTTGGCCAGGCGGAGACGCTGAGCCGGAGCGCCGATCATCGTCCCTGATAGACCGGCGGACGTCCTTCGGCCTCCGCCTTGCGGCCTTCCTTGAAATCCTCGGTGCTGTAGAGCGCGCGATATTGCGCATTCAGTTTCGACAGGGCTTCGGCCTCCGACGCATCGACCGCCAGATGCGCGGAGGCGAGCGTGGCCTTGATTCCAAGCGGCCCGCATACGGCGACTTTCGTCGCTATTTCAACGCCGGCCTTGAGAGCCGCGTCAGCCATCAGGGGCAATCCTCTGCACGACGCCCATGCGCAACGCTTCTTCAGCGCTCCAATGGTCGCCGGTCAGCATGTAGCGCATCGCGTTCGCCCATCCGGCTTCGCGTACGAACCGGACGGTCGAGCCGCCGCCCGGAAAGCGCCCGTGCGTATTCTCGTCCTGACCGAAGCGCGTGTCAGCGGCGGCAATTCGTATGTCGGCGACAAGGTGAAGCTCATGCCCCATATTCCACGTGTCGCCGTGGACGACCACGATGAGCGGCTTCGACAGGCCCTTTGTCTTTGGCAAAGGATCAATGATTTCTGGGTCGGAGAGGAAGGGTCGCCCCGACGCCGCCAGCCCCTGAAAGGCGTTGACGTCGATGCCTCGGGAGAAATTGTCGCCGTGTCCGAACAGGACCGCCGCACGCAACGACGGGTCGTGCTCGTACTGGTAATACGCCTTCGCCAGGCCGAGGTAAGTTTCCGGATCGACCCGGTTCTCGATATATGGGCGATTGATGCCGATCAGGACGATCTGGCCGCGGCGTTCGACGGTGACCTTGCTGGCCGGGCCGAGCTTTGTGTCAGCCATCGTCACTGCTTTCGCCGCGCTTTGAGGCGCGCCGGCGCTCTCGCTTTCCGTCGCCTGGGCAATTGTAAGCTGGCCGGTCCATGCTGAGACCATGGCGGCGCCCGCTTTCAGGACATTGCGGCGTCCAACTGGCAAGGCTCGTTCTCCGGTTCCTCGCCGCTCAGTGCAGCGTTTCGATCGCGAGCGCGATGCCCTGGCCGCCACCGATGCAGAGCGTGACCAAGCCGCGCTTCAGACCGTCGCGGCGCATCGAGTGAATGAGCTTGGTGGTCAGCACCGCGCCGGTCGCGCCGATCGGGTGGCCGTGTGCAACAGCGCCGCCGTCGACATTGACGATCTCGTCGGACAATCCGAGCTCGCGCGCGACGACGATGGCGATCGCCGCGAACGCCTCATTGATCTCAGCCCGCTCGATGGAGCCGATCTCCCAGCCGGCGCGCTGCAACGCCTGCTTGACGGCAGGCACCGGCCCAAGCCCGAACATACCCGGCTCCACAGCCGCGATGCCATAGGCGACGAGTCGCGCGGCCGGCTGAAGCGCCCGCTTCTCCGCCCATGCCTCATCCGCGAGCACCATGGCGGCCGCCGCGTCGTTGAGGCCCGGCGCATTGCCGGCGGTGATCGCACCGTCCGGGCGAAAGGCCGGCTTCAGGCGGGCCAGCGCCTCGATCGTGGTGTCGGGACGGTTGGCTTCGTCCTGGTCGAATGGCGTCGGCCCTTTCTTGCCGGGGACCTGGACCGCCACGATCTGCGCCTTGAAATGTCCCGCAGCTTGCGCGCGGGCGAAGCGCTGTTGCGAGCGCAGAGCCCATTGGTCCTGGGCTTCGCGCGTGACCTGGTATTTCTCGACCAGGTCCTCGGTATGCCAGCCCGAGTGCTCACCGGAGAACGCGTCGTTGAGCCCGTCGCGGAGCACGCTGTCGTAGAGCTGCCCGTCTCCGAGGCGATAACCCCAGCGGCCGCGGCCCGCGAGGTAAGGCGCCTGATCCATGCTCTCCATGCCGCCGGCGATGGCGGCATTGGCGTTGCCCAACAGGATCTCCTGCGCCGCCGACACGATCGCCTGCGCTCCCGAGCCGCAGACCCGGTTCACCGTCATGGCCGGGACCGTCACCGGCAGGCCGGCCTGAACCGCCGCCTGACGGGCGGGATTCATCTTCGTCCCGGCCTGAATGACATTGCCCATCGCGGCGGTCTCGATCTCTTCGGGCTTGAGACCGGCCCGCTCAACCGCGGCGCGGATCGCGACGGCGCCGAGGTCTGGCGCCGGCACATCCTTCAAGGTTCCGCCAAAGGCGCCGATCGCCGTGCGGACGGGTTCCGCAATCACCACAGAACGTGACGCCATGGCTCGATCCTCGAATGTCGTGCTTGCCGTTAGGCGGTCTTCCGAGCAGGTTCGACGGCCCGGTATCGCGGCGCCGGCGCCGAATTGCCAAACTTCTGCGCCAGCGCCCGGCGCGCCGTCTCGAAGCGGGTCCACTCGTCCCCATCCTGAAGCGGAGGGATTGTCACCACCTCACCCTGATCGAGACCGACCAGAGCGGCGTCGACCATGTCCTCAGTCGACATCACGGTGCCGGCGGCCAGTTTCGAGTAGTGAAAGCCGCCCTTTTCCCAAATGTCGGTCGCGGTCGCAGCGGGCAGCACGGCCTGGACACGGACGCCCTTGTCGGCGAGCTCGTGTTGCAGCGAATGCGTGAGCGCAAGGACATAGGCCTTGCCTGCGCCGTACACGCCATTGAGTCGCTCGGGCGCAATGCCGACCACAGATCCGATGTTGATGATCGTGCCTGCGCCGCGCGCAGCGAAGGCGGGGGCTACGGCATAAGTCAGACGCGTGAGCGCTGTGACGTTCAGCGCGATCATCGCTTCCATCTGGTCAACGTTTGAATCCACCAGCGCTCCGAGGGACGCCGTGCCGGCGTTGTTGACGAGCATGGTGATGCTCTTGTCATCGCGAAGCACGGCTTCGACTTTCGCGAGCGCCGCCTTGTCGCCGAGATCGGCGGGGATCACTTTGACGGAGCGACCCGTCTCTGACGTCAGTCGCGCGGCCAAGGATTTCAGTTTCTCGCCGTTGCGCGCAACGAGGATAAGGTCATAGCCGCGCTTCGCGAGCCGGTCGGCGTAAACGGCGCCGATGCCGGACGAAGCGCCCGTTACGAGGGCCGTGCCGAGGGAATGGGTCATTAAGAGGAACTCCTGATCTCGCCTTGACATTATGCGTATATACGCCTAAATACGCGTAGATGCTCCTAATGTCAAGGACGAGCCTTCGAAATGTCGACCGATAAGTTGCCGCCGCTCGAGGAATGCACCTGCCTCGCCGTCCGCCAGGCGGCGCGGCATGTGACGCAATTTTATGATCGGCATCTTGCCTCGGCAGGCCTGCGCACGACCCAGTTCTCCATTCTCGCCCGGTTGAGGCGACATGGGGCGATGACGATCAACGCGCTGGCTGAGGACATGGTGATGGATCGCACCACGCTTGGCCGAAACATCCTGCCGCTCGAACGCGACGGCCTGATCACCATCAAGCCAGGCCGCACGGACCGTCGCAGCAAGGCGCTGCGATTGACGGACGCTGGCCTTGAACGGCTGCGGGCCGGCGTCCAGGGCTGGAAGGATGCGCAACGAGAGTTTGCGACCGCCTTCGGGGAAGAGCGAACATTGGGTCTGCGGGCTCTGCTGCGCGAAGTGGCCACGACCGATCTTCCGTTCGAAGCCCCTGCGGCGGGCTAGACGGCAAGAACCTGCAATCACCGGGCGGTCTCCGCTCAGCTTCAACCGGTCGGACCATATAGGCGTATATACGCTCTTTCGGGCTCCGCGGCAAAACGATACGAACAAGAGGAGATTGCGATGAGCGCCATCGCCGGCGAACAGACCCCGACAGCCCCAACTGGCGTGCTGACAAGAGTGCGCCTCAAGTGGCTCGCCTATGCGACGCTTGGCGGAATCATCGCGTTCGTGGGCGCGCGATACGGTTATGAGTATTGGAGCGTCGGGCGCTTCATCGAAAGCACCGACGACGCCTATGCCGGGGGCAATGTCACGCCGATATCGCCCGCACGTGGCGGGCTTCGTCGCCGAGATCCTCGTTGGCGACAATGAATATGTGCGCGCGGGACAGCCGCTGATCCGGCTCGACGACCGCGATTTTCGCGCCGCAGCCGACCGCGCGGCGGCGATCGTCGAGGCGCGCAAGGCGACCCTCGACAGCCTGGAGCGCAAACAGACGCTGCAACAGACGGCCATCCGCCAGGCGAAGGCGGATCTCGACGCCAAGAATGCGCAAGCCGCCTTCGCCAAGCAGGACGACCAACGCTACCGCGACCTCGCGCAGACGGCCGCGGGATCGCGACAAAACGCCGAGCGCGCGTCGTCGCTCAATCTGGCGGCTGAGGCCGGCGTGATTTCGTCCGAGGCCGGGCTCGACGCCGCGAAGCAACAGCTGACGGTTCTGGACGCGGAGATCGCCGTCGCCAAGGCCGATGTCACCCAGGCCGAGGCCGATCAGCACACGGCTGAACTGAACCTCGGCTACACCGATATTCGCTCGCCGATCGACGGCTATGTCGGCAATCGCGCCGCCCAAGTCGGCGCCTATGTCGCTGGCGGCGCCTATCTCGTCACCATCATCCCGGCGCATGACCTTTGGGTCGACGCCAACTTCAAGGAAAGCCAGCTCGAACATATGGTCCCGGGACAAGCGGCGACGGTCGTCGCCGATGTCCTGCCGAACCACGTCTTTCGCGGCCATGTTCTGACCATCGCCCCGGCCACCGGCGCGGTCTTCAGCGTGATCCCGCCCGAGAACGCGACCGGCAACTTCACCAAGATCGTTCAGCGCGTTCCCGTTCGCATCAAACTCGACGACGACCCGATGCTGCGTGGTCTCAGGCCAGGCCTCTCGGCGAATGTCGGCGTGGACACGCGGTCGTCTTCGAGCGACGCGCAATGACCGCCGCGGCCATCCCCTCGATCGGCCGCGCCGTCCGCCGCGACGACTTCCGAGCGCGAGCTGGGTGTGGAGCCTCGGCCCGTTCGTGGTGATGTGCGTCGGCATGTTCATTGCGCTCCTCGACATCCAGATCGTCGCTTCGTCGCTTCAGGACATCGGCGGCGGTCTGCAGCGCGGCGCAGGATCAGATCAGCTGGGTGCAGACGGCCTATCTCATCGCCGAAATCATCATGATCCCGCTGTCGGGCTGGCTCACGCGCGTGTTCTCGACCCGCTGGCTGTTCACCGCCTCGTCGGTTGGCTTCACCAGTGGCGAGCATGCTGTGCGGGCTCGCCTGGAACATCGAAAGCATGATCGTCTTTCGCGCGCTTCAGGGCATGCTGGGCGCGTCGATGATCCCGATCGTGTTCACCTCGACCTTCCATTATTTCCAAGGGCCGCGGCGCGTCTATTCCGCCGCCGTGGTTGGCGGCATCGCGACGGTCGCGCCGACGCTCGGGCCGGTGATCGGCGGCTTTATCACCGACACGCTCGACTGGCGCTGGCTCTTCTATGTCAACGTCATTCCCGGCATCGCGATATCGATCCTGGTGCCCCTTACTGGTGAAGATCGACGAGCCCGATCTTTCGGCTGCTCAAGGGCGCCGACTATCCCGGCATCATCCTCTTGGCGATGACGCTTGGGACCCTGGAATACGTGCTCGAGGAAGGCTCGCGCTGGAACTGGTTTGACGACGCCACCATCAGGGATTGCGCGATGATCGCCGGCGGTCGCGGGCTTTCTGTTCGTCGTCCGCAGCCTCACCTTTCCGCGCCCGGTCGTCGACCTCCGCGCGCTCGGAAACCGGAACTTCACGCTCGGCTGCATCCTCTCGTTCATCACCGGCATCGGCATCTTCTCGACCATCTATCTGACGCCCCTGTTTCTGGGCTACGTGCGCGGGTTCAGCGCCTGGCAAACGGGCATGGCCATTTTCTCGACCGGGGTGGCGTCGCTCGTAGGCGTGCCGGTCTACGTCATGCTCGCGAAGACGATTCGACACGCGCTGGCTCATGATGCTTGGGCTCGCTTCGTTCGGCCTCTCGATGTGGAGCTTCAGCTTCATCACCCATGAATGGGGCGCGGCCGAGCTTTTCCTGCCGCAGATCCTGCGCGGCTTTCCGCAGGTGTTCGCGGTCGCGCCCAGCGTCAATCTCGGCCTCGGCAGCCTGCCGCCGGAACGGCTCAAATATGCGAGCGGCTTGTTCAACATGATGCGCAACCTCGGCGGCGCGGTCGGCATCGCGGTCTGCGGCGCGGTCCTCAACAACCGCACCAACTTCCACTTCCATGCGATCGCGTCGAACCTGACGCCGGCCAACGGCGCCATGACCAGACTCGTGGCCGAGGTCGCGCAGCGCTACGGCGCCATTCCGGGGAGCCAGCAAGCCGGCTATCAGGCGGCGCTCAAGCAGCTCTGGGCTCTCGCATACCGCGAGGCCTCGACGCTCGCTTACGCCGACGCCTTTCTCGCCATCATGGTCTGCTTCATCTTCGCGACGATGCTGGTCCCATTCCTGCGCAACGTCGGCCCGGCGAAGGTCCCGGCGCAGGCCGCGCACTGAAGGCGGGCGCACAAGTTTACGCGCGTGAATTATTTCAGTGGCTTAACTGCGCTTTTGCGCAACTTATTTTGTCCGGGTTCGTAACAGGGATCACGAAAATCGGGGTCGCGAAACACTGTTGGCCATCGCCGCCAGCTTTCGCTGATCCTCGACCTTTCCAAGGCTCGGAATGAACGCCGGCTTCGATCCTCAAATCATACACACGGATTCTAATAATGTCAATATAATTCTTATATTTCTGATTATCTGTCTCAGACCGATCGGGCGGCTTCCGACACGAAAGCCCGCCTTGCGAGGCGGCGCTCAGACCGTCATCCGCGCGCGCACCGCGGTCTCGTCCATCTGCTCGCGCGTGCCGGCGAGCACCACGACGCCACGATCCATCACCGCGTAGTCGTCGCAGATGTCGCGCGCCCATTCGAAATATTGCTCGACGACGAGGATCGCCATCTCGCCCTTGCGGCGCAGGTGGACGAGCGCGCGGCCGATGTCCTTGATGATCGACGGCTGGATGCCCTCGGTCGGCTCGTCGAGAACGAGGAGCTTGGGTTTCGTCACCAGTGCGCGGGCGATGGCGAGCTGCTGCTGCTGACCGCCCGAAAGGTCGCCGCCCCGGCGCCCCAGCATGTCGTTGAGCACCGGAAACAGCGAAAAGATCTCGTCGTCGATCGCCCGCTCAGCTCTCGGCCGGGTGGCGTAGCCGGTCATCAGGTTTTCGCGCACCGTCAGCAGTGGGAAGATCTCGCGCCCTTGCGGGACATAGCCGAAGCCGGCCTTGGCCCGCAGGTAAGGCGTCATCTTCGTCATGTCCTGGTCGTTCCAGCGGATCGAGCCGGATGCCGGCATGTGCTGTCCGACGATCGCGCGCAGAAGCGACGACTTGCCGACGCCGTTGCGGCCGAGAACGGTCAGAATGCGCCCGGTCTCAGCCTTGACCGACACGGACCGCAACGCCTGCGCCGCGCCGTAGAAAAGATCGACTCTGTCGACGGTCAGCATGATGCCAAGCCTTCTCCCGCCCCCCATAGCCCGTCGAGAGACGGGCGTCCTTCCGGACGCCCTATGGTGGGGGCGGGCAGGGGTGGGGGGTCGCGCCGAACGGAAATCGCGGCGCTTTCTAGATGCGCGACTTCCTCCGGCCGCGACATCCAGCATGTGGGGGCCAATTGCTGAAGCAAGGCGCGACCCCCCTCCCTAACCCTCCCCCACAAGGGGGGAGGGGACTGGCCGGCTGCTGTGCACATTCTGAGATGCAACCTCAGCATTCACCGCCCCAGATAGACTTCGACGACGCGCGGGTCCGCGCTCACCTGATCGAGCGTCCCCTCGGCCAGCACCGAGCCCTCGTGAAGACACGTCACCTTGACGCCGAGCTCGCGCACGAAATGCATGTCGTGCTCGACCACGATCACCGAATGATCGCGCGCGATTTCGCGCAGGAGATCGGCGGTCGCGGCGGTCTCGGCGTCGGTCATGCCCGCGACCGGTTCGTCGACGAGCAGGAGCTTCGGGTCCTGCGCCAGCAGCATGCCGATCTCGAGCCATTGCTTCTGCCCGTGCGACAGCGATCCGGCGATGCGCGCCCGATGGTCGGCAAGCCGGGTGGTGGCGAGGATGACGTCGATCGTCTCCAGTGTTTTCGGGTCTTCGCGTCCGAACAGGGTCGCGCGCACGCTGCGCGGCGCCTTGGTCGCGAGCAGGAGATTGTCCTCGACCGTGTGGTTCTCGAACACCGTCGGCTTCTGGAACTTGCGGCCGACCCCAAGCGTCGCGATCTCGGCTTCGTCGAGCTTGGTCAGATCATGGCGCCCGTCGAACATCACCTCGCCTTCGTCGGGACGCGTCTTGCCGGTGATGACGTCCATCATCGTCGTCTTGCCAGCGCCGTTGGGGCCGATAATCGCCCGCATCTCACCCGGCTGGAGGATCAGCGACAGACTGCGCAAAGCCTTGTAGCCGTCGAACGAGACGCTGACCCCGTCGAGATAAAGGAGCGTTTGGGTGAGGCTCGGATTGTCACTTTCGGCGAGCGTCATGAGTTCCGCCCCTTCCTCAAGCGCGATCGGCGATGTCTCGGTCTTGGCTTCAGTCCTCGCGCGCGAGTCCCGCAGCGCCAATCCGAGCAGCCCCTTGGGCAGGAACAGGGTGGTCAAGACGAACAGAAGGCCGAGACCATAGAGCCAATATTCGGGGAAGGCGCCGGTGAAAAAGGTCTTGGCGAAGTTGACGGCGATCGCGCCGATCGCGGCGCCGATCAGCGTTCCGCGGCCGCCGACCGCGACCCAGATCGCCGCTTCGATCGAGTTTCCAGGGGCGAATTCGCTCGGATTGATGATGCCGACCTGCGGCACATAGAGGGCGCCGGCGATTCCGGCGATGATCGCCGAAACGACGAAGACGAACAGCTTATAGTTCGCGACCCGATAGCCGAGAAAGCGCATGCGGCTCTCCGCGTCGCGCACCGCGACCAGCGCCTTGCCGTATTTGGAGCCGATGATCGCGCGCGAGGCCATGTAGGCAAGGATGAGCACGATTGCGCTGGCCGAGAACAGGGCGGCCTTGGTCGAGGCGGATTGAAGCGAGAAGCCGAGCAGATCCTTGAAGTCGGTCAAGCCATTGTTGCCGCCGAAGCCGAAATCGTTGCGGAAGAATTCCTTGAACAAAGCGAAGGTCATCGCCTGGGTGATGATCGAAAGATAGACGCCGGTCACGCGCGAGCGGAACGCGAACCAGCCGAAGGCGAGCGCCAGGAGGCCGGGAACCAGCACCACCATCGCCATGGCGTAAGGAAACCAGTTGAATCCCCACCACGCGACCGGCAGCTCCTTCCAGTTCAAGAACACCATGAAGTCCGGCAGGATCGGATTGGCGTAGACGCCGCGCGTCCCGATCTGCCGCATGAGATACATGCCCATCGCATAACCGCCGAGCGCGAAGAACGCGCCGTGGCCAAGCGACAGAATGCCGCAATAGCCCCAGACCAGATCGAGCGCGACGGCGAGGATCGCATAGCACAGATATTTGCCGAGCAACTGAACGAGATAAGGCGGCAGATAGAACGGAGAATTGGCCGACACCCCAAGCGACAGCACCGGCACCAGGATTGCTGCGACGATGAGAATCGCGATGAAAACCAGGCCAAGCTGATCGAGCCGGGCGCTCATGCTTCCACCGCGCGCCCGCGCAGAGCAAAGAGCCCTCGCGGCCGTCTCTGAATGAAGAGGATGATGAAGACCAGAAGCACGATCTGGCCTTGAACCGCGCCGATCAGCGGCTCGAGCAACTTGTTGGCGAGCCCGATCAGGAGAGCGCCGAAGGCGGTGCCCCATAAGTTTCCGACGCCGCCGAACACGACGACCATGAAACTGTCGATGATATAGCCCTGACCGAGGTTCGGCGAGACGTTGTCGATCTGCGACAGCGCCACGCCCGCAATCCCCGCGACCCCCGATCCCAGCCCGAAGGCCAGCATGTCGACCCGCGAGGTCGAAATGCCCATCGACGCCGCCATGCGCCGGTTCTGCGTCACCGCGCGCATCTGCAGGCCGAAAGGCGTCGCGCGCAAGACGAGCTGCAGTCCGATGAAGACGACCGCGGACAGGACGATGATCCACAGCCGATTGGTCGTGATCGATAGGCCCCCGAGTTCGAACGCGCCGGACATGAACGGCGGGTTGCTGACCTGACGGTTGGCGGCGCCGAACAGGCTGCGGACCAGTTGCTGCAGGATAAGCGACACGCCCCAGGTGGCGAGCAGGGTCTCGAGCGGACGGGTGTAGAGAAAGCGGATCACCAGACGCTCGATCGCGATGCCGACAAGGCCGGCGACGACGAACGCGAGGGGAATGGCGAAAGCGAGCGACCAATTCTGCAACGAAGGCGGCAGAAGCGTCTGCACGACATAGGTCGAATAGGCGCCGAGCATCACCATCTCGCCATGCGCCATGTTGATGACGCCCATGACGCCGAAAGTGATCGCAAGTCCGATCGCCGCCAAGAGCAGGACGGACGAGGCCGAAATTCCGTACCAGAGGTTCTGCGCGACGCTCCACAGAGCGAGGCGCGCATGGATTGCGCTTAGCGCGGTCTCAGCTGCGCTCTTCACCGTCGGATCCGTGGCCTTCTGCGCGATCCCGTCGATCAGGCTTTGCGCGTCCTGATCGCCGCGCTCCTTCAGGGACGCGATCGCCGAAAGACGGTTCTCAGTTGAGGTCGTGTCGCTGGTGGCGAAGATCGAGGCTTGGGCGAGCTTCAATGCGGCGATGACGCGCGGGTCGCTCTCCTTTGCGAGCTGCGCCTGAAGCGCGGGCAACGCCTTGGCGTCGTGGGTCCTGAACACGTCCTCGGCCGCGGCGAGGCGCTTTTCGGGATCGGGATTGGCGAGCGTCAGCGATCCCATCGCGCCCTCGATGGCGCTGCGAAGCGCGTTGTTGACGCGAACCTTCTTGAAGGCGGCGGCGCTGGAATTGGGAATGGCTTGCCGGTCTTGGCGTTGAGCAGCGCGCCGGCGGCGGTCTTGTAGGCGACGATATGATCGGCGGGATCGATCATGAGGCGATTGTCGCCGAGCGCGTCCAGAATTGCCGCGGCCTGTGGAGGGGCCTCGGCGGACAGTTCGCCGATCGCGGCTGCGGTCTGGGGAAACTTGTCGATCGAGGAATTTCGCCAGGGTGTCGTCGACGGCGTCGGCGCGCGCGGCGGTGGCGAACACGAAGAGCGCGAGGACCGCGATCGCGCGCAGGGCGCCGAGATGGGCAGCGAGACGACGGGCGTTCAGCGACGTCATCATGGTCCTTTCAACTGCGGTATTCGATCTCGGCCGCATCGTGCGACATGGCGCAGCGAAAATGCAGATGGGTTAAGAGCGCGGCAGGAGCCCAATTGGGCTCCTGCCGATGGCCGACGATGGTCGGCTGCTTTTCAGGCTATGCGTCAGCCGCCGCACTTGCCCGTCTTGACGTTGAAGTTGCCGCAGGACATGGGCGGACGCCAATCGGCGATCAGGTCCTTCGAACCCTCGAGGTAAGGCGACCATTCCTGCGCCACGACCGTTCCCGGCGTCTGCCAGACCGTGTTGAGCTGGCCGTCGGCCTGGATCTCGCCGATATAGACGGGCTTGGTGATGTGGTGGTTCGGCATCATCGTCGAAAGACCGCCGGTGAGGTTGGGAACGGCGACGCCGATCATCGCCGGGATCACCTTGTCCGGCTCGAAGCTTTGCGCCTTCTCCACCCCCTTCACCCACATATTGAAGCCGATGTAATGGGCCTCCATGGGATCGTTGGTGGTGCGGTTGGCCTTTTTGGTGAACTCATGCCACTTGGCGATGAAGTCCTTGTTCGCCGGGGTGTCGATCGACTCGAAGTAGTTCCACGCGGCGAGGTGGCCGACCAGCGGCTTGGTGTCGAGGCCGGCGAGTTCCTCCTCGCCGACGGAGAACGCGACGACGGGAATGTCGGTCGCCTTGACCCCCTGGTTGCCGAGCTCCTTATAGAACGGCACGTTGGCGTCGCCGTTGATCGTTGACACCACGGCCGTCTTCTTGCCGGCGGAGCCGAACGCCTTGATCTTCGACACTTCGGTCTGCCAGTCGGAGAAGCCGAACGGCGTGTAGTTGATCATGACGTCTTCGTCGGGCACGCCTTTCAATTTCAGATAGGCGGCGAGGATCTTGTTGGTGGTGCGCGGATAGACGTAGTCGGTGCCTTCCAGCACCCAGCGCTTCACCGAACCGCCGTCCTCGCTCATCAGATAGTCGACGGCCGGAATGGCCTGCTGGTTAGGCGCGGCGCCGGTATAGAAGACGTTGCGCTCCGATTCCTCGCCCTCGTACTGCACCGGATAGAACAGCATCGAGTTCGAGCTCCTTGAACACCGGCAGCACCGACTTCCGCGACACCGAGGTCCAGCAGCCGAATACGACCGAGACCTTGTCTTTCTCGATCAGCTCCTTGGCTTTTTCGGCGAACAGCGGCCAGTTCGACGCCGGATCGACGACCACCGCCTCGAGCTTTCTGCCAAGCACGCCGCCCTTCGTGTTCTGCTGCTCGATCAGCATCAGCATCACGTCCTTGAGCGTGGTCTCGCTGATCGCCATGGTGCCCGACAGCGAGTGGAGAATGCCGATTTTGACCGGTTCGCCAGTCGCCGCCATGGCGGAAGTGGATCCCAGCGAAAGGGCGCCTCCCAACGCAGCCGCCCCTCCAAGCGCAGCCGCGCCCTCAAGCGCGGGCGCTCCACCCAGCGCAGTCGCCCCTCCCAGGGCTGCGCCGGACGCATAAAGAAAAGTCCGTCTCGTCAACGACATGTTCACCCTCGTCTCTCGCGCCCACCCAAGCCTTTCGGCGGGATCCGGCCCCCTCCCGGGGCCAGAGCCGACTTCGCAACGAGCGTGCCAACGAATCCCCAACGATTCCCGGAGGTAGGCGCCCGTAAATAAAGCAGGGCGCCGAAGAATTGATCAGTAGGCTTTGTCGGGGGACGCGGCGCGCGCCTCCGGCTCGGCGGCCCGATAGCCGACGCCGGGCTCCGTTTTGACGATCGCGGGCGCCGTCGGATCGCGCTCGATCTTGGCTCTGAGCTGACCGATGAAGACCCTGAGGTACTGGGTGTCCTCGTGGTGCGCCGGACCCCAGACAGACGCGAGAATCTGGCGATGGGTCACCACTCGGCCGGCGTTGCGAAAAAGGACCGCGAGCAGGTCGTATTCCTTGGGCGTCAGCTTGATCGGCTCCCCGCCGCGGGTGACGAGACGCTTGTCGAAGTCCATGACGACGCCCTCGACCTCCACCCGCTGAACGGGCTGCGCCGATTGGGCCGCGTGCCTGAGCGCGGCTCTGAGCCTCGCAGTCAGTTCGCCAATGCCGAACGGCTTCTCGACATAATCGTCGGCGCCGAGATCGAGCGCCTCGATCTTCTCCGCCTCGCGGTCGCGCGCGGAGAGCACGATCACCGGAATCGTCGAGAACTGGCGGATGTCGCGCAGGACATCCTTGCCGTCCCGATCGGGCAGGCCGAGGTCGAGAACGATGAGATCGGGCGCAGCCGTCGCCGCCGCCCGCAAGGCCTGGGCGCCGGTCTCGGCGGTTTGCACCTGAAAGCCGGCGGCGGTGAGCGCGACGGTCAGAAAGCGCTGAATCTGCGGCTCGTCGTCGACCACCAGAACGCGCGGGCCGCTCATGCGGCCGGGCTCGATGCGATCGGCGTCGCCTGGGCGACGGGAAGGCGCACGACAAATCGTGCGCCGCGCCGGCGCACAGCCGGGCTCTGCGCCACGATTGCGCCCCCCATCGCTTCAACCAACCGCCGCGAGATTGAGAGGCCAAGGCCGGTGCCCGCCTTGCGCCCGTCCGAGCGTCCGCCACGATAGAATTTCTCGAAGATGCGCTCGAGCTCCGCCGGCTTGATGCCGGGACCCTCGTCGGTGACGCTAAGCACGATTTCGTCGCCCTCCTGGCGGGCGTGAACAATCGCGCCGGCGTCGCCCCCGTATTTGTGCGCGTTGTCGAGCAGGTTGAACAACACCTGCTCGAGCAGCTTGTCGTCGCCGCGCACGAAGGGCAGGTTGGGCGCGAGGCTGACGCGCACGGGCTCGCCCGGGAACGCCTTGCGGCTGCGCTCGACCGCGCCCTGCACCACATCAGCGATCGAGACCAGATCGCGATTGACCTTGAGGCCGCCCGCTTCGATCCGCGACATGTCGAGCAAATTAGCGACGAAGCGCGCGAGCCGCCCCGTCTCTTCTTCGATCGACGACAGGAGTTCGGCGCGCTCGGCCGGGCTCATCTTGTCGCCAAGCGTGCGCAGCGAACTCGCCGCGCCGGCGATCGAAGACAAGGGCGTGCGCAGATCGTGCGAGAGCGAATTGAGCAGCGTGTCGCGCACCTTCTCGTTTTCCTGCATCGTCGCCGTATTCAGCGCTTCGCGCGCGAGCAGCGCCCGGTCGAGCGCGATCGCTGTCAGGTCGAGAATGGCGGTCAGCGCCCGCTCGTCCTCCGCATTGATCGGTTGATCCGCGGAATGGGGCTCGAAGCCGCATATTGCGATCGATCCGCGCGCGGCGAGGAGCGGCCGGAACTGATAGGCGATGCGCGGCAGCGTCCCGGTTCCCCAGCCCGCGGGCTCCTTTTTCTGCTGCGCCCAGTTGGCGGCGGCGAGAGCGGCGGCGTCGAGTTGCGCGTCGGGCGGCCAGGCGGCGCGAATTTGCAATTCGTCCCCCTCCGCCACCAGAAGCACGATGCGACCAGCAAACGTCTGGTGCAAATGCGCCGCGGCCGCCCAAAGGACGTCGTCAGGCATGGAAGCGCCGGAAAGCTTGCGCGAGTAATCGTAGAGCGACTGGGTGACCTCGGCGTTCCCGATCACCATCTCTCTTTGGTCGCGAATGCGCCCGGTGAGCGATCCGGTCAGCACTGCGACGGCAAGAAAAATCAGAAGCGCGAACAGTTCCTGGGGCTGCGCGACCGTGAACGTGTAGATTGGCTCGATGAAGAAGAAGTTGTAAGCCGCGAACGACGCCAGCGAAGCGAGGACCGCGGCGCGGGTCCCAAAGCGCACCGCGCAGAACAGGACCGCGGTGAGGAAAATCATCGACAGGTTGGGGAGCTGCAGGACTTCGGACAGCGCTTCGGCGACAACGACAGCGGCGGCGACCGAAGCGAGGGCGACCGCGAGCTCGACCCCAAGCCCCCTCCGGCTGAGAAGTGGTCTCAGACGCGGCCACAACGTCTGCCGCGCATCTTCGCCGGGAACGATATGAATCTCGATTCCGCCGGCGCCGCGCATAAGCGCCTCCGGCAGCGAGCGACCGAGCATGCGGCGCAAGAGTCCTGCTTGCGACTGGCCCAGCACGATCTGCGTGACGTTTTCGCGCGCCGCGAGTCTCAGAATGTCGCTTGGATAGTCGCTGCCCTGAAGGCGCATCGTCTGCCCGCCCAAACGCTCCGCCAGGCCGAACACTTTGGCGAGCCGGTTGGCGCGCTTGGCGTCGGCAGCCTGGCCGATGGTCTCGACCGTGACGGCGATCCAGTCTGCGTTGAGGCCGGTCGCGAGCTGGCTTGCGCGCCGGATCACCCGCTCCGACACCTCGTCCGCCCCAACGCACGCGATCAGGCGCTCGGACGTCGCCCACGGGCCTTCGATCGCCTTCTCCCGCAAATAGTCGACCATCTGGTCGTCGACGCGATCGGCCGTGCGGCGCAGCGCCAATTCGCGCAAGGCCGTGAGATTGCCGGGCGTGAAGAAATTCTGCGTCGCCCGCCGCGCTGTCTCGGGCACATAGACCTTGCCGTCGTTGAGGCGCTGGATGAGCTCGTCGGGCGTAAGATCGACCAGAACGACGTCCGCGGCCTCCTGCAAGACCCGGTCGGGAACAGTCTCGCGCACGGCGACGCCGGTGATGCGGGACACGACGTCAGCGAGACTCTCCAGATGCTGGATGTTGAGCGCCGTCCATACACTGACGCCCGCGTCGAGCAGCTCCTGGACGTCCTGCCAGCGTTTCGGATGCCGGCTGTCCGGTGCGTTGGTATGGGCGAGCTCGTCGACGACGATCAGCTTGGGCTTGCGCGCGAGCGCGGCGTCGATGTCGAACTCCTCGAGCGTGCGGCCGTGGTATTCGGTCCTGCGTCGCGGCAGAACTTCGAGCCCTTCGACGAGCGCGCTCGTCTCGGCGCGGCCATGAGTCTCGACGAGCCCGATGACGACATCGACGCCTTCATCTCTGAGGCGCCGCGCGTTCTGCAACATCGCGTAGGTCTTGCCGACGCCGGGGGCGGCGCCGAGAAAGACCTTCAGCCGGCCAGCGCTCTCCCGGCGGAACGCCGCCAGAAGCGCGTCCGGATCGGGTCGTCCGGCGTCAGGTCGGTTGGTTGGGGCCATCGGCGCTCGTGGGTCGTCATGACGATTTTAACCCATCCAGCGCCAAATTCAGCTGCAAAACATTGACTCTCGGCTCGCCGATCAACCCCAGAGATCGACCGTCGATCGCGCTTTCAACCAACGCCCGCACCTTATCCACGGGCAACCCCCGCGCCTTCGCGACCGAGGCGACCTGGCCCAAGGCGGTCTCAGGCGAGACATCGGGGTCGAGTCCGGAGGCCGATGTCGTGACGGCGTCGGCGGGAACCGGACCGGGGCCGGCAAGAGCGCGCCAGGCTTCGACGCTGCCCTTCACCCGGTCGACGAGCTTTTGCGAGGTCGGGCCGAGGTTCGAGCCGGACGAATTGGTCGCGTTGTAGGGCGCGTCGATCGTTTTCGTCGCATCATTGGGGTCGGCGCCGGTGGTGGCGGACGGGCGCGGGTGGAAATAGCGGTCGCTCTTGAACCACTGCCCGATCAGCGCCGAGCCGATCACGACGCCATCCTTCTGGATCAGGCTTCCATTGGCCTGATAGGGGAGCGCAATCTGAGCGATTCCCGTCACCGCCAATGGATAGACAAGGCCGGTGAGGACGCTGAACAGGACGATGAGGACGAGTGCGGGACGCAGGTGCTGGAGCATGGGTTCAAGCCTAAGGTCTAAGCGAGGTGAAGGGCGGCGACGACGATGTCGATCGCCTTGATGCCGATGAAGGGCAGGATCAGGCCGCCCAGGCCATAGATGAGGAGATTGCGCCTGAGCAGGGCCGCCGCGCCGACTGGCCGGTAAGCGACGCCCTTCAGCGCTAACGGAATCAAGGCGATGATGATGAGCGCATTGAAGATGACCGCGGACAGGATCGCCGATTGCGACGATGTGAGCCGCATGACGTTGAGCGTTCCGAGGACCGGATAGGTCGCCGCGAACATCGCCGGCAGGATGGCGAAATATTTCGCCACGTCATTGGCGATCGAGAAGGTGGTGAGCGAGCCGCGCGTCATCAGGAGCTGTTTCCCGATCTCGACGATCTCGATCAGCTTGGTCGGATTGGAGTCGAGATCGACCATGTTGCCGGCCTCGCGCGCGGCCTGCGTGCCGGTCTGCATCGCGACGCCGACGTCGGCCTGAGCGAGCGCCGGCGCGTCATTGGTGCCGTCGCCGCACATGGCGATGAGGCGCCCGCCGGACTGCTCCTTGCGGATATAGGCGAGCTTGTCCTCCGGCGTCGCTTCGGCGAGGAAGTCGTCGACGCCTGCTTCCGAAGCGATCGCGGCCGCGGTGACGGGATTGTCGCCAGTCACCATCACGGTCCGGATGCCCATGGCGCGCATCGCCGCGAAACGCTCCTTGATGCCGGGCTTCACGATGTCCTTGAGATGGATGACGCCCATGAGCCGGCCTTCGTCGGCGACCGCGAGCGGCGTGCCGCCGGACATCGCGACCCGCTCGACCGCCTGACGAAACTCGGGCGGCGTCTTCTCGATCGGAACTTTCAGATAGCGAAGGATCGAGTTGATCGCGCCCTTGCGGATCCAGCGGCCACCGACATCGACGCCGGAAATGCGGGTCTGCGCAGTGAACGGAACGACGACGGTCGTCCTGGGATCGAGCTTCGGCTCCGCGAGGCCGAAATCGCCCTTGGCGAGAGCGACAATCGAGCGGCCCTCGGGCGTGTCGTCGGCAAGGCTCGAGGCGAGCGCCGCGGCGGCGAGATCCTCGCTCTTCACGCCATTGACGGGCAAGAACTCGGTCGCCATGCGATTGCCGAAGGTGATCGTGCCGGTCTTGTCTAGCAGCAGCGTGTCGACGTCGCCCGCCGCCTCGACCGCGCGGCCGGAGGTGGCAATGACATTGAAACGCACGAGCCGATCCATGCCGGCGATGCCAATCGCCGAGAGAAGGCCGCCGATCGTCGTCGGAATGAGGCAGACGAGGAGGGCGATCAGGACGGTCGCCGAGAGAACCGTCCCCGAATATCTGGCGATCGGCCAGAGAGAGACGCAGACGATCAGGAAGATGATGGTGAGGCCAGCCAGCAGAATCGACAGCGCCAGTTCGTTCGGCGTCTTCTGCCGTTCCGCGCCCTCGACGAGCGCGATCATCCGGTCGATGAAGGTCGAGCCCGGCGCGGCGGTGATCCTCACCTTGATGAAGTCGGACAGCACCGTCGTTCCGCCGGTGACAGCCGATCGATCGCCGCCGGCCTCTCGAATGACAGGCGCGGACTCGCCGGTGATCGCCGATTCATTGACGGAGGCGACGCCCTCAAGGATTTCGCCGTCTCCGGGAATGACCTCGCCCGCTTCGACCAGCACCACATCGCCCAGGCGAAGATCGAGCGCGTTCACCCCCTCGACGACGCCGCCAAGGTTCTCGGGATCGACATAGCGCCTGGCGCGGGTGTCGCTGCGGGTGCGGCGCAAGGCGTCGGCTTGCGCCTTGCCGCGCCCTTCGGCGACGGCCTCGGCAAAATTGGCGAACAGGACGGTGAACCACAGCCAGGCGGCGATCTGGCCCGAGAACAGAGCCGTACCGTTGTGGGTCACGAGATCGCGAATGAAGAACAGGGTCACCAGCAGCGACACCACCTCGGTGACGAAGATGACCGGGTTCTTCGCCAGCGCCCGCGGGTCGAGCTTGCGCAGGGCGTCGACCGCTGCGCTCGCGATGATGCCGCTGTCGAACAGGCCTTGCGGCTTGACTTTCGACGACATGAGTTGATCTCCGATCAGAAGGTCTTGCCGTCGAGCATCAGGAAGTGCTCGACGACCGGCGCCAGCGACAGCGCCGGGAAATATTGCAGGAGGTAGAGAATGACGATCACGCCGACCAGGAGGCCGACGAACAGCGGTCCGTCGGTCGGGAAGGTGCCGGCGGAAGCCGGAATCTTCTTCTTCGCCGCCAGCGATCCGGCCAAGGCCAGCACCGGCACGACATAGGCGAAGCGGCCGAGCAGCATCGCGACGCCGAGCGTCGAGTTGAACCAGAGCGTATTGCCGTTCAAGCCGGCGAAGGCGGAGCCGTTGTTGGCGTTGGCCGAGGCATAGGCGTAGATAATTTCGGACAGGCCGTGCGGCCCGCTGTTGTTCATACTGTCGAGCGCCGTCTGCAGCAGCACGGACGCGCCCACGAAGCCGAGCACCACGAGCGGATAGATCAGCACCGCCAGCATCGCGAATTTCATTTCGCGTACTTCGATTTTCTTGCCCAGATATTCGGGCGTGCGGCCGACCATCAACCCGGCGACGAACACGGCGATGATCGCGACGACCAGAAAGCCGTACAGCCCTGCGCCGACGCCGCCCGGCCAGATGCAGCCGGCGAGCAAGTTGAACATCGGCACAATGCCGCCGAGCGGAGTATAGGAATCGAACATCGAGTTGACCGCGCCGGTGCTGGTCCCGCTTGTCCCGGTGGTGAACAACACGGACATCGCCTGACCAAAGCGGACCTCCTTGCCCTCGAAATTGCCGGCTGAGGGGTCTACGCCCAGCGCCGTCAGAATCGGATTTCCGGCGGTCTCCGACCAATAGGCGACGCCGACGCCGACGATGAGAAAAACGGCCATGGCGGCCAGGATCGCGCGTCCCTGGCGAATGTCGCCGACCACGCGGCCGAAGGTGAGAATGGAAGCCACCGGGATCAACAGGAGCGCCCAGATCTCGAGAAGGTTTGACCAGGCGTTGGGGTTTTCGAACGGATGGGCCGAATTCGCGTTGAAAAAACCGCCGCCGTTGGTGCCAAGCTCCTTGATAAATTCCTGGCTCGCCATCGGGCCGATCGCGATGGTCTGTTTCGCGCCTTCCAACGTCGTTGCGTCGACCGCGCCGGCCAGCGTTTGCGGCATGCCCAGAGCGACGAAGACCAGCGCTCCGACGACTGATATCGGCAGGAGCATGTAGAGCGTCACGCGAGTGAGATCGACCCAGAAATTGCCGACGGTGGTCGCCGAGGAGCGGGCGAATCCGCGCACCAGCGCGAAGGCCATCGCGAGGCCGGTCGCAGCAGACAGGAAGTTGTGCACGGTGAGGCCGAGCATCTGGGTCAGATGGCTCATCGTGGTCTCGCCGCTATAGTTCTGCCAGTTGGTGTTGGTGATGAAGCTGTCGGAGGTGTTGAACGCGAGATCGGGCGGCACGGCGTCGAAGCCGCGCGGGTTCAGCGGCAGATAGTTTTGCAGCCGCTGAATGGCGTAGAGCGAGAGAAATCCGGCGATGGAAAAGACGAGCATCGCGATCGTGTAGGCGAACCAGTCCTGCTCGCGCGCCGGGTCCACCCCGGCCAGGCGATAAAAGCCGCGTTCGACCGGTCCGATGACCGGGCTGAGAAAGGTTCTTTCGCCCGCGTATACGTCGGCAATGAATTTGCTGAGCGGTATGGCGCAGGCCAGAACCAGAGCGAGCACAAGCGCGATCTGCGCCCAGCCGACAAGCGTCATCGCATCACCTTTTGATCTAGAATTTTTCCGGATGGATCAATGTGTAGAGGAGGTAGAGGCCGAGCCCGACGGCGACGACCAGTCCGATGATCGGCTCACCCATCGCCCGTCTCCTAAAGCTGGCGCAGTCCGGCGGCGTAGGCGCCCATCAACGCCAAAACCGCCAAACCGAGCGCTACGAATGCGACGTCGAGCATGACCGCCTCCTTGCTGGAGAGGCTGTTAGCGCCGACCGGCGTAAGCTTTCGATTGCGAATTGGGCGCCGGGGCGTAAGGATCCCATAAGTTTCAGCCTGCAGTCATGGAGCAGGCGCGCGCGACTGAGGCGCGCGGACGGCGCGAGAGACCTAATCCCCGCCCGGGCAAGACGAAGCGAGCGAGGCGCCAGTGCAGGAGAAGAAATGGGCCGGGACCGTTGCAGTCCTCGTAAATATCTTCTACGTTATGTATGATGGCCGCTCGACACATTCGCCGGTGCGAAAATCCGGTAAAATATGTTAGCAGGTTCGGGCGTAGGCGAGGGTTGGCGGCGCGGAGCTCTCTCGTCCGCTAGGGCTTTCGTCACGATTTCGCGGTAGTTCCGCGTCTACGCGTCGTCTCGCTGTACTCAGGAGAAGAGTTTTGCTGCATTTAACGCCAATGTCCCGGCGCCGATGGCGCATCGCTGCAATCGCGTGCGCGCTGCCGGTGGCGATGCTGCTCGCTGGATGCGGCAGGAAGCAAGCGGAGCCGGCCGTGGTCGGCCAGGTCATCGCTCATGTTGGCCCGGACGATGTGACCCAGCAGGAGCTGGACAACGAGCTTCGCCTCGCCAATGTGCCGGCCGACAAACGCACCGACCCGATCCTCAAGGCGGCGCTGTCGCGTATTGTCGAGCGCAAGTATCTGGTGCAGCAGGCAGTTGCGGCGAAGCTCGATCGCGAACCGACCGTTCATCTCGATCTTCTGCGCTCGCGCGAGCAGATCCTTGCCGGGGCCTTCGTTCAGCGCGACCTGTCGTCCAAGATGAGCGCGGTTTCCAAGAACGAAATCGACAGCTACGTCCAAGGCCATCCGAAGCAGTTCGACCAGCGGGAGCTGTTCCAGGTCGACCAGATTTCTTTCACCTCGCCGAAGGACGTGGAGGCGCTGGCGGCGGCGACGAAGGATTTCAAGTCGCTTGATCAGGTTGCGGCGAAGCTGAACGAGATGAACGTCAAATTCAGCCGCGGAACAGCGACCCTGGACAGCGCGACTATGCCCGCCGAAATGCTGAAAGTCCTGGAGGCTCGCAAACCCGACGACATTTACTTCATACGTTCCAGAGGGACCGCGAGCTTTTTCAAGGTGACGTCCGTCGATCAAAAGCCGCTGACCACCGATCAGGCTAATGAGTTCGCGAAACGCGAACTCCGGGCCGATATCGGCAGGAAGGGCGCCGAGGAGATCGCCAAGTCTGCGTTGGCTGATGCGAAGTTCGAAGGCGACTATACCCGCATCATGACGGCCCCTGCGCCGGCCCCTGCAACCCCGGCGCCCGGGACGGATGGCGGAGCGGCGCCCGGGGCCACGCCAGCGGCCGGAACCGAGGGCGCGGCGTTGCCCGGGGCGGCGCCGGCGACGGAGGCGCCCGGCGGCGAAACCCAAAAGGACCAGCCGAAGAACTGATCGGCTGAGGCTTCAGGAGAGACTGCAATTCCGTCGAATCGGGCGCTGCAGGCGCGGTCCATGGCCCGTCGGTAGACGGGCTGTGAGCGCGGCGACAAGCGCCGGGTCGACCCAAAGGCAATCTGCGCTAGGCGGCGACCCGAGGTTCGACGGGCCTCGTCGCCCAAATGCAAGTTGAGACGCGTCTCAGGCTCCCGGGTGTCGACGGGGGCCGGGCCGGTTCTTCCCTAAACAAACATCCCGGTTCTTCCCTAAACAAACATCCTTAGCCCCGACCGTGCACGCGTCGCGCGGCTCGACCCTTGTCGACGTCGGCCGCGGTTTGCGAGCAGTGCCGAAGCGTCGCTTGGTCTTATGGCGCTTCAGCCAACTTCCCTCCAAGTCTTGTCCTTTAAGATTGACCAGATCGCCGATTTACCCAAACTATCGAGGGTCAACAATATTGGTGATTGAGAGCATTGGCTAAGTATGATATTGGTTGCCGATGGCATAATACATATCAACATTGTCCAGGTAACGAGAGGCTTTATGAAGACACTTGGCTACGTCGTGATTGTGCTACTCGCCTGCGCTGTTCCTGTACGGGCGGCTCAAGTTTATAGTGGCTGTGCTGTCCCGTCGGCGACACCCAGACATGTCTGGTACATTGATCCGGTGCACGGCAAGACGCCGGCTGCCGGGGGCAGCGGTTCCCAGGCGAGCCCATGGAATAGCCTTTCCGGCGTGATTTCCGGACAATGGGGCCTGAGCGGCTTCTCAGTTCCGGGCTATAAGCGCCCTCTGCTGTCGAGCGTTCCTTACGTCCACATCGCCAATGGCAAGCTCGTCGCCGTCGCGGACCAACTCGGCAACCCGCCAGTCCAGCCCGGCGACGCGATCATGCTGATGAGCGGCAATTACGGCGACATCGTCATTGGTGATTTCGGCCTGCCGACCACCAATTCGGACTTTGTGACGGTTGAGGCCGCGTCCGGCCAGGTCCCCGTGTTCACGACCCTGGGGATCAATCGCACAACCAAGTGGGTGTTCGACGCCATCAAGGTGCAAAGCCTGCTTGGCGCGAACGGCAACTACCAGGCCCTCATTTACCTGACGGATCAGGGAGCAGAGTTTCCCACCACCAACGTCATCCTGGAGAACATGCAGATCAGCTCAGCCGATAGCACGGCCGGCTGGAGCCAGTCCCAATGGCGTGCGCAGGTCCGCACGGGCGTTTATGAGGTGGGTTTAGCCGGCAACGGCGCGAACGGCGAGCCCAACACGAACTGCATCTCGATGTCCGGATCGCACATCCAGAACGTGCACGTGGGCGCGGTCCTTGCCGCCAACAATTCGCTGTTCACCAACAACGTCATCGACCATTTCGGTGATGACGGCATCGACTATGCCGCGAACAACATCGCGATCACGCACAACACGCTCCACGACAACATCAACATGGGCGACGGCAACCACGAAGACGCGATGCAGGGGCAGATCGGCCCCCTCGGAGCAGGCGTCGCTTACAACGCCTTCTCAAACATCCTGATCGACAGCAACCTGATCATTCGGGAGACGGCGCCGAACAATCCGTTCCCGCAATATCTACAGGGGATCGACGCCTTCGACGAGGACTGGACGAACGTTACGGTGACGAACAATGTCATCATCACCAGCGCCTGTCCGGGAATTTCCTTCGCGAGCATCCACAACAGCCTGATCGCCAACAACACTGTGCTTAATGACGGTCTCTTTCCGAGTCCCGGTTGTATCGCCGCCATTAACGTCGGCGGCGCCACGCACGAAGGTCCGTTAAGCACCAACACCGTCGTGCGGAACAATCTTTCGAGCCAGCTCAACATCGACACCCGCAATACCGGGGTTGTCCCGGATCACAATGTCGTCCTGTGTTGCGGCCCGGGGCCGTTCATCTCGTGGTTCGTCAACGGGGTCCCGCAATATCTGGGCCAACCTGGAACCTATATGAATGGCAATATTATTGAGACCGAGGGGGCGAAGGGCGAATTTATCAACTTCAATCCGGCGACGTTGACTTATACCGTCCTGCTCAAGTCGACCGCGCAGGCGATAGGCGCGGGAGTTGCAGGCGCGCCGACCACCGACATCGCCGGCTACACCCGCAAGGCCCCTTATGCCGTGGGAGCGTATTCCTACCCGTTTTGATCCCAAAAAAGATCGCGCTAGCGTGGAACTCCCGGCGATGCGAAATCGCCGGGAGTTCCAATGTTTCGGCGGGGCGTTCGTGAAAGCATCCGCTTTTTCGCAGCGCACTCTGCGCGCCGTCCGCCGGAGCCGTCGGGGGCGGACCGGACCCCGCCCGCGTTCGGCGGGAAACCTGGTCCCTCGCCGCTGATCCGCTTATCGCTCCCTGTCCCGATCGCAATTGCGAACCCGCGCGCTTCCCGGATTCACTCAATCGTCAAAGATTCGCGCCTCTTACGGTGCGGCGCAGAGGCCGCCGAGCTTGACAAGGCGGGCGGCGACATGGTTCATTTTCGCGTCAATCTCAGGCCGCCGAAAGAAAACGAGGCCGCCAGGATAATAATTTAATTGGCTTTTATAGATTAAGGACCTTGCTCTCGTGATTACTGTAGTGGCAGTCGTCGTAACGCGGAACCGTCCAGCGCTTCTTAAGCGATGTCTCGAGGCGATTGACTCACAGACTTACCCAATCCGCCAGCTGGTGGTCGTCGACAACGCTTCCGATGAGCCGACGCGCGAATTCCTCGCCGGCGAGACGGCGCGTCGCAGCGCTGATTTCCACCCAATCCGCCTGGAGGAGAACACTGGCGGCGCCGGCGGCTTTCATGAGGGAATGCGGGCCGCTCTTTCCCTTCCCTGCACGCACATGTGGCTTATGGACGATGATTGCGAACCGGAGCCAGAGGCCATGGCGGAGCTGGTGGCGGCGGCGGCAATTGTCGGCGAGGACGCTGTTCTCGGCAGCAATGTTTTCGATCTGAACGGAGAAAGCATCAACGTCCAGCCTATCAGTCAGCGGCCCGGAAACAACAATATGCCTCAGTACGCCCGCTATCTGGCGGACGGCCTCATAGAAATGGAGTCGCTGACTTTCGTTTCGTTCCTGGTCTCAACAGACTTGGTGCGAAAAATCGGGCTGCCGCTGAAAGAATTCTTCATCTGGGCCGATGACACCGAATATTGCCTCCGTCTCGCTCGTTTCACAAGACTGTATCAGGTGGGAAAAAGCAAGACCAAGCATCTAAAGTCAGGAGACGCGTCTCAACGCGTATTTGTCGAGCAGGACCCTCGAAAGATCGCGCAATATCATTGGCTTTATCGGAATAGGCTGTTCGTCAATTTGAAATACGATGGCCTTTCATCGAAGGATACCATTCAATTCATCTATAGGTCGTTCAGAGACATGGTCATGTCTATCAGAAGCGGCAAATTCGCACTGACGAAGTGTCGAACGATCCTTTACGGGCTATGGTCGGGAATCGCATTTGCGCGGTCGATGCCGAAGAAAGAGAAGCTCGGCCTTTTGGACTGACTGCCGAATCCAAATTCTATTTGAGCGCGACTCATCGCGCTCAAACCCGCGCAACGGCGCGGGCGCGCATTCGCGCTTCGGCCATAAGGCGATGATCGGTTTCCGATCATCGAGTCTTGGCATTAGTGCCCCGCCAGCGGCTGAGCGAAGAATGTGGGAATCTCGGCGCCCCCGGCGATGCGTTCGAGCATCCCATCGGCGGCGGTCAGCGCCTCGCCGATCGTCACATCCATATCCAGATAACGATAGGATCCCAGCCGACCGACGAAGGTCACGCCGGGAGTCGCCAGCGCCCGATCGACGTATTTCTTCAGCATCGCTTCTTCGTCAGTCTGGCGGATTGGATAGTAGGGAATGTCGTTCGGGCCGCAGGACCGGCTGAATTCGCGGTACAGGATCGTGCCCTCGAATTTGTCCTTTTCCCAGGGTGCGAAGTGCTTGTGCTCCGTTATGCGGGTGAAGGGCGTAGCCTCGTCGCAGTAATTGATGACCGCGGAGCCCTGATAGTCGCCCTTGGCCCTGAAGATTTCGAAGTCCAGGGTGCGGTAGCCCAGCCTGCCCGAACTGTAGCCGAAATAGCGGTCGATCGGGCCGCTGTAGACCACATGGGCGAACGGCTCGGTCAAATCTTCGAATTTGGCGCCCAGTCGCAACTCGAGGCGCGGAATGTCCAGGATGGCGGCGACCAGTTCCGTATAGCCGCGCTCCGGCATCGCCTGATGGGGATGGGCGAAATAGGAATCGTCGAAATTGAAGCGAAGCGGCAGGCGTTTCAGGATCGAAGCGGGCAAGCGGGTGGGATCGAGCCCCCATTGCTTGCGCGTATAGCCACGGAAGAAGGCCTCGTAGAGTTCGGGCCCGATCATGCTGAGAGCCTGCTCCTCGAAATTGGCCGGTTCGGGGACTTTCCGGGTTTTCGAGGCGACAAAGGCGGCCGCTTCCCCGGGCCCCATGGCCTTGCGGAAGAACTGGTTGATGGTCAGGAGGTTGACCGGCAGCGAATAGACCAATCCCCCGGAGACGGCCTGCACGCGGTGCCGATAAGGGCGCATGATTCCGAACTGTTGGACATAGGCCCAGACCCGCTCGTCGCCCGTGTGGAAGATGTGCGGACCGTAGACATGCGTCATCACGCCGGTCTCGGAATCGCGTTGCGAATGGCAGTTGCCCGCCACATGCGGGCGCTCGTCGACCACCAGAACTTCGTGCCCGGCTTGAGCAAGCGCGCGACCGATGACCGCGCCGCTGAATCCAGCGCCGACGATGCAATATCTCATTCCGTCGATGTCCGATTGTTGTTCTGAGGAGAGCTCAGCCATTCTAGCAGGCTGTCCACGACATGTCCCGCGCGTCGGCTGGAAGGGCCGCCGTGGGGGTTCTAAGAGAGGAAGAGCAAGCCATTGAAAAAATTGATGCCCTCATCCAATCCACGCGCCTCGCACGACCGAGTCTCGACTCGATTCCCAAAATGGCTGTAGAAGCCGGTCCCGGCCTTGCGCCGGCGAGCCCTTCGAACAATCTACTCGGCTGGCCCAAAAGATTTTCCCTCCGAGCAAACGGAATCCCCCGCAGATGAAACCCTTCTCATTACGCTCGAGCCTGTCGGCGCCCTTCATCGCGGCTATGCTCGCCCTTCTCTCGCTAGGCGCGATCACGTCGCCGGCCGAGGCGCAGGCCTCACGCCGCATCGAGGCCTATTATCAGCAGCTGATGCCGACGCTCAAAGCGGCGGGCCAGCTCAGCGTGCGGGAACGCGACCGCCGATTCTCGCCCGCCATCACCTCGGCCTTCGATATTGGGACCATGGCGAGACTGGCCTCGGGGCCGGCCTGGAGCAAGTTCTCAGGCGCCCAGCAGGCTGCGGTTCGCGACGCCTTCGCTCGATTCCTCGTCGCTGAATATGCCCATCAAGTGACCGACTATTCGGGCGAGAGCTTCGTCGTCGACCCGCAGACGAGCGCCTCCTCGGGCGGCGGCGAAGTCGTCAAGACCAAATTGCTCCAACCCGGCGGCCGGACCGTGCAGATCAACTATCTCGTTCGCGGCGGCCGTGTGATCGACGTCTATCTCAATGGCACGATCAGCGATCTGGCGACCCGTCGCGACGAATTCGCCTCGATTCTAGCGGGCGGCGGCGGCGCCGACGCCCTGGTCAAGACCTTGCGCGAGCGGACCGAGAGTCTGCTCGCCGGCTAGCCCGTCGGGCTGAATGACGCGCCGCCTTGTCGCCGTCCGCAAGCGTTCTGATCGTCTGCGGACTGAAGCGCGAGGCGGCGATACTGGCGGGCCCGGGACGCACGACGCTTTGTGGGGACGCGCCAACCCTGCGCGCGAGACTGGCGGAAGCGGCGAGCCTCAGGCCGGCTCTCGTGGTCAGCTGGGGTCTGTGCGGCGGGCTCGATCCGCGGCTCCGCCCCGGCGACCTCATTCTCGGCGCGGAGGTCGTCTCGGATGAGGGCGCCGTCAGAACCGACGCGGCCGTCACGGCGTCGCTTGCAAAGCGCCTTCTCGGCGCGGGCGCTCGCGTTGTCGTGGAACGCTTCGCCGCCTCCGCTGCTCCCCTTCTGACCGTCGCCGCCAAGGCGGAACTCCGCCGCGCTACGGAAGCCTCGGCGGTCGACATGGAAAGTCTGATCGCCGGCCGCTATGCGCGCGAACAGCGAGTGCCGTTTGCGATCCTGCGCGCGGTCGCCGACCCCGCCGATCGCGATTTGCCGCCGCTCGTGTTGAAGGCCGTGGATTCCAATGGCGGGATCGACGCTCTCGCCGTCGTCGGAGGGCTGATCCGCTCTCCGGGTCAGCTCGCAGGGCTGCGCGCCGCCGCGCGCGACAGCCGGGCCGCTTTTCGGGCGCTAAAGCGCGGGGGCCTTCTTCCGGGCCTTTTCCTCGGCCTCGGCGCGGCGGATGTCTGACAGCTTCTGGGCGACGTTCTTGTCGAACACGTACTCGGCCTCGCGCTGGCCATCGAGCGGGATGTCCGGGGCCATGGGCCCCGTGGTCTTGACGCCCATGAGCGCCACGCGCGCCGCTTTCCAGGGCTTCGTCACGGTATCGCGAACGGCTGTCGCCTCGAACCCGCTGTGGACCATGCAGTCGGCGCATTTCTCATAATTGCCGGTGCCGTAGGCGTCCCAATTCGTGTCGTCCATCAGCTCCTTGAAGGTCTTGGCATACCCTTCCCCGAGCAGATAGCAGGGCTTCTGCCAGCCGAACACGGTGCGGGTCGGATTGCCCCACGGCGTGCAATGATAGGTCTGATTGCCGGCCAGGAAGTCGAGGAACATGGTCGACTGGTTGAAGGCCCATTTGCGGCCCTGATCGCCGCGCTCGAAGATCGAGCGGAAGAGCTGCTTGGTCGCCGAGCGGTTGAGGAAATGCTGCTGATCAGGGGCGCGCTCGTAGGCGTAACCCGGCGACACCGTGATGCCATCGACGCCGAGCTCGGTCACCGTGTCGAAGAAGGCGGCGACGCGGGCAGGATCCGCGTCGTTGAAGAAGGTGCAGTTGATCGTGACGCGGAAGCCCTTGGCCTTGGCCGTTTTGAGCGCCTTGACGGCGCGGTCATAGACGCCCGGCTCGCAGACCGACTTGTCGTGCATCTCCTGGTCGCCGTCGAGATGGATCGACCAGGTGAAATAGGGGCTTGGGCGGTATTGGTCGATCTTCTTTTCGAGCAAGAGCGCATTGGTGCAGACGATCGCAAATTTCTTGCGCGCAATGACGCCCTCGACGATCTTCGCCAGATCCCTGTGCAGCAGCGGCTCGCCGCCCGCCATGACGACCACCGGCGCGCCGCACTCGTCGACCGAGGCCAACGCGTCCTCGACCGATATGCGCTTGTTGAGAATGGCGTCGGGATAGTCGATCTTGCCGCAGCCGGCGCAAGCGAGATTGCAGCGAAACAACGGCTCCAGCATCAGCACCAGCGGATAGCGCTTGCGGCCGGCCAGGTGCTGCCGAACGACATAGGCGCCGACTCTTACAATCTGTCTGAAGGGTATGCCCACGAGCGATCCTTAAAAAGACGAATTAACCGACGGGCTCATTGCGAAGCTCCGCCGGCAGGCGGAAGCTCACCGTCTCGGCCGGTCCATCGAGGACCGACACCTCCGATGGCGCGAGCGCAGACAAGGCTCGCACCACGTCTTCGACCACGACTTCAGGCGCCGACGCGCCGGCCGTCACGCCGACGACGCCGGCGTTGCGCACCCATTCCGGGTTGATTTCGCTGCTGTCGGCGACCAGATAGCTCGGAATCCCGAACTCGTCGCCGATCTCGCGCAGACGATTGGAGTTCGAGCTGTTGCGGGCGCCGACGACGATGATGACGTCCGCGACCGCGCACAATTCGCGCACGGCGGTCTGTCGATTCTGTGTCGCGTAACAGATGTCGCGCACATCGGGACCCACGACGTCGCTGAAGCGGCGAACCAGCGCCGCGATGATTCCGCGCGTGTCGTCGACGCTCAGCGTCGTCTGCGTGATGTAGGCGATCGGCGTGTCGACTGCGATGGGCAGCTTCTCGACGTCGTCTTCGTCTTCGACGAGGTGAACCGCGCCGTCGATCTGACCCAATGTTCCCTCAACCTCGGGATGTCCGTCGTGACCGATGAACACCAGCACGCGACCCCGGGCGATGTAACCGCGCCCCTGGTTGTGCACCTTGGTGACCAGCGGGCAGGTGGCGTCTATGGTCGGAAGCGAGCGCGCCTTGGCTTCGTTCTCGACGTCGCGCGAGACGCCGTGGGCGCTGAAGATGGTGACGGCGCCCGCCGGCACGTCCTTCAGCGTCTCGACGAAACGCGCGCCCTTGGCCTTCAGCGACTCGACCACGTGGCGATTGTGAACGATCTCGTGGCGCACATAGACCGGCGCGCCATGCTTGGCCAGCGCCCGCTCGACAATATCGATCGCCCGAACGACGCCGGCGCAAAACCCGCGCGGCTGAGCCAGTATGATCTTCATCCGCTCGCCTTCTCGTCGAAGCCTCGACGGGCTAGGCCAACCGTCGACGCCGAGCTCAGCCGACCCCCGCGACGCCCCCTGACGAATTTCGAAATGGACCCATACGCCGCAACGTATGCCGAGACAAGACTGGCCCCCAGCCCCGCGCCTTTGATAGGATGTGCTAACGATGGGCTCAAAGGTCAAGGCTCAGCTTGAAAGTCAGGACTCAGCTTGAAAGTCAAGACTTGGCGAGGGACTCGCGGCTTGACCCTGGCTCCTGCGTCACGCACGCACGGGCGCCGCTTGAGCCGCCCACTTCCGGTTGAGCGCGAGGACGCCGGCGATGGCGGCGAGCGGGACCACAGTCGCCCATGAGCCGATCACCGCGGTGGTCGTCGCGATCGCCCACAGGATCGAGACCAGGTGCTCCATCATGCCGACGAGCTTCGACTGCGAGTGGCGACGCAGCACGAGGCCACGACGCGATGGCGCCTGGCGCCAGAGATTGACCAGCGCGGCCGAGGCGACCGCGCCGGCGCCGAACAGAAGCGCGCAAAGCCCGGCCCAGGGCGAGGCGAAGGCCAGTGCGGCGAGGGGCAGGGCGAGAATGAGCGCGATCGGCTGGCCAATTGCCGCGATCTTGGCGCGTTCGATCGACGGCGCGGGCCAAGGGAGCGGTCGTGAGAAAATCCGGCGCGTCCTCGGCCGAGAGCGCGATCCAGGACAGAGCGCCGGCGAGTTGCGCGGCGATCACCACAAGCGCCGGCGTGAAGGCGACCCCGACCGTGCCCGTCGGGCCGCCGCTGCGCCAGAGAATGACCGCGAGCGGCGTCGTATAGGCGGCCTGCAGAAGAAGTTGCGACATCAGCCAGGGGTCGCGCCAGACGACGCGCCGCTCCTTGATGCGCAAGGCCGTGCTGGCGCTCGCGCCGAAGCGCGACGTTCCCCTCGCCGCGGCGCCGGCTTGAACCGGCGCGCCCGCAGTGGCGATCGCCGCGCGCGCGAAGCGCTCGCCGAACAGCACGCAGGCGAGCGCAAAGACGACCGCGCCGAACGCTGTCCAGACCAGCATCGCGTGCGGGTCGGCCGCCGCCGCGCGCACCGGCGCCCACAGGAGGCCTTGCGGCTCGCCATGGGCGTTTGCAGGCGGCGCGAGGGCTGCGAGAATCGCTGTTCGCATGCCCTCGGGCAGCATGGCGACAACCTGCGCCCCGAGCACGGCGGAGGCGCCGATCGCTGTCGCTGCGATCTGGCCGAAGAGGCGCGCGCGTCGCGGGCCTGCGGCAAAAAACAGGCCCATCGATAGAATGATCGCGAAGCCCGTCCCCGCGAGCCCGGCGGCAAGCAAGGCCGGATAGAGCGCCAGCCAATGCGGATGGCCCCTGAGAGCGGCGACGTCGGCGAGCGGCGCCAGCAAGAGCCCCACCGAGGCGACGGCCCCGACCGAAATCGACAAGGCGCGGGCGGCAAGCAGAGCGTGCGCATCGACGGGCGAAGCGAGAATCAGCTCGAGGTCCGAGCGCCCAAACAGAGTGCGGGTAAAGTCCGCGATCGACTGGCCCACGATCCACGGAAAGACGAGCGCGGCGCCGCTGGCCAGGATCGCCGTGATTCGCATGACGCCATCGGGGCCGTCTTCGACGCCGATGAGCCAACCGGCGACCGGGTAGGCTGCGATGTGGAGCGCCGCCAGCAGGAGCGCGATCAGAGCCGCCAGCCGCCATAGCGACAACGAGCCGAACATGGAGGCAAGGCTGCGCGCGCTCAGGCGCAGATCGTGCAGAACGAAACGAGGAAAAGCGGCCCAGGAGCGAATCATGCCAAGAACTCGATGATCGGAACCGATCATCGCCTTATGGCCGAAGCGCGAATGCGCGCCCCAAGCCGTTGCGCGGGTTCGAGCGCGATGCGTCGCGCTCGAATAGAATTGGTATCAGGCGGCGAATCATGCGGCGCGTCCGGCCTGAGAGGTCAAATCGAGGAACACCATCTCCAGGGTCGCGCCATCGGCGTTGACGCTGGCGCGCAATTCATCGAGCGTCCCCTCGGCGATCATCCGCCCATGCGCGATGATGCCGATTCGATCCGCGAGCCGTTCGGCGACCTCGAGAATATGCGTGGTCATAATGATGGTCGCGCCCGCCCGCACGCGCTCGGTCAGAATGTCTTTCACCTGCCGGGCCGCGGCGGCGTCGAGGCCGGTCAGCGGCTCGTCGAGCATCAAAAGCCGCGGCTCATGGATGAGGGCGCCGGCGAGCGCCAGCTTCTGCCGCATGCCGCGCGAGAAGCCTTCGCAGCGATCGCGCCGAATTCGGCCAAAGACCTAAGCTTTCCAGCAGGTCTTCCGCCAGCCGCTTGGCCCGTCGCCCCTCGACCGACCAGAGGCCGGCGACGAATTCGAGATATTCGAGCGGGTCGAGCTTGTCGTACAGCATCGGCTCGTCGGGGAGCCAGGCGACGATTCGCTTGGCCTCGATCGGCGAGCGGCGGGCGTCGATTCCGAAGATCCGGATGCCGCCGTCGTCGGCCGGCAGAAGCCCTGCGACCAAGCGTAATGTTGTCGTCTTTCCGGCGCCGTTTGGGCCGAGCAGGGCGTAGAATTCGCCAGCGGCGATCGTGAGGTCGAGCCGATCGACCGCCGGCCGGCCGAAGCTCTTGGTGAGGCCGCTGAGGACAAGGGCCGGAACGTCGAGGGCAGGCATCGGAGCAATCTCGGCGGGTGAAGAATGCAACCGAGAGTAGAAGCTGCCCCTTGACCGGGTCTTAAGATCGCCCTTTCAACTTGGTGGACAGCGTGGCGGCGGCGCCGCCGGCTTGCCGCGGCCGCCGATTTTCGACGCGGCGGCCTATATTGCAGCGCCGCGACCACGCAGACGCAAAAAGGCCGGAGGAAAGTCGCCTTTCCTCCGGCCAAGGTATTCAGAGTTCGAAGCTTTGAAGGCTCAGAACTTGTAGTTCACGCCCGCGCGGAAGATCGAGGCGTTGTAGTCGATCTTTCCGGCCACGGAAACGCCCGGGAAAGCAATTGCCGAAGCCGCGTTTCCTAAGCTGTTGAAGCTGCTGCTTCCGAGATCGGCGTACAGATATTCGCCCTTGATCGTGATGTTGTTGGTGATCGCGTATTCAACACCGCCGCCGATCGTCCAGCCGACGCGCGTCGAGCTGGGGTTGCCGCTCCAGAAAGAGCCGGTCGTCGCGTCGAAGGCGCTGAATTGGGAATTGCCGCCGCCGTAAGCGACACCGCCGGTGGCATAGATCATCAGGCGATTGTCAGGCGTGGCGACGAAGCCAACGCGCCCGCGGGTCGTGCCCAACCAGGTCAGGCTGTTCTTGCCGTTAACGGTCAAGAAGTCGCCCCCGAGATGCTGCCGTAGCGAATGGGCCGGCAAACGGAGTGCCGACGTTATTGAACGACTTGCTGAGGGTCGACCCATCGAAGTCGGTTTCGACGCCGAGCACGAAGGCTCCGGTCTGCCAATTGTAGCCGGCCTGACCGCCGCCGATGAAGCCGGCGCTTTGCGATCCAAGACCACCGGGGAACCCGGCGCCGATGAAGGCGCCATCGATGCCCGCATTCGGGTCGAGGAGCGACGCATTCCGGCCCCCGCTTGGCCAAATGCCGCCGGCGTTCACACCGATGTAGAACCCGGTCCAGGTGAACGGAGGCGGCACGAACACCGGCGCCGGCGCCTCTTTTCTGGTCGGAAGGTCTGCCGCCTGCGCAGCCACTGCCCCGACGGCCGTCAACGCCGCAACTGCGACACCCTTTAGCCAGCGATTCATCATTTTCTTCGTCTCCGTTTGTGGCGCGACGCCGTACGCAACACGCGTCACCCCGCCGCCAATAACAATGACCGGACTATAGGATTCCGATCCGACACGAGTCTACCCGACTCTCGCCTTCGACGGGCGTTTATAGGCCAATGTGGCAAAAGCGCCACATCCTGGTAACGTTCTGTTTATCTTCGCTCATTGGCCAGGCTCGCCAGCAGCACGGCGATGACGCCGGTGAGGAAAATGCCGTCGAATGTCCCCGCGCCGCCGATCGAGGCCACGGGAGCGCCGAGGCTGCGCAGGCGGCCGAGGTTCAGGAGATCGGCGCCTATCAGCACGCCAAGGTTGCCGCCAATATAGGCGATCGGCGCCGCAAATCGCCGCGATAGCACCAGCGCCACGCCCGCCGCCAGCAGAGGCGGGGCGAACGTCGGCACCGATATGCCCACCCCCGGGACCGGCGTCGCCATCCGATGGACCACAAAGGCGACGATCGCCGTCGCCACAGCGCCGGCCGCCCAAAGGTCGTAGCGCATGAGGAGATAGAACGAGAGCAGAATCGGTATCACCGCCCCGCCGACATTGATCGCCAGGATTGTGCCCGGCCAATCGACGGCGACCGGAGCCAGAAACGGCACGCCGAAGATCTCCACCACCTCCCGCGAGACGATGCGCTGCTCCGGCAGGCGTGCGAGCGGCAGATTGATGTAGGAGCCGAGCAGGGAGGCGAACAGCACCAGCGTCGCCACTCGGGGATCGAGGCCGAGCGCGGAATAGGCGCGACCGAGCAGCCTGATCTGGATGAAAAACAGAAGGCCAAGCAGAATCGCGAAGAACAGGCTCGCGACGCCGGCGCCGAGGGGGAAATAGTGCATGTGGCTCAAGGCGTCGGCGCCTGGGGGTTGGCGAGCCGGCAGGCCGCCGGTGAATGTTTACACGCCAGCCAGCGCCGCGACGATCTTGTCCGCGTGAGGCTTGAGCGTCTCGGCGCCTTGGAAGGGGCCGCCTGGCGGACGAATCGCGACGCCCGTCCAGCACGGGAGCAAGTGAAAGTGCAGATGGAAGACCTGCTGGCCGCTCGCCGGCTCGTTGAACTGCTGGAGCAGAAGCCCCTCGGCCTTCATGCCGGCCATGACCGCGCGCCCGACCTTCTGCACCGCGGGCGCGAAAAGCGCCAAATCCTTGGGATCGAGGTCGAACAGGGTGCGCGCCGGCGCCTTCGGGATGACCAGGGTATGGCCTTCTATGCGCGGCATCACGTCCATGAAGGCGAGCGCTACATCGTCCTCGTAGACCTTGACGCACGGCGCTTCGCCGCGAAGAATCTTCGCGAAAATGTTGTCGGGCTCATACTTCGGCGTCAAAGGCTTCTCCCATTTCTTGCGCTCCTTGCGCGCCGTCGCCGCGGCGGAAGGGCGCATAGCCCTCATAATGGGCGATCGTGCGCTCGACCGCCGCCCGCTCGTGTCCGAGATAGTCGGCGATCGCCCGGCCCAGGCGCGCATCGGCGAACTCGTGCGCCGAATAGGTGAGGGTCGGCCGGTAGCCGCGCGCGAGCTTGTGTTCCCCCTGGGCTCCAGCCTCGATCCGGCGCAATCCGCGCGAAAGCGCGAAGTCGATCGCCTGATAATAGCAGACCTCGAAGTGCAGAAACGGCCGGTGCTCGATCGCGCCCCAGTTGCGGCCATAGAGCGCGTCGTCGCCGATGAAATTGATCGCGCCGGCGATATACCGCCCGGCGCGGCGCGCCATCACCAGGAGCACGCGGTCGGCGAGGGTCGAGCCGATGAGATCGAAGAAGGCGCGGGTGAGATACGGGCGCCCCCACTTTCGCGAGCCCGTATGCATGTAGAACTTGAAGAAGGCGTCCCAGTGCTCGGATCGAATCGCCGAGCCGGTCAAGGGCTCGATCGTGACCTCGCCGTCCAGGGCGTCGCGGCGCTCCCGCTTGATCGCCTTGCGCTTGCGCGAAGCCAGCGCGCCCAGGAAATCGTCGAAATTGGCATAGCCGTCGCAGAAGAAATGAAACTGCTCGCCGTTGCGGATCAGAAACCCGGCGTTGGACAGTCTTTCCGTGTCCTCGGCGGTCGGAAAGGTGACGTGGATCGACGACGTCCTGGTCTGTTTGCGCAATTGGCTTAAGCCCGAGATCAGCGCCTCGCGCGCGCCCTCGGGCGCATCGGCGGCGACGAGGAGCCGGCGTCCGGTCACCGGCGTGAACGGCACCGCCACCTGGAGCTTCGGATAATAGTCGCCCCCGGCCCGCTCGTAGGCGTCGGCCCAGGCATGGTCGAACACGTACTCGCCCTGACTGTGGCTCTTGAGATAGCAGGCCGCGGCGGCGACCAAGCGTCCGCTTGCGTCTTCAACAACCAGATGCGCCGGCGTCCAGCCGGAGCGGCCGCCAACCGATCCCGAAGCCTCGAGCGCATGCAAGAAAGCGTGAGTAATGAATGGGTTGAACCGTTCGCCCTCGGCCTCTTCATAGGAGCGCGCGAGCGGATTGGCGCAGGCGTCCCATGCCGCCGCGTCAAGGGTGGCGATGGACGGGACGACGCGCGCGGTGAAGGGAGAGGACATGGGCAGTCAGGTGGTCCGATCTCATGGGATCGCTCATCTTAGCACGCATGGCGCCGTTTTCGTGGTGAAGCGCCTCAAGCCTCGCGTGAGGCCCGGATCGTCCCCGGCCGTGACCGGCGCTCACACTGTGATCTTCATCGCGCGGCGCGTCGCCGCCTGGAAAACGCGCCTGCGAAAAGCGCGTCACGGCGGATCCGAGGGATCCGGCGAGCTGTTGCGCCCCTCCGGGCCGCCGCTTCAAACTTTTTTCTTGAGATCGACGATCACGCCAAAATCGGCCGATTTTGTCTTTCCGTCCGAAATGTCGAAGCCTTCCGTCGCCAATCCCCGGCGCAACAGCTCGCGAACCGCGGCCGCGCGGCTCGGCATATGGCGGCTGAAGCGCCACTGATCGAGGGCGGCAAGCTCCTCTAATGTCAGCATGATCTGGAGACGCTCGCCGCGAGGCTCCGCCGACATGGTTAGACTCCTTCCGAAGAGGCTAAGGTTGCTCAGGCTGGGTCACTTACTCATAATTAGGTCTTTATGTCAAGTGGCTATGATGAATTAATGCCCAATGTATAGCTGATTGTATAGAAGGCTCATACTGATGCAATTCTTGTTTTACCTAGGTTAACTAACTAATAATGCTTGATATAGCGCAGGTTTCGTCGTACGGTTGAGGCGAAATGGTCGTTCCGATGCTAACACTAATCGAAGCAGATACTTCCGCCGATGAGCGCTCTCATTTCCATAGAAAAGAGGCGGAACACCGGATTGCAAATAGTCTACAGCTGATCAGCGCTCTGGTTCGTCAACGAGCCAGGAGTGGCGATGTATCGGATCCGCAGACGTTTCTTCTCGAAATTGCCGACCGTATAGAAACGGTCGGAAAGCTTCACCGTTTCTTGAGTAGATCGACGACAGGAACAGTCGAGCTACGCAAATATCTGGAAGAGATTTGTAATCGCCTGAGGGGCGCCCTGACCCCCGCGGCGACATCATTTTCTTTTGATTGTCCGACGGATTGTCAGCTCCCGGCAAAAACAGCGCTGTCGCTCGGGCTCATCACCGCCGAGCTCATCTCCAATTCGTTGAAATACGCCCATCCGGCCGGTTTGCCGACCAGGATCTCCCTTTCCTGCGCTCATGAGGAGGCGGGGCGCCTCATGGTCGCTTATGAGGATGATGGGGTGGGATTTCCCGAGGGCTTTGACGTCAACGAGGCCGGCCACATGGGGATGAACTTCATCCGGCTTCTCAGCACGGGCCTCGACGGTCATCACGAATGGCATAGCGACCCGCTCGGGATCCGCTTTGAAATCGTGGTCCCGATAAAAGCTTAAGCCGCCTCTTTTTCTCCGTCAGCCCACGCGGCGCCGACGCTTGCTCCCGCGTCAGGCGTTCGTGCCGCCGTCGACTGTGAGGCTCGCGCCCGTGATGTAGGCGGCTTCCGGACTGGCGACGAACGCGACCAGGCTCGCGACGTCGTCCACGCTGCCGTAACGGTCAAGCGCGGTCATCGCCTTCTGCGGAACCGCCCACTCGCCGGAAGCGGGATTGAGGTCCGTGTCGATCGGGCCTGGCTGGATGTTGTTGACGGTGATGCCGCGATCGCCCACTTCCCGCGCCAACCCTTGCGCGAACATTTTGATCGCGCCCTTGGTGGCCGCGTAAGCCACGAGGCCCGGCGTCATCATGCGCTCGCCCACGCACGAGCCGATCAGAATGATGCGCCCGTCCTGGTTCATATGCTTGAGCGCGCCCTGCGTTGCGACGAACGCGCCGCGCAGGTTGAGGTCGATCACACGGTCGAGTTCCTCGAGCGTGGTGTCCTCGAACTTCTTTGGGATCGCCGTGCCGGCACTGTTGACGAACACGTCGAGCCTGCCCAAAGCGGCGACCGTTTTGTCGATTGCGGCCTTGACCTGATCGGCGGCCGTCGCGTCGGCCTGCACAGCAATCGCCTTGCCGCCCGCGCTTTTGATGGATTCCACGACCGACGCCGCCGCGTCCGCCCCCTTGGTATAGGTGATGGCGACCATGGCGCCGTCGGCGGCGAGACGCCTGGCGATCGCGGCGCCAATCCCGCGTGAGCCGCCGGTCACCAGCGCAAGCTTGCCTTCGAGCCTCTTCGACATCGCAGTTCCTCTTTCTGTTTCGCGAGCGTGGCGGATCGGCCGCCGCTATACCCGGGAGGTTCAACCGAAGCGGCGGATTGAGCCCGCCGCAGAACCCGGAAAGCAGCGTGACGAGGCGATCCGAGGCCATGAGCAAGGTGGGCGCGCTCGGCACAAAGCCGCGAAATCGTCGATCCGCGTCTCATCTACGCCGCCCACTGTTCTGCGGCTTGAATAGCTGTGCGCGGCCCTGTTTGAAAAAGACTTTGTAAGTTTACGGATATGCCTGAGAGATATAGAACCAAAGCATGGAGCTGAGGCACCTTCGCTATTTCATCGCCGTCGCCGAGGCGGGGAGCATGAAGCTCGCGGCGGAAAGCCGCCTGCACACGGCGCAACCCTCACTCAGCCGCCAGATGCGCGACCTCGAGCAGGAAGTCGGCGCCGCGCTTTTCGTCCGCAGCGTGCGCGGCGTCGAATTGACGGCGGCTGGCCGCGCCTTTCTGGATCACGCGCGCCTGGCGTTGACGCAAGCCGAAGCCGCCGCCGAGGCGGCGCGCCGCGCCGCGCGGCCCGCCAAGGCGATCTTCGCCGTCGGCTTCCTCACCGGACAGGAAGCGGCCTGGCTCGCGCCCGCGACCGGGATTCTCGGCGACGAATTGCCCAAGATCGAGATCAGGGTGTCGAGCGGCTTCTCGGTCACGCTCGCCGAGGACCTCAAACAGGGCAGGGTCGATATCGCCTTCCTGCGGCACGAACCGGACCCGGATCTCGCCTTCAAGCTGGTTCTGAAGGAGCCGCTGGTCGCCATCTTGTCCCGCGATCATCGGCTCGCGGCGAACAAGACCTTCGATCCACGCAATCTCGCCAGCGAGACCTTTATCGGCATATCCGAGATTCCCCGCGTCCTGCGCGGCGCGGTCAACCTCTATCTTGAACGATCGGGCGTCAACGTCGCGCCTCGTTTCGAGATCGACAATTTCGCCATGGCGATGTCGCTGGTGACGTCAGAGCGGGCCGTCGCGCTGTTGCCGATCTCCATCGAGGCCTACCTGCCCCCGTCGATCGTGAGCCGCCGCCTCAAGGGCGAGCAGCCGACCGTCGATCTGATGATCGGCTACCGCAAGGACAATGCCTCGCCGATTCTGAAGACTTTCCTGTCACGCATCGATAGCCTGATCGATCGGACGCCGCGCTCTCGCGCCAAATAGCCCAATTATCCCTGGGCGTTGCTTGGCCAGGCGGCCATCGCCGCCGCCACGAGGCCTCTGAGTTCGGACGCGCCTGCGCCGTCCCGCGCCTGGACGGCCATCCCCTGGTAGACGCCGAGATAAAATCGGCTGAGGCCCTCGATGTCCGTGGTCGCCGGCAGTTCGCCGTTCGCCGCGCCGGCTTCCAGTCGCGAGCGCAGCATGCCCAGCATATCAAGCCGGATCTTCCTGACGGCGTCGGCGATCCCGGCTGGCCATTCGTCGCAGACGGCGCCGAGCGTCGCCATGCAGCCCGCGGGCGAGGCCGGTGATTGCGGCAGGCTCTCGGTCGCCGCGAGCAAAAGCTTCTCGACGCTCGCGCGCGCCGTGGCTCCTTCCGCAAGCTTGCCCCAGACCGGAGGCCCGACAGTCTGGACGTAACGTTCGAGCGCTTCGCGATAGAGCGCTTCCTTGCCGCCGAACGCCGCATAGAGGCTCGGCGAGCGGACGTCCATCGCGTCGCACAGATCATTCATCGAGGTCGCGGCGAAGCCCTTGCGCCAAAAGAGGACCATCGCGGCCTCTAGCGCGGCGCCGCGGTCGAACTCCCTCGGCCGGCCGATAATCGCCATCATTTTTCTTTCTGTGACGAACAACACATAATTCCCTTGACGCAGGGAATCAAGCCATTAAGTAGTTCTGTGTCGATCATTACAAAAAGGACAGCACAATGTCGCTCACAGGAAAACGGGCGCTGGTCACCGGCGCAAGCCGAGGCATCGGAGCGTCGATCGCCAAGGCGCTCGCCGCCGAGGGCGCGGATGTGGCGATCACTTACGAGAAATCGGCCGACCGGGCGGCGCAAGTCGTCGCTTCCATCAAGGCCACGGGGCGCAAGGCCGTCGCGATCCAGGCCGACAGCGCCGACGGCGCCGCCGTTCAGGCTTCAGTCGAGAAGACGGTCGCGGCGCTCGGCGGGCTCGACATCCTCGTCAACAATGCGGGGATCCTTCGGGTGGGCGAACTCGAGGACCTTTCGCTCGCCGATATCGATGCGCTGCTCAATGTCAACCTGCGGGCCCAGATCATCGCCAGCAAGGCGGCGCTCGCCCATCTCGGCAAGGGCGGCCGCATCATCACCATCGGCAGCTATTTCGCCGACCGCGTCCCGGCGCCGATGCTCGGCGTCTACGCGGCGACGAAGTCGGCTTTGACCGCGTTCACAAAGGGATTGGCGCGCGAGCTCGGGCCCAAAGAGGTCACGGTCAATCTGGTGCAGCCGGGCTCCATCGACACCGACATGAACCCGGCTCATGGGCCCTATGGGGACACGCTCCGCCAGTTCATGGCCTTGGGCCATTATGGCGCGGCCGAGGACATCGCCAACGCCGTGGCGTTCCTGGCCAGTCCCAAGGCGCAATACATCACCGGCTCGACCTTGACCGTCGACGGCGGCGCCAATGCCTGATCGCTGTCGTGGAGCCTAGCCACAAGAGCGCGCCGGACGGCCTCCTCAAGCGCGCGTCCTCATCATCGCGCAGCCGGAAGATTCTTCAGTCGAACCGTTTTGCGCCGAAAATCTGGAGAAACAGCCATGAAACTCATCCTCTCGCCGCTGGTCCTCATCGCCAGCATGGGCTTGAGTACCGCCGACCCCATTGATCGGCCGCCTCTAAGTCAAACGAGCTCAGTCACGACGGAATATCCGGCGTTCCACGCGTTCCATCACAGCGTGGGCGAGACGGCTTATGTCGGGTACTATTTCAACAGCAAGCCGTCGAACTGTTCGGTGCTCATATGGGCGAAGCCGGACAACGAGAACTCCGGCTGAAAAGACGACGCACCAGAAAGTCAGGATCGATCTCGACGCGAAACAGGCGATCATTTTTTTTGCCGATGACCTTGGCTCGAATTTGAGTTTGGAATGTTCCGCTGACGCCAAAAGCTTGTCGGTCAGGCAAACATCCATTTCACTCACCCAGTGAGCGGCGAAAAAACGGTCCAAGCGGCGCCGTCGCTCCTCGGCAAGGGGCGTCGGCGGCCTGAATCGCGCGTCGATCCGACGAAATTCGCTTGAATTTGCGTCCATTGGCGCAGATTGCATTCGGGTCGAACCAGCGGCGTCATTGCGAGCGAAGCGAAGCAATCCAGAGGCCGAAGGGAGCCCTGCGTTCCCCTGGATCGCTTCGCTTACGCTCGCGATGACGACTCCGTTGGAACGCGGCTCTTTCCGGCCCCCTCCCTTATTCCGGCGCCTTGCCGAACGGGATGCCGTTGACCTTGATCGACCGCTCGGCGTCGAGCTCCACCAGCCAGCTGAGGCTGCCGTCGCTTTCGCTCTTGGCGAGCCCCTTGGCCAGCGCCAGGCCCGGCATGGCCTTGGCCGAGATGTCCGGCCCCAGGTCCTTGACCGCCGCCATCGTCTTGTCGAAGCCGCGCGCGTGGATCGTGATCGCCGCGGTCGGTTTCGCGCGGTCGAGGCGGATCGAGCCGGCGAAGTCGGCGTCGACCGCCGGCGCGACCACATGCGAAGGGGCGAACTCGATCTGGACGGGGCCCGAGCTTAGGAAAGCGGCCTCGACCTTATCCGCGTTGTCGTCGGAGAGGAGCGGTCCGTCGCCCTGGAGGCTGAGGTCGGAGATCCACTCGTTCGCGGCCGCGGTGATGTCTATGCCCTTGAGCTTTGCCGCAATATCGATCTTGGACGGCGTCAATGCGCCCGCGTTGGGGGGAAGGAGGCCGACCGGCAGGCTCAAGCCGTCGGCCGAAAGGCTGAGGTCGATCGCGCTCTGCGGCCCGGCATTGGCCGCGCCGAGCTGATACTTGAAATCCCCGAGAGCGATCGCGCCCACCGATGCGGTGACGACCGTCTTCTGCGCTTCGATCCCCTCGTCGAGCTTGAGGCCGGGCGCCGCCAGCTCCTTGAGCAGGCCCTTGAGCTCGGCTTCGTGCGCGGCGAGGTCGGCGCGCGCGGGGTGAGCCGCAAGCAGGCCCCAGAGGTCGAACGCCTTGCGGCTCTTGAAGCCGTCGACGCCAAGACTGATCAGCGCCTTTTCCGCCCGCCCACTGAAATTGATCGGGGCAGCAGCATCACCTTCACCTTCGCCGCTCCCGACCGCTTTGAGCCCCAACTCGGCGATCTCTTCCCTGACCTGCGTCGACACCGAGCCGTCGCCGGCCACGTTGGTCGCGATCGTCTCCTGAACCGGCCCGAAATCGATCGTCTGGGTGATCTTCGGGTTCTGGATCTGGAAAGATCCTTTATCCATGTTCGCCGAGCCCGAGAGGAGCCAGGCGATGGCCGGGCTGATCAGCGCCGCTCGAGCGAAAGTTGGTGAGTTCGATGGCGCCGGTCGCGTCCTTGGAATGGAAGCCGATCCGGGGAAGCGAGTCCATGGCGACCCGCCAATTGCCGTCGTCCTGCTCGACCGCCTGGTAGGTGATGATCGCCGGATCATAGGAGACGCCGGTTTCAGCGAAGAGCGCGTTGAGCGCGCTGAGATCGACCGAGACGAGATAATGCGCGCCGTCCGGCTTGACCGTCACCAGCGGCGTGGCGCCGGCCTGGGCGGCCGGCAGATATTTTGCGATGAGGGCTCTCAGCGCATCGGCGCCCTCGGGCGTGGCCGGCTTGTCGCCCGCAAGCGCTGGGACCGCCCACAGGAGCGCCGCGGCCAGCGACAACGAGGCGAGGCGACGGCCCGATCGGCGCGGGCGAAATCGGATGGGGCGCATTGGGCGGCCTGTTCGGTTCAGCGAGGATAATCCGAGTTTACGCCCAGCCTATTTCAAATTCTTCGACGCCGCGCGACAATTTCTACGTGCAAGCGCCCGGCCGGGCGGGACTCGCTGACCGCGCGATCACCCGGCCGGCAACGCCGCCGGCTGCCGGTTCTTCGGCGCCTGCGCCTTGGCGACGCCGGCCTTCACCGCCTGCTGCACCTTCTCGAAAGCGCGCACCTCGATCTGGCGCACGCGCTCGCGCGACACGCCGAATTCGGCCGAGAGCTCCTCGAGCGTGATCGGATCGTCGGCCAGCCGGCGAGCCTCGAAGATGCGCCGCTCGCGCGCATTGAGCACGCTCAACGCGCCGCGCAGCGCATCCATGCGGACGTCGGATTCCTCTCGATCGGCGAGCAGCGTTTCCTGATCGACGGCGTCGTCGACCAGCCAGTCCTGCCACTCGCCCTCGCCGCCTTCGCGCAGCGGCGCATTGAGGGAGGCGTCGCCGCCGAGGCGGCGGTTCATGTCGATCACGTCCTGCTTGCCGACGCCGAGCCGCTTCGAAATCGTTTCGACCTGATCGTCGCGCAGATCGCCCTCGTCGAGCGCGGAAATCCGGCTCTTGGCCTTGCGCAGGTTGAAGAACAGCTTCTTCTGGCTCGCCGTCGTGCCCATCTTCACGAGCGACCACGAGCGCAGGATATATTCCTGGATCGAGGCGCGAATCCACCACATGGCGTAAGTCGCGAGCTTGAAGCCCTTGTCCGGCTCGAAGCGCTTGACCGCCTGCATGAGGCCGACGTTGCCCTCGGAGATGACCTCGCCGATCGGCAGGCCGTAGCCGCGATAGCCCATGGCGATCTTGGCCACGAGCCGAAGATGCGAGGTGACGAGCTTGTGCGCCGCCTCGCGATCCCCATGTTCTCGCCAGCGCTTGGCGAGCATATATTCTTCCTGCGGCTCCAGCATCGGGAACCGTTTGATCTCTTGCAGGTAGCGGGCAAGTCCCAATTCACCCGCAATGATGGGAAGCGAAGCAGCCATGTTGTCCTCGGATTGGAGACCGGCTGTTGGCCGTCTCCGTCGGCGCTCAAGGCCGGTTAGGGATATTGTGGTCGAGCAAGCGTGGCCGAAAAAGGGCCGCGCCTAGACACTTATTCGTTGGGCTTATGAAATTGTTTCAGCCGCGCTTCAGTCCGATAAAGATCGTCAGGCCGCCCGCTTAGCTCGTAATACTTTGAGCAACCTCGCAAAATCTTTCGGCGGCGAGCTCTCGAAGCGGAGCGCCTCGCCGGTCGCCGGATGTTCGAAACCCAACACGGAAGCGTGAAGGGCCTGTCGTCCAAGAGCGGCGAGGGCTGAGACGGCGCGGCTCCCCAGCAGGGCCGCCTTGGTCTTGAACCCCGAACCATAGACCGAATCCCCTAACAGCGGATGACCGATGGAGGCCATGTGGACCCGAATCTGATGGGTCCGCCCTGTCTCAAGCTGACATGCGATCAGGCTTGCCGGGCCGAATTTTTCCTCAAGCCGCCAATGGGTCGTGGCGTGCCGACCGCGCTCCCCGCTCATGACCGTCATTTTCTCCCGGTGGCGCGGATCGCGGCCGACCGACGCGACGACCTTTCCTGCACCCGCGTCGAAGCCGCCCCAGACCAGCGCGAGATATTCTCGCTGCAAGGAGCCGGTGCGGCCGTGGTCGGCAAAGAGTTCGGCCAGGCCCCGATGCGCCGCGTCGGTCTTGGCGACGACCAGAAGTCCAGACGTGTCCTTGTCGAGCCGGTGCACGATCCCAGGCCGCTTGACCCCGCCGATTCCCGACAAGCTCGCCCCGCAATGGCGGATCAACGCGTTGACCAGCGTGCCGGCCGCGTGGCCAGGCGCCGGATGGACGACGAGCCCGGCCGGCTTGTCGATGACGATCAGATGCGCGTCCTCGTAGACGACGGCGAGCTGGATGTCCTCGCCGACGAGGGGCGATTCCTCCGCCGCCGGCGCCTCGAAGGCGATGCGCGCGCCCGCGGCGAGGCGCGTCGAGGGATCGCGCGCGACGCTGTCGCCGATCCTCACTTCGCCCGCCTCGATCAGCGCCTTGAGCCGTGTCCGCGACAGAGCGATTCGTCTTGCCGCCGCCGCCTGGCCCAGGAACCGGTCGAGCCGCTCGCCCGCGTTCTCGACGCCGACGTCGAAGACCTGCCGACCTTCGGGCGCCGTCAGCGGAGCGAGGGCCGCTGCCTGAGCCGGCGCGTCTTCCAGCTCGACTTGGTCGGCCTCGGGCGCATCGACTCCAGGCGCGCTGCTTGGCCTTCGAGTTCACGTCCGTTCCCGCCGCCGCGGCCGGCTGGCGCCGCTTTCCGCCGCGGGCGGCGCGACGAGGGGACCGAGCGCCGCGACAATCGCCTCCACGTCCGGACGCGCGCCGGCTTTGTGGGCGTCGAGGCCGCGCCGCATCGCCGCGACATGGGCGGGCGTATTGCCGCAACAGCCGCCAATGATTCGCGCGCCGCAGTCCGCGGCGAGTCCCGCATAGCGCTCCATGAGTTCCGGCGTGCCGGAATAGTGGATTTCCGCCCCGTGCCATTGGGGCACGCCGGCGTTCGCCTTGGCGATCAGCGTCGCGCCTGGCGCCATCCCGAGGATCGCCGCCAAAAGATCGGAGGCGCCGACGCCGCAATTCGCGCCGATACGCGACAGGCGCCGGGTCGAAAGCCTGGACAAGATCGCCGAACGCCGCGGGCGCAACGCCCATCATCGTGCGGCCGGCGGTGTCGAAGCTCGCGGTGAGCGTATAGGGCATGCCGCACCTGGCCGCCGCGAGCGCCGCCGCGCGCATTTCCTCCGGCGCCGACATGGTCTCGATCCAGGCGACGTCGGCGCCGCCTTCGCGCAGGCCCTCGATCTGCTCGACGAAGACATCGACCGCCTCGTCCTCGCTCAACGGTCCGAGCGGCGCCAGGAGGTCGCCCGTCGGCCCGACGGATCCGGCGACGACGACCCGGCGCCCGGCGCTGTCGGCGACCTTGCGCGCGATCTCGGCGGCCAGACGATTGAGCTCTCGCGTCCGGTCCTCGAGCTTGTGCAGCATCAGGCGCCGGCGGTTGGCGCCGAAACTGTTGGTCAGGATGATGTCGGAGCCCGCGTCGACGAAAGACCGATGCAGGCTCCCGATCCGATCGGCATGCTCGGCGTTCCAGAGTTCGGGCGAATCGCCCGAGGTCAGCCCCATGGCGAAAAGGTTGGTGCCGGTCGCTCCGTCCGCCAGCAGCGGCCGGCCTTCGGCCAGAAGCGATTGCAACATTTTTGGTTTCTCTCGGGAGGCCGGCGGCGCGCTTCCCGCTCTATTTAGCGCCCTGGCGGGGAGGCGCAAGCGGCGCGCCATACTCCCAGTCGAGCCCGACGCCGGCGGTCGACCCGCCGCTCGAGTCGACGCCCGCCTGCAGTCGGACGTGGCGGGTGACATCGAAATTCAGGTTCACTCCGTTGTCCTGCGGCCTCGCTCCGGTCGTGACGCCGACGCTCACGCGGTCGTTGATCGCGCGGGTTGCGCTGACGAGAGCGCCGCCGGTGGCGCTCGTGCTGATGTCCAGGCTGTCGACGCCGAGCGATTTTCGCACATTCTCGAACGCGTCGACCTGGCCGGATAGGGTGGCGACCGCGTTCGCCAATTCGAGCGCCTGGAACGCCGACAGGCTGCCCGCCGGCTTCTGAAACAGGATCCGGGCCAGGATTTCGTCGTCCGGCAGGCTGGGATTGGAGCTGATCTGAAACGACGGCTGCGTCGCGCGGGCCGGTCACGGCGATGCGCGCGGTGACGCCGCTCGTGGTCGTCTCGGCGACGAGATCGAGGTCGGGCATGACATCGCCATGAAACCGGACGTCTCCGCGGGTGAAGGTCAGGCGCGAGCTCAGGAGCATGAGCGAGCCGCGCAAAAGCTCGAAGCCCCCCGTGACCTGCGGGTCTCGGGCGGAGCCGTTCACATGCAGGTTTCCGCCGAGTTCGGCGTAGATGCCGCGGCCGCGGACGAAAATGCGGTTCATCGCCGAGACCGTGACGGCGAGCGTCGCATCGAACGGAGGCGCGTGCGCGCCGGACCCTTTCGCCTTGGCCGCGAGCGCAAGGCGCGCCCGCGCGGTCGCCGTCGGGTTCAGATGTTTCGTGCCGGGGAGCGGCGAGGCGACGCTGTTGAAGCGGCTGGGCACGGAGATGTCCATGCCGACAATCGTGATGCGCCCGTCGACTCTTGGCCTTTGGCCGAGCGGACCCGAGATGTCGAGCGCCATGTCGGCGGTCGCGGAGAGGATGTCGTTGGCGACGAGCTGAGCGTGCTGGCCGGTCAGGCGAATGGAGCCGGGAAAGCCCGCGGCGGGGTCGAGCCGCACTTCGCCGGTGGCGCTGATCGAACCGGCGTTCGGCGTTGTCCCTGCGAGATGATCGATCCGGATCGTGCTCCCGTTCGCGACGAAAGTTCCGGTCAGTCCGGAAAGCTTGAATCCCGTCTGATCGTCGCGGAGTTCGCCGCCGCTCAAGCGAACCGTTCCCTGCGCCTGCGGCTTTGCGATCGTGCCTCGCAGTTGAAGCGCGACCGCGAGCGAACCCGCGGCGTGGCGACCGGAGACGGAAAGCATGGAATTGGCGAGGCGAGCGTCGAGGACGCCGTCGATCTTCACGTCCAGCGGCGCCGTCGGGCGCGAGGGGCGCGGAGCCGGTGACGCGCACGGTGTTGCCAGTCCCGGCATTGATTGTCGCGTCAATCGAGGTTCGCCCGCCGGCAAGCCGGCCCGAGCCCGCGACGTCGAGCGCGGGCAAGCCGGCGTTGCGCATTTGCGGCGCGATCACGCGCTGCAGACGCAGCTTCCAGTCGCCGGTCGGATTGCCCGGCGTTCCCCCGATCGTCGCCTCGCCGTCGGCGACGCCGGATAGGCCGAGACCGGGCGAGAACAAATCGAACGCCGCGAGCGGCAGGCTCGCCGCGTTCGCCTTGAGCGCCAGCGTCGATCCGCTGTGGCCGGATAGCGACAGCCGGCCTGCGCCGAGACGAAACGCGAGATCCTTGATGTCGAGGCCATCGGCTTCCATAGGTCACCGTCGCGGGCCCCGCGAGCGTGATGCGCTGGCCGCCGCCCTGTGCGGTGAAACTCGCAAGTTCAAGCCGCGTCGGCGGCCCGCCGAACAGCCGCCCGCGCGCCGTCAGCGCGAGGCCGCGCGCGTTCCCGCTGAAGTCGAGGTCGCTCGCCGACGCGTTTCCGGTCGCCGTCAGCTTGACGCCGGTGATCGACTGCCCGCCGACTTCGGCCCGCGCGAGCTGCGCGAACCCGGAGATGATCTTCGCGCCCCAGAGGTCAGCGACCTTGAAGTCGACCTTGAGGCCCTCGAGTCGATTCGCGTCGATGGTCATCCGGTCGCTGTTCGCCGTGACCGAAAGCATCTGCTTGCCCTCGGCGACGGAGGCGCTCGCTTTCGCCTCGAAGAGCGCCGGTCAGCTTCGTGAGCACGAGCGGCGACAGATCGTCGAGATTGGTCGCGCTGAAGCTCAGGTCGCCGGTCGCCAGCGTATCAGCGCCAACGGCGAGCGCGCCGGCGAGCCGCGCCGAAGCGAGGCTGAGCGCAAGATTGTCGACAGCCCAGCCGCCGTCGTCGTGCCTTGCGACATGCGCCGAGCCCTGGAGAGGATTGCCGTCGACATCCCCGGACAAGGAAGCGTTCGCGTCGATGAGGCCGGTTATGTGATTGGCGAGCGCTTCGAGGGCGATGCCGGACGTCTTGCGGTCGAGGAGCCTTCCCTCGCCCAAATTCGCTTTCAGCGCGGCGGTGAGGTCGGAAGGCGTGCCGCTGAGCGCGCCGGCGATCTCCGCCTTGCCGGAAACGCGCGGGTCGAGGACCTGCGTCTGCGGAATTTCGATGCGCGCGCCGAGATCCACCTTGTCGCGTCCGTATTCCCCATTGAGGCGCGCGGTCGCATGCTGTCCGCTCGCCAGAAGATCCGTGAAGGCGAAGCCGCCGCCGGGCGTCAGCCGCGCGGCGCCGGTCACGTCGAGGGTTCCGCCGGTGGCGCGGTCGAGCATCGCAAAGTTCGTCGCGAGTTTCGTCGCATGGGCGTCGAGGGTCGCGCTCAAGGCGCCGTAGCGCGGCGCGCCGTCCAGATCGGCGGCGATGCGCGCTTCGCCTTTGAGCGCGCCCCCCGCGAGCAGCGCGAAACGGCTCAAGTCGCGGGCGACGATATTCGCCTTGCCATGAATTTTGCCGCCGGAGAGAAGACCGGAATATTGGGCGTCGAAATTGGGCGCCGAGAGATCGAGAACGTCGAACGTCGCTTCGCCCTTGGACGAAGCCGAGCCGCGCATGTTCAGCGTGAGCTCGCGGCCGACCGCTTGGGCGAAAGCGGGATCGGCGAGCGCAAGACCCTTCACCGAGGCCTGGCTCTCGAACAGGATGCGCGTCTTCTCCTCATTCAGCGGACCATCGGGGCTCGCACGGAAGCTCGCCTCGACGCGCTCGACCGAGCCTTGCTCGACCCGGATCTCGCCGGCGTCGAAAGCGCCGTCGATCGTCGGGCTCGTCGAGCGGTCCGGTGATCGAGGCGTTGAGGTCCAGTTTGCCGACCGTTGTCGAGCCTGGAATGGCGCCGGCGTGGACCTTGAAATCGAGCAGGCCGTTCGCCGACCTTTCGCCTTCGAAGTCGAGCCGCGCGGCGGCCGAGACGAGATGCAGGCCGCCGGGGAGCGCGATGCTCGAATCGTCGTTGAACTGGACGTCGCCCTTGAGCGTCGTATGACCGGCGAAGACCGGCTGGACGACGCCTGGCGCAAGGCCCTCGAGGCGCGAGTCGAGATCGAGCGTCAGCCTGCGCGCTGCGCCCTGCCGCGCGACGATCACCTGCCCGTTCGCCCACACGTCGGCGCCCGCGTTGAAGTCGAGCTTCGCGGTGAAATTGTCGAGCGCGCCCGCGCCATTGAAGGCGAGCTTGACCGGCGGCAGGCCGGGAAGATTGGCGAGATGGGCGAAAATGCCGCCGGCGGGCTCGGAGGAGTTTATGTTGAGCGTGAGCTTGTCGGTGGCGGGAATGTAAGTCAGCTGCGTCTTGAAGTCGCCCGGCGCGTCGAGCCGCTGCGCGTTCAGGGTGAGGTCGAGGCCCTCGGACGGCGGCCCGAGCGTCGCCTTGCCGGAAATGTTGAGGCGAGCCGCGACGCCGACCACCGGCTCGCCGAGCGAGAGCTCCTGCACGCCGAACTGCTTGATCAGCACCTTGACCGGCAGTTCGGGGAGGATCGGCTGCTGCGCGCCCGTGTCCGGCGGCGGGGTCTCCGAGGGAAGCGGGCGGCGCAGAAACTCCAGGCGCCCGATCGTGAGCTGGTCGACCTCGAGCCGCCGGCTGAACAAAGCGAGCCGGTTCCAGACGAGCCGAGCCTTGTCGACCTTGAGCCATGGGCCCTGGCGGTCGGAGATGACGATGTCGCTGATCGACGCGTCGGAGGACAGCACGCCGTCCACGGCGCCGATGGACACGCTCATTCCCGGCGACGACAAAGCCCGCGAGATCAAGTTGGCGAGCACGCCCTTGTCCTCTTCCGCCGCATGCGCGCTCGCGCAAAGGGCGAGCAGGGCGATCAGCGCCAAAGCTTTGAGGCGGAGTGAGGAGCTTCGCCATCAGAAGGACTGCCCGATGCTGACATAGACCGCGACCGGCCCCGTGCCTTCGCGCCGCTCGAGGGGAAAGGCGACGTCGAGGCGAATGGGTCCGACGGACGTATAGTATCGCAAGCCGAGACCCGCCGCCGCGAACAGAGGCTCGTTGAAGGTCGGGAAGCTCGACGAGAACGCGTTTCCGATGTCGAAAAACGGAACGACGCCGATCGTGTCGGTCACCTTGACGCGCAATTCCGCCGACGCGTCGAACAGGCTGCGCCCGCCGACCACGGCGCCCCACCAGACGGTCGGACCGAGCTCGTTATAGGCGTAGCCGCGCACCGAGCCGCCGCCGCCCGCATAAAAGCGCCAGTTGGCGGGGATCTCGTCGAGCTGCGGGCCGACCATCCCTCCAGCCGCGACCCGTCCGGCCAGGACGTAACGGGAGTCGGCGTCGATGGAATAATAGGCGGAGGCGCCCGCCTTCACCTGCACGAGGTCGAGGCTCGAGCCCAGGAATGTCCCAAAGCCGACAGCGGAGGCGTTGAGGCGCACTCCGCGCGTCGGGTCGAGCTTGCTGTCGGTCGTGTCGAAATTGGCGGACACGGGAACGCCGACCAGCGTGTAGTTGACCGTGCCCAACGCGTCCGTGGCGTCGCCCTTTTGCGCTTCGAGGCCCGCTTGAACCCAGAAGTTCTGATTGAAGCGATGGCGAAGCGAGGCCGTCACGTCCGCGTCCTCGGCCTGGTAGCCGACAAACCCGGCGCCGCTGGTGCTCATCTTCTCCGCCAGCGCATCGATCAGGAGGTCGTTGGTCGTGCCCCCCAAGGCAGGCTTGAGAAAGCTCGCCGATACGCGCCCGCCGATGTCGTTCGACGAGAAGTGTCCGAAATTTGGCGAAGAAATGTACCAGGGCGGGGCATAGAAGATGTCGGCCTGCAGTCGCAGCCGCTCGGCGCCGCCGAACACATTGCGGTCTTCCCAATAGACCTGGCCCTCGGGCCCGTTGATCGTCGAATATTTCAGGGATGCGCCGATAGCGTAGGGCAGCCGGTCCTCGACGTTGATCTGATAGGGCAGCTGACCATAGGCGTCGAGCGTCGTCCCCTCGGTGATGCGCACGCCGCCAACGGCGGGAATTTGGCGGATGCTGTTGCGCGCATCGGCGATCGCCGCCGGCGAATAGGGATCGCCCGGATGGATATAGAGAAACGAGCGCACGATCGCGGGATCGAAGGTCTGCGGCCCGTTGATCGTCGCTTCGCCGAACGGCGCGATGGGGCCGGGGGCGGCCATGATCGTCACGTCCATGACGTCCTGCGCGTGGTCGACGACCGGCGCGACCGACTGGATCTTGGCCAGCGGGCGCCCTTGCTTGTCGGAAATAGTCGACGATGCGGGTTTGAGCGGCGCGGATTTCGCTCGCCGCCGCCGGATCTCCAGGCTTGAGGCCGACGATGCGCTGCGGCAGCTCGGCTTCCGGGAATTCCACGCCGAGCGCGTCGACAACGCGCACATTGCGGAGCTTGAACAAGGGGCCGGGGTCGACCTTGATGACGACCGGGGCGGCGCTGCGATTGCGATAAGCTTCGGCGGCGCGCGCGAAGGCGGCGATGTCGGTCGAGCCGATGCCGAGGCTCGCGCCGTCGATCGCGATCGTCACCCTGGCGTTGTAATAGCCCGCGCCCCAGAGCGCGTCGATGACCGGCGCAAAATCGCTTTGGGCGCGCCGCGCGAGCGCTTCGCCGTCGGCGGGAGCGTCCTTGCGCAGGCTGTAGAGCGACGACGCGTCTCTCACTGCTGTCTTTGAGCCCGGAGGGGTCGCCCGCGACCTGGACGGTCAGCGTATACGGGATCGCGGCCCGGGAAACCGCCGGCGGCGTGTCGTCCGAGCCAAAGAGCCCAAAGAAATCAAAGGCCTCGGCGACGGTCCAGTCGCTCATCACGATCGTGCCGGCAACCAGCGCGACAACAAGACGGATGCCGAGACGATCACGCTGTTTCACGAAACGCCTGCCAGTCAACTCAACGCCCTTTTCCCTGACTGACCAAGGGTTACCGGCATTGATTTTGAAGCAGACAGCCTCTCGCGTCAAAACCCTTAGGTTAACAGGCTTCCGGCGACGCGCTCACGCTGCAGCGACCGATCAGACCTCATCATCGTGGCCGCTTTACGGTGCGGTTGCCGCAATGGTGAACGTCCAGGCGGAGGCGAAGGGTCCTTCCGCGAGGCGCAAACCTTAAGCGAGTGGTAAAAGAAACGTTACGCGCTCGCCCCTATTCCTGCGACTGGCCGCCCGCGAAGCGGGCGACCATCAAAGATCCCAGGATGATCGCGCCATAGATCGCCTGGATCCAGAACGACGGCACCTGCGCGAGCGTGAGCAGGTTGCCGACGACGCCGAGCAGCAGCACGCCGGTCAGCGCCCCGAACATGGTGCCCTTGCCGCCGTCCAGCGAAATGCCGCCGATCACCGCCGCGGCGAAAACGGTGAAGATGAGCCCGTTGCCCTGATTGGCGCTGATCGCGCCGACATAGCCGGTGATGGCGAGGCCGCCCAAGGCGGCGAGCATTCCGGCCAGCACGTAGACGCCCCAGGTGATGCGCTCGACGCGGATGCCGGCGGCGCGCGCGGCTTCGGGATTGCCGCCGATGGCGTAAAGCGCGCGGCCCAGGCGATGGTAGCGCAACATCACGCCGGCGATCACGAAGGCGAGCGGCCGCGAGCCACACCGCGAGCGGCAGGCCGAGGAAGGTGATCACCATCAGGCCGTAGAAGGCGGCGGGCAGGTCGAACAAGGTCCGCCCGTGCGTCGCGCCGACCAGCATGCCGCGCAGGATGATCAGCATCGCCAGCGTCACGATGAAGGCGCTGAGCCTCAGCTTCACCACCATGAAGCCGTTGATGAAGCCGACCAGGCCGCCGACGACCAGAACGGTGAGAATGCCGATCGCGGTCGGCCATTCGAATCCGAAGCCGAAACCCTCGGCAGGCAGGACCACCATGGCGCCGATCGCGGGCGCGATGCCGTAGATCGAACTCGAGCGACAGATCGAACTTGCCGGTGATGATGACGAGCGATTCCGCCAAAACGACCAGCGCCAGAGCGGCCGACGAGGTCAGGATGGTGTTGATGTTCCCCGAGGTGAGAAAGACCGGGCTTATGATGGAGCCGATGACGAGCAGCACCGCCAGCGCCGGAAGCAGCGCCAGGTCGCGAAGCCGCGCCAAGGCGATGCTGCTGGTTCGCTGCGCGACGAGGCTTTGCTGGGCGACAGGCGCGGGGGCCGAACTCGGACTCACTTCAAATCCCCTCGACCGACGCGACGAGCTCGTTGTCGCTCCAACCCGCCGCATGCTCGGCGACGACCTTGCCGTGCCGCATCACGAGCACCCGGTCGCAGACCCGCAAATCCTCGAGTTCCCCGCTCGCCACCAGAATCGCCCGACCCTCGCGGCGGGTATTTTCGATGGCGCGCAAGAGCGCTTCTTTCGATTTCACATCGACGCCCGCTGTCGGATCGATAAGGACGAGAACCGACGGGCGGCTTGAGAGCGCCCGTCCCATCACGACTTTCTGCTGATTGCCGCCGGAGAGGTCGGAAACGAGCTGATCCGGCCCCTGTGTGACGACGCCGAGCGTCTCGATCGCTTGCCTGGCCGACGAGGCGCGGCGTGCGGGCGCGATGAATCCCAGCGGCCCGAGCGCATTCGCAATCGGCATCGTGACATTGTCGGCCATCGACTGCGTGAGAACGAGCCCCTGCCGGTGCCGGCTTTTCGGCACGCAGCCGACGCCGAGCGCAAGCGCGGAGGGAACGTCGCCCGCGCGCAAGGGCGCGCCATTGATCCGGATTGTGCCCGACGTGTATGCGCCTAAGCCCGCCACGGCCTCGGCCACCCCGAGGCGGCCGCTGCTGGTCGCGCCGCAAAGCCCGATGATCTCGCTCGGCCGAATGGAAAAGCTCACATCGTCGAAATCCTCGCCGCCGAGGCGGCTCACTTCAAGCGCGAGAGGCCCCCCGGTCGGCGCTTTTCGGTTCGCGGCGTCGGCGAAAGCTGAAACTCACCTGCTCGCCGGTCATCGCTTCGATGAGCGCGTCCTTGGGCAAGGTCGCGGCCGGCGCGGTCAGGATGTGCCTTGCGTCGCGCAGCACGGTCACGGTCTGGCAGACCTCGTAGACTTCCTGAAGATGATGGGAGATGAACAGGAACGTCACCCCTTGCGCCTGCAGTCGGCGCATTTGCGCGAACAGGCGCTTGATTTCCTCGCCGTCCAGTTGCGCGGTCGGCTCGTCGAGAATGATGAATCGCGCGCCATAGGACAGCGCGCGCGCGATCTCGACCAGTTGCCGGGCCTCGACCTTGAGATCGCCGGCGCGCGAGCGTTCCGAGACCGAGACATCCCAGCGATCGAGCACCTCGCGGGCCTCTCGCCACAGCGTGTTCCAGTCGATGAAGCCGCGCCGAAGCGGCTGCCGGTTGATGAACAGGTTTTCGGCGACCGTGAGATCCGGAATGATGGTCGAATGCTGGTAGACGCAGGCGACCCGCCGGCGCCATCCTTCGCGGTCGGCGATGGCCGGCGCCGGTTCGCCGTGGAAGCGGATTTCCCCGCTGTCAGGCTCGCGAAGGCCGGTCAGGATTCCAACCAGCGTCGACTTGCCGGCGCCGTTGCGCCCGACGAGCCCATGCAACTCGCCGGGCAGGACGCGCAGGCGCGCGTCGCTGAGCGCGACCGTCGCGCCATAGCGCTTCGAGACGCCGGTCGCTTCCACGATCGGAACGGCCTCGGCCGCACTCGGCCTGTCTCCGGCGTCTCGAGCATCGAGGGGCGCTGTCAGTTTTATTTTGCAGCTATTTCGGGTTGTTGCCCCAGAACGCCTTGTCGTCCACGTTCGCCTTGGTGACCAACTGCGCCGGAAGCTGATCTTCGAGAACGCCGGGAGCCACTTCGAGAATCGTGCTGTCGTGGTCCGTCGGCCCGGCCTTGAACGTCTTTCCCTCGATCGCGTCCTTGAGATACATGATGCCGTATTTCGCATAGAGGTCGGCCGGCTGGGAGACGGTGGCGTCGATCTCGCCCTTGCGGATCGCGTCGAACTCCTGCGGAATGCCGTCATTGCTGACAATGACGATATGGCCCTTTTCGCCAGCCGGATGAAGCATGCCCTTGCGCTTCAGCGTCTGCAAAGTCGGCGCGAGGAAAACGCCGCCCGCGTGCATGTAGATCGCCTTGAGGTCGGGCGTCGAATTGAGAATCGTGTCGAGGCCGGCCGCCGCGTCCTCGCCAGACCAGGCCTTGGTCGGAATTTCGAGCTCCTTGAGCTTCGGATAGTTCTTCTTGATGCAGTCGCGGAAGCCGTTGCCGCGGTCGCGGCCGTTGATCGAGGCCTGGTCGCCCATGATCTGCACGACCGGGCCTTCCGCCACATGCTCGCCGATATATTTGCAGGCCTTCTCGCCGTAGGCGATGTTGTTCGCGCGCACGACGATGGCGACCGGACCGGTCTCGGTCGCGACGTCGACCGCGACGACTTTCACATTCGCGGCTGCCGCCGTCTTCAGAATCGTTCCCGCGGCTGAGCTGTCGAAGGGCGAGAAGATGAGGCCTTTGGCGCCGAGCGTGATCGCGTTCTTCACCCCCGTGATCTGTTTTGCCGTGTCGAATTCGGAATTGAACGGCTGCAGCAGGTCGACGCCCTGAGCCTTCGCTTGCTCGACGATGTATTGGTTGTAGGCGGTCCAGAACGGCGACGTCAGCGTCGTCAGATCGACCGCGATTTTCGGCCCGTCGGCGGCGGAGGCGCCGACGGTGAGCGCACTGAGCGCGGCGGCCGTCAGCGCGGTGAGAACAAAGGTGCGCTTCGTTTGCATGTGTTGTTTCCTCCCAAATTTTTTTGTCGCTGTCTTCGTTAGGGGGCGGTCCGGGGCCGGTCAAGCCGTTGCGCGAGACCGGAGCGCGCGCCGCGCCGTGGTGCGGCGCCTGGGCAGAAATTTGGGGAGGGGCATCGGCGGCCCGCGGGCCCATGCTGCTCCCGGTGATGCGCTGCCGGTTGGACGGTCATTTTCAAAAGCCCGTGGCAAATGGGCGGAACCGCTCGGGACCCCCGGCAGCCGGCGGGCTTCCCCGGGGCCGACTCAGTGGCGCGCTGACCTGGAACATTTCTCCCGGTCCCGAGTTGGCCGCGATACGGGCGCAACGCCTTGCGCTTCCTTGCCATTCAGAACAGGAGCGTTCGATGAACGCGCACGAACGTCCAATCGTAACCGAGAGTAACAAGACCGCCGTAAGGGCGGGCTCGACGGGCAACAACGTCCGTTATGTGCTCATTGGCAGCGTCGCCCTGGCCCTCATTGCCTGGATTCTCGTAGAATATTTCGTCAGGCCGTGATCGTTAACGCCAATAGCGAAGCGAGCAGCAAACTCGATGCGTTGCGGCGCGGAGCTGCGTCCTGCCAGGCGTGCCCGCTTTGGAAAGACGCCACGCAAACCGTGTTCGGTGAAGGGCCGCCAAGCGCAGACGTGATGTTCGTTGGCGAACAGCCCGGGGATCGGGAAGACCGTGAAGGCCGACCGTTCGTCGGACCGGCAGGGCTCCTCCTGGATAAAGCGCTTGCTGAGGCAGGGTTGCACCGTAAGCGCATCTACGTGACCAACGCCGTCAAGCATTTCAAGTTCGAGCAGCGGGGCAAACGGCGGCTGCACAAACGCCCGAACACGAGCGAGATAAAAATATGCCGACGGTGGCTATTTGACGAGATCGAGGCAGTCAATCCGCGTCTCATTGTCGCTCTCGGCGCCACGGCGGCGCACGGATTGACCGGGCGAGCGGCAGCTGTCCAGCGCAATCGCGGTTCGGTCCTTACCGTGGACAATGGGCCGCGGGTCTTTATGACCATCCATCCGTCCGCACTCTTGCGCTTGCAGGACGAGGAAGAAAAGCGCGCCGGCTACCAAAGCTTTGTCAACGATCTGCGATCCATCGAACGATTGCTTGATAGCTCATCCGATCGGACAAAGCCGGTCGCCCACGCCGCAGAATAGCGTCCTGGCACGTCCGGCCCCTTAGTCCTTGACCTCAGTGTCAGGTCGATCGTCTCCCCTTTCGTCTTCCTCATGCCAAGGGCTGGGCGCGGCCGAAATGGCCGAGCCCTTGCTCGATTTCATGATGGCGCATCCGATCCTGATCAACCGGCCGATAGTCTTCACGCCCAAAGGCGTCAGGCACTGCCGTCCCTCGGAGATGGTGCTCGACATTCTGCCGAACTCCAACATCGGACGTTTCGTCAAAGAGGGCGGAGAGATTGTCGAGGCAGGCGCTGCTCCGGCGTCAGCTGGGACTCCCGCCAGTGTGCCACTTGTCCTGAATTGCGTGAAAACCGCGCAATAATTCAACTGCATTGGCGTCAGGACCCTGCCAAGGAAAAGCGTTTTGCGCTCGTCATCGCGGGCTGAGACGAAGCCGAGGGGGTGATTCAGAATGGCGGGCGCCTGGACGACCGGCGGGGCCCGGGATCGGAGCGATCGACCTCTATAATAATAACAGTTGTAAAATCTATCTAACTCAGAAACGGACCCCAGAAGCCGTCATGGCCGGGCTTGACCCGGCCATCCACGCGAGCACGCGACACCCCCGATTAGAAATTGAAGGGAAAGGAATATACCCAACGGCATACGCAGAATGGCGACGTGGATGGCCGGGTCAAGCCCGGCCAGGACGCAAAACCGAAAACTCGGGCTACAAGAAAGTCGCGTTTTTTCTTGCCAAAGTCAGAAATTTTTGCTACCTTGTTCCGGTGGATCGAACAGCAGGGAAGCGCAGGGAAGGGGCGACGCCGGCTGTCATCCAGCCGGATCCGATATGAGGAAAAATTTTACTCCAAACGCCCGTAACCCATTGAAATGTCTCGATCCCAAAAAATAAACGCTAGTAAACGCCAGCATTTTTTACTAGCGTTTACTCGCTTTTAGTGGCGTTTAAGAGCGTTTATGCACACCGCCGGCGGGTCACGGTCCGAACCGCTCCGCCCTGAACGGGGCGGGATCGACGAACGGCGTCTCGCCGGTCATGACCTCGGCCAGGAGCCGGCCGGTGATGGGGCCGAGGGTCAGGCCCAGATGGTGGTGGCCGGCGTCGAGCCATAGCCCCGGCCTGCCGGGGAAGGGCCCGACGATCGGGCGCATGTCCGGCAGGCAGGGGCGCCGGCCGAGCCAGGGCGCGGCATCCTTGCGGGCGCCGATGGGGAACAGCTCCCGCGCATAGGGCTCGACCCGCTCGAGATGCGCCGGCGAGGGCGGATCGTCCCGCCGGGCGAACTCGGCCCCGGTGGTCAATCTCAGGCCCCGCGCCATCGGGGTGACGAGATAGCCGCGTTCGAGATCGAGCACCGGCCGCGTGAGGCCGGCATTGCCCTTGGCCTCGTAATGCATGTGATAGCCGCGCTTGACGAAGAACGGCAGGCGAAGGCCGAAGCGCCGCGCGAGCTCGTCGGACCAGGGTCCGAGCGCAATGACGACGTCGCGGGCGGCAAGGCGGCCTGAGTCGGTCGTCACCATCCAGCCCGAGCCCGCAGGCTCGAGGCTCAGCGCGTCGCCACGCTCCATCCGGCCGCCGCGCTTGACGAACAGGGCGGCGTAACTCTGGATGAGCGCGCCCGGATCGGACGTCGACAGCGGCTCGACGTAATGGACGCCGCCGATCGCCTTGTCGCCCACATGCGGCTCGAGCGCGCTGAGCGCGGCGCGGTCGAGGAGCGTCGGCTTGACGCCGAACGCCTTCAGTTCGTCGGCCTCGGCCTCCGCCAGCTCCCGCCCGCGGGCGCTGCGATAGGCCTTGATCCAGCCGCCGGCGCGCAAGAGCCCCGAGGCGCCCGCGTCCTGCGCGAGCCTCACGTGCTCGGCGGCCGCCGCGAACAGGAGCGGGGCCATGACCTTGCCGGTCGCGGCCTTTCGCGGCTGTGTCGAAGCCCGGAAATAGCGCCAGATCGCAGGCGCGATCGAAGGCAGCGAGCCGTGGCGCATGTGGGCGCGCGGATCGCGGTTCACGGCCGCCCGCGCGACCTCGCCGATCGCCCTCGGGAAGAGATAAGGGAGGACGCCTTCGGTCTGCACGATGCCGCTGTTGCCGAAGCTCGTCTCCCCCGCCGCCTCGGGCAGACGGTCGACCAGCGCGACAGCCCGGCCGCGCGCAGAAAGCGCGAGCGCCGCCGACACCCCAACAATTCCAGCGCCAAGCACGATGACGTCGACCGAGTGCGAAGGCATGGGATGGCTGTTTTCCTGACCGGACGCGCGTCGCGTAGCTACGGCGCGCCCTGCTCGATTCTCGACTTCCGTTCCTATAGACCCCGCCTTGAAGGAACAAACAGAAAGCGTCGTCGCCAATGATTCCGCGCTATTCCCGCCCCGAGATGACTGCCGTCTGGTCGCCCGAGACGCGCTTCCGCATCTGGTTCGAGATCGAAGCCTACGCCTCGGAAGCGATGGCGGAGATCGGCGTGATCCCGAAAGCAGCCGCGAAGACGATCTGGGAGAAGGGGCGACAAGCCAAGTTCGACGTGGCTCGAATCGACGAGATCGAGAGGGTGACGAAGCACGATGTCATCGCCTTCCTCACGCACCTTGCCGAATTCGTCGGCCCCGATGCGCGTTTCGTCCATTTGGGGCTCACCAGTTCGGACGTGCTCGACACCTGCCTCGCCGTGCAGCTCGGCCGCGCGAGCGACATCCTGATCGCCGACGTCGACGCGCTGCTCGCGGCGCTAAAGCGTCGCGCCTTCGAGCATAAGATGACGCCGACTGTCGGTCGGTCGCACGGAATCCATGCCGAGCCCACCACCTTCGGCCTCAAGCTGGCTCTCGCGTACGCGGAATTTGCCCGGGCCCGCGCCCGGCTTGTCGCGGCGCGCGAGGAGATTTCGACCTGCGCGATTTCTGGCGCCGTCGGCACTTTCGCCAACATCGACCCGAGGGTCGAGACTTATGTGGCGGCGAAACTGGACCTGAAACCCGAGCCGATTTCGACGCAGGTGATCCCGCGCGATCGCCATGCGGCTTTTTTCGCGGCGCTCGGCGTCGTCGCCTCGTCCGTTGAGCGGCTCGCGACCGAAATCCGGCATCTGCAGCGCACCGAGGTGATGGAGGCGGAGGAGTTTTTCTCAGAAGGGCAGAAGGGCTCATCCGCCATGCCGCATAAGCGCAACCCGGTATTGGCGGAAAACCTCACCGGGCTCGCCCGCATGGTGCGCTCGGCGGTGACGCCCGCGCTCGAGGATGTGGCGCTATGGCATGAGCGCGACATCTCACATTCGTCGGTCGAACGCATGATCGGTCCGGACGCAACGATCACGCTCGACTTTGCACTGGCGCGGCTCGCTGGCGTGATCGACAGGCTGGTTGTCTATCCCGAGGCCATGCGGAAAAATCTCGACCGGCTCGGCGGACTCATCCATTCGCAGCGGGTTTTGCTGGCGTTGGCCCAGAAGGGCGTCGCCCGCGACGACGCCTACGCGCTTGTCCAGCGGAACGCGATGCCGGTCTGGCGCGGCGAAGGGGAGTTTCTTGAGCTCCTCAAAGCGGACAAGGACGTCAGCAAGGTCTTGAGCGCGCAAGATCTCGAGGCGCTGTTCGACCTCGGCTACCACCTGAAACACGTGGATACGATCTTCGATCGCGTGTTCGGGTAATGAATGGCTGGCATGCGGCGCTAAGGGCTGGCTGACAAGTTCCGACCGGATACCCGAGACGCGAGACCAGCTCCGCGGTCAGTCCGATCTATCTGCGCGGCCCTCAGGAGACCGCGCTGGACTCTTGTCCGGATGGAGCCGTCTGCGAAACCGGACGCGTCTGGCGAGGAGGTTGGACGCGGGTCAATTGCACGGCCGCCATGACATCCGAATTGGCGCGCGCATCGTCCGCATAATCCTGGAGGCGGAGAAGCGAGAGGCGAGGGCCGCCCTTCGCCTCATTGGGGCTCAAGTCGTCGAACATCAGGAACTTGAGATCGGCGACGCCGCCTGCTTCTTTCACCCACAGGGCCGAGGCGATTTGTAGGGCGTCGGTAAACGACATCACTCGCGGCTTTTCGTCTGTCCCGCGCACGCCGGCAGGCCTCTGCCATTTTGCGTCGCGGAGCCGCGCCACGCGCAGCATCGTATTCGGGTCAGGCGTCACCAACGTCACCAGCGAGCGGAGATATCGGGTCAACTCGTGCAGAGCGCCGAACTGTCCGGGAACGAACATTGACGGCGCGAGCTGAGCAAACAGAAGGCTGCTGACCCATACGCGACGCTTCATAACGGCGGCCTGGGTCAGAAGATTTTCGATGTGCTCTTCGGCTTCGCCCGACGCCCCGCTCGCGTGACGCAGAACGACGTTGGTATGGAGGAAATGATGTCCGCAATCGGATTGACCCGAGCGCGCATCCGTTTGCAGAAAGGGGTGCATCTCAAGTTCCACTATTCACTTGCCGTGGCGTGTTCGTGTCTGGGGCGAGTCAACAAAAGAAGCTTGCGGCAATTTTGTTAACAACGACCCACCGTATGCCGCTTTTTGTCACGCCGACAACCAGTTAGGCATGAATTGAGCATGCCGTAACGTGAGCTGCGTCACACTGCGAATTGGTTCGCAGGATCCACTTCTTGATGACGGATTGTTCGGCCTATGCGAAGCCGTGCGAAGGCTCGACGAGGCTCGGACGCCAGCACGACGAGCAGAGATTTGAGGGCGCGCCAGCGCCTATCCCGAATGGGCCTGCGCCTCGCGTTGGCGGTTCCTCGATGCGCGATACCCGGCCGTGCGCGCATCAGCTTCGCACATAAAGGCGCCCTTGAGCGTATGCCCATAGTAGCGCGTTCCCGAGTAATGATAGATGCGCGTCGGCGTGTTGACCCACACGACGGTATCCGACGGGCAGCGAGCCCGCGCCGCGAGCTCCGTTGTGTATTGGCCCGCCTGCAAGGCCGAGGGCGCGCCGACATTCGATGCGGGTGCGGAAGAGGGCGCCGACTGTTGCCACCACGGGAACAGGGAGCCTGACTGGGAGGCGGGAGCGGGCGCCGGGGCAGGGGCCGGGGCGGGAATGAAACCTCCTGACGACGAAGCGGTAGATGTTTGGCGCGCGCGGCATTGCGACAGAAACTGCGGCCAAGTCTGACCGGCGGTCGTTCCGGCAGCCTTGGCCTCTTTCCATTGGCTTGCACACACTCTCATGACGCTTTGGCCGGTCGCCGGAGAAGCCGCGGGGGAAGCCGGGACTGACGGCTGCGACCATGGGAATAGGGAGCCTGACTGAGGGGCCGGGGCGGGAGCCGCCGTCGGCGCGGCTGCACCCTGGCGCGTACGGCACTGCGCCAAGAACTGAGGCCAGGCCTGACCGCCGGTCGTTCCAGCTGCCTGGGCCTGCTTCCACTCGCTCGCGCAGGTTCTCATGACGCTTTCCGCGTTCGCCGTATTGAGACCCGCAATGGAAAATCCAAAGGTGATCGCCGCCGCAGTCGACCACGAGACGAACGAATTGCGCATTTCAGTCCCCATCCGAGCCCAAGGTAAGGGCGCGGTGACAGCTTACCGCGAGCAGAGCCGCTCCGCCAAGCCTATCTACCCTGTCTTCTCGTCTTTCGTTTGTTTAGGCAGCCTACGGGGATCACGCACCCGCAGCTTGCTTGCTACGAACAGGCGGAACAGGCTCGGCTTCCCGTTTGGGCGTGCCGCGAGGGGCGGCGCGCAAATATTGTTCTGGCCACGGCGCGATCTGCTCAAGCTCACGCGCTGCGTGCATTGGCCAATAGGGATCGCGCAGCATCTCGCGTGCGAGCACGACTAGATCAGCCTGATCGTTACGGATGATCTGATCGGCTTGAGCCGGAGCCGTAATCATGCCGACCGCGGCAGTGGCGATATTGGCCTCGCGCCGAATTCGCTCCGCGAAAGGCGTTTGATATCCAGGTCCGATCGGGATCTCCGCTTTCTCGATATTGCCTCCCGATGAACAATCGATCAGATCCACGCCCAGCGAGAGCAGAAGACGGGCGAGTTCGACCGATTGGTCGACATCCCATCCGCCTTCCACCCAATCGGTCGCTGAAATTCGTACGAACAGCGGGCAACGATCGCGCAGCGCGCGTCGCACCCCTTCCACGCATTCCCGAAGAAATCGCGTTCGATTTTCGAACGAGCCACCGTAAGCATCGACGCGACGATTGCTGAGCGGCGATAGGAATTCGTGAATCAGATAGCCGTGCGCGGCGTGAATTTCGATCACTTCGAACCCTGCGGCAGCCGCGCGTTCGGCCGCGACCGCGAACGCCCGCTGCAAGGACGTGATCTGGTCGATCGTCAACTCGTCGGGCTTGGCATAGGTGTTGCTGAAAGCAATGGCGCTTGGGGCGACCGGACGCCATCCGCCGGCGCTTTCCGCGACCGCGCCTTGTCCCGCGCCAGGCCGATAGGTGCTTCCCTTTCGGCCCGCATGCGCGAGTTGGATGCCGGCGCGTGCGCCCTGATTTTCCATGAAGCGCGCGATCCGCTCGAGAGGCTCAAAATGCTTTTCGCTCCAGACGCCAAGATCCTGCGGTGAAATGCGGCCCTCGGGTGTTACCGCGGCCGCCTCCGTGAATACCAAGGCGGCGCCGCCGACCGCCCGAGAGGCAAGATGTGCGAAATGCCAATCATTCGCGTAGCCGTCGACCGACGAATATTGGCACATTGGCGAAACGGCGATGCGGTTGGTCAACTCTACGTCGCGCATGCGAAGTTTGCTAAACAGATGCGGCATGGATCAATTGTCTCGATCGAAGATGGACGGGAGAGCGGCGGTTGGTTGGCGCGGCTGGGACAGTCGCAATGACCGGCGCGCTCACGAACCATATCCTGCGGCAGAGCGCGGTCAAGCCGAGCACGCGCAACGACCCGATTGCGCAAGGCGGCTGGGGTCCGTCAAGCATGCTCAGGCATCTCGAAGCGATGGGGTCTGGCTCCTACTGGTAGCCGAGCCGATGCGGAAGCCAGAGCGTCAGACCCGGGACGAATGCGATCACCAAGAGGCACAACAGCAGCAAGCCTAGATAGCCGAGCATCGGCCGCACTGTCGTCTCGATCGGCACGCCGCCAATCAGACATGCGCCGTAAAGTCCAAGCCCAAGCGGCGGCGCAAACAGGCCGATTCCCATTGCGACCACCAGGACCACGCCAAAATGCAGCTCGTTGATGCCGATCTGGCCGGCTACCGGTATCAATAGCGGACCGAAGATGATCAGCGCCGCGGCGCCCTCCAGAATCGAGCCCATGACAATCAGGATAGCGATGGACAGAAGCAGAAAAACCCAGGCGCCGGCGTTCTGGGACAGCGCGACCATCCCTTCCGCCAGGGCATGGGGGACCTGTTGGAGAGTGAGCACAAAAGCCAGCGCCTGGGCCGCTGCAACAATGAACAGCACGAGGCCTGAGCGGGTCGCAGCATTGACGAAACTTCGCGCGGCAGCCCGGGGGCCCAGCTCGCGGAAAGCCGCTCCGCCCACCACCAGGGCGTAGAGCGCAGCGAAGGCCGAGATCTCGGTCGCGGTGGCGACGCCAAACCTGAAACCGGCAAAGATGATGACCAAAAGCCCAAGTGTGACGATTGCGCCGCGCCATAGTTGCGAGAGCGGCGCCGTGGAAAGGCGAGCCTCGACAGGCAAACGCGCATCCCCGCCGAGCAGGATCACGGCCCCTATCAGGGCGAGCGCCATCAAGGCCGCCGGCAACAGTCCCGCCATGAATAGTCCGCCGATCGAGAGGTTGGCGACGAAGCCGAGTATGATCAGATTGATGCACGGGGGTATGGTTTCCGCCATCACCGCGGAAGCCGCCAGCAACGCCACTGCACCCCCAGGGTTTTGCCGCGAGCGACGAGCCGCGGGGATCAGGACCGAGCCGACAGCCGCGACATCGGCCATCTTCGAGCCGGAAATGCCCGAGAAGATCACCATCGACAGAACCATCACCACGTTAAGCCCGCCGCGCGTGCGTCCGACCAGGCGTTCGAGTAGCGCGATCAGACGGACGGACATGCCGTTCGCCTCCATGAGATAGCCGACCAGGATGAAGAACGGGATCGCGAGCAGCACGAAATTGTCGATGCCGCGCGCCATTTGTTGAGCGAAAATCAGTCCCGGCAGAGCGCCTTCGATCCAGATGTAAATGAGCGCGGTGAACGCCAGTGCGAACCCAATTGGCACTCCGCCCGTGAGACACCCGATGAAGCCCAAGAGCATAGGCAGGCCTGCACGCGCAGCGCCCGCTCCGATGAAACACCAGCCGTACGCCGCGCCGGCCAACGCCAGAGCAAGAATGACGGCGACGGCGATGTCGGACAGTTGTCGGCGGCAGAACAGGGCAATCGCGAATATCGTCATGCAGAGCGCGCCTGCGCCCATCGGATAAAAGGTTAATTCCAGCGGCAGGCCGGAGCCGGTCGTTTGCCCCGTTGTGAATTGTCCCAGCGCAATTGCGTACCACGCCACCGATCCTGCGGTCGCCAGGACAACCAGCGCCGCAACGGCATCGACCCGCTTGCGGGCTTGTAAACCTAGCTTCTCCACGAAGAATGCGACGCTGGCGTTCTCGTTGCGCGCAAGCGCGCCCGCCGCGCCAAAGAAGCTCATCGCCACCATGAGCCCGCGCGCGACATCATCCGCCCACTCGATCGGCGCAGCCAGCACGTAGCGATAGAATACGGAGAGCGACACCACGATCAGGTCCGCCGCCAGCAGGATTGCGGCGATGGCGTCTACCAAAACGAGCAGAATGGCCAGCCCACCGGCGGCGATCCGGCGTGGGCTATCCAGAGCCTCGCTAGCCCCCGTCCTCTGAGTCACGTGTCGTCGCTCGAGAGCCGGAAATCGCTCGTTAGTCCAGGGCTCCCCGCGAGCGTCCAACCAGACTTCAAAAACGCGCTCACCCGATCACGCTTTGGTGCTTCGGACGACATCGATGATCGGCTTAGCCTCCGGGCGCGCCTTGATGAATTGGTCGGTTTGCGGCAGCGTGAGCTTACGAAACGGCTCACGATCGCAAGCGATGACTTCGACGCCCTTCTGCTTCAGCGTCTCAATCGCCTCCTTTTCCGCTTCGAGCCCGCGGACCCTGGTGTCCACCGCCGCTTCCGCCGCTGCGGTCAGAAACTGGTCGCGCAGCGGGGCGTCCATCCGAGTGAGCGTCAGCTGGCTGCAAAACACACCGAGCGCGGAGAAATTGTGCTGGGTCAGCGAATAGAATTTCGCAGCTTCGTAAAATTTGCTTGCCGCGATCGTGGGCGGGTCATGCTCGAGCCCGTCAAGAACGCCGGCCTGAAGCGCGGTGTAGATCTCACCAAACGCCATCGGGGTGGCGGCCGCGCCCATGAGCTTCAGGCACTCCGTGATGATCTTATTCGGTAAGGTTCGGATTCGCTTTCCGACCAAGTCCGCAGGTGCGTTGACTGGAGATTTGCACATGACGCTGCGCGAACCGAAATTGTAGGCCCAGCCGATGATCTGAACGTTGGCGCCCATTTTCAGCGCCTGTTCCAACGGCTTGGCGGCGCCTGCTTCGAGCGCCTTGGTCTGCTGCGGAAAGCTTTCGAAGAGATAGCCGAGGTCGAGCAGACCGATCAGAGGCACAACATTCGCCCAGATCGAAGTGCCGGTCACCATGAGATCGATCACACCAAGACTGACGGAATTGACGACATCAATCTCCTGCCCGAGCTGATTGTCTGGGAAAAATTGCACGTCGATGCGATCTGCGAGCCCGTGTGCCCCGAGGCGTTTGACGAGATTGTCGTAATAGACGCGGCCGTTGGCGAACTTCGGATTGTTCGGCAACGAGGACGACAAGCGCAACGTTATCGGCGAGGCGCGCGCGGCGCGCACAATGGCCGGGGCGGCCGCGATGCCGACAAGCAGGGATCGACGATTGACGCGATAGGCCTTCATGGCGAATCCTCCCGGCCGCGCCTCACCGGCGTCGCTCTGGCGCCGACGTTAGTCCGATCAGCCGATGACTTGCAAGATGACCAGCGCTGCGGCTCTCCCGGATCAGCTCGTGGCAATGGCCGCGCCTGTTTGCGCGTCGAAGAAGTGCAGCGGGCCTTCTAACGTCAGCCCGATGCGGTCGCCCGGGCGTCCGTTCAGGCGCTCACGGAAGACGCAAGTCATATCCTGCCCGGCAAACTTAGCGATCACCTGCGTTTCATAACCCGTCGGCTCGATGACCACGATCAGCGCGGACATCGCCTGCGGGCCGCCAAGGCTTACGTGTTCCGGCCGAACGCCCATGATAATCTCCGAGCCCGGGGCAGCCCGTGGGGTGTTGCTCAGCGGGACTCTGACGCCCGAAGCAATGACGAGAGTTGGCGGATCCCCGCCCTCGAGACGCCCCGCGAGAAAGTTCATCGCCGGGGAGCCGATAAAGCCGGCTACGAAGACATTCGCGGGCCGATCGTAAAGTTCGAGCGGCGAGCCGACCTGCTCGACTGCGCCGTCGTGCATGACCACGATCTTATCGGCCATGGTCATCGCTTCGATTTGGTCGTGGGTAACGTAAAGAGTCGTCGACGCCAGCCGTTGCTGTAGCGATTTGATCTCGGCGCGCATCTGGACACGCAGCTTCGCGTCAAGATTGGACAAAGGCTCGTCGAACAAAAACACTGCCGGATCACGGACGATCGCCCGCCCCATGGCGACGCGCTGTCGCTGGCCACCCGATAACTGGCGCGGATAGCGCTCAAGCAGCGGCATGAGGCCGAGGATATTCGCCGCCTTATTGACCTTTTCTGTGATCTCCTCCTTCGGGCGGCGCGCGAGCTCAAGTGAGAAGCTCATGTTTTTTGCGACCGTCATTTGCGGGTAGAGCGCATAGTTCTGAAACACCATCGCAATGTCGCGCTCTTTCGGCGGCACGTCGTTGACGACCCGCCCGTCTATTCGAAGTTCGCCGCTCGTGACCGATTCGAGCCCCGCGACCATCCGTAGCAGCGTCGACTTGCCGCAGCCCGAAGGCCCGACAAGAATGACAAACTCGCCATCGTCAACGCTAATCGAAACGCCGTGAAGCACTTCAAAACTGCCAAAGCTCTTGCGCACATTGGAAATTTCTACCGAAGCCATAGACGTTCATTCCGTTTCGCTTGGCGCGACCGCTCGGCCCAATGCAAATTCAGCGAACGGCCATTGGCGCGCTGAGCGACGTAGACTTAGGTCGATCATTTTATCATTTGATTTCGCACTGTCGCTTCGCGGCGAAGCAGGCGTTCGATAGCGTTTGAAGCTGTCGGCGTGTTCGTCCACTGCACGTTCTTCCCCCGCGGCGCGATAAGCGACATCGGCAACCGATCATAAAAGCGTCGTGGAGCAGAAATGGCGGGCCTTTCATTTGGAGGGAACGGTGTGTCCGCCGGCGCTGCCGTCTTGTCATTGGGATTGTGGATGCAAAATCAGCTTCTGGACCCGCCAATTGAGGAGCTCGGCCACATAAAGCTCGTTCTCTGACGGGCAAGCGATCTCGTGAATCCATCCGAACTGCTTGAGCTTCTTGCCTGTTTCGCCGAGAACGCCAAGCACCTTCCCATCGAGTGTCAGCTTGTAAATGCGGCCGGGAAACGCGTCGGCGCTATAGAGCACCTGATTGGGCGGCGGAGTGATGCAGAGCGCCCAAGGCGCGCCCGGCGCCATGGTCAAGGCGGCGCCATAACTCGCCAGACTGCCGTCCGGAGCGCCAGGCTTTGGTCCGATTGCGGCGTGCGCCCTCGCGTAGTCAAACGGAACTCCAATCTGTATGATTCGAATCAGGTTTCCGTCGCCGTCGAAGACCTGAATGCGTCCATTGCCGCGGTCCGCAACATAGAGATGTCCCTCGGCGTCGGCCTGAATTGAATGTAAAACTCGGAATTGCCTTGGCGCCGTCCCGAACTCTCCCCATGATCGGATCCAATTTCCGTCCGCATCGTATTTGGCGACGCGGGAATTGATGTAGCCGTCGCTGATATAAGTGTTTCCGGCGGGATCCCAGGCGACATCTGTCACTTGCCTGAACATGCCATCGACCGGCGGTGCAGGTGGAGCCGGATGTTTCCACGGCTCGGCAGCCTCGTCTGAGGCTTCCTTCTTGCGGCCGAACACCATCATGACCCGGCCGTCGGGATTGAACTTGATCACCATGTCCGAGCCTTTGTCGACGGCCCAGATGTTGTCCTCCTTGTCGATGCGGACGGCGTGGGCGAAGGACCAGGCGTAGAGATTACGCCCGATCTCGCGCACGAATTTCCCGTCGGCGTCGAACTCCAGCAGTTGCGCTGCCGCGGCGCCGTAGGCCGGTCCGCCCGTTCCGCCGCGGGAGAACACGAACACGTGGCCTTTCGAATTGACCGCAACCCCCGCCGCTTCGCCGAGATAGAGGTCGGGTGGAAGCTTGAGAAAGTCCGGAACCGAGTCGAACGGAATGGTCGGCGCTGTCTGCGGGGACGGTTCCTGCGCCAAGGCGGCGCTAGCGCTCAGGATCATGGCGAACAAGATTTGACGCAAGAACTGGACCTCCCTTCGGCGCCCGTAGATTTCGATTGCTGATCGCGCGTTCGTCCAGTTCTAAGGTAGTACGCAGGTCATGAAAAGCTTTGAGGGTTCGACTCGCAACGAGATGTCGGGTTGCCTCGTCCGAGTGGGCGGCCGGCGCTGGGCGCATTGATTGACTTGCCAGTCCGAGCCGGTCGCGATAGCGGTCAGGGCTTCAACCCGGCCAAGCGACGCGCGCCAATGTCCCCCACTGCCATCCTCCTTACGTCATATTCGGCCGCGCCGGGACGCGAATGCGGCGCCTGCACGCTGTGCTGCAAGGTCTACGCGCTGCCCGAATTCGCGAAACCGCCCGGTGTCTGGTGCAAGCATTGCGCGCCCGGAAAGGGCTGCGCGATCCATGAGGCTCCGCCCGATCAGTGCCGGCAGTTTTTCTGCCTGTGGATGACTGAGGGGACGATGCCCGCCGAATGGAAGCCCGACCAGGCGCGATTCGTGCTGTCCGTGTATCCGACGAACGGCTTCGTTTACGGCCAAGTCGATCCCGGCGCGCCGGGAGCGTGGCGCAGGGCGCCCTATTTCGACGGCCTGCGCGGCATGGCGAAAAAGCTGCTCGAGCAGAAGCGCCACGTCATCATGTTCGTCGGCGATCAAGCGACCCTCGTCATGCCCGAGGAGACCTTGTCTCTTGGCGCAATGACGGCCAATGACAATTTTCGCATCGAACCAGCCTTCGGCCCGAACGGGCCGACATGGCGCGCGACAAAAATATGAGGACGATTGTGCGTCTCTGTTTTGGACTCGGCCTCTCCATCGCCCTTATAGCCCCGGCGAGCGCGGAACTGGCGATGACCAGCGCCCCGGTCACGATGCGCGCCGGACCGACCGGCAAGGCCACCGTTGTTCAGCGCATCCCCCAAAGCGCGGAAATCGCCCTGGAGAAATGCGCCCGCGGCTGGTGCCGATCGTCGTGGCGGGGCCGATTTGGCTATATCCCGGCGGACGCGGTCGTGTTGGGGCCTCCACCCGCGACCTTGCCGGGCGGCGAGATGCCGCCGCCGGTTCTCTACGCATCACCAACCTATGTGACGCCTCCGGCATCGCGATGGACGGGGCCCTATATCGGCCTCAACGGGGGTTTTGTGTCCGGCTCTTGGTAGCGCCGGTCGTTTTCGAGCCCGAGGCGGCCCTACTCATGAGCGCTGCCCGGCCTTATATGAGCGTCAGATCCCTTTCTTATCGAGGAGTTGAAGCGCGTGACCACGAGCCGCGAGCCGGAGAAAATTCCCGTCACCGTCCTTACCGGCTATCTGGGCGCCGGCAAGACGACCCTGCTCAACCGCATATTGAGTGAGCCGCACGGCAAGCGCTACGCCGTCGTGGTCAACGAGTTCGGCGAGATCGGCATCGACAACGAGCTTGTCATCGGCGCTGACGAAGAAGTGTTCGAGATGAACAACGGCTGCATCTGCTGCACCGTGCGCGGCGACCTCATCCGCATCATCGAGGGGTTGATGAAGCGCAAGGGCCGCTTCGACGCGATCATCGTCGAAACAACTGGCCTCGCCGATCCAGCGCCGGTGGCGCAAACCTTCTTCGTTGACGAGGACGTGAAAGACGCTGCGAGGCTTGACGCCGTGGTGACCGTCGCCGACGCGAAGTGGCTGTCCCAGCGCCTGCGCGACGCGCCCGAAGCAAAGAACCAGATCGCCTTCGCGGACGTGATTATCCTCAACAAGACTGATCTGGTCAGCCCGGCCGAATTGCGCGAGGTTGAGGCGCGGATCCGGGCCATCAACCCTTACGCGTCGTTGCATCGAGCGAAGAAATGCGACGTCGCGCTTGCCGACGTGCTCGAGCGCCGAGCGTTCGATCTCGACCGCATCCTCGACATCGAACCGGACTTTCTCGTCCGCGACGATGATCATGATCACGACCACCACGACCACGACGGCGGCCATCATCATCATGGCCTCAAGCACTATCACGACGAGGACATGCAGTCGGTGGCGGTGAGGCTCGAGGGGGACGTCGATCCGGCCAAGTTCATGCCTTGGATCAACCGCCTTACACAGGAGCAGGGCCCGAACATCTTGCGTTGCAAGGGCATCGTGGCGATGAAGGGAGACCCCAAGCGCTTCGTGTTCCAAGGCGTGCACATGATGCTCGACGGCGATTCGCAACGCGACTGGAGGCCCGACGAGAAACGGGAATCGAAGGCCGTATTCATCGGGCGTGACCTCATGGAAGAGGAAATCCGGGACGGATTCCTGGCCTGCGCCGCTTGACGGCGCTATCACCCTCACCCCGAGCCCCTGGGCCGGATGAGGGAAACCATGACCGAAGCTGACAACGCAGCCTCTTCGCTGGCGCAGCACGCGCGGTTGTTCGACGCAGGCGCGCATGTTGTGGCGGCGGCGTTCGTCGACGGCGCGCCAACATTGGCGCTGGCTGACGGCGTGGTGCTGATTGGCGATCCCCAGGAGCAAAAGCGCGTCGTCGTCTACCCCGACGCGGCCATGCTGACGGCGATCGGCGACGGCAAGACGCTGCTGACTGGCGGGGACGATGGACGCGTCGTCGCGGTGCGGGCCGACGGCAGCGTCGAGGAGATCGCCGACGAGAAGGGCCGCTGGATCGACGCTTTGGCGTTGCGCGGCAAGGCTTGCGCGTGGAGCGCCGGCAAGCAGGTTCGGGCGCGCGATGAAAGCGGGGCCATCAAGAGCTTGGAGCGCGCCGACGACAGCTCGCGGCCTCGCTTTCCAGCCCAAGGGCTTTCGCCTTGCGGCAACCCATTACAATGGCGCGACGCTCTGGTTTCCGAAAGTTGAAGGCGATCCGCAGACTTTTGAGTGGAAGGGGGCGCATCTCGACGTCACCTTCTCTCCCGACGGGCGCTTTCTCGTGACCTCGATGCAGGAGAACGCGCTGCATGGCTGGCGGCTTCAGGATTCGCGCAACATGCGCATGACCGGGTATCCGGGGAAGACGCGTTCGGTCTCCTGGTCGCACGATGGGCAATGGCTCGCGACCTCCGGCGCCGATGCCGCCGTCGTCTGGCCGTTCAAGGACAAGGACGGCCCGATGGGCAAGGCTCCGCGCGAATGCGGCGTGCGCCAGGCGCGTGTGACCCAGGTGGCCTTTCATCCGAAGGCGCTTGTCTTGGCCATCGGTTACGCCGACGGCTTGGTTCTGCTTGTCCGCCTCGCTGACGCGGCCGAGATTCTGGTCCGCCTTCCAGGCGACGGCGCGGTCAGCGCGCTCGCTTGGGGTGCGATGGGCTCACAGCTGTTGTTCGGTCTCGAGTCCGGCGCGGCCGGCCTCCTGAGCCTGCCTGCCTGACCATCAGGGCTCATATCTGCTCCGCGCACAAGTTTACGCTAACTAGTTATTTCAATGGCTTAGCTGCGCTTTTGCGCAACTGTTTGCGCCTTCGGCCTCATCCACGAAGACCTCGTTCCGAGGCGCCGCCTTGGGAATGCCCGATGCGGTCGGCCGCCAGTTGAACGCCTCGAAACAAGAAATGCTATCTAGCGTCATTGCAAGCGATCCAGGAAGCTGGCGCGCCCTGCGGCCCCCTCTCCGCCCGTTGGGTTTCGGGTCTCGATTCGGCCAAAAGGCCGCGAAAACGAACCGAACCTTTCGCCAGACGAAACGAATCGTTTCTCGTTTCGCAATGCTGGCCTTAAGTCGTTGAAATCGTTATGACTGCTGAATCAGCGATTTCGCGGGATTGTTTGTTTCCAATAGCTTAGCTGCCTTTTCGTTTCGCGCTGTTCTCGAGTGGCCTTCCTCGACCCGAAGCCATGGACAAACCGGATCGCGGAGAGCCGCCTCAAGGCCCGAAGCTGAGTTCCGTAGTCAGAAAAACCATAACACGAATTTCTAACTAACGCAAACAATTGTCCCGAAAGTTGTGTCCGCCGCGCGCCGCTCGACCCACACACCCAAAGCGTTCCACTGGATCGGAGTCCGGAGCGCCATGACGATTTCAGAGCCTCTTTGAGTCGCTCCAAAACGCCTCGGCGTCGAAAGCGTCTGGCGTCGCGATCCTTGTTTTTTGTGACGATCCTTGGCGCCGCCGCTTGCCAGCGACGCAGGAAACGGCGAATTCTCCTGCCCGATTTCACGCCGGGCAGGAGGACATGCGCGAAGCCTATATCGGAGTGGACGTCGGCACGCTCAGCGCCAGGGCCGGCGTTTTCGATGCGGCCGGGCAGCTGATCGCCAGCGCGCGACGGCCGATCGCTGTCTGGCGCGAAGCGGGCGATATCGTCGAGCAATCTTCGGACAACATCTGGAGCGCGGTCACGTCAGCTGTGCGCGAGGCCGTTGAGGCGTCGGATCTGCCGCCTGAAGCCGTTCGCGGCATGGGCTTCGACGCGACCTGCTCCCTGGTCGTGCTCGACTGCAACGCGCGGCCGTTATCGGTGAGCCCGACCGATGCGCCGGAACGGGACGTCATCGTGTGGATGGATCATCGCGCCCGGGACGATTCCGAGCGGATCAACACGGGCCGGCATGAAGCCCTGCGTTATGTGGGCGGCAAGATCTCGCCCGAGATGCATGCGCCGAAGCTGGCATGGCTCGCCCGATGCAAGCCCGAGACGATCGGCGCCGCCGGGCATTTCTTCGATCTCACCGACTACCTGTCGTTTCGCGCCACCGGGTTCGCCAACCCGCTCGGCCTGTCCTGCGACCTGCAAATTCGGCTATCTGGCGCACGAGAAGCGCTGGCCGGACGAATTTTTCGATCAGATCGGCCTCGGCTTCCTCAAGGATGACAACTACGCCCGCATTGGCGCGGCGATCGCTTGGCCAGGCATGCCGCTCGGGCAGGGTTTGACGCCTGACGCCGCCGCGGCCATGGCCTTGCCGCCTGGAACTCCGGTCGGCGCGGGGCTTGTGGATGCTCACGCCGGCGCCGCGGGCACGCTAGGCGCACGCGCCGTGGGCAAGTCTCCCGGTCCGCGCCGGCGTCTGGCTTTGATCCTGGGCACGTCGTCGAGCTGCATGGCGCTTGCCGACGGGCCACGGTTCATCGATGGGATCTGGGGGCCTCATTTCGGCGCGCTCACCCCGGATCAATGGCTTATCGACGGCGGTCAATCGGCGTTCGGCGGAGCGATCGATCACCTGCTGCGCCTGCATCCAGCCTTTGCAGAATTGTCGGCGCGCGTGGGGACGCACGCGCTCCATGCGCTTGAGAAAGAGATCGTCGCCCGGGCCGGCGGTCTTTCGCGAGCGGCGTTGATCGCGGAGGATCTGCATGTCCTGCCTGACTTCATCGGCAGCCGATCGCCGTCGGCCGATGCAGGCGCGCGCGGGGGCGTGATGGGGATGGATCTGCGTGAAGACGTCGCGAGCTTGCAGGAACTCTATGTGGCTGGGCTCTGCGGCCTCGCCTATGGCCTGTCCGACATCGTCAGCAAGCTTGAGCGATCAGGCTACGCATTTGATTCGATCATCGTCAGCGGCGGCGCCGCGCGCAGCGAAATGGTCCGCCAGATCATCGCCGATGTATGCAACAAGACGGTGGAATCGCCGGAGACCCTGGAGCCTGTGCTTCTGGGCTCGGCGATGGTCGGCGCGGTCGCGGCAGGGGGACAAACCATGATCTCCGCCATGTCGGCGATGTCGACCATCGCGCCCGGCGCAAAGACGCCGGCAGGCGGGGCGGTTGCGGCGTTCCACGCGCGAAAGGCCCGTGCCTGCGAGATGCTGCGCCGAACGGAGCGGGAGATTCGTGAGCTGACCCACAAGTCTTGCTGGCCTGAATTGGTCATTTTCGATTGTGACGGGGTGCTGGTCGACAGCGAACTGATCGCGCTCGGCGTCATGCGCCGCAGGCTGAGCGAAGCCGGCCTTCGGCTGACCGATCAGGAAACGCGCGAGCGCTTCCTGGGGCGTCGGCTCGAACTCAGCCATGCTTGGAATCGAAGCCGAACTGGGCGCGCCGTTGCCCGAGGCGTTTACTGTCGAGTTTTCGCGCGAGATCCTGTTGGCGTTTGAGCGCGAGCTGAAAGGCGTCGAAGGCGTGCGGCAGGCGATCGAAGGTTTGACCGCGCGTGTATGCGTCGCCTCTTCGAGCGGGCATGACAGGCTGCGTCACTCGCTGCGACTGGCCGGCTACGAGAGCTTGTTCGCGCCCTACATTTTCTCCGCCGCCGAGGTCGCGGAGGGAAAGCCAAGTCCGGATCTGTTCTTGCACGCGGCGCGCGCGATGGGCGTCAAGCCGAAAGACTGCCTCGTGATCGAGGACAGCGTCGCCGGTGTCGTCGCCGGGCGCGCCGCCGGGATGACTGTGTTCGGGTTTGTCGGCGCGAGCCATTTCTTGCCTCCCGACGAAGGCGCGCATTTGACCGCGGCCGGCGCCGAACTCCTCTTCGACGATATGTCGCGGCTGCCCGACCTCGTCGCCGCGCGGGCGCCCCGAGCGGATGCTCGGGGCGCGGACTGAAGCGATGGCCCGCAAATCGGATCAGGATGGTTTGCGGCTGGACGAGGCCGCCCGCGCCGGTTGGCTCTATTACGTCGCCGGCAATACCCAGGACGAGATCGCGCGCAAGCTCGGCATTTCACGGCAGGCGGCGCAGCGGCTGGTTTCGCTGGCGATCAGCGAGCGGCTCATCAAGGTCAGGCTCGATCACCCGATCGCGCGCTGCATGGAGCTCGCCGCGGCCCTCAAGCTGCGCTACGATCTCAGGTTCTGCGAGGTCGCGCCGACCGATCCGGCCTCGACGTCCTCGACGCTTGGCATCGCTCAGGTCGCGGCGGCGGAATTCGAGCGCTGGCTGCGCCGCTCGGAGCCAGCGATCATCGGCATCGGCACCGGCCGGACGATGCGCGCCGTCGCCGATCAATTGCCGGCGATGGAATGCCCGCAGCACAAGCTGGTCGCGCTGGTCGGCACCACCAAGACCGACGGTTCGGCTTCGTTCTACGATGTCATCATTCGCGTGTCCGACAGCGTGCGCGCCCCGCACTATCCGATGCCGCTGCCGGTCATCGCCCGCTCGGTCGAGGAGCGCGAACTCCTGACCAGCCTCGCCTCGGTGAAGAGTCTTTTTGATTTGGTCGAACGCACCGACGTCTGTTTCGTCGGCGTCGGCGCGGTCGGCGACTCGGCCGCCCTGGTGCAGGACGGCATCGTCACCCGGCAGGAAGCGGAGGCCTTGCGCCAGTTTGGCGCGGTCGGGGAGATCACTGGCTGGGCGTTCGATTCAGCGGGAAAAGTGCTCGCGGAAGGGACGAACCAGCGGGTCGCCTCGGCGCCGTTGAGACGCGCCGACAACCGACTCGTGATCGGCGTCGCGATGGGGCCGTCGCGGCGGGCGCCGGTGCGCGGCGCGCTTGCCGGGCGGCTCATTTCCGGCTTGGTCACCGATGAGTCGACCGCGGAGCATCTGCTGCAGCGATGAAGCGGGACGAAAAAGGCCCGAAATGCCCGATTCTTGACCGGGATGCTGCGTTTTTTCGCAGGTTGGCGAAAATCCGCATTGACTCGCGCTCTAACTTATGGCGAATATTCGCCCGCTAGCTTGGCAAATGCCCAAAATGGGCATGCCGCACGGAGGAAACGCTATGAAGGTTCTTGTGAAGGGGCTGCTCGGCGCCGTTGCGCTCGCGGGCTTCTCGCTCCCGGCTTTTGCCGACACTACGCTGACGATCGCGACCGTCAACAACGGCGATATGGTTCGCATGCAGGGGCTGACCGAGGATTTCACCAAGGCCAATCCCGACATCAAGCTCAATTGGGTCACCCTCGAAGAGAACGTGCTGCGTCAGAAGGTGACGACCGACATCGCCACCAAGGGCGGCCAGTTCGACATTCTGACCATCGGCACCTACGAGGTTCCGATCTGGGCGAAGAAGAAATGGCTGATGCCGCTCGACAAGCTCGGCGCCGATTATGACGTCGACGACCTTCTGCCGCCGATCCGCGCCGGGCTGTCGGCGAATGACAAGCTCTATGCCGCGCCGTTCTACGGCGAGAGCTCCTTCGTCATGTACCGCACGGACTTGATGGAGAAGGCCGGGCTCAAGATGCCCGAGAAGCCGACCTGGGACTTCATCAGGCAGGCCGCCGACAAGATGACCGACAAGGCGGCTGGCGTTTACGGCGTCTGTTTGCGTGGCAAGCCCGGATGGGGCGAGAACATGGCCTTCCTGACCGCGATGTCGAATTCCTTCGGCGCGCGCTGGTTCGACGAGAAGTGGGAGCCGCAGTTCAACTCGCCCGAGTGGAAAAAGACGATAGACTTCTATGTCTCGCTGTTGAAGGCGGACGGACCGCCCGGCGCCTCGTCGAATGGCTTTAACGAGAACCTTGCCCTGTTCAACGACGGCAAGTGCGGCATGTGGATCGACGCCACGGTTGCGGCCGGTTTCGTAACCGACCCCAAGCAGTCGAAAGTATCCGACAAGGTCGGCTTCGCGCTCGCGCCCAACGACGGGCTCGGCAAGAACGCCAACTGGCTGTGGGCATGGTCGCTCGCGGTGCCGGCGGGAACGAGCAAGACCGACGCGGCCGAGAAGTTCATCTCCTGGGCGACCAGCAAGCACTACACGGACCTCGTCGCCTCAAAGGACGGATGGGCTCGCGTTCCTCCCGGGGACCCGCACGTCGCTCTACAAGAATGCGGACTACACGAAGGCGGCGCCATGGGCGCAGCTCACGCTCGAACTCGATCGAACTCGGCGGATCCCAACCATCCGACGGTGAAGCCGGTCCCATATACTGGCGTTCAGTTCGTGGCGATCCCTGAGTTCCAAGGCATGGCGACGGACACCGGGCAGGACTTCTCGGCCGCTCTCGCCGGAACGATGACCGTCGACCAGGCGCTCGCGAAGGCCCAGGCCAGCGCGACGACCGTCATGAAGAAGGCCGGCTACCTCAAATAAGCTAGGTCTTTCCCCGCCGCTTCGCGTATCTCGCGCAAGGCGGCGGGAAGGGGTGTCCTCCCGCCCCGCCCCCCTTCTCCTTCGCGAGAAGGGGGATGGCGAGGAGTTGAAATAGCGAGTGAACGCGGCGGCGGCCCCGACGGTCGACCGACGCGCAAAACGGGAGGAAAGGGCCACAACGATGGCGACACAGCAAACGGCGACAGCGGGTCGCGCTCTCGTTTCACCATCGGTCATCCTGCTCTTCATCTGGATGATCGTGCCCTTGGTGATGACGCTCTATTTTTCGACGCTGCGCTACAGCCTGCTTGATCCAGACAGCAGCGGCTTTGTCGGGCTGCAGAATTACACGTCGTTCCTTTCCGACCCGGATTTCCTGACCGCGCTTTTCAATACATTGATCCTCGTGATCTCCGTGCTCGTCATCAGTGTTGGCGGGGGTATGCTGGTCGCATTGCTGATGGACCAGCCCGTGTTCGGGCTCAATATCCTCCGGCTCATGGTCATCGCGCCATTTTTCGTCATGCCGACGGTCAGCGCGCTGGTGTGGAAGAACCTCTTGATGAACCCGGATTCCGGGCTGTTCGCCTGGATCGCCCGGTCCTTGGGGTTCGAACCGATTGTCTGGTTCACCAACTGGCCGATGCTGTCGGTCATTATCGTCGTCTCCTGGGAATGGCTGCCGTTCGCGAGCCTTATCCTTCTGACCGCATTGCAATCGCTTGATGAGGAGCAGAAGGAGGCGGCCTCGCTCGACGGCGCGGGCGCGTTCTCCTATTTCGGCTATATCGTCCTGCCGCATATCGCGCGTGCGATCACCGTCGTCATCCTGATCGAGACGATTTTCCTTCTCAGCGTATTCGCGGAAATCTACGTCACGACCTCCGGCGGCCCCGGCGTCGCCACGACGAACATCCCCTTCCTCGTCTACAAGCAGGCCCTCCTCAACTTCGACGTCGGCAGCGCCTCCGCGGGCGGCATCGTCGCGGTCATTCTCGCCAACATCGTCGCGATCTTCCTGATGCGCATCATCGGCAAGAACCTGGAGGGCTGAACGATGGCCATCAAGAAATCCGCGGGTCAGCGCATCGGCGTGACGATCCTCGCCTGGGTCGTCGCCTTTCTGATCTTCTTCCCGATTCTCTGGACGTTCCTGACCAGCTTCAAGAGCGAGCTCGACGCCATCGCCATGCCGCCGAAGTTCCTCTTTTTCAACTGGACGCTGGAAAACTATGTCGAGGTCCAGCAGCGCTCGAATTATCTGAAGTTCGCCTTCAACTCGGTCGTTCTCTCGATCGGCGCGAACCTGGTTGGGCTCCTGATCGCCGTTCCGGCCGCCTGGTCGATGGCATTCGCGCCGGGCAAGTACACCAAAGATCTCCTGATGTGGATGCTGTCGACCAAGATGATGCCAGCCGTCGGCGTGCTGGTGCCGATCTACCTCCTGTTCAAGGACCTGCATCTGCTCGACAGCCTGCTCGGCATTGGGATTGTCTTGATGCTGCTCAATCTGCCGCTCTTGATCTGGATGCTCTATACCTATTTCAAAGAGATCCCAAACGACATCCTCGAGGCGGCGCGCATGGACGGGGCTTCGCTCCTGAATGAGATCGTGTACGTGCTGACGCCGATGGCGGTGCCGGGCATCGCCTCGACCATGCTGCTTGCGATCATCCTGTCGTGGAATGAGGCGTTCTGGACCCTCAACCTCACGACATCGAACGCCGCGCCGCTGACCGCCTTCATCGCTTCTTACTCCGCGCCGGAAGGCTTCTTCTGGGCCAAGCTTTCGGCCGCCTCGACGCTCGCCATCGCGCCGATCCTCATCCTCGGCTGGTTCTCGCAGAAACAGCTGGTCCGAGGGTTGACCTTCGGCGCCGTCAAATGATCCCGCAATAAGGAATTGCCGCCATGGGAAGCATTCAACTCAAGGACGTGCGCAAGGCATTCGGCGCCGTCAGCATCATCAACGGCGTCAATCTCAACATCGAAAACGGCGAGTTCGCGGTTTTCGTGGGCCCGTCCGGCTGCGGCAAGTCGACGCTTCTGCGCCTCATCGCCGGTCTCGAGGACGTCACCTCCGGGCAGGTGCTCATCGACGCCAAGGACATGACCAATGTCGGTCCCGCGCAGCGCGGGCTCGCCATGGTGTTCCAGTCCTACGCGCTCTATCCGCATATGAGCGTGCGCGGCAACATCGCCTTCGCGCTCAAGATGGCCGGACAGAAAGCCGACGTCATCGAGCAGAAGGTGCGCAAGGCCGCCACGACCCTGAACCTGACCGATTATCTCGATCGCAAGCCGCGCCAGCTTTCCGGCGGCCAGCGCCAGCGCGTCGCGATCGGGCGCGCGATCGTGCGTGAGCCGAAGGCGTTCCTGTTCGACGAGCCGCTTTCCAACCTCGACGCGGCGCTGCGCGTGCAGATGCGGGTCGAGATCGGCGAACTTCACGAGGCGCTCAAGACGACCATGATCTATGTTACGCATGATCAGGTCGAGGCGATGACCATGGCCGACAAGATCGTGGTGCTCGACCGCGGCTCGGTCGCGCAGGTGGGCTCGCCGCTCGAGCTCTACAACAGGCCCAACGGGCTGTTCGTCGCCGGCTTCATCGGCTCGCCGACCATGAACCTGATCAAGGGCGCGCCCGCCGCCAAGCGCGGCGCGGAGACGATCGGCATCCGACCGGAACATGCCGACATCTCGACCAGTGCGGGCGAGTGGCCGGCGAAGGTGCGCCTCGCCGAGCACCTTGGCTCCGATACGTTTGTGCACGCCGAAGCGGACGGCATGGGACAGCTGACCTTGCGTCTGGAGGGCGAAGCGCCGCTGACGCCCGGCCAGACCATTTATGTCACGCCGCGCGAAGCGCACCTGCATCGGTTCGATAAGGACGGTAGACGGATCAACTGAGGTCGGGCTCGCGGCGAACGGTCAGTTCCAGGTTTGACTTGAAGAGTGGATTCGAATCATGAGCGTCAAACTCTCGGCGGCGGCGCTTGCGCGCTTGCCCGCAGGCGTTGCGGCTCCGAAATATGGACGCTCTGACCTTCGCGCCGGCATTGTTCATATTGGCGTCGGCAATTTTCACCGGGCGCATCAGGCGGTCTATCTCGACGACCTGTTCAACGCCGGGCGCGATCATGACTGGGGGATCGTGGGAGCCGGAGTACGCGACCCGGACGTGACGATCCGCGAAAAGCTCAAGGAGCAGGACTGGCTGACGACGGTCGTGGAGCAAGAGGCCGATTCGACCAGGATCCGAGTCACCGGTTCTATGATCGATTTCGTCAAGCCTTACGATACCGCAGCGTTGCTCGATGCGCTTTCCGCGCCCAATATTCGCATCGTCTCGCTCACCGTCACAGAGGGCGGATATTACATCTCTCCGGCGACGCAGCATTTCGATCCCGCCCATCGGGACGTCGTTTACGATTCTCAGCACCCGGAGGCGCCGAAGACGGCCTTCGGATTGATCGCCGCCGGACTCAAGCGCCGCCGCGCCGCGGGGACCGCGCCTTTTACCGTGATGTCCTGCGACAACATTCCGGGCAATGGTCACGTCGCCGAGAACGCCGTCGCCGGCCTCGCGGAGCTTGCCGATCCCGAACTCGCGCGTTGGATTCGCTTGAACGTCGCCTTTCCCAATTCCATGGTCGACCGCATCACTCCGGCGACGACCGACCGGGAACGCGCCATTCTGCGCGACAAGTGCGGCCTTGAGGACAATTGGCCGGTCTTTTGTGAAGAGTTCCGGCAATGGGTGGTGGAGGACAAGTTCCCAGCCGGGCGGCCGGCGCTGGAGACGGTCGGGGTTACGTTCACCTCCGACGTGTCGCCGTACGAATTGATGAAGATCCGTATCCTCAATGGCGGTCACGCGGCGATCGCCTATCCGGCCGGGCTCCTCGACATCCATTTCGTTCACGAGGCGATGGCGGACGAACAGATCCGCGCGTTCCTCGAAAAACTGACCAAAAGCGAGGTCCAGCCGGTGGTTCCGCCGCCACCCGACACCAGTCTCGACGACTATCGCGAACTGATTGCGCGCCGCTTCGCCAATCCGAAGATCGGCGACACCGTTCAGCGCCTCTGCTTTGACGGCTCGAACCGTCAGCCGAAGTTCATTCTTCCCACCGTCGGCGATCGGCTGAAGGCAGGCGGGTCCTTCCGGGGTCTCGCGCTCGTGTCGGCTCTCTGGTGTCGCTATTGCTACGGCGAGACCGAGAGCGGCAAGCCGATCGCGCCGAACGATCCCAGCTGGAAGCAGTTGCAAGAGGCAGCGAAGCCGGCCCGCGACGACCCGATGGCGTTCCTCCAATTGCGTCACATCTTCGGCGATCTGTCGGGCAATCCGAACTACGTCCGCGCGTTCTCCGACGCGCTCTCGGCGCTCTGGACGCGCGGGGTGCGATCAACTCTGTCCGACTATCTGTCGGACAAGTCTTGAGCCGGAGGGAAGCGCCCGCGCGCAAGGCCGTGGACCGGCGATAGGGGCGACACGACGGTGAAACTCAAGGACAAAGTCGCGCTCGTCACCGGCGGCGCGCGGGGCATCGGTGCTGCGATCGCCGAACGCTATGTCGCGGAAGGCGCGCGAGTTGCGATCGCCGACATTTCCTTAGGCCATGCCGAAGAGACCGCCGCGCGCCATGGCGACAAGGCGTTCGCAGTCGCTCTCGACGTCACAAAGACAGCCTCCATTGAGGCTGCGGTTGAGAACCTGGTTCAGCGATGGGGCGGGGTCGATATTCTCGTCAACAACGCCGGCATCTTCGACATGGCGCCGATCGTCGAGGTCACCGAGGCGAGCTACGACAAGGTTTTCGGCGTCAACGTCAAAGGCCTCTTCTTCACCCTTCAGGCAGTCGCCAGGCGCATGATTGCGCGAGAGCGGGGCGGAAAGATCATCAACATGGCCTCGCAGGCTGGCCGCCGTGGCGAAGCGCTGGTCGCGATCTATTGCGCCTCCAAGGCCGCCGTCATCAGCCTGACCCAGTCGGCGGGGCTCGACCTCATCAAGCACCGCATCAACGTCAATGGCATAGCGCCCGGCGTCGTCGACACGCCGATGTGGGCGGAGGTCGACGCCCTGTTCGCCAAATATGAGCATCGCCCTATTGGCGAGAAGAAACGTCTGGTCGGCGAGGCGGTCCCGTTCGGCCGAATGGGATTGCCGAACGACCACGTCGGCGCCGCGGTGTTCCTTGCCTCGGCGGACAGCGATTTCGTCGTCGCCCAGACGCTCAACGTCGACGGCGGCAATTGGATGAGCTGACAACATCGCCGTGGAGGCTTTGCGCCCATGTATCTGGATCGATTCAGTCTTAAAGGTCGCGTCGCAGTCGTGACCGGCGGCGCGCAGGGGATTGGCCTTGCTTGCGTAGAGGCGCTGTCAGAGGCGGGCGCTTATGTCTATATCGCCGATCGCAACCTGAAGATCGCGCAGGAAGCGCAAGCGGCGATGAAAGCCAAGGGCTACGCCGCCGGCGTGATCGAGATGGAGGTCACCGACTCGAAGCAGGTCGACGCAGCCGCGGCTCGGGTGATTGCGGAAAAGGGCCGCGTGGACATCCTGGTCTGCAACGCCGGCATCGCGAGATCTCAAACACCGGCGGAAGACGTGACCGACGAGCACTGGCTGAATGTCATCGACGTCAATCTCAACGGCCTCTTCTGGTGCTGCCGCGCGTTCGGCAAGACCATGCTGGCGGCAGGGCGCGGTTCGATCGTCAACATCGGCTCGATGTCCGGATTCATCGTCAACAAGCCGCAACCGCAGGCCTATTACAACGCATCAAAAGCGGCCGTGCATCATCTGACGAAATCGCTCGCGGCGGAATGGGGCGCGCGCGGCGTGCGGGTCAACGCCGTGGCGCCGACTTATATCAACACGCCGCTGACCGCTCACGCGAAGACGAATGAGGCGATGATGGGTCCCTGGCTCGACGGCACGCCGATGGCGCGCATGGGTGAGCCGGATGAGATCGCCGCCGTCGTCCTCTTTCTCGCATCCGACGCCGCGAGCCTGATGACCGGGTCGATCGTGGTGGCTGACGGCGGCTATACGTGCTGGTAAAGACCGGGCGGCGTCAGCAAGCGAGAGAGGGGTGGAATGGATCTCGGGCTTAAGGGGAAGGTCGCTGTCATCACCGGGGGCAGCGTCGGCATTGGTCTCGCCATCGCCGAGGGCCTCGCGGCCGAGGGCGTCGACATCGTCATTGCGGCGCGCGGCGTCGAGCGGGTGCGCGGGGAGGCCAGCCGGATCGCCAAATCCTTTGGCGTCCGAGCTGAAGGCCTGGCTTGCGACGTCGCCAAGCGCGAGGGGACGGAGGACCTCATCGCCGACGTGAAGCGGCTGTTTGGCGGCGCCGACATTCTCATCAACAACGCCGGCACCGGCAGCAACGAGACGGTGATGCAGGCGCCGGACGAGAAATGGCAGGCCTACTGGGACCTGCACGTGATGGCGGCGGTGAGACTGGCGCGGGGCCTCGCGCCCATGATGAAGGAGCGCGGCGGCGGCGTCATTCTGCACAACGCGTCGATCTGCGCGGCCCAGCCCCTTTGGTACGAGCCGATCTACAATGTGACCAAGGCCGCCCTGATGATGTTCTCGAAGACACTGTCGACCGAGCTCATCGGCGACAATATTCGCGTCGATTGCGTCAACCCTGGCCTCATCCTCACACCGGATTGGATCAAGACCGCAAAGCAGCTCAGCGCTGACAAGGGCGGCGACTGGCAGGCCTATCTCGACAGCGTTGCGCGCGAGCACGCGCCGATCAAGCAATTCGCGACGCCCCAGGAATTGGCGAACTTCTTCGTCTTCCTCTGCTCGGAACGTGCGAGCTATTCCGTCGGTTCAACGTATTACGTCGATGGGGGAATGTTGAAGTCGGTCTGAGCCGCCATCCTCCCGCCGCGCCTTGCGAGCGCGGATCAATGATGGCTCGACGCTGTTTCCGCCAGGCGGATCCGGTTGGTGACGCCGACCACGCCCGGAACGCTTTTCGCGTCGGACTCCGCGCAGGTCCGTTGATAAGGCAGGTCAACCAGTCCGGAAACCGTCACCCAGCCGTTCTCAACGTCGACGTTCAGCCGGTCCCGAGGGACCGCCAAATCCCAGTGGAGCGCGTTCAAAACGCGCATGCGTACCTCTTCGCTCATGACCGGCATCTCGACCTCCCGGCGTCAAGGTATTTTGAAGCTTCTCTAGCCTCGAGACTGTCGACGACCCGTTTGCGAAACGTCTGCTCGATCCTTGGCGCTGACCAAAGCCTAGCAAATCTGTAGAGCGAAATTTTGACGAAATCGCCGACGAACAGCCCAAACGGGCCTAGTCAGATCTGTGGCCGCGGCTCGGACTCGGCCTGCAGGAACACCCCGTCGTCGACATCCATGGCGTTGCCGCGCCAGACGACATTGCGGCCGGACCAGCCGCACGCCCACAGGAGCGGTAGCAAGACGTCGCGGGCGAGCCAGGCCGCGGGACTGCGCCACGACAGCGGCCAGCCGGCGGCGAAGGCCAGGATGGCCTCGGCGCCGTAACAGAATGCAGCCGCCAGCAAGGCGCCGAGGACCGGGTTGATCCCGAATACCGGCGCGGCGACAGCGGCTGAGATGAAGGTGAGAAGGCTAGTCGTCAAAACCTCGGGAGCGAAAAAGAACGGGAAGGTTGCGCGCCTCAGCCGCGCCCAGCGAAGCTGCCTCGACCAGACATCGCGCAGACGTCGCTGGCCCAGCGGCTGCTGGAATGGTCGGTCGACCAGATGAGCGTTGAACCCTTGCGCCCGGATAAGCTTCGTCGCCGCCGCGTCTTCCGCGATCTCCGCTCCCAAAGCTTCGATGCTTCCGCCGGCTTCCAGAATCTCCCGACGCCACAGCATGGTCTTGCCCTGGGCGAACCCGTAGCCGCAGGATTCGCCCGCATATTGCCAGCGCGCCTGATAGGTGTTGAGAAAAGCGCACTCGATCTCGGCGCCGAAGGACTCGGGTCGAGAGCCGATAGGCGGGGCGCAGACGATGCCGGTGTTCGAGCGCCAGCGCGCGAGCAGGCGTTGAATGTAGTCGACTGGCATCAACACATTGGAATCGGCCATGATCACCCAATCGTGCCGCGCCGCCTTCCAGCCCTTGACGACATTGTTGAGTTTGGGGTTGGCGCTGATCCGGTCATCGCCGATCAACAGGCGCGCCGGGCGACCGGGATTGGCCGCGATCGCGTTTCGCACCAGGGGCGTGATCGGATCATCGCCGCTGGCGAGGCAGAAGATGATCTCATAGCTTGGGTAGTCGAGCGCAAAAATGGACCGCAGCGTTTCGCGCGAAAACGTCTCGACGCCGCACAATGGCTGCACGATTGTGACGCTCGGTGCATCCTTGGGCGGCGGTAGCGACCCGCCTGGCCGTCGCCTGCACCGCATCGTTGCGAGCACGACGCTGAGCCCATGCATCCCCGCGCTGGTAGCGCAAATCCCCGCCGCCAGGGCGCCTATTGTCATGGGGCCAGACTACCCGAATCACAAGGCCTTGTCACACCATATTGCCGCGCCCGCACGACGCTTCTATGAAGGCGAATGGCCTCTCTCCCGGTGGTCCGGTTCGCGCCTTCGCCGACCGGCCGCATCCATATCGGCAACGCCCGCACCGCTCTGCTGAACTGGCTCTTCGTCCGCCGCCGCGGCGGGACGTTCATCCTGCGCTTCGACGACACGGATCTCGAACGTTCCAAGTTGGAATACGCCGACGCGATCGAGGCGGATCTTGAATGGCTTGGAATTCGGCCGGACCTTCTGCGCCGCCAGTCCGAGCGCATGGCGGCATATGACGAGGCTGCCGCGAGGCTCAAGGATCTGGGCCGACTGTATCCGGCCTATGAGACCGCCGAGGAGCTCGACCGGCGCCGCAAGCGGCAGCAGGCGCGGGGGCTGCCGCCGATCTATGATCGCGCCGCCTTGCGCCTGTCGGCGGACGAGCGGGCCGGGCTCGAAGCCTCAGGCCGCAAGCCGCATTGGCGTTTTCGCCTCGAACCGACGACCGTGCGCTGGGACGACATCGTGCGCGGCGAAAGCCACATCGATTGCGCCTCGCTCTCCGATCCGGTCCTGCGCCGTGAGGATGGCACCTATCTCTACACGTTGCCTTCGGTGGTTGACGATATCGATTTTGGCGTGACGCATGTCATTCGCGGTGAGGATCACGTCACCAATACCGCCGTGCAAATCCAGATTTTCGAGGCCCTTGCGGGCGCAGCGCCCAGCTTCGGCCACCACAATCTCCTGACGGATGCCGGCGGCGGAGGACTGTCGAAGCGCTCTGGCGCGCTCTCGATCGGCGCCTTGCGCACAAAAGGAATCGAGTTGCTCGCCGTCGCCGCGCTTGCGGTGCTGGTTGGTTCGGCCGAGGCGGTGCGTCCGGTCGCCTCGCTCGACGAACTGGCGAACCTCATCGATCTTTCGCAACTCTCACGCGGCGCGGCCCGATTTGACGAAGCCGAGCTCGAGGCCCTTTCCGCGCGCACGCTGCATCAATTGCCATATGCCGCGGTCGCTGACCGGCTGGCCGCGCTTGGCGTCGCCGGGCCGCACGCGGAGGCCTTGTGGCTGGCGGTGCGGGGCAATCTTTCGCGTCTCGACGATGCGGCCATCTGGCGCCAGGTGACGGAGGGCGACGTCGCGCCGATCGTCGAGGACGCCGACTATCTGAGCCTGGCCGCCTCATGCGCGCCCGATGACCCGTGGGACCAGTCGACGTGGGGCGCCTGGACGACGCGGCTCAAGCAAGCCACCGGCCGCAAGGGCCGAGCGCTCTTTCACCCCTTGCGTCTGGCCTTGACCGGCCAGGAGGCCGGCCCGGAGCTTGCTGTTCTCCTGCCCCTGATTGGCCGCGCTAGAGCGATGGCCCGACTATCCGCACCGAGCGCTTGACTCCATCGGATCCGGTCACTTCCACCACGCGGCCCTGCTTCACACTGAAGCTTTTGGCGCTCTGGAGGTCGTCCCCGGCGATACCGGACCCTTCGCGGCTGACTGTGGCGGCTGCAGCGCTGAGCTTGGTGTCCGCGCCGTTGGCGTCGAGGACCGGCGCGGTCGCGGTGTCGAGGGAAGGCGCCCCTGGGTTCGCGCTTGACCCCGGAACTGGCCCGAGAACTGGCGTGGCGCCCGGCCCAGCGAGCAGAGACGCATTCGGCGCGACGGGCTTGCCCTTCGAATCGATGGTCAATTTGGCTTTCGGATCGATGATTGGCCGGGCCATCTCCGCCGACTTCTCTGGCGTCACCAGAATGTCGTGCTTCTCGTGGCCATACCGCGCTTCCGCGTCGGCCAGCGCTTCCGCCCAGGTTTGCCCCTTGCGCCGGCAAGAGCAGGTCGGATCGTAAGCTTTCTCGAATTTACCCGCGTTGGGCAAATTTGCGTAAGGCTCGCCCGTTGGCGAAGCGGCCTCTTCGATCGTGCCGCCGAACGGGAACGAATAGAGGGCCATGTCTGCGTTGGGGCAGAGGGATCTGCAAACGTCCTCGAGGCTGTCCGCCCGGCTGCCGGCGCCCGAATAGGAAACGGGGAAGAAGCTGCCGTCGCAGGTGCGCACGCATACCGCATATGACCCAGCATGCGCCTGGACGCCCCCTTTGTCGCCCGAAGGACCCGGCTGCCGCGACTTATCGCCGTGGTCCTCGAATCGGGCGTCCGTCTGCGGCTCCTGTTCTTGGGGAGCCCCAAGTCTCGCTAGGCCGCCGAACAGAGCCTCGAAGACATTGCCGGGCCCTGACGGCTGCGCATGGCCGCATTCGGCGTTGTAGCGGGCGACCAGATCGCCTGCCCCGCCGCCCGCGCGCGCCTGCAGGTCTGCGAGATTGGCTTCCATGCGCGAGATTTGGGCGGTGACTTCGCCGCATTGCGGCGGCGGCTCCGAGCCGAAAAACAGGAACTTGCGGTTGCCGCAGCCGAGCGAACCGGCGTAGGCCCTGGTGCGCCCAAGCTCGGCGCGCTGGCGTTCAACGGCGGCCTGCGAGCCGCTCGACCCGCGGCGCGCGGCGATCGCCTGCTGCAAGCGCGCGCACTCGGCGTTTTGCGCCAGCGCAACGTCTGCGCTGAAAGCAACGATCGAAGCCGTGAGCGCCGCCAAGGCGCCGGCCGACGCCAGAAATCCGCCTCGTCCAAAAGCGCTTCGCATGCGTGTCTTGGCCGTCCTCATCTCGTCAATCCGCTCCGCGCGTTTTCCGATCCTCGTAGGCCGGGGCCGCCTTCATGAGGCGAGCGTGGTTAGAGACCGGCATCGCGGCGTGAACAAGGCATACGCTCGCAAAGTTGCGCCGGGCGCTTCTACGTGGTTTCGACGCACGATGCCAGAGGCTCGGCGCCGTCCTGGCGCGCCGTGTGGCTTCAGCAGGCCGGATCGGGCATAATGGGGCGATGGCAGACGCGGACGCGCGCCCCACCAATGCGCCCGAAATCACCGTCAGCGAGCTGGCGAACGCGCTCAAGCGCGCCATCGAAGACCGGTTCGGCTACGTGCGTGTCAGGGGCGAGATTTCCGGCTACCGCGGCCGCCAGGCCTCGGGCCACGCCTATTTTTCCCTGAAGGACGCCAACGCGCGGCTCGACGCCGTCGTTTGGCGCACCACGCTCCAGCGCATGCGGCTCAAGCCCGAGGAGGGGCTCGAAGTCGTCGCGACCGGCCGATTGACCACGTTCCCGGGCAAGTCGACCTACCAGATCGTGATCGATACGCTCGAGCTCGCCGGCGTCGGCGCGCTGATGGCGCTGCTCGAGGCGCGGCGCCGGAAACTCGCCGAGGAGGGGCTGTTCGACGTCGCGCGCAAGCGCAAGGCGCCGTTCCTGCCGAGAGTGGTGGGCGTGGTGACCTCGCCGACCGGCGCCGTCATTCGCGACATTCTGCATCGCCTCGCCGACCGCTTTCCGGTCCGGGTGATCGTCTGGCCGGTGCGCGTTCAGGGCGAGACCTCCGCGGCCGAGGTGGCGGCGGCGATCGACGGCTTCAATGCGCTGCCTCTCGATGGGCGAGCGCCGCGGCCTGACGTGCTGATCGTCGCGCGCGGCGGCGGCTCGCTCGAAGACCTCATGAGCTTCAACGACGAGGCCGTGGTGCGCGCGGTCGCCCGCAGCGCGATTCCGCTCATCGCCGCTGTCGGCCACGAGACCGACTGGACCCTTATCGATCACGCGGCGGACGTGCGCGCGCCGACGCCGACCGCCGCGGCCGAATTCGCGATCCCTGTCCGCGTCGACCTTCTCGCGACCATCGCCGAACTGGAGGCGCGTCGCCGCGGCGCGATCCTGCGCTTCTCCCATCGTCTCCGTTCCGATCTGCGCGCGCTCGCTCGCGCCTTGCCAGGGGGCGAGGCGATCGTCGCCGGACCACGCCAGCGTCTCGATCGCGCGTCGGAAACACTTGCTCAGCGCATGCGCGGGGCGATCGACCAGCGCGCGCTTAAGAATGCGGGTCTGGCCCGCCAACTCGCGCGCCATTCGCCGCGCGCCCATCTCGCGGGCTTGCGCGAGCGGCTGAGGGGCTTGAGCGGGCGTTTGGCGCGCGCGCGGCCGCTCCTCATCGAACGGCCGCGCCGATTGGCGGAGGCCGTCGAGCCGGACTTTCGTTCGCGAGGCGGCGCTCCTGGCCAGGCGGCGCGGCGAGCAGGCGGCCGCGCTTACGCGCCTCGCCGCGCGCATGACGCGCGTCTATGGCGAACGCCTGCAGGCTCGGCGCGCCCAGCTCTTTTCCGCCGGGCAATTGCTCGGCGCGATGAGCTACCGCGGCGTCTTGTCGCGCGGCTTCGCGCTCGTGCGGGACGAGACGCAAAGGCCTCTGTGGCGCGCGGACGATGTCAGGCAGGCGCAGCGGCTCGAGATCGAATTCGCCGACGGAAAGGTCGGCGGCGATCGCAGGGGGACGGGTCGGTCCGGCGATGACGCCGCCCGCGCTGCTGCCCCGCAGACGCGCAAGATCGGACAAGGACCCGGAGGGGCAGGGGTCGCTGTTCTGAGTGGTGCTGGCGCTTAAATATTACATGATTTAACTGTTATTAATTCCAAACAAATCCAAACAAATCCAACATGGAAATCCAAGAGAAAAAGCTTGGATTTCCTTGGATTCCTTTGGCCAATTCGGGGCTTTTCAATGGGTTACGGCGAATCCAAATAAAAAAATTCGCTCCCTCTTTCAGCCCCCGGCGCCGAATGTTTCAAGCCGCCTTCAGGCGCAGGTGTGTTCCCGTCGTCAGGAACATAGATAGCATGAACTCTGGATAAATAAAAGAGACTGCACGAAAAATGATAAGGGGCCGGGTGCTCTTCACGAGCGCTCTTCGTCGGAGGGTGCGGCGCCGTCGCACTTCGCCTGTCTCGCAGCCCGCGACGCTGTGTCTCACGTCCGGCGTTAACGCCCGACGGCGGTTCACAACGACAACTTCGGATCGCAACACGCGGCGATGGTTCCAGTCGTGAGCGCCGGCAAACAATCGACGCAGGCGCGCGGAACAAAGGCCAGAAACGTAGCGTTGGCGCGGCATGATCCAACGGATCGGGAGGATCCAACCAAAGGAGTTTCCGATGAAAGGTGTTCTAATTGCCGCACTGTCTGCGACGGCGCTATCTCTGCGCTCGCAGCCGCAACACCTGCCGCCGCTCAAGAAACGGCTCCGGGTTCGCCGAAAGGCACCGCGCCGGCGACGATTGAGGGATATGGCCCGTCGTCGGCCATCGTCTGCGATCAGGCTGGCACGACCTGCTGGCACTCGGTGGAGCGGTATGACTATCCGCCCAATGCGAATGTGGTGGTTCATCCGTACAACTGGCAGGCGGATAACGGCGCGAACTACGCCTGGCGAGAGCATACGGGCCGTGGATATTGGCGGGGCGATCAGTGGGAGTCGTTCTGACCGGCCAAGCGCACAGGCTAAGACAGTCGCATTAATCGCCTTATCATAGCCAAAACTACTCAAAAACAGTCGGATTCAGCGCCGCGCGCGGGAACCGGCGCGTCGCGAATGCTGCGACCTGATCGCAGCCGCTATCCCCGAACATCGAGATCGAAGGAGTCGCAATCATGGGTCTTTTTTCCAAAGACATCGCATCGATGGATGATCTGTTCGTCCACCAGTTGCAGGACATCTACTATGCGGAGAAGCGGATCGTCGGCGCGTTGCCCGACATGATCGCCAAGGCGAGTTCGCCAGAGCTCAAGTCCGCGTTTGAAGCCCATCTCGGGCAGACCAAAAATCACGTGAAGCGCGTCGAGCAGGTGTTCCAGATGCACGGGGCGCAGCCGAAGCAGGTCGATTGCCCCGCCATCGATGGCATCCTCGAAGAGGCCGATGAAGTCGGCGGCGAGATTGAGCGACAAGAAGGTTCTGGACGCAGCACTCATCGCCTCGGCCCAAGCGGTCGAGCATTACGAGATGACTCGATACGGCACGCTCATCGCGTGGGCGAAAACCCTGGGCCGCGCGGATTGCGCCAAAGTCCTGCAGCAGAATCTCGCCGAAGAGAAAGCCGCGGACGAGAAGCTGACCACGCTTGCGGAAAACGAAGTCAATCGAGCGGCGGCCTGACAAACCGCCCTTCTCTCAACGTCGAACGTTGGCGATGGTTATCCATCGCCAACGTTTTTCGGATGCATTGATTGACGCCCCGGCCATCGCCACCCGATGCAAAAAAACACGAGAGCAAAGTCTTTCGCTGATGATCGAATAAAGACCGGCGCCCGGTGCTATCGGGAAAATGCTTGACCGCGAAACCCGCGTAAGGAAAGTTCGCGTCCGGAAGCTACGCGGATTGCATTTGGGTCGGAACCCGCGGCGTCGTTCGACGCCCTGTGGCTCCTCGCGATGACGATTCCGTCCGAACGCAGCACGCTCTAGTCCGTCCAAACGAAATTCAACACGCGCGCGCTTAGTCGTCGCAAGCGTGACTATGATCCAACCCTATCGCGCGCCGCGGATGGCTGCGTCCGTTTCGGCAACGACAAGTGTTGGTTCCAATGAGGAGCCACAACAAGGAGGAAAGCGCCATGAAGCTTTTGAGCACGATTGCTTGCGCAGCCTTGCTATCGATTCCAACGGTTGCGATGGCGACCGATCTTGCTCCGCTCGACGTCCCCGCAAAGGCGCTACCCGCGCCGACGGCCGACATCAGCCCGGGAATGCAGGCGTTTGAGGGGGCTCCGCTCAATCCCAATTGGAACAAGCTGTGGAAGACAGGCGAAGAAGCGCGCGCATTTGCCGACAACCAGGCTGCGGACACCGTCAAAACCATTCCCGCGTTGCTTGCGCGCCAGCATGTCAAATCCGAAGCTTCGATGATCGACGGCGTTCGCGTCCATATTCTCACGCCCGACGACATTCCGCCGGAGAACAAGGACAAGGTTCTCATCCACCTTCATGGCGGGTGCTATGTGCTGTTTCCTGGGGAATCCGGCACGCCTGAAGGAATCATCATGGCGGGAGACGGACATTACAAGGTGATCTCGGTCGACTATCGGATGCCGCCGGAAGCCTATTTTCCAGCCGCCGTCGATGACGCCGTCACTGTCTATAAGGCGGTCTTGAAGGATACGCCGGCGAAAAACATCGGCGTCTTCGGCACCTCCGCGGGCGGCGCTTTGACGCTCGAACTCGTGTTGCGAGCGCGCGAACAAGGGTTGCCCGCGCCGGGCGCTCTTGGCGCGGGCACGCCGATGTCGGATGCGACCAAAACGGGCGACAGTTTCTATACGAACGAGAAGGTCGACAACATTCTCGTTTCACGCGACGGCTTCTGCGATGCGGCTACCGTCATTTATGCGCATGGACACGACCTGAAGGACCCGCTGATCTCGCCGGTCTACGGCGACATGCATGGTTTTCCGCCGACCATTCTGACCACCGGCACGCGCGACCTCCTGCTGAGCAACACGGTTCGCGTGCATCGCAAATTGCGACGCGCGGGAATCGAGGCCACCCTTCAGGTCTACGAAGGCATGTCGCACGCCCAATACGAGTTCGACGACACCCTGCCGGAGAGCAAGGAAGCGTTCGGCGAGATTGCGTCATTCTTCGGGGCGCATCTTGGAAAGTAGCCGCGCGCGGCGTTCGAATGGGGTCGTCATCGCGAGGAGCGAAGCGACGCGGCGATCCAGGGGCCGTAGGGCGCACTACGTTCCCCTGGATTGCTTCGCCATAGCCCGTCCGGAAGGACGGGCGTCTTTCGACGCCCTACGGCTCGCAATGACGATCGCGGTTCGACCCAAACGCAATCTGCTTTAGACTCGCGCGGCGGCGCGCGGGTCGTGGCGGGCGAGACGCGTAAGGAGATAGTCGATCTCGGCCATCGCGGTCGCGCTGAGACTCGCGCCCGGCTTTCGCTGCGCGTCGGAGCTAAGAATGCCCCGCTTCATCATCACATATTTGCGCGTGGCCAAGCCGACGCCCTGCTGCTGTTCATAGCGGACGAGGGGCAGATGGGCGTCAAAAATATCATGCGCTTCCTCGCGCCGGCCCTCGCGCGACAGCCGAACCACGTCGATCAGCATTTCCGGGAAGGCGTAGCCGGTCATCGCGCCATCGGCTCCGCGCTCCATTTCGAAGTCAAGGAAGAGGCCGCCATTGCCGGTCAGGATCGGGACACGGCGCAGCTTGCCCTCGTTCTCGAATCGCCGCAGCGCCGAAATCTTTTCCAGGCCCGGCCAGTCCTCGTGCTTCAGCATGACGCAGGACGGATTGTCGGTGATGATCCGGCGGATGACGTTCGGCGTCATGATGACGCTGAGCGTCAGCGGATAGTCCTGGATGACGAAGGGGATGTCCGATCCGATCGCCTCGGCCGCTTGCGCGTAATACGTCACGATCTGGTCGTCGGTGCGCAGCGACGGCGGCGGGGCGATCATCACGCCGGCCGCTCCCTTCGCCATGGCGGCGTGCGACAAGGCGCGCATCGCCGCGAATCCGGGCGCGGAGACGCCGACGATGAACGGCAGTTTTGGCGCGCGCGCGACGCAGCGGGCGACGAAACCGATTGCCTCGTCCTGATCGAGCTTCGGCGCTTCGCCCATGATGCCGAGAATGGTGCAACCGTCGGCGCCCGCGGCGACATAATGGTCGATCATGCGGTCGACGCTGCTCATGTCGATTGCGCCATCGGCGAGAAACGGCGTTGGCGCGATGGGAAAGACGCCCTTGGCGTCGACCGTAAGCATGGAATTTGCCTTTGTTTGGAGGGATGGCGGTTTCGCGATGATCGGGGATTCGCGGCGCTTTTGGCAAGCGAAGGCGAATGGCGACAGTTTCACTTGCTTACGCTAGAGTGAGGCGGCAAGTTCGATCTCGCGAGAGAAGAAATCATGAAGGAAAGCCCGACCGCACTGTCGTTTGCGAAGGCCGAAGCCACATCGCCGCCATTTGACAGCGCGCGACTGGACGCACTCCTCGACGAGGCCGGCATGGACGCGGCGGTGATCTCGTCCAAGCACAACATCCAATATCTCTTCGGCGGCTACCGGTTCTTCTTCTTCGATCATTTCGACGCGATCGGCGTCAGCCGCTATTTGCCTCTTCTCGTCTATGTCAAGGGCCGCCCGGACCAGTCGACTTATATCGGGCACGCCATGGAAGCTTATGAGAAGGATCTCGGCAAGTTCTGGACCCCGGCCTTCCAGACCGCGCGAGCGAGCCTCGACTCTGCGCAGCTCGCGATCGATCATCTTAGAAAGCTTGGCGCGGGGGCGAAGCACGTCGGAATCGAGCGGGCGTTCTTGCCCGCCGACGCGGCGGAACTGATGGCGCGCGAACTCCCCGGCGTCACGTTCGTCGAAGCGCACCTGCCGCTCGAACGCTTGCGGGCGCGCAAGACCCGAGAAGAGCTGGATCTGTTGCGCTCGGCGTCTGAACTCGTGGTCGATTCCATGCTGGCGGTGATCGCCTCGCACGGGCCGGGCGCGACGAAAGCCGAAGTCGTCGAAGCGCTTCGCCGCGAAGAGGTGAACCGGGGCCTGACGTTTGAATATTGCCTGATCACGGCCGGGACGAGCCTCAATCGCGCGCCCTCCGACCAGGTGTGGGGAGCAGGCGACATCATGTCGATTGATTCCGGCGGCAATTACAAAGGCTACATCGGCGATCTCTGTCGCATGGCGATCCAGGGCGAGCCCGACAGCGAACTCGAAGACCTGCTCGCCGAGGTGGACGAAATCCAGATGGCGGCGCGCAAGCCGATCCGGCGAGGCGCCAATGGCGGCGAGATCTACGCCAGCGCCGGCGAAGTGTTGAAGCGATCGTCGCGCGCGAATTCGATTGAGTTCGTAGCCCATGGGATGGGCCTCATCAGCCATGAAGCGCCGCGCCTGACTGCCCATGGGCCGGTTCCCTATCCGGCCTATGATTCCGACCGACCGCTTGAATCCGGCATGGTCATCTCGATCGAGACGACGATCGCCGATCCGCGCCGCGGCTTCATCAAGCTGGAGGACACGGTCGCGGTCACCGACCGGGGCTGGGAGGCCTTTGGCGACCGCGGGCGAGGCTGGAATCGAGGCGGCGCGCGCGCGTCGTAGGGCTGGGGGTCGTCAGGCCCGCGACGGAAGTCATTGCCCCACTCGGCTCACGCCTCGGGTTCCCGCATGCGCGAGGGTATGTCGCGCCGGGCGTGGAGCACTCTCCAGACGTCGATGTGATCGTCCCGGTCGATATAAAAAACGAGATAGGGAAACCCCTTCGTCGCCAAGCTGCGCAGTCCGGGAAGGGCGAGCTCTGAAGCGTAACGAGGCGACCCGAGGGCGGGGGTGCGCGGCGATCGCTTGAGAAGTCGATTGAAGCGCGTCGATGAAACCGAGCGCAACGTCGGGACCGGCCTCCCGGAGGTAGTGGTCGACCACCGCTCTGACGTCCCGCTGCGCAACCTCGCGGAGAACGATCGGTTTTTCCACTCACTCAGATTTCGCTTGCCGCACCCGATCCCTAAGTCCGTTGAAAAAGGCATCGTCGGCAGCCACCGTCGCAGGCGACTGGCGCCCTCGAGCAACAGACCACGCAAGCGTTGCCGATCCTGATCGATGCGGATCAGCTCTCGGACATATTCGCTGCCGGTCGCATAGCCGCGTCTGGCGACCTGCTCATCGACGAAGGATTTCAGTGAATCCGGAAGCGAGACGTTCATCGAACCCATGTCCTGAAAATATACTGCATGACAAACTTTGCCAACGCTGACCTGCCTCGCGGCCAGCACGGGTGGCCGGAACGTAGCCGAGCGCTGGGCGAAAAGAGGCGCGTCGCCTCAGTTCGCCCTTCGCAGGCCGCTCGTGATCGCGCCCATGAGGGTCAGCGCGGCCGCGCCCCAGAGCGCGATTTCGGTCGCGTGCCGAGGCGCCTGTCCGAGGGCGACCGCGACCAGCGCCGTCCCGAACGACTGGCCGATCAGCCGCCCGGAGGATTGCAGGCCGGCAGCCCCGCCGCTTCGCTCGCGCGGCGCGCTGCCGATGATCACCCGATTGTTGGGCGACTGGAAAAACCCGAAGCCCAGCCCGCAGACCGCGAGGCGCCAGGCGAGCGAGACCGGAGTGGAATTGCCGATGCCCATTGCGACGAGAACCAGTCCTGCGCCCATCACCAAAAGACCGATGCTGCCGAGAAGGCCGGGGATGAATCGGTCGGCCAGGCGTCCGGCGATCGGCGCGATCAAAGCCGTCGCGAGCGGCCAGGGCGTCAGCAGCAGTCCGGAGGCCGAGGCTGAATGGCCGAGGCGGTCTTCAAAGTAAAACGGCAAGGACACGATGGCCAAGGCTTGCGCCCCGAACGAGGCGATGGACGTCGCGAGCGAAAGCGCAAACACCGGCCGGCGGAGAAGATCGACCGGCAGCAGCGGCGCGGGGACTTTGAGTTGGCGCCAGACGAGCGCCACGCCGATCACCACGCCGACCGCGATCTGGATCAGCGCGGGCCAGGGCGATCCGCCCTGGCCGATCCGGTTCACTCCGGCGATGACCAGGCCGAACGTGAGCGCATTGAGGAGCACGCTCAAAAGATCGAGGCGGCCGGCGGCGCGCGGCGTCGCTGGCAGCGTCCGCGCCGCCATTATGAGGGCAACCACGCCGATCGGCACGTTGATCAGAAACAGCCAGTGCCAGGAGGCGACCGACAGGATCGCCGCCGCGACGCTCGGGCTTCCGGCTGAGCAGACGGCGACCACCACCGCCATGTTGCCGACCCCCTGGCCAAGCCGCGCATGCGGATAGATGAACCGGATGAGCGCAATGTTGACGCTCATGATGCCAGCCGCGCCCAGGCCCTGAACCACGCGCGCCAAGGTGAGCACGGCGAAATTCGGCGCGAGCGCGCAGGCGAGGGACGCCACGGTGAAGAGGGCAAGCCCCCACCAATAGACGCGCCGGTAGCCGAGAATGTCGCCGAGCGCCGCCAGCGGCAGCAGCGAGACGGTGACCGCGAGCTGGAAGGCGTTGACGATCCAGATCGCGTTCTCCGGCGCGACGGCGAACTGGCGCGCCATGGTCGGCAGCGCCACCGTGACAATGGTGCCGTCGAGCACGGCCATGCTGATCGCCATGGCGAGAGTCGAGAACGCCATGAGGCGTTGTGGATTGGGGAGGCCGTCTTGCAGTTCGACGGCGTGAGGCGCGCTGATTGGCTCTGGGCGGTTCAAGGCGATGCGAGGTCCACGGGGATGTTGTTCGCGGCCCTCAAGCCGCGGTCCCCCACAAATCATAGGCGTCGGAGCGCTCAATTCTGACCGTTACGATGTCGCCGGCGCGTAAGGGCCGGCGCGTCGCGATGTGCACGGCGCCGTCGATCTGCGGCGAGTCGCCTTTGGTGCGGCCCTTGGCCTCGCGCGCGCCGCCCTCGTCGACGATGGCCTCGAGGCGTTTGCCGACCTTGGCGGCGAGCTTCTTCTGGCTGATCGCCTGGGCGCGCTGCATGAAGCGCTTGTGGCGGCTTGATTTGATATCGTCAGGCACAGGCTCGAGGCCGAGATCGTTGGCTGCGGCGCCTTTGACCGGCTCGTATTCAAACGCGCCGACGCGGTCGAGCTTGGCCTCGTCCAGCCAGTCGAGCAGGAAAAGAAAATCCTCCTCCGTTTCGCCCGGAAAGCCGACAATGAAAGTCGAGCGGATGGTCAATTCCGGGCAGATTGCACGCCAGGCTCGGATGCGCTCCAGCGTCTTTTCCTGAGCCGCTGGCCGGCGCATCGCCTTGAGCACATTGGGCGATGCATGCTGGAACGGCACGTCGATATAGGGCAGCACATTGCCGCCGTTCATAAGATGGATCGCCTCGTCGACATGCGGATAGGGGTAGACATATTGCAGTCTCACCCAGGCGCCGAGCGAACCCAGTTCGCGGGTGATGTCGAGAAAGCGCGCGGCGACATGGCCGTCCTGCCACGGGCTCTCGGAATATTTGAGGTCGAGGCCGTAGGCGCTCGTATCCTGCGCGATGACGATGAGCTCCTTGACGCCCGCTTTCACGAGCCGCTCGGCTTCGCGCAGCACGTCGCCCGCCGGACGCGACGCGAGCCGCCCGCGCAAGCTCGGGATGATGCAGAACGTGCAGCGGTGGTCGCAGCCTTCGGAGATTTTGAGATAGGCGTAGTGGCGCGGCGTCAGGCGCACGCCTTCGCCGGGAATGAGATCGACGAACGGATCACGGGGCGCAGGCGCTGCGGCGCGCACCGCCTCCATCACGCTTTCGAACGCCTGCGGGCCGGTGATCGCCGAGACGTTCGGGAAAGCGTCGCGGATCGCCTCAGGCGTCGCCCCCATGCAGCCGGTCACGATCACCTTGCCATTCTCGTTCATCGCCTGGCCGATGGCCGCGAGCGATTCCGCTTTGGCGCTGTCGAGAAAGCCGCAGGTGTTGACGATGACCGCGTCGGCGCCGGCATGATTGCGCGCAAGCTCATAGCCCTCGGCGCGCAGGCGCGTGAGAATGCGCTCGCTGTCGACGAGCGCCTTGGGGCAGCCAAGAGAAACGAAGGAAATGCGCGGCGCGGGGCGCGGTTCAGTTTGGGCGATGTCAGTCACGCCGGTCGATTGCCACGGGTGGGAGGCGGGAGCAAGCTACAACAGAGTTTTGCCGCTGAAGAACCTCGACGCTGGCGGTAGGATGCGGAATAGAAGCACCCTGTAAGAACGATTTGGACACAATGAACAGCATCGCCGAAAAATTGGCTATCCGCCTTTTCGATCAGAGAATCATTCAGAACGACTACCGCAGCGCCTTCGTTGAAGCGATGCTGGAACCATATTTCGAATCGATAGGATGGGAATTTAAGGGTGCAAATTGGAATGGTTGGGATTTTGAGAGCAAAACCGGGAAGTACCTTGAGGTAAAGCAATCATCGGCGCTGCAGCCTTGGCATGAGGAAGAAGATCGAATTGAAGGAAGTAAAAACCCCTCATTCGACATTGGTCTTCGAAAGGGGTGGTATCAGGGGAGCAAATTTACGAAATTCCATGAGCCACGGCGCGCCGCTCACATTTATGTGTTTGCTTGGCATGGAAAAGTCGGACCAGAAGCCGACCATCGAATCCACGATCAATGGGAATTCTTTGTTCTGCCAACTCCGCGCCTTCCTAATATCAAGCGAATTGGGTTGAACCGACTTAGGCAACTGGTTGAGATACCGGCCACCGGACCGGAGCGCTGCGCGGAACACGTTCACCGTTTGGAGGCGTGACTAAGAACCCGAAGTTTGAGAGCGGCCAGTGGGCCGCTTGGGCATCACTTCTCACGGAACAGTCGAAGTAAATGCCGGGCGCCGTCACAGCTCCATTTCCGGCCCGACCGGCACAATGCCTGTCGGATTGATGCGCCGATGGCTCTCGTAATAATGGTGCTTGATGTGGAAGAAATCGACCGTCTCGGCGATTCCCGGCAGGTGGTAAAGCTCCCTTAAGTAGCGGCTCAGCGCCGGATAGTTCCGGATCTCGCGAAGATTGCACTTGAAGTGCCCGAAATAAACCGGATCGAAGCGGATGAGAGTGGTGAACAGGCGCCAGTCGGCTTCCGTCAGTCGCTGGCCGATCAGGAAGCGCTGGTTCGCGAGCCGCGCCTCGAGCCAGTCGAGCGTCTCGAACAGCTCCCGGAACGCCTCTTCATACGCCTCCTGCGAGGTGGCGAAACCGGCGCGATAGACGCCGTTGTTGACGCGTTCGATAGATGCGCGCATTGACCTCGTCGATCTCGGGCCGGAGGCCGCTCGGATAATAGTCGCCCTCAGCCGCGCCGACGCGATCGAAGGCGCTGTTGAACATGCGGATGATTTCCGACGATTCGTTGTTGACGATGGTGTTCGTTTTCTTGTCCCAAAGGACGGGCACCGTGACCCGGCCGCTATAGTCAGGACGCGCCTTGACGTAGAATTCGCGCAGTTCATTCGCGCCGAAGAGCGGGTCGGGAATGACTCCACGGCCGGGATCGAAGGTCCAGCCGCGCTCGCCGAGCAGCCAGTGGACGATCGAGAGCGAGATCATGCTCTCGAGACCTTTAAGGCGTCGGAAGATGAGGGTCCGATGCGCCCACGGGCAGGCGAGCGAGATGATGAGGTGATAGCGGTCGGGCTCCGCCTTGAAGCCGCCCGCGCCGCTCGGTCCCGGCTCTCCGCTTGGCGTGATCCAATTGCGGAAAGGCGCGTCGGGACGCACGAAATGGCCCGTCGTGTCGTGCGGGAAGTCGCCCTCTCGCCATGTTCCGTTGACGAACGCGCCCATGTTTCATCCTCGCTTTCCGAGATGCGCTCAGGTGGCGCGGGCGACCTGGAAGCCGGCGAACGACTGGCTCACGGGCATCAGCTCGAGCCGGTTGATGTTGAGGTGCGGCGGCAGCTCGGCCACCCACAGCATTGTCGCCGCGATGTCCTCGCCGGTCATCGGTTTGGCGCCACGATAGAGCGTCTCCGACGCCGCCTCATCGCCGCCCGTGCGCACCAGCGTAAACTCGGTCTCGACCATGCCGGGCTCGATCGACGTGACGCGTACGCCAGTGCCATGCAAATCGCTGCGGAGCCCGAGCGAAAACTCCTTCACGAACGCCTTGGTTCCCGAATAGACGTTGCCGCCCGCATACGGATAATTCGCGGCGACCGACGACAGGTTGATGATCGCGCCGCGCCGGGCGATCAGCCCCGGCAGCAATTTGTGGGTGAGCGAAGCGAGCGCGGTCACATTCGTGTCGATCATCGTTTTCCACTGGGCAAGATCGGCCGCTTGCGCAGGATTGCGGCCAAGCGCGAGCCCGGCGTTGTTGATCAGGAGGTCGATGCCGCGAAATCCGTTGGGAAGCGCGGCCAGAGCGGCGTCTCGCGCCGCTTCATCGGTGACGTCGAACGCGGCGGGATGGACCTTGTCGGCGCCGATAGCGTCGACGAGCGCCTTGAGCCGTTCGCCCCGGCGGCCGGTCGCGATGACGCGCCACCCGGCGGCGGTGAATGCGCGAGCGGCGGCTTCGCCGATACCGGAGGTCGCTCCTGTTATGAGAGCCGTCTTGCTCATGCCGTCCTCTTTGAATCGCCCATCCAACGCGCCGCGCGCGTGGCGCTATATCACGAAGGGAGCGTTCGGCTGAACCGCGTGGCTAGACGCGTCCTGAGACGGGAATCAGCGCGCCGGTGATGACTCGCGCCTCGTCGGAGGCCAGAAACAGCATGACCGCCGCGAGGTCGGCGGCCTTAACCCAGCGATCGAAGTCCCCCTTCGGCATGTCGCGCCGGTTGGCGGGCGTGTCGATGATCGAAGGCAACACCGCGTTGACGGTCACCCCTCTGAGCTTCAGTTCGTCCGCCAGGCTTTCCGTCAGCCGGTGCACGGCCGACTTGGTCGCGGAATAGGCGCCGAGTCCGCACATCGGCCGCAAGGCGGACTGAGCACCGACATTGACGATGCGGCCTGCGCCGCTCTCCAGCAAATAGGGAAGCGCGCCCTGGCAGGCGTGGAGCGCGGTCTTCAGGTTCAGGGAAAAGAGCTGGTCCCAGCTCTCGCCCTTGCCCCCTTCGACCGTCTCCCATTGAAAGCCGCCGGCGATGTTGAGCAGCGCGTCGAGGCCTCCGAACTTGATCTTGACCTGGGCCATCGCCGTCTTGGCGGCTGAGTACGACGACAGATCGACCCCGCCGAGGATGAGGGCCTTCGGCCCCAGTTGTTCGACGAGACCAGCCGGGGGGGATGTGGCGTGGTCGATCGCGGCGACATTGCATCCGCGCTCGGCGGCCGCCGCGGCGACCGCCCTTCCCAAGGCGCCGAAGGCGCCCGTGACAACGACCGTCTTGCCCCGCATAAGAATTTTCCCTTTCCGTCCCTTAAGCCGCCCTCTCGACCGGCGCCTTGCCGGCCTTGAGCTCGTTGAGCGCCTGAGCCCGCGTTTTGGCTGCCTCAGCGGCGCTTGCCTCTTTCACGTGCCCGTATCCGCGAATCGTCTCATAGGCGCCGACCACACGAACCGCGATCGGGTGGGACGTAGGCGTCAGGCGCTGGGTGAGATCCGCGACGTCGGCTTCGAACTCGGCGACCAGGCGCCGCTCGAGCTTGCGCTCGCCGCTCAAGCGGAACGGATCGAGCAACGTGCCGCGCAGGAATTTCAGCCGCGCCATCACGCGGAAGGCGGTCATCGCCCACGGGCCGACTTCGCCCTTTTTCATCCTCCCGCTTGCCGGGTCGAGGCGCGCGAACGGCCACGCGCCGATATGGAAATGGAGCTGGTAGGCGCCTTCGAATTCGCGCGACAGGCTCTCCTGGAACTCAGGCGCCGCAAACAGCCGCGCCACTTCCCATTCGTCCTTGGCGGCGAGCAGCTTGTGATAGGCGCGCGCGACGGCTGTGGTCAGCGCTTCGCCCAGGCCCGCGCTTCTCTCCGCCGCGCGCACGCGCTCGACGAGCTCGCGATACCGCGCCCCATAGGCTGCGTCGCGATAATCCGTCAGATGCGCGACGCGACGCTGCATGAGCGCGTCGAGCGAGGGCGGTTCGTCACCCGCTTCGTCAAGGCCGACCAGCGTCTCGACGCTCATCGGATCATGCCCAGCGCGCCGGCCCCACTCGAACGCCTGTTTGTTGGCGTCGATGGCGACGCCGTTGAGTTCAATTGCGCGATCGATCGCCTCCCGGCGGATCGGAACCAGGCCTCTCTGCCAGGCGGCGCCGAGCATGAACATGTTGGAGGCGATCGGGTCGCCCATCAGCGCCGCGGAGAGACGCTGCGCGTCGACGATGAGCGCCTTGTCGCCCAGCGCGTTTTTCAGGCGTTCGATCAGTTCGTCGGCGTCCACGCTCCAGTTCGGATTGCGAGCGAAATCGGCGGTCGGCGTCAGATCGGCGGAGATGACCGCGCCCGTCTTGCCGCGCTCGAGCTTGGAGATCGATTCGTCGCCCGCGGCCACGATGAGGTCGCAGCCGATCAGCGCGTCGGCTTCGCCGGCGGCGATGCGGGTCGCGTGCAACGCGCCGGGTTCATGGGCGATGCGCACATGCGCGGTCACCGCGCCGTATTTCTGGCTCAACCCGGTCAGGTCGAGATTGGAGCTGTAAAGCCCGTCGAGATAAGCGGCGACGGCGATTGTCTGGCTGATGGTGACGACGCCAGAGCCGCCAATGCCGGCCACCAGCAGGCTGAAGCGCTCGTGTATTTCGGGCAGGATCGGCTCGGGGACAGGCGGCAGATACTGGCCCAAAGGCGCCGTCGCCTCGGGCTTGCGCAAGCGTCCGCCATGCACGGTGACGAAGCTTGGGCAAAATCCCTCGACGCAGGAGAAATCCTTGTTGCAGCTCGATTGGTTGATGCGCCGCTTGCGTCCGAATTCCGTTTCCAGGGGCTCGATCGCCATGCAATTGGAGACGCGTCCGCAATCCCCGCAGCCTTCGCAGACTTGCGGATTGATGAAGGTGCGCTTTGCTGGATCAGCCCACTTGCCGCGCTTGCGCAGGCGCCGCCGCTCGGTCGCGCAGGGCTGGTCGTAAAGGATGACCGATACGCCCTTGAATTCGCGAAATTCACGCTGCGTCTCGTCCATCGCGTCGCGATGGCGAAGGCTCACGCCGTGGGGCAGGGGCACGCCCGCGTAGCGCTCCGGGTCGTCCGCGACGAGCGTCATCTTCTTGACGCCCTCCGCGGCAAGCTCGTCGAGGATCTGAACCGGCGTCATGGCGCCCTCGATCGGCTGTCCGCCGGTCATCGAGACGAAGCCGTTGAAGAGGATCTTGTAGGTGATCGGAACATTGGCGGCGAGCGCCTGGCGGATCGCGAGCGAGCCCGAATGCGCATAGGTGCCATCGCCGATATTGGCGAACACGTGGTCCTGTTTGGTGAACGGCTGCTGGCCGAGCCACATCACGCCTTCGCCGCCCATATGCGAAGCGGTGGCGGTCTGCTGCGGATTGACCAGCGTCGCCATCCAATGGCAGCCGATGCCAGCAAGCGCGCGACTGCCCTCGGGGACCGGCGTTGATCGGTTATGCGGGCATCCGGCGCAGAAGCCCGGGCTTCGCATTGGCGCCGGACGATTGCTGAGCATCGCGCCCGGTCGCCTCCGGCGCGCTGAGCGCACAGTTCGGATCATGCCGTGAAACCGCCTTGGCCAGGACTCCGGCGATGAGTTCGGGAGTGATCTCGCCGAAATTGGGAATGGCGAGCGCGCCCGGCGAGGGATCAAACGCCTGCCCATCGAAATATTTGCCGACGATCCGCGGCGCTCTCGAATCGCCATAGAGAATGGAGCGGATCTGATCCTCGAGCAGGGGGCGCTTCTCCTCGATCACGATGATGAGATCGAGGCCGCGTGCGAAATCGCGCACGATCACCGGATCGAGCGGCCACACCATGCCGACTTTGAGCAGACGCATCCCAAGCGCGGCGCCGTCGTCGTCGAGGCCGAGATTGCCGAGCGTCTGCAAGAGATCCTGCCAGGCCTTGCCCGCGGCGACCACCCCGATCCTCGCGCCCTCGCCATCGCCGAGGATGCGGTTGAGGTTGTTGGCGCGCGCATAGGCGAGCGCAGCGGGAAGCTTGTGTTGGTAGAGCCGTTCTTCCTGAGCCACCGCCGCGTCGATCGTGCGCGCCCATACGCCATGGGGCGGCGCGCTCGGCCGCTCTGGGACAACGATCTCGGGCAAGTCGGGCCCGACATAAACCGTGCCGCCGCCTTCGGCGACGTCGGTGACCACCTTCATGCCGACCCAGCAGCCGGAAAACCGCGACATGGCGATGCCGTGCAGGCCAAAATCGAGCAGCTCCTGGGTGTTGGACGGATAGATGACCGGCATGCCGACGGCGATGAACAAGGTGTCGGAGAAATTGACCGCGGTCGAAGATTTCGCGCCGTGGTCGTCGCCGGCGAGCGCCAGCGCGCCGCCCTTGGGGGATGAGCCCGCGAAATTGGCGTGGCGCAGCGCGTCGGCCGATCGGTCGACGCCCGGTCCCTTGCCGTACCAGATGCCGAACACGCCATCGACGGTCGCGCCGGGAAAGTTGTTGACCTGCTGGGCGCCCCAAATCGCCGTCGCGGCGAGGTCTTCGTTGAGGCCCGGGCGGAAGACGATGTTGTGTTGCTTGAGCTGCGCCGCCGCGCGCCACAGCTCGATGTCGTAGCGCCCGAGCGGCGAGCCGCGATAGCCGGAAATATATCCACCGGTGTTGAGGCCAGCCGCCGCGTCGCGCAGGCGCTGCTGAATGGGCAGGCGCACCAACGCCTGCGTCCCGGTCATATAGACCCAGCCCTCGGACGCGGTGTAGCGGGAGTCGAGAGTCGCCTCCGGCCGGGCGAGGGCGACGGTCATGTCAGCATGCCTCCGTATTTTGGCCGACGACTATGAACGGCGCCCCGGTTCGCCGCCGAGGCGGACGAGATAACTGGGAACGCGTCGTCGAATCCCGGAAACTAACGCCGAACGACGCGCATGTCGAACGCGCTCGAGATCGATTCCTTCGGCTCGCGATCGAGGAGGAAGCGCATCACGGCCTCGACGCAACGCGACGGCGCGGCGCCGAGCTTCGCCCCGCGCTCGGCTTCGTTGGCCTCGATCGTGACCCGGCGCCGGCTTTCGCCGCGCAGGTCACGGACGATCACGTCAAAAGTGAACCCACTGCCATGACAGGGGTAACATGACCGAAGCTCGCTCATCTCCTATGATCCATGGCGGCTTGCCAGACCGGCGCGCAACGTGCTGAAAACAAAGCCCGGCGACAAGGCTGCGGGTTGCTGAATCCAAATTCTACAGAAGAATCGGCGCCTCCGCCACGCCCGCGGCTCCGTGTCCCCGAAGATCAGCCGTGGTCGCGCGCTGTCTACGTGTCCAAATTTGACAGCTGCGTCGAGACGATTTTCTTGCTCTTACTGGGGAACCAACTCGACCGTTGCGCGTTTTAGGCTCCGTGGTTCGGGAAAACGATGGCGGCCGGGCGTGCGGCCACGCTATCACCATGTTGTCGCCCCAAAACCTTCTTAGGTCGGGCGAAGGGGCGTCAGGAGCTGTACGGGTGGACGAATTGAACGCGCCAAGCATGGAGGGCGCGACGTGGAGCGATGTGGCGCCGTTGAGCGACGCTTCTGTCGCTCTTTTTCTCGACGTCGATGGCACTTTGCTCGACCTGGCGGCGCGGCCGGACGACGTCGTGACCCCGGCGGGGCTGGTTGCGACGCTCGCGGGCGCCGAACGCAGGCTTGCCGGCGCCCTGGCGCTCATCAGCGGCCGCTCCATTGCTGACATCGACCATCTTTTCGCGCCGTTGCGGCTGCGCGTGAGCGGCGTTCATGGCGCGGAGATTCGTTTCGATCCCGATGGATCCACAGCGCCGGCGGCGGCGGCCGACTTGCCTCAGTCGCTGCTGGCCGCGCTAAGACGCGCGGTTGAGCCGTTTCCCGGCGTGCTCGTTGAAAACAAGCGCTTCAGCTTCACCGTCCACTATCGACTTGCGCCTTCTGCGGAACGGCCGCTTCGCAATATCGTCAGAGAGCTCGTGGATTCGATTCCGATCGCTGTCGACATTATGGACGCGCATTGCGCGATTGAGATCAAGAGCCCCTGCTTCGACAAAGCCGGCGCGATCGCGTCGTTCCTCTCCACCTCGACGTTTAGCGGGCGCAGGCCGATCTTCGTCGGCGACGATACGACCGATGAAAGCGGTTTCGCCCTCGTCAGTGCGCGTGGGGGGGTCGCCTATTCGGTCGGCCGTTCGCGCCCGGGCGCGATCGGCGCCTTTCCCGACGCCGCAAGCCGTGCGCGGTTGGCTTGCTGAATTCGCGCGGGGAAGCACCGCATGACCGAGGGGACGCAAACAAAAAAACAGAACCTCGACTTGGCCTTGATTGGCAATAGCTGCGCGGCGGCGTTTGTCGATCAGAACGCTCGGATCGTGTGGTGGTGCTATCCCCACTTCGATTCCGACCCGGTCTTCTCGCGGCTGCTGGCCGGCGACGAGGAGAAAGGGTTCTGCGATGTCACGGTCGCGAACCTGGTTCAAACCGAGTCGCAATATGTGCGCAACACGGCGATTGTCGAGACGATCCTGACCGACGCCAATGGCGGCAAGATCCGCGTCTCCGATTTCGCTCCGAATTTCGAGCGCTTCGAGCGCGTATACCGGCCCCCGCAGATCATACGGCGCATCGAACCGATCGCCGGCCTGCCTCGGGTCACGATCCGGGTGCGCCCAACCCACGGTTACGGTCGACCGACCACCAATTTTGTCGTCGGCTCGAATCACATCCGCTACCTGGATGGAGCGCAAGTCTCTGCGCCTCACGTCCGACGCGCCGCTTTCCTACATTGTCAACGAAATTTCGTTTCCTCTGAACCGGCCGGTCAACCTCATATTCGGCCAGGACGATCCTTTCCTCAGCGCGATCGACACGACGTCGCGCGAATTCCTCGACCGCACGCGCGACTATTGGCAAGGTTGGGTGCGCTATCTCGCGCTCGCTTACGAGTGGCAAGTCGAGGTGGTGCGCGCGGCGATCACGCTTAAGCTTTGCAGCTTCGCCGAGACGGGCGCGATCGTGGCGGCGCATACAACGTCAATTCCAGAGGCGCCCTCGTCGTCGCGAACCTGGGACTATCGCTATTGCTGGCTGCGTGACGCTTATTTCGTCGTCGACGCGCTGAACCGGCTCGGCGCGACGCAGATTATGGAATCCTACATCAACTACATCACCACCATCGCCAGCGGCGATGACGAGATGCAGCCCTTGCACGGCATTGTGCCCTTTGCGCGGCTTGAGGAACGGATTGCGCCGGACCTCAAGGGTTTCCTCGGCATGGGTCCTGTTCGGGTCGGCAACCAGGCGGCGGGTCAAAGGCAGAACGACGTCTATGGCAGCGTCGTCCTGGCCGCGACGCAGATGTTCGTGGACGAGCGTCTCCCTAGGATGGGCGACGAGTCGCTGTTCCGGCTGCTCGAGGGTCTTGGCGAGCAGGCCATTGTGCACGCGTTCGAGCCCGATGCGGGTTTGTGGGAATATCGCACCCGCGCGCTGCCACACACCTATTCGGCGACGCTGTGCTGGGCGGCTTGCGACAGGCTCGCGGGCATCGCCCGCAAACTCAAAATCATCGACCGCGCCAAATACTGGGCGGCCAACGCGCGCTCGTTGCGGAAGCGAATTCTAGAAGAAGGCTGGAGTGAAGAGCGAGGCGCCCTGACTGGCGCATTCGGCTCCCCGGATCTCGACGCCAGCGTCCTTCTGGTCGCCGAGCTTGGACTCGTGTCCTCGAACGATCCCCGCTTCATCAAGACCTGCGACGCCATTGGGCGCGAGCTCACGCGAAACGGCCGGATCATGCGTTACACCGCGCCGGACGATTTCGGCGCGCCGGAGACCGCCTTTCTCGCGTGCAACTTCTGGTACATCGACGCGCTCCATCAGATCGGTCGGAAGGACGAGGCGCGTGAATTGTTCGAATCGATTCTCGCGCGCCGCAACGCCTATGGACTTCTGTCGGAGGACATCCACCCGGACGCCGGTGAGCTGTGGGGCAATATTCCCCAGACATATTCCATGGCGGGCATTATCAATAGCGCAACGCGGCTGTCATCGAGTTGGGAGGAAGCATGGGCGCGCGACTGATCATCGTCTCCAATCGCGTGGCGGTGCCTGAAACGCCCCGGACCCCGCTCGCGGGGGGAATGGCGGTTGCGGTAAAGGCCGCGCTCAAAAATCGCAACGGGATGTGGTTCGGGTGGAGCGGCAAGGTCTCTGAGGAGCCGAACGGGCCGCCTCAGACCGTCGATATCAACAAGATGACCTATGTCCTCATCGATCTGTCGCAAAACGACATTCAGGAATATTACAACGGTCTCGCCAACAGCGTGCTGTGGCCGATCCTTCACTACCGGGTCGATCTGCAGGAATATTCCCGCGCTGACGCCAGCGGCTATATCCGCGTCAACCGCATGTTCGCCGACCGCTTGAGCGCGATGCTCAGGGAAGATGACGTCGTCTGGGTGCACGATTATCACCTCATGTTGCTTGGACGGGAACTGCGCTCGCGCGGCCATCGCAACACCATCGGATTTTTCCTTCATACGCCTTGTGCGCCCCATGACATCCTGCAGACGCTGCCCCACCACAGAGAGATTCTCGGCGGCCTCGCCTACTACAACCTCGTCGGTTTCCAGACGGAAAATGATCGCGACAACTTCGCCCACTATTTGACGTCTCAGGGCGCGACCCAGAACCGATCCAGTTACGAGTTCGAAGGGCAGAAGGTGCGGCTCGGCGCTTTCCCGGTGAGCATCGAGACCAAGGCGTACACGCGCCTGGCGCGGAACGCGGGTCGCTCGGCGATGATCGCCCTGGTGCGCGAGAGCCTTGGCGGGAACAAGCTCATCCTTGGCGTCGATCGGCTCGACTATTCCAAAGGCATTCCCGACCGCGTGAAGGCGTTCGAACGGCTGCTCGAGAACAATCCGGAGTGGCGCGGCAACGTGACCCTCCTGCAGGTCACGCCAAAAAGCCGCTCCGACATCAAGCAATATGGCGATATCGAAACCGAAGTGACCGGCCTCATCGGCAAGGTGAACGGCCAGTACGGCGATCCGGCCTGGACGCCGATTCGTTATGTCAACCGTTCCCACTCGCGCACGGTTCTCGCGGGGCTTTATCGCGCCGCCGATGTCGCCATGGTGACGCCGCTTCGCGACGGGATGAATCTGGTCGCCAAGGAATATCTGGCGGCCCAGGATCCGGAAGATCCCGGCGTGCTTGTGCTGTCGCAATTCGCCGGCGCGGCGAAAGAGCTCGACGGCGCCCTGATCGTCAATCCGCACGAAAGCGATGCCGTGGCGGCCGCCCTGAAGCGCGCCCTGGAGATGCCGCTGGAGGAACGCCGCGAGCGCCATGCGCCGATGCTCGAACATCTGATGGAAAACGACGTCAGGAAGTGGGCGGAGGACTATCTCGCGGCGCTCGTCGAAGGCGCGCCGACCCGTCGGCTGCTCGAGGGCATACGCGCTCTGTTCGGCGTGTCGTCTGAAAATGGCCCGCTGGCGTTCCGCTGAGGACAAGCGTTCGCGAGCCCTCATACCCATTCTAATTGAGCGCGACTCGTCGCGCTCGAACCCGCGCGACGGCGCGGGCGCGCATTCGCGCTTCGGCCATAAGGCGATGATCGGTTCCGATCATCGAGTCTTGGTATCAGTACTTCTGGATCCCCACCCATTGTTGCTCGGAATAGCGCTCGCCAGCGGCGAAGCCGACGGGCAGAGCGCGCTCAATCTCCGCGAGTTGGGCGTCGGTCAGATCGATCTCCGCCGCCGCAGCGCATTCCTCGAGATGGGCTGCGGCGCGGGTGCCGGGAATCGGCACGACGTGCGGCGCCTTGGCAAGCGTCCAGGCAATGGCAAGCGTCGCAGGCCTCAATCCCCATGACTTGGCAAGAGCGACAAAATCTTGAAGCCGGTCGCGATTGCGCCGCCAGTTGAGGCCCTGGAACCGCGGATTGGCGCGGCGGAAGTCCTTTTCGCCGAAGCTCTCGACGTCCTGCAGGAGGCCGCTCAAATAGCCGCGCGCGAGAGGCGAGAAGGCGACCAGAAGCGCGCCGAATTCCGCGCAAGCCTGAATGAGGCCAAGTTCGGGATTGCGCGTCCATAGCGAATATTCCGACTGGACGGCGGCGATCGGGTGCACTTCGTGCGCGCGTCTGAGGGTGTCAGGGGCCACCTCGGACAGCCCGATCGCGCCGATCTCGCCCGCTTTGACGAGCCGCGCCAATTCCCCGACCGTGTCCTCGATCGGGATCGATTTGTCGACGCGATGCACATAGTACAGGTCGATGTGGTCGACGCCGAGCCGCTTCCGCGAGCCGTCGAGGGCCTCGCGGATATGGGCCGCGCTATTGTCGAAGAAGCGAGCGCCGTCCTCGCGTCGGCGAATGGCGAACTTGGTTGCGAGCGTCACCCGGGCGCGCCGGCTTTTGTCCTCGGCCAGGAACTTGCCGATCAGGTGTTCGCAGAGCCCATCGCCATAGACGTTGGCGGTGTCCCAGAAGTCGACGCCGAGATCGAGCGCCGCCGCCAGCGTGCGCAGGGAATCGGATTCCGTCGTGGGCCCGTAGAAGCCGCCGAAGCTCATGGCGCCGAAGCCGACAGCCGAGACCGTTCCGTGCCGCCAAACACGACGCTGCATTGCGGGAATCCTTGGAAAGCGCTGAACGCTGGCTAAAGCTTGGCTTCGGTTGCGCCTTCGAGCGCCTCGGCGAGCGCGTGCGCCAAGCATCGGTAGCCGAGATCGCTCATGTGCAAGCCATCGCCGGACAAGAGCAAACTCAGCGCCTTCGCGCTCTTGGCGCTCCAGCTCTTCATCAATGCGTAGCGGCTCAGCACCGGCACATGGTCCGCCGCGCCGATATCATCGACCATTTTGACGAACCGCTCGTAGCGGAGGGGGTCAGGGGTCTTTAAGGTGAACTGCGGGCCAATGAGCATCATCGGAACGCCCGCGGCATGCGCCGCCGCAATACCGGCCCGTACGGTGGCGCGAAACAAGGTCTCATCGACGCCCACGATCGCGTCGTTGGTGCCGACCTGCCAGATGACCAGCCGCGCCCAGCCGGACTTCAGCGCGCCCTTCAGCCGTTTCAGAGTGCTGACCGCCAGTTCGCCGCCAACCCCGGCATTCTTGACGTCGAAGTCGGCGCCTGTCTGCTTTTCAAGCTCCGCCTCGAGCCGGGCGGGATAGGTATTTGCCGGCGAACTCGCCCCGATGCCTTCGGTTGAAGACGAGCCTATCGCCAAAATATCGTTCTCTAGGCCGACCCTGACCTTTGGGAAGGCGACCGGAGCCCCGTTAGGCTCGAGGGCCGCACTTTCGCCCGGGCACGACGCCTCTTCGGCGTATGCGGCGCTTACGGCGAAGAGGAGGCAGACAGCGCCCGCCAGACGCGCAAACGCGCTGGCTGTGCGGCAGGAACAGCGTCGTCGGCCTGAGCTTTTCTGCACTCGATCCAATAGGCGACAGCGAACAGGATGATGATGGACACAACCGTGTACGCGAGTCCGACGAACCGTTCAACCCCCGCGGACGCGTGCGGCGAAGCGGCCGCCAACGCGGCCTGGCCGCAGGCGCTCAAGAACGAACCGGCGGCGAAGACCGACAGGCTGTTGCGGCCGAGGCTTTGGACCGCATTGCCGAAAGCGCCCCTCACCACCGGCGCAACGAACCGCCCGAACACCGTAGCCGTCGCAATCAAATACGCCAATGCGACGAAGTGGACCAGGCGCGCGAGACCAAGATCCTGCTTGGCGACGTCAAGATGCGCGGTCGCGGTGTCGCGCAGACCAGGCGCCAGGCCCCCTTCGTCGGTGACGATCAGCGCGGCGCCCAGCACCGTGACGGCGCTCAGCACGACCAGCCATGGGGTAGGCCGGGGCAGACCGTCGCGCCACAAAATTGCTGATACGACGCCAAGCGTGAACACGAGCTGCCAAGCGATCGGATTGAAGAACCAGCCGCCGGGCTCCGGCCAATTTGGGAGATTGAGGCCGAAAGCGCGCGCCGCCGCATAGAGACCAATCGAAACGGCAAGCGCCAACAGCGGGCCGCGCAGCGCAAGGGCGACCGCGACCGGCGCCCACAGCATCAGAACGATATACAACGGCAGGATATTGAAATAGCCGAGCTGATGGCTGAGCAGGGCAAGTCCCAAAAGCCCATTGCCCGGCGAGCCGAAGACGAACGAGCGTCCATGCGCCTGGATCAGGTCCGGCACGCCGCTCGCCCAGTAGGCCACACCGAAAACCGCGAGAGCAGCCAAAGTCAGCGCGATATGCACGCCGTAAAGTTTGAGCGCGCGTTTAAGGCATCCGCCGGCAACCGGCTCGAGGCCATGCTTGAACGCCCTGGGCAGGTAGATGAGGCCGACTGACAGACCGGATAGGAAGACGAACGCCTCCGCACTGTCCGAGAGGCCGAAGTTCCTCGGAGTCCAATTTTCGAGCGGGTTGCCTGGAATGTGATCGATAAGGATCGCAATCAGCACCGCCCCCCGCCAAAAGTCGATGTCGCGGACGCGGTTTGCTTTCATCTCAATGCCTCGCCGCAAAAACTGCGCCACTCAATGATTGGTTCCGGTGAAGAAGATTCGGCGATGGCTGGAAACGCAGTCGCCGCATTTGTCTACTTGTCTACCCACATAGTGAGCGATAGAGGGCGGGAGTGCGTGTCGCCCTTCACATTCACGACATTGGCGTGCCGCTCACCGGGAATTGATCGGAAACCGCTGCCTGTCTTGGGGTTTACCCAGCCTCGATCAGCCGGGCGGCCTCGTCGCGCTCGAACAGGTAGAGGAGCAGCCTCAAGCCGCGGCCCTTCTCGTCCGCGAGCCGCTCGTCGCGTTTGAGCGCGGCCTCCGCCTCCGCCCGCGCCCGCGCCAGAAGGCCGCCATGGATGTCGAGCCGGGCGAAACGAAAGCCGGGCGCGCCCGCCTGCCGGGCGCCGAGCACGTCGCCCTCGCCGCGCAGCTTCAAATCCTCTTCCGCGATGCGGAAACCGTCCTCGGTCTCGCGCAAGATCTCGAGCCGCGCGCGCGCCGCTTCGCTAAGCGGTCCCTTGTAGAGGAGCAGACAGGCCGAGCGGCTCGTTCCGCGACCGACGCGCCCGCGCAGCTGGTGCAATTGCGCGAGCCCGAAGCGTTCGGCGTGCTCGATGATCATGATTGTCGCGTCCGGCACGTCGACGCCGACCTCGACCACCGTGGTCGCGACCAGGACGGTCGTTGTCCCGCGCTGGAAGCGCTCCATCGCGGCGTCCCGCTCGGGTCCGGCCATCTTGCCGTGCGCGAGGCCAACCGCGTCGCCGAAGATGGCTCTGAGCGCTTCGGCGCGCTCTTCCGCCGCGGCGACGTCGAGCGTCTCGCTCTCGTCGACCAATGGACAAATCCAGTAGGCGCGCGCGCCCGAGGCCAGAGCCTGCGAGAGGCGAGCCACCACCTCGTCGAGCCGTTCGATCGGCAAGATGCGCGTATCGATGGGCTTACGCCCCGGCGGCTTCTCCCGCAAAGCGGAAACATCCATGTCGCCGAAATAGGCGAGCACGAGCGAACGCGGGATCGGCGTCGCCGTCATCACGAGAAGGTCGACCGCCTCGCCCTTGGAAGCCAGCGCCAGGCGTTGGCGGACCCCGAACCGATGCTGCTCGTCGACCACCGCGAGCCCGAGATCCGCGAAGGCCACGCTCTCCTGAAACAAAGCATGGGTGCCGATCGCGATGTCGATCGTTCCTTCCGCCAACGCGGCGAGAGACGCGCGCCGGGCGGCTGCCTTATCGCGCCCGGTCATCAGCACAATACGCAAGCCGACGCTCGCCGCAAGCGCGGCCATGCGTTCGTAGTGCTGGCGGGCGAGAATCTCGGTCGGCGCCATCATCGCCGCCTGCCTGCCGGCTTCGACGACCTCGGCCATCGCCAGGAGCGCAACGACGGTTTTGCCTGATCCGACGTCGCCCTGCAGCAGCCTCAGCATGCGCTTTTCGGCTCTGAGATCGACGCGGATGTCGTCGACCGCCCGCTGCTGCGCGCGCGTCAGGGAAAAGGGCAGGGCGGCTTCGAGGCGTCGCGCCAAAGCCCCTTCCGCCTTGTGCGAGCGGCCCGGAATGACGCGCAGGCGCGCGCGCATGAGGAGGAGCGCAAGCTGGTTGGCCAACAGCTCGTCATAGGCAAGGCGCGTCGCCGCCGGGCTCGTTGGATCGACATCTTCGGGAGTTGCGGGCCGGTGCATCGCGCCGAGCGCTTGGCCGAAGCTCGGCAATTTCAGATCGCTCAAGGCATTCGTGCTGATCCATTCCGGCATCGGCGGCAGGCGCTTGAGCGCGCCCTCCGCGGCGCGGGCGACCCCGCGCTGATAGAGACCTTCGGTCAGCCCATAGACCGGCTCGACCGAGGGGAGGCGATCGAGTTCCTCCGCGTTCATCACGCGATCGGGATGCACCATCTGGCGGCGGCCGTCCCACAGCTCGAGCTTGCCGGAAATCCAGCGCGTCGCGCCGACCGGCAGCCGCGACCGCACCCATTCATGATTGGCGAGGAAGAAGACCAGCTCGACGTCTCCGGTCTCATCCTCGACCAGCACCTTGAACGGCGCCCGCGAACGCGCGTTAGGCGGTCCGCGATGCTCAGTCACCTTGGCCTCTATGGTGACGATCGTGCCCGGAAGCGCGTCGCGGATCTTGGGGCGAGCGCGGCGGTCGATCGTTCCCTGCGGCAGGTGGAAGAGGACGTCGAGGACCCGCGCGCCCTCACGCCTGTCGAGCAGCCGGTCGAAGAGCTTCGCGTTCTTTGGCCCGATACCGGCCAAGGCGCCGGCAGGCGCGAACAGCGGATCGAGAGCCGAGGGACGCATCCTGCGCCCTCTAGCCGCCACGCATGGTTGCGGCAAGGGCTCGGCGATTGCGGGCGCGGCGGCGTCCCGGATCGAACCAGCGCGCGAAGCTTCCCCGAATAAATGCTAATAAAAAGGCGCTAAACGCGCCTAAACGCTAGTAAAATGGCTGGCGTTTACTAGCGTTTATTTTTCCTAATCGGGACTTTTCAATGGGTTACGGCGCGTAAAAATAAGGAAATGTCCCCCGTCTCCCAACTCGCCCGTCCGGTCGTGGTCAGCAAGGTTTCAAATAGCCTGCGGCGTCTCCTCGCTCGCCTGCCGGCCGACCGTGTTGATTCCGCTAGTGAGGATATACATATCGTGGATTTCTGATTATGTCAAGAAGGTTCAACAGGGGGATTCGACAGACAATTCAAGGCCCTCGCTTTCCCGCGCCGGAGCTGCTGCTTCGGGTATTGTGTCAAATCGGATGCGATCGCTGAGATTACGCTCATACCAAAACTCGATGATCGGAACCGGTCATCGCCTTGTGGCCGAAGCGCGAATGCGCGCCCGCGCCGTTGCGCGGGTTTGAGCGCGACGAGTCGCGCTCAAATAAAATCCTGATTACGCGCTTGCGTCAGCTTCGTCGCCGCGTGGCTGATGTCGCCGGTATGGATCATGAACGCCGGCTTTCCCGGCGCGCCCATGATCTTGTCGATCGCCGCGTTGAGGGTAACGCGGGCGTCCGGATTGGCGGGCTTGGCGAATCCGATGTGGCTGTCGGAAATCTGGATGAAGGAAAAGCCGTTCCCAGCGGCTTTTGCTGAGCCGATCAGCCGCGATGCGGGCACGCCGCCGGCGACCGTCCAGATCACGCCGGTTCCGGCCCAGAGCATGCATTTCAGGGTTTGCCGGCGGTCGAAGCCGTCTTCGTGATCGTGTGACATTTGAGTTTCCCCTTCTTCGGCGAAAAGCGCCGTTCAAAGGAGGGGACTCGGGGGGTGTGCGGTTTATTCCCGGGGCCGTGCAAAAAACTGGGCCCGCTTTTTTTCAGGGCGCGTCGATTCTGGCCAAGGTCGCGCGCATGGAATCGCTCGGCGCCTGCAAGAGTCCATCGATCGGCGAGTCGAAATCATCGATCAGGAAGATGGCGGAAGCGACGCAGACCGCGCAGACCACGATCGACATATAGACAACCGCGTTGCGCGGCGAGAGCAGCCCGAAGACTCCGAAAACGACCGCCAACCACGCGCACATCGCGAGCATGAGCGGCCATGCGATCGTGTCGTGCGAGGTCTCGAGCAGCCGACGCCGGCCACGCAACGCCTCGTCGATCTGATTTGACAACGAGTTTGTAAGTCGCTGGCGGAAATGGTCGGGCGGGTCCAGCTTGTGAATTGCGGTGTCGGCCTGAATGAGAAGAGCGCCGAGCTCCGGTCGCTCGCCGCCCACCGGACCGTCAAAGCGCGGAAAATCACCCGATGGCGCTGGCTCGTCGCGCCAGCTATCGGCGATAGCCGCAGCCACGTACTTCCTTACCGTCGCTCTGATTGGCTCAGCGTCTGGTCCGTATTCCCGCAGATGGATGTCGAGATTGGAGAGGTCGCCTGCGAAAGCGCGCAGGCGCGCGTCGAACGTGTCGAACGTGCCCTTCACCTCCGAGAGCATAAGGCTCAGCACCAAAGCCGTGAAGGTGACGAGGATCGAGACGACCAACCGCACGTGGTCCTTCGTCTCGCTTGTTCGATGTCGCTCTCCCAGCTGGTCATGCAGATACATTCCGACGCCTGATGCGCCGAGCAGAAGAACGAAAATGATGGAGACGAGGAGGCCGCCGTGCGCCATTCGCGAGTGTCTGTTTTACCAGCGCCGATTCGTTGCGCAGCCGACCATGCAAGTCGAGCTCTTAACGCGCTGTTAGGCCTCGCCGTCGCGGCTGTTCAGACACGTCGAACGGATAGGCGCGGCGGCGTGTGGGCTTCCGCCGCGTTTCGGGTCGCAGCCTCAGGGCTCGAGCCCGTGGACTATCACCTGCGGTAAACACCGCCGTGGTAGCCGTGGTGGTACGCCCCTCCGTGCCAACCCCCGCCGTGATAATAGCCGCCGCCGTGATAATAGCCGCCGCCGTGATAGTAGGCGCCGCCGCCATGGTAGTAGCCGCCGTGGTAGCCGCCGCCGTAAAATCCGGGAGCGACGACGGCCCCGCCGCCCCATCCATATCCATTCGGCACGCACCCGCCGTAGACGTTGCGATGGAAAGCGAGTCCGCATCCCCCCGCGGCCAGCGTTATCGCTGAATTCGCCATGGTAGGGGGCAGGGACTGGCAGCGCGTTCGCTGAGCCGGCGAGAATTGTCGCTAACGCGGCTATCGAGGCTACCGAAACGAGTCGCATCAAATTCCTCCAGTTGAGCCTTGTCGCGATTTTGAAAACGCTGGCTTCTCTCGCATTGTTCCGGTGATTATCCAAGCCCAGAACTTCTCCACCGACTTGCGAACATCCTGGTTTATTAGAGCGTTAATCACGACGTGGGAGCGCCATCGCGCGCGAACAACGCGGCTATTGCGCCGCGACGCCGACCTTGAGCAGCCGGTAGGTGATCGCGTCGACCAGCGCCTGGAACGAGGCGTCGATGATGTTGCCGGACACCCCGACCGTCGACCAGGTGTCTCCGTTGCCGTCGCCGAACTCGATCAGGACGCGCGTCACCGCATCGGTGCCGCCCTGGAAGACGCGCACGCGATAGTCGCGCAATTCCAGGTTCTCGATATATTTCTGGTAGACGCCGAGGTCCTTGCGCAAAGCGAGATCGAGCGCATTGACCGGGCCGTTGCCCTCAGCGGCGGAAATCAGCCGCTCCTCGCCGATGCGGATCTTCACCACCGCCTGCGAAGCCGAATAGGTGATTCCGGGCGCGACCAGCTTGCGCTCGACGCCGACATGAAAGCTGTCGACCGCGAAATATTCCGGCACCCCGCCGAGCACGCTGCGCGCCAGAAGCTCGAATGAGGCGTCGGCGGCTTCGTAGGCGAAGCCCTGCGCTTCGCGCGCCTTCACCTCGTCGAGCAGCCGCCCAAGGCGGGGATCGTCGGGCCTGGCCTCGACGCCCAGCCGGTTGAGCTCGCTCAGGAGATTCGAGCGCCCGGCCTGATCCGAGACCAGCACCGCGCGCTGGTTGCCGACGCTGTCGGGCGGAATGTGCTCGTAAGTGCGCGGGTCTTTGGCGAGGGCGGAAGCGTGAATGCCGGCCTTGGTGGCGAAGGCCGACGCGCCGACATAAGGCGCGTGCCGGTTCGGCGCGCGGTTGAGCAGTTCGTCGAAGGCCCGCGAGACGTGGGTGATCTCGCGCAAAGCCTCCGCCGTCACGCCGGTCTCGAAACGCTCGTTGAGCTCCGGCTTCAAGGCCAATGTGGGGATGAGACTGACAAGATTGGCGTTGCCGCAGCGCTCGCCCAGGCCATTGAGCGTGCCCTGCACCTGCCGCACGCCGGCGCGGACAGCGGCGAGCGAATTGGCGACCGCGTTGCCGGTGTCGTTGTGGGCGTGGATGCCGAGAGTCTCGCCCGGAATGAGGCGCGAGACCTCGCCGACGATGCGTTCGATCTCATGCGGAAGCGCTCCGCCGTTGGTGTCGCACAGCACCGCCCAGCGCGCGCCGGCGTCGATCGCGGCGCGCGCGCAGGCAAGCGCATAGTTCGGATTGGCCTTGTAGCCGTCGAAGAAATGCTCGCAATCGACCATCGCCTCGCGGCCCGCGCCGACCGCCGCCTTCACGCTGTCGGCGATGGCCTCGAGGTTCTCGTCGAGCGTGCAGCCCAGCGCGACATGGACGTGATAATCCCACGACTTGGCGACATAGACGATCGCGTCGGCGTCGGCGGCGAGAAGACCAGCAACGCCCGGATCATTGGCGGCCGAGCGGCCCGGCCGCTTGGTCATGCCGAAGGCGCAGAAGCGGGCGCGATTCGTGGGCTTCTTTTTGAAGAATTCGGTGTCGAGCGGGTTCGCGCCCGGATAGCCGCCCTCGATATAGTCGACGCCGAGCCGGTCGAGCATCGCCGCGATGCGGCGCTTGTCGTCGAGCGAGAAGTCGACGCCGGTGGTCAGCGCGCCGTCGCGCATCGTCGTGTCGAACAGATAGAGGCGTTCTTTGGCCATGGGGCTCTTCGTCAATGTCGCGTTGGAGGCGTCGGATTCGCCGGCCAGGGTCTTGGCCATGGTGGTGTTGGCGAGCCATTGGTCGCCGACGCGGACGAGGTTGCGCCGCTCAGCGGTAAAGCCCTGGCGCTCGAACAGCGGCCGGGCGGAATCGCTGGCGTCGACGGTCAGGCGCTTCGCGCCGCGCGCTTGCGCGAGCTTCGTCAGCGCCTCGACCAGCGCGCCGCCCGCGCCCTGGCGAGCGAATTCGGGATCGACGAACAGCATGTCGATCGTCGTCGGCGCCTTTGAGGCTGGCGAAGCCGGCGACCGCGCCGTCGATCATCGCAAGCAGGGTCAGGCGCCGCGTCGAGCCGGGCGCCGAAAGCCTGTTCGTCGTCGGCGCGCGAGGCCCAGGCCTCGCGCTGCTCTTCGTCGTAGTCATCCGCGGCGAGCTCATTGATGCTCGAGCGAAAGATCTCGGCGCAGCGTCGCGCGTCGGCGGGCAGATAGGGACGAAGCGAGACGGCGCTCATCGCTTGGCTCCCAGGTCGTCGTGCCGTCCTTGTTGTCCTTGATGGCGACGCCAAGCGCGGCGAGATCGATCGCGCAACCGATCGGACTCGGCCCAGTTTCGCGTCGCGCGCGCTCGATGCGCTTCAGCGATGATCGCATCGATCTCTGCGACGTCGATCTTCGCTTCGCTAAGCGCGACTCGCCTGACGTTCTGATCGTGTTTGCTGCAGCAAGCCAAGCAGATTGGCGCTCTTTTCAGCATTGCTGGATCAGGCTTCTGTCACATCCTGCTGATCCGAGGGTTATCTCGTCGAACGCACTGCAGGACCTGTGTCCGAGACGGCGAAGTAAACAAAGTGCCTGATTGCTTCATGAGTATTCAAGTCGTCGTTCAATGGGCGTCCAGCACTTCAGCGGGCGGTTCGGACGGATACTCGGTCGGTTCAACGTCGCCGATGCATCGTACCAAACGTTCGAGCGTCGCTTGCGCGCTTCTTCGAGCGCTCTTCACCGTCCAGTCGATCGGCTGACGGTAGTGCGTGCGCAAGCATCGCGAGGCGCAGCACCTCGCCTGGCCACATTGCGGTCGCCGAACTTCTAGTCTTGCAAGCAGTTCGCGGATGGTGACGAAATTGCCGAGGCTCTTCGACATCTTCTCGCCTTCGACCTGCAGGAAGCCGTTGTGCATCCAGACATTGGCCATGCGCTCCGAGCCGAAGGCGCAGCAGGATTGCGCGATTTCGTTCTCGTGATGAGGAAACACGAGATCGATTCCGCCGCCGTGAATGTCGAAAATGTTGCGGCTCGGGTCGTCGCATTGCAGGCCGCCGCCGAACGGCTCGAGCAGCGTCGCCATCGACATAGCCGAGCACTCGATATGCCAGCCGGGGCGCCCCAGCGCGGCGATGCCGGCCGGGCTTGGCCAGCCCGGCTCGTTCGGCTTCGAGGGCTTCCACAAGACGAAGTCCATCGGGTCGCGCTTGTAAGGCGCGACATCGACGCGCGCGCCGGCCAGCATCTCGTCGAGCGAACGATGCGCGAGCGTCCCATAGCGCGGCGCCCAGGCAAGCGCGTCCATCGCGTTCGGCGAGAACAGCACGTGATCCTCGGCGACATAGGCGACGCCCCGCGCGATCAGCCGCTCGATCATCACGCGCATCGTGTCGATATATTGCGTGGCGCGCGGTTCGTGCGTCGGCGGCAGCGCGCCGAGCGCAGCGACGTCTTCGTGAAATTGCCGCTCGGTCGCTTCCGTCACTTTGGCGATCGCCTCGTTGAGGGGCAGAGCGGGAAAGTCGCGCGCGGCGCGCGCATTGATCTTGTCGTCGACGTCGGTGATGTTGCGGATGTATGTGACATGTTCCGCGCCGTAGAGATGGCGCAGGAGCCGGAACAGCACGTCGAACACGATCACCGGCCGGGCGTTGCCGATATGGGCGAAATCATAGACCGTGGGCCCGCAGACATAGAGGCGCACCGCGCTTCGGGTCGATCGGCGCGAAATCTTCCTGCGGCGGGTGAGGGTGTTGTAGAGACGCAGCCGCGCCTCCGTCGCCTCCGCGGGCGTCTCGTCTTGGGGTCGGGGCGGCGGCTTCATCGGCAATTCTCGTCGGCGTCATTCAGAACAGGCGAACGAACAGGCGTCGCCCGGGTTAGCCGGATGATCGCTTCTCGATGGGTTTAAGGAATAAGGAGACGCGAACCAGCCAGCCGGGAGCTAGCGGCTAATGATGCAAATCCGGGTAATGCGGAGCGCGGGCGTCATGATGCGCATGCATGTGTCCACGCTTGCGCTTTTGTCAAGCCTTGGCGGCTGCGGGGGCCACGGAATCGACTAAGATCGAGCGGTTTCGCTTTTGGGGAAGGGGGCGCTCTTGAGCCGGCACACAAGTAGCGAGGACGGTCTGGAGGGTAGGGCGCTTTTGCCGCTTCCCCGCGCGATCACGATTCTCGGCGCGCCGGTCGAGGCGGGGGCAAGCGTGCCTGGCGCGGCGATGGGACCGGCCATGCTGCGCACGGCGGGCATTGTGGAGACGCTGAGGGACCTCGGCCACGAGGTCGAGGACCGAGGCGATCTCGGCCCTCCGCCGCCATTGGCCCACGCGACCGCGCCGGAAGGCAAGGCCAATCGGTTCGCCGAGGTCGCGGCCTGGGCGCGGCTGCTTGCCCGCGAAACCCATGCGGTCGCCCGCTCTGGACGGACGCCGGTCGTGCTTGGCGGCGATCACAGCCTGGCGATGGGTTCGATCGCCGGAATCGCCCGCCACGCGGCCGAGGCGGGGCGCGAGCTGTTCGTCCTGTGGCTCGACGCCCATTCGGACTTCAATACGCCGCTGACCTCGCCGTCTGGCAATATGCACGGCATGTCGCTCGCGATGCTGTCCCGCGAACCGGGTCTCGAGGGCGTGTTTGGAGGCGAGCCGCACGGATTTGTCGATCCCGCGCGGTTGCACCTGTTCGGCATCCGGTCGATCGACACCGGCGAACGGCGGCTGTTGCAAAATCGCGGCGTCGACGTGGTCGACATGCGGAGGCTGGACGAAGACGGTTTCGCCGTATCGATCCGCCGCATCATCGATCGGGTTCGCGCCCGCAACGGCCTTTTGCATGTCAGTCTGGACGTCGACTTTCTCGATCCGGCGATTGCGCCCGGCGTCGGCACCGCCGTCCCCGGCGGGGCGACCTACCGCGAGGCGCATCTTGTCATGGAGCTCTTGTACGAATCCGGTCTCTCGCCCTCGCTCGATCTCGTCGAACTCAATCCGTTCCTCGACGAGCGGGGGAAAAGCGCGCTTCTGCTGGTCGACCTGACGGCGAGTCTGTTCGGGCGCTACGTCTATAAGGCGGATACGCAGTAAAAACTGGACTTGCAGGCAGCTGCCGAAATTGGCGATAAATATCGGGTAAAAGAAGAAGAAGCGGGTCGACCGTGATCTGCAGCTCTCTGATCCCATCATACATGTCGCTGATGATATCGTCTGAAGCTGCTGCATTGGATCGTCAGATTTTGTGAGGCGTAGTTTCCATAACTTCATTTTCATTGACTAGTGCCGGCGTAGTCACGCTAGCCATCGCAGATTTTATTGCTGCTGATTGCAGGTGTACCCGAGAAATTGGGGCCGCTTTTGTTTTCGAATACGGGAACCGTGGCATAGAAAACCTCTCTCTTTCTTCGAAAAACGCAACATGAGTCCCGGCTTGATCCTTGGCAAGCCATCGGAGCAGCGAGGGTTGAACGGAAGAGCGCCTCATGGCGAGATACGAGCGTCCGGCCGCTTCGGCGCCTCCGTCATGCGATTGAGCTGATCTTCCGCCATTTCGCGGGCAGACTATGGACTTGGAAAAATACAAGGATTTGATTTGCGCCGAGCGGCCGCCCGCGCTTTTTCGGCGCCTCGGCCAAAAGTTTGGCTTGATCGCGTGCATCGATAGGTCGATAGCACCGGCCGAGCGACCGCCGCGAGACAGAGCGCTCGGTCACGTAATGCGGAAGAAAAGATCCTATGGCGCGCAAGAAGATAGCTTTGATCGGGGCCGGGCAGATCGGCGGAACGTTGGCTCTCCTGGCGGCGCTGAAAGAGCTGGGCGACATCGTCCTTTTCGATATCATTGACGGCGTGCCGCAAGGCAAGGCGCTGGATTTGGCCGAATCGACCCCGGTTGAGAGCGTCAACGCGCGACTGGCCGGCGCGAGCGACTATTCCGCCATCGCCGGCGCCGATGTCGTCATCGTCACCGCAGGCGTCCCCCGCAAGCCGGGCATGAGCCGCGACGACCTGCTCGGCATCAACCTCAAGGTCATGGACGCGGTTGCGGTGGGCATCAAGACGCATGCCCCGGAGGCGTTCGTCATCTGCATCACCAACCCGCTCGACGCCATGGTGTGGGCGCTGCAGAAGTTCTGCGGCCTCCCCCCTAACAAGGTCGTCGGCATGGCCGGCGTGCTCGACTCGGCGCGCTTTCGCTATTTTCTCGCTGAGGAATTGCAGGTGTCGGTCGAAGACGTCACCGCCTTCGTGCTCGGCGGCCACGGCGACGAGATGGTTCCCTCCGTTCGCTATTCGACGGTCGCCGGCATTCCCCTGCCTGATCTCGTCAAAATGGGCTGGACGACGCAGGCCAAGCTCGACGCCATCGTCGAGCGGACACGCAAGGGCGGGGGCGAGATCGTCAATCTGCTCAAGACGGGCTCCGCTTTCTACGCCCCCGCCGCCTCGGCGATCGCGATGGCGGAATCCTACCTCAAGGATCAGCGCCGCGTGCTTCCCTGCGCGGCGCGCCTGAGCGGCCAGTATGGGGTCAACGACGCCTATGTCGGGGTGCCCGTGGTGATCGGCGCGAATGGCGTCGAGCGCATCATCGAGATCGCCTTCGACGAAAGCGAGAAACCGATGTTCGCCAAGTCGGTCGCCTCGGTGCGCGGCCTCATGGAGGCGTGCAAAGCGATCAACCCCGCCCTCGCAGCCTGATCGCCCTCAGCGCCCGCCGCGGGACGGCATTCTTTCCTTTGAGGTATTCGCCGCCATGAACATCCACGAGTATCAGGCCAAGGCGGTGCTGAGGGCGTTCGGCGTCCCGATCGCCGCCGGCTTTCCCGCCTTCACGCCGGACGAGGCGGTGGACGGCGCGAAGAAACTCCCCGGGCCGCTTTGGGTGGTGAAGAGCCAGATCCATGCCGGCGGGCGCGGCAAGGGCCGCTTCAAGGAGGCCGCGGCGGGGGACAAGGGAGGCGTGCGGCTCGCTCGCTCGGTCGACGAGGTCCAGACATTCGCGACGCAGATGCTGGGGGCGACGCTGGTGACGGCGCAAACGGGCCCTCACGGTAAGCAGGTCAATCGCCTGTACATCGAGGATGGCGCTACGATTGACCGGGAGCTCTATCTTTCGGCGCTGGTCGACCGGCAGAAGAGCCGGGTGGCCTTCGTCCTCTCGACCGAAGGCGGGGTCAACATCGAGGATGTTGCTCACAATACGCCGGAAAAGATCCAAAGGTTCACTGTCGATCCGGCGACCGGGATCATGCCTCATCACGGGCGCACGGCGGCCCGCGCACTCGAGCTTACGGATGATCTCGCCAAGCAGGCGGAGAGCCTCATCGCCAAGCTCTACGCCGCCTTCCTGGCGAAAGACATGTCAATGCTGGAAATAAACCCGCTGGTCGTGCTGTCGAATGGGCAATTGCGCGTCCTCGACGCCAAAGTGTCGTTCGACGACAATGCGCTTTACCGGCACTCCGATATCGCCACGTTGCGCGACGAGAGCGAGGAGGACGCGAAGGAGATCGAGGCCTCCAAGCACGATCTTAACTATGTCACGCTCGAGGGCTCGATCGGCTGCATGGTCAACGGGGCCGGGCTCGCCATGGCGACGATGGATATCATCAAGCTCTATGGGGAAAGTCCGGCGAACTTTCTCGACGTCGGCGGCGGCGCCTCCAAGGACAAAGTCGCCGCGGCGTTCAAGATCATCACCGCTGATGAGAACGTGAAAGGCATTCTCGTCAACATTTTCGGCGGCATCATGCGCTGCGACATCATCGCCGAGGGCGTCATCGCCGCAGTGAAGGAAGTGGGCCTCCAGGTTCCGCTGGTCGTGCGCCTCGAGGGCACCAATGTCGACCTAGGCAAGAAAATCCTCCGCGACTCTGGACTCGACGTGATTCCGGCGGACGACCTCGACGATGCGGCGCAGAAGATCGTGAACGCCGTGAGGGCGAGAGTCTAAGCACGCACGCGCATCTCGCAACCAGGGAGACGGGCCGATGCCCCCATCCAAGATCAACATTCTCGAGGCGGTCGACCGGAAGATTAAGGAAGTCTTTCATCCGTTCGTCGTGGGCGATGTCAACGACAGCCAGGTCAAGGTGGCGAAGTTCGGCGCCGAGTTCGATTGGCACGCGCACGAACGCGAGGACGAGGCGTTTTTCGTGTTGCGGGGGCGGATCGCGATCGACTTTCGCGATGGTGTCTCAGAAATGGGCGAGGGTGACTTTGTCGTCGTGCCGCGGGGAGTCGAACACCGGCCGCGGTCGCTTTCCCAGAAGCCGGTCGTTTTGATGTTCGAGCCGAGCACGACGCTCAATACCGGCGACGCCTTGAGCAAGTTAACGGTGCGCGAACTCGAACGGCTTTAGGTGCAAGAGAAAGGGTTGGAATCCGATACGCAGTTACACATATACTGTGGACCGGAGGTCGATATGAAAAATATCACGCTCGCAATCGAGGAGAACGTCCTTGAACGCGCCCGCCTCGTCGCGGCCGAACAGAAGACGACGGTCAATGCAATGGTGCGCGAATTTCTTGCCGACGTCGCGAGTCGCGACGAGCGCTTGGAGAAGGCGCGGGAGGGGCTTCGCGAGCTGATGCGCAATTCGAAAGGCAGAATGCGGCCCGATTTCAAGTTTAACCGCGAGGAGACCCATGAGCGCTAGGGTCTTCCTTGACACGAATGTGCTGATTTACGCCGCGGCGGGCGATGGTGTCGATCCAGGTAAGTTTACAAAGGCGGGAGAAATCCTGACAACGGAAACCTTCGCGATCTCGACTCAGGTGATCGGTGAATTCATTCGCAATGTGCAGAACCCGCGAAAGATGACGTCTCCCCTCTCCGACGACGAGGTCGATGGCTGGCTCGAACGGCTGTTCGAGTTTCCGGTGATCTCGATCGATCGGGAGATCCTCCTCAACGCAGCCTTCTTCCAGCGACGGTATCAGATCGACTTTTGGGATGGACAGATTCTGGCCGCGGCGCAGCGATTCGGCGCTGAAACCCTGCTCACCGAAGACCTCAATCACGGCCAGACTTATGGCTCCGTACGCTGCGAAAATCCTTTTCGATCGAATTGAATCGCCAACGGCCGAAAGCCTCACATGTCCATCCTCATCGACGCTGACACAAAGGTCATCACCCAGGGCTTTACCGGCAAGAACGGCACGTTCCATTCCGAGCAGGCGATGGCTTACGGCACCAAGCTTGTGGGCGGCGTCTCGCCCGGCAAGGGCGGCTCGATCCACCTCGGGCTGCCGGTCTTCGATACGGTCGCCGAAGCGCGGGAGAAAACCGGCGCCGACGCGAGCGTGATCTACGTGCCCCCGCCCGGCGCCGCCGACGCGATCTGCGAAGCGATCGACGCCGAGACGCCGCTCATCGTTTGCATCACCGAAGGCATTCCGGTGCTTGACATGGCGCGCGTCAAAAAAGCCCTGCAAGGCTCGAAGTCGACCCTGATCGGGCCGAATTGTCCGGGCGTCATGACTGCCGGCGAATGCAAGATCGGCATCATGCCGGGCACCATCTTTACCCGCGGCAGCGTCGGGGTCGTCTCGCGTTCGGGCACGCTGACCTACGAGGCGGTGTTCCAGACGACGCGCGAAGGTCTCGGCCAGACGACCGCGGTCGGAATTGGCGGCGACCCGATCAAGGGCTTGGAATTTGTCGATGTGCTCGCCATGTTCATGGCCGATCCAAAGACCCAGTCGATCGTGATGATTGGGGAAATCGGCGGCCAGGCCGAAGAGGACGCCGCCGAGTTTCTGAAGGACGAGGCCAAGCGCGGCCGTTCAAAGCCGGTGGTCGGCTTCATCGCCGGACGCACCGCTCCCTCCGGCCGACGCATGGGGCATGCCGGCGCGATCATCGCCGGAGGCAAGGGGGGCGCCGAGGACAAGATTGCGGCGATGGAGGCGGCCGGCGTCCGCGTCTCGCCCTCTCCGGCTCGGCTCGGCAAGACATTGGTCGATCTTTTGCACGGCAACTAAGGGAGTCCGCTCGGTGGCTCGTCAGGACGTCAATCAGGCTCTGTTGCAAACCTCGTTTCTGTACGGGGCCAACAGCGCGTACATCGAAGCGTTGCAGGCGCAATACGAGAAGGACCCGCAATCGGTCGAACCCGGCTGGCGCCAATTCTTTGCTGCGCTTGGCGATGATCCGGCGAGCGTAGCCAAAGCGGAGCGCGGCGCGTCATGGCGCAAGCCCAATTGGCCGGCGATTCCCAAAGGGGATCTCATCAACGCGCTCGACGGCGATTGGCCAGCGATGGAAAAGGCGGTCGCCGACAAGTTGCGCGCCAAGGCGGAGGAGGCGGGGCCAAAAGCGGCGCCGAGCGACGACGACATTCGCCGGGCGACCCGCGATTCCGTACGCGCGCTCATGATGATCCGCGCCTATCGCATGCGCGGCCACCTCTACGCCAATCTCGATCCGCTGGGCCTTGAGCCGCAGAGGGATCACGAGGAGCTCCATCCCTCGACCTACGGGTTCCAGGAGTCCGACTACGACCGCAAGATCTTCATCGATCATGTGCTCGGGCTCGAATACGCGACCGTGCGCGAAATGCTTGCGATCCTGCGGCGGACCTATTGCGGGACCATCGGCTTCGAATTCGTCCATATTTCCGATCCGGCCGAGAAGGCCTGGATTCAGGAGCGCGTCGAAGGGCCCGACAAGGAAATCCAGTTCACGCGCGAGGGCAAGCGCGCGATCCTTGGCAAGCTGATCGAGGCGGAGGGCTTCGAGAATTTCTTCGACGTCAAATATACCGGCGCCAAGCGCTTCGGGCTCGACGGCGCGGAAGCGATGATTCCGGCGCTTGAGCAGATCATCAAGCGCGGCGGCCAGCTCGGCCTGAAAGAGATCGCTCTCGGCATGGCCCATCGCGGCCGGCTCAATGTGCTGAGCCAGGTGATGGGCAAGCCGCACCGCGTCATCTTCCACGAATTCAAGGGCGGTTCGGCGTCGCCCGATGAAATCGAGGGCTCAGGTGACGTCAAATATCATCTTGGCGCGTCCTCGGACCGCGAATTCGACGGCAATGCCGTTCATCTGTCACTCAGCCCTAACCCGTCTCATCTCGAGATCGTCGACCCGGTCGTTCTCGGCAAGGTGCGCGCCAAGCAAGACCAGCTCAACGACGCGATCGAGCGGTCGAAAGCTCTGCCGCTCCTCATCCACGGCGACGCCGCTTTTGCCGGACAAGGCGTGGTGGCCGAATGCTTCGGCCTCTCCGGCTTGCGCGGACACAGGACCGGCGGCTCGCTGCATTTCATCGTCAACAACCAGATCGGGTTCACGACCTATCCGCGCTATTCGCGCTCCTCGCCCTATCCATCGGATGTCGCCAAGCTGGTCGAGGCGCCGATCTTTCACGTCAACGGCGATGATCCTGAGGCGGTCGTGTTCTGCGCCAAGGTGGCGATCGAATACCGGCAGAAGTTCCATAAGCCAGTCGTCATCGACATGTTCTGCTATCGACGGTTCGGCCATAACGAAGGCGACGAGCCCTCGTTCACTCAGCCGATCATGTATCGACTCATCCGCTCGCACCCGACGACGCAGCAGATCTACGGCGAGAAGCTTATCTCTGAAGGCGTCGTCACCCAGGGCGAGGTCGACAAGATGCGCTCAGACTGGCGGCAACGGCTGGACGCGGAATTCGAGGCCGGCCAATCCTATTCCCCCAACAAGGCCGATTGGCTTGACGGACGCTGGGCGGGATTCAAGGCCGCGCGGGAGATCGCCGACGACGACCGTCGCGGTAAGACTGGCGTCAGTCTCGATCGACTACAGGCGCTCGGCGAGCGCATTACGGCGGCGCCTGAAGGCTTCAAAGTTCATAAAACCATTGCTCGCTTTCTTGAGAATCGCCGCACGACAATCAAGGTCGGCGAGGGGATCGACTGGTCCACCGCCGAGGCGCTCGCCTTCGGCACGCTTCTGGACGAGGGCTTTCCGGTTCGCCTGTCCGGCCAGGACAGCGAGCGGGGCACGTTCTCGCAGCGCCATTCGGTGCTGATCGATCAAGAGACCGAAGCGCGATACGTGCCCCTGAACCACATTCGCGAGGGCCAAGCGCGCTACGAAGTCATCAACTCGATGCTGTCGGAAGAGGCGGTGCTCGGCTTCGAGTACGGCTATTCGCTCGCCGAGCCGAACGCGCTGGTCTTATGGGAGGCGCAGTTCGGCGACTTCGCCAATGGCGCCCAGGTGGTGTTCGACCAGTTCATCTCAGGCGGCGAAAAGAAATGGCTTCGCATGTCAGGCCTCGTGTGTCTGTTGCCGCATGGCTATGAGGGCGCAGGACCGGAACATTCCTCCGCCCGCATCGAGCGCTATCTGCAGCTCTGCGCCGAGGACAACATGCAAGTTGTCGTCTGTTCGACGCCAGCCAACTTCTTTCACGCTCTGAGGCGCCAGCTTAAACGCGAGTTCCGCAAGCCGCTGATCGCGATGACGCCGAAGTCGATGTTGCGCAACAAGCGCGCGGTCTCCAACCTCGAAGCGTTCGGCCCGGGAACGAGCTTTCACCGCTTGTTGTGGGATCACGCCGAGACGCACAAGGGCGAAAAGATCAAGCTCGCCACGGACGACAAGATCCGCCGCGTTGTCGTCTGCTCGGGCAAGGTCTACTACGATCTCTATGATGAGCGCGAGAAGCGCGGTATCGACGACGTCTACCTGCTCAGGGTGGAGCAGCTCTATCCTTTCCCTATCAAGGCGCTTCTGAAGGAGCTTTCCCGTTTCAAGACAGCCGAGGTGGTCTGGTGTCAGGAGGAGCCCAAGAACATGGGGGCCTGGAGCTTCGTCGAGCCCTATCTCGAATGGGTGCTCGGCCAACTCGGCGGCAAGTCGAAGCGCGCGCGCTATGCGGGACGCGCCGCCTCGGCCGCGACCGCGACCGGGCTCATGTCGAAACATCTGGCGCAGCTCAAGGCCTTCATTGACGAATGCCTGGCCTGAACGAAGCCAGTCGACATGCCTCACTACTTTTGCAAGCTGAGGCCGCCCCGGCCGACGTTCATCTCGGATATGACGTTGGACGAAGCCCAGCTCATGCGCGCCCACCGCGAATACTGGACGCCCCGGGTCGAGACCGGCGTGGTGATCGCAATGGGGCCGGTCGCCGACCCGACCGGCGGCTATGGCGTTGCGATCATCGAAGCGGCCTCCGAGGCGGCGCTCGAGGCGATGTTGGGGGCCGATCCGGTCATCACGGCTGGACGTGGCTTTGCTTACGAAAACTCGCGCATGCTGGGGGTCGCGGTGCGCCCTAGCCAGCCGCTTGCGCCTATTACCTCCGTATCTCCGTAAGGATTAGAGAAGGGCGCCTCACGGCGCGATCGAAATGGCGATTGAGATCCGTGTTCCGACGCTAGGCGAATTGATTACCGAAGCCACCGTCGGCAAATGGTTCAAGAAGGCTGGCGATGCGGTGCAAGCCGATGAGCCCCTTGTCGAATTGGAAACGGACAAGGTCACGCTCGAGGTCAACGCGCCGAGTCCGGGGGTGCTGAGCGAGATTGTCGCCGAGACCGGTCAGACGGTCGCGATCGGCGCGCTGCTCGGCCAGGTCGCGGCCGGCGCGGCGCCAGCGCGGGCTCCAGCCGCGGCGGCCAAGCCCGTGCTCGAGGCGGCGCCTGCCGCCGCAGCGCCGCCGCCGTCTTCGCCCGCCGCCAGAACCGCGATGCCGCCTGCGCCAGCCGCGGCCAAGATCGCCGCCGAGGATAAGATCGATCTGGCCTCAATCGCCGGCAGCGGCAAGCGCGGTCAGGTGCTGAAAGGCGACGTGCTCGCCGCCGCGGCGGCGGCCCAGGCGCCAACGCCCATCGTCGCCCTTGCGCCGCTTCAGCGCCGCGCCTCGCCGCTTCCGGCTCGCCTCCGGCGCCCGCAGCGCGGACGACGACGCCGGATGACGGCGCTCGCGAAGAGCGCGTGCGCATGACCAAGCTGCGTCAGACGATCGCTCGGCGCCTCAAGGATGCGCAAAACACCGCGGCGATGCTCACGACCTTCAACGAAGTCGACATGAGCGAAGTGATGGCGTTGCGCTCACGCTACAAGGACGCCTTCGAGAAAAAGCATGGCGCCAAGCTCGGCTTCATGGGCTTTTTCGTCAAAGCGTGTGTTCAGGCGCTGAAGGAGATTCCCGCCGTCAACGCCGAAATCGATGGCGCGGACCTTGTCTACAAGAACTATTACCACATCGGCATCGCCGTCGGCACCGAGAAGGGCCTCATCGTGCCGGTGGCGCGCGACGCGGACAAGCTCTCGATCGCCGAGATCGAGAAGACGATCGCTGCGCTCGGCAAGCGCGCGCGCGACGGCCAGCTCACGCTCGAAGAGTTGCAGGGCGGGACGTTCACCATCACCAACGGCGGCATCTATGGCTCGCTGATGTCGACGCCGATTCTCAATGCGCCGCAGTCGGGCATCCTCGGCATGCACAAGATCCAGGACCGCCCGGTCGCACTCGGCGGCAAGGTCGAAATCCGGCCGATGATGTATCTGGCCCTGAGCTATGATCATCGCATCGTCGACGGCAGGGAGGCGGTGACCTTCCTGGTCCGCGTCAAGGAGGCGCTCGAGGATCCGGCGCGGCTCGTGCTCGATCTCTGAAGCGGCGACAAGGCGTTGCGGAGCCGCCGAGCGGGGACCCATGAGCGAGTTGACGTGCCTCGAATTGAGCGTCGTGCTGTGGCTCGTCCATGTCCTTGTTCAGGCAGCGCTTGGCAACGCGCAGATGCCGTTCGGCTATCTGTTCACTGCGCGAGACAAACCCGCCGCGGCGAGCGGCGTGCTGTATGGCCGAGCGACGCGGGCGCTGGCGAATTATGTCGAGAACCTAACGCCATTCGTGGCCGTCGTGCTGGCGCTTATTTTGACTCAGCGAGCAGGCGGCGCGGGCTCTATCGGCGCCACAATCTGGATCCTGGCGCGCATCGTCTACCTTCCGATTTACGTCTTCGGCATTATCTATGTACGCACGGTGGCATGGATGATTTCGATCATCGGCCTCGTAATGATGCTGGGGCGATTGATCGGATGGTAGCTGGCGTCGGCGCGTGCCCTATCGGCACGACCAGCAAAGAGAATTGCAATGACCTATGACCTGGTAGTGATCGGCTCGGGTCCGGGCGGCTATGTCTGCGCCATTCGCGCGGCGCAACTCGGCATGAAGGTCGCCGTGGTCGAGAAGATGAAGACGCTCGGCGGGACCTGCCTCAACATTGGCTGCATTCCCTCCAAGGCGCTTCTGTACGCATCCGAAATGTTCGACGAGGCGGGGCATGGTCTGGCGCCCCTCGGCGTCGTCGTCTCGCCGCCAAAGCTCGATCTGCCTTCGATGATGAAGCACAAGGACGTCACCGTCGCCGCCAACGTCAATGGCGTGGCCTACCTGTTCAAGAAGAACAAGATCGACTGGGTGAGCGGGGAGGGGCGCATCGCCGCGCCCGGGCGCGTGGCCGTCAAAGGCGCCGACGGGAAAGACGCAACCCTCGAAACCAAGGCGATCGTCATTGCGACCGGTTCCGATGTCGCTCGACTGCCGGGCGTGCAGATCGACGAAAAGACGATCGTGTCCTCGACTGGCGCCTTGAGCCTGGCGTCTCCGCCGAAGAAGCTGATCGTCGTCGGCGCCGGCGTCATCGGGCTGGAACTCGGCTCCGTTTGGCGCCGTCTGGGTTCCGAGGTCGTGGTGGTGGAATTCCTCGATCATGTCCTGACGGGCATGGACGGCGAGGTGTCCAAGTTCATGCAGCGCACGCTGGAGAAGCAGGGCTTCGCCTTTCATCTTGGCCACAAGCTGGCGAAGGTCGAGGCGGCCGGGCCAGGCGTCAAGGCGATGATCGAGCCTGCGGCGGGTGGCGAAGCCAAGACGCTCGAGGCCGATGTCGTGCTCGTCTCCGTCGGACGCCGCCCGTTCACGGAAGGCCTCGGCTTGGAGGCGCTCGGCGTCAAGACGGAGCGCGGCCAGGTCGTCGTCGACGCTCACTTCGCAACCAACGTTCCGGGAATCTACGCCATCGGCGATGTGATCCGCGGCCCGATGCTCGCCCATAAGGCTGAGGACGAGGGCGTGGCGGTCGCCGAACTGCTGGCGGGCCAGGCGGGCCACGTCAATTACGGGGCCATTCCGAATGTCGTCTATACGAGCCCCGAGGTCGCTTCGGTTGGCAAGACCGAGGAAGAGCTGAAGGCCGAAGGCGTCGCCTACGCGGTCGGCAAGTTCCCGTTCACGGCCAACGGGCGGGCGCGGGCGATGCGGCATACCGAGGGTTTCGTCAAAATCCTCGCCGATTCCGCGACCGATCGCGTGCTCGGAGGGCACATCGTGGGGTTTGGGGCGGGCGAGATGATCCACGAGATCGTGGTTCTGATGGAGTTCGGAGGCTCCTCGGAGGATCTGGCTCGCACCTGCCACGCACACCCGACGATGTCGGAAGCGGTCAAGGAGGCCGCGATGGCGGTGGCGAAGCGGGCGATTCACATTTGAGGGCGTGAGCGCAGGCTCACCAGGCTTCACTTGATCGAGTTCGGCCCGAGGGCGGAGTTCGGTACGAGGGATCGACAATCTCTTGCCAAGCCAAGGGTCGTCTGATATATTGTTTTTCAGAAAAACCCGTCAGCTGGGTCGCGCCTCTGAGGCGCCGACCGCCCTGGGCTTGGCGCCAGCGCGGCAAGCGACTCGCTAATTGCACGGCAAGGCATTGAAATCGCTAAAAATGGACTCGCTAAAACTCGCTTGCTCGCCGTTGCTGGGCAGGAGAATCGATTGGGAGCGAGTTTGGCGTAGGGCGCGACAAAGGGTTGGCGTGACGCTTGCCCTCACCCTCTGGATAGGGCTGCCGGTCTTCAGCGTTCCGGCTCGCGCCGATCCGAACGCTCTGTGGCGGATCGTGCATGGCGAATGTGTGCCGCACGTCGAAGCCGGTTTGGGTCCGAAGCCTTGCGAGCGCGTTGACCTCGACGGCGGCGTCGAGCAGGGGGTGGCGATTCTGAAGGATCTGGTCGGCGTCTCGCAGATGCTCGCCATTCCGACGCGGCGCATCACTGGCATTGAAGATCCGCAGATGCTCGCGCCCAATGCGCCGCCCGTGTTCGCGGTCGCCTGGGACGCCAAATCCCTGGTCGAGGAGCGCCTTCACCGGACGTTGCCACGCGATGCCGTGGGACTGGCGATCAATTCGGAATGGGCGCGCAGCCAGGAGCAATTGCACGTCCATGTCGATTGCGTGGCCATTCCGGTCATGAAGGCCCTGGCCGAATACGCTTCCGCATTCGACGGCGTGTGGCGTGCGATGACGGTTCCGCTCCAGGGGCGGGTCTATTTCGCCCGCCGTGTCGACTCGGCCGATCTCGCCGACGTCGCTCCGCTCAAACTTCTCGCCGACGGCCTCGAAGGCGCTCGGGCGCATATGGGCGCCTATAGCCTTGCGGCGGTGGGCGCGACCTTCGACGGGAAGCTCGGGTTCGTCCTGCTGGCCGACCAGTTCTCATTGGAGGGCGGGGGCCACGCCGAGGATATCCAGGATCACGATTGCGCGATCGCTCGATCGACGCCCTGATCGAGCCGGCCCTTTTGGGGGCTAGGGGGTGCGCTTGCAGGTTGGGGGATTTGCGGGCTGTGGAAATTGATCTAGGCTGTCGCTGCGGTGTTTCGTTTTTTAAAGGTGGGCAAACAAGTTAACTGAACATGGGGGCGGGGCAATGGGGGTTCCATTCACGCGCATTCTTGCGCTCGTATTGCTGATCGCGGCGCCGACGTGCGCCTATGCGCATGTCGAGATCAACGTCGACCTCTCTTCGCAGACAATGACCGTCCATTCGGGCTCGGGCGAAACCTATGTCTGGCCGATTTCCTCGGGCAAGGCCGGTCATGCCACGCCGAATGGCGTCTTTCGGCCGCGCGCGATGTACGCCATGGTCCACTCGGCCAAATACAACAACGCGCCGATGCCGCACTCCATCTTCTTCTATGGCCAATACGCCATCCACGGCACGAACGCGGTCGGCAACCTGGGCAGGCCGGCGTCGCACGGTTGTGTCCGCATCTCGCCAGCCAATGCGGCGATGCTGTTCGCCATGGTGCAGAGGCAGGGGGCGCAAATCCGCATCGTCGGATCTCCGTTCAGCGATATCGCGCGCAGCGAACGTCGGACGGGATCGGCGCTTGGTTATGCGCCCGTCCACCATACGCGGACGCTCAAAGAATGGGCGCGCAATCCCCTCGCGCAATGACGGAACCCGCGCGGCCTTATACCAATTCTATTTGAGCGCAACTCATCGCGCTCAAACCCGCGCAACGGCGCGGGCGCGCATTCGCGCTTCGGCCGTAAGGCGATGATCGGTTCCGATCATCGAGTTTTGGTGTTACGTACGGATTAACAACAGGTAATCCGCGCCGAAATTGCGCGGAGGGGTGTCGCGTTTTGTCTCCGTATAGGATATCAGGCCACCCACGATTCGAACTGGCGGGAGCCGGTTGAGGAGGCCATCGGTGCAAAGACGTCAATTTCTCGCCGGCGCGGCCGGGTTTATTGCCGGCTCGTTTGCGCCAAGGCTGGCCATGGCGCAGGTGCCCACGCCATTCACGTTCGACATGGCGCCGCCGATGGACAATCGCGAGAAGTTCATCGCCTGGGGCGTGGCGCAACGCGGCGAAGACCCGAAATATCTCGGCGAGCGATTCGATCGCTTCGGCGCAATGGTCCGCAACGAGGATCTCGCCAACGATCGCAACAAGCGCGCCTTCCTTTTGACGCCGCGCGAGAAATTCGTGCTGCAGCAGAATCTCGCCCGCGCCTATGATCACGCCTTCCTCGACATCGGCTACGGCGTCACGATTTCGGGCCCCCACATCGTCGGCCGGATGACTTCGAACATCGATCCCAAGCAAGGGGAAAAGGTGCTGGAGGTCGGCACCGGCTCCGGTTATCAGTCGGCTTACCTCTCCCATTTGACCGACCAGGTTCACACAGTCGAGATTATCAAGCCCTTGGCCGAGCGCACACGCTCAATCTACGACCAGCTCATCAAGGATGGTTATACGGAGTTCGAGGCCATCAAGAGCAAGGCCGCCGATGGCTACTACGGCTGGGAAGAGGCGGCGCCATTCGACAAGATCATCGTCACCTGCGGCATCGATCATGTTCCTCCCCCGCTGCTGCAGCAACTGAAGCCCGGCGGAATCATGGTCATTCCGGTCGGGCCGCCAGGCGCTCAGCGGGTTTTGAAAGTCGTCAAGAACCAGGCCGCCGACGGGCAGATGACAGTCGCCCGATCCGACATCTACGGCGGCCGGATCGTTCCATTCGTTCCGTTCACCAAGCTTGAAGGCGAGCAGATCGTCGGCACGCACAACAACTAGCGCCCGGTTTCTATCAGAATCGCTTTTGGTCGACGGCTGGCGCCTCGAGCCATGCCCTCGCACCTGACCGGCCGCTCCGAGACGCAATGAACGACGCGAGCACCGTCCCGAGCCCCGACGTCCTTGATGCGCGGACCGAGCCAGACTCAGAGCTCGGTTCAGGCTCGCGCCTCGCGCTTTATTTCGCCGTGGGCCTGGGCGCCGGCTCCGTCATTGCCTTGCAGATCGACGTTATGCGCGTCTTCTCTGTCGGGAGCTGGGCGCATTTCGGCTCACTGGTGGTGAGCTTGGCGATGCTCGGGTTTGGCTTGGCGAGCGCGGTGATGACCGTCGCCAAGGACTGGTTCGCTCGCAATTGGCGTGGGGCCGCGACCGTTTCACTTGCTCTGTTCGGGCCGCTCGCGGTCGGCGCTAACCTTTATGTGCAGCATCTCGGCTTCAACGCGATCTTCCTGATCTCCGACCCGACGCAGAAGTGGAAGCTGCTGGCGATTTTCCTTGCGGAACTGACGCCGTTCCTGGCGGGCGCGTTTTTCCTGGGGTGCATCTTTCTCAGAAGCAACCGCATTTTCGGCCGCGTCTACTTCGCCGACTTAGCCGGGGCCGGACTTTGTGGTCTCGTGTTCCTTTTGGCGATGTACGTGTTCACGCCCGCCAATTTGATCGCCGCGCCGCTGGGGCTTTGGTTTGCCGCCTGCCTGGCCTGGGCGTTTGGCCCCGGCGGTCGCTTGAGTCTCATTCCATTCCTTGTTTCCGGCGCGCTCGCTTTCGCTGGCCATTTTGTGCTGCCGCAGACGCTCGGCCTGAAGACGCTCGCGACTAACGATTACAAAGGCGTGGCCTACGCGCGTAAATTCCCGGACGCGAAAAAGGTTTACGAGAGCGCCTCGCCGTTCGGTTTTCTCGAGGCCTATTCGAGCTCTTACCTGCATTTTGCGCCGGGCCTGTCCGATAACGCCGGCTTCAATCTGCCAACCATGCCGGCCAACGCCTATCTCGGCCTTTACATCGACGGTGACGGTCCAATCGGCATCATGCGCGATCTGACCGACAAGGAAACGGCGTATTTCCATTACCTGCCGATGGTCTACCCTTATGTCATCAAGTCGGACCCGAAGACGTTCATCGTCCAGTTCGGCGGCGGCATCTCGACCGAGGTCGCTCTGCACTCCGGCGCCAAAGACGTGACGGTCGCCGAGGGCAATCGCGCTGTTCTTCAGGCGTTTCATGCCGACGTGATCCGCAAGTTCACCGGCGACATTCTGTCCAAGGTTCACGTCATCGATTACGAAGGCCGCCACTTTCTTGCTCATACCAACGAGCGCTTCGACGTTATTGACCTGAGTCTCGCGGATTCCGTCGGCCTCTCCAATCCTGGCGGCTTCGCCATTGTGGAGAAGTTCTCCTACACCAAGGAGGCAATGGAAACCTACATGCGCGCGCTTGCGCCAGGCGGCGTGCTGTCGGTCACTCTATGGAACAAGGAAGAGCCTCCGAAGTCAGTGTTGAAGCTCTACGCGACGATGGCGGCGGCGGCGCGTGAGGTCGACCCCGAGCATATGGCCAACTCCTTTTTCGTCGCCTCGTCTTACCTGTCGACGGCGACGGTCCTCTACAAGAACGGCGGGTTCGCGCCGGAGGAGATCGAGAAGCTGCGCGCCCACACGCGCTCCATGTCGTTTGATGAAATCTACTCGCCGGGCCTCTTCTATGATCCGTCGCAAACCGACAGTACGCTTGCCGGCTACGTGGAACAGATTTTTGCCGGCGCCGCCGGCGGTCCGCCCGCTGCACAGCCGGCGGGATCCGCTGCGACAGCCCCAGACGCGAGGCGCCGATGCCGATCCCGGCAAGGGCGACGACACCCCGCCTTCGGGCAAGGCCGATGACGGGGTTCTGCCGGCGACAGTGATGGGCCGGCTCGCCTGGCATGCGCTCATCTCTGGGCAATGGCCTGAGATCGCGGATCGCTACGTGTTCAATACGCGGGCGCTGACTAACGACGCGCCCTATTTCGCCGCCTACGTCAAGACCGCTGATCTGCCTCGCGTGCTCGACAGACTCGAGTTGCTACAGGATGAGTGGGGTTATCTCCTGATTTGGGCGACGCTCGGCGTGGCTTGCCTGACGGCGACCGTACTGCTCGCCATACCGCTGATCTGGGGCTGGCGCGCCGTCTTCTCACGCTCGCCGGGCAAGGCGCTGACCGTGCTTTACTTCGCTTGTCTCGGGGCAGGCTATATCATGGTCGAGGTCGGGCTCATCGCCCATTTCGTCATGGCGCTTGGAAATCCGACCATCTCGGCCTCGGTGCTGATCACCGGCATGCTGGTGTTCTCGGGTCTTGGCGCCCTGGCCTCCGAACGCGCCTTGCCTCACATGCGGACGGTCATGCCGGCTCTGTTCGTCGCGGTTGGGGTCATGTTGATTCTGTACGGATTGTATCTCGGCCACGTGCTCGACTCGATCGGCGCGATCGCCTATCCGGCCCGCCTCGTCGTTTGCTTCCTTTTGATAGCCCCGCCCGCCTTCTTGATGGGGTTCCCGATGCCGGTCGCGATGACGACGCTCGGACGTCTCGGCAAAGATCACATGTTTGTCTGGGCATGGGGCGTCAACGGCTGCTTTTCAGTTATCGGAGCCGCGGCGGCGCCCGTCATCGCCACCAATTTCGGCCTTGCAGCGGTGATCGAGGTTGCAGGCCTAGCTTATCTGTTGGCGATTCCGGCCTTTTACGGAGTTATCGCGTCGGGCCAAGGACGTGCGCCAAGCGAAAGCCGAGCGCGGGCGGCTTGATTCAATCGCCTCGCGCGTGGCGTCTTGGCGCGCGGGGCGATGTCAATCTGACGCTGAGATGACACATAACAATTTTGCAACGAATTAACGACGCCGGCGGCTGTCGTCAGTCGCTCACAAAAAATTCATAATTGCCAAACCTTTAATCGCCAAGCACAGTCTGGTTCGGGTCAGCGGTCAATCCGGTCACGCCGATTCGAACGGCGCGAGTTTTCTTGAGCGCGGCAATTTGACGACCGCGGATTACAACCCACCCGCGATCTTGTCTCTTGAATCAAGCCTTTGCATTAAAACCGAGTAAGATTGTTCAATATTTGTCCACTTCCGTCGCCCTGAGGGCGCACCTTGGTCCCGGAAGTAAGGTTGCGTCGTCGGCCTGCCCGTGCCATAATCTTAACAACAGCAAGAAACGAGAGAAATTGCGACCTCGTCTGGCGCCTATGAGCAGGTAATCGTAAGTAGACTGTAAGAATAGAAGCTCAGCGCAAGAGTTGGATACAGGGCGGTCGCGTCGGGTTTGGGCGAAAAATTGGCGCTGACTTTTTTGTTGGCCCACTTTCAGGAATAGATTGAACCCAAGGTAAATCCGCAGTGTGGGCTGCGGAGGGAGAGGCAATGTCTTATCAGAACTTCCTTGGATATGCTGGAGATATTCTCGCTGTCGACGCCTATGCACTGCTCAAGGGCGATTCAACGTCGGTTCTCATCGATGTCCGAACTCAGGCGGAGTGGACTTACGTCGGGACGCCGGACATTCACGCGCTCGGTAAGACGCCATTGTTCTTGGAATGGCAAAGCTATCCTTCTATGGCGGTCGACGCCAACTTCGCCGCTCGACTTGAAGCGGTGCTCGAGTCGGAGGGCGTGGGGCGCGGCGCTTCGCTTGTGTTCTTGTGCCGTTCAGGCGCGCGGTCGCGCCACGCTGCGACCGCGATGACCGGCGCGGGATGGTCGCCTTGTTTCAATGTGTCGGACGGATTCGAAGGCGCGCTGGACGACTCGCGCCGAAGAGGGGTGGTTAGCGGGTGGAAGGCGGGTGGATTGCCCTGGACGCAGACGTAAAGCGTCGAGCAAGTCCCGTTCCACGGCATCGCCGCAACGTCGGCTGTCCACCCAACGCCCGAGACACGACTATGGATATGTACGACGAACCCAATCCGGATCGCTTTGACCATGGCGGCTCCGGCGGTCCTCCTTTCGGCGAAGCCTGGCGACGCTGCTGCGATCGCTTGCGAGCGGAGGTCGGCGATGCCGTCTTCAACAGCTGGTTCGGGAGCCTCAATCTGGAGTTGGTCGGATCGGGGCAGGCCCGGCTGTCCGTTCCGACACGCTTCCTCAAGAGCTGGATCGTCACCCATTACGCCGGACATGTGGCCTCGGCGCTCAACGCCGAAGTCGGCCCGGTCGGGCAAATCCTTATTTCCGTGCGCTCGTCGGCGGCGCTCGCGCCACTGACCGGAGGTCCGCTGCCCGACTGCGCCTCTCCCGCCAAGGCGACGCCTAAGCCACCGCCGGAGCTCTCGGTCGATCGCGCCGCGGCCGATCGCCGGCCGTCCAACCGAGCGCCTGACGCGCCTCGGGTCGGCGACGCCTTGACCGGGTCTCCCCTTGATCGGCGGTTGACCTTCGCCACTTTTCAGGTTGGGCGGTCGAATGAGCTCGCCTTTAACGCCGTGCAGCGCGTCGCCAACCCCAGCCGGGGCGGGACGCCGGCCTTTTGCCCGCTCTACCTGCATTCGGCCGTCGGCCTCGGCAAAACCCACCTTTTGCAGGCCGTCGCCCATACCGCCGCACAACAAGGGCGTTCGGTCATCTATCTGACCGCCGAGAAATTCATGTACGGCTTCGTCGCCGCGCTCCAGTCTCAGACGGCGATCGCCTTCAAGGAGCGGCTGCGCGGGATCGACCTCCTCATCTTCGACGACGCGCAGTTCCTGCAGGGGAAAAACATCCAGGCCGAATTCGGTCACGCGCTCAATGCGTTGCTCGACGCGGGGCGCGAGGTGATCGTCGCCGCCGATCGCCCTCCGAACGATCTGGAATTGCTCGATGAGCGCATACGCTCGCGCCTCAGCGTCGGCCTTTGCGTCGAGATCGGCGCGCTTGACGAACCCTTGCGGCTGAAGATTTTGGAGGCGCGCGTCGCCGCTGCGCGCGCGGAGGAGACCCATTTCGACGTTTCGCCCAACGTTCTCGCCTTTGTCGCGCGCGCCATTCGCTCGAACGGCCGCGATCTCGAAGGCGCGGTCAATCGGCTGCGGGCGCACTTTACGCCGACGGGGCCAGCGCTGACGGTCGAGACGGCGGAGACCGCGATCCGCGACCTCATCCGCACGCATGAGCTCAAGCGGGTGAAGATCGAGGATATCCAGAAGCTGGTCGCGAGCCACTACAGCGTCTCGCGCGCCGACATCCTCTCCTCGCGGCGCACCGCCGCCGTCGTCAAGCCGCGCCAGGTGGCGATGTTCCTCGCCAAGATCCTCACCCTGCGCTCGTTGCCGGAAATCGGCCGACGGTTCGGCGGCCGTGACCACACCACGGTGCTGCATGCGGTGCGCAAGATTGAGGCTCTGTCGCAGACCGACACCATCTTGCGTGAGGAACTTGAGCTTTTGAAACGGATGCTCCAAGAGTGAGCGAATCCGGATCTGCCCACGGGCAGCTGAAGGAATGGAGGGTCGTCCTTCGCATGAGCCCATGCCGTCGACCATGACGCGTGAGGCGCTTTTGCGGCGGCCCCGGTTGAGAATGATTGTCTATAAGATCGTCGCCACCGAGGAATGGGCCGAAGCCCAGGCGGCCGGCGTCTTCACGGGCGCGGCGATCGATCGCGCCGACGGCTTCATCCATTTCTCGACCGCGGAGCAGGCGCCGGAGACGGCGGCCAAATGGTTCGCCGGCCGAGGCGATTTGACCCTGGCCGCAATTGACGCGGAAGCCTTGGGCGACGACTTGCGCTGGGAGCCGTCGCGGGGCGGCGCGCTCTTTCCTCACCTTTATGGCGTCCTGCCGATGAGCGCCGTCGTCTGGTCGCGTCCCTTGCCGCTCGGTCCGGACGGGCGCCACGTGTTCGGGAGCCTTGAGCCATGAGGTTGGCCAAAGTCGCCGGCCCGGTTCTCAGACGCCTGCCGGCGGAGACGGCCCATCGAGCGGCGATCAACGGGTTGAAGATCGCGCCGCCGGCCCAGGCGCCGTCTTCCGATCCGCGCCTCGCGGTCGAGGTCCTCGGGCTGAAATTCCCCAATCCGCTTGGGCTCGCGGCCGGCTTCGACAAGAACGCCGAGGTTCCGGGCGCCATGCTCAGGCTCGGTTTCGGCTTTGTCGAGGTCGGCACGCTGACGCCGCGGCCTCAAGGAGGCAACGCCCGCCCGCGGCTGTTCCGCTTGCCGGAGGACGCCGCGGTCATCAACCGCTATGGCTTCAACAATGAAGGCTTCGAGCGGGCCCGGGCGCGGCTCGAACGGCGGCCGCCCGGCCTCATCGGGGTCAATCTCGGCGCCAACAAGGATGCGGCCGACCGCGTCGAGGATTATGCGCTCGGCGTCAGGACCTTCGCGCCGCTCGCCGACTATCTGACCATCAACATCTCGTCGCCCAATACGCCGGGATTGCGCGACTTGCAGCGGCGCGAGGCGCTCGACGATCTGATCGCGCGGGTCGTCGAAGCCCGCGACGAGACCGAGCCGCGCCGCCCGCTGATGCTCAAGATCGCGCCCGATCTCGACGCTCGCGGGCTCGAGGACATCGTCGCCACGGCGCTCACCCGTCGCATCGACGGCCTCATCGTCTCGAACACCACGGTCGCGCGGCCAGCCAGCCTGACCTCGAGAAATCGCGGCGAAAGCGGCGGTTTGTCCGGGCGCCCGCTGTTCGAGCCGTCGACGCGGCTCCTGGCCCGCGCCTTTCTCCTGACCGGCGGGGCGATGCCGCTCATCGGCTGCGGCGGGGTCGAGGATGCCGAGACGGCGCTGGCGAAGATCGAGGCGGGCGCGAACCTGGTGCAGTTCTATACCGGCCTCGCCCTTAAGGGGCAGGGAATCGTCCGGGAGATCCTCGAGGGTCTCGCCCGCGCGGTCGAGTCCCGCAAGCTGAACCGGATCGGCGAACTGGTCGGCGCCCAGGCGACCGCCTGGGCTCGGCGGGAACGCTCGAGCGCCGAGGCCGACGCCCGCGCGACCTAGCCCAAACTGCATTTGGCCCGAACCGCGATCGTCATTGCGACCCCCGGGCGTTGGGACCCGGGGGGAAGCAATCCAGGGGACGAAGGGCGCTCCTGCGACTCCTGGATCGCCGCGTCGCTTTGCTCCTCGCGATGACGATTTCATCAATACGCAGCCTGCCCTGGCCCATTCCCCTCGCGCCAGGGCAAGACGCATGCAAGGCGCAAGTCGACCGGCGTCAGAATCCGCGCAAATAAACGGCCATAAACGTCAATAAACGTAAGTAAACGTTAGTAAATTTGCTGTCATTTACTGACGTTTATTTTTTCGAAACGAGCCTTTTCAATGATTTATACCCGATTCAAGTAAAGTAATCCTGGCTCCTCTCACCCCCAATAAAAATTCTATTTGAGCGCGACTCATCGCGCTCAAACCCGCGCAACGGCGCGGGCGCGCATTCGCGCTTCGGCTATAAGGCGATGGTCGGTTCCGATCATCGAGTCCTGGTATGACTCAAAATCCTCTCCATGCCGTCCCGGCGCGTGGCCCGAGGCGCCGCCGCCGTCCCGGCCAGACGGCTTGGGGCCGCCCCAGTCGGGCGATCTGTAATCCATAGCATGAATTTCTGTTTTTGCAAAGAAATTGCTGGGCCGGCCCGCCGTTGAAGCCTCTTGCCGTTTGCGACCGGCCGATTGCACTCGCATTCGCGGGAGAATGCAGGCCGACCTCCAAATCTTTCCACAGGCATCTTTTGGCTAGACACATATGGTGGCGGAGCTATCCACAGGCCGGCGGCGGCGCGCTCGGCGCTGGGGGTGCACAACCCCAGTTGTACACGCGAGAGATTGTATAAGCCGATCAAAGCGCCCAGGCGGCGGCTTCCCTTGAAGCGCAAACGCGGAGACCGCACCGGCCTCCTCCATGGCCCATGAGAAAGACCTCGGCTTTGAGCCCGTCCCCTCGGGGAGATGGCTCGGTCGAAAGGCGCCGCGAGACGACGATAAGTTCGTGGACGAGTTGGACACGACGCCCCCCGAAGGGCGGAGGTCCGGGAGCCCGTGTGGCGCGCGGGTGCGTGGGAGCCTGAGAGCAGACCGCAATTCCGTCGAGTTGGGCGCTGTCGGCGCGGTCGCTGACCGCGTCGGCCGCGCTCCAAACGGCGTTCTTAAAGAACGCCGGTCTCATGACGGGCTATCGGGCGCGGATACAAGGGCCGGGTCGGCCCAAATACAATTTGCCCTAGGCGGCGCGATGGCCCTGGGCGGCGTTCGACACTTCGGCCCATTGGTCCCAGGCGCCGAGCCGCTCTTCGTAGAGCTTTTTGATCATGGGGAGCGGACCCACGCCGAGCAGAAGGCGAAGCGGGGGTTTATCCGCGTCAACCACCTTCAGGATCGCGGCCGCTGTCGCCTGCGGATCGCCGGACATTTCCGGCTTGAACGCGCTCAAGACAGCCTGCCGCACAGCCTCGTATTCCGCCATGGCCGGCGCAGCCTTCATCGAAGACCTGAACCCTGTGGAAAAGCTCCCCGGTTCGATGATCGTCACCTTGATGCCGAAGCTCGCGACTTCGCCGGCGAGGGCCTCGGTCATTCCCTCCACCGCGAATTTGGTCGCCACGTAGATCCCGCCCGTGGGAAAACCAATGACGCCGCCAATGCTCGACACTGTGAGGATGTGGCCGCTGCTTTGAGCGCGTAACAGCGGCAGAGCCGCCTGGATCACGGACAGCGTTCCGAACACGTTGGTGTCGAAATTCGCCTCGGCCTCGGCCGCCACGGCTTCTTCGATGGCGCCCATGTAGCCGTAGCCTGCATTGCAGAGGATCACGTCGAGGCGACCGAAATGCCGGTGCGCTCGGGCGACCGCCTCGAATGCCGCGTCGCGATCGGTCACCTCGAGCGGCAGGGCCAGCACGGAGTTGCCGTAGGTCGCGACAAGATCATCGAGCGCCTGGGAGTGGCGAGCGGTCGCCGCGACTTTGTCGCCGCGCTCGAGCGCTGCTTCCGTCCAGATGCGCCCGAACCCGCGCGACGCTCCGGTGACGAACCACACTTTTGACTGAGCCATGCTTTTTTTCTCCTGGTGAATATGCGTTCGATGGCGCCGCCGCGAGCGCCGCAGCGTTGGCGGGTCTACTGAAAAGCGACGCCCGAAGGCCGTTCCGAGGCAGCCGCAATTCGGCGGCGACCCTGGGATCCGTTGGGAATATTGCTGGTGGTCCAGGTCGCCACGTTTGCTATCCTTGCGCTTGGAATTGCGTGGAAGAATGCTGCTGGAACGCGTAATACTGCAAACAGTGCAATAATGCAACCAGTGCAAAAACAAATCCCGGCCGGCCTGCGTGAGCGCAAGCGCACGGAGACCCATGCCCGGATTCAGGCCGAGGCCATTCGCCTGTTTTTGGAGCGCGGTTTCGAGACGACGACCCTGGACGATATCGCCGAGGCCGCCGGCGTCTCGCGTCGCAGCCTGTTCCACTATTTTGAATTCGAAGGAGGAGATCGTCCTCTCGGCCAGAGCCGACTTCCCCAAAATCATCGCTGAAGCCATCGGCCAGCGGCCGGCGACGGAGTTGCTTCTCGAAATGGTCGAGAACGTGCTGATCGACACGGCCACGCGCTATGGATCGACGCAGACGCGAGACTTGAGCCGGCTGATCCGCGACACGCCCGCGCTCAGCGCCGGCGAACAGGCGAAGTACGAGCAGGTGGAGCGGGCGCTGGCGAAAGCCCTGGCGGATCGCAAGAGTTTGCCCGAGATCGATACGGCGTGCCGGGTGACGGCGGCGACCGCCATCGGCATTCTGAAACTGGCGGTCGAGGCCTGGCTGGCGGGAAACGATTCCGGGCCTGAGAAGAACTTCAGGGCCGCTTTCGACGCTCTGAGGCGCATCGCCGGTTAAGTCGGCTTTCGCGCCTAATTCAACCTTATTTTGGCGAGCCCTGACACAGGATGACGGGGTTCGCGAGCGCCATGGAATAGCCGAAGCCCTGATAGACCACGGCGTTGCTCGTTCCCGGTTCGAGCAGGAACGTCCCCTGGACAACGCTCGTCGTATCGTCGGTCGCCATCAACGACCAGAAAAAGGTGCACGACTGCGGCGGGGCTGCCGGATCGACATGGCTGCAGATCAGTTGCGCGCCGCCCGCGAGCGCGGCTCCCCCGCAGGCGTAAGGCTGGGCGGCTTGGGCGGCCGTGGGCATGATCAGAGCCGCCGCGAGCGCTTGCGCCAAAAGTTTTTTCATCGTGGCGTCCTTCGGGCTGACCGGCGGGGCGCGCATTGCCGCGCCTCCAGGTCTCGTCGCCCAAAAATAGGAAACTTATCGGTACTAAAAATAATCCGCGAGCCGGGCGTTTCAAGGGTTGGGCGGCTCAATCGCGCTAGAGAGGCTCTGTCGGGGACGTTCCGACAACTTGAGCACGATGATTGGCCGAGGGACGAATGCCGCTCCCGTCCTTGCGGCAGCCGTCCAGAAACAGTCGCGCACAGCGCGCCGCGCGGTTTTCGATCTCCGCGATGCCGGGCAGCGCCTTTTGGCAGAACATCGCGCCGCGGGAAGGTTCGAAAATCATCATGCCGCGGAGCATGCCCGCCGTTTCGTCGAGGTCCTCGACCGCGATCGCGCCCTCACGGCAAAGCCGCTCGAGGCAGCGCACGAACACGCGCTGGGTGGCGATGACGGCGCCGCGATAAAAGTCGGCGGCCAGCGCGGGGAACCGGTCGCTCTCCGCCAGAACCAGTTTCTGGATCGCGGTGGTGTCTTCCGCGAGCGCCATCCGTCCGTATTCGGTCAGGATGCGCACCAAAGCGCGCTCCGGCGGCAGCTTGGCCACCCGGTCCTCGTCGAGGGCGAGGATGAAGCTGTCGATCCGATCGGCGATCGACGCCCCGAACAGCTCCGCCTTGGTGGGGAAGAGACGGTAGAGCGTCTTCTTCGACACGGCCGCAATCCTGGCCACGGCGTCCATGTTCGCGGCGGAATAGCCGCAGGCGATGAACACCCCGCGCGCCGCCTCGGCGATCAGGTGACGGGTCGCCTCGTCCGACCGAACCTGGGGGCGCCCTCTTTGCCGCCGCTGCGGCGCCATGACGTCGCTCATCAATTCTCCTTGACCTCCTTGACAGGACAAATCTAGGGATTATTTGTGGTACCTGCAAGTTTCCTTATTATATCGTGCGCCGCTGACAGCCGGCGTGCCGCGGGGAGCGTCGTGACCAAGCATCCTGGACCCTTTGGAGCCGAGCGGGAGATCTCCGCCGAGGAGGCTGCGCCGAATGCAGCCGAGCTGACGGCGCCCGATCCGCCCGCAAACGCCATGCCGGACGCGCAAGCGAGCGCCGCCGCTCCCGCCAAGCTCCGATCTGGAATTGGCCGGCTCCTGATGGCGGGCGTCGGCCTCGCGGCGATCGGCGCGGCGGGCTGGTACGGCTACGACTATTGGACGGTCGGGCGCTTCCATGTCTCGACCGACGACGCCTATGTGCAGGCCGATAATGTCACCATCGCCCCGAAGGTCTCCGGCTACCTCGTCGATGTGCTGGTTCAGGACAATGAAACCGTCAAGGCCGGGCAGGTCCTGGCCCGGATCGACGACCGCGACTACAAGGTGGCGCTCGACGAGGCCAAGGCGAATGTGCTCGCGGCTCAAGCCTTGATCGACAGTCAGCAGGGCGCGGTTGAAACGCAGAACGCGCTGATCGATACGGCCAAAGGCTCCGTCGCCGTCGATCAGGCGAACGAGGTCTTCGCGGAGCAGGAGAACGAGCGCTACAGCCACCTCGCGACGACTGGCTACGGCTCGGTTCAGAACGCCCAGAACGCCTCGGCGAAGATCGGATCCGCTCGCGCCAGCATCGAGCGCGACACCGGCACGCTGCAGTCGATGAAGAAGCAGCTCGACGTGATCAAGGCGCAGACGGCGCAGGCGCGGGCGGCGCTCGCCCATGAAGAGGCGGCCGAGCATCAGGCCGAGCTCAACCTGAGCTACACGACGATCGTCGCGCCGGTCGACGGGACCGTCGGCAACCGCACGCTTCGCATCGGTGAGTTCGTCCAGGCCGGCACGCAGCTCATGTCCGTCGTCCCGACCGACGCCGCTTATGTGGTGGCGAACTACAAGGAGACGCAGCTGACCGACGTGAAGCGCGGCCAGCCCGCGACCATCGAAGTGGATATGTTTCCGGGCCGTGTTTTCCACGGCCATGTCGACAGCATGGCGCCGGCGAGCGGCCAGACTTTCTCGCTTCTGCCGCCTGACAATGCGACCGGCAACTTCACCAAGGTCGTGCAGCGCATTCCGGTGAAGATCATCTTGGACGCCGAGAGCGAGCGCTCGGGCGATCTTCGTCCGGGCATGTCGGTCGAGCCCAGCATCGACACCACCGCCGCGAGCCGGATCGGCGTCGCGCGGGCCGAATGATCAGGGCCCGCTCAAGCCCGCACTGAGGTTTCCCTGATGCCTGCCACCGTTGCGTCGGCCACGCGTCCCGCGGGCGCAAGCACCCGCGACTGGATCGCCGTCCTCGCCGGCATGATCGGCGCCTTCATGGCGATCCTCAATATCCAGATCACCAACGCTTCGCTGCTCGATATCGAGGGCGGCATCGGCACTGGCGTCGACAACGGCGCCTGGGTCTCGACCGCCTACCTCATCGGCGAGATCGTGGTGATCCCGCTCACCGATTACATGAGCCGGGTGTTCTCGTTTCGCCGTTACGTGCTCGCGAACGCGATCCTGTTCCCGCTGTTCTCGATCGCCTGCTCCTTCACCCACGATCTCGGATCGATGATCGTGATGCGCGGCTTGCAGGGCTTCACCGGAGGGATCCTGATCCCCGTGGCCTTCACGATGGTGCTGACCAAACTGCCCAAGCACCAGCAGCCGATCGGGCTCGCGATCTTCGCCCTTGCGGTGACCTTCGCCCCCGCCATCGGGCCGACCATCGGCGGCTTCATGACGGAGAACTATGGCTGGCAGACGATCTTCTACATCAACGCGCTCCCGAGCCTCGTCATGGTGATCGCCCTTGCGCTCACGCTCGAGGCGAGCCCCATGCGGCTCAGCCTCCTCAGGGAGGGGGACTGGGCCGGCATATTCGCCATGACCATCGGGTTGTCGGCGTTCCAGACCGTGCTCGAGGAAGGCAACCGAGATGACTGGCTGGCGTCGCCCTTCATCCTGCGGCTGGCCATCGTCGCGGCGGTGTTTCTGACCGCGTTCGTCGCGATCGAACTCAACGTGGCCAAGCCCCTGGTCAACCTGCGGCTTCTTAAACAACGCAATTTCGGCATCGGCGTGCTCGCCAACACGCTTCTAGGATTTGCGCTGTTCGGCTCGGTTTACATCCTGCCGCAATATCTCGGCCAGGTGCAGCATTACAACGCCGAGCAGATCGGCAACGTGCTGGCCTGGACCGGCCTGCCGCAACTCATGCTGATCCCGCTGGTGCCGTTGCTGATGAAGCGGTTCGACGCGCGCTACGTCGCCTGCCTGGGGATCGCGATCTTCGCCGCGAGCTGTTTCATGAACACGACGCTGTCGTTCGACAGCGCCGGCGATCAGTTCTTCCTGCCCAATATCGTGCGCGCCATCGGCCAGGCTTTGGTCATCACGCCGGTCAGCGCCGTCACCACGGCCGGGATCGGGCCGAAAGACGCGGGCGCCGCGTCGGGCCTATCCAACATGATGCGGAACCTGGGCGGCGCGATCGGGACGGCGACGCTCGGCACGATCCTCACCAAGCGCGAGCAGTTCCACTCGAACATCATCGGCCAGTCGATCACGCTGACGCGGGACGAGGTGCGGAGCCGGCTCGATCAGATGACCTCGTACTTCATGGCGCATGGCGTGTCGGATCACGCGGCCGCGATGGCCAAGGCCATTGTCGCGCTCGGCGCCGCCGTCAGGCGGCAAGCCCTGATCATGGCCTTCAGCGACGCCTTCGCCGTCATTGGCGTCCTGCTCGCCATCGCCGCCGTCTCGCTGCTCTTCGCCCGCAAGCCCCAGGCCGCTGCAGGAGCGGGCGCTCACTGAGCGATGCCGGCTTCGGCTAATGCGGCCTGCCTTTTCCGCCGAAGGCCGACTTGCTCGGCGTCTGGAAGAGAAGCTCCATGTAGCGCCGCAAATGCTCGAGACTCTCGGCCGCCGCCGCCGCGCTTCCCTTCGCCTTGGCGAGTATATAGCTGCCCTGGATCACCGCCTGAATGTGCAAGGCGAGGCTCTCGGGCGTCCAGCCTCCTGGCGCGCCGTGCTCGCGCATCGCCGCGCGAATGTCGGCTTCGAGCGTTTTCGCGTGGCCGCTTATGCTCCGTTCGCAGGCGGCGCCGAGATCGGGATGCGTCCGGTAGGCCTCCTGAACGATCGTGCCGACAAAGCAGGTGAAGTCGGGCAGGTCGCCGGTCAGGAGCGCTTTGCGAAACTCGATATAAGCGATCACGCGGCTGAGCGGGTCGGCGGGGTCATGGTAAGCCGCTTCGGCAAAGAGAGCCGACGTCGTCGCATCCCAATGCGCGATCGCGGATAGCGCCAGATCTTCCTTGCTCTTGAAGTGATGGAAGAAGCTTCCCTTGGTCAGCCCGGCTTCGGCGCAGACGTCCTCGATCCGGGTTGCCGTGTAGCCCTTGGCGCGCACGACCTTGAGGGTCGCGTCGAGAAGCTTGGTCTTGGATTCGTGTTGATGCGGCATGACATGTCTGTTTGCGGGTATCTACCCATACCAACCACTTGGTACGGATGTCAAGCGGCGCGTTGCCGTAAAGCCGAGGCTCTGTCATGGGGACGCCGGTGTTGTGAAGGGGAGGGCGGCGGATGAAGCGGCTGACCGGCAAGGTTGCGTGGGTCACGGGCGCGGGAAGCGGCATCGGCGAAGCCGGCGCGCTCGCGCTTGGCCAGGAAGGCGCGACAATGATGCTCACGGGTCGGCGAAAAGAGCCGCTCGAGGCGGTTGCCGCCCGCATCGCAAAGAGCGGCGGGGCGGCGCGCGTCCACACTGGCGACATGACGCGCGCTGAAGACGCGGCGCGGATCGCGGAGGCGATCGAGAAGGAATTCGGCCGCCTGGACATTCTGGTCAACAACGCAGGCTCCAACATTCCTGATCGAAGCTGGAAGAAGCTCACGGCCGCGGGCGTCGATGAGCTGATCCGCGCGAACCTGTCGACCGCTTTTCATGGCGCGATCGCGGCGCTGCCGATCATGCGCAGGCAGAAGGACGGCGTGATCATCAACATCGCCTCGATCGCCGGGCGGTTCGTGAGCACGCAGCCCGGCGTCGGCTATATCGCGGCGAAGCATGGCGTCGTTGCTTTGAGCCATAGCATCAACATGGAGGAATGCCGGAACGGCATTCGGTCCACGGCGCTTTCGCCGGGCGAGGTGGCGACGCCGATCCTCGCCAAGCGTCCGGTTCCCGTGAGCGAAGAGGACAAGGCGCGGATGCTGCAATCGGAGGACCTCGGCGATCTCATCCGCTACATCGCCTGCCTGCCGCCGCGCGTGTGCCTCAACGACGTCCTGATCACGCCGACCTGGAACCGGGGTTACATTTCCGCGCAGGACCAGGGGTTCTAAACATGCTGCGTTCGAATCGTCATCGCGAGGAGCGAAGCGACGCGGCGATCCAGGGGGACGTAGGCGCGCCCTACGTTCTCTGGATTGCTTCGCTTCGCTCGCAATGACGACCGCTCAACGCGATCATCACGAGCGGGCTGGTTCAGACCGAAGCCAGCTTTGAACGCGGGCGTGGGCTTTCGCGTCTGAATTGACCACGAAGCGAGGCAGGCGGCCGTTCAGAACGTCGATGATTCCGGTGATCGCGTCGTTGCCGACTGCTTCCACGAATGTGTCCGTCCAGCACAGGCAATGGGCGGTCGAAATGACATTGTCCATCGCCAGCAGAGGATTGGCAGGGTCGGGCGGCTCGCGCTCGAAAACGTCCAGCGCCGCGCCGGCGATTCGGCCTTGGGCGAGGGTCTCGATCAGCGCCGCTTCGTCGATGATCGGCCCGCGCGCGACGTTGATGAGATAGGCGGACGGTTTCATCAGGCGAAGGCGGTCGGCGTTCAGGAGCCGCCGCGTCGACTCGTTCAGGAGGCAGGCGACAACGACGAAATCCGAAAGCTTGAGGAGATCGTCGAGTTCGGTGAGCTTGGCGCCCGCTTGTGCGGCGGTTTCCTTGTCGATGAGCGGATCGGCGGCAAGAATTGTCATGCCAAAGGGCTGCATCAGACGGACGATCTCCCGACCGATGCCGCCAAGCCCGACAACGCCCAGCGTGCGTCCCGGCAATCCGACGCCAGGATGATCCGCGCGCTCGCTCCACCGGTCCTCGCGCGCCAGTCGCGATTTGACGGGAAGCCGCAGGCTCAACGCGAGAATGAAGGCGACCGCGGTGGTGGCGACGGGAATCCTCACGGCGAGAGGCGTGTTGGTGAGAAGAACGCCACGGGTCGAAAGCGCCTGCGTGTCGACCGCATCGTAGCCGACGCCATTGCGAGCGATGACGCGCAGCTTTCCGCTCTCGCCGGCGAGTTCCGCGTCGGAGACGCGCGCGCCGCCGATCATCAGCGCCTCGTAATCGGTGAAAGCGGATGGAGGCAGGCGCCCCTGATGCGTCGGGACGACATCCCAGGCGAGCCCTGCATTCGAGAGCAGCGACAGCGGCCCCGCGCCGAACATGGGCTCGCCCTTCGCATTGAACAGGTCGGCGCTGAGGCCGATTCTTGCGTCTGACGCGTTCATCTCGTGTCGCCTCTTTGGAACGCGCCTTTGTCACGCATCGGACGGCGATTCGATCAGTGGATTTCGCGCGACTGGCTGAGCGCCTCGCGCATGTCGCGGCTGGTGAAGCCGGGAGCGCGCGCCCGGTCGAGGATCACCTTCTCGCGCCGGGTCAGCAGGTCGATCGCCTTGGGCAGCGCGCGCACGGCCTCCGCCGGGATGACGACCCCGCCATGCACGTCGGCGTGGATGACGTCGTCGTGGCGCGCCAGCATGCCGAAGATGGTCACGTCGCATTTCATCTGCACCATGTGCACATGCGCATGGCTCGGGCCGACGCGGCCGCCGACGATCTGAAAGCCGGGGGCGAGCATGTCGATGTCGCGAAACGAGCCGTTGGTCACGCAGCCCCTGACGCCAAGCGCGGCGTGCACGGTCGTTTGCACCTCGCCCCAAAAGGCGCCGAAGCCCGGCCGGTCGTCCACGTCCTGGATGATTGCGATCGTCGGCATGGTCCCCGCCGCCACATAATCGTACCAATCCTCGCGCGGCGGAATGGGTCCGCGCGGCGGCTCCTTGGCCCGGATCATGCCTGTTCGTGCGAGACCAACAATCGGCGCCAGCTTGCGGTCGACGACGACCATCGGCTCGACCGTGAAACCTATCGCGCGCCTCTCCGGCGCGACGATCTCGAGACCGTTGCAGATCGTTGGCGTGTCCCACGCTTTGAGCGCTTCGAGATCCTGGGCGGTGAAGGGATATTCGGTCATTGCTTTTCCTTGAGGCCGACGAAGGATTGATTATAGCCCGGCCTTGATTGCCTGGAGCAGCTGGAAGCGCGTCTCGTCATTGCTCGCAAGCGAGATGACGAAACGGACCCGTCCGTGGGTGGAAGTGTCGGCATAGCCGGCGAGCGTGCGGATTCCGTCCATGGTTCCGCTCTTGTTCAAGCCGCCGTCATGGCCATGGAGCAGGTCGGCATGGGGCGCGAACAGCTCGAGCACCTTGGCGAGACCGCGCGCCGTGAACCTTGTATCGCGGCTGATGCCGGAACCCTCCTCGAGATGGATGGCCCCGGCAAGGCCCTGCGCGGCGAGCATTGTGTTCGCGACCTCAAGCGACTTCTCGAGACTGACCGGCCCGCCCAGCTCATGGCCGCCGATCTCCAGGAAGACCTGGTTGGCGGTATAATTGTTCGAAGTCGAGGAGGAGTCCGGCCAGGATCTCCGAGAGGCTGCGCGACTGTCGGTGAACATAGATCGGCTCCAGGTCCTTGGGCACGGTTCCAATCGAGATTTCGCCTTTCACGGCGCCGCCCGCCCGCCGGATGAATGCGGCGATCAGTTCGCCGGCGTATCGGAGGCCGAGCGCAGGGTCCTGGCCAAGAGAGATGCGGCCCTCTCCGTCCGGGGGACCCTTGGCGCGGAACCGAGCGATCGCGATCGGGGTGATCGGGGTCTGCTCCTCCGCGGAGACCACCTTGTTGCCGATGCGCTCGGCGTCGATCGTGTTGAAATTCACCCCCAGCGCCGAATTCAGCGCGTCGTAGGCCGTGTCATCATCCTCGATGCCCGGGATGCGCAGGTTCGAGGGATAGTAGCTGGCGTCAACCACGAGGCCGGTGATCGGCGCCTTGCCGATCTTGGCGACGAGCGCGGTTGCGAGCGGCGCCAATTCCTCGGAGATCAGGTAAGGATCGCCGCCGCCTTTAACATAGAGCACGCGTTTGTCGTCGAGGTAGAAGCGGGTTTCGAAGCGGTAGTCGGGGCCAAGAACTTCCAGCGCCAGCCACGCCGTCACGATCTTGGTGACGGACGCCGGGACGAAGGGTGTGTCGGCGTTTTGGGCGATCAGCTCATTGCCCTTGGCATCCACCACAAGCACGGTCGCGGAGGGAGCGAGCGTCGCGATCGTCTCCTTGACGCCGGCCAGCGCGGAAGCGGGCAGGAAGAGCAAGGCAAGGGCAAACAGGCAGGACCGCATCGCGACTCCGGCGCTGGAGCGCGCGTCCGCAAAGTGCGGGCGCGGGCTCCACGAGGGCTGAGCGCCGAATCGAGCGCTTCAAGCGCCACTTTATACGTTTCTTACGCCGAACCGACGCAACCGATATCGAACCCTTACGGCCGTTCCGGATAGCGCTTGCCGGGCGATGGCGAGCGCTCAGGCGCTTCGGTGCACGAGGAATTCCGGCGCGCCCGATCGCGCCCAATTCCGCGCTCAAAAACCAGGGATTCGGGAAATGAAAACTCACACGCCAATGTTTTGGCGGCGGCTGTTCTCGGCGCTGCGGCTTCCGCGGACGCCGGAAGTCAGGCTTCAGCCGCGTCCCGCCTCGATTCTCGCCATGAGCTGCGCTCAGGTCCAGGACTACGTCAAAAAGCATGGCCAGAACTCTGCTGGCCACCGGTAAAGAATCGGGCAATTACAGTTTCGATTATGCCGATTGCGGCGGGACGGTTCCCGGGTTCGCCTGCACTCGGGACGAGGCTTATTGTTATGTCGGATGGTGGTGCGACTATAATTATCCAGCTCAAGTGAACTCTCAGGTGCATGATCAAGGGACTGGATCTTGTCCAGCACGAAGATGAGGCGCGCGCCGCATCGCTGGACGCACGAGGTGACCGAAGCGTCAGGCGGAGGCCAGCCGCGAAGCGGAGATTTTCGCTCGCGCATCTGACTGTGATCCGCCTCCCGCCGCCGCAGGTGATCGAAATGGCCGCCCGCACCGGCTACGACACGGTCGGGCTGCGTCTGACCGGGGCGACGGAGATAAGTCCTGCCTATCCGCTGATGGACGACAAGCCGTCGATGCGCGCGACCAAGGCCGCCATGGCGGCGGTCGGCGTCGGCGTGCTCGATATCGAGTTCGTCAGGATCACGCCGGAGACCGACGTCAGTTCGCTCGAACCCTTCATGGCGGCGGGCGCGGAGCTGAACGCCCGATACGTGATCACCGCCGCCTACGACCCCGATCTCAGCCGGTTCACGGACCGGCTGGCCGCGGTCAGCGACCTCGCTTCGCAATATGGACTGCGCGCGGTGCTCGAGTTCTTTCCGTGGACGGTCGTTCCCGATCTCGGCGCGGCGGTGAGGGTCGTCGAGGCGGCCGAGCGGCCTGAACTCGGGATCCTGGTAGACACGCTTCACTTCAACCGGTCGGCGAGCACGTTCGATGAGCTCGACCGGATTTCCGCATCGCGCCTGCCCTTCGTCCACGTCGCCGACGCGCCGGTGCAGGCGAGCTATACGACCGAAGAGCTCTTGCACGCGGGCCGCGTGGAGCGCCTGCCGCCTGGTGAGGGCGGCATCGATATCAGGCGCATCCTGGGCCATATGCCCCACGACATCCCGGTCGCGCTGGAGGTTCCCATGACGGCCGTGGCGGCGACCGAGGGAGAAGCGGCGGTCGCGCTTCGCGTGCGTCAGGCAGCGGAGCGCCTGCTCTCGGCCTGAGCGCCGCTCGCTCGCGCGTCGTGCGCGCGAGTTCGACGATCTCGTCGCCGCGCCCGCTCAAGATCGCCTTCAGCATGTAGAGCGAGAAGCCCTTCGCCATCTCGATGGTGACGGCCGGCGGCATGGCGAGCTCCTCGCGCGCCACCAAAGCATCGACCACGACGGGGCCCGGATGGGCGAGCGCTTCGGCGACGCCCGCTTCCACATCCTTGGGGTCCTCGATGCGTATGCCCTTGATGCCGATCGCTTCCGCCATGCGGGCGAAATTCGGATTGACGAGATCGGTTCCGATCGGAAGGAAGCCGGTCGATTTCTGCTCGAGGCGCGACGAATCCGAGCGAGCCATTGTTGAACACGAACACCTTGACCGGCAGCTTGAGCTGGTTGAGGCTCAAGAGATCGCCCATCAGCATGGTGAAGCCGCCGTCGCCGGAGAGCGAGATCACCTGCCGGCCGGGCGAGGCCGCTTGCGCGCCGATGGCTTGGGGCATCGCATTCGCCATCGAGCCGTGCCAGTACGAGCCGATCAGCCGCCGCTTGCCGTTCATCGCAAGATAGCGCGCGGCCCAGACGATCGGCAGGCCGACGTCGGGCGTGAAAATGGCGTCGTGGGCCGCCTTCTCGTTGATGACGCGCATGACGTGTTGCGGATGCAGCCGGCCGCCCGGCCGTCCGGTCGCGAGTTCGTCGAGGCTCTTGCGGGCGTTGGAATAGTGCGTGCGCGCCTTGTCGAGATGGCGCCGGTCGCTCCTGACCTTGATGCGGGGTATGAGCGCGCTGAGCGTCGGCCCGACCTGCCCGACCTGCCCGACAATGCCGAGGTCGATGGGAACGCGGCGCCCGATCGCTTGCGGACGGATGTCGACCTGAGCGATGCGGGCCTCCGTCGGATAGAATGGGCGATAGGGAAAATCGGTGCCGAGCAGCAAAAGCGTGTCGCAGGATTCCATCGCGTAATAGCCGGAGGAGAAGCCGATCAGGCCGGTCATGCCGACGTCATAAGGGTTGTCCCACTCGACGTGATCCTTGCCGCCCATGGCGTGAACGATCGGCGCCTTCACCGCGTTGGCGAATTGCATCAGCTCTCCGTGCGCGCCGGCGCAGCCGCTGCCGCAAAGAAGCGTGATGCGGTCGGCCGAATCGATGAATTCCGCCAGTTCGCCGAGCGCCTCATCCGATGGCGCGATGACCGGGTCGGCCGGCGCCAGTCCGGCCAGCTTTGGCGCGGGCGCCGGAACGGCGGGTCTCAGCGCCACGTCGCCGGGAACGACGACGACGCTCACGCACCGCTCCAGGATCGAGCGGCGCACCGCGATCTCGAGCACGCGCGGCATCTGCTCGGGACTCGACACGAGTTCGCAATAGCTCGAGCACTCCTGGAAGAGACGATCGGGATGCGTCTCCTGAAAGTAGTGCGAACCGATCTCCGCAGAGGGGATTTGCGCCGCGATCGCCACCACCGGCACGCGCGTGCGCTGGCAGTCGAAGAGACCGTTGATGAGGTGCAGATTGCCCGGGCCGCAGCTGCCGGCGCATACGGCGAGGGCGCCAGTGACATGGGCGTCGGCGCCAGCGGCGAAGGCGGCGACCTCCTCGTGGCGCACATGCAGCCATTCGATGCCGCCGCGCCGCCGAATGGCGTCGGTGAAGCCGTTCAGACTGTCGCCGACGACGCCATAGACCCGCTTCACTCCGGCGGCGGCGAGAACCTCGACCATCTGGTCGGCGACGGTTTGGGCCATCGTTTGCTCCCTGGATCCGCGAGACGGGTGGACGATAAACGAAACCGGGCGCCGAGCGATAGAGCGCCGGCGTTCACAGCACGGATCCGTGGCTCATGTGAATGCGGTTGCTGATGGGGCGTGAATGAGCAACGATGAACGCCGTGAGGCAGAAGAGGGCGCGGAAACCCCTCTCCCGCAGGGAGAGGGGCAGGGGTGAGGGGGTCGGCGATTGGAGGAAGAGCGGCGCCCTCTAAAGCGGCGTGAATTCGCCCGCGCTTTGCGTAAGCATCAGACTCCGCTCGAGGAGGCGCTCTGGGAACGCTTGCGCGGCTCGCGCTTTCACGGCGCGAAGTTCCGACGGCAAGTCCCGTTCGACCGTGTCACGGTGGATTTCTATTGTCACGCCGCGAAGCTCGCGGTCGAACTCGACGGCAAGCAGCACGAATGGTTTTCGGACTACGACGCCGGTCGGACGGAGATTCTTGAGAGGCTCGGACTCCACATCGTGCGCTTCACAAACGCGGAAGTCTCGGATGATCTCAATTCCGTACTGGCGAGGATTCGCGCGGAGCTGCGGCTGCCCTTCGATTGACGTTTCTATCCCCCTCACCCCTGCCCCTCTCCCGACGGGAGAGGGGTAAAGACAGGAGCCCCTCTCATGAACGGCGCCGAACTCTTGGTTTCCGCGCTCGAGAACGAGGGCGTGCGGCAGATCTTCGGCGTGCCGGGCGAAGAAAATCTCGACGTGGTCGAAGCGCTGCGCCGCTCGACAATCGAGCTTGTGCTGACGCGTCACGAGCAGGCGGCGGCGTTCATGGCGGCGACGCACGGGCGCCTGACCGGCAAGCCCGGGGTCTGCATCACGACGCTAGGCCCCGGCGCGCTCAACCTCACAACCGGCGCGGCCTACGCGCTGCTCGGCGCCATGCCGATGGTGATGATCACCGGGCAGAAGGGCATCTTGAGCCGCAAACAGGCGGGCTTTCAGGTCGTCGACATCGTCTCGGCGATGACGCCCCTAACGAAGATGGCGGATCAGATCGTGAGCGCCGCGACCATTCCGACCATGGTGCGGGAGGCGTTCCGCGTCGCGCAGCTCGAGCGGCCGGGCCCGGTTCATCTCGAACTGCCGGAAGACATCGCCCATGCGGCGGCGCCCGACATGGCGCCGATTCCGCCCCATCCGATCGACTTGCCGATCGCCTCCAGCGCCGCGCTCGATCGGGCGGCTGCAGCTCATCATCGACGCCGAGCGGCCGCTGATCATGCTGGGCGCAGCGGCGAGCCGGCCGCGGCTTTCCGATGCGCTGTCGGATTTTGTCAGGCGGGTGCAGATTCCGTTCTTCAACACGCAGATGGGCAAGGGCGCCGTCACCGGGAGCTCGGACCTCTACATGGGCACCGCGGCGCTGTCGGAGCGCGACTACGTCCATCGCGCGATCGATCGGGCGGATCTGATCATCACCATCGGTCACGACACAGTGGAGAAGCCGGCGTTCCTCATGGGGTCGGGCGGACCGATGGTGCTGCATGTCGGCTATCTGCCGGCGACGGTGGAGGAGGTGTTCTTTCCGCAAGCCGAGCTCATCGGCGACGTCGGTCCCACACTCACGCTGCTCGCCGATCGGCTCGAACATAAGCTGCCGAGGGCGAAGGCGCTGCTCGGCTTGCGCGAGGACATCCTTGCCCGCATCGCCGACCGGGCGGAGGAAAGCCGCTTTCCGCCGACGCCGCAGCGGATCGTCCACGACGTCCGCCAGGTGATGCCGGAGGACGGGATCGTCTGCCTCGACAACGGCATGTACAAGATCTGGTTTGCGCGCAACTACCGCACCCATGTCGCCAACACGCTGCTGCTCGACAATGCGCTGGCCACGATGGGCGCGGGGCTGCCGTCGGCGATCATGGCCGCGTGTCTCAATCCAAACCGGCGCGTGCTCGCCGTCTGCGGCGACGGCGGCTTCATGATGAATTCGCAGGAGCTCGAGACCGCGGTGCGGCTCAAGCTCAATCTTGTCGTACTGGTGCTCGTGGACCACGCTTACGGCATGATCCGCTGGAAGCAGGCGGTGGATGGGTTCCCCGACTATGGCATGACCTTCGGCGACCCGGACTTCGTCGTCTACGCACAAGCGTATGGCGCGAAGGGAAGTCGCGTCGAGAGCGCGGACGGGTTAGCGCCCGCGCTCGAAGCTGCGTTTATGAGCGGCGGCGTGCATCTGGTGTCGACGCCGATCGATTATTCGGAGAACGAGCGCGTGCTGGTCGAGGAGTTGCGCGCGCACGGAGCGGGGATCGACGCCGACTGATCGAACAATTGTCGGCCGTTTCCAGCCTTAGAAATCCACTTCCAGCCTCAGCTTGGCGAGCTGGCGCGGGAATTGGTCGAAGTCGACGCGGCCGACGGGCGTCTGGGCGAGGAAGGCGGCCGAGAGATCGATCTTCTCGTTGATCTGGTAGTGGAACGTCGGCCCGAAATAGAAAGCCTGCCCCTCGAAGCCGCGGGGAACGAGGCCGCCGTAGGCGCGATCATAGTCCGCTTCGGCGCCGAACATAAGCGCCGGCGTCGTGCGATAGGAGAGCGCGGCGGAAGCGGAGATGAGAGCCGTGTCCTGCCACGCCTGACCGAGAAACCGAGCGCCGTCCGGCGCATAGGCGAGATTGATTGCGCCATAAAGCCGCCGATCGCTGGAGATGACATCCGCGACGGCGCGGAACGCCGTAGTGACGTCATTGATCTGCTGCCCGGCGTCGGCGATGACGCTATATTCCGGCTCCATCGTCAGCGTGAGCTGGATCGGGAGGTCCGCGGTCCGATGCATCACGACGTAGCGGAACTCAACCGAGGCGCCCGAGAAATTGACGCCGGTGAAATCGGGCAGGCCGGGCGTGCGCTGGATGTTCTGACCGAGCACATGCGCTCCGAACTCGAGCCCGAACGAATTGGTTAGCGTGGGTTCGAAGATGATTTCCTGCTCGATCGAATTGTAAAGGCCTTGCGCCCGGCCGAAGGAGCCGGTGGTCTCGAATTCGAGCGACCGGTCGCCCTGCTCGCCGACGTCGGCTCCCTCGAGGAAGCCGAACAGGTTTTTGGTGTCGAGCGCGTAGAACGGATTGCTTGGCAGTCCTGCTGTGAGAGACCCGTCGTCGTCGGCCGCGGCGATGGACGGCGCGCATGCGATTACAAGCGCGAGGCCAAGGCAGCGAGGCCCACGGCGCCGACGCGGACGGCGCTCCCCCGCCGTCACCACGGCCTAGCCAATGTGACGCTTGAGAAACGCTAAAGTCTTCTCGTTGAACTCGTTGATGTTCTCGTAGATCGGGGCGTGCGCGCACATCTCGAAGATGACGAGCTCGCTCGTCTTGACGCCGCTCCGGAACGGCTCAACGAACCGGGTCGAGGTGACAATATCGTGGCTGCCGAACGTGATTTGCGTCGGCGCCTTGATGTTGCCGAGCTGGCCAAGCGCGTCATGGGCGATGACGGCGTCCGATTGACGGAGGAAGGCGTCGACCGGCTGTTTTGGCCGGCTGCGCACGAAGGCGGCAAGCTGGTCGAGATATTCGGGCTTGGCTGAGTAAAGCTCCGGCGTGAAGCAGAAGGGGAAGATCCCCTGGATGATCATCTCCTGGACACTGTCCAGACCCTTGGCGATGATTTGCCAATTCCCCACGACGACCTTCAGAAACGGATCGGTCTTCGGCCAGCAGGAATGCAGCGACAGCGTCTTGACCCGCTCGGGGTGCTTGCTGGCGAGCCACAGGCCAATCGCGCCGCCGAGCGACAGGCCGCTCACATGCGCTTTCTCGACGCCGATCGCGCCCATGAAGGCGGCGACGTCGTCGGCGAACAATTCGGTCGAATATTTTCCGTCCGGCTTGTCGGTCTCGCCGGCGCCGCGCGGATCAAACGAAATGCAAGTGAAATGCTTGGCGTACTCGGCGACCTGGAAGGCGTAACAGGCGTTGTCGGCGGCAAGGTAAGGGATGAGCACGAGCGGCTCGCCCGACCCTTGGGTCTCGTAATTCATCGTGATGTCGTTGACTTTGATTTTCGGCATGAACGTCTCCCCAGACCGCCTTTGCGCGGCGACGCTACGCTTTGGCGCCGAACGAGGTCAACGACGCGCGCGTCAGCGTTCTCTGAGCCGGCGGCGCAACTGGTCGAAATAAACTGCGCCGATCAGCACGGCGCCTACGGTGACCTGCTGCCAGAATGGCGGAAGGCCGAGCACGACGAAGCCGTTCAGCAGCACGACGGGGATGATGATGCCGATCAGGGAGCCCATGAGCCCGCCTGAGCCGCCAAAGAGGCTCGCGCCGCCGATGACGACGCCGGCGATCACTTGCAGATTGTCGGTCGTGTGACCGCCGAGGGTCGTGGTCGCGAACCGGGCGAGCGAGAGATAGCCGGCAAGGCCGGAGAGAGCGCCGGCGAGCAGATAGACCTTGATCAGGTGACCGGTCACGTCGATGCTCGATCGCCGGCAGGCCTCGAGGCTCGATCCGACGGCGTAGGTGTACCGGCCGAAGCGCGTGAGCGACAACAGGAGACATCCGAGGACAAAGATCACGGCGGCGATCATGGCCAGGATCGGGACGCCTCCGATGCGGCCGGAGCCGACGGTCGTCACCAGTTTGTCCGGAACGTCGGAAATGTCGACGCCGCCGGTGAGCAGCAGCGAAAGACCGAGCGACATCCCCATTGTCCCGAGCGTGACGATGAGCGCGGGGATCTTCGCCTTGGCAATAAGAAAGCCGTTCAGCGCGCCCCACGCGGCGCCAGCGACAATTGCGGCGGCGAGACCGGCAAGCAAGACGCCGATGCTGTCGCCGCCGATGGCCACCATGGCCATTGCGGCGGCGACGCCCGAGAAGACCAGCACGCCGTTGATCGACAAATCGATGCCGCCGGTCAGAATGACAAAGGTGCCCCCGACGGCGAGCACGAGCAGGATCGATGCGTCGGTCGCCATATTGAGAATGTTGGCGATCCGGGGAAAGGCGTGGGGACGCAACACCGAGAAGAACGCCGCGAGCAGAACGAGAATGACAAACAGCGCCGTCGATTGACGCGTGAGGATCGATCCAAAGCGCGATCCGCTTTGATAAGAAGATGGCTCGGCTGCCGGGGATGTGAGCGGGGAGGGGACGACGCTCCCGGATTCCGTCGATCCGCTCATGCCGCGCGGCTCCGCAAGACGCCGGTGGTCATTGCCCGCACAAGCTCGTCGACATTGGTCGCGGCGGCCGAGACGTGCCCGACTGTCCGGCCGAGCCGCAGGATCACGATCCGGTCTGCAATCTCGAGGACCTGCGGCATATTGTGGCTGATCAGCACGACGGCGGTCCCTGCGTCGCGCACCCGTCGAATGAGATCGAGGACGCCTTGGGTCTGCGCGACGCCGAGCGCAGCGGTCGGCTCATCCATGAAGATCACCCGCGTCGCCCACATGGCGGCGCGCGCCACAGCGACGCTCTGTCGCTGCCCGCCCGACAAAGCGAACACGACGGAGGAAAGGCCGAGCCTCACGCCGAAACGAGCCATCGCCTCGCTCGCCTCACGCGCCATTCGCGGCTTGTCGAGAACGCCCAGGCGTCCAAAGAGGCCAGGCTTCAGGATTTCCCGGCCGAGGAACATATTCGCGGCGGTATCGAGATCGGGAGCAAGGGCGAGATCCTGATACACCGTCTCGACGCCGGCCGCGCGGGCGTCTGGCGGTCCGCTGAAATGCGCCCGCGCTCCATTGACGAAGATCGACCCCTCATTCGGCCGATCCGTGCCGGAGAGGATCCGCACAAGCGTGCTCTTTCCAGCGCCGTTGTCGCCGATCAGAGCGACGATCTCGCCCCGGTTGACGCTGAAATCGGCGCCCTGCAAGGCGTGAACATGGCCAAAGCGCCTGACAATGCCCCGAGCCTCGATCAGCGGCGGCTCAGACATGGCTCACCTCGAACACCGACACGTCTGTCCTCTTGATCGTGTTGCTTTGATCGGCCGCCTGTCGATCGCAGGCGGCCGCGCTCGAAGTCGGCGCACGCGCCGCCTCAGCACTTGTCGAGATAGAGGCCTTTCTTCGTCTCCGGAGCGTGCAGGTTCTCCTTGGTGATCGTCACCGTGCCCGTCGTCACCTTGTGCTCGACGCTTTGTCCCATGAGCGACTTGGCGATCGCATCGACGCCGTCGACCCCGATCTGATAGGGGCTTTGGCCGATGAGCGCCTGCACGAGGCCGTCTTCGAGCTGCTTCACCTGAGATGGTCCCGCGTCGAAGCCCACCACCTTGACTTCACCAACCTTGTTCGCGTTGCGAAGTCCGGTCGCGGCGCCCTCGGCCGAGCGGTCATTGGTGGCGAAGATGCCGGCGAGGTCGGGATGGGCCGCGAGCGTCGATGAGACTTCGGCGGCGGCTTTCGCCGGATCGTTGTTCGAGATCTGGAACCCGACGTATTTGATGTTCGGGTATTTCCTGATCTCTTCCTCGAAGCCCTTCTGGCGCTGATCGGAGGTGCTGGCGCCGGCCTGGAACGCGATCACCATCACTTCGCCCTTCTCGCCGATCAGCTTGGCGAGCGCGTCGGCCGCCGCCGCTCCGCCCGCGGAATTGTCGGTTGCGATCGATGTCACGACCTTGCTCGCGTCGTCCAGCGCCGTATCGACAAGCGCCACCTTTATGCCCGCGTCTGCAGCGGCGGAAATAGGTCCAAACAGCGCCTTGGAGTTTGTCGGCGCGATCAGCAATCCGGCGGGATTGGCGGCCACGACGCCATTGACGATTGGGGTCTGCAGAGCGGGATCGAACTGCTGCGCGCCCTGCATTTTAACGGTGAAACCGTATTTCTTCGCTTCCGAGCGGATGCCGCATTCCATGCTGATGTAGAAGGCGTTGCCAACGACGCCCGGCACGAACGCGATCTCCTTTCCCTGGGTCGCCGAGTCCGCGGCCGACGCGCTCGCACTGAGCGCAAATATCGCGGCGGCGAGCGACCCCGTCGCGCACGCGGCTTTGAAGACGTTGATGCGCTTCGTATCCATCGTTTTCCTCCCTTTCGTGCTAAAACGTTTCTACTGCCTCACGCATTCACCGCCGAGCGAGTGAGCCGGCGGTTGCCTGAGACAGTCTTGGTCTTTGCGTGAGCCGCGGTCGACCCGCGAACGACAAGCGCTGGCTCGAAAACGATCTGACGCGAGGGCCCGTGTTCCCTGGCTTCGATGCGGTTGACGAGAAGGTCGACCGCGGCCTCGCTCAACGCTTTGATCGGATGGCGCACGGTGGTCAGCGGCGGGTCCAGCAACGCCGCCAGATTGATGTCGTCGATCCCGACCACTGAAACATGATCCGGCACAATGCGGCCGATCTCGCGCACCGCCGCGCAAGCGCCGACCGCATGCATGTCGTTGAGCGCAACGAGGGCGGTCGGGGGGTCGGGCAGGGCAAGCAGCGACAGAGCGGCGGAACGGCCGTGCTCGGCGGCGTGGATGTCGTCATAGCCCGAAGCGCTCTCTCCCGCCGCGACGAGCGTCGGATCACTCTTGATGTTCGCCGCGAGAAGCGCCGCCCTGTACCCGTTCAGCCGATCGCGCCGCGACATCGTTGGCGTCGCGCCGGAAACGTAGCCAATCCGCCTGTGGCCGAGATCGATGAGGTGCTGCGTCGCAAGATATCCGGCGCGATGGTTGTCCATCGACACGCTATCCATGACGCGCTCGCCGTCCGCGTTGCTGTTGACCATGTCGAGCGCCACGACCGAGAGACCACGTCCAATCAGATCGTCGAAATGCTCCAAATCGAAGGGCGACGAAGTCGCGATCACGCCGCGGATGCCGAAGGCGAAGAAGCCGGCGGCGCATTGTCGCTCGCGCGCCGGGTCGCGAAGCGTATTGCCGAGCAGCACCTGAAAGCCGCGAGCCTGCGCGGCAAGCTCAACGGCGTGGGCCATCGCGCCGTGGAAGGGATTGGCGACGGAGGGAACAAGCAGCCCGATCGCAGGCGTGAAGCCGGTCTTCAGCGTGCGGGCCGAGCGGTTCGGCCGATAGTCAAGACTTTCAATCGCCGCCTCGATGCGTTGGACCGTGTCCGAGCGCATCCTGTGCGGCCGTCCGTTGAGGAGGTTGGACACCGTGCTGATCGAAGTGCCAGCCAGAGCGGCGACGTCACGAATGCTGGCTCGAGAGGGCATTTGTTGTTCGATCAGTGGAACGATCTAGTAAACCGTTCTACCAGACAGGCGGGCGAAGCGCAAACGGGTCCGCTGAGCTGTACGCCGTGGGAACATTCGGGCGGTGGATTGGCGATGGCGGCTTTAAGATCGTGAAGGCTGCGCCGAGAAGGTTCGGCCCGTCGCGCCGCCTGCTTTCGTCCAGGCCGACATTCCGCCCTCGATGTGGCGGCTCGTCGCGAGCCCCTGATCCTGCGCCGCCTGCACCGCCATCGCCGAGCGCTCGCCGAAGGCGCAATAGAACACGACCGTCTTGCCCGACCGCGCGAGTTCGTGGATGAGGCCGCCCTCGGCGATATTGTCCTGAAGTTCGCCATAGGGCGCATGAAGCGAGCCCGGAATGGCGCCGGTCCGCTCCCGTTCGCGCTTCTCGCGCAGGTCGACCAGCGCGACGTCCGGGCGCCCGAGAAGCCTCTTGGCATCCCCAGCCGAAAAGGCCCAGCCCTTGCGCGCCACATCTTCCTGATGCAGCCCCTGATGGATGTTGGCGGGAACGGCGACGTCCATCATTTTCGGGTTGGGCAGATGCAGGCTTTCCATCAGCCTCGCATAGTCGTCGGCGTCGCGAACCTGGAGGCGCGGATTGAAGCGCTTTTCCTCGCCGATCGTGCTGACCGTGTCGCCTTTATAATCGTGCGCGGGAAAGACGAGCGTCTCCTCCGGCAGCCGCATCAGGCGCTGCAGGCTTTCGTATTGGGCGCGGGAATCGCCATTCTGGAAGTCGGTGCGGCCGGTGCCGCGGATGAGCAGCGTGTCGCCGGTGAAAACGCGATCGCCGAAATGGAAGCTGTAGGAATCGTCGGTGTGGCCAGGCGTGTACAGCACATCGAGGCTCAGGCCCTCGACGCCGAGCTTGTCGCCGTCTCCAATCCGCATCGACACAACGTCGACGTTGCTCTGCTCGCCCATGACCGTGATGCAGCGCGTTCGGTCGCGCAGCGCGCCCAAGCCGGTGATGTGGTCGGCGTGCAGATGCGTGTCGACGGCCTTCACGAGTTTGAGATCGAGCTCCTCCATCAGCTTGAGATAGCGGTCGACCTTCTCCAGCACCGGATCGATGATGAGCGCTTCGCCGCCACGGCGGCTGGCGAGGACATAGCTATAGGTGCTCGAGACGCTGTCGAACAATTGCCGGAAGATCATCGAGGGCCTCCGTCGCGCCGCTCCAAGGCGGGCCGTCTTCAACGGCTATTATAGTTATTTTGCGGCGGGTTTGGTAGCGCCGTCCGGTAGCCCAGCCTGCTGCAGCGCCATGAATGCGTCCCCGATCACGGAGGGGCCGAACTTGTCCTCGCCGTTCGGCGGCCGGCTGTTGACGGACCCCGTGATGAGGAGATCGAACTGCGGCCAATAGGCGAAGATCGTCCGGAAGCCGAGCGTTTCGCCCTCATAGAACCAATAGGCGCCGCCCAGTTCCTTTCGATGGAAGCGGCCGAGGCCAAGACCGAAGCCGACCGGCTCATCGGCGGAGACTTCCTGAAGAGGCAGGCCTGTCTTGTTCGAGACCAGCGTGGTCATCTCCTCGAGTTGCTTTGCGGGAACTACGCGCTTTTCGAAGAGCGCGCGGATCCATAAGCCCAGATCGTGCGGGTTCGAGATGATGGCGCCCGCCTCCGCGGCCCAGGAGCGGTTCTGCAGCCGCATGTCCTTGCCGATGAGCGGCGCGAGCGTCGAGACCTTGCAAGGCTCCGGCTGGTAACCGAGGCAGTCCTGCAAAAGGTAGAGCGCGCGAGGCACGCGCGACATCACGGGGCCCGCGGCCGCAGGCCCGGGATTCGATCCGTCAGCGTAGAAGGTGTCGTGCAAGCCGAGCGGCTCGAGGATCATCGTCGTCAGCGCCTGCTCGTAATTCATGCCTGACGCCGCCTCGATGATGAGGCCCGCAAGAATGTAGTTGGTGTTGGAATAGAACCAGCCAGTGGCGGGCGGAAAATGGGCGCCGTTCGCGGGATCGACAAAGCCGATCAGATCCTTGCCGCTGAACTGATGATGGAGGTCGGCGACCTCGATCTCGCCGATGGCGACCGTCTCCGAATAGTTCGGAATCGGGCTCGTCATCTGCAGGAGTGAGCGGATGGTGACATCCTTCCAGGCCGGATATTGCGGCAGCCATTTCCCGATCGTGTCGTCGATGTCGAGTTCGCCAGCGGCTTCGAGCTTGAGGATCAGCGCGGAGGTGAATTCCTTGGTGTTGCTGCCGATGTCGAACAGAGTGTCAGGACCGATCGGCTTCTTGTCGCTGAGCCCGTTGTCGCCGGCATAGATCGCAAGGATCGGTTTGCCCGCGCCGCGGTCCACCTCTAATGCGGCGCCGGAAAGCCCTTCGATCGACGCGCGATCCTTGACGTAGGCGTCGAGGACCTGCTGCAGTTGCGCTGTGACGGCCGCATCATCGGCGCGCGCCGGTCTCGGAGAGAACGACACGGCGCCGAAAAGCGCCGAAGCGACGAACAGCCAAATCCGCATTGCGCTCTGCCCCGCTGCGATCGTCCAACTCTAGTTTACGACAAGTCGTACGCAGATAGATTTGTACGCTGCTCCCTGCGAAGGTCACGAACTAATTTTCGGTTGAGCTTAACGAGCGCGACGCAACAGTGGCGCACGTGCATCCAGGCGCCGCCGAGACTTCTGCGATTGCTTCGGCGGTATAGCCGCGGCGCCTTCCCTCGGGGGAGCCGCTCAGAACTAGCGCGGCCGCGAGCGTCCCACGGTTCAGACCGGCTGCTTGACGATCCGGATATAGGGCTTCGGCGAGCGCCAGCCTTCCGGAAACAGCTTCTTGGCGTCGTCGTCGTTGACGGAGCCGGAAATGATGACGTCGTCGCCGTGCTTCCAGTTCACCGGCGTCGACACCTTGTGCTTCGCGGTGAGCTGCATGGAATCGACCACGCGCAGGATCTCATCGAAATTGCGGCCCGTGCTCATCGGATAGGTCAGCATGAGCTTGATCTTCTTGTCGGGCCCGATGACGAACACCGAACGCACGGCCTGGTTGGTCGCCGCCGTGCGCCCCTCCGATGTGCCGGGCTCTTCGGCCGGCAGCATGCTGTAAAGCTTGGAGACCGCGAGATCTTTGTCGGCGATGATCGGGTAGTTCACCTTAGCGCCTTGGGTCTCCTCGATGTCGGCGAGCCAACGCGCATGGGACTCGCTTGGATCGACGCTCAAGCCGATGAGCTTGGTGTTGCGCTTGGTGAAGTCGGGCTCGATCCTCGCCATATAGCCGAGCTCGGTCGTGCAGACCGGGGTGAAGTCCTTTGGATGGGAAAACAGGATCGCCCACTTGTCGCCGATCCATTCGTGAAAGTTGATCTTGCCGTGCGTGGTTTCGGCGGTGAAGTCAGGAGCAGTGTCGTTGAGGCGAAGGGACATCAAAAACTCCTTTGGAAAATGGGTCGCGTCAATGCGAACACGGGGCTCGGGTCAAGGTCGACGCCGGGGCAGAGCGAGACGCCGCTCGCCCCGCCGCCACGACCCTCGTTCTTGGCGAAACGCCGATCGTTCCCCCCGTATCTGACCCTCAATAGAGGTTCTTCGCGATCCTCGTCTGCGCAGGTCAAATAGCGACTCCAATACGGAAGCACAAGGCCCTAACAATGCTGACCTGTTGTACTTATGGCGTGGCCGGGGCGCAGTCCTCTGCCGCATCGGGCGCCGCGCGTTGGCCTCGCGTCCCAGACCAACTATGATCGTCCCATGACCGAAGCCGAGATCGCCAAGCTTGCGACCTGGCTCGCGAAAGCGGGGCTTGAGGGACGGACCGAGACTGCGCTGGTCGAAGGGTTTTGCAGCCGCGCGCGTCGCGGGCGGATTGCCGCTTGCGCGCGTGATGATCCTCATCGACACGCTCCACCCCATTCACGAGGGGCGGGCGTTTCGCTGGGAAAAGGAAAAGCCGGACGCGACGCTGACCGAATACGGGCGAACCGCCGAGGGAGAGGCGGCGGAACGGTGGCGGACAAGCCCTCTTTACCGGCTTTTTAACAGCGGCGAATTGATGTTGCGCCTGCGTGTGACCGCGGAAACCGAAGCTGAATTCCCTTCCTTCGCGGAGTTTCGCGAGGCGAAGTTCACGGACTATGTCGCGATCATCAACCGCTTCGCCGAAGACGGCGCGATCGGCGAGATGGATTGTGTGTATTCCTATTGGACGACGGATCGAGCTGAAGGATTTAGCGATGATGAACTCGGCGCCCTGAAGCGCCTCTCGCCCTTCCTCGGGCTTGCGATCAAAGCCGTCTCCCTGGCTCGCATCGCCGAGACGCTGGTCGAGACTTATCTCGGACGCGACGCCGGCCGGCGGGTGTTGCGGGGCCGGATCGAGCGGGGCGTCGCCGACCGGATCAACACGGTTTTGTGGTTCAGCGATTTGCGCAATTACACCCGCATCTCCGACACCTCGGCGCCCGAGGAGATCATTCCGCTCCTCAACGACTATGCCGAGGCCATCGTCTCGTCGATCCACGAGCATTCCGGCGACGTTCTGAAGCTGATCGGCGACGGCGTGCTTGCGATCTTCCCGGCTGAGGAACGAAGTCGGGCTTGCGCGGCCGCGCTCGACGCCGCAGGCGCCGCGCGCAAGGCGGTCGCCGCCTTGAACGCGCGCCGGTCCGAAAAAGGCTTGCCTTGGACCGAAATGTATCTCGGCCTCCACTTCGGCGAGGTCTTCTACGGCAATATCGGCAGCAAGGAGCGCCTCGATTTCACCGTCGTCGGACCGGCGGTCAACGAGGTGAGCCGCATCGCCGCCATGTGCCGGTCGGTGGATCAGCCGATCCTCCTCTCGGCGGCGTTCGCGCAATCGTGTTCCGACCCCACGTTCGCGTCCGTGGGGCGCTTCGCTTTGCGCGGCGTGGGCAGGCCGCAGGAACTCTTCACGCTCGATGTTCTTGAAAGCCCTCTGGCCGGTTAACGCGTTCGACTGAACGCGTCCGCAACAAACCGCAGGCGCGGGCGTTCTCCCGTCAATCGAGGAGATCGCAGATGAATTCGGACGAACGCTTTCCCCATTCCCGCCGCGCCATTGTCGGCGCCGGCAGCTTTGGCCTCGTGGCCGCCGCCGCACCGGCGTTTGCGCAGAGTTCCAAGGAACGGCCCCTTTCGACGCAAGACGAGACGCCGGCTCCTGAGGCCCCGCAGGATCCACGAACCAAGCACCCGAAGCCGCCGTTTCGGCGGCAGGAGCAGCCTTGGCCAGGCCTCGCGAGCCGGATGGATCCCCGCCCCGATCACGGCGAGGCCTCCTACCGTGGGTCGGGTCGGCTTGCTGGCCGAAAGGCTTTGATCACCGGCGGGGATTCCGGCATGGGCCGCGCCGCGGCGATCGCTTTCGCGCGCGAGGGGGCGGACGTCGCGATCAACCACCTGCCAGCCGAGGAGGAAGACGCCCGCGAGGTTATCGAACTCATGAAAGCCGAGGGTCGAACGGCGTTGTCGATTCCTGGCGACATTCGCGACGAAGCCTTCTGCAAGCGCCTTGTCGCGGAAGCTGTGGATGGTCTCGGCGGCCTCGATATCCTTGTCAGCAACGCGGGACGGCAACAGACCCGCGCCTCGATCCTGGATATCTCGACCGAGGATTTTGACGCGACGATGAAAACGAACATCTACGCGCCGTTCTGGATCATCAAGGCAGCTTTGCAGCATATGCCGCCGGGCTCGGCCATTATCGGCACCGCCTCCGAGCAAGCCTACGACCCGTCGCCCGATCTCTATGACTATGCCCAGACGAAGGCTGCGATCATGAATTATGTGAAGTCGCTGGCGAAGCAACTCGCCTCGAAGGGCATTCGGGTGAACGCGGTTGCGCCGGGTCCGATCTGGACGCCGTTGCAAGTGAGCGGCGGCGCCACGCAGGAAAAGCTGGAGAAGTTCGGCGGGCAGACGCCGCTCGGTCGGCCCGGCCAGCCTGCAGAGCTTGGGTCGATCTACGTCCAATTGGGGATGTCCGACGCAAGCTACGCGACCGGCCAGGTCTACGGCTCGGCCGGAGGAAGCGGGCAGCCGTGAGGCAATACGGGGGGCGAGTCATGCGCGGAGCGTTTCCACCGCGGCTTGACGCGCCCTCCGGGCCGCCCGATACGACGCGGCATGATTCCGCCGGTTCCCTGCGTCCTTAAGGTCGAGCGCCTGGAAAAGTCGTTCGGCGACGTGCGGGCGGTGGACGGCGTCAGCTTCCATGTCGCGCCGGGCGAAATTGTCGGCCTGCTTGGCCCGAATGGCGCGGGCAAGACGACGACGATCAACATGATCCTGGGCGTGCTCGAGCCGAGCGGCGGCCGGATCGAGATCGAAGGCGTAGACCTCGCGGCCGACCGGACCAAAGCTTTATCCTGCACCAACTTCGCGGCGGTCTATGCGCCGCTGCCCGGCAATCTCACCGTCGAGCAGAACATGCGCGTATTCGGCATGCTCTATGCGGTGAAAAATCTCTCGGCGCGAATCGAGAAGCTGCTCAACGTCTATGATCTCGTGCGTTACCGAAGGACCAAGGCTGGGGTTCTGTCGTCGGGCGAACAGACGCGGCTCAGCCTGGCCAAGGCGATGCTCAACAAGCCACGGCTGCTCCTGCTCGATGAGCCGACCGCCTCGATCGATCCCTCGAACGCGCGCGACATCCGCGCCGGCATCGCCAAATTCGTCGACAATGGAATCTGCGGCGTGTTGTGGACGAGCCACAACATGTACGAGGTGCAGGCGGTCTGCGATCGGGTGCTGTTCCTGTCGCATGGCCGGATCGTGCTCGAAGGCGACCCGAAGACGCTGCCCGCGGAGCACGGCGCGGAAAGTCTCGACGATTTGTTCGTCAACGTCGCGCAAGAGGCGCTGCATGGGAGCAGCCGATGAACGCCTCGCGCATCGGCGCCATCGTGTTGCGGATGTTCTACCTCTATCGCGGCAGCCCGCAGCGCATCTTTCCCATCTTCATCTTTGTGGCGATCGATATTCTGGTCTGGGGCTTTCTCACCCGGTACCTCAATTCGGTCTCGCATGCCGACTTCAATTTCGTGCCGGCCCTCCTCGGCGCGGTGCTGCTATGGGATTTTTTGACCCGCGTGATGCAGCAGATCACGATGACGTTGTTCGAGGATGTGTGGACGCGAAATTTCCTCAACTTCTTCGCCTCTCCCTTGCGTACGTCCGAATATCTGGTCGGGCTCCTGATCGTCGCGATCACCACCAGCGGCCTGAGCCTTGTCGCCATGCTGGTGCTCGCGCAAATCGCGTTCGGACTGTCCTTTCTCTCTTATGGGATTGCGATCGCGCCCTTTCTCATGGTGCTGTTCATCACCGGCATCGCGCTCGGCGTCGCCGCCTCGGCCCTGGTGCTGAGGCTCGGGCCCGCATCCGAATGGCTGATCTGGCCGATCCCGATGCTGATCTCGCCATTCGCGGGCGTGTTCTACCCGGTGACCGTCTTGCCCGGATGGATGCAAGCGATCGCGCTCATTCTGCCGCCGGCCTATGTGTTCGAAGGCATGCGCTCGGTCGTCGCCGGACAAGGCGCGCCGTGGGACCGCCTGGCGATCGGCGGCGTGCTCGCCATCGTCTACCTCGTGCTCGCCTGCATGTTCTTCTTCGCCGTCTATCGCGCGGTGATCCGCAACGGCCTCATTGCCCGCTACAGCGCCGAGACGGTGAGCTAGGCCCTCTGGGTCGGCGCGGCCGGGACACGGTTCGGACACGATGGGACACTAGCGATTCGCGTGGGACAGGAACGAATTGGAGAGCCAGCGGTTCTTCGACAATGAGGGGCTTAATGTCGCAACGCCTGAATGCGGTTTTCGCTGCGATTTCGATTCTGGCCTCTGGCCTTCTCGCGCTGGCCGCGCAAGCTCAACAAGCGGCGCCAAACCCGCGTATCGCTCTCGTCATTGGCAATGCGACCTATCGCGACGCGGCGCTTGCGACCACCGCCAACGACGCCGGGCTTGTCGCCCAGACTTTGCAGGCGGCGGGATTTGACGTGGTCGGCGCGCGCGACCTCGATGGTCAATCGCTGCGGACGGCGTTCCGCGACTTTCTGCAAAAGGCCGAGGCGGCGGGCCCGGACATGCAGGCTTTCGTCTATCTCGCTGGCCGCGCGGTTCAGTACAACGGTGACAATTATTTCGTTCCGGTCGACGCTCAGATCAATCGGGATGCCGACGTGCCGATCGAAGCGATCCGCATTGGCGATTTTGCCCATGCTCTCGCCGTGACGCCTGGAAGAGCGCGCATCATCGTGCTCGACGCGGCGCGGGCCAATCCTTATGCCGCTCAAGGTGCGCCGCTGGCGCCAGGGCTCGCTCTGGTCGATCCCGAGCCGGGCGAACTGATCGCCTTCAACGCCGCGCCGGGCACGCTGGCCGGCGACGAGGAAGGTCCGTACGGGGTCTACGGCAAGACGCTGGCCGGCGCGATCCGGCAGGGCGGGGTGGATATCGCCCAGGCGTTCGATCAGACGAGAGTTTCCGTCAACGCCGAGACGCAAGGCGCCTTGCTGCCCTGGAGCGCTTCCAAGCTTGGCGGCCCCTTTTACGTGTTCGAGCGCGCCGCCGACGCGCCTCCTCCGGCCCTCTCGTTCGCGCAGACGGAGCGCCGTCCCATATCCAGTTTCTCCGCCGAGGACGCCTATTCCGCCGCTGTGGAGCGGGACACCATGAAGGGCTATCGCGAATTCCTCGCCGCCTACCCGCACTCCGACCAGGCGCGACGCGTGCGGGCCATTCTCGCGGTGCGGCGAGAAGCCGCCTACTGGCGCCGGACCGTCAGCGCCGACACGCCGCGAGCCTACTGGACGTATTTGCACGTTTACCCCAGGGGGCCGCACGTCCCTGACGCGCGCCGCCGCCTTGCCATGCTTTCGGCCGGGTTCGAGCCGCCGCCGGACTTTCGGCCAGAGGCCTTCGCGGATCTCCCGCCGCCGCCCCCGGACGAACTCGCCTACGACGACCAGCCGATCTACGCGTTTGACGATTTCGGGCCGCCTCCGCCGCCGCCGCCGGTCCAGTACGGCTATCTGGAAGACGACGATTGGCGCGATCTGCCTCCGCCTCCGCCGCCTGCCGAGATTGGCGTGCTCCCGGTGCTGGGCTTCGCCATTCCGATCGCCATTGGCGCGGTGGCATTTCACAACGGCTTTCATCGCGACGGCGTCGCGCCGCGGGGGCAGCCCCGGTTGCGTGAGGCGCCCGCCCGCGCCGCCGCCGCTGCCCGCCAACATCAAACCCGTGGCGCCGCCCGCGCCGGTTGCGGTGGCCGCCGCTCCTGCGGCCAACGCGGCTGTCGTCAAGCCTCTCCGGCCGATTGGCGGTCGCCGCGGCCAACCCGGCGTGCCGCCGCCCTTGGGGGCCGCCCCGGGCAAACCTGCCGGCGCGCCGCCAGCCAACGTTGCGAAGCCTGCCGCTCCCATCGTTCCGGGCGGCAAGCCTTTGCCGATCCCTCCGGCCGCCGTTGCCGCGCCCAACGCGCCAGCGGCGCCGGCCGGCAAGCCGTCGCCCGTGGTCCCCTCGCCAAACGCAGCGGGTCCGGCCGCGGCGCCGGTCGCAACGAAACCCGCGGGGAAAGCGCCGCCTCCAGCCGCCGGCGCCGCGACCATACCCGGCGGCAAGCCATTGCCGGCGCCGAAGCCCAATGTCGCGGTTCAGCCGCCGGTCGCGGGGCCCCGCGTGCCGGCTCCGCCGCCTGTGCTTCACGCTCCCGCGCCAGCGGCGGTCCAGGCGCCCGCGCGAGCGCCATCCGCGCCTCGTCCGGCTCCTGCGGCAATGCGCGTCCCTGCGGCGCCTCGCGCGCCGGCAGTCCACGCGCCCCTGGCGCCTCGCGCGCCGGTCGTCCATGCCCCACGGCCAGCAGCCGCTCCGCCGCCTGCGCTTCGTCAGCCCCCGCCTGTGGTGCGAGTCCAGCCGCCGGTCAGGCAGCCGCAAGCGTGCGGGAGGCCCGGGCTGCCGCCCTGTCCGAAGTAGCGTTTGCCGGTCCGTTTTACCGACGTTGCCGGCGCGGCGGCCTTTGCAAGATCATCGCGCGTCGTGCGAAGGGTGAGCGATGGGAACGAGCACCCGATTTGCCGTTGGCGTTCATCTGCTGACGGCTCTCGCCGCCAATCCGGGCAAGGTCTTGCGTTCGGAGGATGTGGCGGACAGCGCCAACACCAATCCGGTCGTGGTTCGCCGGCTTTTCTCGCTGATGACAGGCGCGGGCCTGATCCGCGCTCGGCTCGGTCCGGGAGGCGGCTTCGAACTGGCGCGGCCGGCGAGCGCCATCACCTTGCGCGATGTGTTCGCCGCGTTGGAGAGCGGCGACCTCTTCACCGAGCACCGGTCGCCGCCGAGCGCATCCTGTCCGGTCGGCGCGCATATCCTTCCTGTCCTGCGCGAGGCGACTACGCCTGCGGTTCAAGCTCTGGAGGGCGAGCTGTCGCGCACGACGATCGCCGATATCGCCGCTGCGGTGCTTGCCCGAAGCAACGAAGCTGAGAGCGCAAAAACGCAGCGTCGCGAATGCCTGGCCGCCAGGCCCAGCGACATTGCGTAACCAGGGTGGTTACGCTACTAGCTGCGCCGCGGCTCGACCACCTGCTTCTCGGAGCGTTCTGATGATCAAGTTCTATTATCACCCCTCGCCAAACCCGGCGAAGGTCGCTTTATTCCTTGAAGAATCCGGCCTCGAATACGAGGTGGTTCCGGTCGACACGCGCAAGGGCGAACAGCATTCGCCAAGCTATCTCGCCATCAATCCGAACGCGAAGACGCCCTCGATCGTCGACGGCGAGGCGACAATATTCGATTCGAGCGCGATCCTGCTTTATCTTGCAGAGAAGACCGGGCGCTTTCTTCCCGAGAACACGCCAAAGGCTCGGGGCGAATTGTTTTCGTGGCTCTTCTTCGTTGCAAGCGGCGTTGGTCCGTATTCCGGCCAGTCCTTCCACTTCAACGTCGCGGCGCCTGAGAAGATCGAATACGCGATCAATCGATACAATTTCGAAACCCACCGGCATTGGAAGATCCTCGACGACCGGCTAGCCGGACGGAAATATGCGCTCGGCGACACCTACACGATTGTGGACATGTCGATTTGGGGTTGGAGCTCGGCTGCTCCTTACCTCTTGGGCGCGGAGACCTGGTCCAAGATGGCCAATGTGAAGCGGCTCGTCGACGAGATCAACGCACGCCCCGCCGTCGCTCGCGTCAACAAGTTGAAGGACAAGCATGCCTTCAAGCAGGAGTTCGACGACGAGGCCAAGCGGCATTTGTTTCCGCATCAGATCAAGAAGGCAGGCTAGGGCAGGCCGCGTTCGGATGGAATCGTCATCGCGAGGAGCAAAGCGACGCGGCGATCCAGGAGTTGCAGGGGCGCCCTTCGTTCCCCTGGATTGCTTCCCCCCGGGTCCCAACGCCCGGGGGTCGCAATGACGATCGCGGTTCGAGCCAAATGCAGTTTCCTCTAGACCTCGGCTCGCTTCGGCAAGGCTAGATCGCCTTGCCGACCAGCGCGCCGATCCCGGCTGTCACCGCCATGGCCAGCGCGCCCCAGAAGCCGACTCTGAGCGCCGGCTTGATCATGGGTGCGCCGCCCAACCAGGCGCCGAGCGCGCCGAGCGCGACCAGAAAAACCAGTGCAGAGGCGGGGACGGCTTTAACAATGGCGCCCTGCGGCGCGACAAACGCCGCCAGCGTCGGCAGCGCGGCGCCGATCGAGAAGGCGAGCGCCGATGCGAAGGCCGCCTGAATGGGCTTGGGCTGCGTGCTCCCGCTGATGCCGAGCTCCTCGCGCGAGTGAGCGTCGAGAGCGTCCCTTGCCATGAGCTGGCTGGCGACCTCTTCTGCGAGCTTCGGCTCCAGGCCCCGTTCCTCGTAGATATGGGCAAGCTCCTGCCGCTCCTCGGCCGGTCGCTCGCGGAGCGCGCGCCGCTCGCGCGCCAGATCAGCGGTCTCGGAATCCGCCTGTGAGCTGACGGACACGTATTCGCCCGCGGCCATCGACATCGCGCCCGCCGCCCATCCCGCGACCGCCGCGGTCAGGATTTCGGCCCGTCCACCCGCGGCCGCGGCGACGCCCATGATGAGGCTTGCGGTCGAAATGATTCCATCATTGGCGCCAAGGACGGCCGCCCGCAGCCAGGCGGTCCGGTGAACATAGTGCGATTCCGCTCCCGGCATGGCTCGGCCCCACCAATTTCGCCTTTTGGCTTAGCAGGCCGCGCCAGGGTGAGGCCAGCGGCGACGCGACTCGGATCGCATCGCTTTTGACGTGCGAAAGTTCAATCGCGACTTAGGCGGCGGGCAATATAGAGATGCGCTTCATAGTCTACGGTGAGGTGGTCGCCGTGATCAGTGATCGCCTTAGCAATATCGCTAAGCAGATGCTCACGTTTTGATGAGTCCAGCATCCTGTGATCCGATCGTGTGCGCAAGAAATCCGTGTAGCTGGATGCCGTGTGCGCCCAGTTCCACAAATAGCTCTTATGCTCTACCGGGCCAAACGCTCCCGACTGGTCAAACCATCCTTTGAAGGGACCATCCGGCAGGTACCAGGCCTCAGGCGTCGGACCCCATCTGCCGGTGTGACGAAGGTAAATTTCCTCGAATTGAGCGAGCAGCGGGCCGGTCAGGCCCACTGGAACGTTACCAAATACCGCAAGCGAACCGTCAGGCGAAAGCGCTCTCGCGGCTTTGCCAAATCGCACCTCTGGAGACACCCAGTGCCAGGATTGAGCGGCAACGATCAGTCGAAACGCTTCTGGGCTGACGGGCCAGGCTTCGAATGTGGTCTCCAAAAACTCGACGTTCCTGAAGCCTGCCAGGCTTTCGCGCGCGGCGCGAAGCATGTCGGGCCCGGGATCAGTCGCAAGGATCGGGAAGCCCCGCTTAGCGAAACTCTTTGTCGCTTGGCCCGTGCCACAGCCAACTTCGAGGATCCTATCATCTGGTTTCAGATCGGCGAATGAGACGATGTCTTCGATGAGCGCCTCGGGATAGTCCGGACGCGTGACCCGGTACAGGTCCGCGATCTGATCGAACGTGAAGCGCTGTTCCATGAATGCGCGTCCAATCGAGTGGCGACGTCGCGCCTATGAGAGCCGCAGCTGAGGCATAGCACGGGCTTACCACAGCCGCCCTACGCCATAGCCTTCGAAGGCGCGCTCGTTTGAAACCAGCGCGAGATCATCCAGCAAGGCTTGCGCGATCAGCATGCGATCGAAGGGGTCGCGATGAGGCCCCGGCAACGCACCTGCGGTCTGTGCATGACGAACCGTGATTGGCAGTTCAACGAATCCTTGGCCCTCGATCACCGCGGCGAGATGGTCAACGATCGCGCTCGCTCCAGGGAGCTTGCCCAACCGATGTTTTGTAGAAATTTCCCAAACGCACGCGGCGCTGACGAAGATTGAATTGACCTCTTCGCCTATCGCGTCACGGGCGCGGCCGCTCAGTCTCTCATCTCCTGCCAACCACCAGAGAAAGGCGTGCGTGTCGAGCAGGAGCCGCGTCACGTCATTCCCATTCCGCCAATTCGGCGTCGGTCATTGGCTCGAAAAACTCCGGCCCGACGCTCACAGCGCCCTTCAATGCGCCGAACTGGCGCTTGGCTACCGGAGCATGGATGGGCGTGAGACGTGCGATTGGCGTTCTGCCCCGAGCAATAATGATCTCTTCTCCCGCTTCAACTCTGGCGAGAAGCTTAGAAAGATGGGTCTTCGCGGCGTGTATGGTGACGGTGGACATCGTGCGCTCCCACACTTAGTCCAGATGTTAGCTAATCCTATTGTGCGTGTCCATCGTGCTTGCGAACAAAGCGGGAAACATGGTTGCGTCAAACCATGTCGCTCGCCCTGATTTGCTCGAGCCCGGCCGTCGATCTCAATCCCGAGCAGCAGCTCGCGGTCGAGCACGGGATCGGCGAGCCGAAAGGCTCCGGGCCGCTGCTCGTCATCGCCGGCGCGGGCTCGGGCAAGACGGCGATGCTGGCGCATCGGGTGGCGGCGCTCATCCTCGCGGGCGCCGATCCGAAGCGCATCATGCTCGCCACGTTTTCGCGCCGCGCCGCCGCCGAGCTTGGCCGTCGCGTCGAACGCCTCCTTGCCCGCCGTCTCGCGCCTGAGGCGGCCGCCGCGGCGACGCCGGCCTATGCAGGAACTTTCCATGGCATCGGCGCGCGGCTCTTGCGCGAATATGCGACGCGGCTAGGCCTCGATCCGCAATTCACCATCCATGATCGCGAGGATTCGGCCGACCTTATAAACTGGGCGCGCCATGAACTGGGCGTCGGCGATCTGAAGGAGCGTTTCCCGACAAAGGCGACGTGCCTCACGATTTATTCGCGCGTCGTCAATGCGCAAAGCGATCTCAAGGCGACGCTCGGCAAATGGTTTCCGTGGGTCGCAGGGCATGAGGATGCGCTGCGCGGGCTGTTCGCGTCTTACGTCGAGATGAAGCAGCGGCAGAACGTGCTCGATTACGACGACCTTCTTCTCTATTTCGCCCAGATGCTGGCGGAGCCCGCGATCGCCGCGGAGGTCGCCGCGCGTTTCGATCATTTGCTGGTCGACGAATACCAGGACACCAACGCCCTGCAGGGCGAGATCGTGCTGCGCTTGAGGCCTTTGGGGCGTGGCCTGACCGTGGTCGGCGACGACGCGCAGGCGATCTATTCTTTTCGCGCCGCGACGGTGCGCAACATCCTTGATTTTCCGCGCGCGTTCGATCCGCCGGCGCATGTGGTGACGCTCGAGCGCAACTACCGTTCGAGCGGCGCCATCCTCGCCGCCGCCAACGCGGCCATTGCGCTCGCCCCCGAGCGCTTCGCCAAGACGCTTCGTACCGATCGTCCGCATGGGGCCCTTCCCGCGCTGGTCACTGTGGCCGACGATTCCGACCAGGCGCGCTTCGTTGCGAGCCGCGTGCTCGCCAATCGCGAGGCGGGCGCGTCGCTCAAGGCGCAGGCGGTGCTGTTTCGCACCTCCCACCATAGCGCCGCGCTCGAGCTCGAACTCACTCGCCGCAACATCCCGTTCGTGAAATTCGGCGGTCTGAAGTTCCTCGACGCGGCGCATGTCAAGGACGCGGTTGCGCTCATGCGCTTTGCCGAAAATCCTCGCGATCGGGTGGCGGGCTTTCGCGTCGCGCAGCTCATGCCGGGCGTCGGGCCAAAGGTCGCCGAGACGATCGTCGCCGCGGCGGCCGCCGGCGACGGCTTCGCGACGATGGCGGCGCTGTCGACGCCTGCCAAAGCGCGCGCCGGCTTTCTTGGCTTCGCCGACCTTATGCGCCGGCTTGCGTCGCGCGCCGCGCCCTGGCCGGCGGAAATCGCCGACGCTGTCGCGTGGCTCATGCCCCTCATGGAGACCCGCTACGACGACGCGCGCGTCCGGATGGGCGATCTCGAGGCGCTTGAGCGCATCGCCGCCTCGTTCCCGTCGCGCGAGCGTTTCTTAAGCGAGCTCGCGCTCGATCCGCCCGATGCGACCAGCGACGAAGCGGGACCGCCGCTGAGGGACGAGGACTATCTCATTCTTTCGACCATCCATTCAGCCAAGGGGCAGGAATGGCGCTCGGTCTTCGTCCTGAACTGCGTCGACGGCTGCATTCCCTCCGACCTCGCCACCGGCTCGTCCGAAGAGATCGAGGAGGAGCGCCGCCTGCTCTATGTCGCGATGACGCGGGCGAAGGACGAACTCGCGCTCGTTGTGCCGCAGCGCTTCTATGTCCACGGCCAGCCGCGCAATGGCGACCGAAGTGTGTACGCGAGCCGCACCCGCTTCATCCCGCCGCCGCTTCTAAAGCACTTCGACCGGCAGACCTGGCCCGAAGCCGGCGCCGCGCCGGTCCGCGCGGCGAGCGACGGGCTGCGGGTCGACCTGCAGGCGCGCATGCGGGCGATGTGGC
>CAWHZY010000005.1:0-62326 GCA_963833955.1 uncultured Alphaproteobacteria bacterium | reverse complement strand
ATATGTTTCGCAGTAATCCACTAACAGCAGTCAGAACGGACGTTGGACAACGTTGACCGTCGAAGCCGAATCACGGGATAGATTGTTGGCTTTTTACGCGTTTCGGGAAGTCAAAAACTTCCCGAGTCGGGCGCTTCGCCAGACGATTTAGCATTGGTAGGGTATAAAGGCATGAAGGCTCCGGAGAGGCCGTCTCTCGTCGCCATGCTCCTCGCCTTCGGCCGACGCCCTCTCCGAAACCTTCATGCCTTTCAAAGGTAAAAGGCGCTTTGGCACATGAAATCCAAAGCTTTTTTGATGACCTTCTCCTTGAGAAGGTTCGTATCGTTCGACCCTCAAAGTTCATCTTTCTTTGCGGTGGCGCGATTGCTCATTCATCTCCCAATGCAAAGGCCGCAAACCTAAGAGACTATCTCTGTAGGGTTCGGCCGCTTAGGTTAGCTCATCAAATTATACTGGCAGAGGACGCAATACAGCTATATCGCGACAGTGAATATGACGACCTTATTACATTTGAAGAGGACGTGGCTCGCATCGCATCGGTTGTTTTAGTCCTAGCCGAAAGTGCTGGCTCATTGGCTGAGCTGGGAGCCTTCGCTTCTAACGAGACGATCAGACAAGTTTTACGAGTGGTGATCCAAGACGAATACGATAAGGCTGAATCTTTCGTCAGATACGGCCCAGTCCAGCGAGTTGCGAAGGCAAAGCGCCAGAACCTTGGCGTCTACCCTTGGCGCACCAAGAACGGCAAACTTGTAGTGGCGTCGACGAAGGATCACTATGTCCCGATCAAGCATTTTATTGCAGAATCACGTTGAGGCTATTTCAAATAGTATGCAATTTATGAATTTATCTGAGTCGAGACCATTCTGACGTAATATACTGGATTATATATATGTAGAGCTGTTTCTCCTGCTAATTTACTACACTATGTGACGTTAATTGAACCAACTATAACTAAATCTGAATTACATCGTAAGCTTTATTGCATGATATTGGCGAAGTGGATTGGTAAAGAGGCGTATTTGGATAAAGATTACTACTATACAAAGACAGACAATGACGTGTTTGAGTATGCATTCCAGCCTGAGGCGAAAAATAACAAAGCAGTATTGAGAAAACTTGCAGTCTACCAGGCCCACGAGTCAATCGAGAAGATTCCGCCTCACGTTAGGAAGATTGCGGTCGACGCGAGGAGGGTAAAATAAGTTGAGCCTGAAAGACGAGCTTGTCGAGAATTTAGGCATGAGCTTTGGCGATGTAGAGCGAATTATTGCTTCCGCCCCAGCGCGGTATTTCGTTTTCCAGATTGATAAGCGATCTGGAGGAAAGCGGACCATAGCTCAACCCGCGCGTGAGCTTAAAGCAATTCAACGCTATATTCTGCGCAAGAAGCTCTCGTTGTTTCCGGTGCACGAGTGTTCTACTGCTTATATGAGCGGAAACAGCATTGCAAAAAATGCATTGTCGCACGTAGATTCTGATTTAATCCTAAAGATGGATTTTGAAGGATTTTTTCCCTCGATAAAGGTAAGTGACTGGTCTCGCTTTGCTCGGAAGCATACGATAAACGAGATTGATCCCGGCGATATTCTGCTCTATTCAAAGCTACTCTTCTGGGGCGAGGAGCGTAAAAGCACGGTCCCACGTTGTCTTTCGATTGGTGCCCCGAGCTCGCCCGCCCTATCAAACATACTTCTATTTGACCTAGACACAGAGCTGCATCAAAACGCTGTGCGGCTAGGCGTCCGGTATACGCGCTACGCGGATGACATCACAGTGTCCGGTCGTGAACCGAAACTAATATCAGAGTTTGAGCGCCTTGCCCGCAGGGCAGTTGACAAGCAAAGATCGCCCGCTCTTTGCTTCAATGAGAATAAGCGGCGGTTGTTCACTAAGGGAGGACGGCGGACAGTCACCGGCCTAGTGATCACCCCTGATCGCCGGGTCTCGATCGGCCGCGAGCGTAAAAGGAGGATATCAGCGATGCTACATCACTTGTCGCTCGAACGCCTCGATGACGAGAACAAGGCGCTTTTAAAAGGCTTCCTGGGCTTTTGCATTTCTGCTGAAGTATCGTTCATTGAAAACCTAAGGTCGAAATACGGTAATGCGCTAATCAACCGAGCGTTGAGATATCGTATACCAGCGAAGGGTATTAAGGATAGTACTATTCAAGACGTAGGTTCTTAGCTTCGCGGGCACATAAATCTCAAATTCGGTCTCGCGCGACAGTTTGATCACCTTGTACAGCGCCCTCATGAGCACGGTGCGCCACCGTTTCTCTCGCCATCAGCTCGATTGAATCGCCGGAGAGCGTGATTATTGCCGGAAGCCACAAATCCAAACGGGGAAGTTTTTCCTCCTGAACCTCTCGTTGCCGAGCCGCCCCGTACGAGCGCCGCCCGCCTATCGGTCAAGCCAGCTCGATGCGCGGCGTCGGGCCGGCGGCGCGGACGCGTTCGTCGGCGTGAGTCTCGAAGCGCTTGAAATTGTCGCGGAACATCTGCACCACGCGCCCCGCCACTTCGGCGAATTCGGCCTTGCTGCGCCAGGTCTTGATCGGTTCGAGAATGTGCGGCTCGACGCCGGGCACCTGCGCCGGCACGGCGAGGCCGAAATAGGGATCGGTGCGGAAATCGGCGCGCTGGAGCGACCCGTCGAGCGCAGCCGCCACCAGACGGCGCGTCACCCGGATCGGCATGCGCCTTCCCGCGCCAAATTTGCCGCCGGTCCACCCGGTGTTGACGAGCCAGCAATCGACATGATGGCGCGCGACCAGTTCGCGCAGGAGTTCGCCATAAACCGTGGGGTGGAGCGGCAGGAACGGCGCGCCGAAACAGGTCGAAAATGTCGCCTGCGGCTCGGTCACGCCCTTCTCCGTGCCGGCCACCTTGGCGGTGTAGCCGGAGAGGAAATGATACATCGCCTGCGCCGCGTCGAGCTTTGCGATCGGCGGCAGCACGCCGAACGCGTCGCAGGTCAGCATGATGATGTTCTTGGGGTGACCGGCGCGCCCGGTCGCCGACGCGTTGGCGATGAAATTGAGCGGATAGGCGATCCGCGTATTCTCGGTCTTCGATTCGTCGTCGAAGTCGGGAATCCTCGACTCGGAATCGAGCGTCACGTTCTCCATCACGGAGCCGAAGCGTTCGGTGGTCGCATAGATCTCAGGCTCCGCCTCGCGCGAGAGCTTGATCGCCTTGGCGTAGCAGCCGCCCTCGAAATTGAAGATGCCGCCCCGCCCCCATCCATGCTCGTCGTCGCCAATGAGCGTGCGTTGCGGATCGGCGGAGAGCGTCGTCTTGCCGGTGCCGGAGAGGCCGAAGAAGATCGCCGAGTCGCCGTCCCTGCCGACGTTGGCCGAGCAATGCATCGGCATCACCTGTTTCGCCGGCAAGAGGTAATTGAGGACGGTGAACACCGATTTTTTCATCTCGCCCGCATAGCTCGTGCCGCCGATGAGCACGATCTTGCGCGTGAAATCGCAGGCGATGATCGTCTCGCTTCGCGCCCCGATGCCGCTTGGGGTCGGCGCGAAACGAAGGCAGATCGACGATCGTCAGCTCGGGGACGAACTGCGCCAGCTCCTCCGCTGGCGGACGGATCAGGAGATTGCGGATGAAGAGCGAGTGCCAGGCGTATTCGGTGAAGACGCGGGCGCGTATGCGCAACTGAGGATCGGCGCCTCCGTAGAGATCCTGAGCGAACAGCATCTTGCCTTTGGCATGGGCGAGGAAGTCGGCGAGGAGAGCGTCGAAATGCTCGACCGTCATCGCATTGTTGTTGTCCCACCAGACCCTGGCCTCGGTGTTCGGCGTCGCGCACCACGAACTTGTCCTTCGGGCTGCGTCCGGTATGCGCGCCCGTGTCGGCGACGAGGGGGCCGTGCGCCGCGATCCGCGCTTCGTTGCGTTGCAACGCGTGCTCGTAGAGCTGCGGCGCGCCGAGATTCCAGTTGATCCCGGCAAGATCGCGGAAGCCGAAACGGTCCGCGCCGAAGTCGACATTGTGCGCCCCGTTCTCGATCATCGTGAGCGTTCTCCCCGAAAGGCGCGCCGAAAGGGATGGCGCGCAAATCCAAGCAATTTCATACCCCACGGTCAACCCGGAAAACCAGGCTGGCGCTCGGGACCCCCCGAGCGAGTGTGCTCGGCGCATGTGGCGATGAATGGGCGCGCGCCGGGCGAGATTGTCGAATTGGCGGCGTGCGGCGAAGCGCATCCGGGCCTCGTCGAATGGGCCGATGGAGGCGACCCCTTCCTTGTGCGATGATCGAAGAGACGATTCGTTTTGCGGCGACGAAGGATCAAAGCCTTGCTCGCGGAATAGCCGGACAACCGTGAACGAATCAATCGCGGGAAGCCGGGAGGAACCGATGGGGAATCAGCCTCCAGAGACGTCACGCGAAATTCAAGTCCCGTCGGGGGAGCGGGAAGTCGCCATCGGGACCGTCTCGGCCGGAGACACCTGGTCCTTTTCCGCGACCGGCGAGTGGCGCACCGGCTTTGTCCGCTGCGGCCCCGACGGCTATCGCAACTTCCTTTTTGACGCTCTCGAGTTTGCGCCGCGCGTGCCCGGCGAGGCTCGGCTCAGGCTGATGGGCAAGTTCTGGGCCGAGCCAGATTCGACAGCCTTTCCGATCGGGGCCGGTTGCACGCAAACTTTTGCCCGGTCGGGCGAACTCGTCGTCTTCGCCAACGACCAGCCGGACGGCTATGCCGACAATCGCGGCGCCGTCACCCTCACCGCTGCGCCCGGCGGCGTCGCGGCGGGCCCGGTCGACACCCTCGGCGGCCTCCCCGCCCGATGGCGCGATCTTCTCGACATCTTCAATCGCACGGCCGGCGTGCCTGTCATCGCCGCCTTCGCCTTGGGCGTCTCGGGGATCCTCCTCTTCATGCCGCAGGGGCGCGACCTCGTCCGCGGCGTCGGCGAGGACGGACTGGGCCGCGTGGCGATCGCTTTCGCGATCGGGATCTTGTTCTTCGCCATTCAGGCCTGGAGCTGGTCGCGCATCGTCATCGCCTCGAACTACGGAACCGACCGCACCCGCTGGCGGCCGCGCTGGCTCCTCGAATGGGGGCCGAGGGTGCTGGCCTTCCTGCCTTTTGCCGCCGCCGGTCTCGCGCTCCTGATCAGTTTCAAATGGAACGCGCCCGTCGGCCTGCTCCTGCTCGCGATCGGCGCGATCTTCCTCGTGCTGGTCATCGCCCGGGAGCCGCTGACGATGCGTCTCCTTGGGACGACGCGGACGGCGCCGTGGCTTCAGGGCGCCTGGGTCATTGCCGGACTCGCCATGGCGTTCGGCGCGATGGTGGTCGCCGTCCTCTGGCCCGCCGGAATCGGCGTCGGGCTTGGCGGCCCGGCGATCGTGTTCTTCGGGCTCGGCTTCATCATTCCCCTGATCACGATCGCCTGCCAGCTCGGTACGAGCCTCAGGATCCCGGTCACCGGCGCGCTCCTCCTGTGGGCGGTCCTGCTCGGTGTGTTCTTCGACAATCACCGGGTCGGGCGGCGCGCTCTCCTCGCGGAAACGGGCGGGTCCACGGATCGGCCGACGTTGGAGGGCGCCTTCAGGCTTTGGGCCAAGGGCCAACCGGTTGGGCCGAACGGCAAGACAACCATGGTTCTCGTCGCCGTCCAGGGCGGCGCGTCGCGCGCGGGCTACTGGACCGCGGTGGCGCTGGCCGAGCTTCAGACGGCCGCGGCGAAGCTGACCGGAGAGGATGGCAAGCCGGTCGATTTCGGGGCCCATGTGTTCGCCATCAGCTCGGTGTCGGGCGGCAGCGTCGGCTCGGTCGGCTACGCCGCCATGCTGAAAACCGCGCCGCCGAACGTCAGGGCGCCGACGAATGCCGCGGATTCCGGGACCCTCACCAACGATCTTCTGGGTTTCGCCGGCCGCGACGCGCTCGGCCCAGCGCTCACCGGCATGCTCTATTCCGACCTGCTCTACCGTTTTCTGCCCTTGCCGTTGCTTCCCGATCGCGCGGAGACGCTCGAGCGCGCCTGGGAAGAGGCGTGGGACGCCCCCGACGACCGCACCGGCCTCTCGCCCAGAACAGCCGGAACCATCCGCGCGCCGTTCCTCGCGCTTGCGCCTCGGGAGGGGGAACCATGGCGCCCGCTTCTCATCGTGCAGGGCGCAAGCGAGAGCGGAGGGCGGCGCATGCTGACCAGCGCGGTCAAGTTCACCTGCGACGAGGTCGACGCCGACGACCTCCTCGACGGGATCGGCCACGATGTCGCCGCCTCGACCGCCATCCTCGACGGCGCGCGCTTCCCCTGGGTGAGCCCGGGCGGCACGTTCAACCACCAGCCCTGCGCCGCCAAGGAGGGCAACCCCAAGTCCAGCGACCACGTTCTCGACGGCGGCTATTTCGACAACGCCGGGGCCGAGACCCTGCGCGAAATGACGCGCGCCATCCGCAACCTCGACGGCGGCGGGGAGAAGGACCTCGACATCGTCTTCATCCTGATCGGCTATGACGACCACGACCCCGCGAAGCCCGCGCCCCTGCCCCCAACCGGCGTCAAGGCGTGGCTCTCCGAGCGCATCGCCTCGCTCATGCCCAACGACGTCTTCGCGCCGGTGCTCGGCCTTTACAACGGCATGGGCGCCCACGAAGCGCATCTGGCGCGGGAGATGAAGCTCTCCGGCCAGACGGCCATTGCCGCTCCCGACCCTTACGTCTCGCGCCTGACCGGCGACAATCTCTACGCCGCGCTCGTCCTCTGTCCGGGAGACGTCAAGCTCGATAGCGGTCGAACGATCACCTACGAGCCGCCGATGGACTGGACGCTGTCGGGCGAAGCCAAGCGCTACATCGAGAATTCGGTGCTCGCAAAGGAGCCCGCTTGCGCCGCGAAGGCCAATGCCGAGGCGATCGAAGCGGTGGTGGCGAGGCTTGGGCGGTGACACAGACCCGTCCGCTTGGGCGTCAACAGGCGCTGCTGGCGCGGCGCGGCTCGATGCCTTATTCTAGGCGCCAATCCTCCCACGATTCCGCGGCCTTTTTCTCAGCGCCGCCTGTCGATTCGACGCTGCGGCGAGGCGAGTGTGGACGATGACAGTCTGGATAAGCCTCGGCGTGGCGGCCTTGACCTTCGCCTTCGGCGTCGCCGGCCTCTATCTGCAGAAGCTCCTGCCCGCGCCGCATACCTCCGATCGTTCGCGCGACATGATCACCGCAATCGTGGGCCTCATCTCTCTTCTGCTTGCGCTTGTGCTCGGAAACCTGATCGGGTCCGCCTCCAGCTTTTACTCGACGCCAAAGTCGGAGATGAACACGTTTGCCGCTCGGGCGTTGCAACTCGATCTGGCGCTTGCGGAATTCGGGCCCGACACGATGCATGCGCGGGCAACGATGAAGGATACCCTGGTTAAGGTTCGCAGGATGCTGTGGTGGGGAGGAGCGCCGGGAGGCATGGCGCCGGACCTCAGCGTCGCCGAGCCGCTGAAGGCCTGAGGGAGACGGACGAGGAGGTCGCTTCGCTCGACCCGAAGACTCCGGCTCAACGGCAGTTCGCGGCGAACGCGGCCGCCGCGGCCAGCGCGATGGAGCAGACCAGACTGCTGATCTCGCTCCAACTGGCCAGTCCCGTGTCCTGGCCGCTGGTGGTGATTGTCGTCTCCTGGGCGCTGATCCTATTTTGCGGCTTCGGCGTGCTCTCGCGTATCAATTCGACGACGATCGTCGCGTTGGGCTTCGGCGCTTTCGCGGTCGGCAGCGCCCTCTTCCTCATCCTCGAGCTGACCCAGCCCTTCACCGGAGTGTTTCGCGTCCCATCCGACGCCTTCGACGAGATCCTGGCTTCGCTCGACCACTAGCGAGCGCTTGACGATTAAGCGGCTTCACGCCGCGTAGCGTTCGATGTCGACCGTGACGCGCCGCGCGCCCCAGGCGCCGGGCTTGGCGGCGAACACGCCGGCCATCCTGGTCGCCGCAGCTTGCGCAGGCGCCGGAGGCGTCGAGCGCATAAGCCTTGATCGCATAGCCGTCGCGCGAAATGGCGCGCGCGCCGCAGGTCGGACAGTGCGTCGCCTGGCGCGCCGGATCGTGGACGTTGCCGACATAGACGTGGTGAAGCCCGTTGCGGATGGCGATGGCGCGCGCCTTCTGCAGCGTCGGGGGCGGCGTCGGCTCTGTTTCCAGCATGCGATAATCGGGGTGGAAGGCGGTGAAATGCAGAGGAATGTCCGCTTTCAGCTCGCGCGCGACCCATTGGCTCAGCGCGTCGAGCTCCTCGTCGGAATCGTTCTCGCCCGGAATGAGGAGCGTCGTGATCTCGGTCCAGACATTCGTCTCGTGAACGAGATATTTGAGCGTATCGAGGACGGGCGCGAGCGAGCCCGCGCAGCGCCTGGCGTAAAAGCGCTCGGTGAAGCCCTTCAGATCGACATTCGCGGCGTCCATGCCCGCGAACAGACGCTTGCGCGGCTCGGGGCAGATGAAGCCGGCTGTGACGGCGACATTCTTCACGCCGCGCGCGCGGCAGGCGGCCGCGGCGTCGAGCGCATATTCCATGAAGATGACCGGGTCGTTGTAGGTGTAGGCGACGCTCGCGCAGCCGAGCCTTTCGGCCGCGCGCGCGATTGTTTCGGGCGCCGCATGCGCGCTCAGGCGGGCGACTTCGCGGCTCTTCGAGATGTCCCAGTTCTGGCAGAACGAGCAGGCGAGATTGCAGCCCGCGGTCCCGAACGACAGCACCGCCGAGCCAGGCAGAAAGTGATTGAGCGGCTTCTTCTCGATCGGATCGACGCAGAACCCGGTCGATCGGCCGTAGCTCGTGAGCTCCATGCCGGCGCCGTCCTCACGCGCGCGGCGCACGAAGCACAGGCCCCGTTGGCCCGGACGAACTTTACAGAAACGCGGGCAGACCCGGCATTCGATCCGCCCGTCGTCGAGCTTCGTCCAGTAGCCGACATCGACGCAAGTCTCGGATTGTGCGTCCATGGCCCGTTCCACCTTGGCGCGCCCGCTTGGGCTCCTCCGATATGTCGTGCGGGCGAAGCGCAAATGCAACGTCCCGGCCGCCGCGAAGCGGCGCCGCGCCGGGTATCCTTTCGCGGACCGATCGCTTAAAATCGTGCATCGCTCTCAGGCTCTCGGCCACAAAATCTCAACGGAGGACACAATGACGCACAAGGGACGCTGCTTCTGCGGCGTGGTCGAGATCGAAGTCGAGGGGACGCCTGAGGCGATGGGCTATTGCCATTGCCAATCCTGCCGCTCCTGGTCGGGCGGCCCGGTTAACGCCTTCAGCCTCTGGAAGCCCGACGCGGTGAAGGTCACGAAAGGAAGCGACCAGATCGCCATGTTCTCGAAAACGCCGATGAGCGAGCGCCAGTCCTGCAAGACCTGCGGCGGGCACATTATGGTGAACCATCCGACGCTCGGCATGGTCGACGTGTTCTACGCCACGATCCCGACGCTCGACTTCAAGCCCGGCGTTCACATCAACTATCAGGAAACGGTCCTGCGATTAAGGACGGGTTGCCGAAGCTCAAGGACTTTCCCAAGGAATTCGGCGGCTCGGGCGAGATGATCGCGGAGTAGCATTCTCGGTCGGCGGCGCACGCCGGCAGCGTATATATGGGTTGGCTCATGCCGAGTCCCGCCGAGACCCTTCATCCGGCGCAAGTCGCGGGAATGTTCTACCCGGCGGCGCCGGATGCGCTGCGCGCCCTGATTGCGCACGTGCGCAAACGCGCGCGGCCTGATGGCCGCGTCGCGCCCAAGGTCGTCGTCGCGCCGCATGCGGGCCTCATCTATTCGGCTCCGGTCGCGGCGACGGCGTTCGGCGCCTGGGTGCGCCGTGAAGAGCCGCCGCGCCGCATCGTCATCATTGGCCCCGCCCATCGCGTCGCGTTTCCGGGCATTGCGGTTCATCCGGCGTCGAAGTGGCGAACGCCGCTCGGCGAGATCCCGGTCGCGGGCGTCACGCATGCCGAACTTGCACGAGCGCCCGGCGTTATCGTCGACCCAAGGCCGTTCGCGGGCGAGCATTCGCTGGAAATGCATTTGATCATGCTTCAGGCGATGCTGCCGGCGCCGTTCGAGATCGTCCCCATCCTGGTCGGCGACGCCGATCCCCATGGCGTCGCGGAGGCGTTGCGACGGGTGTGGGGCGGACCGGAGACGGTCGTCGCGGTCTCTTCCGACCTGTCGCATTTTCTCAATCAGAGAAGCGCCACATCGATCGACGCCGACACCGCAAGCCGCATCGAGACGCTCGACGCCGCCGCGCTTGATGGGCGCCGCGCTTGCGGCTTCTTACCGATCAAGGGCGCGCTCGAGATCGCCGCCGAGCGCGACATGAGGGTGAGCGGCCTGCATCTGGCGACATCGGCGGACGCGGGCGGCCAGGCTTCGCGAGTCGTCGGCTACGGCGCTTTCGCATTTGAATACGCGGCCTCGGCGCGGCTCGCCGAGAGCGATCGCGAGCGTCTGCTTTCCGCCTGCATGATCGCGCTCCGCCACGCGACAAGGACCGGCGGCAAGGCGGCGCCGTCGAACTTCGAAGGCGAGCCGCCCGCGTTCTCGCCCTGGCGCGCGACCTTCGTCACGCTGACCGAGAATGAGCAGCTTCGCGGCTGCATCGGTTCGCTCGAGCCGCGTCGGCCGCTGATCGAGGATGCGCTCGCCAACACGGCGCAGGCGGCCTTTGCCGACCCGCGCTTCCAGCCGCTGAGGGAGTCGGAACTCACAGGGGTCCGCCTCGACGTTTCGATTCTCTCCCATCCGCGGCCGATCCCCGCGGGAAGCGAATCCGAACTCGCTGGCGCGCTCGAGCCCGATCGTGACGGGCTTATTCTCTCGCTCGGCAAGCGGCGCGCGCTGTTCCTGCCGAGCGTCTGGCGCCACCTGCCCGACGCGCGCGAATTCGTGCGCCATCTGCGGGCGAAGGCGGGCTTTCCGCCGGATCGCTGGCCGGAAGGGCTCGAGGCGCGCCGCTTCCGCGTCGAGTCATTCGGCGCGCCGTGGCGGCAGATCGATCCGAAGGATGTCGCACTAGGCCGTGTGGACGAATTTGATCAAGCAAAGGGCGGCTGCGAAGCTGACGATTGATCTGAAGTTTCGTTCGGTCGTTTCGCATCGGAGCGCGACCCGCTTGAAGCGCTTGAGCCGTCCGACGCCCTGCTCGATGCGGGCGCGAGCCTTGTAGAGGGTGCGGGCGAAGAAGGCTGGCTTGTTGTTTTCGTTCGTCTTGTGCGGGATGACCGGAGCGATGCCGCGCGCTCTCGCGGCGTCCCGGTTGGCCTTGCTGGCGTAGCCTTTGTCGAGAGATGACGGCGCGGGGCTGAATGTCGGGCCCGATATCGAGCAGGGTTTCGAAGTGACGCCCGTCGAAGGCTTCGCCGCCGGTCAGGTCGAAGGCGATGATGTCGCCTGAGGCGTCCGATTTTGCGTGAATTTTCGTGCTGAAGCCGCCACGCGAGCGCCCCAGCGCTTGGCCTTCTTGCCCCCCTTTGCTCCAGCCCCCGACACGTGAGCGCGCACGATGGTGGAGTCGAACATCTGAATAAGATGCGCCGTGGAACTCATGGACGCGAGCGTGTCGAAGAAGGCCTCGAAGACGCCAGCCTTGCTCAAGCGATCGAAGCGTTTCCACACGCTGTTCCAAGGACCGAAGCGTTCCGGCAGCGCGCGCCAGCGCACGTTCTCGACGGTGAAGAAATGAAGCGCCTCGAGGAAGCGGCGGTCATCCTCTGAACTGGACCCCATTCGTGGGACCACGGGACGTTGGATTTAAGGTGTGATTTCGCCTGCCGTTGTCCTTCAAGAATCAAGCCGCTTCTTGCTGCTTCTGCTGTGGGTATGTGGGCGACGCGTTTGCGTTGTCCAAGCGAAGCGGCATATCCACAGCCCTCGCCGCCGCCTCGATTTTGTCCATGCCGGCGCGCCACACCGCCATCGGCATCTGGTTGTTCATCGCCTGGTGCGGGCGCCGAAAATTGTAAAAGGTCATCCAGGAACCGATGCCGGCCCGCGCCTCACGGGCGTCGGCATAAGCTTTCAGATGCACTTCTTCATACTTGATCGAGCGCCACAGCCGTTCGATGAAAATGTTGTCCATGAAGCGGCCGCGTCCGTCCATCGAAATCGCGACGCCGGTCGCCGCGAGCTTGCCGGCGAAAGCCTCGGCGGTGAATGTGGAGCCCTGATCGGTATTGAAAATCCGCGGCGTTCCGAACCGAAGGAGCGCCTCCTCCAGCGCCGCCGCGCAGAAGCTCGCATCGTTGGTGTTCGACAGCCGCCACGCCAGAACCGCTCGGCTGGCCCAGTCGATGATCGCCACCAGATAGAGGAAGCCGCATGCCATCGGGATGAAGGTCACGTCGGCCGCCCACACGTGGTTCGGCTCGACAATCTTCAGGCCGCGCAGCAGGTAGGGGTATATCTTGTGCCCGGGCGCGGGCTTGCGCGTGCCGGGGCGCGGAACCAGCGCCTCGATCCCCATCACCCGCATCACCCGCAGCACCCGCTTGCGGTTGACACGACCGGCCTGGGCTCGGTCCAAGATTGAGGCACAGCGCAACAGTCTTCAGCGTCCGGCGCCGAAGTTTACAGCGTCGAGGCCTACAAAATGGCGCCTTCAAGACTGTTGTGCAAGCAAATTTGATTGGTGGTCCGAAAGGCCTTGCCCTCAATAATGCCCCAATGGCAAGATAGTTTCAGAACACTAGAATAATAAGGACGTTGTATCTCGCGATAGCAACCGGGGGGCTCGCAAAGCGCAGGAGCCTGTCATGTGCGACTACTCGTTGGAGATGTATGGATCGCGTCCCGCCCGTGAGGGCGAGATCTATGTGACGACGCGGTTTCCGAGCGGTTCGATCGGTTTCGCCTCAGCCGGCGATCCACGCACCGCGGTTTGCATGCAATGCGACACCAAGGTGATGCTGACGGACATTCCGCCAGCCTTGCAGACGGCGCTCCGTGTCCAAGCGGAAGTTGAGACGACCTTCGCCCAGCGCGAAGCCGGCCTCTACCGCGACGGTCTGCGGTTGGCGGACGGGCGTTTTGTCTCGCTGCAGGATTTGCAGCCTGGCATTCACGCCTATGTCCCAGCGCTGCTCGAGCGTGACGCGTTGAAGGACCTGATGAAGACGCCAGAGACCGTCGACTAAAGACGACAACGGATCAAAACTGTCGACCCCGACCGCAGGCTTGCGTTCACTCGCGAGAGCATGACGCAGGTCTGCGGAAGGTTCTTTTGATACTGCCATTTGAGCCATTGATTTCGACCGCGCCAACTTAACCATCGCGAGCAGGGCTGTCCGCGTCGCCTCAAAGGCCCTTCCCTCCGCGTAACGTCCCGATCTGCGGTGCCCGAACTCTGCGCGACGTTGGAGCAGCGACCCACGAAGAAAAAGCCGATATACGCTTGGGATGTGAGAGCTGCTCGGTCGCGCTTATTCGGACGGATGGAATGGAGAGAAGACATGAATTTCGCGGTTGGCCGTCTGGCTCTTCCGCTTGTCGGAGGTCTCGTCTGCGGGACCGCAATTTTGACCGCGGGCGCGGCAAGCGCCGAACAGCAAGCCATCAAAGGCATCGTCAGTGGCGCAATGATTCAGAAGGTCGGCTTCCGGGCGATGATCCAGAAGGAGGCGATCATGTACAATCTCGCCGGCTATGCTCGCAACATTCCGGATGGAACGGTGAGCATAAGCCTGCAAGGCGATAAAAAACGAATCGATAAAGTGCTCGACGCGATACGCGCCGGCACCAAGAAGTCGTCAAAGAAGTCGTCACAAGATAACAAGATCGGCGTGACCGCCGACGCTCTCGATCCCAGCCTGAAGACGTTCACGGTCTTCCAATGGACGTCGACGACCCGGAACATCACCAACCCGTACGACCTGATTTTTCAGCTGCGACCGGCCGGCGACGAGATATCCCCGAAACAGGCCAAGGGGGTGTGGAACACGATCGCGGAAAGCACGCTCAAGGGCGACGATCTGGCCAAGTTCATGAAGCATCTTGACGCTGACGATTGACCGCGGCCCAAGGGCCCGATGCTCTAGCAGGCTGCTGAAGAAGTCGGGCGGAAAGGCTCTGGAGTTTGGTTTGGCGGCGTGATTCGCTGGCGTTGGTGAGGCGATTCGCGGGCGGACAAATTCGCGGCGAAGATCGAACGACCGGGGCGCTGTTTTCCTATGTGGACGTCGAGGCGCGGATGCCTGCGAAACATCCGCTGCGCGCGATGCGGCGCGTGAGCGATGCGGTGCTGGCCGAACTCGACCAAGCATTTTCGGCGCTTTACGAGGGGTGCGGGCGCCCGTCGATCCCGCCGGAGCGCCTGCTACGGGCCTCGTTGGCGCAACTTCTCTATTCGATCCGCTCGGAGCGGCAGCTGGTCGAACGGTTGGAGTTCGACCTTTTGTTTCGCTGCTTCGTTGGGCTGTCGATCGACGAGAAGGTCTTCGACGCGCCGACCTTCTCCAAGAACCGCGACCGCTTGCTCACACACGAAGTCGCGCAAGGATTTCTGTCTTCGCTTCTCGGCCTGCCCGAGGTGAGGGGGCTTCTGAGCGCGGAGCATTTTTCGGTCGACGGAACGCTGTTGAAGGCCTGGGCGTCGATGAAGAGCTTCCGTCCGAAGGACGGCTCGGGCGAGCCGCCTCCGCCGGGGCGCAATGGCGAGGCCGACTTCCGCAAGACAAAGCGCTCGAACGAGACGCACGCCTCGACGACGGATAAGGATGCGCGGCTTCACAAGAAAGGGGCGGGTCAGGAGAGCAAGCTCGCCTATCTTGGCCACGCGCTGATGGAGAACCGCAATGGGCTCGTGGTGGCGGCCGAGGCGACCTTGGCGACGGGAACGGCCGAGCGCGAGGCGGCCGCGCGCATGAGCGAGCGATTGCCCGAAGGCGCAACCCTCGGCGCCGACAAGGGCTACGACGCCGAGGCCTTCGTCGAGGGCCTGAAGGGGCGCAAGATCGCGCCCCATGTCGCGATCAACGGGACGGTGAGCAAGACCGGCAAGGCGCGCAAGACCGCCGTTCCGCCGGAAGTTGCGGCGAGCCTCGGCTACGCCATCAGCCAGCGGCTGCGCAAGCGCATCGAGGAGTGCTTCGGCTGGGGCAAGACGGTCGCAGGCCTGACGCAGGTGAAGGTGCACGGCCTCGACAGGGTCCGCGCCGTTTTCGTCCTCGCCATGGCTGCCTACAACATCGTCCGCTTGCCCAAACTCTTGGCCCCGAGGGGCGAAGTGCGCCCGGCGACATGAAAGGCGAGAGAAAAATGCCCCGACGTCAGGCCAAAACCTCAAAAACGCGCCCCATCCAGCCGCAAAAAATCACCCCTGCCCACCCTACTGCCCAAACGCAGTGACTTTTTCAGCAGCCTGCTAGCTGTTTAGTCCCGGCATTTACTGGAGCGGATTGATTTTGAATCTGTGAGGCTCTGAAGTCCAGGCTTTGCAAATGAATTCGTATGGGGTGAGGCCCCTGAGGGTTTTGAGCCGCCTGGCGAAGTTGTAGGCGTCGGCGAAGTTTTGCAGGTGGGCTCGCAGCTGGTCGTGGGTCTCGTAGAAGTAGCGTTTGACAGTGGCGTCCTTGATGGTGCGGTTCATTCTTTCGACTTGCCCATTGGTCCACGGGTGTTTGATGGAGTGGATGCCCCCTTCTGACGGCATCGCAATGTGCCAAGGTGGCGATGTTTGCGCATCCCACGAATGAAGAGGGCATCCATGGAAAAAGTTAGCATCATCGGTCTCGACCTTGCAAAACGGCGCTTTCAGATGCATGGCGCCCGCGCGGACGGCGGCGTGGCGTTCCGCAAGGCGCTTTCGCGCGATAAAGTGCTTGCTTTTCTGGCCGAGCACCCACGCTGCGTTGTCGCGATGGAGGCCTGCGGGAGCGCCCATCACTGGGGACGCGCTATCGAGGCTCTCGGCCATGAAGTTCGGTTGATTGCGCCTATCTATGTCAAGCCGTTCGTCCGGCGCCAGAAGAACGATGCGGCGGACGCAGAAGCCATTTGTGAGGCGGCGGTCCGGCCAGCCATGCGCTTGGTGGCGGTCAAGACCGAGGAGCAGCAGGCGCGCGCCATGCTGTTTCGCACCCGTGATCTCCTGGTTCGCCAGCGCACGCAACTGATCAATGCGCTCCGCGGCCACTTGGCCGAGCATGGCGTCGTCGCCCCGCAAGGACCCGCGAACGTGAAGGGCCTTGCAGAGGCGATCGAGTCGGAAACGACGTCCCTGCCGCTTCTCGTGGTGGAGCTCTCTCGCGTCTTCCTTGATCAGATCGACGGACTGTCGAAGACGATCGCCGAACTGGAGAAGACGACGGTTCAGGAAGCCACGCGCGAAGCGACGGTGCGGCGCCTGCAAACCATGCCGGGCGTGGGGCCGATCACAGCGATGGCGGTTGAGACGTTCGCGCCGCCGATGGCCGTCTTCCGGCGCGGCCGCGACTTTGCCGCTTGGCTCGGGCTAGTCCCCCGGCAACATTCGACGGGCGGCAAGCCGCTTCTCGGCAAGATCTCGAAGATGGGCCAGCGTGACATCCGGCGCCTGTTGATTATCGGCGCAATGGCCGTCATCCGCTCGGCCTCCCGAAAGGGCGGGCCAGAGGGAAGCTGGCTGCATCGCATGCTGGCGCGCAAGCCGCGGATGGTGTTGGCGATCGCACTCGCCAACAAAATGGCGCGCGCGATCTGGGCTATGCTGACGAGAGGCGAAGATTATCGGGTTCCGGCAGCTGCGGCGCTCTGATCCACGATCGGACACTGCGGCCAAGGGAACGTCGGGCGCGTGAGGAGGTCGACGAACGGTAAGGGCAAATGACCGGTCAGATCCGGGCCAGGAAATGCAAGAAAACCCAACGAGCTCATAAGCTCGCCTGTTTGATCTGCGCCTGGTCCGCGCATCTCCATACCGGCCCGCGGCGTGTAACAGCCGCATCCGAGGCCTGATACATGACCGCACCCGATCACGCGACCAGCCATTCGAAAAACACCTTGCGCGAACGGGGGCATCCATACATGGGCTTTGTCAGCCCGTGATCGATGCCGTTCTGGGCGCAGGCGTATTCGAAGGCGTGCGCCCAAACGAGCTCTCCAGCCTCCAGGGCGGCCTTGATGTCCGGGGCCGCCGAGCTCGTATTGCCTGGTGTGGTGAAGTGGGTTCCGTTGTCGGTGAGAACGGTATGGACCTTGTAAGGGGAGGCGGCGATCAGGCGGCGCAGGAAATCCCCCGCGGTGCGGCGCGCCACCTTCTCGTGCATCTCGACGAAGGCGAACTTCGACGTTCGGTCGATGGCGACGAGCAGGTAGAGCTTGCCTTGCGCGGTTCGAACCTCGGCGAGGTCGATATGAAAGTAGCCGATCGGATAGGCCTTGAATTTGCGTTTGGCGGAGGCTTCGCCTTCGACTTGCGGCAAGCGGGAGATCCCGTGGCGTTGCAGACACCGGTGAAGGGACGAGCGCGTCAGATGCGGGATCGTGGGCTGCAGGGCGTACAGGCAGTCGTCGAGCGGCAGCAAAGTATGCCTTCGGAATGCAACGACGACGGCCTCTTCCTCTGCTGATAGGTGTAGTAGCTGCCACTTGATCTGACGGTCAGCGTCCGGAGATGTGTCGGGTCCGCCTGTCGGTTGTGATCAGGCGGCGATCATTTTCTCCTTCGCCAGCGGCGTCGCGTCAAGGAACGTCTGCATCGGCGTCTTGCCGAAGCACCGTCGCCCCTGATGCGCGCGTTCTTCGTTGTAGCTCCTGACCCAATCATCGAGGTCGCTCTGCAACTCGGCGATGGAGCCGTAAATCTTCTTACGGAAGGCGAGGCGATAGAACTCATCGAGCACCGTCTTGTGGAACCGCTCGACGATGCCATTCGTTTGCGGGCTCTTGGTCTTGGTGCGCGAATGGTCGACATCCTCGAGCGCCAGATAGAGCTCATATTCGTGGTGCTCGGGGTTGCCGCAATATTCCGTGCCGCGATCGGTCAGCACGCGGCAGAGCCTTACCTCCCTCGCATCATAGAACGGCACGACGCGATCGTTGAGGAGATCGGCCGCGGTGATTGGCGTCTTGCGGTCGTAGAGCTTGGCGAAGGCGACCTTGGCGTAGTGGCGTAGGTGTCGATGAAAGTCTGCTGGTAGATGCGCCCAACCCCCTTCATGTTGCCGACGTAGAACGTGTCCTGGGCCCCGCAATAGCACGCTAGCACTTAAGCGCGCTCATTGGCGGCTATGCGCCCGGGACTGGGTCCCGGGTCGAGCGCGTACGCCGGCGGCTCGGGTGACTCGTGTTGGGCGCCCACGCTCAGAACTCGCGCCTCAGAGTCGCGCGCGAGTCGATCTTACCTTCGGCGACTCGGGCGACCGAGTCGAACGCGGCGGGCGTTTGGGCTATGGTCGGCAATGGCGATTCGACTGATGAGGAAGGGCGATTCCTTGAGCGTTGCCGATTCAGCCATTATCCCGCGCCCCAACGCTCTGGGCTCGCTCATCGAAGGGGTTATCCTGTCCTCGGGTTGGCGCAAACGCGCCATCGCCTTCATCTCAGGGGCGGCCGGAGCGCTGGCGCTGCCACCCTTGGCGCTGTTCGCGCTGGTGGCCGTCCCATTGACCATCGCCGTCTGGTTGATTGACGGCGCGCAGGATAGTGCGCGCGGACGCCCCCTTATCGCGTCGCTCAGCGCAGCATTCGGCGCCGGATGGTGGATGGGCTTCGGCTATTTTCTCGCAGGCCTCTGGTGGGTCGGCTCAGCCCTCTTAGTCGATGGCGACAAATTTGGTTGGGCGCTCCCGCTTGCGGTCGTGGCGCTGCCTGCGGCGCTCGCGGTCTTTCCGGCGGCTGGATACGCGGTCGCACGCCTCTTGTGGTCGCCGGGACCTTTGCGCATTTTCGCGCTCGCGTTCGGCCTTGGGATGGCCGAATGGGCGCGGGGCCTTCTGTTCACTGGTTTTCCCTGGAACGACCTTGGGATGGTGCTCGGCGTCAATCTCGCGCTCGCCCAGACTGCCTCGCTTGTCGGCCTGCATGGGCTCACGTTCCTGACGATCGCGATCTTCGCCGCGCCCGCGACGTTGTGGCGGGTGAGCGAAAGCCGGCTCAATCTGACGCCGACAATTGTCGCGGCTCTTGCGCTGGCTCTCATGGCCGCCTTTGGCGCGTTGCGTCTCATGTCGCCCCCCAGCCCGACCGTGCCGGGCGTGAAACTGCGCCTCATCCAACCCAACATCGCGCAGGACGACGCCTCGTTTCGCCCGGAGAACAAACAGGCCATTCTGCGCCGCTATTTCGACTTGTCAGAGCGCGCAACCTCGCCGGATCGATCCGGAGTTCGAGACGTCACCCATTTGATCTGGCCCGAGTCGGCCTTTCCCTTTATTCTATCCCGCGACCCGCAGGCCCTCTCCGAGATCGTTGACTTTCTCGGGTCTGGCGCGACGCTGATCACCGGTGCGGCGCGGCGCGAGGACGGGAGCCCGCCCCGCTACTTCAATTCGATCGAAATTGTCGGCAGAGGTGGATTGTCGGCGCAACGCTACGACAAGCAGCATCTCGTCCCGTTCGGAGAATATATGCCATTCGCGAGCCTGTTGGAGCGGGCGCATATTAGTCAGTTGGTCGACATTCCCGGCGGGTTCGAACCGGGCTCGGGTCGCCGTATCCTCCGTGTTCCGGGCTTGCCGGCCGCCATGCCCCTCATTTGCTACGAGGCGATCTTTCCGATCGAGCTCGGTGACCTCATGTCCGGCGCGGACCGCCCGACCTGGCTCCTCAATGTCACCGACGACGCTTGGTTCGGTCTTACGCCAGGACCCTACCAGCACTTTGCCCAAGCGCGGTTGCGTGCGATCGAACTGGGGGCGCCGCTGGTGCGCGACGCCAATTCGGGAATTTCGGCCGTGCTCGACGGCTTTGGCCGTGAAATCGCGGTCGCTCCGCTCGGCGCGGAGGGCGTTCTGGATGCCGAACTGCCCGAGGCGCTCGCGCCTACGTTGCAATACCACCTGGGATCGGTCGGTGCGACGCTGATCGGAATGGCCTTTCTAGCGGCTGCGTTAACCGGAAAGCGTCGGGCGTAAACGAAGACCGGCGATTGTAAAATTGTACCCTTGCGCGCTATCCGAGTGTCGGCTATCTCTTTCCCTAAGGTCAGTGATTCCTCGCGCAAGCGCTGGGACAGCTATGGGGCACGAGCTTGAAATGATGTCCAAAGTGTCCAATATTGTTGATGTCTATGTCGGCGCGCGATTGCGAATGCGGCGGACAATGCTCGGCATGAGCCAGAGCAGGCTGGGTGAACTCCTCGGCGTGACGTTCCAGCAGATCCAGAAATACGAAAAAGGATCAAACCGTATCAGCGCCAGTCGTCTTCAGCATACCGCTCGCGTGCTCGAAGTTTCGCCAGGCTATTTCTTCGAAGGCGCGCCAGCGGATTCCGCAGAACCGGGCTTTGCCGAGGAATCGTCGCAGTCCTACGTTGTTGACTTCCTTGCCTCGACTGAAGGCCTCCAGCTCAATCGCGCTTTTTTGCGCGTGCGCGACCCCAAAGTGCGACGGCGTATTGTAGACTTGGTCATTGCGTTGGCGTCACCGCAGGACGAGAGTGTCGACGAGTCTTCCGTTCGATAAAGCGAACAAACTGGTCAAAATGGCTTGACGAACCGAACGGCCACTGTCAAAAGCAGCGCCGCGCGGCCGTAGGCGACCTGCAGGCCGCAAAGGTTGTGGCGACAGACGCCAGCAGGAGATCGTGCGAATGGCTCGTCAAAATTACGAGTTCACCAGTGAATCCGTGTCTGAAGGACATCCAGATAAGGTTTGCGACCGAATTTCGGATGAAATTGTTGATCTGTTCTTTCGTGAAGGTGCAAAAGCGGGTCTCGATCCTTATCAAATTCGGGTCGCCTGCGAAACTCTAGCCACAACCAACCGGGTCGTCATTGCCGGCGAGGTTCGCGGACCGAACATTTCTAACGAAGAGATGGAGGCGACGGTCCGCAACGCGATCAAGGAAATCGGCTACGAACAGGACGGCTTTCACTGGCGCAACGCCAAGGTCGAGGTGCTGTTGCACGCGCAGTCCGCAGATATCGCGCAAGGCGTAGACGCCGGCGGCAACAAGGATGAAGGCGCAGGCGATCAGGGCATCATGTTCGGTTACGCCTGCGGTGAAACTCCAGAATTGATGCCGGCACCGTTGTACTACGCCCATGAGATTCTACGAGGGATCTCCAAAGCGCGCCACTCGGGCGCTGAAAAGACCTTGGGCCCGGATGCCAAAAGCCAGGTGACCGTCCGCTATCAAAACGGGAAGCCGGTCGAGGCGACACAGATCGTTGTGTCGCATCAGCATTTGGTCGAGTTGCTCACATCCGAGGACGTTGCGGACCTCGTACGTCCCTACGTCAAGGCGGCGCTACCCGAGGGTTGGATCACGCCAAAGACGGTTTGGCATGTCAACCCGACCGGAAAATTCTTCATCGGCGGCCCGGATGGCGACTGCGGCCTTACGGGCCGAAAGATAATCGTGGATACTTATGGCGGCGCGGCGCCGCACGGCGGGGGCGCGTTCTCTGGTAAGGATCCCACGAAGGTCGACCGCTCCGCGGCTTATGCGGCGCGATATCTCGCCAAGAACGTGGTTGCGGCCGGCTTGGCCGATCGTTGCACCATCCAGCTTTCCTACGCCATTGGGGTCGCGCGTCCTCTATCGATTTACGCCGATCTGCATGACACCGGTCGCATAGACGAGGCGAAACTCGAGACGGCGCTGATGGATGTCATGAACTTGACACCGCGCGGAATTCGCGAGCACCTAAAACTGAACCGCCCGATTTTCGCCCGCACGTCGTCCTATGGTCATTTTGGGCGCGTGCCTGAGGCTGATGGCGGCTTCTCTTGGGAAAAGACTGATCTCGCGGATACGCTGCGCACCGCAGCCTAATTGGCCGCTAAGTCGGTTCCAGTGAGGGCTATCGACGGACGCGAGGGGCCTGAGCCCGCTCGCGCGCTTTTTGGGCGCAGCCGCGGCAAGTCGCTTCGAGCAGGCCAGAAAGGTCTGCTCGCCGAAGCGCTGCCGCTGTTCTCGATTGCGATCGAAGACTTGGCCGAGGGGCGAGTGTTTTCCCGAACTCCCCGGGAGGTGTGGCTGGAAATCGGTTTCGGCGCCGGCGAACATCTTGTTGAGCAGGCGAAGGCAAATCGGGATGTCGGGGTTATCGGTTGCGAGCCATTCCTCAATGGGATTGTTGCGACGCTTGCGGCGCTCAGGCGCGAAGACATTTCCAATGCGCTCTTGCGGCGTGGGGACGCACAAGCGGTTGTCGAGGCTGCTCCAAACTCGTTTTTTTCGCGGGTGTTCCTGCTCTACCCGGACCCGTGGCCAAAACGCCGGCACCACAAACGGCGCCTTATAACGCGCGGCGTGGTCAACTCGCTGGCGCGGGTTATGCGGCCGGGCGCCGAGTTGCGCTTCGCCACCGACATTGACGACTACGCCGGCTGGACCCTTGCGCGATTTCTCGCTTCCCCACACTTTTGCTGGGCTGCAGCCGAAGCCGAGGATTGGCGCCGACCATGGCCACAATGGCACCCGACACGCTATGAGGCGAAGGCGCGTAGTGAGGGCCGGCGGTCCGTATACCTCACTTTCGTACGTCTGTGAGAAAACGGTGGATTCTCGGATCTAGGAGAATCACGTATGCAGAGCGCCCGATCGAAGAGGTCCTGATGTCCGAAAGCATAGATCGCCGCACATTGCTGAAGGGCGCGGCCGCGTCCGCTGCGGCGATAAATCCGCTTGCGGAAGCGTTGGGGGCCCAGTCGGACGGACTGCAGTTCGATCCGCCGGTCCCGTTCAGTTACGATCTTTTCAAGACGCAGGCGCGTGATCGCGTGCGCCAGCCCTATGTTCCCCCTCCCCGTCCCGCGCCCGACGTTCTGCAGAAGATCAATTACGAGGAGTGGGGAAAAATCCGTTACCGCAACGACTTCGCCTTGTTCGCGGACGGGCCGGGCCCGTTTCCAGTAACGTTCTTCCACCTCGGTCTGTTTTTCCAAAAAGCGGTCAGGATGCATGTCGTGGAGGGCGACGTCTCGCGCCAGATCGTCTATGACCAATCCTATTTTGACATGCCGGATAATTCCCCGGCTCGCGATTTGCCGAAGGGCGCCGGCTTCGCGGGCTTGCGCATTCAGGAAGCGCGGGACGGCGCGCTCGATTGGCGCAAGAACGACTGGGTTGCTTTCCTTGGCGCCGCCTATTTCCGCTCGATCGGCGAACTTCGGCAATACGGCCTCTCCTCGCGCGGCGTCGCGATTGACGTTGCGGTCGCAGATCGGCCGGAGGAATTCCCCGACTTCGTCGACTTTTATGTTGAGCCCGGCGTCGGAGACACCATCACGCTCTATGCGTTGATGGACGGTCCCTCTGTCGTTGGCACGTTCAAATTTCTCATGACTCGCGCCAAGGGTGTGGTGATGGACATCCAAACGACGATGTTCACCCGCGCCCAGGTCTCGCGCTTTGGCATCGCGCCGCTCACCTCGATGTACTGGTTTTCCGAGACCAAGAAGGAGACCGCGATCGACTGGCGCCCGGAGGTCCACGACTCCGACGGCCTCGCGATGTGGTCGGGCAACGGGGAGCGCCTGTGGCGCCCCCTCAACAACCCACCCCGCATCATGATCTCATCTTTTCTCGACAACAACCCTCGCGGTTTCGGCCTCCTGCAGCGCGACCGGGTATTCGACCATTATCTCGACGGTGTCTTCTATGACCGCCGCCCAAGTCTGTGGGTCGAGCCCTTGCCGGGTCCAAGCAGCGAGGGCTGGGGGAAGGGATCGATCCAGTTGTGCGAGATCCCGACCGACGACGAGATTCACGACAATGTGGTGGCGATGTGGGTGCCCGCCGAGCCGGTCCTCGCGGGCGCCGAGTTCAACCTGAACTACCGCCTGCACTGGCTCGCCAACGAGCCCTATCCGAGCAAACTTGCGCCGGTGTGGGCTACTCGTCTTGGCCGCGGCGGCCAGCCCGGCCTAACGCGCCCCAAGGGGGTAAGGAAGTTCATGGTCGAGTTCCTGGGGGGCCCGCTGCGCGATCTCCCTTTTGGCGCTAAACCCGAACTCGTCGTTTCAGCTTCGCGCGGAACCTTCGGACCTTACCAACTTGTCGAGGCCGTTCCCGACGGCGTCGCCGGCCACTGGCGAGCGCAGTTCGACCTTGCCGTTGACGGGGCCGATCCGGTCGAGCTGCGTGCGTTTCTCAAGTCCGGCGGCGAGACCCTAACCGAGACCTGGATGTTTCAGTATCATCCGTTCTGATTCGGACATCGATTTCTGCCAGGCTGGTGAGGTTGTTATTGGTTTAGAGCCCGCTGCGATTGGATTCCTGCATATCCGCGGTTCCAGAACTTCGCTTTGCGTACCACGCGCCAGTGAGTTGCGGCCGGGAGGCGCCGCCTGCTCGGTGAACCAAAAGATCGCCGGGGAGACGCTGCTGCAGCCCCAGGGCTGATAGACTGCTCATCAGTAATTTCCTCAATAGGGCGCGTCGTAGACACCAAGCGATCCTCTAAAATCATCCACGTCGTCACCTGCCACGCCGAAGGCGAGGTCGGCGACGTGATTGTCGGCGGAGTTGCGCCGCCGACCGGCGAAACCTTGTGGGAGCAGTCGCGCTTCATCGCCAAGGACGGTGCCTTGCGCAATTTTGTCCTCAACGAGCGGCGCGGCGGAGTCTTTCGTGACGTGAATCTGCCAGTGCCGGCCAAGGACCCAAGGGCGCAGATGGGTTTCATCATTATGGAGCCCGAAGACTCGCCGCCCATGTCGGGCTCGAACTCGATCTGCGTCGCCACCGTGCTGCTCGATGCCGGCATACTGCGGATGCAGGTGCCTGAGAGTCATCTGACGCTCGAAGCGCGGGGCGGCCTCATCGCGGTTGCGGCGGAGTGACGCAATGGCAAGGTCGAGCGCATCAGCATTGAGAACTTGCCTTCATTCGCGGATCGGCTCGATGCGCGCCACTTGAGGTTGCGGGCCTGGGCGTGCTCAAGGTCGACATTGGCTATGGCGGCGAAGTTTCGTCATTGTCGACGCGGCGGCGCTCGGCTTCGCGATTCGTGCGGATGAAGCGCGCGACCTCGCGGAGACGGGCGTCCGCATTATCGCTGCCGACCATAAGCAGCTTGGTTTCACTTGGAGCGCGCGCGAACTCACGGGGGAGGGTGACGTCTATCGCGCCCGCTCGATTATCGGGTCGGAGTTCATCTACCGGATCGCGTGCAAGACGATGATTGGCCGCCGGCTGGCCATCATCTCGGCCATTTCTGGACGGGCCTGGATCACTGGCGTAAGCCAGATATATTGGACCCGGCCGACCCGTGGCCCTCAGGCTACCGGCTTTCTGTACATGGCCGCGCATTAGGCCGTGTGGACGAATTTGATCAAGCAAAGGGCGGCTGCGAAGCTGACGATTGATCTGAAGTTTCGTTCGGTCGTTTCGCATCGGAGCGCGACCCGCTTGAAGCGCTTGAGCCGTCCGACGCCCTGCTCGATGCGGGCGCGGGCCTTGTAGAGGGTGCGGGCGAAGAAGGCTGGCTTGTTGTTTTCGTTCGTCTTGTGCGGGATGACCGGAGCGATGCCGCGCGCTCTCGCGGCGTCCCGGTTGGCCTTGCTGGCGTAGCCTTTGTCGAGAGATGACGGCGCGGGGCTGAATGTCGGGCCCGATATCGAGCAGGGTTTCGAAGTGACGCCCGTCGAAGGCTTCGCCGCCGGTCAGGTCGAAGGCGATGATGTCGCCTGAGGCGTCCGATTTTGCGTGAATTTTCGTGCTGAAGCCGCCACGCGAGCGCCCCAGCGCTTGGCCTTCTTGCCCCCCTTTGCTCCAGCCGCCGACAACGTGAGCGCGCACGATGGTGGAGTCGAACATCTGAATGCGAGCAGCACGGCGAGATCAGGCGGCTCAGGGGACGCCACGTCATCGGCGAGCGCGTCAGGAGGAAGTGGGGGGGACGGCGGCTATAACGATGCTGGCCCCAGCGGGCAGGGCGGCGCAGCCACTGCTCAAAGTGTCGCAGAAAGCGAATTGGGCGGTGCAACATCATCCGCCTCCGCTGCCGGAGGCTCGGGTGGTTCGGTGGCAGGATTCTTTCCTTTCAGCGGGGGCGCGGGCGGCAGCGCCAGCGCGGTTAGCACAGCCACTTCCGGTGGCTCCGGAGATGCGTCATCGTCAGCGAGCGCAACTGGCGGCGTCGGCGGCGACTCAAGCGTGGGGGGAGCTTTCGGGTCCAGTACCGGGGGCGTGGGCGGCGCCGCCAGCGCCACCAGCAAGGCGACGTCCGGCGGGTCTGTTGCTCAATCCACCGCAATCGCAGCAGGCGGCGTAGGCGGCTGTGGAGTCACCTTTTCTTCTTTTTACTCCGGCAGCAACGGTGGTGGCGCCGGAGGCAGCGCGACGGCAACGGCCAATGCGTCCACAGCGGGCGGGAGGGCAGGGGCAAACGCGTTCGCGACAGGGGGCGCTGGGGGCGATGCGATCGTCGGCTTTTTGTCCAGTGGTGTTCCCGGCGTCGGCGGTGATGGAGGCAGCGCGACGGCGGTGGCCAATGCGTCCGCGACCGCGGGCGGGGCGGCGATTGCGAAGGCGGTCGCGACAGGCGGGGCTGGCGGAATGGGAAGCGAGTCCGGAGCTTTGGGCACCGCGACCGCAACCTCGACCGCCGCGACCGTAAAAGGGGCGGTGGCTCAAGCGCAGTCGACGGCTCTCGGATCGAGCGGACAGGCTCAGTCGACCGCGAAGACGGGTTTCGGCAGCGTGAGTGCCCAGTCGTCGGCTGTTGCGCCGACTGGGGGCGGCACCGCGACGACCAATGCGATCGCGCAAGGCGGCGCGGGGCAGGCTTTCGTCAATCCCGGCGAGACAGCTTACGCCTTCTCAACCGCCGCGCCGGACAAGGCTTACGCTGCGACGCTGATCGACGGCGCGAGCCATGTCGAGAGCGCCCTGCTGGGACCGCGCGACGCTGTGTTCGGGACGGCGATCATGGGCGCCAGTTACGCTCCAGACGGCGGCGGGGAGAGCAACACCTACAGCGCGACCTCGACCTTCGACTTCGGTTATGGCGGCGATCTGGTGCTTGGCCTGATCGACGATCAACAGTCCGGTTTCGCCAGCGGGCTCGGCTTCGAGTCGATGCAATTCACCATCGAGGCCGATGGCGTGGAAATTCTCGATACGACGTTCCGGAGCCTGGCAGTCGCTGAGAGTTTCTTCCACGACAATGTCATCGATCTGGGCTCCGACCTCGGGCCTAACATTGATTTGACCTTCGGTTACACGCTTGTCGCTGACGGGCCGGGCGGTTTTGGCTTCGACTTCGCAATAGGGGGCGCGGTTCCCGAGCCTTCGACCTGGGCGATGATGCTCGTCGGGTTCACGGGCCTCGGTTTCATGGGCTGGCGCAGACAGGCGGCGTGGGCGGTTTAGCGGCGAGCGCCGCTTGCATCGATCAGGGAGTCTCGCCGGCTGGCCGTTCGCGAAACACGGGGCTCTTGCGACGACGTTAGGGCGGGCCGCTGATCGTCTATTCGCGCGACGGTCGAAAAGCGCATCCGCTCTCGTGTTCACCACGACCGGATAGGCCTGCCGTCATGCGCTTGCGCCACCCCGATCGCGCGTGCCACATTAATCAGGCGGCATTCGTTGTGTTGGGGACATCCAATGCGCTCTCGAACAGGAATCGCGGCCTGCGCCGCTGCCGCCGTTTGGCTCTTGGGGCTCGTCAATTTAGCGTCCGCCGAATCGGTTGTTTTCGACAGTCTGGGCGGAGCGCGCTCGGGCGCGGCGGATACGAGCATCGACCCCATCATAGCCGCGACCTTCAAGACGGGGGCCTCTCCGCTCCGTGTCGACGTGGCGCTCTCGCTCTCCGCCGCCATTCCTGAAACGGGCGACGCCTACACGGTCAGCCTGGATGGCGGAATTCCTCTCTCCGACCTATCGTTCGACCCGATAAACGGATTGGAATATCTTGACGGCTCGTCCGTCGACTTTCAGGGTCCGGCGCTCGCCTCGGTGACGTTTCCCGTGGCCAGTCTGCCGGCGGCCTGGACGGTCGAACGCTACCGCCAGTTTGCCGGCGTCGAGCTTAACCCCAATTCGCTCTACTGGATCGAAGTCAGGGTCGAGGGCGGCTCGGTCATCGAATGGGGCACGACGGATGACGTGTCGGGCCCCGGCGTGGCGGGCAACTATTTGGCGTGGTTCGGCACGAACGACGGGTTTTTTCTCAACAACGGCGTTCAACCCTACGCCTCCGATCAGGCCCTTCAGATGGAGGTCCTCGACGCCGTCCCCGAGCCTTCGACCTGGGCGATGATGCTGGTCGGCTTCGCGGGCCTCGGCTTTGCCGGCCATCGGTCGACACAGAGAGGCGCCGGCCTTCGGGCCTAGAGCAGTCTGCGAACTGTCGGAATCGTCATCGCGAGGAGCCGCAGGGCGTCGAAAGACGCCCGTCTCTCGACGGGCTATGGCGACGCGGCGATCCAGGGAACTTAGGGCGCTCCACGGCCCCTCGATTGCTTCGCCATAGCCCGTCCAGAAGGACGGGCGTCTTTCGACGCCCTAGGGCTCACAACGACGATCGTGGTTCGAGCCAAGTCCAATTTGCTCCGGTGTCCGAGAATTCCGCCCCCTTTCACAAGGTCTCCGTCACCTTCTTGAGATGAGGCGGCTGGTCGGGGTCGCGGCCGCGCCGGCGCGCGGTGGATTCGGCGACACGATAGAAAGCGTGAAGGGCCACGATCGGGGTGAGAAGCGGGTGGCCGCCGTCAAGCGCGACCAGGGTCGGCCAGCGTTCGTGCGGCTCGATGTCGACGAGGAGCGGCGCCGCGCCGAACGCCGCGAGCCGCTCGAGCGTGTCGAAGAACCCCGGACGCGCGGCGTCGGCGGGCGCGAAGGCGAGCACGGGAAAGCCTGGGCCGATGATCCCCGCCGGCCCGTGCAGCACCTCGGCGGAGGAAAAGGCTTCGGCGTGGATGGCCGAGGTTTCCTTGAGCTTGAGCGCGGCCTCGGCGGCGACCGCGAGCGTGGCGCCGCGCCCGACCACGAACAGGGACGAGGCGTGCGCGAGCGTCGCGATCGTCTCTGTCGCCGGCGGCGAGGCGGCGGATGCAGTCGAGGACCGACGGCAGCTTCATAAGCGCGGCCAGGAGTTCGGGATCGTCGCTCCAATGGGCGACGAGAGCAGCGCCGGCGACGAGCGCGGCGATCATCGACTTGGTCGCCGCGACCGAACGCTCGGGGCCGGCGCGGAGCGGCAGCACCGCATTCGCCTCGCGCGCGAGCGGCGAGTCCTCGTCGTTGACGAGGGCGATCGACAGCGCGCCCTGATCTTTCGCCGCGCTTTGCATGGCGAGGATGTCCGGGCTTCGGCCCGACTGCGAGATGGCGATCGCGACCGCGCCCTCAAGCTTGAGCGGGGCGTGATAGAGCGAGGCGATCGAGGGCCCGATGGAGGCGCAGGCAAGCCCGAGCCTGAGCTCGACCAGGTGCTTGAGATAGAGCGCCGCATGATCGGAGCTGCCGCGCGCGACCGTCGCGACGAAGGCAGGCTTGAGCGCGCGCAGGTCCGTGGCCAGCTTCGCGCTCAGGGCGGCATTGGCGCCCAGCTGGCGCCGCACGACCGCGCCGGCCTCGGCGATCTCCGCCGCCATGAAGGTCTGGCCCAACGCTCCGCCTCAGGGATAAAGGAGCCGCTTGTCCCAGGCCGATTTGGGCCCCGAACGGGTAAACCGGATGCGCTCGTGCAGTCGGGAAGGGCGGTCGCGCCAGAACTCGATCTCGACCGGATCGAGCCGATAGCCGCGCCAATAGTCCGGCCGCGGCACGTCGCCTTGTCCGAACCGCCGCTCGTAAGCTTCCACCGCGGCCTCGAGATCGCCGCGCGCCGGCAAGCGGCCGTCGACTGCTGGCTCGCCCAGGCGCCGATCTGGCTTCCTCTCGGCCGCGAGGCGAAATAGGCGTCGCTCTCGGCGCCGCTCACTTCGGAAATGGCCCCGCGGAACCGGACCTGGCGCCGCAGCGATTTCCAGTGGAAAAGCGCCGCCGCCCGCGGCTGGCCCTTCAGTTCCTGCCCCTTGGCGCTTTCGATATTGGTGTAGAACACGATGCCGCGCTCATCCGCGCCCTTGCACAGGACCATCCGGGCGTCGGGCAACCCGTCCGCATCGACGGTGGCGAGCGTCATCGCCTCCGGATCGTTGATTTCCGTTAGCCCCGCTTCCTCGAGCCAAAGCTTGAACAACGCGAGCGGATCCCGAGCCTTGGTAAAGTCGGCCGTGCTTAATTCATTCAAAGCGCCGATGCTCCGCGGAAGAAGAGGAAAGCCGATGCAAACACTATCGCGCATGGGCCCCGATGGCCAACCCGCCCCTCCGCCGCCTGGGCTTGCGCGTTGCGGGATGAGGGGCCAAATGTGCGGGTGAGACAGTGGCCTTTGCGCTTTTCATGAAGGCTGAGGCCGAGGAATGGGCTCATAGATGCGTGATCCGTATGACGTTCTTGGCGTATCCAAGACGGCGAGCGAGACGGAAATCAAATCCGCCTTTCGCAAGCTCGCCAAGAAATACCATCCCGACCAGAGCAAAGAGCCAAAAGCGAAAGAGCGTTTCGCGGAAGTGGGTTCGGCCTACGAGATCCTTGGCGACGACAAGAAGCGCAAAGCCTTCGATCGCGGCGAAATCGACGCGGAAGGCAAGCCGCGCGCGCCTCAATTCGAAGGTTTCGGCTTTGGCGGCCAGCCGGGGAGCGGTCCCCGCGACTTCCGCAATTTCGGCTTCGACTTCGGCGCCGGCGGATTTTCCACCGAAAGCGGCTCGGTCGATCCGGACATCCTGTCGGAATTGTTCGGGGCCGGCCGCAGTCGCGCGCGCAGCCAGGCCGCCAAGGGCAAGGATATCGGCGTCACCGTCGCGGTTCCCCTGGCGACGATCGCGCATGGCGGGTCGACCCGAGTCATTTTGCCGACCGGGAAGACGCTGGACGTCGCAGTCCCCGCCGGCATCGAGGAAGGAAAGTCCATCCGGCTGCGCGGTCAGGGCCAGCCGGGCGCCGGGGGACCGTCCGGCGACGTGATCGTGACCATTCGATACGCCGCGCATCCGTTGTTCAAAGTGGAGGGGCGCGATCTGAGGCTCGACCTGCCGATCACCCTCTACGAGGCGATTTTGGGCGCGCGGGTGCGGGCGCCGACGCTGAGCGGCGAGGTCGAGGTCTCGATCGCTCCGGGCTCGAACGGCGGCCGGGTGCTGCGGTTGCGGGGCAAAGGTCTGCCCGGGGGGGCCGAGCAGGCCGCCGGGGATTTGCTGGCGACGCTTCGGATCGTTCTGCCGAACGAGCCGAATGCGGAACTGACCGCGCTCATGCAGAAGATGCGCGATCAGAAGCCCTACCAGCCGCGCTCGGGCATGGGCTGAGCGGCTTCCGCCGGCGGGTCGGCGAAGTCGGCCGCAATCTTCAGCAATGCCGCTCCGCCGAGGTCGCCGACCAGGGCGAGTCCCTGGCCGCGCCAGGTCCATATGGCCGCAGCGCCGCCGTCCGCGGCGAGGCGCTGCGGCGCGGTCGTTGGCGGCGCGTCAAGCGGTTGGACCAGCAGCCCCACAAGTCTCTCCTGCGACCTGTAGACCAGAAAGGCGGCCGAGGCGGCCGGATAAGGCGCGATCCGCGCGCCGATGAGCTTGAGGGCGGAGGGCGTGGTTGGGAGAGTGACGGGGCGCCGGAGCCGCGTCGTCAACCACGCTTGCGCTTCGGCGGCGTCGCTGGTCGCGAATTCGACCGGCTCGACCCCTGGGCGGGCGAAGGCCTGGAAAGCCGCGACGCCGGCTTCCCCAAGGCGTTCGCCGGGGACGACGGTCGCGGCCGGAGCCCAAACGAAGGCAAGGCAGAAGGACAAGGCCGCGAGCCCCAGCCGCCATTCGAGCCGGGGCCGAAAGGCGTCGGGGGCAATGACCTTGGCTGAAGGCCGGCCGGTCTGCGCGACGGCGCTCAATGTCGCCCGCGCCATTGGCTCGCCGGACAGGTTGACCCCGGCCGCGCCCGACCGTGCGGCCCTGCCGAAAGTCTCGTTCTGAGAGCGAACGATGCTGATCGGAAAGGCTCTCGCGCCCTCGCCGTCGAAGGCCGAGCGAATCGCGTTGTTCTGGGTGCGCCAGAGCGCGGCGCGACGCGCCAGGGCCGGATCCTGGGCCATCTGCTGCTCGAACGCCAACCGCTCGTCAGGCTCGAGGCAGTCGTCGACATAGGCGTGCAGATCCGCGAGGCGCCCGGCCTCCATCACTTCACAACGCGCAGATGCGGAGCCGCCGCTCGAGACGCGGCCGCGGCGTGGGGGCGGGTCAAGGCCGCGACGCGCTCGCGCGCCTTGGTCAGTCGCGTGATCAGGGTGGCCAACGAGATATCAAGGGCCGAAGCCGCTTCCCGGTGGGTGAAACCGGCCAGGACGACGATCAACAGCGGCTCTCTCAGCTCCAGGGGGAGCGCGCGGACTGCCGCCGCCATGCCGATCTCGCGCGCGCGCGAATTGCGCTGGGCGTTTTCCCCATTCTCATCCCAGCCGAACTCCCCATCGTCGAGGGCGAGGCGGCGAACATGCCGGCGATGAAGTCGAACGAATTGGCCAAACGCGCGGACGCGGGCGTCGTCGCGAGCCGCCCGGTCCGTGTCGGATCGAACGCCCTCGCCCACCGCTTCGAGCGCGGCCTGCCTGAACAGGCGATCGACCAGCGCGGCCGCCGCAGTCTGATCGAGCACGAGCCTGTCGTCGCGCGTCAACGCCACCCCGAACTGGCGGAGGTCAGTAAGATCGCCTGGACGATCGCTTAACGGCGGCACGACGGTCACCGAGAGTTTGCGTGAGCCTCAACAAGCGTTAACGCTGGGTAACAATTCTAGCCCGAAGACGCCCGGGTTCCAAGCGCGTGTGCGAGCAAACCCACATATTTTGTGACGGCTGAGGGAGACCCTTGTCCTTCCCATGCGTCATCAGCAAGGCTAAACCCGGCGCCGGCGCGTGCGTAATGAATCGCCGGCCAGGACGAGCGAGGCCTTGATGGAGCAAACCCTCTCAGCCGGCATGACCACGGGCGTCATGCGGGGCATGCGCGGCGTCGTCCTGGGCGTGGCGAACAACCGTTCGATCGCCTGGGGCATCGCCAAGGCCGCCCACGCGGCGGGGGCGGAGCTCGCGTTCACGTTCCAGGGCGACGCCTTGGAAAAGCGCGTCCGGCCGCTCGCGCAGGAACTGGGCGCTCCTCTGCTCGGCCATTGCGACGTCACCGACGGCGCCACGATCGATGCGGCGTTCGCAGAAGCCACGAAATTGTGGGGAGCGATCGACTTCGTGGTCCATTGCATCGCCTTTTCCGACAAGGATCAGCTCACCGGCCGTTACGTCGACACGACGGAAGACAATTTCACCAAATCGCTCGCCATATCCTGCTATTCGTTCACCGCGGTCGCGCAGCGGGCCGAGAAGCTGATGCCCAAAGGCGGCTCCATGCTGACGCTGACCTATTATGGCGCCGAGAAGTGGATGCCGCACTATAATGTGATGGGCGTCGCCAAGGCGGCGCTCGAGGCCAGCGTCCGCTATCTCGCGGCGGATCTCGGCGAAAAGGCCATTCGCGTCAACGCGATCTCGGCCGGTCCGATCAAGACGCTCGCCGCCTCCGGCATCGGCGACTTCCGCTACATCTTGCGGTGGAACGAGTACAATTCGCCGCTGCGCCGCACCGTCACCATCGAAGAGGTCGGCGAGAGCGCGGTCTATCTGTTGTCGCCGATGTCGCGCGGCGTCACCGGCGAAGTCCTCCATGTCGACGCGGGCTACCATGTCGTCGGCATGAAGAACCCGGCCGCGCCGGACATCAGTGTGGTCAAGGATTGAGGGTTGGTCGGCCGAGCAAGTTTTATCTGGGTCGAATCGCGACCCGTCATTGCGAGCGTGAGCCGAAGCGATCCAGAGATCGTAGGGCGCTCGACGATCTCTGGATCGCCACGTCGCCATGAGGGCGTCGAAAGACGGGCGTCTTTCGACGCCCTATGGCTCCTCGCGATGACGGTTGCGTCGAAGATAGGCCAAAGGCTCAAAAAGCGAGGGAGTCGACCCTACCCACGTCTACAGACCCGATAAAATGCGCGCCGGCCGCGAAAATCGGACATATTGGCCTTAAGCGCCGGACTGTATATAGGGCCATTGACCTTCAAGGAGCGGCGCTCCGCCGCTCGCCCATGGCCATGGATCATGCTGAACCAACGATGGACCCCGGATAGCTGGCGGACGAAGCCGATCGCGCAGGCGCCGGTCTATGCCGATCGCGCGGCGCTGGCCGAGGCCGAGCGCCAGCTTGCCGGCTATCCGCCGCTGGTTTTTGCAGGCGAAGCGCGCAAGCTCAAGAAGGCGCTCGGCAAGGCGGCCGCGGGCGATTCGTTCCTGTTGCAGGGCGGCGATTGCGCCGAGAGCTTCGGCGAACATTCGGCCGACAACATCCGCGATTTCTTCCGGGTGTTCCTGCAGATGGCGGTGGTGATGACCTTCGCCGCCGCTTCTCCCATCGTGAAGGTCGGACGCGTCGCCGGCCAGTTCGCGAAGCCCCGCTCGTCCGACAGCGAGACGATCGACGGCGTCACCCTGCCGGCCTATCGCGGCGACATCGTCAACGACATCGACTTCAGTCCGCAAGCGCGCGAGCCCGATCCGCGCCGGCAACTGGACGCCTATCGCCAGTCCGCGGCGACGCTCAACCTTTTGCGCGCCTTCGCCACCGGCGGCTACGCCAATCTCGAGAACGTCCATCGCTGGATGCTCGGCTTCGTCAAGGATAGCCCCCTGTCCGAACGCTACGAGGAACTGGCCGATCGGATCACCGAGACGCTCGGCTTCATGCGCGCCGTCGGCCTCGACCCCGAGGCGCATCCGGAATTGCGCTCAACCGACTTCTACACCTCGCACGAGGCGCTGCTGCTCGGCTACGAGCAGGCGATGACGCGGCTCGATTCGACCTCCGGCGACTATTACGCGACCTCCGGCCACATGATCTGGATCGGCGACCGCACCCGCCAGCTTAACGGCGCTCATGTCGAATTCGGCCGCGGCGTGAAGAACCCGATTGGCCTCAAATGCGGGCCCTCGCTCGCGCCCGACGAGCTCCTGCGCCTGATCGAGATCCTCGATCCGGACGAGGAGCCGGGCCGTCTCACGCTCATCTGCCGCTTCGGCGCCGACAAGATCGACGCCGCGCTGCCGCCGCTCTTGCGCGCGGTCAAGCGCGAAGGCCGCAAGCTCTTGTGGGTCTCGGACCCGATGCACGGCAATACGATCAAGACCTCGAACGGCTACAAGACGAGGCCGACCGAACGCATCGCCCAGGAAGTGCGCAACTTCTTCGCCGCCTGCAGCGCCGAGGGCGTCTATGCCGGCGGAATTCACCTCGAGATGACCGGCAAGAACGTGACCGAGTGCACCGGCGGGGCGCGCGTCATTTCGGAAGCGGATCTGCATGATCGGTATCACACCTTTTGCGATCCGCGCCTCAACGCGGAGCAATCGGTCGAAATGGCCTTCATGGTCGCCGATCTTCTGAAGGTGCAGCGGCTGGCCGCGCCCGAGCGCCCGGTCCGGGCGGCCGAGTGACGCTCAACTGCTCGCAGCCCGGACCACAGCGTGGGGGCTTGATGCGCCTTTCTGAATACGCGCGGAGCCGCGACAACAATTTCACCTTGCTGCGCCTGCTCGCGGCCTTCGCCGTCGTGCTTGCCCATAGCTGGTCCGTCCTCGGCGTCAACGGGCGCGACTTTGCTTACGACTATGTCGGGCGAGAGATCGCCGAGATGGCGCTCGACATGCTGTTCGTGACCAGCGGTTTCCTGGTGACGGCGAGCCTGTTCAATCGGGGCGACCTCACCCATTTCCTGTGGGCCCGGGCGCTGAGGCTCTTTCCGGCGATGTGGCTCATGGTGCCGGTCACCGTGTTCGTCCTCGCCCCCGCGCTGACCACCCTGCCGGTCAAGGACTATCTCGACGTCGCCCACGACATGGGAATACGTGCGCAAGACAGCGACCGTCGTTGGCGGCGTGCGCTGGTCGCTGCCGGGCGTGTTCGATACGCTGCCGCTCAAGGGTGAGTTCAACGGCTCGCTGTGGACGCTGCCGATCGAAGCGCGGATGTACATTTATCTGGCGGTCGGCTGGATTGCTTTTGCCTGGTGGCCGCAGATCCGGGTGCGCACGCTGAGTTACGTCGCCCCGATCGCCGCAGCAATGATGTTCGTCGTGATCCTGCGCGCCCGCGCGCAAGGGGTGCTCGGCAACGGGAACGTCGAGATCTTCATGTTTTTCATGGGCTCCTCGCTCTATTTCTGGCGCGCGAAGCTGTTCATGAACCGGATCACGTTCGTCGCGCTGCCGGTCATCGTCATAGCCACGTCGCTCATGATCGGACCGATCGTCGCCTTTCCGCTCTATCTCCTGTGCGTCGCGCCGTTCATGCTGCACCTCGCCTATATTCCCGGCGGCCCGATCAGGCGCTTCAATGCCTGGGGCGACTATTCCTACGGCGTCTATATCTACGCTTTCCCTGTCCAGCAGACGCTTGCGCTTCTCTTCCCCAAGATCACGATCCTGGCGATGGCCGGAAGCGCCGGCGTGATCTCGTTCGCCCTTGCCTTCTGCTCGTGGAACCTGGTCGAGAAGCGGGCGATGGGACTGAAGGACGTCTGCGCCGAGGCCACGACTCGGGCGCTGAGCGCCGCCGCGGCGCTTTTTGCGCGCTGGCGCGGGGATCCCAAGCCGAGCAAGCTTTCACCCGGCGCGCCGTCTGATGCGCCAGCCTCCTCACCCCTCCGGCGCAATGAGCGTCAGCTCCGGGAAATAGGCGCGATAGCGCCGCACGTCGCGCGTGAGCAATGGCGCCGCGGGCGTGGGCGGACGTGACGCAGGACGTGACCAGTCGGACCAAGCGGGATTATCCGTCGCGATATTGATCAGGATTTCGTGTCGACGAAGATCAATCCTCGCCCCGCGTCATCCGCATGATCTCTTCCGTGGAAAATGCGCGGAACGGTCGACGGCGGCTCATGTCTTTCAACCCATTCATGTAAGCCTCCGCGCTCTTCGCGGCCGCCTCGGCCTCGATGATCACCCCGCCTTCGGGCCGAACGCGGACGTTCACGCGGTCGCCCGGTCGAATGTTCGCCGCCTCGCGCACGGCTTTCGGCAGCGTGACTTGCCCTTTGACCGTGACATTGGTCGCCAATTCGCTCTCCGTAATACCGATTGCAAAGGAAGTAATACTTCGTGAGTGGTTTATCAACAAGGGCGGGGAGCGACTGTGGCGAAGGAGCATGGCGAGCGTTGCGCGCTAGGAACCCGAAAGGGCACGTGCCAGCCGGCCGAGAGGGCCTAGTCCGACTATCTAAATGCTTCCGAATTGGGGAAAGACATCTTTGCTTGCTGCAATTGTTGCTCGATCGCGGCGAGCGTTTGAAGGCGAAGGCGCTCTGCGATCACGGATTCCGCGGTTTCGTCAGGCGTGGCATTCGTCAAGATAGCCTGTGCCTCATGGCATTGCGTTATAAGCAAGTCAGCTAAACCATGAATGTGATCAGGCTCTATGATTGACCCTATCGTGGGGGAATTGATTATTACAGTGACGATACCGTCTAACTCTGCCATCCTAGTATAGAAGTTAATGACCTGGGTGGGCCGCGGTAAACGGCTGATTTTGTCGGCGACAGCTCGATAGACAACCGGCTCTGGCGTCAAAAGTGCGGTGCGAAGTTCCGTCTTAGGAAGATGCAAGCCAGACAGTATCATCTCGCATAAATTAAGATGGCCGATAATGTATTTCATGATGACTGCCACTTCAGCGAGTACGGCTTTAGAGACTTTTTGAATTTCGTCCTCGCGCTGCCGAGTTATTGAGTAGTAGACCGAGTAACCTGCTCCTCCTGCCCCAATCGCGCCGCCTATTACGCTTCCAAGCGCGCTTGCTGCTTCGCCCTGGCTTGAGTTGAGAAGAAGGGCGAGGAAGAAGACCAGAAGGGTCACCCCAACAGCCAGCGTTCCTCCGACCAAGACGTTTTGGTAATCGCCCTTCACGGTTAATACCTCGAAATCTGCGACTCACCACGATTATAGCTCGCTTTTTGATAGGGGGTCCCGTCGTTGAGACCCTAGCCCTCGCAACGCGGGAAGAAAGCCCATGCGGCCACCGCGCGAGCGCATAATCAGCACCCTCTCAATTGCGCGCGCCGCAGGGCGCGCGCTAAATCCCCCATGCCCTCCTCCGCCACCCGCCTCGTCATTGCGCTCGCCCAGATCCCTGCGATCGTCGGCGACATCGCGGGCAACCGCGATCGGCTGCGCAAAGCGCGCAAGGAGGCCGCCGCCTTCGGGGCCGACATCGTGATGGCGCCGGAGCTCTATCTCTCCGGCTATCCGCCCGAGGATCTGGTGCTGAAGCCCGCTTTCCAGGAAGCCTGCCGGGCGGCCTGCGAGGAGCTGGCGCGCGACGACCGCCGACGGCGGGCCGGCGGCCCTGGTCGGCCTGCCCTGGGTCGAGGACGGCAAGCTTTATAACGCCATGGCGCTCCTCGATGGGGGGCGGATCGAGGCGGTGCGGTTCAAGGTCGACCTGCCCAATTACGGCGTGTTCGACGAGAAGCGCGTGTTCGCAGCCGGACCGTCGCCGGGGCCGATCGTCTTTCGCGGCGTGCGCGTCGGCGTTCCCATCTGCGAGGACATCTGGGGTCCCGACCCCGTCGAGTGCATCCTCGAAACGGGGGGCGAAATTCTGCTCGTGCCCAACGCCTCGCCTTACGAGCGCGACAAGCTCGCCACCCGCCAGAACATCGCTGTCGCGCGCGTCGTCGAGAGCGGGCTGCCGCTCATCTATCTCAACATGGTCGGCGGTCAGGACGAGCTCGCGTTCGACGGCGGCTCGTTCGCGCTCAACGCCGACCGAACCTTAGGCGCGCAATTGCCGGCCTTCCGCCCGATGGTGGCGCGCACCGTGTGGGAGCGGGGCGACGCGGGCTGGCGCTGCGTCGAAGGCCCGCGCGAAGTGGTCGAGGAGGGGGACGAAGCGGACTATGCGGCCTGTGTCATGGGCCTGCGCGACTATGTCGACAACAACCGCTTTCCGGGCGTCGTGCTCGGCCTTTCCGGCGGCGTCGATTCGGCTCTGTGCGCGGCGATGGCGGTCGACGCGCTGGGGCGGAGCGCGTGCATGCGGTGATGCTGCCCTATCGCTTCACCTCGAACGAATCGCTTTCCGACGCCGCCGCCTGCGCGAAAGCGCTGGGCCTGCGCTACGACATTGTGCCGATCGCAGAGCCGGTCGAGGGCGTGGAGCGTGCGCTCAAAACGATGTTCGCCGGCAAGCCGCGCGACATCACCGAAGAGAACATCCAGAGCCGCGCGCGCGGCCTGATCCTGATGGCGATTTCCAACAAGACCGGCGCGATGGTGGTGACGACCGGCAACAAGTCGGAAATGTCGGTCGGCTACGCGACGCTCTACGGCGATATGAACGGCGGCTTCAACCCGATCAAGGACCTCTACAAGATGGAGGTCTTTCGCCTCTCCGCCCTGCGCAACCGCTGGAAGCCGAAGGGCGCGCTCGGGCCCGATGGCGAGGTGATCCCTGAGAACATCATCGTCAAGCCGCCGAGCGCGGAACTGCGCGAGAACCAGAAGGACGAGGATTCGCTGCCGCCCTATCCGGTGCTCGACGGCATTCTGCGGGGCCTCGTCGAAAAGGAGATGCGCGTCGCCGACATTGTGGCGGACGGCTACGACGTGGAAACGGTGCGCAGAGTCGAGCGCCTGCTCTATCTCGCCGAATACAAGCGCCGCCAGTCGGCGCCGGGGGTCAAGGTGGGGCCGAAGAATTTTGGCCGCGACCGGCGCTATCCGATCGTCAACCGCTTTCGTGACCAGGGCGATGCGGCGCAGATGCCGGACGCGTCGATCGCGCCGGCCAAGTCGACAGGGACGAGCGAGCGGTTCGAGGAATAGGAAATAGGGGGCCCGCTAGAGACGCCAATCCCTAGCGCCGCAGCTATGCTAAGACCTGATATAAGCAACGTCGCCGGGCTCGAAGCGCCTGTGGAGGTTCCATGCAAAAGGTTGCTTTCAAGGCCGGAGAAACGATCATCCAGGAGGGTGACGAGGGCGATACCGCGTTCTTCATCGTCAGCGGGATGGTCAATGTCTCCGTCGGCAGTGGCGACAAAGCCCAGACTGTCGGCAGGCTCGAGACCGGTGAAGTGTTCGGCGAAATGAGCCTGATCGACCCGGGACCGCGATCCGCGACCGTCACCGCGGCCTGCGACACGGAATGCCTCGCCGCCTCCTATCAGGACTTCGTCTCCGCGATCGAGGAGAACCCGGAACGCGCCGTCGGGTTCATGAAGACGCTGGTGCGGCGCCTCCGCAAGATGAACGAATTGCTCGAGCACGGCAGCCCGGACGGGCACGGGTTTCGCGAGATGCTCCTGGATTGCCAGCCTTCCGCCGGCTCTGCCGAAGCCAGCGCCCTCCCGTGGACGATGCTGTGGTGAGTCCCGGCGGGGAGCGGCTCCCGGACGATTCGGATCGAATCGCAGAACGCTTCGCTGTCGTGTTTCCTTCACAGAGCGGCGATAAGCGAAAGCGGGCAGGGGCAAGCACATGGCGGATATTTCACCGGATCTTCAACAGGAGTTGGACCGGTTGCAGGCGGCCTACAAGGCGGCCGTCGAAAATTGGATCGCGGCGGTGCGCGAGGAGGAGGCGCTGGCCTCCGGCAATCACAATGTCGCGGAGCTCGACAAATGGGAGGCGGCCCATTTCCGCGAGCACAAGCTGCACAGGGAAGCCGACTATCGGAAGCGCCTCTACGAAGACGCGCTGCGGCGGGAATTCTACGGCTTCTGACCTCCTGATGCGCGCGGCTCCCGGCTTGTGATCGGCCGACGCCCCCTATCCGTTTGACAAGCGACCCTCGGTCCTGAGACGCTGTCGCGTCGGGACGTGAGGAGAGACGCTTGACCGCAGGGGCGGACGCCGCACCCGCTTTTGCCCGGCCAGCGCTCGAAGCCCGCGGAGTCTTCGCGGCGGTCCTCGGCAACGGTTTCGAATTCTTCGACTTCACGGTCTACGCCACGTTCCTGGGCATGATCGGCCAGGCGTTCTTTCCGTCTGACAATGTGCTGGTGAGCGATCTGGCTTCGGCCGCCACCTTCGGCGTCGGTTTCGTCGCGCGGCCGCTTGGCGGCGCGCTCATCGGCGCTTACGGCGACCGCGCCGGGCGCAAACCGGCGATGACCCTCTCGATTGGGCTCATGGCCGTCGGCAGCGCAATCATCGCGCTCACGCCTGGCTACGCGACAATTGGCGTCCTGGCGCCGATCCTCCTGATCGTCGCGCGCCTCTTTCAAGGATTCGCGGTCGGCGGCGAGGTGGGTCCTGCGACCATGTTTTTGCTCGAGGCCGCGCCGGGCGATCGCCGCATGCTCTTTGCGAGCTGGCAACTCGCAAGCCAGAACCTGAGCGGCCTGTTGGGCGGCTTGATTGGCTTCGTGCTAGCCTTGGCGCTGTCCCAATCGAGCTTGAACGCCTGGGGTTGGCGCATTCCGTTCGCGTTCGGGATCTTGATTGCTCCGGTTGGCGTCGTCATTCGCCGCCAGCTGGTGGAGACCCTCGAAAAGCCGCCGCAGGAGCGTGCGCGCGGCGCGCCCGCAATTCTCTCCGCTGTCATTCGATCCAACTGGCGAGGGCTGCTGCTTGGACTCGCGCTCATCAGCGGGGGCACGATCACCCAATATTTCCTCATCACCATGACGCCCTATGCGATTCGCACGCTTCATTTGCCGGCTTCGTCCGCCATGCTCGGCGCGATCACGCTTGGCGTCACCGGCTGCCTCGGAGCGCTCGCTGGCGGAGCCCTGGCCGATCGGTGGGGCATACGTCCGGTCGTGATCGCATCCCGGATCGCGTTGATGATCGTCCTGTTTCCGGTGATGAAATTTCTGATCGCCAATCCAGGCGCCACGACGCTCGTTCTGGCGATCACGATCCTGAGCCTGCTGCACGCGGCCGGCGTCGCCGTCATCGTTGCGCTGATCCCGTTGATCTTTCCGCCCGGCATCCGCTCGACGGGCTTGGCGCTGACCTACGCCGTCGGCGTCGCGATCTTTGGCGGGACAGCGACCTATGTCGTCACGTGGCTGGTCGGCGTTACCGGCGATCCGCTGGCGTCCACGTATTTTGTGATGGCGGCGAATGCGGTGTTGCTCCTGGCGGCCTTCGCGATTCGAAATTCCGACTATCGAGCCGCCGCCTGGCCGCCGCCGTTGGATCGCGAAGTCTAGGGCCGCGCCCGGCTTGCGCTGCCCTTTTTGGTCTCAATCTCCGCCTAAAACGGCCGAATCCAGCGATCTTGACAGGGCCTCGCAGTTCACGCCAATTCGCCGCGAAGGACCTCGGTGGGCCGAAGCCCAGGACAAGCCCAGAAGGGGCTCGTCCGCCGGGCCGCCTTTATGCACGGTCCGGCCGAGGGATGAACAAGAACGTCATCGATCCCGCTCAACCTTATCGCGGCCTGATCGCGGGCTATACCGATGCGATCCGCCAGAGCGATTTCAAGGCCAATATCGCGATCCTGTTCGTCGCCTTCATGATGGGGCCGGTGCTCGGCAATTATCCGCGATTTCCCCATTACCTGCCGATTCCCTTCGTGATGCTGCCGTTCCTCATCGTCTACATATGCCTGCTGGCGGTGCTCATTCCTCGCTACCCCAAGCGCGGCGGCAAGCATTTCATCGTCTCCCGCAACGCGACGGCCCGCGATTTCGCGAATGTGGTCGAGGCCGAGGACGAGCTTGAGCAGCTGAAGCTGCGCTGCTCGGTTCTTTCGGAACTCCTGTGGTGGAAGACCCTTTACATTCGCATCAGCTTTTTTGTCGCGATGACGAGCATTGTCGCGAGCATGTTTCTGCTCGTCTACATCTGGTATGTCTAGGCGGGCGCGCGCGATGAGCAATCCTCTGTTTTCGAGGCGCGACGCGTCCACAATCGCCGCGGCTTCGCGCGTTGCTTGGCGTGGGTCGCGATGCCGGTGATCTCGAAGGATCACGAAGCGCAGTTGCGCAACCTGATCGCCGGATACGGCGATTCCATTCGCCTGAGCGACATCAAGGCGAATATCGCGGTTCTCTTCGTCGCCATCATGATGGGGACGGTGCTGCAGTTTCGCGACCATTACCCCCATTATTTGAACGTTCCGGTGCTGCTCGCGCCGTTCATCGTCATCTTCTTCAATCTGCTGGCCTCGGTCTATCCGCGCTTTCCCCGCGCGGGACGAACACGGTTCCCGATCTGGCGCAGTTCAAACCCGGATGATTTCGAGTTCATCGCCGATCCGGTGCTGGACGTCGAGGAACTGCCGGTTCGATGCGCGCTCATGTCCCGAATTCTGTTCTGGAAGAACATAACGCTTCAGATAGCCTATCTCGTCGCAATGGCGACGCTCGTCGCCGCCGGGGTGCTGCTGTTCGTGAATTGGCGAGGATGATCGCGAGCGCTCCGCGCGCGCTCCGTTGCACGACGATCAATGCGTGCGCGTCCAGCCCATGCTTTCACACACGAACCCCGCCATCACACAGCCTCGCCTGGTCATGTGCTTGTTGGCGACACGGACATTGATTGCGTAGTTCTCCCTGCGCTGCGGATCGTAGGCGCTTCCCGACCAGTGCCCGGCGCCCGCCGGCTTGACCTTGAGAATAAGCCGATCGCCCACCTTTTCTCCGGCGGCGCCGTGCCTGACCCAGGTGTTGCGCGCGCAAACCTCTGCGCCGCAGGACGCGACATGGATCCTGGTCTTGCCGTCGGCGCGCGCCCAGTTGCCGAGATAGGTCGTTTGCGCGGCTTGCGCGACGCCGCTTGCGCCGATCATCATGATTCCCGCCAATGCCGCCGACCTTCGTGACATGCGCTTAACTCCCCGATTGGCCGCGTTCACGGCGGTGTGATCAGCCGGCGCGCCACGATACGGATTCCGGTCTCGTCGCCGCGCGTTTTTTTGCGGCTTGGCCTTGCAACGTTCGACGCGCGTTTCCGTCAATGTTTGACGCTTCGAATCAATCGCTTTATCTCCTAATCGAACGACGCCGCGCGGCGAGCGCGCGCAAATAGCAGAAATTCGAACGAATTCGCTAGGGCCGGCGCTAAGCCCGTCGGCTCGCAGGTGGGAGAGAAACGATGCTCACGATCAAGGCGGCGCTTGCCGGAGCTGTTGTCTACGCGACGGCGACGACCATCGCGCTGGCCGAACCCAAGACGAACCTGCTCAGCCAATGGTCCGAAGGTTCGGACGCCGCCGCCATCGCCAAGCTCGGCGAGATGTTCACCGCGGCCGGCGGCAAATGGGAACAGACTTCGATCGCGGGCCATACCGCGAACACGCTGGCCAAGCTTCGCGCGGACGTCGTCGCCGGCAATACGCCGCCGGCGGTGCAGCTCAAGGGTCCGGAGATCGCCGAGTGGAATGAAACCGGCAAGACCGCCAATCTCGACGCGATCGCGAACGAGGAGGGATGGGACACGGTCGTCGCGCCTGAGCTCCTGCCGGTGATGAAGCCGACCGGCCACTGGGTTGCGGCGCCGATGAATATTCACCGCATCAACTGGATCTGGGGCTCGACCAAGGCCATGGACCAGGCCGGAATCAAGGGCCTGCCGAAGACCTGGGCGGAATTCAACGCCGATTGCGACAAGGCGGTCGCGGCGCATCTCATCTGCCTCGCCCATTTCAGCCAGGACTGGACCGACGCCACGACATTCGAGGTCATCGTCTACGGAATGGACCAGGGCCTGTTCAAGAAAGCCTTCGTCGAGGGCGACACCGCGGCGATGCGCTCGCCTGAAATGATCAAGGCGTTCGAGCAATACCGGCGGATGGTCTCGAAATACATGGATCCGGGGATCGCGGGACGCGACTATGACAGCGCGACCGCCATGATCGCCAAGGGGAAGGCCGCGTTCATGATCATGGGCGACTGGCAGATCGGGATTTTCACCGCCGCGGGCCTGAAGCAAGGAGCGGACTACCAGTGCGCCCAGGCGCCGACGGACTGGGGCAAGCCGGGCTTCATCTTGAATTCGGATTCCGTCGCCTTCTTCACGCAGACCGACCCGGACTATGTCGCCGGGCAGAAGCTGCTCGCCCATCTCATCATGTCGCCGAAGTTCCAGACCGTATTCAATCAGGCCAAAGGCTCGATCCCCGCACGGCTCGACATCGACCTCAAGGATTTCAACCCCTGCCAGCAGCAGTCGCAGAAGGACTTGCAGGCCTCGATCGCCGACGGCATGCTGGTGCGCTCGATGGCCCATAACATGACCATCCTGCAAAAATATCGCGGCGCGATCCTCGACACCGTCACGTCCTTCGTGAACAATCCGAAAATGACCCCGGAAGAAGCGGCCAACGCGATGGCGGACGCCGTCGACGCGCAAAAGTAGAGAACGGAATCCGGTCGCCCGGCCCATGTCTCGGACGGCCAGTTTCGCGTGCGATTGAACTTTAGCCCATGTCGAACGCCCTCAGCGCGAATGAGGCCACTCAGGCGAAAGCAGGCTTTCGCGAGACGCTCGGAGCCTGGACCCCGAGGCTGGCGATCGCGCCCGGCGCCATTGCAAGCCTCATCTACGTGTTCGGCTTCACGCTGTGGACGCTCTACATTTCCGTGTCCAACAGCACGATGCTGCCGACCTACAAATTCGTCGGGCTGAAACCCTATTTCGATCTTTGGTCCAATGCGCGCTGGAAGATCGCCTACGGCAATCTTTTCTATTTCAGCGCCTTCTATGTCGTCCTCTCTCTCGCGGTCGGCCTGGCCCTCGCCATCGCGATCGATCAGCGCGTGAAAGGCGAAGCGATATGGCGGACGATCTTTCTTTATCCGCTCGCCGTTTCGTTCGTCGTCACCGGCACGGTGTGGAGTTGGCTCTATAGTCCTGACGCCGGCATCGAGTTTTTCGTCCGCAGCCTCGGCTGGCACGATTTCACGTTCCGCCTGACGACGAACCGCAACACCGCGATCTACGCCATCATCGCGACCGGCATCTGGCAGTCGTCCGGCTTCGCGATGGCGCTCATTCTCGCAGGCCTGAGGTCGGTCGATCCCGATCTCGTCAAGGCGGCGCAGATCGACGGCGCAGGGCCAGCGCGCATCTATCGCAAAGTGATTCTGCCCTCGATCGCGCCGATTTTCGTCGCTGTCATCGTCGTGCTCTTGCAATTCGCAATCAAGACCTTCGATCTTGTCGTCGCGCTGACCCGCGGCGGCCCGGGCATATCGACGACTTTTCCGGCGAACTACGTCTATGATCTCATGTTCCAGCGCGGCGAGATCGCAATTGGCGCGGCGGCTGCGATCATGATGCTGGCGGCGCTAGCGGTCGTGCTCGTTCCTTACGCGTTATGGACGGTTTGGCGCTCGCGCCGCGAGGCCGCCCATGGTTGATGCGACCTTGGATCTGGCGCTCGATGCGCAGGCGCGCAGCGCGAGCCTGCGCTATTCAATGAGCCGCGTCGCGATCTATGCCTTCCTCGCCGTCTTTCGCGCTCATTTATCTGCTGCCGCTGCTCGTTGTCGTCGCCAATTCGTTTCGTGAATTGCCGGAGATCACGCAGAACGGACTGATCGCGCTGCCGCACAGCTTCTCGCTCAAGGCGTGGCCGCAGGCCTGGGCGCATTATTGCGTCGCCGGCACCTGCGAGGGCGTCAAACGCAATTTCTTCAACTCCCTCACCATGACCATTCCCGCGACGATCCTCTCGACGCTGGTCGGCGCGATGAACGGCTATGTCCTTTCGAAATGGCGCTTCCCGGGATCGGAGACGCTTTTCGTCTGCATCGTTCTCGGCGTCTTCATGCCGGGCCAGATTGCGCTCCTGCCCTGGGCCTATATCCTCGGCGCATTGCATCTCTCGAACTCGGTCTATGGCCTCATTCTCGTTCATGTCATCCAGGGGCTCTCGTTCACGACGCTGTTCTGCCGCAACTATTACGTCAACATTCCCGACGACCTCATCAAGGCGGCCCGCATCGACGGCGCCGGTTTCTGGCGCATCTTCTTCAAGATCATTCTTCCGTTGTCGCCGCCGATTCTCATCGTCACCGTGATCTGGCAGTTCACCGGCATCTGGAACGAATTCCTGTTCGGCGTCGTCTTCACCGGCGGAACCCAGCAGCCGATCACCGCGGCGCTGGTTGCACTCGCGACCAGTCAGATGAACGCCCACCCCTACGACGTCGCGAGCGCCGCGGTGATGATCGGCGCCGTTCCGCCCCTCCTGATATACCTGTTCGGCGGCAAGTATTTCGTTCGCGGCCTGACCCAGGGCGCGATCAAGTGAGAGCGCGATCATGGCGACGCTGACCGTCTCGCGGCTCACCAAGCGCTTTGGCTCGGTCGAGGTTCTCAAGGGCATCGATCTCGAGGCGCGGACGGGAGAATTCATCGCGCTCGTCGGCCCGTCGGGCTGCGGCAAGTCCACGCTCCTCGCCATCATCGCGGGCCTGGAAACCGCCAGCGAGGGCGAGATCCGCATCGACGGAAGAATCGTCAATTCGGTCGCGCCAAAGGATCGCGACATCGCCATGGTGTTCCAATCCTACGCCCTTTACCCGACGATGACGGCGCGACAGAACATGACGTTCGGCATGGAGAGCCGGGGCGTGTCCAAGCCTGAGCAGAACGCCGCGATCGCGCGCGTTGCGGCGCTCCTGCAGATCGAGCCGCTCCTCAACCGCAAGCCCGGCCAATTGTCGGGCGGCCAGCGCCAGCGCGTCGCGATGGGACGCGCTCTGGTGCGCGATCCGAAGCTCTTTCTGTTCGACGAACCTCTGTCCAATCTCGACGCCAAGCTGCGCGTCGATATGCGAACCGAGATCAAGAAGCTGCACCTGAGGGTCGGCAAGACCACAATCTACGTCACCCATGATCAGATCGAGGCGATGACGCTTGCGTCGCGCATCGCGGTCATGCATCAGGGCGCGATCCAGCAATTCGACGAGCCGCAGGCCGTCTACGACCGCCCCGCCAACATGTTCGTCGCCGGCTTCATGGGTTCGCCCTCGATGAATTTCATTCCCGGCGACCTCGTGACGCTCGAGGGGCGTACAGCCGTTGAGATAACGCTTGCCCACGGTGAAACCGCGAAACTGCCGCTTGCCCAAACGCTGGGGCGCGAGCCCGCGAAGGGCAAGGTGGTGCTCGGCGTGCGCCCGGAGCACCTGTTTCGCTATGACGAGAACTTGAAGGCGCAAAAGGCGGGGCTCGCGATGCTGACCGCGCCTGTCGAAGTGGTCGAGCCGACCGGCGCCGAAACCCACGCGATTCTGAAGCTCGGCGGGCAGGAGATCGTCGGCCGCTTCGACCCGGACGGCGCGCCGCGTCTCGGCGAAAACCTGGCCGTCGGGATCGACATGGGCCATGCGTGCCTGTTCGATCCCGAGACTCAGGCGCTCATTCCGCGGGCCGGCGCTTGAGCTTCGCCATCTATCCCAGTCTTGCCGGGCGCAATGTGTTCATCAGCGGCGGCGCGACCGGCATCGGCGCCGACATCGTGCGCGCCTTCGCGCGCCATCATGCGCGCATCGCTTTCGTCGACGTGCAGCGCGCAGAAGGCGAGCGAATCGCGGCTGAGGTGAAGGGAGAGGGCGGAACGGCGGTTTTTCTCAAGTGCGACGTGACGGATGTCGCCGCGCTGCAAGCCGCTATCTTGGAAACCCGCGCGAAGCTTGGCCCGATCGCGGTCCTGGTCAATAACGCGGCCAACGACGAGCGCCACGCGGTCGCCGACGTCACCGCCGACTACTGGGACCACGCCCAGAACGTGAATCTGCGCCATCACTTTTTTGCAGCCCAAGCCGTCCACCCGCAGATGCGCGAGCTGGGCTTTGGCTCGATCGTCAATCTCTCGTCGATCGCCTGGCGCGGCGCGGCTGAAATGCCAGCTTATGCCGCGGCCAAGGCCGGGATCATCGGCTTGACTCATGCGCTGGCCCGCGCCTTTGGCTCGGATAATATTCGCGTGAACGCGATCGAGCCTGGCGCGGTGATGACCGATCGGCAGCGGCGGCTGTGGTACAAGACGCCGGAATCGGTCGACGCAATCGTCCAGCGCCAATCGATCAAGACGACGCTCATCGGCGAGGACATCGCGCGGATGGCGTTGTTTCTTGGCGCCGACGACAGCCGAATGGTCACCAAGCAGTCGATCATTGTCGACGCGGGGCTTCGATGAACGACACGATAAAGGCGCTTCGGCCGGAGGCGCGCGGACAAACCTTCGTCTTCGGCCTCAACCCCTATGGCCTGACCTATCATCTGGGCCTGCAGGGCGCGGGCGGCCCGCGCGCAAACCCCAAGGGCGCGGGCCTCGAAGGCTTCATCGCCATCGCGACCGAGCTTGGCGCGAAGGTTCTCGAGATCTACGACCCGTGGCTTCGGGCGATGAGCGACGATGAGCTTCGTGCGCTGCGCGATCGGCTCGCGGGCCTCGGCATGATTCCCATCGTCAGTTCCGGGCTCATGATGGGTCCGTTCGAGAGCGCGCTGCGTTCGGCTCGCCTGCTCGACGCCAAGGTCATTCGCCATGGCCTGACGTCGGTCTTGTGCGGCGATCGTCACGCGCTGGGCGATAAGTGGAAAGAGCTCGTCGCCGAGGTGCGCGCCGCGCTCGCCGATCGCGGTCCGCGCGCCGCCGACGAAGGCAGAGTTCGTGGCGATCGAGAATCACCAGGACTTCGGCAGCGACGAACTCGTCGAATTTTGCGAGACGACGCGCGGCCTCGGCATTTGCCTCGATACCGGCAACACGTTTCCGGTCGCCGAGGCGCCGCTCGATTTCGTAGCCCATGTCGCACCGCACGTGCGCCACGTGCACCTGAAGGATTACCGGGTGCAGTTCACCGACGAGGGCTATCGCCTCGTGCGCTGCGCCATCGGCGACGGCGCCGTGCCTTTTGTCCCCATGCTGGACATTCTGGCGGGGCAGGGCCGGAAGCTGAACGCGGTGCTCGAGCCGGGTGCGCTCGAAGCGCGCCACGTGCGGTTGCTGCGCCCTGAATGGTGGAGCTTCTACGCTCCCAAGCCGGCGTCTGCGTTTGCCGCCTGCCTCGCCGCCGCGAGGGTCAATCGCCTTCCCGACGACGCCGACTTTCGCACGCCCTGGGAGCGCGGCGACGATGGCGCAATCGCGGATTACGAATTGACGATGATCCGCCGCAGCGCCAGCAACATGCGCGCGATCGGCCTTGGCGCATAAGATATGGAGACTGAAGGCATGACCAAAGAGCTCGCCGGCAAAATCGCGTTCGTCACCGGCTCGGGCCGAGGGCTCGGGCGCGTGATGGCGGAGCGGTTGGCCGAGCTTGGCGCGGACGTCGCGATCCATGACCTGACCTGGACCGCGCCCGCAAAATATGGCGAGGCGGCCGATCTCGATGCGGTCGCGAAGGTGATCGGCCGGCACGGCGGACGGGTCGCGGCGGTGAGCGGCAACATCGGCGACAAGGCCGCGGTCGCGAAGATGCGGCAAGAGATCGAAGCCAGGCTCGGGCGGGTCGACATACTCGTGAATTGCGCCGGCGGCGACATCGGCGCCTCGGGCGGCAAGCCTGAGCCGAATGACGCGCTCGGCATTCCGCTCGAGGACATCAGGGCGCTGACCGAGAACAACCTCTATGGCACGATCCTCGTCTGTCAGGCGTTCGTGCCGCCGATGGTGGAGGCGGGAAGCGGGTCGGTGATCAACATCGGTTCCGCCGCGGCGCAATTCGGGGTGACGAACGGCGTCATCTATGCGGCCCTCAAGGCCGCGGTCATCCACTACACGCGCTGCCTTGCGGCCTCTGTCCGGACCGAGGGCGTTCGCATCAATGCGGTGAGCCCGGGCGCGACCAAGACGGCGCGCTTCGAGGCGACCCGGGTCGTCGACCCGCAAAAGATGGACTCGTCGATCAAGTCGCTTATCCGTTACGGAGAGCCGGACGAGATCGCCGACGCGGTCGCCTTCCTTGCCGGGCCCAGAAGCAAGTATATGAGCGGCCAGGTTCTGCGCTTGGACGGCGGGGAAACGCTGTTTCCGGGCTGACGAACAGCTGAGAACGATAACAGGAGGGTTGAAAGTGTCGGACGCCAAACGGTTTGACGGTATGACGGCGGTGGTGACGGGCGGGGCGTCCGGCATCGGGCTCGGCGTCGCGAAGCGGATCGCCGCCGAGGGCGGGCGGGTCACGATCTGGGACCAGGATCCCGCGCGTTTGAAGGCTGCGGTCGCCGAGGTCGGCGCCAAATCCGCCCGGGCGGATCAGGTCGACGTTACGGACCCGAACGCGGTCGAGCGTGCGACTTTGGCGGCCGCCGGAGAGATGGGCCATATCGACATTCTCGTCTGCTCGGCCGGCGTGGCGGGCAAGAACGCCATGGTCATCGACTACCCGATCGACGAATGGAAGCGCGTGTTCGACATCAACGTGCACGGCCTCTTCTACTGCAATCGTTTTGTCAGCAAACTCATGAAGCATCGAGGCTACGGGCGCATCGTCAACATCGCCTCGATCGCCGGCAAGGAGGGCAATCCGACGGCCTCGGCTTATAGCGCGTCGAAGGCCGCGGTCATCGGCCTCACCAAGTCGCTCGGCAAGGAACTCGCGAAGGACGGCGTTAGCGTGAACACGATCACGCCGGCGACGATCGACACGCCGATCCTCGCGCAAGTCTCGGACGCGCATATCGCCTACATGCGCTCGAAAATTCCGATGGAGCGCTTCGGCACCGTTGAAGAGGCGACCGCGATCGTCTGTTGGCTGGCGAGCCGCGAATGCTCGTTCACGACCGGCGCGGTGTTCGATCTCTCGGGCGGCCGCGCGACCTACTGAGGCCTATGTGAACGGAGTGGGCGCGCATGCACGAGTCTGCGTCCATCGAGACCGGCGATCTGATTGAGCCCCTGCGCCGCATGGGCCTCCTGAAAGCCGGAGAGTCCGCCCGCCTCACGCCTCTGGCCGGCGGGGTGTCTTCGGACATCTCGCTCGTCGATGCAGGCGGGCGACGCTTCTGCGTCAAGCGCGCGCTGCCGAGGCTCAAGGTCGCTGCTTTGTGGGAGGCGCCGATCAAGCGCAACGCGGCGGAGGCGGCTTATATGCGCGCTGTGGCGGGCTGGGCGCCGCACGCCGTTCCGCGCGTTCTCGGCGAGGATGCGAAGACGGGCATGTTCGCGATGGACTATCTTGCGCCCGAGGACCATCCGTTGTGGAAGGCCCAGCTTCTGGCCGGGATTGTGGACGTGGATTTCGCCGCCGCGGTCGGGCGCGATCTTGCGACCATTCATGCGCGGAGCGCCGCCGACCCGAGCATTCCGGCAGCGTTCGCCAATGACGAGACGTTCGAGGCGATTCGCATCGAGCCTTATCTGCGCGCGACCGGCCGCGCGCACCCAAAGCTTGCGTCGCGCTTCGACGAACTCGCGCCGAGTGACGCTGACGACGAAGCGCGCTCTCGTTCACGGCGACATCAGCCCGAAGAACATCCTTGAAGGTCCGGCCGGGCCGGTGTTCCTCGACGCCGAATGCGCCTGGTTCGGCGATCCCGCCTTCGACCTTGCCTTCTGCCTCAATCATCTTCTGCTCAAGGGCGCGCGCGAAGGGGTCGACAGGGCGCGCTACCTTGTCGCTTTTCTCGGCGCTGGCTGGCGCCTATCTGGCAGGCGTCGACTGGGAGAACGCGACCGAAATCGAAGCGCGCGCGGCCGCTTTGCTGCCGGCCTTGTTCCTCGCCCGAGTCGATGGCAAGTCGCCTGTCGAATACCTCACTCGCGACAGTGAGCGCGCCGCCGTGCGCCGCTGCGCGTCGACGCTGGTCGCCGATCCGCCAAGCCGCCTGAAGGATGTCGCCGACGCTTGGGAGCTGACGCGATGAGCGAACCCGTCATCCAATCGCTTGTCGCGCGGCGCATTTGGGACTCGCGCGGCCGTCCGACCGTCGAAGCGGAAATCACGCTGAGCGACGGCGCGGTCGGGCGGGGCATTGCCCCGGCCGGCGCATCGCGCGGTTCCCGTGAGGCGATCGACAAGCGCGACGGCGGACAGCGCTTCGGCGGCTTTGACGTGCAGGATGCGCTTGAAGGGATTCGCACTGAAATCGCGCCTGCTCTCGCTGGCCTCGACCCATTCGATCAGGTCGCGATTGACGCGAAACTCGTTGCCCTCGACGGGACGCGGAACAAGGCGAGGCTCGGGGGAAACGCGCTGACCGCGGTTTCGCTGGGCGTTCTCCATGCGGCGGCGGCGAGCCGCGGCCTGCCGCTCTGGCTTTATTGTCTTGGCGACAAGCCGGCCATCATTCCGCTGCCCGAAATCCAGATCTTTGGCGGCGGCGCCCACGCTGGACGGCGAACCGACGTGCAGGACTTCATGGTCATGGCGCCGCGCGCCAAGAGCTTCGCCGAGGCGCTCGAGGTCACGGCGGAGGTGTACCACGCGGCCGGAGCGATCATGGCCGAGCGGGGCCTCCTGCAGGGGCTGGCCGACGAAGGCGGCTGGTGGCCGGCGTTTTCGAGCAATGAAGAGGCGCTCGAAACATTGATGCGGGCGATCGAGCGCGCCGGCCATGTGCCAGGCGAGGACGTGGCGATCTCGCTCGACATCGCCGCATCGGAATTCGGCAAAGGGGGCCGCTATCGTCTGGGCCTCGAGCAGCGTGAGCTCGACCGTGACGCGCTGGCCGAGATGCTGCTCGGCTGGTGCGACCGCTATCCGATCCTGTCGATCGAAGACCCGTTTGCCGAGGACGACGACAAGGGGTTCGAGCAATTCACCGCGGCGATCGGCGACCGGATCCAGGTGATCGGCGATGATTATCTCGTCACCAGCGCGAGCCGCGTCGCCGAGGCGGCGCAAAGGCGAAGCGTCAATGCCGCGCTGATCAAGGTCAACCAGGCGGGAACGGTCAGCGAAGCCAAAGCGGCTTGCGACGAAGCCCGCGGCTTTGGCTTTGGCACGATCGTCTCGGCGCGTTCGGGAGAGACCGAGGATATTTCGATCGTTCACCTCGCGATCGGCTGGGGCGCCGGCCAACTGAAGGTCGGTTCGTTCGCGCGCTCGGAGCGAATGGCGAAATGGAACGAGGTGCTTCGCATCGAGGAGGCGCTCGGCTCGAAGGCGCGCTTCGCCGGCCTCGATGAAATGCCGATGCGCCGGCGAGCGGAGAAGCCGGTCGAAACGAGCGCGGGATGGCGAGTTTGATGACGAACAGTCTGGCCATCGAGAGCGGCGCGCTCGCAGTCCCGGAGCCTGATGCAAGCGGCGTCCGCGTTTACAAGGGCATCCCCTATGCCGCGCCGCCGATCGGGCCGCTGCGCTGGCGCCCGCCCGAGCCGGTTGCGCCCTGGACAGGCGTGCGGCCGACACATGCGTTCGGCGCGCATTCGGTTCAGGGCGTCGTGTGGGACGACATCGATCTCGGCGGAGCCGCAACGGCCGAGGATTGTCTCTATCTCAACGTCTGGACGCCCGCTTCTCCGGGGACGAAGCGCACGCCCGCCGGTGATGGTCTGGATTCATGGCGGCGGCTTCGTCGTCGGCTCCGGCGCCGAGCCCCGCTATGACGGCGCGCGTCTCGCCGCGCGCGGCATCGTCGTCGTCACCGTCAACCATCGGCTCAATGCGCTGGGCTTTCTCGCGCATCCCGAGCTCACCGCCGAATCCGAGCATCATTCGTCCGGCGCCTACGGCTTTCTCGACCTTGTCGCCGCGCTGCAATGGGTCAAGCGCAACGTTGCCGCTTTCGGCGGCGATCCCGACAAGGTCACGATCGCCGGCGAATCCGCAGGCTCCCACGCGACGAGCGCGCTCATGGCCTCGCCGCTCGCGAAGGGCCTGTTCGCGCGCGTCATCGGCGAGAGCGGGGCGATGTTCGCCTCTCCGAGCCGTGCGCCCGCGTCGCTCGAGGAGGCCGAGGCCGCTGGCCTCGATTTCATGCGCAGGGTCGGTGCGCGATTCGCTGGCCGAAATGCGCGCCTTGCCCGCGGAGGCCATTCTCGCCGCGAGCCCGGGGCTTGGCTTCCGCCCGATCATCGATGGATGGTTTCTGCCGCGCCCCCCGGCCGAGATCTTCGCCGCGGGCGAGCACAGCGACGTGCCCCTGATGGCCGGCTGGAACAAGGACGAGGGCTTCAATTTCACTTTGCCTCAGGGCGACGACGCGAACCACCCTTACGTCGATCTGGCGCGCGCGATCTTTGGCGCGCGGACGGACGAGCTTCTACGACATTATCCGGACGGATCGCCTGAGACGGTCGCGGCCTCGGCGCGCGCGCTCGGCGGCGATCTCGTCATCATCCATCCCACCTGGGCCTGGATCGAGGCGCAGAAGCAAAGCGGCCGCGCCGACATTTTTCGCTTCCGGTTCGACCGTGCGCCTCTGACGCCGCAGGGCTGGTTTGGCGAACGGGACAGCCGCGACGCCGGCGCTTTCCATGCCGGCGAACTCCTCTATGTGTTCGACAATCTCCACGCATTCCCGTGGCTGCATGAAGACGCCGATCGCGAACTGGCGAAGCTGGCGTCGAGCTACTGGGTCAACTTTGTCAGGAACGGCGATCCCAACGGGCCCGACCTGCCGCAATGGCCGTCCCACCGCAGCGAGGGCAGTCCGGTGATGGCGCTGGACGCGCCGCACAAGACGGGACCGGAGGAAGGACGGGAGCGGCACGTGTTCCTGAAGGCGGTGACGGAGGGCGCTTTAGGGGTTTGAACCATCCAGGCATTTTATCCGACACCTGGGTCTCACTATGTGCCGCGATCAAGTCCGAAAAATCAAATTCTCGCAGGCCAACCCGCGGGAAAACAACCAGTCAGCGGCATTCGATGTAAACACTGAGCGCTTTAGCCTGCTCCGCAAGATCGGCAGACTTCATTGGCTGTGTCGCTTCGCCGGTTTGAAATTTGATGCTGTTGTCCTGAAGGAAATTTGCGGCCACGGAAGCCTTAATGGCGAAATTTACATTCTCAGGAATGTCTCCGGCGTTTTTCAGAGCGGCAACGACATTCAATTTGGATGTAACAATCCCAACAAGATTTCCGTTCTCGTCGAGCAACGGGCCACCCGAGTTTCCGGGCTGAACCGGAGCTGAAACTTGAATATAGCGACTATCATCACCAATGCCCGCAAGCGCCGTCACATTACCCGTCGTAAAATTGCCAGTGGTTGCTAGCAATTGGGTAAGCGGATATCCGAATGCTTCAACGTTTTCCCCCAATCTTACTGGAAAACGCAGCGACGCAACGCGCGGCGAATTAATATCCACCTTCAAAAGGGCTAGGTCGTTAGTTGTGTCTCTAGCGATCACGTGGGCATCTGCGAAATTTCCTTGACCAGTTCCGACGTGTATCTCCGTACAATCGCGAACGACGTGAGCGTTCGTGATAACGCGACCGTCGTTCGTGATGAAAAACCCTGTGCCCGTTTTGACAGTACGGGTTTCTTCTTGTTGAGGCGCCGGAGGGGTAGCCGCCAACGGCGGCGGAGCCTGGCTCTGGGGTCTCGTCGGCTCTGCCGAATTTGCAATCCAAAGCGGTAGCGAGACTGGTGCTCCCGCCGCCTGATAGGCTCGGATCGCTTCAATCTGTCGCTGAAGGATGCAATTGGTGTCGGACTGGCAGGCTTGCCTCAGTCGCCAGAAAGGAATTCCAACCTCATCGGCAAATGGCCGCCCTCGCGTGGATTTCAGATAGCCATAAGCTGCGGCAATGACGTTATCGAGTTCAGCAAGTTGAGGAGTCTGGCAAATGGCGAATTCATCGGGATACCTAGCCTTATTGCAATCAAAGCTGGGCCTTTGGGCCTCGGCTGCGCCACTACAAAGGCAAATGAGGGCATAGCCGAGAGAAGCCAATAACCGGACGCAATTTCGCATTCTGCGGCCCCAAAAAACGGTGTAGTTCCCCCGGCGACCGACGCGTGGCATCTCGAAGTCCAAATTATATCGTTTGCGGGCGTGGAATGAAATAGAATCAATGCTGAGGTGTGCCGTAATTCATTTGGGCTTGCCGAGGAGAGAGATTCGTCGGCGGGAGTAGCACATGTCCTGAAGGCGGCGACGAGCCCGGGTAAGGGCGAACAATATTAACATATTTGAGTTGTCTTATCACCTCCATCATTGGCGACCGCCTGAGGGACTCGCTAATCGCGACGCAACCTCTTGGAATCGCGAGAAACGGACTCGCTAACAGCGCCTCAACTGCCCGGCGAGGGCGGCGAGCCGCCAATCACGCCGTCAGGCGCGCATAGGCCGCCGCGAGCGACAGGATGATCGCCCCGTAGAGGATCTGCTTGATCGGCTCGGAGACGTCGAGGAGCGTGAGGAGGCCGGTGAGAACCGTCAGGATCAAGGCGCCGATGATGGTCCCCGCATAGCCGCCGCGTCCCCCGAAGATGGACGTGCCGCCGATGACCACGCAGGCGACCGAGGGCAAGAGATAGCTGTCGGCGAGACTGAGATCGGCCGCGTTCGTGCCCCCGACCACGACGAGCCCGGCGATCGCCGCGAGAATGGCGCACAAGAGATAATTGGCGAACAGGACGCGCCAGACCCGCACGCCGGCCAGGTGACACGCCTCGCGATTGTCGCCGACCGCATAGAGAAGGCGGCCGAACCCCGTCCGTTGCAGGCCGAACAGGATCAGCGCGGCGATGATGAGCCACAGGAAGAGGTCGATCGGCACGAGGCCGAACACACGTCCCGCGCCCAGCGTCTGGATGATGTCGGGGACATGCGGCTGGCTCGCCATCATGTGCTGGCTGTAGACGATCAACGCGCCGCCGGTCATGAGGCCGGCGCCGAGCGTCATGACCAGCGGCCGCACGCGCAGGAGCGCGACCCCGATCCCGTTGATGAGGCCGACAAGAAGCCCAAGCAGAAGCGCTAAACCGATCGCCGTCGCCGAGCCGGCGGACGCGTTGGTTGCGAGCAGGTAAGCCGCGCCGGTCGCCACGCTCGCCACCGAAAGGTCGATGCCGCCCGTCAGCATCACCATCGTTTGCCCGCCGGCCATGATCGCGAGCGGCGCGGCGAACAGGATCGTGTTCGAGGCCCAAAGCGGCGTCACCGTGCCGGGCCGCACGAGTTCGACGCCGCCGACGAAAACCGCCAGCAACAGGATCAGGGCATAGATCGTGTGCCCGCGCAGGAAGCTTAAGGCCCGCTTCATCTGCGTTCCTGCAGATAGGCGAAAAGGCCCGCGACCATCACCACCACCACGATCAGCGTGCCCTGGATGACCTGGCCGTAGTTCGGATCGATGCCGAGGAACACCAGGACCATTGGCGCGAGCGTCAACAGCAACGCGGCGATGACCGGGCCGACCATTCCGCCTCGGCCGCCGGCAAGGCTGACGCCGCCAATGACAATGGCGGCGACGCTGCTCAGCGTGTAATAGGCGCCCGCAAGCGGAGCGCCGATTCCCGTTGTCATGGTCAACGCCATGCCGCCGAATGCGCAGGCGATACCGCTGAACACATAGGCGATCGTGCGCGCTTGCATGACGTTGACGCCGCTGCGAAACGCGGCGACCGGATCGCTGCCGGCGGCATAAATGAGAAGGCCGATGCGGCTGAGCTTGATCGGCAGCCAGATCGCCGCAACGGCGACGACCATCATGACGAGCGCGTTCGGCAGCCATGGCCAGAAATCGGCGCCGGCGCCGATGTTGAGATAAGCCGCCGGCGCGCCTCCGCCAGGGCGTTCGAGGATGAGCAACGCCACGCCGCCCCAGATGAATCCGGTGGTGAGCGTCGCGACAACATCCGGAATGCGGGACAAAGCGACGACGAGGCCGTTCAGCAAGCCGGCGCCGGCGCCGGCGATTAAGACAACGATGGAAAGAGCAAGCGACTGGCCGAAGGTGGCGTGCTGCATCAGGCTCGCGGAGAGGACATTCGACACCGCGATCATCGAGCCGATCGAGAGATCGATGCCGCCGCTGATGACCACGATCGCCTGCGCCGCGGCGGCCAGCGCGAGGGGCAAGGCGCCGAGCGCCAGGGATTGGATCTCGAACGAGCCGAAATCGGGGTGAATCGCGACGGTAGCAGCCAGCGACGCGACGAACAGAAGCGGCATGCCGAGAAATCGTCCGGCTCGGGCTAAAGCGCGCCAGGGAGAGCCGGTGTTTCGAGCCGCCGCATCGGTCATGCGAGCGCCGCGGCCTCCGCGTGGATCAAGCCGTGGGCTGCTCGTAACAGGCGCGCTTCGTCAGCTTCCGCCGCCGGCATTTCGCCGGAGATGCGGCCGCCGAACAGAACGATCGCCCGATCGCAGGCGAGGCGAATCTCTGGCAGTTCGGAAGTGAACAACAGGACGGACAAACCTTGGTCAGCGATCTCGCGCATGAGCGCATAGATCTGCTTCTTGGTGCCGATGTCGATGCCGCGTGTCGGGTCGAAGCAGAGGAGGGTCTTGAAGCCCGCCGCAATCCAGCGGGCGATGACAACTTTCTGCATGTTGCCGCCGCTAAGGCGTCTCACTTCCGCGGCCGCGCGGGTGTCGATCTGCAATTTCCGCACAGCCATGTCGACCCTGCGTCTTTCCTCAGCCATCGCAATGGGGCCCCAGGAGCGCAATCGACCGAACGCGGCCAGCGCCACGTTCTCCTGCACGGAGCGCTGCGGCAGAAGCGACACCAGCCGATTGGCTGGAACCAGCACGAGGCCGGCGCGGATCGCGTCGGCTGGGTGCCGTAACTTGAGCACGCGCCCTTCCGCTCGCACCTCTCCGGCGTCGGCGCGACGCACGCCGGCGATGCAATCGAACAGTTCCTCCTGTCCCTGGCCCTCCAGAGCGGCAACTCCGAGCACCTCGCCGCGATTGACTCGGAAGGAGACGCCATGCAGCGCATGGCCGTAGCTCAAGCCTTCCACCTCGAGAGCTGCGGTCTCACTGGCTATTTTCGGACCGGCGGCGCGCGCAACGGGCGCCTCGGCCGTCGCTCTGGCCACGTCCGAGCCCAGCATCAAATTCACGATCGTCTCTTCTGCGCCCTTGGTCGGCGTGACGCCCACAGTGATTCCGTCGCGCAGCACGGTCGCCCGGTCGCAGAGCATGGCGATCTCGGCCATGCGATGCGAAATGAAGATGACGCTCGCGCCACGGGCTGCGAAAATCGCGCACCACCTTGAACACCCGCTCGGAAAGGTCCGCCGGCAACGCCGCGGTGATCTCGTCCAGCATCAGAATGTGTGGGTCCGACGCCAGCGCTCGCGCGAGATCGATCAGCCGCAACAGCGCGAAATCGACCTCGCGCGCCACGGTCGCGAGAGGAATGCGCTCGACGCCGAGATCGCGCATCGCGGCCTTCACCTTCTCGGTCGAGACGCGCGCGAGGCGCATGTTCTGCGCGACCGTGAGATCGGGAACGATCGCGGGATCCTGATAGACAGAGACGATGCCGGCTCGGCGCGCTTCCGCGGGCGATCGAAAGGCCACGGGCTGGCCCGCGAGGGTCATCTCGCCCGCATCCGCCGGGAACACGCCGGTGATGATCTTGACCAGCGTGCTCTTGCCCGCGCCGTTCGCGCCCATGAGCGCATGCGCTTCGCCCGCGCGCACTTCCAGGTCGGCTGAGCGGAGCGCCCGCACCGCTCCGAAGGTCTTCGCGACGCCGCGAATGTGGAGAAGCGGCGGAGCGTCGTTCATGGGTTCCCTGTCAGAAAAAATGCCGGCGGCTTGCGCCGCCGGCGTCACGATCGGCTATTCAGCTTAAGATCAGGGGCCTTTGCAAGAGATCAGCTGCTCCGGCGTGTAATGCGTATAGGGCGGCACCGTGGCGACGCTGAAATACGGGTCGAGCTTCGGATTGTAGGCGGCTTTGAGCTGGCCGATGCCCTCGCCATTGTCCCAGACGGTCGGCGTGACCTTGATCAGGTGCGGGTGGTCCTTCTTGGCCAGCACATCGAGCGCGAGGCTCAGGCCCGCGGCGCCGACAGCCGGCGGGTTGCTGACCGCCGCGCCAGCCAGCCCCTTGTCTTTCTGGTCGATGAGCTGGCCGATGAAGCCGTTGTTATCCGCGCCGACCACCGGCACATAGGGCTTGCCCGCGGTCTTGTAGGCGTCCACGACGGTCGAATCGATGCCCGACGTCCAGACGCCGTCGATCGGCTTGCCGGACGCGAGCAGGTTCTTCGTCTCCTGTGCCGTCTTGTCGAGCGCCCAGCCCGAGAATACGGACGTGACCTTGATGTCAGGATAGGCCTTGGCGGTCTCGGTGAAGCCCTGGTGACGATCGGCGTCAGCGGGAACGCCGTCGATGCCGCGCATCTCAATGACTGAGCCCTTGCCGCCCAGTTTGTCGAACAGCCACTTTGCGCCGAGCTTGGCGTATTCGACCTGATCGTTGGTCAGAACATAGGCCTCAGGCGCGGAAACCGCCTGGTCGACCGCGACCACCACGATCCCCTTGTCCGCCGCCTGCTTGATGACGGGGTTCAGCGCTTCGCGATCGGACGGGTTGATGATGATGATGTTCGCCCCAGCCGAGATAAGATTGCGGATGTCGGCGATCTGCTCCGACGGACCGCCATTGCGATTGGCGACGATCACCTTAGACACCTTACCCGAGGCCTCCGCCTCGGCCTTGATCGAGCAGATCATCTCTTCGCGCCAGCCGTTGCCGATCAGCGTATTGGAGACGCCGACGACATATTTATCCGCCGCGTGCGCGTTGCCTGCCATCGCCAATACGGCGAGTGAGGCGCTACCTAGAATGCCAGTCAGTTTCATTTGCTTCCTCCCAATCAACATGTACGAAACGGCATAGCGCATTTGCGTGATCCGCTCAACCGAAGCGGGCGAACGTCCACGCTCCATCGTTCTGGCTGGACTGGACCGCTGCTTCGATAAACGCAACGCCCCGAGCGCCGTCCACCACGGTCGGGGTGAGTTTCGCGCTTCTTTCAGGCGTACGTCCAGCGCGCCGGGCCGAGATCAGTTCCGCCGCGCCGCGGTAGAGGTTGGCGAAGCCTTCGACATAACCTTCAGGATGGCCACCCGGCATGCGCGAACCTTCGACCGCAAGCGAAGTGTTTCCCGGCCCGCCGCGCCGCAAGAGGCGGGATGGCTCGCCATAGGGCGTGAAGCGGAGCGTCTCCGGCTCCTCGCCCGCCCATTCGAGCCCGGCGCGCGAACCGTAGACCTTGAGACTCAAATTGTTGAGATTGCCGACCGCGACCTGGCTCGCC
>CAWHZY010000004.1:0-147201 GCA_963833955.1 uncultured Alphaproteobacteria bacterium | reverse complement strand
CGACCTTTCCTGATCCCCACCAGGCGACGCCGGAAATCTCGTTTAAAATCCAGGCGCAGTGAGACGCTGTCCGCCGGACAGAGAGGTAATGACCGATTTTGCCTGCATGACGAAATTGAACTGGCGCGCCACGCCGTCCAGCATCGCTCGCTGTCTTTGGAGGTTTCCTCGCACGTTTGGAAGGGCTCGCGCCGAGTTTGAGCCGCCGGAGCCATTTGACGTTGGTGTTGCCCTCGTTTCCGGGCAGAGCAGGCGGAGCGGATAGCCCTGCTCGGGCCGCAGCCGCTCGCCATTTTGCGCGTAAGCGAGCAAGGCGTCGTCGAGCGCTTTTTCGATCGGAATGCTGGCGTCATCGCGGCTGCGTCGGCGCCCTCGGCGAGCATCCATTTCGCCTCGGGCCTGACGCCGGCTTCCGCCAGCACGATCGCCAACGGAACTCCGGTCCATTCGCAGCAACTGAGAAGGCCGTGGGTGTCCTGGGCCGTGAGCTCGGCCTTTGGCGCGCCCCAGTTTTGGGTGTTGCCGGAACATTCGAGGAAGTGAATCCGCGACACGGACGGAAATCGCGTCAGGTCCTCCATAGTGAAGACGAGCGGCCGTTCGACCAATCCGTGCACCATCAGCCGGTGCTCGGACGGATCGATCGTCGGAACCCCGGCATGGTGGCGCTCGTAATGCAGGCCATTCGGGGTGATGATTTCGTTGAGGTCCTGGAGCGGCGTCAGGCTGAACGACGACAGCCGCGTCGGCGGCTCGGGCAAGCCCTGGCGATAGCGGCGCGCCACATCGGCTTCGAACTTGGACGGCCGCCCGTAGGGCTGGCTTAGCGTCTCCGCGCCGGGTTCAAGCTGCCATTCCGGGACCGACGGCGGCAGGTTGTCCCCTTCCTGCGCCAGAACCGGGCCGGAAACGATCGCCGCCGCCGCCGCGCCTGCGCTCGCTCCGAACAAGCTCCGACGGGTGAAGCGCCGTTCGTCTCCTTCTCGCGGCTCGGGCGCGGTCGGGGACGGCTCCGTCGATTCGGACGTCCGCGGGCTCATCTCGGTCCTCCTTGCCGCTCAGGCCCCCGACTGGCGGACGATGCGCGCAATCGTCGCGCAGATCGTGAAGTCAGGCAAGAGCGCGGGTGCGCGCTCATTTTCCTGAGCGGCGCCCGACGAAGCGAGCGCCTTGATGTTGTCGTCATTCGGGCAGTACCGATCTCCGGGAATACCGAGGGCGCCGCGCCATCGAGGACTTGCCATGTTGTTACGCCGCGCACTCGTCCATTGCCTGCTCATCGCCATGGCCATGTTTGTTGGTTTCGTCCCGCGAGCGGCCCGCGCCGAGGCGATGGGCATCGCACTTGAAGGATTCCCTTATCCCTATCCCGTCCATTTCATGCCCATAACGCTCCGGGGCGAGGATTTGCGCCTTGCCTACATGGATGTTCCGCCCGTTGGGCCATCCAACGGGCGGACGGTGGTTCTTCTGCACGGGCGCAATTTCCCTTCGAGCTATTGGGAGCCGACGATCAAGGCTTTGGCCGGGGCGGGTTATCGGGTCGTGGCCCCTGACCAGATGGTTTCGGCAAGCCGTCGAAGCCCACTTTCGCTTACAGCTTCGACGATATGGCGCGCGCCACCATCGCGCTCGTCGATAGTCTCCATGTGGACCGCTTCGACCTGGTCGGCCATTCGATGGGGGGCATGCTCGCGGTCCGCCTGGCGCGCGCCTATGGCCCGCGCATCGATCACCTCGTCCTCTACTCGCCGATCGGCCTCGAGGACTATCGCCTTTACGCGCCGCCGGTCACGGACGAAATGCTCGCCAAAAACGAACGGGCGCTGAGCGCGGACGGCTATCGCAAACAACTGATGACCAACTATGCGCTGAGCCTGCCGTCGAGCGCGATCGAGCCGTTCGTCCAGCTGCGCGAACAAATCAAGGAGAGCGGCGAATATCCGCGCTGGCTCAAGTCGTTCGTCGCTTCATACCAGATGATCTATTCCCAGCCGGTGGCGCACGAGATCGCGCTCATCGATCGGCCGACCCTGTTCATCATGGGCGCCAACGACCACAACGCCCCGGGGCGCCGTTCGCGCCGCCCGAATTGCGCGCCAAAATGGGCAAGAACGCCGAGCTCGCGCAAGCTTTGGCGGCGCGTATGGCGAACGCGAAAGTGAAGGTGTTCGAGGGCGTCGGCCATCTCGGCCATCTCGAAGCGACGCAGCCCTTCAACCAGACGCTTCTGAGTTTCCTGGCGCAATAATCGCCTTGCGCCGGGCTGCGGCGCAAGGCGGGACAAGTCGGCTTTGGCGCAGCGTGCGGCTTGACGAGTTGCGGCCTTGGCTATGAGATGGGGCGACGCCGGACCAATTCGGCGCGTCTCAGGGAGGAGACATGCGGGCACCGAGGGAGCGGCGCACGGTGGCGACGGCGCATGGCCCGTCCGCGCGCCTCAGGCTCGCCAGGTCGGTCTCATGAGGCTGGGCGAAGCGCCGGACAAGAGCCTGCTCGATCCGATCGAAATGGCCTCCCGCGACGAGATCGCCGCTCTGCAGACGCGCCGGCTCGCGGTTACACTGAGGCGCGTTTATGACGACGTCCCGGCAATGCGCGCCAAGTTCGATCAGCACGGCGTTCATCCGGAAGATTTCGGCGCCCTCGATGATCTCAGGCGTTTTCCCTTCACCGCCAAGTCGGACCTCAAAGCCAATTACCCTTTCGGTCTTTTAGCCGTGCCGAAGGATCAGCTGGCGCGCCTTCATGCCTCATCCGGCACGACGGGAAAGCCGACGGTGGTCGGCTATACGCGCAACGATCTTACGATGTGGGGCGAGGTCATGGCGAGGACCATCCGAGCGGCCGGCGGACGCAAAGGCATGATGGCCCATAACGCCTATGGCTATGGCCTCTTCACTGGCGGGCTGGGCTACCACTACGGCGCCGAGCGGCTGGGCTGCACCCTGGTGCCCATTTCCGGCGGGATGACGGAAAGGCAGGTTCAGCTGATCAATGATTTCGCGCCCGACATCCTGATGGCGACGCCCTCGTACGCCTTGTGCCTCGTGGACGAGTTTCGCGCCCACGGGCTCGATCCCCGCCGCTCCTCTTTAAAACTCGGCAGCTTCGGCGCGGAGCCGTGGACCAACGCGATGCGCAATGAACTCGAAGAGGCGTTCGACATGGATGCGCTCGACAGCTATGGCCTGTCCGAAGTGATCGGGCCTGGCGTCGCGGGCGAATGCGTCGAGACCAAGGATGGCCTCCACATCTGGGAGGACCATTTTTATCCCGAGATTGTCGATCCCGCGACCGGCGCTGTCTTGCCCGACGGCGCCTTTGGCGAGATTGTGTTTACTTCGCTCACCAAGGAAGCGATGCCGGTCGTGCGCTACCGGACTGGCGATCTCACGCGTCTCTTGCCTGGGACCGCACGCTCGATGCGGCGGATGGAAAAGGTGTCGGGCCGAACCGACGACATGATGATCGTGCGCGGGGTCAACGTGTTCCCAACCCAGATCGAAGAGCTGATCCTGAGCATTCCCGGTCTATCCGCGCACTATCAACTCATCCTGACCCGCGAAGGCCGGCTTGACGATCTGGAGGTGCAGGTCGAGGCTCGATCGCCGGCGGATCTCGATGAGGCGCGCGCGCACGCCGGCGAACTCGAACACGCGATGAAGGCGCATATCGGCATCAACGCGAAGGTGAGCGTGCTCAAGCCGGCTGAGATCGAGCGCTCGCTCGGCAAGGCGAAGCGCGTGATCGACAAGAGGCTCATGCCATGACGTCGGCGACGGAATCTGACCTTGGGCCATTGCGAGCCGCCGGCCTGCCCGAGCGCGACGTGCGGGAATGGTCGGAGTCCTTCCCGATCACGACCGGCGATTTCGAAGCCGACGCTCGCAACTCGAGCACCTTCTGGCGGCGCGCGACAAGTCTCCTTCGCAGGCTGCCGTTGAAGCCGCGGCGGAGCGAAGCCGAGCAGGCGGCCGCGGACGCGCTCATGTCGGACGCGCACGCGTCTCGCAAATCCTTCCTCGCCGCTCATGTCGAGCCAGTCTACGATCGCCTGACCGAACGCGGCTCGACGTTCCGTCGCCTCGACGACCTCGTTTACGCCGCGGCGAGGCTCGTCCCGGGGTTGGTCCCGACACGAGACGAGGTCGGCGTCGAAGCGGCTCATCGGCAGGGCGACAAGGACGGCGTCGAGATCGACCAGGGCCTCTTTCTTGCGCATGTGCTGTCGCGCCCGCGCATCGGCGAACATCTCTGCCACGCGATGCTCCTGCCGCGGCCGGAAAGCGCCGCGCTCATCGCCGAATTCGCCGCGCGCGGCTCGCTCGAACTCGGCGCTGCGCGCCTCACCCGGCGCGGCAAAGCGGTCCATCTCGACATGGCCAATCCGCGTTTTCTCAACGCCGAGGACGACACGACGCTTGCCCAGACCGAGCTCGCGGTCGACGTCGCGACCCTCGACCGGACGACCGAGATCGCGGTCATGCGCGGCGTCGCCGTGGACAACGAGAAATATCGGGGCAAGCGCATCTTCGGCGCGGGCATCAATCTCACCCACCTCTACCTCGGCAAGATTCCCTACCTCTGGTTCCTGATTCGCGACCTCGGCTATGTGCACAAGATCATGCGTGGCGTCGCCGCGCCCAAGAGCCTCCCCGACGACGTCAACGGCCGGGGCGCCGAAAAGCTGTGGATCGCCGCCGTCGACACATTCGCGATCGGCGGCCATTGCCAGGCGCTTCTGTGCATGGACTACGTTCTCGCCGCGTCTGACGCCTTCCTGACCTTGCCCGCGCGCAAGGAAGGAATCATCCGGGCTTTTCGAATTTGCGCCTGCCGCGATTTGTCGGCGACCGCATCGCGCGGCAAGCCATCCTCTACGAACGCAGGCTCAAATGCGATAGCGCGGAGAGGCGCCTGATCTGCGACGAGATCGCGCCCGCCGCCGAGATGGATGCAGCGGTCGAGCGCGTTGTCGAGGGGCTGACGAGCGCCGGCGCGGTCAGCGCCATCGGCAACCGTCGCGCCTTCAGGGTCGGCCAGGAGCCGCTCGATCTTTTCCGGCGCTACGCTTCGGTCTACGCGCGCGAGCAGGCCTATTGTCACTTCAGTCCGGCGCTGATCGCCAATCTCGAGCGCAACTGGGACGCGAAGAACAGAAAGATCTGAAGCCGGCTGAACGATGCACCCGGGCGCTTGACGATCCGCGCCGAGGCCTGCGAGATGATCAGATAAAACGATGCGCTCTTGGGAGGAGACATGTTCAGATTGACCGAGCCCTGGGCCGTCCGCGCACGCCTTTGGGCTGTTTGCCGGTCCTGCGCGGCCACGGCGCTCGCTTTCGCTCTTGCGTTCGGAATCGTCGTCCCCGCCTTCGCCCAGGACAAGGAGGTCGACCTCAGGCTCTCGCTCTGGGTTCCGCCCGCGCACCCGCTGACCGGCGCAGCCAAAGCGTGGGGCGAGGATATCGCCAAGGCCTCGAACGGGACGATCAAGATCACGGTCTTTCCCTCCGAGCAGCTCGGCAAGGCCTTCGATCATTACGACATGGCGCGCGACGACATCGCGGACATCACGTACGTCAACCCCGGCTATCAGCCGGGCCGTTTCCCGATCATCGCCATCGGCCAGATGCCATTCATGTTCGGCGACGCGCGCAAGGGCACCGCGGCGCTCAATTCCTGGTATCGCAAATATGCGGCCACCGAGATGAAGGATACGCATTTCTGCTTCGCCTTCATTCACGACCCTGGCGCGCTGCACTCGCGCAAGAAGATCGTTCTGCCGCAGGATCTGCGCGGCGCGAAAGTGCGTCCGGCGCAAAGCACGATCGCCGAACTCGTCACCAGGCTCGGCGGCACGAATGTGCAGGCTTCGGCCCCCGAGGCGCGCGAAGTTCTCGAGCGCGGCGTCGCCGACGCCATCACCTTCCCCTGGGGCTCGCTTTATCTGTTCGGCATCGACAAGGTGGTCAAACACCATATCGACGCGCCGCTCTACACGACCGTGTTCACCTTCTCGATGAACAAGGACAAATACGAGTCCATGAGCCCGGCGCAGAAGAAGGTCATGGACGATCATTGCTCGACCGACTGGGCGGTGAAGATTGCCGGTCCGTGGGGCGATTTCGAAGCCGCCGGTCACGAAAAAATGAGAGCCGATCCCACGCACGAGCTCATCAAGCTCACGCCCGATGAGATGGAGGCGTGGCGCGCGACGGTCGAGCCGCTGAAGGCGAGCTGGGCGGCGGCGGTGAAGCAGGCCGGCGCCGATCCCGACGCCGCGCTCGCCGAACTCAACGCGGCAATCGCGAAATATGGCGCGGGTCCATGACCGCAGCCGAGGGCCGGCGGGCGGGAATGACTGGTAATGCGATGGATCGCTTCATCGACGGCATCGAGCTTGCCGCGGCGGCGTTCATCGGCATTGTCGCGGTCGACATTTTCGTCTCCGTCCTGCTTCGCTATCTGTTCAACGCGTCCATTCCCAATTCCTACGATTTCGGCCGCCTGCTGCTCGGCATCCTCATCTTCTGGGGCATCGCGGCGACCAGCTATCGCGGCGGCCACATCACGGTCGACCTCGTTTGGGCGGCGGCCGGCCCGCGCGGAAAACGGATGATCGACATTTTCGCCACGCTGGTGCTCTTGTTCGTCGTCACAGTCCAAACCGCGATGCTGTTCGACAAGGTGCGCTCGACGCGCGCCGACCATATTTTGACCTACGATCTTCATCTGCCGACCTGGCCGTTCTTCGCGGTCGCCTGGGCGGGAGACGTGTCGGCCGTGCTCCTCATCGCGGTTCGCACCTGGCGGCTCATTTTTCACCCCGAGAAACTCAATTCCGAACCGATCGCCAAGGCCGTGGAATGAGGCGAGGGCGATGAGTCCCGACGCGGCGGCCGCGCTCGGCTTCGTCGCTTTGTTCGGGCTGATCCTGTTGCGGGTTCCCGTCGGCATGGCGATGGGGCTGGTCGGCGTCGTCGGCTACGCCTCGATCGTCGGCCTTGCTCCGGCGCTGAAAATGGTCGGGCAGACCTCGATGCGGACGGTGACCGATTACACCTTCGGCGTCATCCCGATGTTCCTGCTCATGGGCGCCTTCGTGTCGGCCTCGGGCATGAGCCGCGAATTGTTTCGCGCGGCGAACAGTTTCATCGGCCATTGGCGCGGCGGACTGGGCCTGGCGACCATCGCCGCTTGCGCCGGCTTCGCCGCGATCAGCGGTTCGTCGGTTGCGACCGCCGCCACCTTCGCGACCGTCGCCTATCCCGAGATGCGGCGATATGACTATCCGCAATCCTTCGCCGCAGGGGTGATTGCCGCCGGCGGCACGCTCGGCGCGATCTTTCCGCCTTCGACCGTGCTTGCCGTCTACGGTCTCATCACCCAGCAGGACGTCGGCAAGCTGTTCATCGCCGGCATTCTTCCAGGCCTGCTTGCGGTCTCGATGTACATGATGACGATCGCCGCGATCGGCGTCGTGCGGCCGGGCTTTCTGCCCGCCGGCCCCCGCAGCGATTGGAGCGAGCGGCTCCGGTCGCTGCGCGATGTCTGGGCGGCGCTGGCGCTGTTCGGGTTCGTGATCGGCGGGCTTTACGGCGGCCTGTTCACGCCAACCGAAGCGGGCGGAGTGGGCGCGTGCGGCGCGTTTCTGATCTCGGTCGCGCGAGGAAAACTCAAGCCCGCCGGCGTGCTCGCGGCGCTGTTGCAGGCGACGCGCACCGCGGCCGCGGTGTTCACCGTCCTGATCGGCGCGCTCCTGTTCGGCTATTTCCTCACCGTCACCGAGACGCCCCAGAAGCTGACCGAGTTTCTGACCGGCCTCGGCGTCGGCCGCTACGGCGTGCTGGCGCTGATCATGCTCATGTATCTCGTGCTCGGCTGTCTCATGGACGCGATGGCGATGATCATTCTGACCGTGCCGATCGTCTTCCCCGTCGTCACGGCGCTCGGCTTCGATCCCGTGTGGTTCGGAATCATCATCGTGATGACGGTCGAGCTCGGCCTGATCCATCCGCCGGTCGGCATGAACGTGTTCGTCATCAAGACCGCGGTCAAGGACGTGAGCTTCGCCACAATCTTCAAAGGCGTCCTGCCATTTATCGCGACCGACATGCTGCGTCTCGTAATCTTGATCGCGTTTCCCTCCATTGCGCTTTACCTGCCGAGCCTGATGTAGGATCACCGTTCAGCCCATCTGAGAATAAGGACAGTTCGACAATGGCCCGCAAGCGCCCGGAAGATCTTCGCTCTCATCGCTGGTACGGGGTGAACGACCTGCGCTCTTTCGGCCATCGCTCGCGCACGGCCCAGATGGGCTACGAACGCGCCGATTATGCGGGCAAGCCCGTGATCGGGATCATCAACACCTGGAGCGACATCAACGCCTGCCACACGCATTTCAAGCAGCGGGTCGAGGAGGTGAAGCGCGGCGTCTGGGAGGCGGGCGGCTTTCCGGTCGAATTGCCGGCGATGACGTTGTCCGAACCGTTCCAGAAGCCGACGACGATGATGTACCGCAACTTTCTGGCGATGGAGGCGGAGGAGGCTTTGCGCTCCTATCCTGCCGACGGCGCGGTCTTGATGGGCGGTTGCGACAAGACCACGCCGGCGCTGCTCATGGGCGCGATCTCGATGAATCTCCCGGCGATCTTCATGCCCGCGGGGCCAATGCTGCGCGGCAATTGGCGCGGCAATGCGCTGGGCTCGGGCAGCGATGTCTGGAAATACTGGGCGGAATTGCGCGCTGGCACGATCACCGAGCAGGATTGGGGGGAGATCGAACAGGGCATCGCGCGCTCGCCGGGCCATTGCATGACGATGGGCACCGCCTCGACCATGACCAGCGCCGCCGAGGCGCTCGGCATGACATTGCCCGGCGCGGCCTCGATCCCGGCGGCCGAACTCGCGCCATGCCGTCATGGCGACGCGCACCGGAAAACGCATCGTCGACATGGTGTGGGAGGATCTGAAACCGTCGGATCTGATCACGCCGGATGCGATCCACAATTCCGTTTCCGCCGTCCTCGCGATCGGCGGTTCGACCAACGCGGTTGTGCATCTGATCGCGCTCGCGCGCCGCGCGGGCCTTGAGCTCGATATGGAGGCGTTCGACAGAATTGCGCGGGAGACGCCGCTGCTCGCCAACATCCGGCCCTCCGGCGCCTATCTCATGGAGGATTTTTACTACGCCGGCGGCTTGCCCGCGGTGCTGAAGCAATTGGCCCTCGGCGGCAGGCTGAAGACCGGCGCGCGCACCGTGAACGGAGCGACGATCGGCGACAATGTCGAGCGCGCGGCAATCTACAACGAAGACGTCATTCGGCCCTTGAACAACCCGCTCGTCGCCTCGGACAGCCTCGCCGTGCTGCGCGGCAACCTGGCTCCGGACGGGGCGATCATCAAGCCGCCCGCGGCGGAAACTCACCTGCACAAACATGCCGGTAAGGCAGTCGTATTCGAGGATTATAACGACATGGCCGCGCGCATTGACGATCCGGACCTCGATGTCGACGAGAATTCGGTCCTGGTGCTCAAGAACGCCGGGCCGATCGGAGCGCCGGGCATGCCGGAATGGGGACAATTGCCGATCCCCAAGAAGGTGCTGGCCAAGGGCGTCCGCGACATGGTTCGCGTCTCCGATGCGCGCATGAGCGGCACCAGCTACGGCGCCTGCGTCCTGCATGTCGCGCCGGAATCGTTCATCGGCGGTCCGCTCGCTCTCGTGCGCGACGGCGACATCATCGAACTCGATATCCCTGGCCGGCGCCTCAGCATGCAAGTCAGCGACGAGGAGCTCGACCGGCGCCGCGCGGCCTGGCGGAAGCCCCCGCCACGCTACGAGCGCGGCTACGGGCGCCTGTTCTCGGATCATGTGAGCCAGGCGAACGAGGGGTGCGACTTCGACTTTCTCGAGCATGGGCCGCCGACCGCGGACCCGGAGATCCACTAGGGCGGCGATGGTCGCGGCGATTCGTCGATCGCGGCTCCCCGGCCGCCGTCCGCGTCGACACTGTTGGTCAGGGGCGCCCCAAACTTGAGACCAGCAAATCCTTTGGGTAATCAGAACTTCGTGCTATAGTCGTTCTTGGCGTCGATTCCGGCCGGCGCCTTGCCGGTCGGCCGATGCGGGAAAGGCGAGAGATGAAAGGGAGAGGGCTTCATACGGTTTGCGGCTGGTCTTCAGAGGGTCGAGATTCTCTGACTCCAATCGCGTGTAACCCGTTGAAAAGTCCCGATTCCAAAAAATAAACGCTAGTAAACGCCAGCCCTTTTACTAGCGTTTATGCGCGTTTACGGGCGTTTACTGACGCTTGCTCGCGCTGGCGAGCGGACGAAGGCTGCTTCCCTGCGTCTGAAGCCGATTGAAGCGGTGCAGGCGGGCCCTTACCTAGTGGGGCGATGACCATCCCCTCGGCGCCGCCGGCCGCGCCGGCTTTCTGTCCGTGAGCCAAGGCTCCCGCAATGCCTGAGCTGCCCGAGGTCGAGACGGTGCGCCGGGGCCTTGACCCCGTCATGCGCGGCGCCCGGATCGATGATGTCGAATTGCGCCGGGCGGACATTCGGTTTCCGTTCCCCGACGGGTTCGCGAAACGACTGACGGGGCGGCGCATCATGGAGGCGGGCCGGCGGGCCAAATACCTGCTGTTCGCGCTGGACAGCGGCGAGACCCTGATCGTGCATCTGGGCATGTCGGGTTCGTTCCGGATGGAAAAGACGGCGGCTTCAACGCCCGGCAAGTTCCATCGCGAGCGTTCGAAGGATCCAAAGCACGATCACGTCGTTCTCGTCCTCGATAACGGCTGGGTCGTCACCTATAACGACCCTCGGCGCTTCGGTTTCATGGATCTTGCGCTGACCAAGGCGCTCAACGAGCATCCAAGGATGCGCGACCTTGGCGCCGAGCCGCTGGCGCCCGGATTTGACGCCCATTCCCTGGCAAAGCTGTTCGCCGGCGCCCGGACGTCTCTCAAATCTGCTCTGCTCGACCAGAAGCGCATCGCCGGGCTCGGCAACATCTATGTCTCCGAGGCCTTGTTTCGCGCCGGGCTCTCGCCATCGAAGCCCGCAAGCATCCTGGCCAACGCCCGAGGCGGCCCGACCAAGGCTGCGACGGCGGTCGCCAAGGCGATCCGCGACGTGCTCGAGGAAGCCGTCGAGGCGGGCGGCTCGACTTTGCGCGACCACCGGCAGGCCAACGGCGAGCTGGGCTACTTTCAGCATGTCTTCAAAGTCTACGATCGCGAAGGGCTGCCCTGTATACGCAACAGCTGCCGCGGGACCGTCGCCCGGATCACGCAGTCCGGGCGCTCGACATTCTTCTGCTCGAAATGCCAGCGCTGAGCTCGCGTCTTGCGAAGAGGCCACGATTATTGACAAGGCGAGGCGCGGCTCCTATCTCACGTGGAATTCCGTTTAGCTCGCGCGAAACTGGGCGATTTCTGCCTTTTTCGCGCTTTTTATTGTTGCCGCCATCGTCCGCGCCGCCTTCGCTCGTGCTTGCCCGGGCAAGAAGCGGAAGACCGCCTTCGGCGGGGCGGGCAGGAAAGGTCGAAAATGCTCGGCACGCTTAAGTTCGACTCCGTGATGAAGCGGGTCTTTGGCTCGTCCAACGACCGCCGGCTCAAAGGCTACCGGCCCACGGTCGCCGCCATCAATGCGCTGGAGCCCGAATTCGAGGCCCTGACCGACGATCAACTGCGCGCGAAGACAGAAGAATTGCGGGCTGAATTCAAGGCCGGCAAGACGCTCGACGATCTCATTCCGCCCGCTTTCGCCGCCGTGCGCGAGGCCGCCAAGCGGACGCTCAAGCAGCGCCATTTCGATGTCCAGCTCGTGGGCGGGCTCGTGCTGCACGAGGGCGCGATCGCCGAAATGCGCACCGGCGAGGGCAAGACGCTGGTCGCCACGACCGCGGTTTATCTCAATGCGCTCGCCGGCGAGGGCGTCCATGTCGTCACGGTGAACGACTATCTTGCCCGCCGCGACTCCGAGTGGATGGGTCAGATTTACCAGTTCCTGGGCATGACCGTCGGCGTCATCGTGCATGGCCTTGACGACGATCAGCGCCGACAGGCCTACGCCGCCGACGTGACCTACGGCACCAACAACGAGTTCGGCTTCGACTATCTGCGCGACAATATGAAGTACGACATGGCGCAGATGGTCCAGCGTGGCCACGCGTTCGCGATTGTCGACGAAGTCGATTCGATCCTGGTCGACGAGGCGCGGACGCCGCTCATCATCTCGGGCCCCTCGGAAGACCGCTCTGGTCTTTATGTCGCCGTCAATGCGATCATCCCTGAACTCGCCCGCGAGGAATTCGAGCTCGATGAGAAGCAACGTACGGTCAACCTGACTGACGCGGGCAATGAGCACGCCGAGGCCCTGCTGCGCTCGGCCGGCGTGATGAAGGAAGGGTCGCTCTACGAGGCGTCAAACGCGACCCTGGTCCACCACCTCAATCAGGCGGCCCGGGCTCACAAGCTTTTCCAACGCGACAAGGATTACATCGTCCGTAACGACGAAGTTGTGATCGTCGACGAGTTCACCGGCCGCATGATGCCCGGACGGCGCTATTCAGAAGGGCTGCATCAGGCGCTCGAGGCGAAGGAGGGCGTGACGGTCCAGCCTGAGAACGTCACGCTGGCTTCGATCACCTTTCAAAACTACTTCCGTCTCTACAAGAAGCTTGCCGGAATGACCGGCACCGCCGCCACGGAAGCCGACGAATTCGCGGAAATCTACAAGCTGGTCGTTGTCGAGATTCCGACGCACCGGCCGATCTCGCGCCTTGACGAGGATGATGAGGTTTATCGCACCACGGACGAAAAGATGCGCGCCGTGGTCCGCGAGATCGAAGCCGCCAACGCCAATTTGCAGCCGATGCTCGTGGGCACGACATCGATTGAAAAATCCGAGCAGCTTGGCGAAGTGCTTGAGCGGCAAGGGTACAAAAAGATTGATTTCACCAAGCCTGATGCCTTGACGGCGCTTTATGCCGCAGCGCGTGCCGGCAAGCCTTCAAAGAATTTTGCGATCCTCAATGCCCGTCACCACGAGCTGGAGGCCTTCATCATTGCCGAGGCGGGGGTCCCGGGCGCGATTACGATCGCAACCAACATGGCGGGACGCGGGACGGACATTCAGCTTGGCGGCAATGTCGAGATGCGGGTCCGGCAGGAGATCGATCCCACTGCCCCGGACGAGCAGCGCGAGGGTCATGAGGCGTCTATCCGCGCGGAGGTCGCTGCCTTCAAACAGAAGGCGATCGACGCCGGCGGGCTCTACATCATCGGCACGGAGCGGCACGAGAGCCGCCGCATCGATAATCAGTTGCGCGGCCGATCGGGCCGTCAGGGGGATCCGGGCCGGTCGAAGTTCTTCCTGTCCCTGCAGGACGACCTCATGCGCATTTTCGGAGCGGAGCGCATGGACGCGATGCTCAAGCGTCTCGGCCTCAAAGAAGACGAAGCGATTGTCCACCCGTGGATCAATAAAGCGCTCGAGAAGGCGCAGCAGAAGGTTGAAGCGCGCAATTTCGACATGCGCAAGAACATTCTCAAATTTGACAATGTGATGAACGACCAGCGCAAGGTCATATTCGAGGACCGGCGCCGGATGATGGCGTCGGAATCGCTCGAGTCAACGATCGAGGATATGCGCACAGGCGTCATCGATGACATCGTCGCCAAACATATCCCCCACGACGCTTATCCCGAGGCTTGGGACATTGCTGGGCTAAAGAGTGAGGTTACGAATAAGCTGAGCCTCGATCTCCCGGTCGACGATTGGGCCAAGGAGGAGGGCATTGCCGACGAAGAAGTCGCGGCCCGGCTCCACAAGGCGGCCGAGGACGCCTATGCGCAGCGAATCGAGCGCAACACGCCCGACGTCATGCGATACATCGAGAAGCAGGTCATCCTGCAGTCGCTTGACCATCTGTGGCGTGAGCATCTCGTCACGCTCGACCATCTACGCCAGGTCATCGGCTGGCGCGGCATGGCGCAGCGAGATCCTTTGAACGAGTACAAATCCGAAGCTTTCGAGCTTTTCCGAGAATTGATCACTCAGTGGCACGAAGGCGTGATCGCGCAAATCTCGCGGGTCGAGGTGCGGTTTCAGCAACCGGAGCCGGAGCCGCCGCCCATGCAATATCAACACATCGATCCCGCCACCGGCGAAAACGAATATACGTTCGCGCCCCTCTCCGCGTCGGCGGATGCAGGCCTTTTGGCGGCGACGTCGGCGCTGGACGTGGTCGATCGCGACCCGAAAAATCCCGCGACCTGGGGTCGGGTCGGTCGAAATGAACAGTGCCCATGTGGCTCAGGAAAGAAGTTTAAGCACTGCCACGGCCAGGTCGCTTGACGAACGGCCTCAATCTTGAGGCTTCTACAGCGCGATCCGAGGCCCTCGCGAGCCTCGAGAAAACGTTCAAGACCTGCGGAATTGAAAATCCGGCGCGCGAGGCGCGCATCGGCCTCTGCGCCGCCTTAGGGCTCGCGCCTGTCGCACTGATTGTCGACCCGCGCGAGCCGCTCGGGTCTGCGGCTTCAAAAGTTCGAGACGTCGCTGCGCGGCGAGCGGTCGGAGAGCCCTTGTCCAGGATCCTCGGCAAACGCGAATTCTGGGGCCTCTCGTTCGCCATTACGCCTCATGTGCTGGATCCGCGACCAGAAACGGAAACGATCGTGGAAGCTGCGCTTTCGATTTTGCGCGATCGCCATAAGGACCCCCTGCGTATCCTCGACCTTGGCGTTGGGTGCGGCGCGCTGTTGTGCGCCCTGCTGACCGAATTTCGCGCCGCGTATGGGATTGGCGTCGATATTTCGGGCGATGCGGCGCAGGTTGCGCGGGGCAATCTTCAGGCGTGCGGTTTGTCTCTCAGAGCCGAGATTCAAGTTGGCGACTGGACGCGAAGCATCAACGGGCCGTTTGACCTAATCGTCTCAAACCCGCCCTACATTCCGACAGCTGACCTTGCAAAGCTGCCGCGAGAGGTTCGCAACTTCGATCCCTGGCTTGCGCTCGACGGCGGGGTTGACGGACTCGAAGCCTATCGGCGAATTCTACCGGAATCGACGCGCTTACTTGCTCCAGGCGGTTGGTTGCTGACGGAACTCGGTGCGGGTCAGGCGACCGACGTGACGGCGATCGCGAACCAATGCGGCTTTGCCGACGTCAGGACCTATCAGGACCTTGCCGGCGTCGATCGCGTCGTGGCCATACGGTCCTGAAGCGGGCTGATCGACGTCTTGCGGCGCGGCCTTAAAAATGGAAGACGCGACCGAGGGGGGCGGCCGCGTCTTCTTTTCCCCGAAGGCTCATAGATCGCCCTGGGACTACTCGGCGCCGTCGTGGTCCTGTTCGCCCATGTGCTGGTGCATCATGTCCATGGCGAACCGGGACCGCTCCGGCATCAGCATGCGGCCAAGCATGCCAAACTTGTGCTTCTGCGACTCGTCGAGGCTGTCGTATAAGGGCTTCGCGGCATCGGCGATCTTCTTGACGTTCGTCGCGCCCTGCGACAGACGATCAGACATGGCTTCAAGATGATCGATGGGCGACATGCGCTCGCCCTGTGCGTGCATCCGCATCATCTGGCCCATGGCGTCCATGCGCGATTTGTCGGCGTCCTTGACCGCGGATTCGAACGGGCCCCAGAGCTTCTCCTGATCGGTCGTCAGTCCAAGGCCAGCCTTCATGCCGGCGAGCTTCGCGTCCAGCATCGTCGCGCGGTCGGCCGCCCATTGCTGCATGTGCTCCGCGTGTGAAGCCTGCTGATCGTCCTCCGCAGCCAGCGCAAAGATGGGAACGGATAGCGAACCTGCGACAAGCGCTGCAACGAATATGCGTTTCATTGTCCCTGTCCTTCGTCCACAGAAGCTGACGGCTCCTGACATGAATTTCAAATGAACTCGGCGTAATGAAGGCGTTTGCCGTTGGCAGAGATTTGTGGTTAGCGCGCGCTTAACGTGCATGGCTGAGCCAGCGTTTTGGTGGGAGCGAGAATGAACGAGTTTGTGCTGACTATGCTCTCCGATCGCCTGGCTGCAGGCGGGCAGGCTTTGGGCGCCTGGGTCACCATGAATGAGCCGGCTGTCGCCGAGGCCTTGGCGCGGGAAGCTTTCGATGCGGTTGTGCTCGACATGCAGCACGGCGCCGTCGATTTCGACGGCGCTGCGCATTCGATCCTACGCGTGGCGCTTGCGGGCAAACCAACCATCGCTCGCGTGCCGATCGACGCATTCGCCCTGGCCAGCCAGCTCATGGACTCTGGCGCCTGCGGAATCCTCGCGCCGATGATCGACAGCGGCGAGGATGCGCGGCGCCTGGTCGAGTCCGTCAAATTCCCGCCGCTCGGCCAGCGCTCATGGGGCCCGCGCGCCGCGCTGCCGCTCAGCGGCCTGGACGCTTCCGCCTACCTCAAGGCGGCCAATGCAATGACCCAGGCGATTGCGATGATCGAGACCCGTGCCGCTCTGGATGCCCTCGACGACATTCTGAGCGTCGATGGCTTGGATGGCGTGTATGTCGGACCATCCGACCTTTCCATCGCCTTGACCAACGGGGCGAGCGTCGAGCCGCGTGGCGACGCGGTCATGAGCGAGGCGCGGCGGGTCGTCGAGCGCGCCAAGGCGCACGGCAAATATGCGGCGATGTTCTGTTTCGACGGCGCCGACGCGCGTGCGATGATGGCGCTCGGATTTCAGCTCTGCACCATTTCGAGCGACCAGACGCTGCTGCGCGGCGTGGCGCGGAGCGAACTTGCCGCTGCTCGGGCCGGATAAATCCAGGGCCGCCCGTCGCCACTGGAAAAATCCCTTTGAACGCCAATATATTGTAAGCTTGGAAATGGCTGTTCACGGGCGCTGCGGCGGGGTCCAATTGGCAACGGCGGACCCCCGTTAACACGTGCATTTGCGGGCCTGACAGGATAGGGTGGCGAAATCGCGAATCGCGGTTGCGCCGCCGGTCCAGCCCATCACGAAAAGGCTCTGATTTTGGACGAAGAAGGCAAGGACCTGGCTGACGACGCCAAGGCTGCCAGCGACAGCTACGGCGCGGATTCCATCAAGGTGTTGCGCGGCCTCGACGCCGTGCGCAAGCGGCCGGGCATGTACATCGGCGACACCGATGACGGCTCCGGCCTCCACCACATGATCTACGAGGTCGTCGACAACGCCATCGACGAGGCGCTGGCTGGCCACGCGAAGCTCGTGACCGTGACCCTCAACGCCGACGGCTCGTGCACTGTTACCGACGACGGGCGCGGGATTCCGACCGGGATCCACGACGAAGAGGGCGTGTCGGCCGCCGAAGTCATCATGACGCAGCTGCATGCGGGCGGAAAGTTCGACCAAAATTCCTACAAGGTCTCGGGCGGCCTGCATGGGGTTGGCGTTTCGGTGGTCAATGCGTTGTCGACGCGCCTTGTGTTGCGCGTCTGGCGCGACGGGCTCGAGCACCTCATCGAATTCGCGGGCGGCGACGCCGTCGCGCCTCTCAAGGTGGTCGGACCCGCGCCAGTCGCCGACGGCAAGCCGAAGCGGGGCACCGAGGTCACGTTCACGCCATCGCCCGAAACCTTCACCATGGTCGAGTTCGACTACGCGACCATCGAGCACCGTTTGCGGGAGCTCGCGTTCCTCAACTCCGGCGTCCGGATCGTGCTCGCGGACTTGCGCCACGCCGAGCCTAAGCGCGAGGAGCTGTTCTATGAGGGCGGCCTCGAAGCCTTCGTGCGCTATCTCGACCGGGCCAAGAGCCCGCTGATCGATAAGCCCATTCTCATTAAGGGCGAGCGCGACAACATCGGCGTCGAGGTCGCGCTGTGGTGGAACGACACTTACCACGAGAACGTGCTCCCCTTCACCAACAACATCCCCCAGCGCGACGGCGGCACGCATCTCGTCGGCTTGCGCAGCGGGCTCACGCGTCAGTTGGTGGGCTACGCCGAAAGCTCGGGGCTGCTCAAGAAGGAGAAGGTGGATCTTACCGGCGAGGACACCCGCGAGGGGCTGACTTGCGTGCTCAGCATCAAATGCCCGGATCCGAAATTCTCGTCGCAGACGAAAGACAAGCTGGTCTCCTCCGAGGTCCGCCCGGTCGTCGAGGGTCTCGTCAACGAACTCTTGTCGCAATGGTTCGAGGAGCACCCGCAGGAAGCGCGGGTGGTCGTCGGCAAGGTGGTCGAGGCGGCGCAGGCGCGCGAAGCGGCGCGCAAGGCGCGTGAGCTGACGCGCCGCAAGGGCGCGCTCGACATCGCGAGCCTGCCCGGCAAACTCGCCGACTGCCAGGAGCGCGACCCCGCCAAGTCCGAGATCTTCATCGTCGAAGGCGATTCGGCCGGCGGCACCGCCAAGCAGGGCCGCAACCGCGAGTTCCAGGCGGTGTTGCCCCTGCGCGGCAAGATCCTGAACGTCGAGCGCGCGCGCTTCGACAAGATGCTGTCGTCCGAACAGATCGGCACCCTGATCACCGCGCTCGGCGCCGGTATCGGCCGCGATGACTTCAACATCGAAAAGCTGCGCTACCACAAGATCATCATCATGACCGACGCGGACGTCGACGGTTCGCACATCCGCACCCTGCTGCTGACGTTTTTCTTCCGGCAGATGCGTCAGGTGATCGAGGCGGGACATCTGTTCATCGCCCAACCGCCGTTGTTCAAGGTCAAGCGCGGCCAGTCGGAGCAATATCTCAAGGACGAGCGGGGGCTTGAGGATTATCTGGTCGAGGCGGGACTCGATGGCGCGACGCTGACGCTCGCCAATGGTGAAGCCCGCGCAGGCGCCGATTTGCGCGCGCTGGTCGAGGAGGCGCGCGCTTTGCGGCGGCAGCTCGACAGCCTCCACTCGCGCTACAACCGCGCCCTCGCTGAACAAGCGGCGCTCGCCGGCGCACTCAGGCCCCTGAGCGGCGCCGACGATCCTGAGGGTGAGACGCGCGCGCGGCTGCTCGCTGATCGCATGAACGCCATTGCCGAGGAGACGGAGCGGGGCTGGAGCGCCCGGCTCGATGCGAACGGCTATGTGCTGACGCGCGAAGTCCGCGGCGTCCGGCAGGCCGCGGCGCTCGACGCGGGTTTGCTCGCTTCGGCCGACGCGCGCCGGCTCGACGAGCATGCGCGGCCGCTCAGCGAAGCCTTCGCCGAGCCGGGCACGTTTGCGCGCCGCGGCGACACGACCACCGTCTCCGGCCCTTCGGAGCTGCTCGAGGCGGTCAACGCCGCCGGCCGCAAGGGCGTGGCGTTCCAGCGCTATAAGGGCCTCGGAGAGATGAACAAGGACCAGCTCTGGGAGACGACCCTCGACCGCGAAGCTCGCACGCTTTTGCAAGTTAAGATCCGCGAAGTCGACGAGGCCGACGACATCTTCGTCAAGCTAATGGGCGATATCGTCGAGCCGCGGCGCGAGTTCATCCAGGAGAACGCGCTGAGCGTCGCCAACCTGGACGTGTGATCGGCAGGCGTTCCGCCGCGTCTCGCGTTCATCCGGCCGGCCGCTCGCGCGCACGAGCTGCCGCGATCTCATGATTTCCGCCCTCCGGCGACATGGGGCATCGTTTGACCCGCGCTAATCTACCGCTCGCGCGCCATCGGGCATGAGCCAGGTTCATGACGGGAGGTCGAGGGTGAGTTGCGGGTCCTTTGGATAGGTCAGCGTCCCATCTCGGTCGGTCCGGGCCGCAGGCGTCAAATGCGCCTCGTCCAGGTGGCCCGGGCCGAGGATATGGAAAACCTTTTCGCCCGCAGCGATCAGATAGTCCGTGATGATGCGACGATGACATCGCCACCAGAGGCTTTCTGCGCACATGACCGCAGGACGCGCCGAGCGCCCAAGCTCGCGTAAGTTTCGGAGTCCTGCACGGAAGCCCTCACTCATGGCGTAATCGGCATAGTTGTGAAAGCTTGCGTTCGCCCAGAACGCGTTGACGTCCGAATTCACGCCAAGCTGCTTTCCGCGAAGCCCTCCGAGCGCTGCGAGATGCTCATATGCAATTCCACACGCAGCGAGGGAGGCGGGCAACGCGTCGCGGTTGAACTGCGGGTTGGTGCGTGAGCGCGGAACGGTCCGCACGTCGACGACGAGCCTGACTTCCGCGGTCGTCAAGAGCGCTACAAACTCATCGATCGGTCGGGTGGAATGCCCGATGGTGAAGAAGGGATTGGACATGCTCTTAGGTGGGCTCTCCGGTTTCCCGTGTCGATATCGTTGCCCGTCACTCGCGCCTCTCGTCGTCGCGTCGATACCGCTTGCGTGAAAGCATGAAAGGCGAAAAGCTCACCCACACTCGACCGGTCGCGCGTCAGTTCGCCCTCGCCGCTTTCCTCGCCTGCGCCATCTTGCGGTCGTTCGCCGCCGAGCGATGGGAGACCTCGCCGCCGACCCCGGCGCCGATCGCCACGGAGCGTAGCGGCGAAGCCGAAGCCAATGGCGTCAGGATCCACTATGCGATCTACGGCCAGGGTTCGCCCGTGATTTTTCTGCACGGCGGCCTCGCCAATACCGACTATTGGGGCAACCAGGTTCCAGCCGTCGCGGCGCATGATACCGTGATCCTGATGGACAGTCGCGGTCACGGCCGCAGCACCCGCGACGCGCCCTCCTACGGCTACGACCTGATCGCCGACGATGTCGTGACGCTGATGGATGTGCTGAAGATCCCGAAGGCTGACGTCGTCGGCTGGAGTGACGGCGGCATCCCTGGGCCCGACCTCGCGATGCGCCACAAGGATCGCGTCGGCAAGGTGTTCGCCTTCGCCGCCAACACAGTCGCCTCTGGCGTGGTCGAGGGCGTCGAGAGGAACCCCACCTTCGCCGCTTATATCGACCGCGCCGGCCAGGAATATGCCGAGCATTCCGCGACGCCCAAGGAATACGACGCCTTCGTCGATCCGATCAGCAAAATGTGGGCGGACCATCCGAACTGGACCGACGATCAGCTGAAGGCGATCGACACCCCCCTTCTCGTCGCCGACGGCGATCACGACGAGGCGATCAAACGGCCCCATACCGAATATATCGCCGCGACCATCCCGCACGCCGGCCTGCTGATCCTGCCCAACGTCAGCCACTTCGCGTTTCTGCAGGACCCGGACCGGTTCAATTTCGCTATCCTGCATTTCCTCGGCGACGAATAGAGACGGACCCTGCCCAGGGTGGCTATGGGCCGGCGTTTCGCGGAATAGCCGAGGCGTTGACAATCCGCGGGCGATTATTAGATGCAGTTGATAGACTTTGATCACGGACCCAAGCGCCGCAATGGTCGAGATCGCAATCGCCTCGCTGCCTCATATAAAAGCGACCCTCAATTATGTCGCGGCTACAGGCGAGAAGCTCGTTTCCTATGCCTACGAGCCCCCCGCCGGGGTTCCGATGTCCAATCTTCAGGTGGAAGGGCACGCGACGACGATCCACGATCTTCGTCCCGCGGCGTCGAAATTCGCACTGGACGAAGTCGGTTTTAAGCTTCTCACACACCGAAGCGCGGTCAAGGATTTCTGGGACGAAGAGGAAATCAAACGGGTTTATTACCCCGAATCCGTCGACCTTCTGAAGCGGGTGACCGGCGCGACCGAAGTGCGCGTGTTTGACCACACATTGAGGCGCCGCGTGCCGGGCAAGAACGATCGTTCGACCGGCGTTCCGCGCCAGCCCGCCAATCTCGTCCATGTCGATCAGACGGCGGCGTCGGGGGTGGAGCGCCTTCGCGTCGCCTATCCTGACGAAGCGGACGCATTGCTTCGCCGCCGTGTCGCCATCGTCAATCTTTGGCGCCCGATCACGTCGCCGGTCGTGGACGCGCCGCTCGCAATGTGCGACGCGGGTAGCGTAACGCCAAAAGATCTCGTCGCCTCGGAACTCGTTTATCGCGATCGGCGCGGTGAGACTTACAATCTCGTCTACAATCCGGGCCAGCGCTGGTTCTATGCGCCGGAGATGCGCGCGGACGAAGTTCTGCTCATCAAGTGTTTCGACTCGCGCGATGACGGCGCCGTGTCTCGCTTCGCTCCCCACACGGCGTTCACCGATCCGACCGCGCCCGCGGACGCGCCGCCGCGCGAGAGCATCGAGCTGCGCAGCTTCCTTATTTTCGGAGAGGATGATAAGGTCCGGCATTGACGCCGAAGCGGCTTCTCGCCGCCTTTTCTCCCTCTCCCCATAAGATCAACGACAAGCCGACACAATGGGCCCGAGCCAATCAAGCTCGGGGTCGAAGATGAGTGTCATCGCGCGCGTTCAACTCGGAGAAACGAACTCAATGCCCACGCTGTTCGACCCATTGAAGATTGGCGATCTGGACCTTCCCAACCGCATTCTCATGGCGCCGTTGACGCGCAACCGGTCGACCGGTCCCGGACGCGTTCCAAACGCGCTGATGCGCGACTATTACGTGCAGCGCGCGTCCGCCGGCCTCATCCTTTCCGAGGCGACCTCCGTCGCGCCCGCGGGCGTTGGCTATCCGCACACCCCCGGCGTCTGGTCCGACGAGCAGGTCGAAGGCTGGCGCTCGGTCGTCAAGGGCGTGCATGGAGCCGGCGGGCGCATCTTCCTCCAACTCTGGCACGTCGGACGCATTTCCGACCCCGTCTATCACGACGGCGCCCTTCCCGTTGCCCCGAGCGCGATCGCGCCGAAGGGCAATGTGAGTCTCATTCGGCCGCAACGGCCGTATGTCGCGCCCCGCGCCCTGAAGATCGAGGAGCTCGCGGACGTCGTCGAGGCCTATCGCCATGGCGCCGAGAACGCGAAAAAGGCCGGGTTCGACGGCGTCGAGATTCATGGCGCGAACGGCTATCTGCTCGACCAGTTCCTCCAGGAACTCGAGCAACAAGCGCGACGACGGCTATGGCGGCTCGATCGAGAATCGCGCCCGGCTCATGCTTGAAGTGACCGACGCCGTGGTCTCCGTCTGGGGGCCGGGCCGGGTCGGCATGCACCTCGCCCCGCGCGCCGACGCGCATGACATGGGCGACAGCGACCTGCCGGCGACCTTCGGCTATGTCGCGCGCGAACTCGCCAAGCGCAAATCGCGTTCATCTGCGCCCGCGAATCGACCAAGGCCCCGCGGCTCGGCCCCGAGCTCAAGGCGGCGTTCGGCGGCGTCTATGTCGCCAACGAAGCCTTCGGCCGCGTCGACGCCGAGGCGGCGATCGAAGCGGGCGAAGCCGACGCGGTGGCGTTCGGCAAGCTCTTCATCGCCAACCCCGACCTGCCGCGCCGCTTTTCGCTCGGCGCGCCCCTCAACGCCTGGAACGCCGACACTTTCTACAGCGCAGGCACGGCCGGCTACACCGACTATCCGGCGCTCGAGGAGAAGGCGGCGGCCGAGTAGCGCGGCAGGCGCGGGCGTCTCACGCCTTCAGGTGCTCGATCTCCATGAAGGCGAAGTCGAACGGGTTGGCGTTGACCACATTGTGCTCGACGCCCTCCAGCCGCGCATAAGGAACATGCTGCTTGAGCGTCGCCGTGCGTGAGCCGCCGCCCGGCTCCTCGAGCAGAAGGTCGCCGTCGAGCATGGGCACGACGACATAGTCGGCCTCGTGGCGGTGCCACCCCGTCTCCGCGCCCGGCGCGAACCGCCACTCGGTGACCCGCACATGCGGCTCCGAGATATGGACATGGGGCACGGCTTGCGGTCGTGAAGGCATGGGATCTCCGTTCGCTGGCTCGACGGGTCGCCAGTCAGCGCCGCCTCCATTCGGTTTGCAAGGGCCGGCGCTCCGGAAGGGGCGGCCGGAATACAGCCCCTGCGCGATGCTTGAGCCGAGACCCGGCGCGTAAACGCCAGTAAACGCCCTTAAACGGGAGTAAACGTTAGTAAATTTGCTGACGTTTACTAGCGTTTATTTTTTCGAATCGGGTCTTTTCAATGGGTTACGGCCGTTTGGAGTCAAGTAAATCCCCTCCGCCCTCTCCGGTTGTGCGCGACGGTCGGGAGTCAGTTTCGGCGTCGCTTGTCCTCCTCATTGGAAGCCTGTCCACGGCCGGGTCGATCCGGCGACTGCCAATGGTATAGCACGGATTTCCATTTTTGCCAAGGAAGTGCGTTGGCTTTCTGCTAGCCTCCATTCCGTCCCGAAGAAGGCAGGCGCCGAAGGCATTTGCGCGATCAAGAAGCAAGGCCGCCCTCGCCGCTAGAGCATGGCGCGTCTAGACGGCGCCGTCGGCCTCATCGCGAGCGAAGCGACGCGATCCAGGGGAACACAGGGCGCCCAAGTTCTCTGGATTGCTTCGTCGCTCCGCTCCTCGCAATGACAATTCCGCCTGAATGCGCCATACTCTAAACCGGAATGGGGCCAGCATGAGTTGCTTTTGCATATGCAAAAGACGATCACGTCAGCATGAAGTTCAGGGGCTTCGACCGGACGCGGCAACCTGTCGAAATGCCTTGCGCATGGCGTATCGCTGGCGGAGATCGAGGCCCTGTTCGCGGGCGATGTTTATATCGTGCGCGATACGATCGCGTCCGGCGAGCGACGGCTTCTGGGTTTCGGCGACGGCGCGGGGCGCTGGATTTTTTGCGTCTTCACCTGGCGAGGGAGCAGAATCCGGCCGGTCAGCGTGCGGTTCATGCACGAGAAGGAGGTCAAGCGTTATGTCGAAGAAGTTTCCCGACTTGAGAAGCGATGAGGAGGCCGACGCCTGGCTGCAGAGCGCGGATCTCTCCGAATACGACCTCTCGGGCATGAAGAAGGTGCGCTTCGAACTGGCCCGCAAAGACGCGTCGATCAGCCTGCGCCTGCCCGCCGCGCTGCTCGCGACCCTGAAGGCGAATGCGGAGCCAACATGCCGGCTCAGCGTCTCATCCGCATGATGATCGAAGCGCAACTCGACGAAACCGGCGCAGGCACGAAGCGGAAGGTCGGGGCGCCAAAACGATCGCGCAAGCGCGCCGCTTGAACTCAGCGCCTTCGCCCTCCGTCTCCCTCGTTTGCGAGGCAGGCGACCCTTTTGCTCGTGAAGGCGCCGCCATCGCTCCAGGACCCGACGCGCGGCGACGGCAGGAAGGGCGTGCCCGCTGACCGCTGCGGGCGGTCGCGCAGGAACGCTTGAACCTGCTGCCATGCGGTCTCGAGTAACGCGCGGGCGAGGCCTCGTGCCGACGTCATCCTGTCTCCGCCCGGGGCGCGAGACCTGTGCTCTTGAAGACTGGGGTGTCCTTACAAGGCTCGTCTCTCAATTCAATCGTCCAAACTGTCCTTGATAAAATCTTTGATTTCCGAGATTGCTTCACCGCCCCCAATCGCAGACAAAATGCTTCTGAGAAGATCGTCTAATATATCAATCAGCTTTCTAATTATGCTCTTTCCTATTGCAATATATCTCTGGTTGAATAAATTAATTACAGCAAGCTTGAATTGCAGCTGCTTTCCTCGGAGACCATTGTCTTGAATAGCAGTTTCAGACAGAAGAGAAATACGGTTGGTTGCATTCTCGATATGATCCTCAGCGACGAACTCGTTCCAAGCCTCTTGCATCTGTCCCCCGAGTGAAGGGATAAACAGCTGACTGCCCTGTTCATCTGTGCCTCGGCTAACGAGTTCACTAAGGAACTTTTTGAGTTCTTTGAGGAAATTTACGAGAACAGGCCGGGGATCACCCTCTCCGCTAAACTGTGGAAATGATACGCTCATCTTCGCCTCCTCTTGGTGGTGCCAAGGATTGAGTATGCGCAAAACCGGCGGGGCGTCGCGCGGGCTGGGACGATTGCGTAGGCGTAGCTCTTGTCGCTGCTGAACTCGTTGAATTGCGTACTGGTGCTCAGACCCTCATGCTAAGGTGCTGCCAGAGCGAGCCAGAAGGATCTTCCAGCTTACTTCCGCGCAGGCGGCGTGAACCGCACGCCGCAAAAGCATCCTTTGAGGCCATTGTTCTGGCAAATAAAGCCTCAGGAAAAGGGGCGGGTTCGCCTGATGGATGGCGCGCCCGTTTACAATCTGCGCTGCGCGGACGTGGGCTACCATATGGGCGTCTGCTCTGCGATCAAAACAAAAAGTACCTCTGCGCCATCGGCAGCTTGTCGGCCGGCTCGCAGACGAGAAGCTCGCCGTCCGCCCTCACGTCATAGGTCTCGGGGTCGATCTCGATCTTCGGCGTCGCAGCTTAAAGTCATGCAGCCAGAGGCGCCGTACGCAAAACCAGCAAGGCGTCGCGCGGGCACGGTACGATGGCGTAAGCCACGCCACTGTCGTCGCTGAATTCGACAAGCGCGGTCGTTTCGTCAAGGGCCTCGACCACTGTGCCAACCTGGCCACGGATAAGTCCGTGCTGAGGAAGGTCGCGGAGAAGCGCGACCGCGCTGAAGAGGTCGCTACCGAGATGACCTCGTTCGGTGATAGCCGTCATCACAAGACCCAACAGGTCACGAAGCGTGGAATCTCGTCGCCGCTTCGAACGATCCAGACCGTTCTTAGCACGGCCCGCCGTCCCTGTCGCGAGACCGTAACGTCAATCTGCCAGCGTCGCCCGGCAGCGGCGTCGCGGCCTCATTGGCGGCCGCGTACAGCAGGCGCGCTCGCAAATCCGAGGCGTCGGCCCGGCCCATGTCGAGAGAGCCGCGAAACACCCGAGCTTTGTGCCTGCCGCGCGGTTGCGCGGGGTTTAAACAATAGTCAGCAAGTTTGCCCAGATCGAGGATCGCCCGGTCGCCGTTCGGCAGCATGGCAGGTCCGATGGCGTCGCCTCAAAACAAAAAGTACCTCTGCGCCATCGGCAGCTTGTCCGACGGCTCGCAGACGAGAAGCTCGCCGTCCGCCCTCACGTCATAGGTCTCGGGGTCGATGTCGATCTTTGGCGTCGCGCCATTGTGGATCATGCTCTTCTTGCCGATCTTGCCGCGCGTGTTCTCGACCGCGACCAGGCGCCTTTGCATTTTCAGCTTGCGCTCGAGCCCGCCTTCGAGCGCCGCGTCGGAAACGAAGGTGAGGGCCGAGCCGTGCAGAGCGCGGCCGTGCGAGCGGAACATCGGCCGGTAGTGGACGGGCTGGGGGGTCGGGATCGAGGCGTTGGGATCGCCCATCAGCGCCGCGGCGATGGCGCCGCCCTTGATGATGCTGTCGGGCTTCACGCCGAAGAAGGCGGGCGTCCAGAGCACGAGATCGGCGAGCTTGCCCTTCTCGACCGAGCCGATGTGTTTTGACACGCCATGGGCGATGGCGGGGTTGATGGTGTATTTCGCGATGTAGCGCTTGGCGCGCGCATTGTCGTTGCGGGCCGTATCGCCCTCGAGCGCGCCCCGCTGGCGCTTCATCTTGTCCGCCGTCTGCCAGGTGCGGATGATGACCTCGCCGACCCGGCCCATGGCCTGGGAATCGCTCGACATCATCGAGAGGGCGCCGAGATCGTGCAGAATGTCCTCGGCGGCGATCGTCTCCTTGCGGATGCGGCTTTCGGCGAAGGCGAGATCCTCGGGGATGCTCTGGTCGAGATGATGGCAGACCATCAGCATGTCGAGATGCTCGTCGAGCGTGTTCTTCGTATAGGGGCGCGTCGGGTTGGTGGACGAGGGCAGGACGTTGGAGAGGCCCGCCACTTTCATGATGTCGGGCGCGTGGCCGCCGCCCGCGCCCTCGGTGTGGAAGGCGTGGATGGTGCGGCCCTTGAAGGCCTTGATCGTGTCCTCGACGAAGCCCGATTCGTTGAGCGTGTCGGTGTGGATCATGACCTGGATGTCGTGGTCGTCGGCGACGCTGAGGCAGCAGTCGATCGCCGCCGGGGTCGTGCCCCAGTCCTCGTGCAGTTTGAGCGCGCAGGCCCCGGCCTTGATCTGCTCGACGAGCGCGGCGGGCTTCGACGCGTTGCCCTTGCCGGCGAAGCCGAGGTTCATCGGATAGGCGTCGGCCGCCTCGATCATGCGCTGGATGTGCCAAGGGCCGGGCGTGCAGGTGGTGGCGAAGGTGCCGGTCGCCGGTCCCGTGCCGCCGCCCAGCATCGAGGTCACGCCGGACATGAGCGCCTCCTCGATCTGCTGCGGGCAGATGAAATGGATGTGGGTGTCGAAGCCGCCGGCGGTGAGGATCTTGCCCTCGCCCGCGATCACCTCGGTGCCGGGACCGACAATGATGGTGACGCCGGGCTGGATGTCCGGATTGCCGGCCTTGCCGATCGCCGCGATCAGCCCGTCCTTCAGGCCGACGTCGGCCTTCACGATCCCCCAATGGTCGAGGATGACCGCGTTGGTGATGACGGTGTCGACGGCGCCGCGCGCGTTGGTCGTCTGCGCCTGCCCCATGCCGTCGCGGATCACCTTGCCGCCGCCGAATTTCACCTCTTCGCCGTAAGTGGTGAAGTCCTTCTCGACTTCGATGATGAGCTCGGTGTCGGCGAGGCGAATCCGGTCGCCGGTCGTGGGGCCGAACATTTCGGCGTAATGGGCGCGGGGCAGGGAGGTCGGGGGAAGCGCGTTGCGGGAGGAGGACATTAGGCGCCTATCTCAGCAAGAGGGAGGTCATAGGGAGTTCTGCTAGGTCTTGAGCAAGCGAAAACCTGGAGACGCCGCCGCTTCCTGGTCAAACGTCATCGTCGTCTCGCAACCGGCGTCGAGATTGAGCGCGGCGATCAATCGATCCGCAAAGAGATGGATCGAGGTGTTGGAGTCGGTAATCGCCTCCAGGACGCTAGCGCGGTGTTGGATCGTGAGCGCGGGATGGCGGACGATTCGGGTCAAGGCATGCCGAATCCAATCGTCGTCCCACTTGTAGGCGCGTCGCATGGTCCATGTGAATTCGGCAAGCACGACGACATTGACGAAGATCTGGTCCGGTTTGCTTTCGTCAATCACGCGAATGGCGCTCGCCGCCTGCCGTGCGTCGTCGCTCGCGAAGATGCGGACAAGGACGTTTGTGTCGACGCCAATCATTCGGCGGCGGTCCGCCGATGCCGAGGTCTCCGAGGGGACCCCTGTCTTCGAATCCTGCGATCGTCTTCGACAAGCGCGTCGCCGACGGCCTGATCCATCTCACGGATTGAAATGGGAGGGGAGCGGACTTCGGTCTCGTACAGGCCCCTCCAGCCCTTCGCCTTCCCGGTGATGGCGTGAAAGAACACGTCCCCTTCCAGCGAAACGTAAAACTCGACTTCGCAGCCCTCGGAGATCTTCAGCCTCTTCCGCAGCGGCGCGGGCAATGTGATCGTGCCATTGGCCTCAACAGTCGTTCGATATTGCGGCATTGTCGTCTCGGTATCTTCTTGAGCCACTGACCTTATCACACCTTCCCCATCACCTCCTGGCGGAAGCCGTAAACCTCGCGCTTTCCGGCGATGGCGACGAGGCGCACGGATCGGCTCTGGCCGGGCTCGAAGCGCACCGCGGTGCCGGCCGCAATGTCGAGCCGATAGCCCTTCGTCTTCGCGCGCTCGAACTTGAGCGCCGGATTGGTCTCGAAGAAATGATAGTGCGAGCCGACCTGGATCGGCCGGTCGCCGGAATTGGAGACGTCGAGCGTGAGCGTCTCGCGCCCGACGTTCATGACGATCTCGCCCGGTTCCGCCAGCACCTCGCCCGGGATCTCCTTGTCGTCCGCGCCGCGAATGGGATGGTGGACGGTGACGAGCTTGGTGCCGTCGGGGAAGGTCGCCTCGACCTGAATGTCGTGGATCATGGAGGCGATCCCGTCCATGACCTGATCGGCCGAGACGACATGCGCGCCGGCCTCCATGAGCTCGGCGACCGAGCGTCCGTCGCGCGCGCCCTCGACGACGAAATCGGTGATCAGCGCGATCGCCTCCGGATGGTTGAGCTTGACGCCGCGCTCGAGCCGTCGACGCGCCACCATCGCCGCCATCGCGATCAAGAGCTTGTCCTTTTCCCGCGGGGTCAGATTCATGGGGCCTTGTCCCTCCTCATAGCCTCTAAGCGGTCCAGCACATTGCGCGCCCCATCAGGGCCACAGGCGCGGCTTGCGTCCGCCGAGCGCGATAATGGACGCGACAAGGCCCATGCGCAATTGGTCGAACGACGCAGCGAGCAGGCGGACGACTATCAGTCCGTCGAAGGCGCTCGCGCCGCTTTCGACGCCCGAACCGGCCGTTTCGAGCGCTGTCCGCAAATCGGCGAGGCGAGCCTCGATATGGGGGGACGAGGCGACGATCGTCGACAGAGCCCGGGCGCCGGCTCCGACGGCCTTTCGGTCGAGAGTCGCGCCGGCGTGGTCGATCCGGGTCTCGTCAGCGAACACGAGCTCGCCGTCACGACGCACGCGCCATGAGTCCCTCACACTCGCGTCGATCCGGGTTTCGCCCATCGCGAGGCGTCCGAACACCAGCGTTTCCGCAATCAGGAACTCAGCCTCGCCGGACGCCTCCACCTCGAGCCGCCGCTCAAGACGCGCGCCCTCGAACAGGAGCGTCTCCTGAGGCAGCCAGAAGAGCCGGGCGCCCGGCTTCAGCGTTAGCCGGGTCGCGACGCAGGCCGCGAGGCCGTCGCTGCGATAGATGCGCTCCGCCGAGGGCGTGGTCGCCTCGACCTCGGCGCCCTCGCTCAGCGTCAGACTGACGGAATAGGAATCGCCGCCCGCAACGCCGCCGCCGGTGTTGACGATCGCGGCTTCGCACGGGTTCGACGAGCGTGGAAAGCGCCAGCGCAAGCCCCCGGTCTCGAACAGCCGCGCGGGCTCGGTGCGCGCGCCCACGCGGGCGAACGACCCACGCGCCTCGGCGCGAGCGCGCTGCCGGTTGGCCGGATCGCCGCGCGGCTCGACGGCCAAGAGCGAATCCGTCACTGTGACTCCTTCATGCCCGCTTCCGCCCACCTCAGTTCCGGCGTCCTGGCCGCTGTCCTTGGCGCGGCGGCCCTTCATGCTTTGTGGAATTCGCTCGTCAAAAGCGCGAGCGACAAGTTCCTCTCATCGGCGATCGTCGCGCTCTGGTGCGGCGGCGCCGCTATCGTAGCGGCTCTCGCCCTGCCACGGCCAGCGGCCGCGGCCTTTCCCTTCATCGTCGCCTCGGCGCTCGTCCATATCGTCTATTTCATGCTGGTCGGACAGCTCTATCGCAGCGCCGACCTCTCGGTCGCCTATCCGATCATGCGCGGGCTCGCGCCGCTGATCGCCGCGATCATCGCGCTTGTGACGTTGGGCGAAATGCCGCCCCCGATCGCCAGCCTCGGCGTTCTGGCGCTGGTCACAGGCGTTCTCGCGATGGGCGCGAGCGGCCTTGCGCATGGACGAATCGACCGGCCGACCGTCATTGTCGCGCTGGCCAATTCGGCCGTCATCGCGATCTATTCGGTGATCGACGGGGAGGGCGCGAGGATCTCGGGCGCGGGCTCGGCGTTCGCCTTCGCCTATAATTCGTGGGCCGACGCGCTGACCGCGCTCGCCTATGCGCCGATCATCCTTTGTCTCCGCGGGCGCGCAGCGGTCGTCGCCTTGTCCCAGGGCTGGCGGCGCGGCCTTGTCGGCGGCCTCGCCGCCTTTGTCGGCTATGCGATCGTCATCTGGGCGATGACGCGCGCCCCGATCGCCGCCGTCGCCGCCCTTCGCGAGACGTCGGTCGTATTCGCGGCGATCATCGGCGTCGTGGCGCTCGGCGAGCCGTTTCATTCGCAACGGGCGATCGCAGTGCTCGTCATTCTCGCCGGGATCATCCTTTTGCGGTTCGGCTGACCGAAGCCGGCGGCGCCGTTCATGGCGGGCATTGCCGTTGAAGATTGGCCTCGCCGCGGAAGCAGACCGGGTCGAGGACCGGCGCGTAAGGATCGGCGACCCGGAAGAGTTCGTAAGTCTCGAGCGTTCCGCCGGCCTGGCGCCGTTGCAAGAGACCGGCCGGCTCGACGTCGCGAAAGCGCATTTTCAGGCTGAGGTCGAAACGGCGGCCGGGTTCGCCGAGCGCGAGCCCTGGCGCGGCGAACAGGGCCTCAGCCGGTTGAGGCTCGAATATCCACCGCATACGCTGCTGCGGCTGCACGACGGCGATCGCGGGATCGCCGTAATAGGTCATCAGCGAGGTCAGCGCGTAGCCCTGGATCAGCACGTAAGGCGCGTTGTCGGCGCGCGCCTTGGCGTCGAGATCGCGCGCCAGTTCGCGAAAGCCTTCGAGGCGCGCCAGCGGATTGGCCGTCCCGAGCGGGACCGCGCCGGTCAAGGCCTCGGCGAAGGTCAGCGCGGCGACGACAAGCCCGATTGGCGCGGCGCATTGAGCCGCTTTCGCAATTCCCGCGGCGAAGCCCGAATCGCTTGTCCGGCGAATCTCGGCGATCCAGTCGGCGGCAAGAATGGCCACGGCGGGATAGAGCGGCGCGAGCCAATTGCCCTGCACCCGGTCGTGGAGCGAATGCAAAAGGAAATAGGCCGCCGCCGGCGCGATCGTGCAGGCGAGAAGGCGCCGGGCTTCGCCGGGCGAGCGCGGCGCAACGGGCGCGCGCCAGGAAATCGCCGCAACCGCAGGGATAAAAGCGGCGACCACCAGCGGATTGAGGAGTCCGATCTGCGCGATAAGAAACTCGGCCAGGTAGTAAGGCGTAAATTCGCTTGCGCCCGCGCGGCCGAGCTGCTTGGCGAAAGTCGCCCAGCCGTGCGCGGCGTTCCAGGCGACGAACGGGGCGAATATCACGAGGGCGAGGGCGAGGCCCGCAAACAACGCAGGCGAGATCAGCCAGCGGCGTAGCGAGGGCGTCGCGATAAGGGCGAGGACGACGCCGGCAGCGAAAAAGGCGGCGGTGAATTTCGATTGCAGCGCGAGGCCAAGCGCCAAGCCCAGCGCGATCAGCCAGCGCCTCCGACCCGTGCGCCACAGCTCGACCAGGGCGCTGAGCCCAAGCGTCCAAAACACGACCAGCGGAGCATCGGGAGCGACGAACACCGCCCCGATGGAGACGAGCGGCATGGCGATCCACATGAGCGCGGCGAGCGCGGCTTTTTCCGCCGAACCGAACAGGCGCCAGGCGATGAAGGCGATAAGCGCCGGCATCGCGCCAACGACGAGGAGCGAAAGCGCCCGCACGCCGAGCTCCGAGCCGCCGAACAGCGAAGTCGAGGCGCGGATGAGGAGCGCGACCATCGGCGGATGGTCGAGATATCCGAAAGAAAGGGAGCGCGACCACAGCGTATAATAGGCTTCGTCGAAAGTGAGCTCGAGCCGTCCGGCGGCATTGGCCTGGATGGCCAGAAGCGCAATCGACGCCGCGCAGGCATAAAGACCGAGCCACGCGGCGCGGCGCAAGCCCGTTTCCGTCCGCGCGGCGGCGGCCATGGAATTGCCGCTCACGTCGCAGCCTTCGGCCTCATCGGCGCCATCGAGCCCATCGCGGGCGTCCGTCGCACGCTCTCGCGCTCCTGGTCAATCATTGCGAGAAAAATGGCAAATTGCCGCGAAAGTGTTGCGCGGCGCACACAGGCGCCTCGCCGCTGAGGTCGTATAAGTCCTCAATGGCGACGCGGAAAGATCCGCGCCCCAATCGGGTTGGGAAGCATGGCGGCCGCGGCGGACAGGAAGGGGTCGAGAGAGGCGGAGCGCGACGACGCCGCGGACGCCTCGCGATTTTTCTCGCGCATCGGCTATCTCGTGCTGGCCGTCGGCGCGCCGGTCGGGGTCGTGCTTCACCCGCTTGGCCTCTATGTGATGTTTTCGATCGGCGTGGGTCTGATTCTCGTCGCTGCGGCGCTCGATGCGGAGCCCGGATTTTTCGCACGCTTCAGGCGGCCTTTTTACGTTCCGGCGTTTCTCGCTTTGCTGGCGGGATTGGGTTGGGCGACGCTATCGATTCTGTGGACGCCGTACCCGGTCGCAGCCGGGCAACATCTCCTCAAACTCGGCGTCCTGCTCGTCGCGACAATGGCGGCGGTGGCGGCGCCGCGCGAGAACGCAGCCGCGACCGACCTCTACCTCTTCCCCATCGGCGTGATGGCCGGCATCGCGGCGATGATCGCGCGGGCGCTCGGCGAGACTCTGACCGGCGCGCCGGACGATGGCCGGCTCACGGCCGGCGCGGTCGCGATCGCCGTGCTGCTGTTCCCGGCGATCGGGGGACTTGCGGCGCGCGGACGCAACGGACTGGCGCGGCTGCTTTTGATCGTCGCCCTGTGCTTCGCCTACATCGCGAGTTATGCGCCGCTCACGGTCGCGCTGTTCGCCGGCTATCTGGCGCTGTCGTTCTGCGATCTCGGATTTACCACGCACCGCGCGGGAATTGAGCTGGGGCGCGGCCGCGCTCATCCTGTTGTCGCCGCTCATCCCCGCGCTGGCGCCGACCGCCGCCGCCTGGATCTTTCATACGCGGCTCTCCGCCTTGCCGGCGCCCTATCCGTCATTGTCCGTGGCGGCGGACATTTTTACCCACGATAAGCTGAGGCTCATCACCGGCCATGGATTTGCGACGGTCGGCCACGGGGTTCAGGACCTGATTTTGCCGGCGCGGACCCCGCGGGCGCTCGCCTTTACGGTCTGGTACGAGCTTGGAATTGTCGGCGCCGTGCTCTCTGCGGTTGGCGCGTGGCTCGGGTTCCGCGCCATTGTCCACGCGCCCGCCCGGCTCGCGCCCTATATGGCCGCGGCCTTCTCGGCCGTCGTGGCGCTTGCCTTCCTCAATGTCGATTTCGCCGAAATGACGACGCTGACCTTGATCGCGATCGCCATCATTTCGACCGACGTCGCGGCGCGCAGCCAATATCGGACCAGCCGGCCATCGGCGGCCAGGCTGGCCAATCTCTAAAGGCGCCCGTCGCTTCTTGTGGCAAGCCTCCGCGCGTCAGCGCTTGCTGGCGAACGACATGGGTCCATGACCGATGCGCGGCCGCTTGTACTCGACCACGACCGCGCGCGTGCGGCCCGCGACCAGGCTCGCCCGGCCCCGCGTCCTCGCAGCCTGTTTGGCCGCCAGCGCCTTGACCTCTTCGACCGGCACGCCCATCAGGGTCGCGGCGATTTCCGCACGCTGAGCCGGATCAGCGGCCAGACTTTCAGCGGCGATCAGAGCCTCTTCTACTGTCGGGATATCGCGGCGCACGCGGCGAACGCCCCATTTGGTCTTCCAGGTGGCTGTCACGGGCCCCTCCGAATCCTAACTACGTTCGTTGAAACGGCATTCTAGCAGAAATGTTGCACCGCAGCAATCTGAATCCATTTCAAATTGTGTTTATCCACACCTGCTCGGCAGATAGGGCGGGACCGAGGATTCTCAATGGGCGTCGACTTTTTGGGATCGATTCCCGCGTCGCGGCCCACATCCTGCTTGACAAATGTTGCGCGTAGCAAAACGATTGACCAAACGGTCAGGAATGAGCCGTCGCCAAGGCTTTTGAGGGTTTCGTCATGACGATCGCCGCCAACCCGCCGGGCGCATCGGATGTTCGCCCGGGCCGTTTGGATGAAGCGACGCTGAAAGGCAATTTTGCCGATCTGCACCCGCTCTTGACCCCCCACGAGGCGAGGGTGGAGGCGGAGCGCTGCTATTTCTGCTTCGATCCGCCCTGTCAGCAGGCCTGCCCGACCGTGATCGACATTCCGCTGTTCATTCGCCAGATCGCCGCCGGCAACCGCTCGGGCGCGGCGACGACGATTTTCGATTCCAACATCATGGGCGGCATGTGCGCCCGCGTCTGCCCGACCGAAACGCTGTGCGAGGAAGCCTGCGTGCGCGAGGCGGCGGAGGCGAAGCCGGTCGTGATCGGCAGATTGCAGCGCTACGCGACCGATCCGACGATCGCCAACGGGAAATCGCCTTACGCGCGCGGCGCGCCCACGGGAAAACGGGTGGCGATCGTCGGCGCCGGGCCGGCCGGGCTGGCCTGCGCGCACGAACTTAGCCGAGCCGGAATCGACAGCACGATCTTCGAGCCGCGCGAGAAGGCGGGCGGCCTCAATGAATACGGCATCGCCGCCTACAAGACCGCCGACGATTTCGCGGCGCGGGAAGTCGAGTTCATTCTCTCGATCGGCGGCATCGAAATCAAGCGCGGGCAGGCGCTCGGCCTTAACGTCAAGCTCGACGATCTCCGGCGCGACTACGACGCCGTCTTCCTCGGCGCGGGCCTCGGCGCGACCAACAAGCTCGGATTGCCGAGGGAGACCGAACTCGCCAACGTGATCGACGCCGTCGACTACATCGCCCGCCTCCGGCAGGCCAAGGATCTTTCCACCCTGCCGGTTGGTCGCCGGGTTGTGGTGATCGGCGGCGGCATGACGGCGATCGACGCCGCCCTGCAATCGAAGAAGCTTGGCGCCGAGAGCGTGACCATGGTCTACCGGCGCGGTCCCGAACAGATGAAGGCAAGCGCTTACGAACGGGAGCTTGCGCAAACGAATGGGGTCGTCATCCGCTATTGGGCGCGGCCGGTCGCGCTCGAGGGTCGCAACGACACGCTGAGCGGCGTGGTGTTCGAGAGCGGCAATGGCGTCGAGGACGCGTCCGCTCCGGTCGGCTCGGTCTTTCGCCTCGACGCCGACATGCTGTTTCTGGCTATCGGGCAACGCGGCGCGCCGGAAGCGCTCGACGGCGCGCCGATCGAGGTCAGGGACGGCCGCATCGTCGTCGATTCCGAGCGCCGCACGACGCTTCAAGGCGTGTGGGCCGGCGGGGATTGCGTCTATGGTGGGCAGGACCTGACGGTGAGCGCCGTCGAGGACGGCAAGCAGGCGGCGCGCTCGATCGCGGCCTGTTTAAGCGCATCGCGCGCTTAAACTTAAAGCGAGGATCCCATGGCCGATCTGCGCACCAATTTTCTTGGCGCTAAAATCGCCCAATCCGTTCTGGCTCGCCTCCGCCCCGCCAACGGATCGGAAGGTGAATGTCGAGCGCGCGTTCCGCGCCGGCTGGGGCGGCGTGGTGTGGAAGACGCTCGGCGAAGCGGGGCCTCCGGTCGTCAACGTGTCGGGCGCGCGCTACGGCGCGATCCATGGGCCCGACCGGCGCCTCATCGCAATGAACAACATCGAGCTCATCACCGATCGCGATCTCGAAATCAACCTGCGGGAAATCAAGGAGGTCAAGCGCGCCTGGGCCGACCGCGCGCTCATCGTATCGCTGATGGTTCCCTGCGACGAGAAGTCCTGGGAGGCCATTCTCGCGCGCGTCGAGGAGACCGAATGCGACGGCGTGGAGCTCAATTTCGGCTGCCCGCATGGCATGTCGGAGCGCGGCATGGGATCGGCCGTCGGCCAGGTGCCCGAATATGTCGAGATGGTCGCGCGCTGGTGCAAGGCGCACACGCGCATGCCGGTCATCGTCAAGCTGACGCCCAACATTACCGACGTTCGTCAGCCGGCGCGCGCGGCGAAAAAAGGCGGCGCCGACGCGGTGTCGCTCATCAACACCATCAATTCGATCATGAACATCGATCTCGACCATATGACGCCGGACGTGGTGATCGACGGCAAGGGCACGCACGGGGGCATGTGCGGCCCCGCGGTGAAGCCGATCGCGCTCTCCATGGTGTCGGAAATCGCTCGCGATTCGGTCTGCGCCGGCATGCCCATCTCGGCCATCGGCGGCATTACCACCTGGCGCGACGCGGCCGAGTTCATCGCGCTCGGCTCCGGAACCGTGCAGGTCTGCACCGCCGCGATGACCTACGGCTTCAAGGTCGTTCAGGAGATGATCACCGGCCTCGCCGACTATATGGACGCGAAAGGCTACGCGACCGTCGAGGACTTCCGCGGCCGCGCGATTCCCTCGATCACCGACTGGCAATATCTCAACCTCAATTACGTGGCGAAAGCCGAGATCGATCAGAAGCTCTGCATTCAATGCGGGCGCTGCCACATCGTGTGCGAGGACACGTCGCATCAGGCGATCTTCGCCCGCATCAACGGCAAGCGCCAGTTCGTCGTCAACGAAGCCGAATGCGTCGGCTGCAATCTGTGCACGCTGGTCTGCCCGGTCGAGGACTGCATCACGCTGGTGCATAAAGTCGCGGGCGTCGATCCGCGCACCGGGCTCGATTATGACCGACCGCCCGCCAACTGGACGGCGCATCCGAACAACCCGGCTGTTCACACAAGAGCGGCGGAGTGACGGCCGCCGTTTGATCGCCAAGAGACGGGTCTTATTCCAATTCTGTTTGAGCGCGACTCATCGCGCTCAAATCCGCGCAGCGGCTTGGGGCGCGCATTCGCGCTTCGGCCATAAAGCGATGATCGGTTCCGATCATCGAGTCCTAGTATTATTCCACCGCTGAAAGACCTGCATCGACCGAACGGCTCGGCCTCGCGCTCAGAATCAAATTGCCGATCGCCGCCCGCAGCTTGCCGTTGGATACCGGCTTGTGCATGAGCAGGAGGCCGCTGGCCTTGGCTTCCGTGAGGCGATCAGGCGCGGTGTCGCCGGTGATCAGGATCGCGGGTATTGATTCGTCGTACTCTGCACGAATGCGTTTGATGACGACGAGTCCGCTTTCGCCCTCGCTCAGGCGATAGTCGCACAGGATCAGCGAGGGTCTCGCCGGGCCGGCCGAGAGACGCGAGATGGCCTCGTCGCCGCCGCCGCACGCGATGACGTCATACCCCCATCCCGTCAGGAGACTCAGCGTCGCGTCACGAATTGCGGCCTCGTCGTCGATGACCACCACGAGTCCTTTCGCGGTAGCGGCGGAGGCAGTCGGCATTTCCGGCTCGGCGACCGGCGCTTGAGATTCCGCAAGCGGGATCGTCACCTCGAAGCACGAGCCTCGCCCGGGCGCTGAGCGAAGGGTCAGTCCGCAATCGAGGAGAGAGGTCAATCGCCGGACGATGGCAAGGCCAAGTCCGAGTCCCTTGGTTGAATCGCGCTGAGGATTGCCAAGTTGATAATACTCTTGAAACACACGCTTCTGCTCGTCGAGCGGAATCCCGCGCCCGGTGTCGATCACCTGCACCGTCACCGCGGCGCCTCGGCGCCGGGCGCCGATCACGATCCGCCCGCGATGCGTATAGCGCACCGCATTCGATACGAGGTTGCGCAGGACCCGCTCGATCAGCACCGGGTCGGTCCAGACGATCGCGCTGCATCGCTTCCAGACGAGGGAGACGCCGTTGGCCTTTGCTTCTTCCCGGTGGTCATGGGCAAGGCGCTCGAGCACCGGGCCGATGGGAAACGCCCGTCTCTCGACGGCGACGACGCCTGCGTCGAGCTTTGAAATATCGAGAAGCGCCGAAAAGAGGCCGTCCATCGCCGCGGTCGACGCTTCGATCTGCTGGATGATCCGGCGCCCCTCCGGCGCCATCGGAACGCCGCGCAGAGCCCCGACAAACATTCCGAGCGCATGGACGGGCTGGCGCAGATCGTGACTCGCCGCCGCGAGGAAGGACGATTTCGCGCGGTTCGCCTCCTCGGCGATCTTTCGTTCCCGCTCGGCGATGTCCTTTTGCTGTTGCAGGTCGAGGGCCATGGCCTGAGTACGGATTCTCAAGCCCACGATCTGCTTGAACGAGCGGTTCGTCGTATACCCCAAGGCGCCGAACGCCGCGATGAAGATGAGCATGAGCAGGCTGGTCAGGCGCTCGATGGGATTCGAGGAGATGGCGCTCACCACCGCATAGGGAAGCGTCGCCGGAACGAACAGGGCGTAGAAAGCCGGCAAATACGTGCCGAATGCGACAATCGCCCCCTCGGCGACCGCAGCGGTCACGACGACGACGATAAGCTCCACTTCGAAACGATCGCCTGTCGGCAGCCCTATTGGGGCCCAGCCCCAGGCCATTCCCTCAGCAAAGCTGATGACGGCGAACCAGAGCGCCCACTTGCGCCATTGATCGCTCAGCGACCGAGAGCGCCAGTAGGCCCGCCCGAGCGCAATTTGACTGAGCGCGCAGATGACGATGAAGACGCTCCACGCCGATCCGATTCTCGCGTCTACGGATCCAAGGCGGTGCAGGATCGCGAACAGAACGACAGCGGCGACGGCGGCCGCGCTGACGCCCACCGGGGCCGCCCGGAACAAGGCGTCAATCTGAGCCGCGCGAATGGCCTCGCGAGCTTCGCCCGATTCCGCAGGCGTCGCCGTCGTCCCTTGTCGGGTCCGGATGAGGCCACGCTCACAAACCCGCCGCCACATGGTTCACGCCCGCCCGCCGCAGACCCTGGCAATCCGAGGGCAAACACCCGTGCGGCCGGGTGCACTCTAACCGGAGAGGCGCCGAGTGCAACGACCCCCGGCTGGTCTCATCGCCGCGCCGCCCCAAGGCCGCTCGCTTTGCCGACAAAGGAAAAGCTTGCGCGGGAGCAAGAGAAAGACCCGCGATCCGCCTATTCGGCGTCCGGCGGCGCCTTCTCCTTCAGCTTTCCGAACACCGAATTGACGTCGACCCGCTCCTCGACCGGCTTGGGCTTCGGCGTCGGAACGCCGAACACTTCGAGCTGGCTCGCCGGAGCGGCCGTGGGCCGGGCGGTGGTGATTTCCGCTGACACCAGCGTCTGGGCGCGATCTTCCTCGACTTTCGGCCGTTCCTTGGCGGCGCGATTGACCTCGAAGTCGAGATCGATCTGCGAGCACAAGCCCAGCGTCACCGGGTCCATCGGCTGAAGATTGGCCGAGTTCCAGTGGGTGCGGTCGCGGATCGCCTGAAGCGTGTGCTTGGTCGTCCCGACCAGGCGCATGATCTGCGCGTCCTTCAGCTCGCCATGGTTGCGCAACAGCCACAATACGGCGTTCGGGCGGTCGTGCCGACGCGACAACGGGGTGTAGCGCGCGCCCCGCGGCTTCTTGAATTCGGGCGTGCGCGTCTTCGACGTCGAAAGATTGAGGCGGCGGTTGGGGTCCTTCTCGCCCGCGGCGATTTCCTCGCGCGTGAGCTGGCCGGTCGAGATCGGATCATAGCCCTTGATGCCCGTCGCCACTTCGCCGTCGGCGATCCCTTTCACCTCAAGGGGGTGCAGTTTGCAAAACTCCGCGATCTGATCGAAGGTCAGCGAGGTGTTTTCGACCAGCCAGACGGCGGTCGCCTTCGGCATCAACGGCGCGTCGCTCATAAACGGTGCTCCTAATGATCGTTTGCGCGTGCTCGCAGGTTTTGGCCCGCAAACGCAGTCTCAAAGGATCAAACTTGAGAGGAAAAGCGTTGTATAGGCGCGCACAAGCAGAATTGCAATGATCAGCCGCGCGAGCGGGGGTGCCCAAGTGAAGTGTTTTCGCTGGACCTTGCCAAGGGGCCAGGGCGAACCCAGATCGCGGGCTGACTTCCCCAATTTTAAACAAAGGAACGCCGCCATGAGACTTGCAACGATCGCCGCCGTGATGCTCGCTTCGCTCCCCGCGTTAGCCATTGGCTCTGCGCCCGCCGAAGCCAAGGGCTGCCTGAAAGGCGCAGTTGTCGGCGGCGTCGCCGGCCATTACGCAGGCCATCACGGGGTCATGGGCGCGATTGGCGGCTGTATCGTCGGCCATCACATGGCGAACGAAAAAGCGAAGGAGCAGGCGCCGCAGGGCGCGCAGAACGCGCCTTCCGCTCCTCCCGCGCCGACCCCCAACTGAGGAGGGGCGCGCTTCACGCCTTGTTGTTGAGCGCGGGTTCGGACTTCGGATCGAGCGGCCAGCGCGGGCGGCCCGGAGCGTCGAGGCGATCGATCATGCCGAGCCGCAGCCGCTCTATTCCCGCCCAGGCGATCATCGCGCCGTTATCGGTGCAAAGCTTGGGCGGCGGCGCGACGAGGGGCAGGCCTGCCTCGGCGCAGAATTGGGTCAGCGCCTCGCGAAGAGCCGTATTGGACGCGACCCCGCCAGCGACCACCACGGCGCGCGGAGCGACGCCAATTCGCCGGCGGAAGAGCTTCAATCCCATGCGTATGCGATCTTCGACCACATCGACCACCGCCGCCTGAAACGAGGCGCAGAGATCGGCGACGTCCCGCGGGCGCAGCGGGGCGATGGATTCCGCCGCATAGCGGACCGCCGTTTTGAGCCCCGACAGCGAGAAATCAGCGTCGGGCCGTCCGAGCAAAGGCCGAGGCAGCGCGAATCGCGTTGGATCGCCGCCCCTGGCCGCCGCTTCGACCGCGGGCCCGCCGGGAAATGACAGCCCCAACAGCTTGGCGGTCTTGTCGAAGGCTTCGCCGATGGCGTCGTCCATGGTCGCCCCGAGGCGATCGTAGTCGCCGACGCCCTTGACCGCGAGAATCTGCGTATGTCCGCCCGAGGCGATGAGGACGAGAAAGGGGAAGGCGACGCTGTTCGTCAGGCGCGCGGTCAGCGCGTGCGCCTCGAGGTGGTTGACGGCGACGAACGGTTTGCCGCATGCGAGCGCGATCCCCTTGCCGGCCATCAGCCCAACAAGCACGCCGCCGATGAGGCCGGGACCTGCCGCCGCCGCCACTCCGTCGAGATCCTTGGCCGCGATTTTCGCCCGCGTCAGCGCGCGCGTGATCAACAGGTCAACGATCTCGACATGGGCGCGCGCCGCAATCTCCGGCACGACGCCGCCGAACGGCGCGTGCGCGGCGATCTGACTCATCAGCTCGTCGGCGAGGATTTCGCCCGAGCCATCGGCTCTCAGCCGCACCACCGCCGCCGCCGTCTCGTCGCAAGTGGTTTCAATGCCAAGAACGCGCATGCCTCATGCCCATAGCCCGAACGAGGGCCTGAGAAAACCCGCTTTCCCGAAGGACGATTCGCAGGCGTCGGCCGCTCTGTCGCCGCTTTTCAGGGCATGGTAAGGTCCGGCGACAGGAGCGACCGATGAATAGCCCGATCGGGCCAAACGAGATTCGCGTAGTGATTCGGCCGGTCGAAGCCCGCGACTACGATCTTGGGCCGATCCCAGCCGAGCTGTTCAAAAAGACGTTCGACGCGTTTTTGACGGCGCTGCAGGTCACGGACCGCGAACTTCAGCCAAAAGCGCGATCGAGCGAGTTCCTCATCTCTCTACTGGCGCTCAATCCTTACGAGTTCGGAATCCTGGAGAAGCGGAAGGCGTTGGGCCAGACCGGTCCGTCGGCGATCGAGTTCTTCCGGCGCTGCGCCGAGGGCATTTACCGCAGCGACTACCAGGCCGTCGTCCGTCATCCGCGCATTACGAGAGCGTTTATCCGTATCGTCAAGGCGCTCAATCCCTCGTTTTATGTCCTGGCGCAATTCAGCGACGCAGAGTTGCCAGTGGACGATTTCTTTCGCCGTCAGGTCGATCGCGTGGGGGGCAAGGACGACGGAATGATCAAGACCGACAACTGGTTTCTCGGCAGCGCGATCATGTCGTTCGAGGGGCGGCTGGACGAGATCGACTATCGCGGAGCAGTATGGACAGGCGACCTCATGCTTCCGGCAGGGACAACGCATGTCGAATGCGTTTTTGACAAGTCACAAGGTGAAGATGCGTTGAACCCATTCGGCAACAAAAATGTTTGCGTGACAGGAAGAGCAATATACACTGGCGACAGTCAGCTTCCTGAGCGAATAGAAGTGCTCTCTATTGAAGAAAGAGCCCACGTGAACGCGGCGATCGACATCCGAGGCTCGCTGCGTATGACACCCTTATTGGATGAGGACAACGACCTTGATTGCGTCGAGTAGCGATAAACATTTCCTCCATTCGAGCGTTGTGCTTCGCCACGCGAACGGAGATTCGGGTGAGGCGGAGCATCATATCGAGACCATCCTGACCGAGGCGGCCGTTCACAAGCGTCGCGTATGGGTCAGCAGCGTCCTGTTTGCGGAGCTCAGGCCGTCGACCTTCGTTCCCGGGCGGTTCGCCACCCTGTTCGACCTGACGCGCTATATTCGGGCGCTGACGACCCTGGTTACGCCCGACCCCAACGCGATGCTGCGCGTCGCCAGGCTTTGCGACGCTAAATGGCATATGCCCGACGACGGTCGTGAACCGGAAGGAAAACCCCGCACGATGGCGCTCGGCGACGCCATGCAGATTGCCTCGGCCTTGTGGGTCAAAGAGGCGATCGGTGTGCCCGATCTGGAATTCCTCACCTTTGACGGCTGGTGCTCGCCCGACGGCAAGCCCAGCGAGCGCCTCTGCCTCCTGCATCTCCAGGATTATGCGGTCGACATCGGGCGGGATGCGGATGCGAAGGCGGCAATACGGCTGACGCGTCTCGAACCGCTCGTTCACGCCCAGTCCTACCCCGATACCGTGCCGGCAGGTTGAACTCCCCACGCTCCGGGTGCGGCGTCAGTTCTTTCCGAGCCGCGCGAGTTCCGCGTCCATGACGGGCGCGAGGATGGTTCTGACGGCGAAGATCGAGCCGTTGATGCTGTAATGGCCGTAGTCGACGGCCAGCAGGTCTTCGGGAAGGTTTTGGCCGACCAAGCGCCGGCAACCCTCGGGGCCGCAGAGCTGCGCCACCTGCGAGACATAGCGAACGCCTTGGCCCCAGTCCTTCGCTGCGAGGGCCCTGTCGCTCTTGAGCGAACTCGGGGCGCAGGCCGACGTTGGAAAATTCCGGAGGCTGCTCCCCATCGAGAATCTCGCGTCCGACCAGGGCCGGCAGCGAGGGCGACCAGGTCGGGATCTCGCCTGCGACGATCACGGCGCCGACGCCGTCCTCTCGGAGACGCCGCACGTTGTCCGCGAAGGCGTCGACGTAACCGGGATAAAGCCAGTTCGGGTCGTTGACATACTGGACAAAATACGCGCCGACGACGAGGAGATCCGGCTTGATCCTGCGGATTTCGTCCAAAACGGTGTCGTTGACGGCCTGGCAGCGGGTCGTGCCGCCCCACCCTTCCGTCGAGACATGTTCGATCAGCGGAACGCAATAAGTCGCGGTCAAGGCGACGAGGTTGGCTCGTTTGCCGTACACCGCTGACAGCCCGGCGAAAAGATGCGTGGCGTGCGAATCGCCAACGATCATGATCGTCGGCTTGCTCGGATCCTTGATCGTCGTGCAATGGGCGAAGAAGTCCCGCGCGCGCTTGCGCTCCTCGTCAAGCGGATAGCGGATGTTGTCGCGGTTATACAGGCAGCCCCTGATGTCGGGCGCCATCATTCCACTCTCTGCGACATTGAGGATCCGTGTGACGAGCGGGGGGAGACGGCCGGGAAAGCCGTTCGCCTCCACGATCACGCGCCCGACAACGCCGGTGAGCGCCAGCGCGGCGAGAAGGCCGGCTGCGACCAGGTAAGGACGGCGGCGAGAAGCGCCCTGGGCCGGCCGTTCGATCAGCCAATAGGTGAGCGTTGCAAGAATAACCGCCGCCGCGGCCAGCGTGAACATCACGGCCGGCGTCGGCAAGACGCCGGCCCAGATATTCGCGAAAGCAAACAGGGGCCAGTGCCAGAGATAGAGCGGATAGGAGATCAAGCCGAAAAACGCCGCCAGCGGATTGCCCAGGAGGATCCCGCCGAGCGCCGATCGCGGCAGCGCGATCACGAGGGCGCAGCCGGCGGTCGGAATCAGGGCGCGCCACCCCGGAAACGGCTGCGTCTCATTCAAGAAGACAAACGCGCCGAGAATCAGCGCAAGGCCAAGACCCGCGCCGAAGCTGGCGATTGCCGGCGAGGGGTTCGGCAGGGCCTCGATCAGAAACAGCTCGCGATACGCCAGCAAGGCGCCGAGCGCGAGCTCCCACCCTCTCGTCCAGGGAACGTAGAATGCGCTGATGGGATCGTTGGGAGTCTCGAACAGACAGAAGGCGAGCGACGTGACAAAAACGGCTGAAAAAACGGCGAACGTGATTGGCCGCGGAAGTTTGAAGACGAGAAGCAGCAAAGTGGCCCAGACCAGGTAGAATTGCTCTTCAATGCTGAGCGACCAGAGATGCAGGAGGGGCTTGCCGGCCGCGTCGGGCGCAAAGTAACCGCCGGTGGCCGTTTCGTGCAGAATCCAGAAATTCGCGGTGAAGTAGGAATTCCCCATCAAATGATAGCCGATATCGCGATAAGTGAGAGGATCGGCCCGAAACCACCCGAGAACGAAGACGAAGCTCACCACCAGAATCAGCGCCGGCAGGATGCGCCGAGCCCTATTGGCGTAGAACATCGTGAGCGAGAATCGGCCGGCGACGCATTCGGTCAGGATGATGCGCGAGATGAGAAAGCCCGAGATCACGAAAAAGACGTCGACGCCCGCAAATCCCCCGGGAAGCCAGGCGCGATCGGCGTGAAAAACCACCACGCCGAGCACCGCGAGGGCGCGCAATCCATTGATGTCGTCTCTGAAATCGAGCGCCGCCGCAGCGCGCGCCGCGATCCGGTCAGGCGTTTTGAGGGCTTTGTCCAACGCGCGCGTTCCGGCGGCGGCCGGCAAAGCCCGGCTGTCCGCGGCGACGGCGTAAATCGTCGGGCGGCGATCGGCAAGCTGCGGCTGGAAGCTTGGCCCCGCCGCTGGCAAGGATCATATTGCCGCGCATGCGCCGGAAGAAGTGTGACACGCCCCTTTCCCTTCTCCCTTGGGGAGAAGGAGGCGCGCCCGAGGGCGCTTGCAAGGAGGTTCACCCTTCCGAACGGGCGATGGGCGCGACGGATGAGGGAAACATCGCGATGGCGGAGGCGCCCTTCGCGCGCGAACCCTCACCCCAACCCCTCTCCCGTAGGAGAGGGAAAGACGGCGCCAGGATCGCCCTGTTCCGCGAACGCGAGGACGCAAAGGCGAGCGCGGCGCGGCTGCGGAAACTCGGCTTTTCCGTCGCCTGCCTGCCGGCGATCGAGATCCGGACCAGACCTGTCCGGCCGCAGCGATCGCGTTACGACGCCGTGGTCGCGACCAGCGACAAGGCGTTCCACGCCGACGGGCCGTCCGGCACGTCGTCGCCGCTCTATGTCGTCGGCGCGCGCACCGGCCATGCGGCCGAGGCGCGCGGCTGGCGGCTGGCCTCGCCGCCGGCACGGGACGTCGAAGAATTGGTCAGGACGCTGACCGGCGTGATGAAACCTGGAGCGTCCGTGCTCTACCTTGCCGGTCGCGACCGCAAGGCGGTCATCGAGGCGACACTGACTGGGGCATTTGGCGTCGAAATCGTGGAAGCCTATGCGGCGGAGGCGCGCGCGGCCTGGCGTCTACCGGAAGCGCGGTCCCTCGCATCTTGCGTCGCGGCGCTGCACTATTCGCGCCGCTCGGCTCACCTTGCGGCGGCGCTGGCGGAGACAGCCGGCGTAGAGGCCTGTTTCCTCAAGCTTAAGCATGTTTGCATGTCAGGCGACGTCGCAGAACCCTTGCAGGCAATCGGCGCAGGCCGCATCGCGATTGCCGAAACGCCTGATGAAGCGGGGCTTTTCAGAAGGTTGCGCGAAGAGCTCGGCGGGTTCCCTTCGCTTGGGTCGTCCCGTATATAGAGCCGCGAGAAAACCGAGAGCGCGAGGCGATGGTCGACGAGGAAATAAAGGACGCTTCCGCTGGGCCAACGGGCGCCCCGGTCAATCGTGACGCCCGGCGCGAGCCGGAGGTCATCGAAGGGGAAATTGCAGCGAGCGCGGCGGAGGACGGCAAGTCTTCTTCGTATACGCCAGCCGGCGAAACGAGCGCCGACGCTCGCGTCGCCCCCAAAGCGGCTCCGCGCAATGGCGCTCGCAGTCTGCTGGCCGGCGCGGTGGGCGGGCTCGTCGTCTCCGCGCTCGGCCTTGGCGCCGGCTATTCGTTTTTGACCTCCAAAGCCGACGACACGCAGACCGAAAATCGATTGGGCGCGCTCGAAGCGCAGGCGCGACAGACGAACGACGCGCTCGGCGCCGAGGCAACCCACGAGAGCGCGGCCGTCGCTGCGCTCGAGAAGCGGATCGCCGCGCTCGAGGCCAGCGCCGGAACGTCAAACACGGCGGACCTCGACAAGAGGGTGACGGCGTTGGAAGCGGCCAGCGCCAGCAACAGCGCCGCGAGCGATGCGACCCAACGCCTGGCGGCTCAGGCCAAGGACTTGCGCACGGACGTCGACGCCGAGAAGGGCGAGATTCCGGAATTGTCGGCGCGGGTCGCGAAGCTCGAATCCGACGCGCCAAAGGCGAACGCCACCGGCCCCGATCTCGCGGCGCTTGCGGCTCGCGTGGACAAGGTCGAGGCCGCGCTCGCCGCGCCCAAGACCGAGACGCGCGCCGTCGAGGAGAAGCTCGCCGCCGCGGATAACGTCACGACGATCGCCATCATCGCCGAGGTTGCGGAAGAACGGTTGCGCTCGGGGGCGGGTTTTGCACCCGAGCTTGCCGCCCTGCAGCGTCTGGGCCTCGATGCGGCGGCGCTGGCGCCCTTGGAAGCGGTGGCCAACGGGGCGCCGACCAACAGCGCGCTGGCCGCCTCGTTCAGCGCGGTTGCGCCGCACGTCCTGGCCGCCACGTCCCAGCCGGACACGGGCAGTGTGAGCGATCGTTTCCTCGCCCATCTCCACAATCTCGTGAAGGTGCGCGAACTCAATGAGACGGCCGGCGACGATCCCCAGGCTTTGATCTCCCAGATCGAAGCGGCAAGCCGGCGCGGCGAGATCGGCGCGGCGCTTGCTTCTTTCGATAAGCTCCCCGAAGCGGCGCGCAAGGCCGCGGGCGACTGGCCGACGCTGGCCCGCGCGCGGCAGGCGGCGGAGGCGGCCCTTCAGTCGATCCGCGAGGGGGCGGTCGCGCGGCTCGCGAGCGGCCAAAAACCGTGAAGTCAGGGCGGCCGGGAGTTGAGGCGCCTTCCGGCGCATGTTTGGCGTTTTGAAGCGGGGTCACGATGGTTCGCCTGCTGATTTTCCTGGCGGCGCTGGCGCTGGTCGCCGCAGGCCTGACGTGGCTTGCGAACAATCCAGGCGTCGTGGACGTCACCTGGCGGGGCGAGCAATACGAGGTCTCCTTGCTGTTCGGCCTCGGCGCCGTCCTGGCGCTCGGAATTGCGATCGCGATCGTGTGGGGACTTTTGCGCTTCGTGTTCCGGATTCCCTCGCTGGTTTCGGTCGGCGCCCAATCGCGCAGGCGCGAGAAGGGCTTCCAGGCTTTGTCGCGCGGCATGCTCGCGGTCGGCGCGGGCGATGCGCGAGGCGCCGCCAAGCACGCTTACGACGCGAGCCGGCTGATCGGGCACGAGCCGATGACCAAACTCCTGCAAGCGCAATCCGCGCAGCTCGCCGGGGATCGGCCGAGGGCCGTCGCGGCCTATAACGCGATGCTCGATCATAGCGAAACCCATGGCATCGGCCTGCGCGGCCTGCATGTCGAGGCGCGGCGGGCCGGCGACCATGCGGCGGCGCTGCAATATGCGATGCGCGCCCACGCGCGCGCGCCTGCGGCCTGGGCCGGTCAGGCGGTCCTCGACGACCGCACGCGACGCGGCGATTGGGCCGGCGCGCTCGCGACCGTCGATTCGAACGCCGGCGCGCGCCTCATCGACAAGCCGACCGCGAACCGCTGGCGCGCGTTGATCAAGACGGCGATGGCCGAGGAAGCGATGGAGCGTGATCCGAAGGGCGCGCTCGTCCTCGCGCAGGAGGCCTGCAAGCTCGCGCCGACGCTCGTGCCCGCGGCGGCGATCAGCGGCCGGCTCACCGCGCAAGCTGGCGACTATCGTCGCGCGAGCCGCATGCTCGAAGCCGCTTACGCTCAGACGCCCCATCCCGATCTTGCCGCGGCCTATCTGCGCGTCCGCCACGGCGATTCCACCGAGGACCGGCTCGCCCGGGCGCGAGCGCTCGCCCGCACGGCGCCTCACGATCCCGAATCGCTGCTCACTGTTGGGCGGGCGGCCTTGGACGCGCGCGATGTGTCGGCCGCGCGCGCGGCGATCGCCCCGCTCATCGCCTCGGATTCGTCGAACGGCCGACCGACCCGGCGCGTCTGCCTCATGATGGCCGACATCGAGGAGACCGAGGGCAATCATGGCGCGGTGCGCGAGTGGCTTGGCCGCGCGGCGCGCGCCCCGCGCGACAAGGCCTGGGTGGCGGATGGGGTCATCAGCGACCGTTGGGCGCCGGTGTCGCCGTCGGGAACGCTCGATGGCTTCGTCTGGCGCACGCCCGACGAGCGCATCGCAGCCCCTGCCGAGAGTGCAGCGACCCCGCCTCCGCCGCCTCCGGCCGAAGCCATCGCCGCGCCCGTTGCTGCGCTGGCTGTCACACCAGCGCCCGAGGCGACCGTGTTGGAGCCTCGCTCCGAGCCATCGCAAGCGCTCAATGTCGTTCCCGCGCCGCGAACGGGCGTCATCATCGATCCCGCGTCGATGGCGCCCGACGACCCAGGCCCTCAGGAGCAGGTATCGAAACCGCGCCGCTCCTGGCTCTACGCCAATGAATGAGATCGGCCGGGTGGCTAACTTCCGCTTCCTCGTCCTGAGGAGCGGAGCCATAGGCGACGCGTCTCGAAGGACGTTTCAGATCGCGCCAATGGCCGCGCGAACTGGACCATCCCCTCGACAGGCTCGGGGCAGGCTCTTCGAGGGCTCCGCTCGCGCGGAGCCGCCTCAGGTCTTGGGATGCGGACCAATGCATAAGGCCTCTCCCCGGCCCTGCCCGTGACCCCAACCTCGGTCGTCATCGTCGGCGCCGGCCATGCCGGGGTGCAGGCCGCCGCGTCCCTACGTGAACAGGGGTTTGACGGCGAGCTTGTTCTTCTCTCCGTCGAGAACGCTCTGCCCTATCAGCGCCCGCCGCTCTCCAAGGCGTTTCTCAAAGGGGAAATGGAAGTCCATGGGCTGCCGCTCAGGGCCGATGCGCATTTTCGCGAACAGCGCATCGACCTCAGGCTCGGCGTCGGCGCGAAGCGGATCGACCGCGCGGCGCAACACGTTGAGCTGAGCGACGGCAGCGCGATTTCTTATGGACACCTCATCCTTGCGACTGGCGCGCGGCAGCGGCGGCTCGATGTGCCCGGCGTCGATCTGCCGGGCGTGTTCGCGCTTCGCGACATCGCCGACGCGACGGCGATCCGCGAGCGCCTCGGCGCGAAGCCGAAGGTCGTCATCATCGGCGCCGGCTTCATCGGCCTCGAAATCGCCGCGACCGCCGCGAGCCTCGGGGCCGAGGCGACGGTGGTCGAGATCGCGCGCCCGATGGGCCGGGCGGTGTCGCCGATCATGTCGGATTTTTTCCTGAAAGAGCACGCCGCTTTCGGCGCGCGCTTCCGGCTCGGGCTCGGCGTCGCCGCGATCAAGGGTCGCGAGCACGCGGAAACGGTCATCCTTACCGACGGTGAAGCGCTGAGCGCGGACCTGGTCGTGGTCGGGATCGGCGTCGTCGCGGAAGACGCGTTGGCGCGGGAATGCGGCCTCGAATGCGACAATGGCATCGTGGTCGACGAGTTCCTGCTGAGCTCGGACCCGGCGATTTCGGCGATCGGCGACTGCGCCCATTTTCCGCATGCGGCGCTGGGCTTACGCACGCGGCTCGAATCGGTGCAGAACGCGGTCGATCAGGGAAAGGCGGTCGCCGCGCGCCTCGTCGGCAAGCCCAAGCCTTACGATGAACTCGCCTGGTTCTGGAGCGATCAGGGCGACTTGAAGCTGATGATCGCGGGCCTCGCGCATGGCGTCGACACGTGGGTCGTGCGCGGCGATCCGGCGACCCGCGCCTTCTCGACCTTCGGCTTCCGCGACGGCAAGCTCGCCGTAGTCGAATCCGTTAACAAAGCCGGCGACCACGCCGCCGCCAAGCGCATCATCGGCACGACGAAAACGCTGACGCCGGAAGAAGCGGCCGACCCGGCGTTCGACCTGCGGGGGTTGGCGAAACGCTGAGGGAAGCGCGCCCCGCGTCCGCTCATTGCTGTGCTTTTGCGTGGAGTTGTTCGGCGACGGCTTTAAAGTCGTAAGTCGGATAGAACTCGGTGCGATAGCCGCCCCACGCCGTTTCCTCGATCGCGCGATTGACTTCGCGCAGCCGCTCCGCCGGAACGCGCAATGTCACCACTTGGCCAACTCCCATCATCACGTACCAACTGACGACCTCTATGCCGGGCGGTGGGAACGCCTTGTAAAATCCTTGTTGTCGCAACTCGGCGTTGATCTGCTCGAGCGTTTTCGATTGATCGTGCTTGAGGAAAATGGTGAGCAAAAACGAGCCCTTTGGCTCGGAAGTCTGTCCGGCTAGCGGTTGGTCCTGCGCCAACGCCTGCGTTATGCCGTCGGCCAATGTCGCATGGCAAAGAGCGATTCCCGCCGCTACCGCAAAAAGCGTTCTCCTCATGCGTATTCTCCTTACAAGACACGAAGCCGAATTCGGCGCCGGAACCGCGCTCGCCGCTACGCGTCCGCGAGCGTCTGCGCCAGGAAAAAGCGCACCATCACGCGCGACGCGTCGAGCCCGACGGTTTGCGTGAAGCTGCCGCGCGGATCGCCGCCGAACCAGGCGTGGCCGCCGCCCTCGACCAGCCATTGTTCCGCGACCGGCCGGCCGTCGGAATCTTTCACCGCCGTGCGGCTGACGCGGCCGCCCTCGATAGGCCAGTCGAGATCGCTTCGCGCGAGCGCAGGCTCGCCGCGCTCGACCTCATCGAGGATGCGCTCGCCGTTGATCGCGGCGACCGTGCTGTCGGCGAGCCCATGAACGATGATCTTGCGAGCAGGCCGACCGCTTGCGGCAAGCGGCGCGGGGTCGAAGGCCGCCGTTCCCTTCATCGCGGCGAAGGCGGAGGGCACGTCGGCGGCTGACTTATAGGGAAGGCCGGAGTGAATCCCGACCGCGTCGAACACGTCCGGATAGGTTGCGGCGAGAACCTCCGCCATCGCGCCGCCGGCTGACAGGCCGGCCGCGAAAACGCGCTCCCTGCGGACGTCGAACTCCTTCGCCAAGGCTTGCGCCAGCCCCGCCAGTTTGGCGGGCTCGCCTGAGCCGCGGCTCTGATGGCGCCGGTCGAACCAGTTCCAGCAACCCTGCGGGTTGGCGAGGCGCGTCTGGTGCGGATAGGCGACGATGAGGCTGAACTCTTCCGCAAGGGCGTTCATCCTCGTGCCGAGGGCGAAATCTTCGGGATTCTGCATGCACCCGTGCAGCATGACGACCAGCGCCAGCTCCCGTTGCTCGTGATCGGCCGGGACATAGAGCCGGTAGTCCAGCGAACCTGCGGGCCCATGATAGGCGCGCTTCAGGAACCGTTCGCCGAGATCGGGTGCGGGCGAAGGCGCGGGCGCTTCCGGAGCGCGGGGCGAAATCACCGGCCGCATCCGCAAAGCGCGCAAGGTCTCGCCCAGCGGGCGGCGTGGGGCTAACGGAATGACCTTCGCCGATGGACGGGGAGGGGGCGCTTTCGTAGCGTCGTTCGCGCCCGCCGGCGCGCTTTCACCGGAGAGCGCCTTGCGGATAAGCGCGGTCGCCCCGCCAAGATCGGATTTTTTCACCAGCCCCAAAGCCTCGTTCATTACGTCGAGAACGCGTAATTTCATCGTTTGTTCCTTGTCGGAATGCTCAGCGCAAGCGATCGGCGAGCGCGGCCTTGACCGCGGCCGGCGCATGCAGCGCGCCGAGCACGGTGAGCGATTCGATGGTCGCCCGGGCGAGATCGGGGGTGACGTCGTCGGCGATGACCGCGAGGCCAAGCACCCGGATTTTAAGCTGCTCGCCTGTCGCCTGAACCGCTTCGAGGTCCTTGCGGGCGAAGGTCCGCAGGCCCAGTTCAAGCGTCAGCCGCGAAGCCGCCTTTTTTGCGGTGTCGGCATGGGTCGAGAGCTGGTTGCGGATGGCGGTGCGGATGAAATCCGAGCGATTGGAATAGAAGCCGTCACGCACCAGAAGATCGATCGATCCGAGATCGACGAAGCCAAGGTTGAGCGTCAGCTTTTCACTGTCGGGTAGTTTGGCGGGCGGCGGGCGGTTCGACAAGGTTACCATCCATCTGGATGCTGTATGGATGGTACATGGACGTCAGTCCCTAAGTTTCAAGGGGCAATGGTCCCCAGCCGCCGAAAGGACCCCGTCCCTCGCCGGGCGAGCGGAAGCAACTGCCCAGCCGCCGGGTGAGTCTGATTTCGTTGATTTCCGCTGAGAAGTGACCCGGGATTTCCATTGAGAACTGACCGACCTGATGAGGGTTTCGGGGCCAGGTCGTCATCTTTGGGTCGCCGAACACGGTTGCCCATTCGCCGAAGCTGAGATTAGTCGTGATGATGACGCTGGCGCGCTCGTAGAGCTTGCTCATTAGATGGAAGAGCGATGCGCCAGTCGGGAATTCAATTCTCCCCACCACCAGGGCTGGCCGGAGAGCCGGAAGAAACTGGCCAATCCGCACTCTCCACGCTTGAACGGATCATGCAGAACGATTTGATTAAAGGAACGAAGGCTTTGCTCAACTTTTACGAGGTGATGGCTTTTTTCTTCGCCATGCCCCCAAATGCGCCCGTGGTTGTATCCGAAAGCCCGGCGGAGGGGGTTCAGCCGACCGTCACCACTAGCCGTCCTCGGGTCTCGCCCTTGAGGATGCGGGCGCCGGCGTCGAACACTTCGGCTAGGGGAATCGTCTCGGTCATCGAAGCAAGCTTGTCGCGGTCGAGATCGAGCGCCAGGCGCCGCCAGGCTTCGAGCCGGCGCGCGACCGGGCAATGGACGCTGTCGATCCCAAGGAGCGAGACGCCGCGCAGGATGAAGGGCGCGACCGTCGCCGGCAGGTCGATGCCGGCGGCCAGGCCGCAGGCGGCGACGGCGCCGCCGTAGCGGGTCTGCGCGAGGACATTGGCGAGCGTCGTCGAGCCGACGCTGTCGACCGCGGCCGCCCATTGCTCCTTGCCGAGCGGCTTGCTGCTGGGGGCGCTGAGAGTGGCGCGGTCGACGATCTCGTCCGCGCCGAGCGTCTTGAGATATGGCGCTTCGCTTGCGCGCCCGGTCGAGGCGATGACCCGCCAGCCCTTGTCGGCGAAGAGCGCAATCGCCATCGAACCGACTCCGCCGGCCGCTCCAGTCACCAGCGCTGGCCCAGAGGACGGCGTGAGATCATGGCGCTCGATCGCCATCAGGGCCAGCATGGCGGTGAAGCCGGCCGTCCCGATCGCCATCGCTTCGGCCCGGGTGAGGCCGGCCGGCAGCTTGACCAGCCAGTCGCCGTTCACCCGCGCCCTTTCGGCATAGCCGCCGAAATGGGTCTCGCTGAGCCCATAGCCGGTGAGCACAACTTCGTCGCCGGGAGCGAAGTCCGAGCGGCGGGAGCTCTCGACGATTCCGGCGAGATCGACGCCGAGCACCATCGGAAACCTGCGGGCGACCGGCGATTTGCCGCTCAGCGCCAGCCCGTCCTTGTAATTGACGGTCGAATGGGTCACGCGGATCGTCACGTCGCCGTCCATGAGTTCGGATTCGTCCATGTCGACGAACTTGACGACCTGCCCGGCGTCGGTCTTGTCGGCGCGAACGGCGCGAAAGGTCATGGGCTTGCCCTTGAGTTGGCTGACGAGAAGGCGAAGTCTATGAGCGGGATTCCGGGCCGGTCAAATGGCTTAGGTCCAGGATGGTTGAGGAGGGAAGGCCGCTCATGGCCAAGACAGAAAAGCCGCCGCTGCGCGTCCTGACGGCGGTCGAGGGCGCCGATGGGTTCACGCGCTGTCCGTGGCCCGGCGTCGATCCGCTCTACGTCGCCTATCACGACGAGGAATGGGGCGTGCCCGAATACGACGATCGGGCGATGTTCGAGAAACTCGTGTTGGACGGCTTCCAGGCCGGCCTCTCCTGGATCACCATCCTGCGCAAGCGCCCAGCCTTCCGCAAGGCGTTCGACGGCTTCGACCCGAAGACAATCGTGCGCTGGAGCGACAAGAAAAAGGACGCGCTGATGCAGGACGCCGGCATCATTCGCAACCGCGCCAAGATCGAGGCGACGGTGGCGCTGGCCCGCATCGTGCTCGACTTTGCGGATAAAGGCGGCTTCGCACGCCACTTGTGGGGCTTTGTCGACGGACGCCCGATCGACAATGCGCGGCGCAGCTTCAAGGATGTGCCAGCCGAGACCGACGTCTCGCGCGCCATCGCCAAAGACCTGCGCGCGCGGGGCGGCAATTTTGTCGGGCCGACGATCGTCTACGCCTTCATGCAGGCGACCGGCATGGTCAACGATCATCTCGTCGATTGCTGCCGTCACCAGGCCTGCCGCGCCTTGGCCCATAAGCTCGAGCCGTGAGCGAGGGCCCGCCGCGCCGCGCCTGGCAGCGAATGCTGTCGGGCCGGAGGCTCGATCTCATCGACCCGTCGCCGCTCGACGTCGAGATTGGCGACATCGCCCATGGGCTTGCCCGCGTGGCTCGCTGGAACGGTCAGACGAAGGGGCCCGAGATCTTCTCCGTCGCGCAACATTCGCTTGTTGGTGGAAGCCCTGTTTGCAGCCCGGGACGTTGCATCGTCTCGCGAGGCGCGGCTGGCGGCGCTGCTGCATGACGCGCCCGAATATGTGATCGGCGACATGATCTCGCCATTCAAGGCGGCGGTCGGCGGCGATTACAAGCTGGTCGAGGCGCGCCTCAAGCGTGCGATCCTCATCCGCTTCGGCTTCACCGCCGAACCCTCCGAGGATCTCGAGCGCCGCATCAAGGTCGCCGACCGCGCATCGGCCTATCTCGAGGCGACCGCGCTTGCCGGCTTCTCGGTTATGGAAGCGCGCAAACTGTTTGGCGCGCCCAACCTACCGATTCGCGATTTCGCAGCCTTCCTCGAGCCGAGGCGACCGGCCGATGTGGAAGCGCAGTTTCTCGCCCGTTTCGGTGAACTCGACGCTGAGGTCGGCGGCGCTCTATAAGGCGGCAAAAGAGAGCCCTTCATGCCGCGCCTTCACGTCTGCTCGCTCGCCCTGATCGCCGAAACCGTCGACAAGACAGGTGCGCGCTCGCTGGTCACCTTGCTGAGCCCGGGGACGGCAATCGTGCGGCCGATCGCCATCCGGCCCGAGCGGCATCTTCATCTCGCCGTGTCGGACATTGTCGAGGCGACGGCTGACCATGTGCTGCCGGACGCGGCCCATCTCGACGAGCTATTGCGATTTGTCCATGCCTGGGACCGCGCGGAGCCGATGCTGATCCATTGCTTCGCCGGCGTCAGCCGTTCGACCGCCGCCGCCTACATCGCCGCTTGCGCGCTGGCCCCCAAGCGCGACGAATTCGCTATCGCGCGCTCGCTGCGCGCCGCGTCCGCCACCGCTTCGCCGAACATTCTCCTCGTAGCGCTCGCGGACGATGCGCTCGGACGCCGCGGACGCATGAGAGAAGCGATCGCTGAAATTGGCCGGGGCCGGGAATGTTTCGAAGGCGAGCCGTTCGCGCTCGAGCTAAATTGAAGGTTCTAGCTCAGCTCTTCACCGCCTTCGCCATTGCGTCCTGCTCGGCCTGGGTGGGAGAACCAAAGAAGGCTGGATCATTGTCCTTGCCGCCCAACGCGCCGTAGGCGTGCGCGCCGGCGCCGTCGAACAGGACGACGAACTTGTGCTCCCCGCAATCTGTTGGCTTGCAGACGAAGGACATCTCATACGGCTTGCCGTCGATGGTGACCTTTGTCATCTCGCCCGAAACGCCGTCGAAGTTCCGATTGAAATGGATAAGCCAGTCGGGCGTCGGCTGAACCAGCTTCATCAATTTTTCCCAGGAGGCGCGGTAGGGCGTCTTGCCGTGTAGAGCGTCGAACAGAAACGCCGAGTCCATTTCCGCGGCGTTCGCGGCGCCGGCGAGAATGACGAGAGCGAAAGAGAGGCGTAGGCGCATCTTGGAAACCGGCCGCTTGCTGTTGGACAAAGGGAGAGACCCTCGGAAAGCCATGGCGCGCCGGAGATCGGGCGCCCCGCGCGTCAGCCTAAAAGGCCTTGAAGGTGATGATGGTGCGGGTATCGGCGATTCCTGGGATGACCTGCACTCTGTGGCCCACGAAATGGCCGATATCGACATCGGATTCCACGTAGAATTTGGCCAGAATGTCGAAGTCTCCGGCGATTGAATAGATTTCAGAGGCAATTTCCGCTTCCGCAAGCGCGCTCGCGACCTCGTACGTCCGGCCGAGCGCGCATTTGATTTGCACGAAGAAGGTCTGCATCCGGTCACGGCCCCTGTTTGCCGTTCTCTTCTGCAACAACTTCGATGTCGCGGTCCATCCCTGTCTGAACCTGGAACGTCGATTGAAAGACCTTGGATTCGTGGCGCGCGATGACGACGTACTCGCCTTCGGCGAGGACGAGTGAAGGAAAGGCGCCTACCAACTCACGAATGACGTCGCCGCCCGGCGTGAGCACCGTGAAGGTGGTATTGGCAAGCGCCTCGCCCGCGGGCTTGTTGACGAGCTTGAGCGTCAGCGTCGCGCAGTGATGGCGGATCGTGACGTCGACCCGCTTGCCGGAGATGACCTTGATGTCGGCGTTGACCATCGAATTGGATGGGATCGCCATAGGCGGGGCGGTCGTCGCCGATTTGCCGGAATTGGCCGGCGGGCTGACTTCCGAATGCGCGCCGACCGTGTCGAGATAGGTCGAAACGATATGATAGGAGCCTTCCGGCAGTCCGATGATATCGCCTGCCTTGGCTTTGGCGTAGACGAGCTTGCCCAGCGGATTGCGGTTTTGCGGCACGTAGATGGCCAAGGACAGCTTCGACGCGTCGATCGGCGCGTCGGCCAGGGTGCCTTCGATCCGGAGCGCGCCCGCCGAAAGGGTCAGCCGTTCCGAGCGAACCCCAGCGCCAAGGCTCAAGCGTTTGGCGGCGCTGGCGAGTCCGAAAGCGACATGAACAACATAGTCGCCGGGCGGTATGGTCAGGGTCGGCTGAGCTAGACCGGATTCAACGATCAAGGGATGCGAGCCGTCCGGATCGGCCCGCGCGCCGAACACCCGCCAGCGCAACCCGCCTGTGAGCGGCGCGCCGCCGCCGAAGGGCCGCGGAAAGACTGAGCGTCGCCTGGGCGGAGTCGCTCGCCGGCGTTTGCGCGCCGGCGGGCGCGAGTAGCGCCATCAGCGCGACCAAAGCCGCCAGAATTCGCCAAGTCGCTGTCAACCCGCCTCGCGCTAATCGAAGAATGACGCCGGTGCTTCGTCGCGGAAGCGGCTGGTGACCAAACATTGAGGCGGATCAAAGGCGGTTTACGCCTCCCGGGTTTTGGCCAAGGAGCGGGCTTCGTTTAAGAAGAATTCCCATGAACGACACGATCGAGATTCTCAAACGACGCCGGTCGGTCCCGCCTCCGATGATGGCTGGTCCGGCTCCGAGCGCCTGACGAGCTCGCCACTATCCTGACGGTCGCCTCGCGAGTGCCGGATCATGGCAAGCTCGCGCCCTGGCGGTTCCTGGTGTTCGCGGGGCGAGCGCGCGATCGTGCAAGCCGGCTCGCGCTTGAGATCCGCCTTGGAGACAAGCCCGATCTGGATGAGGACGCCCGAGCAGAGGAGTTGCGCCGCTTCACCCGCGCGCCGCTGGTGGTTGCGGCGATCTCCCGCGCGGCGCCGCATAAGAAGATCCCCGAATGGGAGCAGGTTTTGTCCGCGGGCGCGGTGTGCATGAACATGATCGTCGCCGCCCGCGCGCTCGGTTTCTCGGCGACCTGGCTCACCGAATGGATGGCCTACGACGCCCGCTTTCGCGCCGCGGTCGGCCTTGCCGAACATGAGCGTGTCGCCGGCTTTATTCACATTGGCCGGACGACAGCCGCGATCGAGGATCGCCCGCGGCCAGCGCTTGCGGAAATTGTGACCCACTTTCCAGAGTGAAACCTGACGCCATGTTCTACACGACCGCAGAGCGCGACCGAATGAAGCTGCCGCACGACCCGTTCAAGGCGATCGTCGCGCCACGTCCGATCGGATGGATCTCGACGCGTGCGCTGGACGGGCGGATCAATCTCGCCCCTTACAGTTTCTTCAACGGCTTTTCGAGCGCCCCGCCGATCGTCGGCTTCTCCAGCGAAGGGTGGAAAGACTCGGCCTCCTTCGCCAGGGAGAGCGGCGAGTTCGTCGCCAATCTGGCGACCTACGATCTGCACGGCCCGATGAACGAGACCTCGGCCCCGTTCGCCCGCGGCGACAACGAGTTCGCTCGCGCCGGATTGACCATGGCCGAATGCCGCCTGGTCGCCGCGCCGCGGGTCGCTGAAAGCCCGGCCGCGCTGGAATGCAAGGTGGTCGAAATGGTCGAAATCAGGTCTTTGAGCGGTGCGTTGAGCGGAGCCGTGCTCACGCTCGGCGAGGTGGTCGCCTTCCATATCGATGAGCGTTTTCTTGTCGCCGGCCGTTTCGATACCGCCCGCGCGCGGCCCCTGGCCCGCTGCGGCTATCAGGATTACGCGGCGATCGAGAAAGTCTTCGCGATGGCTCGCCCGAAGGGCGGCGGCGATATCTGACTGGGCCCGTGGAGCGCGAAATCGCACAGAAAGCTCGCGCAAGGGCAGTTTCTCGAGGCCGCGCCTGGCGATCCTGCGGCCCCGACACATATTCTCAGGCGGTCCGGCCAGGTCGGTCGGGAGCCCGCCGGCGCCGTCAAACGAGCGGGCTGGGACTTGCCGCCTCTGGCAACCCTCCGTCCCGGGTGGAGAAGGGAAACGAAAGCGGCGTTGAGCCGAGGTCGAGTTGCCGATAGGGTCGGCTTGTTAGCAGCCGCTCTGGGAGGCGGAGACAAATGTCAACCACGACCGTCACTCGCGATTACAGCCTCGTCGGCCCGGAGGCCGATAAGGCTGTCGCGGCCGGGCTCGCGTCGGCGAAATGGTATACGCCGCCGATCAAGCGCGCGGAGCTTAAGGAGTTGATGCGTCGCGAGGACGGTCCAGCGATCCGGGATACGCTGATCTGGATCGCGGCGTTCATAGTCTCCGGAGGCCTCGGCTACTATTTCTGGGGCACCTGGGCTGCGGTTCCCTTCTTTCTCATTTACGGCGTCCTTTACGGCTCTTCGACCGACAGCCGCTGGCACGAGTGCGGCCATCGCACCGCGTTCAAGACGCAGTGGATGAACGACGCCGTCTATCAGGTCGCCTGCTTCATGATCATGCGCGAACCGACGATCTGGCGCTGGAGCCATACCCGCCATCACACGGATACGGTCATCGTCGGGCGCGATCCCGAGATCATCACGCCGCGTCCGCCGGACGTCGTGTCTCTTCTGCTCAACATCTTCGCGCTCAAGAGCACGTTCGTTTTCTTTCAGAAGGTGTTTCTGCACGCCAGAGGCCGACTGACCGAGGAGGAAGCGACCTTCGTGCCCGAGGCTGAGCGGTCGAACGTGTATTTCATCGCTCGCATTTACCTCGCTATTTACGCCGCGGTTCTCGTCGCCTGTTTCGCATTCCGCTCGATCCTGCCGGCCATGTATATTGGCCTGCCGTCGCTCTACGGCGGCTTTCTCACGATCTATTTCGGCGCGACGCAGCATCTCGGCCTGGCCGAGGACGTGCTCGATCATCGGCTGAACTCGCGCACCGTCTACATGAATCCGATCTTCCGGTTCCTCTACTGGAACATGAACTATCATGTGGAGCACCATATCTTTCCGACCGTGCCCTATCACGCGCTGCCCAAGCTGCATGAGGCGATCAAAGCCGATTGCCCGACGCCCTATCCAAGCTCAATCGCGGCCTATCGCGAGATCATCCCGACGGTCCTGCGCCAGCTGAAGGAGCCGACCTATTTCGTGCGGCGCGAGCTGCCGCCGAACGCCGCAGCCCGAAGTGACCGCCGCCAAAGTCGCAAAGCTTGAACGGGAGCGGCTCAATTGAGCGAAAGCTGGATCGACACCGGTCCCGCCGACCGGATCCTGTCCGAGGACGTCGCGCCGTTCGAGCACGAAGGCAAGCAATACGCGCTCTACCGCACGACGGACGATCGCTACTTCGCCACCGACGGCCTGTGCACCCACGAGGCGGTCGAGCTTGCCGACGGTTTCGTTCAAGACACCATCATCGAGTGCCCGATGCACAATGGCCGGTTCGATTTCACCACCGGCGAAGCGAAGGGCGCGCCCGCCTGCGTCAACCTTGCGACCTATCCGGTGAAGGTCGAAGGCGGCAGGCTGTTCATCAAGCTCGACTAAGCACAAACGCAGGCGTCCGCCGCACTGGCGCGAAGCGCCGGCGGTTGATATGGGCGGCTCGAGCCCGCTCGGGCCGAGGGAGGAAGCGCAATGAAACTCACCGGAGTTGCGGCGATCGTGACCGGCGGCGGGTCGGGACTGGGCCGCGCGACGGCGGAGGCGCTCGCCGCCAGGCAAGCGAAGGTCACGGTCTTCGACCTCAATCCGGCCGCGGCGGAAGAGGCGGCCAGGGCGATCGGCGGCCTCGCGGTCGCAGGCGACGTCGCGGATGAAGCCTCCGTCGGAGCGGCGATCGCCAAAGCCGCCGCGGCGCACGGGGCCGCTCGGGTGCTCGTCAATTGCGCCGGCATCGGCGTCGCCAAGCGCGTGCTTGGCCGCGATGGCCCCCAGCCGCTGGCCGATTTCGAGAAAGTGATCCGGGTCAACCTGATCGGAACCTTCAACATGATCCGCCTCGCGGCGGCGGAGATGGCCAAGCTCGAACCGATCGAGGGTGAGCGCGGAATCGTCATCTCGACCGCCTCGATCGCGGCTTACGACGGCCAGATCGGGCAGGCCGCCTATTCCGCCTCGAAAGGCGGGGTGGTGGCGATGACGCTGCCGATCGCGCGCGAGTTCGCGCAGTTCGGCATCCGGGTCAACGCGATCGCGCCGGGCGTCTTCATGACGCCGATGATGTCCGGCCTGCCGCAGCCGGCACAGGATTCGCTTGGCGCCTCGGTGCCGTTCCCCGCCCGCCTCGGCCAGCCGGCCGAATATGCCGCGCTCGCAATCCACATCATCGAGAACGGCTATATCAACGGCGAGACGATCCGCATCGACGGCGCGCTCCGCATGGCCCCAAAATAGCAGGAGCATTCCGGACAATCACAACCGGGAGGCGCGTTCGATTCAAATAAACGCAAGCTCAATGAGCGTAAACGCTATTAAACGTCAGTAAATTTGCTGACGTTTACTAGCGTTTATTTTTTCGAATCGGGACTTTTCAATGGGTTACGGCCGATTCAAGTAAGAAAAACTGGCCCGGAGCCCAGCTCGCGCTTCGGGTTGCATTCGAGCCGACGCAGACCCGCTCCCGCGCCCCGCCGCCGTCAACCGCGATTTGGATTCTGTCCATAGGAATCTTATAGCATATTTTCTCTATTTCCGCAAGACAGATTGGAAAACCGCCCCCTGCGACTTCGCTCCCCCTGTCCGCCTTGCCGCCGATAGTCTCGTGGGCGGAACCGGCGAGGCCAAGCGCCGTTATTAGCCGCGAGCGGCGAGAGGCCTGCCGACGCGGGCGGAACCGGCTCAGAAGGGTTTCGAAGCCCGCGCCGCGAGCGTGAGGCCAGGCCACGCAAGAGGAAACGGCCATGACATCGGACCTGAACGACAAAAACGCCAGCCTCAGAGAAACAATCAATCAGCTCGTGGACAATCACCCGGAGCTCGAGACGGTCGTGCGCGACATTGCCTCGAGAGAGCCGAAAAATGCGACGCCCGCACAGGTTCAGGCCAATCTGCAGGAGCGCGCGCGGGCCATCGGCGAGGCTCGCCCGGACCTCGAGCACAGCTTCGGCGATTGACCGCTTGGCGCCTTGGAATCGTCTGAAAGCTGCCGGATTTGAGCCGCAGCGCGCACCAAATGGCTGGGGGGTTCGCGCAATATGGATGAATTATTTGCTGAAAACGGGCAGTTCTGGCCATGCTCGGCAGGAAATCAGTGTTCTAACTCCTATTGCAGCGGTGTCGGAAGCCAATCGGCTTGCGCCGCCTCGCGCTCGGCAAGCGCCGCCAGTTCCGCCTTCTTCAGCTTGAACCAAGCGGGCGCGGCAGGCGATTGCCGCATCGTTTCAAGCGGCAATCCCCTAAGCCGTCATTCGTCATCACAGCACCAGTGAGCGGGAAGAGCGTGAGGGACAAATGCACCGTTGGTGCGGCGTGCCAGGATGCCGATTAAGCTCGCCTTCAACACCGGCTCGGCGCGGTCATCCAAAGCCGAGGCGAAATCTCGAGCGGCAACTTTTAAGGACGCTTAAGCAAACAACACCTTCACCGCCTCGTAGATTGCATGGGGGTCATGACTGCCCTGATAGACCGGCGGCGGCTTGGCGTCGAGCTTGAGGAGCGTGGACACGGCTTCGCGCGCGGAGCGGACAGAATATTCCATAGTAAAACATGCTTCCTTCGGAAGCTCGGAAAATTGCCCGATGAACCCGAAATTCGTTGAGCCGTCGGGGACCACTTTCGGTCGGTCCGATTGCTTCCGCACCGTCCATACGCTGCCCGCGTAGGGCAAGACGCAAGGGATGCAAGTCGATGAACTCATAATCGCTTCAAGGCGGCTTTCGAACCGCGCGTGCCGTAACGTCTCCTCCATTATTTCGGCGCCATTGCACTCAGACATCGGTTTTTTGATGAAATTCCCCGTCTTATCGGGGTAGAGCGCAAACCCCCACCAAACCATTACGTCCGACGGCTGACCCACGAACTCAGGCTGATGGAATATCGCAACGGTGATCAACCAGTTCGAGTCCTTGAATGTCATAAGACCGCTTCGGCCGACTTCGACGCCTGTAAGAGCCGTCATGAACTCGAAGAACGTCGGGTCGGTGGTCGTCACCGTGAAGGTCATCCATTTCGTATCGCTGATATTGCCCTCACCAAAAAAGACGCGGGGAATGCCGAACTCGGGCCGGCCACGCGCCAGACTGTCCCAGAGCGCCCATGATCGTCCCGTCAGGCTCAGTTTCGCGGGCTCGGTCATAGAGCCTATGCAGAGATCGGCGACTTGCGAGCCGTTCGTCACTAGCACCACATCGTCCGGGCTAACGGCGATATATGTTTGCTCGCCGTTAAGCTCGTAAGCGAGCGAAGTCGCGGTAATCTCTGCGACAGAGGGCTTGAAGCCCACGCTCGTTACAAATGCGTCCGTCAGCAGATTTACGCCCCGCGCACGCAACCAGTTCGTGATCGGCTCAACAATTGCTTCGTATTGATTGAATCGCGTGCGGTAAATTGTTCTCATCGTCGAGAGCGACGGAAGAACCTCGAGAAATCGGATCATAAAGCGCCGAAATTCCAGCGCGCTGTGCTGCGGAATAGCATTCATCAGTGTCGTCCAAAGCAGCCAAAATTCTGTCAGAAAGAATTCCTCGGAAAAGAACTCGTCGATTCGTTTCCCCTCGAGCGCATCCTCCGAGGTGAGGGCGACTTTGATAAGATTCACTCGATCGGCGACGCTCAAACCGAAATGTCTGGATTTTATGACGCGTCCTCGGCGATCGACGATACGAGCCCTGTCGTCGTATCCGTATCGCTGGTTGAATTCCTCAATCTCGTCCTTGATCGACTTGAGCGGATCGCTCGCGGACGGAATGAGCGAAAATAGGTCAAACGCGCAACGATATTGCCTCTCGAACACGCGACCAGTGGGCAGTATGTAACCGGCGGTCGGCCCGCCGCTCATCGCCATCGCGCCGCCAAGCCTGCTGCCGGCGTCGTAAACGTAAATGTCCTGCCCCCGCACACCGCCGTGTTTAATCAGGTAGACTGCCGCAGACAGCGATGCGAGACCACCTCCAACGAGCCGCGCAATCATCGCTTACACTCCTAATTTCACCCGACAATCTCCGCATAATTGCGACTTCACTCCCGATCTGCGCTTTCTCGTAACCGCGGACCGCCGATAAGAGGCGTAACATTCCACACTCGCGCCGAGATCGGCAGACGTTCCTCCATCAGGACGCACGTACCTAAGTCTTTTCCCGAAACATGAGGCGGGACGCATTGATTTGGATCAGGAATGCGACGGCTAGCGGTTACTGAACTAACACCAGCGCGCCATACCCTGCGGAGTTGACCCGCGAACCGCGCCTTCGAGGCTCGCCTGACCTCGAACAGAAGTCTCGAGCAACCCCGCAAAACAGGGGATCTCCGGGCCTCGGTGGCTCGCTAAACGCGAAACTGCTAGAGCGCGCTCCGAGCACGCCGCTGGAGCCACGACCTCGTGACGATCATACTCGTCTGCATTTTGATCTTTGCGGTAATCCTGGGCTCCGGCCTGTGCGGCCTGTTCCTTCAACGCCGCCTGCCCGAGGAGCAAAAAAGCGAGAGCGCGCGAGTCGTCATCGGCCAAATCTCGGGCGTCTTGAGCCTCCTTCTCTCGCTCGTCCTCGGAACGCTGGTCGGCACGAGCTTCGCCTTCCAGACGACGCAAAAGACCGAACTCGACGCGCTCGCCGCACAGGTGCTGGAGCTCGACCAGACGCTAGGGGAGTTGGGGCCAGCCGGGGCTTTCGCGCGCGAAAGGCTGAAGCAAACGATCGAGGGCGCCTATGACGCGTTCTGGGGTTCCCAGTCGGTCGATCCGCAACGCCTCTCCGTCTCAGTTCCGCTCGCGTCGCGAAAGGCCATCAAGGCTTTTCTCGGCTCCTTTACGCCGACCTCCGAAGAGCAGAAGCAGGCTCTCGCGTCCGCCAGTTCCCTCGCCAATCAGATCACGCAAGCGCGGCTCTTGATGTCCCTGCAAGTCGCCGGGCGGCCCGTCAGTCCGGGCTTGGTCGTCATTTTGATCCTTTGGGCGGTCGCTCTGTTCTTTGCCTTCGGGATTTTTGCGAAATCGAATGCCGTCGTCGTCGCCGCCATGGCGTCCGGCGCCGCCTGCATTGCTTTCGCCCTCTTTCTCATCCTCGAACTCGGACTCCCCTACACGGGTGTCTTTCGCGTGGCGCCGGCCGCCCTCCAGGAGGCCATCGCCCATCTCGGCGAATAGCGGGAAGCAGCGTCAGGCGGGGTTCAGGCCATGAGGCTCAGACCGAGGCCGGCAAGCGCCGAAAGCCCCACGACGAGGAGCGGGGGGGCCCGCCAGGCGACGAGGAGAACGAACCCGGCGGCGGCGATCGCGAAGTCGATCGGACCTCGCACGGCGCTCGTCCAGACCGGGTCATAGAGCGCGGCGCCGAGCAGTCCGACGACCGCGGCGTTTGTCCCCAGCATGGCCCCGCGAGCGCGAGGATCGGCGCTGAGCGCGCTCCAGAAGGGCAGGGCGCCGACGAGGCAAAGCATGCCTGGAATGAAGATGGCGAGAAGCGCAATGGCGGCGCCCGCGATCCCGTGCGGGGTTACGCTTGCGACCGCGCCGAGAAAGGCGGCGAAAGTGAAAAGCGGCCCAGGCAGGGCTTGCGCCGCCCCGTATCCGGCAAGGAAGGCGCTGTCGGGAACCCAGCCCGGAGCCGCGACCGCGTTGCGCAGCAACGGCAGCACCACATGGCCGCCGCCGAACACAAGCGCGCCCGAGCGGTAGAAAGCACCGAACAGCGCCGCCGCGCCTGGCGGCGCCGGCAAGAAGGCGACAGCGAGCAGCGCAAAATAGGCCGCTAGGCAAGCGAGACCCGCTCGGCGCGACACCGGGATGAGCGGAACGTCGCTCACGACTTCGACCGAAGCCTTGCACATCAGAAGGCCGGCGAAGCCCCCGGCGGCGATCACGGCAAGCTGGGCGATCGACCAGGGCGCGACGAGCGTTGCGATCAGCGCGACGGTCGCGATCGAGGCGCGTATGCGGTCGGGGCACAAGGTGCGCGCCATTCCCATGACGGCTTGCGCCACGATCGCGACGGCGACGAGCTTGAGGCCATGCAGGAGCCCGGCGCCGGGCGCGCTTTCGGCGAGGCTTCCCGCTCCATAGGCGAAGAGAACCATGAGGGTTGCGGAAGGCAGGGTGAAGCCGGCCCAGGCCGCAAGACCGCCCGAAAAGCCGCCGCGCAGGAGGCCGACGCCAAAACCCGTCTGGCTCGACGCCGGGCCGGGCAGGAATTGCGCGAGCGCGACGAGATCGGCGAAGCTTTGTTCGGAGAGCCAGCGGCGGCGCTCGACGAACTCGGCGCGAAAATAGCCAAGATGCGCGATCGGACCGCCAAACGACGTGAGGCCGAGCCTGAGAAAAACGCGAAAGATCTCGCCGACATCGCCGGAAGGCGCCGGTCGGGTTTCCTTGGATGCGGCCGAGGAACGAACGCTTCTCATCGAGGCGCAGGGTTTCTGAATGCGCTTGCCTGCGCAACCCTCGATTTCGCCAAGCGCCGTTCAAGCCTATAGGTTCGCTTGAACTCGAATCGAGGAGGAAACGATGGACGGAGCGCGGTCGGGGCGTCTCGCCGGCAAGGTCGCACTGATCACCGGCGCGGCGTCGGGCATTGGCAGGGCGACGGCGGCTCTGTTCCACGGGGAAGGCGCCAGGGTCGCGGCGACCGACCGCAACGAAGCAGGCTTGAAGACGCTGGGGGCCGACGCCGATCTCACGCTCGCGCAGGATGTCACCGACGAAGCGCGCTGGCGCGCCGTGGTCGACGAAGTTCTCGCCGCGTTCGGGCGTCTCGACATTCTCGTCAACAGCGCCGGAATCGCGGTGCTCGGCAATATCGAGACGACGACGCTCGCCGACTGGCGCAAGGTCAATGCGGTCAATTCCGAGGGCGTGTTTCTTGGCTGCCGCGAGGCGGTGCGGGCGATGAAGGCGACCGGCGGCGGCTCGATCGTCAATCTCTCCTCGGTCGCCGGGATCATCGGCGATGGTTCGTCACTGGCCTATTGCGCGAGCAAAGGGGCGGTTCGGCTCCTGACCAAATCGGCGGCGCTCCATTGCGCCCGCGCCGGCTACAAGATTCGCGTGAACTCGGTTCATCCCTCGTTCGCCGAGACGCCGATGGTGCTCGAAGGCATCGCGCGGGCGAGGGACCCGGAACGGATTCGCGCGGGCCTCGAGCGCGCCGCGCCGATGGGGCGGATGGGCAAGGCGGAGGAAGTCGCGAACACGATTTTGTTCCTCGCGAGCGACGAATCCTCCTTCACCACCGGGGCGGAATTCATGGTCGACGGGGGCTTGACGGCGCAGTAGCGCGATAGGAAGCGACCCTCGTCCTGAGGAGCCCGCGAAGTGGGCATCCTTGCGGACTGCAATGCGTTTACGCGTCGCCCCGTGCAGCTCATTTTCGCCGAACATTACGATATGCGATCGCCGCCGAGCGGCGGATTAGAGCCTTTTGCTCTTGAGTTTACGCAGAGATCGCTTCGGCGCGTTTCCTCCCCCCTTGTGGGGGAGGATCAAGGAGGGGGGTCGCGCCGCCCTACGCGACAAGGGAGCAGCGGCACATTCGGTAGTCTCCTCGGCCGGCGCGACCCCCCACCCCTAGGGCGTTCGGAAGAACGCCCGTCTTTCGAAGGACGCCCGTCTCTCGACGGGCTAAGAGGGGGCGGGTGCGCCAACGCCATCGAATTCTACCCAAATGCAGCAGGCTCTAAGGGCTAGTCGCGGGCGAAGAAGGAAGCTTACATCCGCGAAGACTTTGCGGGCCGTGTAGCCTTGGCGAAGCGAGGCCCAAAGGAGAGCGATCGAGACATCGAGGCGCAGGCGGGTCCTGGAGCGTCCTTCGAGACGCCGGCCCTGTCGGCTCCTCGGGACGAGGTCGGATCACGAGAGCGCGCCCAAAGGCCCGAGCGCGACAAGGTTCCAGCGTTGGCCATGACCGCTCAGCCTCGCAAGCGAGAGCGGCGCGACATCGATCCGCGCAAAGGACGAGGAGCCCGCGCCGAGCGCGTTCACGATCGCCGCGCGAACGATCGCGGCGTGCGTAATGGCCAGCGTCGCGCCTTCGCGCGCCATCGCTCGCGTGAGCCAGGCTTGGGTCCGTTCGATCAGGCCGGCGAGCGACTCGCCGCCGTGCGGCGCGGCGTCCGGATCGCCGAGCCAGGCCGCGAACGCGTCCGGCTCGCGCTCGGCGACATCCTTCGGGCCAAGACCGCGCCAGCGCCCATAGTCGCAGTCGCTCAGCGCCGTTTCGATTTCGGCGTCGAGACCTAACGCCGCGGCCGTCTCGCGCGCCGCGCGCGCCGGCGAGACCAGCACTCGAGCATAAGGGCGGAGCCGCCCGCGCAAGGCCTGGATTGCGCCGACGGCGGAGGGTTCAAGCCCCTCGTCGTCGGGGAAACGGGCGGCGCGCGTCGCCGCCGACGCGCCATGCGCCAGCAGGTCGAGGCGCGCCGCCATCCGCGCGCCCCCGCCCGCGACTCAGTAGGCCGCTTGCAGCCGCCCTTGTTTCGCCTGCGCGAAATCGTGTTCGACCCAGGCGCCCAGCCCAAGCCCGAGCACCGTCCACAGGATCGCCTGCGCGCCGAGCGACGCCATCCGGAACTGCCACAGCACCACGGCCGGGAAGCCTTCGGGAACCTCGTCCAACGGCGGCATCACGAGAGCGAAGATGACCACCGCGACAAGAAAGACGGCAGCGCCGATCAGCGTGGCGTTCCATGCGCCAAGCTGATCGGCGAGGCGATTGCGGACGTTCCAGGCGGCGATCATGGAGGCGAGCGACAAGAGAATCATGCCGAAGTAAATCGCGGTGCGCAGACCGATCGTATCGGGGTTGCCGATCGCGGGCGGGTTGGCCGGATATTTGAGGATCGGCACGGCGTAAACGGCAAGAAAGCCGCTGAGCGCGAGCAGCGCCGAGGTCACGCGCGGGCTCCAATTCCCCATCCGGCCGTACAGAATTGCGAAAGCGAGCGCGAACAGGCCGCCAAAGGCGATGCTGTAGACGGTGACGCCGGTGAAGAGCCCGACGCCGGCCTGGACCGGGCGGCTGACCAGTTCGGGCTCGTCTTCGACGGGGGGCGGATTTTCGCCTCTGGCGACCGCCGCGTCGTGCTCGGCCTTGGCTTTCGCTTCGTCCATCGCGGACTCGAAGGCGATGGCGCGGTCGACCGCGGGCTTCGCCGACGACCTTCAAGAAACCAAACGAAAGCAGGGCGGCGACGAAGCCGACGATCATGCCCCGCCACAACAAAGATCCTGTCGTCATTGCGATCATCCTCAGACGCAAACCTGCGCTGTCGAGCGCGGCTTGCTCGAGCCAACTCATCGTCCCGGATTCAGGACTCAGCTTTCGGAGTCCGAACAGCGGACGCGTCAGTGGCAGGGGAAGCCGAGCAGATGGCGGCTGTCGTGCACGAATTCATGCACGTACATGCCCTTGAAGATCGCGGTCGCGCCCTGTTCGGCGCCGACGAAATAGACGCCGAGCAGGCAAAGGAGGCCGGCGAAAATGATCCAGGGAAGCAGTTCGCGAATTGGGATTGCGGCGGGACGCGCGGCGGCGGGGGAAAATGTCGTTGAAGCCGTCATGTCGAACTCCTGGGGGATATCGCGTCCCCGTTTGAGACGTGCCTCGTCGCAGGAAGGGTCTGACTCTCGGCCGAATGCCGGCCGATCACAGTGGCGCGACCGTGCCGGACTTGCACCGGCTTCCGCCCGCGACGCGCATGTTCACCATACGATCCTTGGCGGCGCTGTCAATTGAGCGCCTCAGAGGAACATCCCCCGATCCCGCGTGACCGCTTTCGCCAGATGCTCGGCCACTGCGCGGATGCGCCCGAGGCCGCGCGTGTCCTCATGCGTGACGAGCCAATAGGCGCGGGTGGCGCGGCGCTCGGGCAGGACGCGTTTCAGGTCCTTGAACCGGCGGGCGATGAAGTCGTGCACGACGCCCAGGCCCGACGCCGGCGCGCACGGCCTCGAGCTGCGTGACCGCGTTCGCGCTTTCGAAGCTGGTCGGCGCGCCGCCGTAGAGTTCGCGCACATAGTCGAGCGCGGAGGAGAACGCGTGCTCCTCGACATAGCCGATGAGGCGGTGGCTCTTCAGCGCCTCGACGTCAGTCGGCGCGCCATTGTGCTTGAGGTAGGAAGCGCTCGCGTAAATGCCGAGCGAATAATCGGTGAGCCTGCGGGCGACGAAGCGGCCGGCCTCCGGCTTGTCGAGGCCGATCACCACGTCGACCTCGCGCCGCGCGAGCGGGGTCAGTTGCGGCAGCGGCATCAGTTGCAGGCGGACCGCCGGATGGCGCTCGGCGAAGTCGCGCAGCGCGCCTGCGAGATAATAGGTCGAGAACCCGTCCGGCGCGCCGATGCGCACATCGCCCGAGAGTTCGAGATCGACGCCGGAGATTTCGCCCTGCGCATGCAGGAACGCGCTCTCCATCTGCTCGGCGGCGCTGATGAACCGCTCGCCCGGCGCCGGTGAGCTTAGCGCCCGGTAGTGCGCCGGTCGAACAGCTTGGCGCCGACCGTGGCCTCCAGCGCCGCGATGCGACGGCTGACCGTCGCATGGTCGAGCTTGAGCCTTTTGGCGGCGGCGACGAACTGCCCGCCACGGGCGACAGCGAGGAAGACGCGGACGTTATCCCAGTCCATGGCGGCCTCCGCGGAGACGAAAGGAGCGTCGGTCGCTTTGGGGGCTCACCGGGGCCATGGCTCAAGCGCCCGCCACCCAAGGGTCGATCACCGTCAGACCCACCGCAGCGAAAACGCTCGCGTCGCGGGAAGCGACGGCGAAACTGCGCGACGCCGCGGTCGCGGCGATATAGCCGTCGGGCGTGGGAAAGCCCCTTCCGGCCGAGCGGGCTTTCACAGCCAGATCCGCATAGCGGCGCGCAGCTCCAGCGTCGAACGGAAGGATCCGATCGGCAAAGAGCCCGATCACGCCTTCGACCGCAGCGGTCAGTCTGGCTTTGCGCTTGCCCTCTTGAAGGGCGCCCACCCCGAACAGAAGCTCGGCGATCGTGACTGTCGAGAGATAGAGCGTTTCCGCAGCCTGCGCGTCGAGCCATTGTCGCACCGACGACGCCGGTTCGGGCTTCATCGCTTCCGAGACGACGTTGGTGTCGAGCAGAATCATTCGAAGCCCAAGGGCTCGGCGGCCTTTCGGTCGCGGGTCTGCTCGAGGGCTTCCACGTCAGCGTTGGTCAGGCCGATCTTGCGGCTCATCTCGGCGAGCGCGCCGCCGAGCCTGACGCGATCCGCGGGCCGTACGGCGGCCTCCAGAATGACGCGCATCTCCGCTTCCGCGCTGCGACCATGTTTCGCCGCCCGCAGTTTCAAGGCACGATGGGTTTCAGGCGAGAGGTTGCGGATGGTGACGGCCGGCATGATAGCAAAGCCTCCAACTTGATTGCATTGCCATCAAAGTAGGAATATTGATTGCATCTTGCAAGGATGGGCGACGCATCGTCCGGCGCTGGCGTCAACCGCATAGCTCAATTCGCGACCAGGCGTCAGCCTATTTCCGCACAGCCGATGCGCGATCTCTCAAATTGCTGTGCGCAAAATCGTGGCGCATAAAGTGGTAACAACGGAGCCATCAGGGAGCGGAACATGATCGAGTACGGGCATTTCATCGGCGGCAAAGAGGTCGCCGGCAAGTCGGGCCGGACCGCGGACGTCTTCCAGCCCATGGACGGGACGGTGCGGGCCCATGTCGCGCTCGCTTCCAAAGCTGAGATGCGCGCCGCGGTCGAGAACGCGAAAGAGGCGCAGCCGGCTTGGGCGGCGGTCAATCCGCAGCGCCGCGCCCGCGTGCTCATGAAATTCCTCGATCTCATCGCCAAGAACAACGAAGAGCTCGCCGACATTCTGGCGCGCGAGCACGGCAAGACGATCGCCGACGCCAAGGGCGACATTCAGCGCGGGGTCGAGGTGGTCGAATTCGCGCTCGGCGTGCCGCATCTCATGAAGGGCGAATATACCGATGGCGCCGGCCCCGGCATCGATCTCTATTCGATGCGCCAGCCGCTCGGCGTCGTCGCCGGCATCACGCCGTTCAATTTCCCCGCGATGATCCCCTTGTGGAAGCTCGCGCCGGCGATCGCCTGCGGCAACGCTTTCATCCTCAAGCCCTCGGAGCGCGACCCTGGCGTGCCGATGCGGCTCGGCGAATTGTTCGTCGAGGCCGGCGGTCCTCCGGGCATCCTCAACGTCGTCAACGGCGACAAGGAGGCGGTCGACGCCATCCTCGACGATCCCGACATCCAGGCGATCGGCTTCGTCGGCTCGACCCCGATCGCCGAATACATCTATTCGCGCGGCACAGCGACGGGCAAGCGCGTGCAATGCTTCGGCGGCGCCAAGAATCATATGGTGGTGATGCCGGACGCGGACATGGACCAGACGGTCGACGCTTTGATCGGCGCCGGCTACGGCTCGGCGGGCGAACGCTGCATGGCGGTCTCGGTCGCGGTTCCCGTCGGGCAGAAGACCGCCGACGATCTCATGCGCCGCCTCATTCCGCGCGTCGAAGCGCTCAAGATCGGACCCTCGACCGATTCCGGCGCCGACTACGGACCGCTCGTCACCAAGGCGGCGCTCGAGAAAGTGCGCGGCTATGTCGATATCGGCGTGAAGGAAGGCGCGAAGCTCGTCGTCGATGGCCGCGACTTCAAGATGCAGGGCTACGAGAACGGCTTCTACATGGGCGGATGTCTGTTCGACAACGTGACCAAGGACATGCGGATCTACAAGGAGGAGATCTTCGGTCCCGTCCTGTCGGTCGTGCGCGCGCATGACTACGGCGAGGCGCTTGGCTTGTGCAACGACCACGAATACGGCAACGGCGTCGCCATCTTCACCCGCGACGGCGACGCCGCGCGCGACTTCGCGACCAAGGTCAAGGTCGGCATGATCGGCGTCAACGTGCCGATTCCGGTGCCCGTCGCCTACTATACGTTCGGCGGCTGGAAGCGCTCGGGCTTCGGCGACTTGAACCAGCACGGGCCGGATTCGATCCGCTTCTACACGCGCACCAAGACCGTGACCGCCCGCTGGCCGTCCGGCATCAAGGACGGCGCGCAGTTCTCGATCCCGACGATGAACTGAAGGCTTGGACGAGCGCGGGTCGGGAGCCTATGCTGGCTCTCGTCCTGTCTCTCCGCGGGCTCTTGAGAAGCCTTCATGTCGACCGCGCTCAAGCTGATGACAGTCGAAGAGTTCTTGCCCTGGGCCGAGGGCAAGGAAGGGCGGTGGGAGCTGCACGACGGCGTTCCGGTGATGCTCTCGTCCGCGGAGCCCGTCATGATGTCGCCGGAGCGGGCGGCCCACATTCGCACGAAGTTCAGCGCGGCAAAGGCTCTGGACGCCGCGGTCGCGGCGGCCGGCCTGCTGGGCGAAGTCTTCACGGATGGGCTGGCGATTCGCGTTCGACGCGCGGACAACCTACGAGCCGGACGCATCAGTCGTCTGCGGTCCGCGTCGTTCTGACGAGACGCATCGCCATAGACGAACCCCATCATCGTGGTCGAAGTCCTGTCCCCGAGCACGGCCGCCATCGACCACGGCCGCAAGCTCAGCGGCTATTTCTCGCTTCCGAGCGTGCAGCATTATCTCATCCTCGATCCCGATCGGCGCGTCGTCATTCACCACAAGCGTGGCTCTGGCGACGCGATCGAGACACGCGTGCTGACGGAGGGCGCCGCGCGGCTCGATCCGCCGGGATTCGAGGTTGCGCGTCGAGGCGCTGTTCCCGCCGGCCTGATCGGTCCGAGCCTGCCGCGCTTAGAACCTGAATAGCGTGAACCCCGGCGAGGCGTTGCCGAACTGATCGGTAAGCCTCTCCCGGCCGCGCATGCCCGAAACGTGCCCTCGATCGGCGTCGGCTGGTTGAACGTGCCGTAGACATAGCCGTTGCCGACCGTGCCGACGGGGGCCTGCGTGCCGAGGGTCAGGTAGGACGGACGGGCGTGCACGGTGATCTGCCGGCCGGCCGGAGCCGAAGGCTTCGCGCGCGCTTCTGAGCGCCGTCTGGCGCGGTTTTGCCTTCGTGCGGCGTCGCCCCTAGCGGTCCCGTCGTCTGCACGGCCCCCTCGTCCTGCGGCCCGGTTTGGGCGTGCGCCGCCGGGGTCGACGCTGCGAGGCCGGCCGCGAGCGCAGCGGCGGCCAGGAGCCGAATCGAGCGAACCATGACGACTTCCTTTCACTCGACGCAGCCAGCAAGAGACATGGGGCGGCGGTAACCGAATGCAATGGAGCGAGCCCCGACGAGGCTTCGGCCCGCCCTGACCGATCGCCGCCGTCAATGCCTTGACTTTAGTGGAAAATCAATGGCGTCAGGCGGAGCCCCAGTCGCTGCGGCCGGGCGCGCTGGCGCCTTGCCGAGAACGGCGATCCAGCCGGCGAGCTCGACCTCGGGCGGCGGAAGCCGCGGGGGGTCGAATTGGTGGGATCGGCTTGCAAAAAGTCGCCATCGACACTCTGCAATTGTTGTGCGTAGTAGGCGTTGTAGAAACGCTAGGGACGGTCTCCTGGAGGATGGCGCCCACGTCCGATACTCGGAAGATTTCGGGAGCGAGCGGCTCCGACCAGGAATCCCTCGTTGCGGCGCTGCTCGAGGGCATGGGCGAGGCCTTCTTCGCTTTCGATTGCAGCTGGCGCTTGACCGCTTCCAATAGCGCCGCCGAGGCGATCCTCGGCGCGCCGAGCGCTGAGATCGTTGGCGACCTTCTATCGAACGTCCTGCCTCGGATCAGGGGGACGGAGTTCGAGCGAAGTTGTCGCGTTGTCATCGAGAGGCCGCACGAGAGAAGAATTCGAGATCGATTCGGCGTTGCGGCCTGGTCGCCGTCACGAGGTGCGGGCTTTTCCCTTTGGCCCTGACATTGGCGTGGCGTTTCGCGACATCACCGATCGCGAAAGAGACACTCAGGCGCTCCGTGACAGGGAATTGGAGCTCGCTCGAGTTCAGCGCATAGGAGGCGTCGGCGGGTTGGACGTCGATTTGTCGAACGGCTTCCGCAGTCAACGCTCACCGGAATATCTCCACCTTCATGGCCTTCCGCCAAGCGCCGTCGACGACACGCACGAGCATTGGGTCGCGCGCGTTCACCCCGAAGACAGAGAGCGAGTTGAGACGTATTTCCTGGCGGCGGTCGCAGGCTCCGCGAAAGAATACAAGGCTGAATATCGCATAGTTCGACCGAGTGACGGTCAAACACGATGGATTCGCGCGGTCGCGGAGATCGAGCGCGACAGTCAAGGCCGGGCTTTGAAGCTTGTCGGCGCGCACCTGGACATCACCGACCAGAAAAATGCGGAAGCAACCGTGCAGGAAAGCGAGGGCCGGTTGCGGGCTGTTACGGACGCGATCCCGTTCCTGATCTCCTATCTCGATAAGGATCAGATATTTCGCTTCATCAACAAGCCCTATGAGTCCTGGTTCGAACGTCCGTTGAGCGAGATCGTTGGCCGTCATGCGAGGGAGGTGATGGGGCCTGCGATGTATGAAGCTCGCCAGCCCTTCATCGAGCGCGCGCTCGCCGGCGAAAGCTTATCGTACGAGGCCGATTTCCCTCGATCGGAGGGAACAGTTCAAACCGAGATCGTGCATGTCCCGCATCGGGATCAAGCGGGACGCACCTTGGGCCTCTACACCGTCGTGATGGATATAACGGCCCGCAAACTCGCCGAAAGGGTTTTGTCCGAGAGCGAGGAGCGGTTTCGGTCGATCGCGGACAGCGCGCCCGTGCCGATGTGGGTGAGCCGGCTCGACGGCCTTCGGCAGTTCGTCAATCGCGCGTATCATGAGTTCTTGGGCGTTCCGTTTGAGGACGCTCTGAATTTCGATTGGCGTAAAGCTCTTCATCCGGACGACCTCGATCGAATCCTGCGCGAACAGCGGGCCGGGGAAGGATCCCGCAAGCCTTTTGCGCTCGAGGCTCGCTATCGACGTCACGATGGCCAATGGCGTTGGCTCCGATCGGAATCGCAGCCCCGATGGGGCCCGGCCGGCGAGCACATCGGCTTCATCGGCGTCGCGCACGACATCACTGCATCCAAGGAGGCCGAACGGGCGCTGACCGAACTCAACGAGACCTTGGAACGGCGAATCGAAGATCGCACCCGGCAGCTGGCGGCTTCGGAGGCGCTCATCCAGACGTTCTTCAATCACTCCTCGGAATGTTACGCGATCATCGTGGAGGAGAGCGACGGACATTTCCGTTATGCCGAGGTCAATCCGGCCACTCTGCGCCTGTATGGAAAGACCCGAGAGGCTGTGGTTGGCCGCACGATCGAGGAAGTCCTTGGCGCCGAGCGCGCGTCGGAAATCGGGGCCCAGCTTGCCGCGTGTCTACAGGAGGGAAGCGCCGCGCCGATATGAACGAACACAGGGCGACGCCGTCATCGAGGCCATCGTTATCGCCGGCGCCTCACGAGCCCGGCGCGCACCGCCGGGTGGTCGTTAGCGCTCACGATGTGACGGAACGCCGCCGTCTTCGAGCAACAACTGCATCAATCTCAGAAGATGGAGGCCGTCGGACAGCTCACCGGCGGCGTCGCGCATGATTTCAATAATCTGCTGACGCTGGTGATTGGCGGCCTCGAAATTATCGGCCGCCAGATAACGAACCTGCCTGATCCCGTCGCTCTAACCCGAATGGAACGAGGAAGAGACATGGCGATGCAGGGCGCGCAGCGCGCCGCCTCCTTGACAACTCGGCTCCTCGCCTTTTCGCGACAGCAGCCGCTGAAGCCGCAGGCGCTGGACGCCAACGCGGTGGTCGTGGACGTTTGCGACCTTTTACGCCGAGCCATCGGCGAAACCATCGCTCTCGAAACCGTGCTGGGGAACGATTTGTGGCGCATGTACGCCGATGCGAATCAGCTCGAAAATGCGCTGCTCAACATCGGCTTCAATGCCCGCGACGCGATGCCCAATGGAGGTAAGCTGATCATCGAGACCGCAAACGCCTCGTTGGACAAAGCCTACACATCCTCACTGAACGAAGACATAGAGCCTGGCGAGTTCGTGATGATCGCAATCACGGACACTGGCGCCGGCATGGACATGACGACGCGGGAGCGGGCGTTTGATCCGTTCTTTACGACCAAGGAGGTCGGCAAAGGCACCGGTTTAGGGTTGAGCCAAGTGTACGGATTTGCGCGACAATCGGCCGGGCACGTCAGGATCTACAGCGAAATCGGCGAAGGCACGACGGTCAAGATCTATCTGCCTCGCAGCGTGAGCGATACGAAAAATCCAATAGTCGGGGAAGCGAGCACGCCTTCTCGATGGACTGGCGCAGAAACGATTCTCGTTGTCGAAGACGACGATGAATTGAGAAAATACGCGAGCGGGGTTCTGGAAGAGCTCGGCTATCACGTGATGAGCGCGGGGACCGGCGCGGCCGCGCTCGAGACGCTAAACGGAAGTCATCAGATCGATCTTTTGCTCACTGACGTGGTGATGCCTGGCGGCATGAACGGCAGGCAGCTCGCCGATGAGGCCGTCGGCCATCGACCGGGCCTTCGCGTGCTCTACATGACCGGTTACACCCGCAACGCGATCATCCATCAGGGCCGCCTGGATCTCGGAATCAATATGATCAGCAAGCCATTTTCATTCGAAGAGCTCGCCGCCAAAGTTCGCCGAGTGCTGGATGCTGAGGGTTGAGATAGCCGATGGTGTCAAAGGCTTGTGGCTTCGGGTTGGCCTATCCGCAATGAGCCTAGAGTATGGCGCATTCAGGCGGAATCGTCATTGCGAGGAGCGGAGCGACGAAGCAATCCAGATGACTTCGGGCGACCGCTGCGTTCCCCTGGATCGCGGTCGCTTCGCGCGCGATGACGGCGACGGCGCCGTCTAAACGCGCCGATGGCTCATGGCGGCGTCCAGGGCGAAGGAACGATCAGGTGGTCGGCCGCCAGACTTCCGGCACGTAGCGATAGGCCGCGCCGTTCGAGACGACATGCCCGAACGCCGGGAAGTCGAGGTGGACGCCGGCGACGCGCAGTTTCTCGCCGGCAACGAATTTGAGCACCTTCTTTCGCGCTTCCGCCGCAGCGGCCGGATCGATGTCGTAAGCGACGCTCGTATCGGGATAGGGGAACTGCATTCCTGGAAAGTGGATGATGTCGCCCCAGATGAGAACCGCGTCGCCGCCGGACTGAACGAGCCATGCCGTGTGGCCCGGAGTGTGGCCGGGTGTGGGGAAGGCGCGGACGCCGGAGGCGACTTCGTCCGTCTCGACCGTTCGGACACGATCGCCGTAAGCCGCGAGCGCCGCGCGAGCGAGGCGGAAATCGCCCTGGCCTTCCGTGGTCGCGCGCGCCATCGCCCCGTCGTCTCTCCAAAAGGCGAGCTCGTTCTCGTGCAGGACGAGCTCCGCCTTGGGGAATACAGCCTTTCCCGATAAGTCGATGAGCCCCGCCTCGTGATCCGGATGCATGTGGGTCATCACGATCGTGTCGACGTCGGCAGGCGCAATGCCGATCGCCTTCAGGTTCCCCAGGAGGCGCCCGACGTGCTCAGTCTTCCCTGCGAATCCCGCGTCTACGAGCAGGAGCCTGTCGCCGCTGCGGATCACGAAGCAGTTGATCGTGAGCCACGGCGGGGCAAGGCGGAACTCGCCGAGATGAGCGCTCTCGCAGGCGGCGCGATCTGAAGTGACGAGATCGTCGAACGATGCTTGATGGACGCCGTCATTGACCACGCTCACGACAATGTCGCCGATGGCGATGTGCGAGACGCCGCTCGGTTGCGCGATCGGCTTCAAATGGGCGCCCATCCTCTTCCTCCCTCGGACACTTTCAATTCACGCCCCATCGGCGCTGCGCCTCGACCTTTCGATCGCTCGCTCCCGGCAGCCTCGCCGGCCGTCAGCGCAGCGAGAATCCGCGATCGCGCAGAAAGTCCCTCAACACCTCTCGTCCCGTCAGCGCCGCCTCGTCCCGCACGCGCAACGCCGATTGTTCGGTCCAGTCCGTGACCCTCATTTTCTGCTCGGCCTGGAAGTCACGAATCCGCTGATCGTAAGCGGCAAGCAGCGCGGGGTCGGGCGGCGTGTAGCGCTCCCGATGCAGGATCACATTCTGGGGAAGACGCGGCTTCACATCGGTCCCAATGCCCGGATCAGGAATCCCGATCGTCATGCCGAAGATGACGAGAGCCTCATCGGGCAGGGCAAGTTCGTCGGCGACCCCGACCGGGTCGTTGCGCATCGCGCCGATATAGCAGCCGCCGAGGCCGAGCGATTCCGCCGCGACGATCGTGTTCTGGGCCGCGAAAGAAGCGTCGGCGATCGCGAAGATGAACGCTTCGATGTAGTTGAGCGCGATCCCTGGATGTCCGCGCTCATCGCTGATCGAGCGCAGGCGCGCGAGGTCGGCGACGAAAACGAGGAGAAGCGGCGCATCGACAATGTGCCGCTGATTGGCGGCGAACGACGCCAGCCGCGCCTTGCGGGCCGGGTCCTCCACCGCAATGACGCTCCATGCCTGAAGGTTGGACGTCGTCGCCGCCGACTGTGCGGCGGCGATGAGGAGCTCGAGGGTTCGAGGGGGCAGCGGCTCGTCTCGATAGGAGCGAACCGAGCGATGCGACATGATCGTATCCAGCGCGTCGTTCCAAGGAACGGAGGCGAGGCGATTGGCGAATTCCTCGTCCCTATAACGGGCCCACAACCGGTCCCGCGCAGGAGCGGCCTCATGCTTCATCGTGTCTGCCATAAGACCGTTATCCATTGCGTGTCGCTCCGATGCGATAACCAAGAATTCAGATGACCCCGTCCGCCTCGAGCCCGCGAATGTCGGAGGTCGAATGGCCGAGCAGTTCGCCCAGCACGTATTCGTTGTCTTCCGCATAGCATGCCGCGCCGCGATTGATGAGGCCGCCAACATGCGCGGGCGTGCGGCTGAGTTTGAAAGGCGCTTCGGCGACCGGCCACCGGCCGATCTTGGTTCCGTCCACTTCGGTGAGCCAATCGAGGGCCTGCAATTGGGGGTCGCGGTCGCAGCGATCTTCGGCTGTCTGGCAAACGCCAGCCGGAACGCCCGCTGCCTGGAGCCGCTCCATGCATTCGTATGGGTCGAGGTTCCCGGTCCACTTCCCGACGAGGATGTCGAGATCGTCCTGGTTGCCAACCCTCGCCTCGAGGCTGGCGAAGCGGGCGTCCGCGGCCCAAGCGTCCGCAGCCCAAGAAGCGTCGGCGCCGGCGACACGGACCAGCGCATTCCACTGCTCGTCGTCAAAACAGGAGATCGCGATCCAACGGTCAACGCCCTTGCAACGGTAAGCGCCATGCGGCGCGGCGCGGCCATGGGGCGAGCGATTGCCGGTTCTCTCCCAGACGCGCCCATTCACCGACCATTCGAGAATGGGCTGCCCGCAAAGAAAGATGCCCGCTTCACATTGGGAGGCGTCGATGCGCTGACCTTTGCCCGTCACCGAGCGATAGTAGAGCGCGCCGAGCAAGGCCTGCGCGAAGCCATAGGCGCCCATCCAATCGAGGTAGGAATAGCCCCAGCCAGCCGGCATCGCGGGCTCCGGCAGGCCCGACATGTGGTTCGTTCCGGCGAATGAGCCGGCGATCGGCCCGACCGTCCGCAAGCGCCCGTAGGAGCCATAGCCGCCCATGCCCGACTGCTGAACAAAGATGATGTCGGGGCGTATTTTACGCTGGACCTCGTAGCCGAGCCCGAGACGGTCAAGCACGCCGGGCGAGAAGCCCTCCGCGACAATGTCGGAAACGGCGACGAGACGCCTCGCGATCTCCAGGCCCTTCGGGTGCCGGATGTTGAGCGAAATGCCGCGCTTGCCGGAATTCTTGTTGTTGTACTGGCCGCCCATATCCGAATCGGCGACGCCAGGAAGCGGGGCCGTCGCCGATTTGCGCGCCTCCCGGCCGCCGACAGGCGCCATTGCCGCGAGGCGGGTGTCCGGGTTTTCCTTCCACTCGACCTTGATGCTTTCAGCGCCTAGCGCCGCCGCGAAGCGCGTGCCGCCGGCGGAGGCCAGAAACCAGGAAAAATCGAGGATGCGCACGTTCTGCAGGGCAAAGGGACGGCCGCGGGCCGACATCGCCGGCGGCGCTCCGACCGGCTTGGAGACGGCAGGCTCCGCGCCGCTCGCCTTATTCGTCCGCTTCAGCACTTCGTGCGTATCTTCGCCGATGAGCGGCGCGCGGCGGCCGGGCTGCCATCGGGTCTCGGAGCTCAACCACTTGCTGGTCGGATAGGGAAACGACCGGCCCGCCTCGGGATGAAAGATCTCGCTGATCGCGCCGCGTTTCAGCCAGTGCTCGTCGTTGACGCTTTCGTGCGGCTTTCGGACCGGCGCCCAAAGGAGACCCGCGGCCTGGGCCTCGCTCCACGGCGCTTTGTCATAAGTGTAGGAGCGGACGAAACGCTGGATCACTTCGAGCGTATGCGACGATTGTTCGTCCGCCGCGGCCGTGCCTGGGATATTGCGCGCGCCCGCGTCGCTTGAGCCTTCGGGAGCGCGAAGATCCGCCGCCATCCCATAACGATCGAGGAACGGCGCGAGATTGGCGCGGTCTCGCGAGCCGACGCCCCAGGTCATGAACCAGCGGCCATCCTTGGTATGGCTGATGCTCGGGACGCGGGTCACCGTCTCTGACGCATGCCGGCAGGTCAGGCGATAGAGCGGCGCCCGCCGCATAACCCACGACATGAGGTCGAGTTCGGTGTTCTTGGCGACGGCCTCGTGGATGGCGCAAGAGACGTCCTGGCCAAGCCCTGAAGAGCGGCGTTCGATGAGCGCGGCGAGGATGCCGATCAGAAGCTGCTCGCCCGCTATGTGATAGGCGTGCCAGATTTGCGGGGCGATCGGCGGGAGATCGTATTCGTTGGCCGGGTTTGGATCGTAGCCGCAGTTCATCATCACGCCGCCAAGCGCGAGATGCACGAGGTCCGATCCTTTAAAGCTGCTCCATGGCCCGTCATCGCCAAAGGGCGTCATTCGTGCGACGACAAGAGAGGGACAGCGCTCAGCCAGCGAATTGCGAGATAGGCCCAGCTGCTTGTTGAGGCCGCCGCTGCTCGAATCCAGGAGAATGTCGGCGCCCGCCAGCAGTTGCAGCATCGCCGCTTTCCCGTCATCCGAACCAAGGTCGAGGACGACGGAACGCTTGCCGCGGTTGTAGGCCCAAAAATAGAGCGATTGCTCCTTGTCGACCTTTTCATCTCGGAACGGGGCAATGAGCCGCGTAGGCGCTCCCTCGGGCGGCTCGATCTTGATGACCTCCGCCCCAAGCCCGGCAAGCAGCAAACCGCAATATTCCGCGGTTTCGTCCGCGTATTCAATCACGGTCAGGCCGGAAAGCATCCCCGGCGCGTCGGATGAAGCGAGGCCATCCGCGGCTTGACGCTCGGTTGTTCGGACGGATTCTTCGGTCATGGTGATGCGCGCTGTGGTCCAGGCAGAGTTCGCGGCCTTGATCGAGAAGGCTTCGAGGGGTTAAGAAAATGCATTATATGCGATCATAATCCCTGAACGCGCAAATCTGCAACCCGGGTTCTGTCGGCTTTGCGCGGATATTCGGCGCGGACATTCGGAATCTGATGAGAGGAGACGCCGGTGCAGAAAGAGTTCGTGGTCCTGAATTTCAAACGGTTTCGGCCCTACCTTGTGGCGAATGCGCCGCTCCAGCGTCTCTGCTCGGGCGTCATGTGGGCGGAAGGGCCGGTCTATTTCGCGGACCTGGGCGTGCTTCTGTTCAGCGACGTGCCGGGAGAAAAGATTCTGCGTTACGTCGACGGCCAGGAGCCGACCGTGTTCCGGCAACCTTCCGGCAACGCGAACGGCAATGCGCGCGATCGCCAGGGACGCCTTCTGACCTGCGAGAGCGGCAACCGCCGGGTCACACGCACGGAATACGACGGAAGGATCACGGTTCTCGCCGAACGCTATGAGGGCAAGCGCCTCAATTCGCCGAACGACATCGTCGTCAGCTCGGACGACGCCGTCTGGTTCACCGATCCCGATTACGGGATCCTCAGCGACTACACCGGAAACAAGGCGCCGAGCGAGATCGGACGGCGATGCGTTTTTCGCATCGACCCCAGGAGCGGGGGTCTCACGATCGCGACCGACGAGCTCGGCAAACCGAACGGCCTTGCCTTCTCGCCCGATGAAAAGATCTTGTACGTTGCCGATTCCGGCGCGACGCACGATCCGCAAGGCGCGCATGAGATCGTGGCATTCGACGTTTCCGCCGAGGGGAAGCTCACGTCCCGGCGGACGTTTGCAATTATCGACCCCGGCGTGCCGGATGGCTTTCGGGTTGATGTGGATGGAAACATCTGGACCAGCACCGCCGACGGCGTCCACTGCATCGCGCCGGACGGCGAACTGATCGGTAAGATACTCGTGCCCGAAACTGTCACCAATGTCGCCTTCGGCGGTCCGAAGCGAAACCGGCTGTTCATAACCGCGGCTACCTCTCTCTACTCGATCTACGTTGGCACGCGCGGTTTATGATGAGCCGGACGGCTTGACGCATTTGATATAAAATGCATCATCTCTGCACGGAGGAACGATGCCCGAATTCAACAATCTGCGCGACCGCGTGGCTGTCGTTGGGGTCGGAACAACCGCGTACGGGAGTTTCCCAGAGACGGATGAATATGGGCTCGCGGCGGAAGCCTTCCGCAATGCGCTCGACGATTGCAAGCTCGACAAAAGCAAGATCGATGGGCTGCTCACCTGCCGGATTCCCAGTTACAGCCGGGTCGGGGAAGTCTTGGGCCTCGACCCTCGCTGGACGATAACCTTGCCCGGGCATGGCCGAATGTCCGGGATCGGCCTCATCGAAGCGACGATCGCCCTGGCTACGGGCCAGGCGAACGCTGTCGCGCTGCTTTACGCCAATATTGGCCGATCGCGGCGGGTCTTCTACGGCGGCGACGAATCGCCCGGATATTGGGACCCGTGGGGATTTACGTCCCCCGGCGCGGCGCATGCGCTGATGTTCCGGCGTCACATGGAGCTGTACGGAACAACCACGAGGCAGCTCGCGGAAGTGTCCGTGGCCTTTCGCCATCACGCGCAGCTTCATCCCGACGCGGTCATGAAGGCGCCGATGACGATTGACGACCACGAGGCTTCGCGGTTCATTGTCGCGCCGCTGCGTCTGCTCGATTATTGTCTCATCAATGATGGCGCGGTTTGTCTCATACTGACGACGAAGGAACGCGCCGCGGACCTGGCCAAGCCGCCCGTGCTCGTCAGTGGTTTCGGCGGACGGGAAGCCTATCGCACAGCCTCGATCGAGAACTTCGAGTTCGATGCCTGGCACGGCCAAGTCTCGGCATCCGCGAACGACGCGTTCGCCATGGCCGATGTGGGCCGCAAGGATGTCGACGCTCTCATGTGCTACGACAATTTCAGCCCGACGGTTCTGTTCGGCCTCGAGGGTCTTGGCTTCTGCGAGCGCGGCGAAGCCGGAGCTTTCGTCGAAGGCGGGGCGCTCAAGGTCGGTGGGCGGCTCCCCACCAACACCGACGGCGGCCACCTCTCCAATTCCTACATGCAGGGCTGGGCGCTGAACGTCGAGGCGGTCCGCCAGCTGCGGGGCGAATGTGGCGCGCGGCAGGTCCCGGATTGCGAAATTGTCACTTACGCGCAGGCGACCCCCTGCACGCGCGTCATCGTCTACACGCTTGGCTGAGGCGATCATGGACAGAGAAGAAGCGCCGCAGCCGCAAGATGTCTATCGGAAACCGCTGCCTGTCATAACTCCGCTCAACAAGCCGTTTTGGGACTACGCCGCCCGATCGATCTTCGCCCTTCAAACATGCGACGCGTGCGGGGACGCCCACGTGCCGCCGTCGCCGGTCTGTCCAAAATGCTTGAGCGAACACCAATCCTGGAAGCCGGCCTCCGGCCGTGGAACGCTGGAATCGTGGGCGGACTTCCACCGCGCCTACTGGGACGGCTTCAAGGAGGAGCTTCCCTATCGGACCTGCCTCGTCAAGCTGGATGAGGGTCCGCTCATCATCAGCAATCTTGTCGGCGATGACGCGAAAACGAGAATTGGCGCCCGTCTGCGCGTGACCTTTGAGCGCGTGACGGAAGAGCTCGCCATCCCGAAATTCGTCCTCGACTGATGCTGAACGACCAGAGCGAGATCGTCATCAAGCGACCGCGCGCTCGCGACTCGGCCCCGGCGCTTCGTTCGCTCAAGCGGTCGGGAGCGGCATACGACTATAATGTTAAATCAGCGAGCCGCGCACTTGAGGTCATTGAGCTCTTCGGCGTGCATCGGCATCCTCTGTCGGTCACGGAAATCGCCACGGCGCTTGGGATCCCGCAGTCAAGCTCATCGGTGTTGCTTCATGCGTTGAGCAGCATCGGATTTGTGACGCGCGATCCTAGGACCCGGAAATACGCGCCGGGCATTCGCTCGGTTTTTCTGGGCAACTGGATTCACGATGCGATATTCCCCGGTGGCAGCCTGCTCGGCGCGCTGGACGCTCTGAGCCGGGATGCGAGCGCGAATGTTCGGCTCGGCGTGCGCAGCGGAACTCATGTTCGCTATGTCCACGTTTCATGGCCGGAGAACGCAGCCGAAAGGCTTCGCCTCAGTCCTGGAATGATGTGGCCGGTATGCCATGACGCGCTCGGGCGAGCCCTGCTGGCGACGGAAACCGATCGCGACGTTTGCGGCATCGTGCAGCGCGCCAATGCGGAACAAGGGGCGAGGGTCATCGGCGTCGAGGCGTTTATGGAAGCGCTTCGGGCGCAGCGGAAAGATGGCTATGCGGAATGCGACGACTATGGATCTCGGTGCGAACGCGTTCTGGCGATCCCCTTGCGCGCCCCATTCGGGATTCCGGCGGCGATTGGAATCGGGGTCCAGGCTGAGCGACTTCCGGCCGAACGCCCGGATTTGCTGAGACGACTGGACTGGGTCGGGCAAAATATTGCCAAGGCGCCCTGCGGCTCCGCGGTCCAGGGTGCACGGGAGTAGGGAAAACCGCGATAATGAGTGCGCTTTGCTGGGTCTAGCGCGGGTTCGCCCGTTGGAATGTGCTAGGATTGGGTGAGGCGCCGACCGCGGAAGTGAGCGTAATGACCGACCTTCAGTCTCTGGAACGCTTGCCACGAGGCCGCAGTTACATCGACGAGATTGGGCTTGATTGGAATCTGAAATCGAAGGAGACGGTCGAGCACCAGATCGCCGAAATTCTCCGTGAAAAGATCATCGTCGGCGTGATCGCCCGCGGGCAGAAGCTCAAGCAGGCGGAAATCGCGCGATTGCTTGGCGTGTCGATTACGCCGGTCCGAGAGGCGCTCCGACTCTTGGAAGCTCAGGGTTATGTCGCGGTGCGGGCGCATCGCGGGGCGATTGTGTCTCCGTTCGTCGTGGAGGGCGCCGAGGAGCTGTACGAACTGCGCCAAGTCCTGGAGGCCCGCCTTACGCTCGAGGCGGCGCGAAGGATGACGCTCGCCGACCTCGACGCGCTCAAGGTGCTCAATCACGATTTTTTCGCCGCCTTGAAATCCCAGTCGCGGCCGTCCCTGCAGGAAAAAAACTTCCGCTTCCACTTTCGTCTGTATGGAATTGCCGGGCAACCGCAGACCATGGATTTCGTGCGCATGCTGTGGGCCAAATATCCGCTGGAAATGCTGACGAAAATGCCTGGACGGCAATCGCGGGTCTTCCAGGAGCACGCGGCCGTGCTTTCGGCTTTGGAGCGCAACGATCCAGAGGGCGCGGTCGCCGCAATGCAAATCCACATAAAGACGGGCTGGGAGGAGTTTATCGCAAACTATCGAGCAGCCGACGCGCGCTGAACGTCGCGCTTGCTCAGGCCATCGGCTCTCGAGGCGGTCCTCCAGGGTCCGCGGCGATCCGCGAAAATCGCGCGGCGCACGGCTTTTTTCGATCCGTTCATCGTCGTCCGCGATGGGGCCTTTCCGAGCCACGGCTTGCTCGTGAAGTCCGCGGTCAGCTAGGTTTTTGATTGCGTCTTGACGTGATCGTTTCGCCGAAACCCGGCGTTTTGCTCGCGGCATGGGCGCCAACGATGCACCCGAGCACGTCGGGGAGACTTCGCGGCGTCTTGGGTCGCGAGAGGAGGGAGGATCAACATGATAGTCTGCAAGGATAGAGCGACGCTTGCCCGGCGTGTCTGCACGTTCGCTGCGGCGGTGACCTTGTTCAGCCTTGGCGGCGTTGTAGCCGGCAGAGCCGCCGACCCAAGTCCCGAGGAACAGAAGAAAACGCTCTCGGCGGTCCCTGCCGACGCGCAGAAATATTACGGCGGCTATTGGTATGCGGGGAACGTTGTGGCGGACCCGTTCGCGGACTGGAAGCCGCATCCGCCGCCCTGGCAGATTTGCCACAACGATTCCTACCTCGGCAATTCATGGCGCGCCAATCTCGTCGCGGAACTCAAGGCCCTCACCAAGCAGCTCGCCGATCAAGGGCTCGCGAAGCCTGATCTCATTGTCACGAACTCGAACGGCGACATCAATCTCGAGCTGTCGCAGCTGAAGGCGCAGGTCGCGCAAGGGTGCGACATCATCATGAGCTATCCAGGCTCCGCGACCGGCCTCTGCTCCGGCATCAAGGACGCCTACAACAAGGGCGTCCTGTTCGTGGCCATCGATTCGCCGGTCACCTGCCCTGAAGGGCTCAATGTGGCGACCAATCCATACTACCGCGGCCAGTTCGGGGGCGAGTGGATCGCCAAGAAGCTCGAAGGCAAAGGCAACGTGATCGTGATGAACGGCCAGCCTGGCACCGCCAATACGGTCGCGCAGGAAACCGGCCTTCGACAAACGGTTGCTGCCGATCCCGGCATCAAGGTCGTCGGCAGCCTCTTCGGGATGTGGACCGGCTCGGTCGCCAAGTCCGAGGTGCTGAAGTTCCTGGCCACCCATCCCGAACCGGTCGCAGCGGTGTTTTCGACCGGCAACATGGGCGTCGGCGTCGGCCAGGCCTTCGAACAATCCGGCCGCCCCATTCCGATCATCACTGAGGTGACGAACCTCTGCAGTTTCTTGGCGTATTGGAAGGAGAAGAACCTGACGGCGTACACCTTCGTGCAGGACGGCGGGCCGATGGCCTACGCCGCCTTCATTCCGGCGCTGCACATGATGGCCGGGCAGAAGCCGAAGGTGAGCACGATCTTCATGCCGCTGCCGATCATCACGGCCGACAATTTCAACGACTATTATGAGCCGTCGATGACCGTGCAAAGCACCTGCTTCGCCAATGGCAAAGATCTGCACCTCGTGCCCGACGAATATTTCGATCAGTTCTTCACTGGCGGCCAGAAGCGGGCGCAGGTGAAGATCGTCCCGACGAACTAGGTTCAAGCGTTCACGGGCGCGCCTTTGTTGGGCGCGCCCGTCCTTTTCTCGGAAGAGCCGGGCCGATGTTGCCCGGCCTTCTTGAAGCGGTGGCGGCGCCGCCGCATTAGGCCGGAAGTGGATGGTTGCAGCGCTTCAGAGATTCCATCGAGCGGCAGGGTTTGCCGTGCCTCTCGGTTTGGCCGTCGCCCTCTTCTTCGTCATCAACGTACTCATTCCCGGCTACGCCAATCTGAACAGCCTCTTGTCGCTGCTCCTGCTTTCGAGCCTGCTCGGCATCGCCGCGGTCGGTCAGACGCTGACCATTGTCATTGGCGGTTTCGATCTTTCGATTCCCGCGATCATCGGTCTTTGCAACGTTCTTTTCTCGCTGCTCTACGGCGCGGGCTGGTCCGCCTTCACCGCGATTGTTTTCATTCTTGCGCTTGCGACCTTGATCGGCCTCGCCAACGGCTTTGCCTCCCGCTACCTGCAGCTCAATCCGCTCGTCGTCACGCTGGCGTCGGGCTCCATCATATTCGGCGCGATCTGGGCGGGCACGCACGGCGAGGTGGCCGGGTCCGTTCCCGACTGGCTTGTCACCATGGTCTCGGTGATCGGCAAGACCGGGCCGATTCCGCTGCCGGGCGCCGTCGTCCTGTGGGTCGTCGTCTCGGCGGCGATTTTGTTCCTCGAGCAGAGAACGGTTCTAGGACGGTGGATCTTCGCGGCCGGCGCCAATCCGCGCGCGGCCGAACTCGCTCGCGTTCCGATGCTCTTCGTCTGGATGAGCGTCTACGGGCTCAGCGCATTTCTTGCGGGAGTGGCGGGGATTCTCCTCGCCGGATTTCAGCGGCGCGGCCGATCCGACCGTCGGGGCCGCCTATCTGTTCACGACCGTCGCCGCCGTGGTCGTTGGCGGCACGCCGCTCACGGGCGGGCGCGGCGGTTACGGCCGCACGATTGCCGGGAGCCTTGTCGTGACCGAACTCAGCACGCTGCTGGTCGGCCTCGGGCTCGACCAGGCGGCTCAGCAGATCTTCCTCGGCTTTTTGATTGTCGCGCTGGTTGCGCTTTACGGCCGCGAACCGCACGTTAGCATGCGCGTATGAGCCTTCAGGCAGCAAAGGATCGGCCTGGCGAGACGCGACCGCATCGGGCGCTCGGCCGTCCGTTGCTGGAGGCCAAGGACATTCGCCGCACCTTTGGCGAGACGATCGCGCTGGACTCGTGTTCGGTTTCTGTCGCGCCGGGCGAGATTCATGCGGTTGTCGGCGAGAATGGTTCGGGCAAGAGCACGCTCATCAAGATCCTGAGCGGGATCGTCAGCGCGGAATCGGGAACGCTTGAATGGAACGGCGAGCCGTTCCGAGTTGCTTCTCCGCGCGCAGCGCAGGCGGCGGGAATCGCGACCGTCTTCCAGGAGACCTTGATCCTTCCGGAAATGTCGGTGCGCGATAACGTGATGCTTGGTCTGGACGGGGTCGTTCGGCGCAAGGCCAATCCGGCGCGGGAAGCCGAACTCGTGCGGGAATTGCTCGCAATCGTGGGCATGGGCGGCCTCGACATCGAGAAACTCGCGGGCGCTTTGTCGCTCGCCAGTCGCCAGCTTGTCGGCGTCGCGCGTTCTCTTTTGCGACCATGGCGCCTGCTCATTCTCGATGAGTTGACCTCTGCGATCGATATCGAAGATCGCGACAGACTTTTCGACGCGCTGAGGAATTTTCGCGGCGAAGGGCGGTCTATTCTTTTCGTCTCCCACCGGATGGATGAGATTGGCAGCCTTGCCGATCGCGCTACGGTCCTTCGATCCGGGCGAAGCGTCGCGACGCTCGAGCGTGGCTTTTTCTCAAGCGAGACGCTGCTCGAATTGATGTCGAGCCGCGAACGCTCTCGCACGGAAAAGGGCGCGCGCGCTTACCAAAACCCCGACGCGCGGGTTGAACCCCTTGTCACGATACGCGGCTTGTCGATCCGCAAGGGGCGGCCCGTCTTCGACTTCGAGCTCTATGCGGGCGAAATTGTCGGCGTCGGCGGCCTCGAGGGGCACGGGCAGGTGGCGTTTCTCGAGTGCGTCGCCGGCTTGCGCCGCCCGGGCACAGGCGCCGTGCACGCGCGGGATGCGCAGATCAGGTCGGAGCGCGATGCGGCGCGATCGAAGATCGCTTTTCTGCCGCGCGATCGCAAAACCGAAGGCATTCTCGCGCCGCTCTCGATCCTCGACAACGTGACCGTGTCGTCACTGAATAATCTCGCCCGGTGGGGCGTGCTGCGATGGGGTGACCGTAACCAGGTCGCTGACCAGGTCTGTCGCGATATGAAGGTAAAAATGGCGGACCTCAAGGCGCCGATCGCCTCGCTAAGCGGGGGAAATCAACAGAAGGCGCTGCTCGGGCGACTCATCGCGACCAAACCGCGCGTCTTGGTCCTGAACGATCCTATGCGCGGCGTCGACCTGGGGGCCAAGGCGGAGCTTTACGAGGTGCTGGTCAATCTCGCCGCGAGCGGCGTCGCGATCCTTCTGCTGTCGACGGAGCTGATCGAGTTTTGCCAGCTCTGCGATCGCGTCGCAGTGTTCCACGACCACGCGATCAGCGCCGTCATCGAGCAGGATTCGCTCGATGAACGGACCCTCATCGACGCCATGTTCGCGCACCGGAAAGGCTCGGTGGATACGGACGAGGTCCCCCGATGAGATGGATCATGACGCGCAGATACGCGTGGCCGATCCTCGTTGCGCTGGTAGTTTTCACCCTTCTGAATGCTGCCGCGAGTCCGGCCTTCACCGACGCCGGCAACTGGAACGGAATGCTGATCGGCGCGGCGCCGTTCATCATCACGGCGATGGCTCAGACCGCCGTCGTCATGTCGGGCGACAGCGGGGTCGATTTGTCGGTTGGACCGCTCGCCGGCCTCGTGAACGCATTCATCGTCTCTGTTCTCGTCCCTCACGGATGGACCGACCCGTTCTCCATCGTCGGCGCTTCGCTGCTTGTTGGCGTCGCTTCAGGGCTGTTGAACGGAATCATGGTTGCGGTCGTCCGCGTGCAGCCAATCATCGCCACGCTTGGAACCTATCTCGCCTACCAGGGCATCACGCTCGAGATGCTGCCAATGGCGGGGGGGCAGGCGCCCGATTGGCTGATTGCGCTCGCCAACAGCAGAGGGGGCGTGCCGGGAGTCCTCGTCCTGATTGTCGCCTTGGGGATTGCGTGGCTCGCGTTCGAACGAACCGCGTTCAGGCGCAATCTGCTCGCGGTCGGCGGCGACGCGCGAGCAGCCTATGCGTCGGGCGTCAATGTCGCCGCGGTGCGCATCATCGCCTATGTGATCGGCGGCATCCTTGCTGCGACCGCGGGCCTCGTCTTCACCGCGGCCCTCGGTTCGGGCGATCCGCGCGTTGGCGTGCCCTACACCCTGAGCTCGATCGCCGCGGTGGCGCTCGGCGGCGTGGCGCTCAGCGGCGGACGCGGCGGCATGTTGGGGTCAGCCGCCGCCGGCGCGCTGCTGTTCCTGATCCAGACACTCTTCACCCTCGCCCAAGTCTCGATCTTCTACATCCAGATCATGTATGGCGTGATCCTCTTCGTCGCCCTTACGCTCAACGCCGCCGGCGAGCGCGCGCGCCGCGGAAGGATGGCGATGGAGGCGGAATAGCGCGGCTTGCCGGCCGTCGATCCTCCGGACTGGCGTGCGACGGTCTCTTCGCGGATCGAACGCGGTCGAGAAGTCATTTCGCCATGATCGCGGCCAGCAGCTTGGTCAGATATTTCTTGAACGCCTCGGGATGCTCCGACATGGGGAAGTGGCCCATGCCCTCCATTTGCGTGTAGGTCGCGCCCTTGATGGCGTCGGCAAGCGCACGCGAGCGCTCGGGGGTCGCGGACCAGTCGTAGTCGCCGCTGATCACGTGCACCTGGGTCTTCGATGTGTCGATCTTCGAGGCGGTGTGGGTGAGGTCGTGTTCGCCGAGGTAGTAGTCGAGGTCGCCGCGGAACACCTGCGGGCCGCCCTGGCTGTAGACCCAGGCCGTTTCGCGACGGAACTGTTCGGGGCTGTGTGGAGACATCTGGCCCAGCATGAGTCCGGCCTTCGTCTCATTCGAGGTGCGCGGATGCGACAGATACTCGAGGAAGGGCTCCGGATCGTGCGTCGCCAGGCCGCCTTCGACCGCGATCACGGCGCGAAACAGTCCAGGCCTGGCGAGCGCGAGGTCGGGCGCGAGATGGCCGCCCATCGAGCAGCCGACATAGATCGCCTTCTCAATCCCGAGCGCCTGCGTCATCGCCTCGATGAACTCGATGGCGAAGCTCTGCGACAGCGAATAGCGCTCCCGCCACCAGGGCTTGCCGAGCGGCGGCAGCGACTTGCCGTGATAGGGCAGATCGTGGGCGATGAAACGGAACTCAGACGTCAGTTTCTCGTCTTCGAGGATGTGGCGCCATTGACGCCCGTCGCTGCCCGCCGTGTGCTGCATCAGAACGGGCGTTCCCTTGCCGGCTTCCTCGAAATAGACGCGATATTCGACGCCTTGCACAGTGAGATGGACATAGCGGCCGGTAATTGGACTGAACTTGGTCGCCACGGCGCTCACTCCTTCTCGACAGTCGCAAGCGACCGCAGAATCTCTCCCGAACGACGGATCGCGTAATAATAGGGCCAGAGATAGTCGGGGTCGCCGCCGAGGCGAAAGCCATGATGGGCGCTCGCCGGATAGAACTCGTGATACCAGGGGTCGGGCAGCGGCTTAAAGAACTGCGCCCAGTCGTCGGCGGGGGCGGTGATGACGACGTCTCCCGAGCCCGAGGTCGCCGGGGCCTGCGCATCAACCGCGCTGACCTCGCCGTCTTTGATCTTGATCAGATAGACGTCGTCGCCGATGTCGAAGCGAAGGCTGCCGCTCCAATAGCGCGCAAACACCCGGAACTCCGGATCGTCGCGTAGCGCGGACTTGAGTTTGTCGCGCGAGACTTTCACCTTCAAGGCCGAACCTCCCTCGTGCTCCCCGCGAGCGCCTCGCCGCGAACGGAGAGATAGCGGGTGCGAGACAATCCATCTCTGCTGCCAGCATACCGCGCTATGCGAGCTTGCGCCCTGAGATTTCGCGTCCGATGGATTGGATTTAAGCCAGGACGGCATGCGCTGGCGCGGAAATCACATACGTGAAAACTCAGGCGCTGCTGGACGCGACGAATTTTACGAGCGCGCAACAAATGCCGCCTCAGGCGAGCCGCACCCTGGTCGCCGTCAGGCCGCCGTCGACCAGCAGGATGTGGCCGGTCACGAAGCTCGCATCCTCGCTGCAGAGAAATGCCGCCGCGCCAGCCACCTCCGCGGGCTGGCCCGCCCGCATGAGCGGCATGGAGCCGATATTGCTGTTGCGATAGTCGGCATCGTTGGCGAGCCGATCGGCCGTCGCGGCTGTCTCGATCAGCCCGGGCGCGACCGCGTTCACTCGGATCCCTTGGGGACCGTATTCAGCGGCCATTTGCCGGGTGAGCCCGGCGATACCGGCTTTGGCGGCCGTGTACGCGGCCTGCTTGGCCATGCCGACGATCGCCAAGCCGGAAGCCATGTTGAGGATGGCGCCACGCCGCTTGCGCAATTCCGGCAGGGCGTCCCGGCATAGCCGGAACGTGGCCGAGAGATTGGCGTTGATCCAGTACTCGAAATCCTCATCTGAGGTGTCGTGGGCCGACTTCGAATTGCCAACGCCCGCGATGTTGGCCAGCACGTCCAGACCACCGAACCTGGCCGCGCAAGCTTCGATGAGAGGAGCCGACGCGCCTTTTACCGCAACGTCGCATAAATGCGGCTGCCAGCGCTCCGCGGCTGGCGGCAGTTGCGCCAGCGTCTCCGGATTGCGGTCGACGGCGAACACCGACGCTCCTTCCCTGAAGAAGCGTTCGGCGACCGCGCGACCGATGCCCGAGGCGGCCCCGGTGACGATTGCGACCTTTCCGTTGAAACGTTCGTTCATGCGGGAACCCCAGGGTGATCGTTGTAACTCGCGAATAGCCTCGAGCGACGCAAGTCCGTTGGACGAGGGCGTAATAGATCAAATCGAAAAAGGCGGCACGCCGTCCGGCGACCTCCGAAGCGATTTGGCGCCACGCAGGCGCAAACCCAGGAAAGAATGAACATGACGAAGGACAAACTGCGATTTGAGACTCTGGCCTTGCACGGCGGCGCTTATCGCGCGGGCCCGGTCAGCGGCGCGGTCGCGGCGCCGATCGCGGGAAACAAAAGGAATCACGATCGTCGACGATTGGAGCGGCTTCGGTCGGCGGACCACCGGCTCGGGCACGACGTTGCTTGACAATGTGGAGGGGCATCCGTTCGCCATTTTGCCGTTCGCCGCGCTGTTCGAGCGCCCGACCTCCATGGGCCCGTTCGCACGGATCATGCACGCCGCGGTCGAACAGGCCATCGCCGAGGCGGCGCTCGCCGACACGGTTCAGTTCGTTCGCCACTCCGCTCGTCCCGCCAAGGATGCAGGCGTCGACCGGGCCAGTGACGACCCCCTATGGACTTTTCTCGATTCGATCCCGACCAAGTCATCGAGCACGTGGAAAGCGAGGCGCCGAACATCCCGCCGCTGGCCATCGATGGTCGTTTAGGAAGCGAGGCTTCTTGCCTCCAATGCGAACTGCACTGTCGCGCTCTCGCCCCGACCAGCATTGGTGAAACGGAATTTTGGAGACTTCGAACCGGGGCTGGCCCGTAGGAGGCCGAAAGTCCCCGACACGCGGGGCTCGTAAGACCGCGGCTCACCACCGATTGACCGGTAGGACGAAGAGCTGTGCGATTTGCATGTGCGCAGGTTGTTCGAGCGCGAACAGCACCATGCGAGCGATGTCTTCCGGATCGAGCGCGATTCGAGCCTGGTCGAAATACGCCTGTTCGAGCGCCCGGTCGCCGCGATGGCGCTTGAGAATAATATTGGTTCGCGTCAGGCCCGGAAGCACTTCCGTGACGCGAATGGCTGTCTCCGCGAGATCGGCCCGCAGTCCGTCGCTGAACGCCCTGACGCCTGCTTTACTGGTGGTGTAGGCCGTCGTTTCAGGCACGAGTCTCAGCGCGCTGATCGAACTCATGTTGACGATATCGCCTGCGTTCCGCTCGATCATTTCTGGCACGACCGCCCGTGTCACCCGAACCATGCCCGTGAGATTGACATCGAGGATACTCGTCCAATCGTCGGCGGGGCCGCGGGCAAAGTTGGTGCGCCCGCCAACATCGTGGCCCGCGTTGTTGATGAGAATGTCGATCGGCCGGAAGTCGGGCGGGATCGAATTCGAGAAGCCCATCGACGGTCGGGTGATCCGTCACATCGAGCTTGAGGGGATGCGCGAGCGGGCCGAGCGTCCCGGCAAGTTCGGTCACGGCCCCGCCGTCGATGTCCGCGAGCGTGACATGCACGCCGCGCTCCACGAGCGCGGTCGCGATCGCCCTGCCTATCCCGCTTCCGCCGCCCGTCACCAGAGCGTTGCGTCCGCCTAGCGCCGACATCGGAACGACCTCCCAAAGCAAATCTGATCGAGCCGCGCGCGACTTTTCCAGGCTCGTACGCCGATCCGCATCCCGCAGGAAATCATAACTGTTATTTCATCTCTCCGTCTTTGCTTTGGTCGCGTTGGGGTTGATCTTCAACCCCAAGATCGGTTGCCGAATCCGGGAAGGAACGCGCCATTCAGTGGCCTAAAAGGGCGGCGCGGTGAGTAGCTCATGCCGTCTCTAGATTTCCGCAAGCTGAGCATCACGCAGGAAAGCGTCGTCTTCGCCCTCGCGGCGGTCCTGTTCGTAGTTTTCTCGCTCACGCTGCACAATTTTCTCACGCCCGGCAATCTTATCGCGCTCGTTCGCAGTGTCTCGATCCTGGGCATCTTAGGGCTAGGCATGGGGCTGGTCGTGATCGGCCGCGGCATCGATCTGGCGATGGTCGCGACCATGGTCGTGGCCGTCTCCTGGGTGCTCTCACTCGCGACCCACCAACATGTACCGCTCGGCTGGGCCTTGCTCATTGGCGCGGGCTTCTCGGTCCTCGCGGGATTGGTCAGCGGCGTTCTCATCGCCTACGCGGTCGTTCCGGCCATCTTCACGACCCTCGCAATGGGTCTTGTCATCTATGGCGTCGGCCGGGCGTGGCTGTTCGAGGTCGACGTCCAGAACACGCCCAACGACTCTGCGTTCTTCCAGTTTCTTAGCGACGCGAAGTTATTAGGACTTCCCTTGCCCATCGTCCTCTTCGCGCTATTGGCTCTGGTCCTTTGGGCGCTCCTGCGGTGGACGCGCTTCGGACGGTATATCTACGCGAGCGGGGACAATCCCGCCGCGGCGCGCAACGCCGGCGTTCCGCTTCGACCGCTCATCGTTTCCCAGTACGTGATCACCGCGCTGGTCGCCTACGCGGCCGGTCTTGTCATGGCCGCCACATCAGCCGGCCTGAGCACGCGCGTCTACAATTCGACAATGATCTACGACGTTCTGCTCGTCGTCGTGCTCGGCGGAATTGGCTTAAGCGGCGGCCGGGGCGGCGTCCGCAACGTTCTCGTCGGCACGCTCCTCATCGGCGTGCTTCTGGACGGGATGACCATACTCAACGTCCCCTATGTCGAGCAGAACCTGATCAAGAGCGTGATCCTGCTGGTCGCCATCGTCATCGACAGTTTCGTAAACCCTCGCGACGAGCAGACCGCCCAGCAGGAACAGGGCGACATTTAGTCCAAATACCGAAGTCGTTAGAAAGGGAGGATCCAATGAAACTGAAAATGGTGCTTACGATCGCGCTTGGACTCGTGTTCGCCGGTGGCGCGCTGGCGGAAGACAAGGGTCTCGACAACCACGCGAAACGGGACCCCTATTACGAGAAGCTCAAGGGCAAGAAGGTTCTCTTCGTTCCCCTGGCGATGGGCTTTGACCTTACGGAAGGTTGGGCGGCGATCATGCGCCGGCAGGCCAAGGATCTTGGCTACACGTTTGAGATTCGCGATCCGAACTGGAGCACGGACGCCGGCACGCGCGCCATAACCGACGCGATCGCGCAGAAGCCGGATCTCCTTATCGTCCACAATCCGGATCTCCAGTCCTACGCGAAGCTCGAGCAGCGCGCAGTCCAGGCGGGCATCAAGGTGCTGCAGGTCAACCTCGAGACGGTCAATCCGACGGACACTTACATCGGCGCGGACTGGGTGAAGGTTGGACTGATCGAGGCGCAGGCGCTCGTCGACCATTGCGGCAAGGGATCTGGCAAGTCCGGGAAGGTCGCCATCCTCGAGGGCCAGCCGACGGCCGCATCCAACCTCTATGAACTCTACGCCTATTACCATGTCTTCGCCGACCATCCAGAGATCCAGGTCGTGGCCGATCAGGCCGCCACCTATGATCCCGCGAAGGCTCGGGCGATCACCGAAACGGTGCTGCAGCAACACCCTGACCTGTGCGGCATCGTCGGCAATTGGGACAACCAGGACGTGGGCGCGGGCGCGGCTGTCCAAGCCGCCGGCAAGTCCGGACAAGTGTTCATCGTGACCTCGGGCGGCGGAAGCAAGACCGGCTGCGACAACATCAGCAAAGGCTTGCTCAGCGAGATCGTCAGCTACGACGTGCCGCTGCAAGGCGATGCGCTCAATCAAGCGATCGTCGAGCTTCTGCTCTCTCCCGCGAAAGCAGGGGCGATCCAGACAACCTATTTCACGCCGCTCACGCTGCAGACGAAGGACACGATCTCCCCTCGCCAGTGCTGGACGCTCGATGATCTCAAGTAAAGGATTGTTCCATCCCGGACGCCAGACTGGGTCGATCCCTTGACGCAACGCGCCGGGAATGTGCTGGGTCAACTGCGCTATCGATATTTCCCCGATCACCTGATCGGGGAAATATTGACCAAGCGCTGGATCGACAACGCGATCCCTTTCCTCGTTCTTCTCGTCGCAATTGTCGTTTTCGGGATTTTGCTCCCGGGCTTCTTGACGATCAACGGCCTCAGCGATCTCGGGAGGCAGTTCGCGGAGTTCGGCCTGATCGTACTCGGGCTGACGATTGTCATGATCTCGGGCGGGATCGATCTGTCCGTCGCTTCAGTCTACACGCTTGCCGTCCTTCTTTCGCTTATCTGCGTGAACGTCGAAGGCTGGCCAGTCGGCCTCAGTTTCCTCGCCGTTATGGCGCTCGGCGTCGTTTGCGGTTCGATCAACGGCTATCTGATCGGCTATTTGCGGCTTCGGGCGTTCCTGACGACGCTCGTCACTCTCATCATATTCCGATCGATCTACGACATCGTCTTCTTGCGGACATCGACCGCTATCATTTCGAGCCTTTCCGATTCCGATCTCTGGACCTTCATTGGCGAGGGAACCGTCCTTGGCGTCCCCTTCACGCTTGTCGTAACGGCCGTGATCGCCATCGCCTGGCATATTGTCCTCTCGCGGACGCGGCCCGGATGGCGGCTGACCGCGGTCGGCGGCGCGAGGCGATCGGCGTATAATGCCGGCATCAAGGTGCGTCGCACGGTCTGTGCGGCCTATATCTGGTCGTCAGTCTTGAGTGCGCTCGCAGGCTTCCTGTTCGCTGCGCGGATAGGCAGCACGGGCGCCGATACGGGCGTGGGCTTGGAGGTGTCTGCTCTCACGGCGGCCGTCCTCGGCGGCAATTCGCTTGGCGGAGGCCGAGGCTCTGTCGCCAAGGCGGTCATGGGCGCCTTGCTGGTCCTCATCGTGACCGACAGCCTTACAAGTTTTGGCGTGTCAGGGCCGATCAACTCGACAGTCCTGGGTTGCGTCCTGATCGCGGCCGTCTTCGTTGACATGCGCTTCCTGCGCAATCGCGACAGGTGGTTGTCGAAGGTCTATGTGTCGCCCGCCTATCTCTCGCTTCCTCCTCCTCCGTCCGCCCTCGATCCGAGTTCGCCTTACGCGCTGAACGATAAGCTGAGGTCCGTCGAGGTGATCGGACTAGGCCAGATCGAAGGGCCCGAGGACGTCATTCTGGATCGCGACGACAATCTCTATTGCGGCACCCGCCACGGCGACATCGTCCGCTTCTTCGGCCCCGATCACTCGCGTCATGAGGTCTTTGCTCATATCGGCGGTCACCCGCTAGGCATGGCCTTTGACCGCAAGGGCGATCTGCTGGTCTGCATCGGAGGCATGGGGCTCTATGCGGTCTCGCCCGACAAGACGGTGACGAAGCTGACGGACGAGACGAACAGGAGCTGGCTCTCGGTCGTCGACGATTCCCGTCTCCGACTTGCCGACGACGTCGATGTCGCGCCGGACGGGCGCGTCTATTTCAGCGAGGCGACCGTCCGCTACGAACAGGAGGATTGGGCGACCGACGCTCTCGAGAGCCGAGGCAACGGCCGCATCGTTTGCTACGATCCTCGGACAAGCGTCACCCGAACAATCATTCACAAGATCGTGTTCGCGAACGGCGTCTGCATGTCGCAAGACAGGCAATCGTTCTTCTTCGCGGAAAGTTGGACCTGCTCGATCAAGCGCTACTATTTCGACGGTCCGAAAACGGGTCGGGTCGAGACGCTGATCGACAACCTGCCCGGCTACCCCGACAACATCAACCGCGCTTCGGATGGCTGCTACTGGGCGGCGCTTCTGGGCATGCGGACCCCTGCGCTCGACCTTGCGCTCACCATGCCCGACTTTCGCCGACGCATGGCCAAGCGGGTCGCGCCGGAGCTGTGGCTTTATCCGAACATCAATACGGGCTGCGTCATCAAGTTCGACGACCAGGGCCGGATTGTAAACAGCCTCTGGGATCTCGGCGGCGTCAACCATCCGATGATCACGTCGATGCGCGAGCATAAGGGCTATCTCTACCTCGGCGGCGTCTCCAACAACCGGATCGGCCGATACAAGATCCCCGGGGCGGACCCCAACTGGACCGGGCAGGACGACTACTGGGGCGAGGCGCGATGATCGCCGCCTTCAAGCGCGCCTATGCGGCCTTTCGCGGCTTTGACGACGAAACCGGATCGGCGCCGATGATGGACGGCCCGCTTCGGCCAAACGCTCTGCTTGACGCTGCTGCCGTGGCTTTGTCGCTGGTGGACGTTGACAACCTTACGCAGCACCGCGGCGGGCTTTTCTGTTCGAGCGGGTCTCAGGTCCTACGGCTCACGCCGCAAGACGGGGCTCTCGCTGCGAGCGACGCACGCGGCTTCGAACAAGCTGTGACCTTTGTCGCCGCCGGTCCTTCCGATAGCCTCGCCATTGGCCTGGACGGGCGCGGCGTCCTGATCCTGGAAGGACCGCACGCGGGCAAAATGATTGCTGAGGCACGGGGACAGCGCCTTTGCTCCCCGACCGCCGGCCTTTTCGTCGATGCAGACAGGCTCGTTGTGGCCAACGGCGCCGAAGGCCGGACGGCCGCCGATTGGAAACGCGACCTCATGGAACGTGGCTCAACCGGAAGCCTTTGGCTCATCGATCTGTCCACGTCCGAGGCGACCGCGGTGCAGCTTGGCAAGAACCTCGCTTTTCCGACCGGTCTCGCCCACGCGGCCGACGGTCGATTGCACGTGTCGGAGGCCTGGCGACACCGCATCCTGGGGTTCGAGAAAGAGGCGACGAGCGCGCCACGACCCGTCCTTTCCGACCTTCCAGCCTATCCGGGACGCATCGCGCCCGCGCAGGACGGCGGGTTCTGGCTCGCCCTCTTCGCGCCTCGCAATCAGCTCGTGGAATTCGTCCTGCGCGAAGACGATTATCGCCGGAGAATGATCGACACCGTGGACCCAAACTTCTGGATCGCGCCGGCTCTCTCGAGCGGCGCAAGCTTTCTTGAGCCGATCCAAGGGGGTGCGCGCAAGAAGCTCAACATGCTGAAGCCGTGGTCGCCGAGCTGGTCCTACGGGCTCGTCGCGAGATGCGGCCCCACAATGCAGCCGCTTCGCAGCCTCCATAGCAGGGCTGACGGCGCAATCCATGGCGTCACGTCGTGCTGTGAGTTCAACGACACGCTTTACGTCGCCGCCAAGGGCTCCGGCCGCATCGTCGCCGTCGATCTTGCGAACGCGAGAGCACGCGATCCATGAGCGCGATCCTCGAGTTCCGTCAGGCGACCAAGGCGTTCCGCGGCATTCCCGCGATCAAGAACATCGACTTCACGCTCAGCGCCGGCGAGATCCATGCGGTCGTCGGAGAGAACGGCGCGGGCAAGTCCACGCTGATGAAAGTGCTGGCCGGCGTCTATGAACTGACCTCCGGCGAGTTGATCTTCGACGGAAAGCCGCTTCACCTCAAATCTCCCGCGGAAGCGCTGGCGCGAGGGATCGCGATGGTTTTTCAAGAGACCAATCTCGTCCCGTCCATGACCGTGGCGCAGAACATCTATCTCGGCGAGGAACAGCTTTTTAATCGGCTTAGGGGTCTCTACATCCAGGCGCAGCGCTTCCTGCTTTCGCTGAATTTCTACGTCGACCCGATGGCGCTCGTCTCGACCCTTGGCGCGGGCAAGAAGCAAATGGTGGAGATCGCCCGCGCAGTCCACCATCATGCCCGCGTACTGATTTTCGACGAGCCGACCGCCAGTCTGACCCCAGAAGAGAAGTTTCACTTCTTCAATCTCGTCCGCCGTCTGCAGCGGGATGGCATGTCGGTCATTTTTATCAGTCACGCGCTTGAAGAGGCGCTCGCGCTCTCGGACCGGATCACGGTGCTGCGTGACGGCGAGGTCGTGGTGACGGATTCGACCCGCAATTTCGATCGCTCGCGGCTTGTTCACGCGATGGTCGGCCGGAACCTGTCGAACGAGCTGTATGGGTCGGCGCAGGAGCGCAAGACGCGGCCGTACGGCGAGGAAATCCTCAGCGCGCGCAATCTTTCCATGGGCAATATCGTCCGGAACACCTCGTTCTCGGTCTTCTCGGGACAGATCACAGGCATGTTCGGTCTGGTCGGCGCAGGACGTACGGAGACGATGAAGATCATCGCGGGCGTGCTCAAGCGCGACTTCTTCCACGGCGGCGAGGTGCGCTTAAAGGGGCGGCAAGTTCGTTACAGAACACCCCGGCCGGCGGTCGTCGACGGGATCGTGTATGTGACGGAGGACCGCAAGGTCGAAGGTTTCTTCGAGACCATGTCAATCGCACAGAACATTCAGGTTGGCGAGTTGACAACGGGCGAGAATCCGTTGGCGTTGGTCACCATGACGCGGGCGCGCCAGATGGCGACCGAATGGACAAAGCGCCTTGGAGTCCGCGCCATTGACCCGGGCGCCCGGGTCATCGAGCTCTCGGGTGGAAACCAGCAAAAGGTCGTCATCGCAAAATCGCTCATACAGAGACCGAAGCTGGTGATTTTTGACGAGCCGACGCGAGGCGTCGACGTCGGCGCGATCGTCGAGATACACCGGTTCATCAACGAACTTGCCGACGATGGAATCGCGGTCGTCGTCATCTCTTCCTACCTACCGGAAGTTTTGGCGCTCTCTGATCGTATCCTTGTTGCTCGCCAGGGTCGCATCGTTGAGGAAATGGATATTTCTGAGGCGACAGAAGCGAAGATTATGTACGCAGCGGTGCATTGAGGTGTCGTTCGGCTTCCGAAGAGCAATGCGCGGCGGACGGCGCGGCTTCGAACAGGTCGCTCGAGGATGGCTGCTTCGATCCTCCGCAACGGCCTCTTGCCGGATGAATCCCAATATCGTTAGGCTTGGTCCGTATGAAGAAGATCGGTTTTCTGTCGTTCGGGCACTGGACGCCCTCGCCGCAGTCGCAGACGCGCTCGGCAGCCGACACGCTCCTGCAATCGATCGATCTCGCTGTCGCGGCCGAGGCGCTGGGCGCAGACGGGGCCTATTTCCGCGTTCACCATTTCGCCCGCCAGCTCGCTTCGCCTTTCCCTCTGCTCGCGGCCGTTGGCGCCAAGACCAGGCGTATCGAAATCGGGACAGCGGTCATCGACATGCGCTACGAGAACCCGTTCTACATGGTTGAGGATGCGGGGGCGGCGGACCTTATTGCTGGAGGGCGTCTGCAGCTTGGCATCAGCCGAGGCTCGCCCGAGCAGGTGATCGATGGGTGGCGCTATTTTGGCTATCGTCCAGCCGAGGGCGAAAGCGACGCCGACATGGGCCGACGGCATGCGGAGGTCTTCCTCGACCTGCTGCGCGGCGATGGCTTCGCCCAACCCAACCCGCGGCCGATGTTCTCGAACCCACCGGGCCTACTGCGCGTCGAGCCCCATTCAGAGGGCCTGCGCGATCGGATCTGGTGGGGCGCCGGCTCCAACGCCACCGCCATCTGGGCGGCCAAGCTCGGGGTGAACCTGCAGAGCTCGACACTCAAGAACGATGAGACCGGAGAGCCGTTCCACGTGCAGCAGGCTGCCCAGATACGGGTCTTCCGCGCCGCCTGGAAAGAGGCGGGGCACGCGCGCGAGCCTCGCGTGTCTGTGAGCCGCAGCATCTTCGCACTGATCGACGATCGTGATCGCGCCTACTTCGGTCGCGGGGGTGAGGAGGGGGACCAGATCGGGTTTATCGACGACAAGACGCGCGCGATCTTCGGTCGCAGCTATGCCGCCGAGCCGGACATTCTCATCGAGCAACTGAAGGCAGACGAAGCCATCGCGGAGGCTGACACCCTACTCTTGACGGTCCCGAACCAACTTGGCGTCGACTACAATGCGCATGTCATCGATGCGATCCTGACCCATATCGCCCCCGCCCTCGGATGGCGTTGACGCTGGCCAGCCTTTGTAAATTTAACGGTCCCGCTGCCGGCCGCCCGTTGTTCACGGATTTGTTCCGCCCTTTTCCGAGACACCGAACCGGAGATGCCCGGTTGTGAAAGGAATTGATTACGCACCTCGCATGTCGCACCTCCTCTATCGACGCTATGAGAATCGGCTTCGTCGACAGCTCCGCGCCGGACCTATGCCAGAACATGTCGGCCTCATTCTCGACGGCAACCGGCGCTATGCGCGTAAGCAAGGGCTCCCCGATCCAGGTCGAGCCTACGAGATGGGCGCACGGTGCGGTTTATCGGGCTTTCTGTAATGGCAATGCGTCCATAGCGAATTCTACTTCACGGACGTCTATTGGCCGGAGTTCCGCAAAGTCGCGTTCCTGCGCGCGATCCGCTCGTTCCAGCAGAGGACGCGACGCTTCGGGCAGTAAGGCGGGCGGCCAGAGAAAGGCTCTCGAGACGCGCTGAAAGGAGTGTCAGGAGTGATCAGCGCCGCAGTCGGCTGCGAAGACCTCGAGCGTCAACTCGAGGTGGTCCGAGCGCGCGCGCCGGGAGAGATGGAAGGCGTGTTCGGTCCGGATTCGCTGACTTGGCGGATCGATCGCGAGGCGCTCACATTTCTTGGCGCCGGCCGAGCCCTCTTGCTCCAACTGGCTCACCCGTGGGTCGCGGCGGCCATCGCTGACCATTCGCGGACCCTCGGCGACCCGATCGGTCGCTTTCATCGCACCTTCGCCGTGGTCTTCACGATGGTGTTCGGCACGCTCGATCAGGCCCTGTGCGCGGCCCGAGCCCTGCATCGCCGCCATGCCGCCATCCACGGTCGCCTGCCGGTCGCCATAGGTCCTTTCCGCGCCGGCTCTCCGTATCAGGCCAACGATCTTGCAGCGCTGCGCTGGGTCTATGCCACCCTGATCGAGACCGCGCTGATAGCGCACGACTTCGTTCTTCCACCGCTGACGGAGGAGGAGCGGGCAAGCTACTATGCCGAAAGTCATCTGTTCGCGGCGCTATTCGGCATCCCACGCGCTGCGCTGCCTGCCGATTGGGGCGCTTTCATCGCCTATGCCGAGATGATGCGGGAGTCCGACGTCCTGACGGTTAGTCCCGCTGCCCGCGAGATCGCAGGGCAAATCTTCTCGGGGGCCGGGATCTGGCTGCGCCCGCCGCAATGGTATCGCGCCGTCACGGCGTCGATGCTGCCGCCGCGGCTGCGGGAGGCATTTGGCATGAGCGATGCGGACCGCAACCAATCCGAGCGCGCGCGTGCCTGGCTTCGGCGCGTCTATCCTGCGCTGCCGGCCAGGCTGCGCCATGTCGGCCCGTATCAGGAGGCCATGGCGCGGCTGTCGGGACAAGCGTCGCCGGACCTCGCCACGCAGGCGCTCAACCGGCTCTGGATTGGTCGACACAGGCTGGCTGGATGAGTTCTTTACCCAGACCGCCCTCCGGGACTTGGTATAAGTCCCGGAGCGCGCTTTCCCTGAAGGAGCCGTCAATGGACTGTTACGTTGGGCGCACCGTAGCGGCGGGTTTGACGACACCGTCACGAGAGCGGTCGAGGCTCTCAAGAAGAAGGGTTCGCCGTGTTAACCGACATCGACGTGGCCGCGACATTGAAACAGAAGCTTGATACCCATTCTATTTGAGCGCGAATTCTCGTCGAGAAATTCGGGCGGGAACTTCATGGAGAGCCAGATTGGCCCCCCTTACGGCTTTGGCAAGTCGAGGGGCGCGTTGTCCCCCGCTTTCACGCGGACGACCGAGCGCTCAGCGAAGCGGCCGCGGATCAAGAAGGGCGCTTCGAACGTCGGTATGGGTGAAGTCGTCGCCTACGAAAAGAAGCGCTTCGCTCTGGGCTTGAGCGTGGGCGTAGACGAAACAATCGCCGAAGTTGAGGTCGGCCCTGTGACCCACGATCTTACCGAAGCGGGCGGCCGCCTCCACCGCCTTGCGCGCGAGATCCGGCGTCACTGCGGGCTCTTCGGCTTGGAGCGCTTCGCAGAACTTGACGACCGCCGCCAGAGCCGTGGCGATGTCCTCGCTCGTGACGATGCGCTCGCGTCCAATCCGGGCTCGCGCCAGCCCGAGCGTCGACTCGAACATTGTCATCGGGGGAACCGCGAATGGACCCCCGTGATCCTTTAAGGCTCGCACGACCTCGGGCCCTTTGGGCTCCTCGGCGAGCACCGCGATGATAGCAGATGCGTCGATGACCACTAGAGGCCCCACATCTCGTCGCTGAAGGACTTCTGATCGAAATGATCGTCACGGCGGCCGATCTGCCGGGCGATAGCGACTGCCTCCTCGAGTTCGCGGCGCCAGAAGCTCGCGTTGCGCTTCCTCGATCGCGCGCTCGAGCGCCTTCCCCACGGCCTCTGTCTTCGAAGCCGCATTGGTGAGCGCCCGCAGATGCTCGGCCATCTCCGCGATCCGTGGATCCTTGATGTAGAGTGGCATAGGATATCCTAGAGATTATATCCTGTAGATTAGTAGAATTTACCAACGGGATATCCTCGTCAATACACCGCTGAAGGGCGCCCCGCCGGTGAGGCGGGTCGACGCGATATTCAACTCACACGTTGGAAGCGCGCGTCGGGCGCCGCCGCGCGCTCACCGAAGCACCCCACGGACCCGGAAGCCTGAAGGATTTTGGGAGACCGAAATCCGCCGCCAAGCCTTGCTTACCCTTTCGTCGGCGCGGCCGAATCCAGAAGCTTGGCGGACTTCAGGTCCGCCCACAGGCTCGCCGGGATCTCGACCGTCGCGTCGTGGACGTTCGACTTGACTTCCTCCGGCTTCACCGCGCCCAGCACGACGGTGACGACGGCGGGATGGCCCAGCGCGAACTGGATCGCCGCCTGGCGCAGGGTGATCTTGTGCTTTTTGCAGATCTCCTCGATCGCCTTCACCTTGTCGACGACCGCCCTCGGAGCGGCGGTGTAGTCGAATTTCGCGCCCGGACCCGATCCGGTCGCCAGTATGCCGGAATTGAACACGCCGGCGAGCATCACGCCCATGTTCTTCTCCAGCGCCAGCGGCAGGAATTCCGTCAAGCCGGTCTGGTCGATCAGCGTATAGCGCCCGGCCATCATCGCGACGTCGAAATCGCCGGCCCTGGCGAATTTGACGCAGGTGTCGGCTTCGTTGATGCCGAAGCCGATCGCCTTGATGGTCTTCTCGTTGCGCAGCTTGTCGAGCGCGCGATAGGCGCCCTCCATCGCTTCCTTGAAGCGGCCCGGCGCTTCTTCCTTGCCGTGCGTCCAGACGTCGCAATCATGGATGAGAACGATGTCGATCCGGTCGAGCCCCATGCGCAACAGAGAATGCTCGATCGAACGCATCGCGCCGTCATAGGAATAATCGAAGCGCGGCGCGTGCGGATGCCCCCCGGCGAAGCCCGGCGAAACCACATCGCTGCGCGGCTTGGGCGGCTTGGTGAAGGGGTCCATGATGCGGCCGATCTTGGTCGAAACCAGGATCTCGTCGCGCTTGGCGCGCCTGAGCCCCGCGCCCATCCGGGCCTCCGCCAGTCCGTTGCCGTAATGGGGCGAAGAATTCGAACACCCTGACGCCGCTCGCGAGCGCTTGCTCGATCGTCGCGATCGAGGTTTTCTCGTCGAGCAGCTCATAGAAGTCGCCAAGCGGGCCGGTTCCCTCGCCGACGACGGAGAACGTCAGCCCTTCACCGTTCCGAGCCTTTATGCGTCGCGTTTCCATGCTTCCTCCACGAAGTCCGTCGCCCCGGCGCGCCCATGAGACGGCGGCATGTTTCATGAGCGGAAGCGTAACGCAAGGCGCAAGGCCGTGAAAGGCGGCCACCGCGAGGTGCGTCGGCGGAGCCCCCCGGCCATCTCGCGAAGCGCCGCCTCAGGTCCGTTGAAATGTCACGGGGCGCTCTCGAACGCGTCAAGCAGCGAACCTAGTCGCGAGACGACCGCGGCGTAAGTCGACAGCGATTGGAACTGGGTGACGATGAGCGAGAAGGCGGCGACAAGGGTTGTGAACACCATCGCGGATTGGGTGATCACGCCGAACTCGATCTCGCCGCGCATGAAGGCAGGCACGATGATTAGGATCGGAATGAGTTGGATAAGCCAGTTATACCCGGTCGAGAAGAAGCCGACATTGCGGTTGACCGTGGTGATGCGCCGGAAATTCTCGACGATTCGCTCCAGGCGCTCCCCAAGCCGTGCGGCCTCGCGCTCGCCGTCGCGTCGAACCATAATACCTTCGGCATCGTCGCGAATATGGATGAGGGCAGAGCGGAAGCTCGCCTCGCGGTCGAGCTGGTCGCTGTTCAGCTTGACGAGCGGTCGGGCGAGCTTGATCGTCAGGTACGAACCGAAGGCGGCATAGACGACTGAGATGACGAAGAGTAGCGGGCTGATCGACCACAGCACACCGGAAAAGGAAAGGACCGTCAAGGCGCTATTGATCGCCATGAGACCGAAGGAGAGTGTGGTGGCGGTGAACGCGCGGGTGTCCTCGGCGATCCGCTGATCCGGGTTCGCAAGTTCACCCGACGTCGCCAGGCGATAGTAGGTTCCGTCGGCCATATAGGTGGCGACGGCGCGCTCGGTCATGAATTCGCGCCAGAGCAGGCCCAGCCGCTCCTCGGCGAAGCGCGCCAGAACGGCGACGATTGTGGACCCCGCAAAGACCGCAAGCGTGAGCTGCGCCTGCCAAACGAATCCCGCGATGTGCCTTTCTGCGATGGCGGACATCAAGTTTCTGTTGACGTAGCTGTTCGCGACATTGAGGCCATTCGCCCCGATGAGGAGCACGAGGATCGCGGCGAACATCAGTTTCGCTTTCCCGCCAACCTCCGACCGCGCGAAGGTTTTGACTGCTGTCAGAAGGCGCGCGGAGACAGCGCCGGCGGACTTTCCTTGGGGTTCCATACTTCGCCTCGGCAAATGGCGGCCGAATTGAAGCCAGTCTAGCCGATCCTGAGGACAGAGGGCCATCGGACAGAAGACACGTCCCGCCACGCAGGACGACATTGGGCGCTACCATGGTTGGGCTCTGCCCCGCGGCTTCATCGAGCCGAAATCGGCGGCGCGCAGAAGGAACACTTCGCTCGACGTGTCTTCGGTGTCGAGCCAGACGAATGGCAGATGCGGGAACTCGTGCTCGAGCAGCGGGCGCGCGCGGCCGACTTCGCACACGAGCGTGCCGGCGGCCGTCAAATGCTTCGGCGCTTCGCCAAGAATCCGGCGCACGATGTCGAGCCCGTCCGCTCCACCGGCGTGCGCCAAGCACGGGCTCGGCCGCGTATTCCGGCGGAAAGTCCGCGATCGCCGCGGCATCGACATAAGGCGGGTTGGTCAGGATCAGGTCGAAGCGCGCGCCCTTGACCGGCGCGAACAAGTCGCCCTGCTTCAGCGCAATTCGATCCTGAAGGCCGTGCTCGTCGACGTTGCGTGCGGCGACTTCCAGCGCGGCGGGCGAGACGTCGACCGCCTCGATGCGCGCATTGGGAAAGGCGCGCGCCGCGAGAATGGCGAGCGAGCCGCCGCCCGTGCAGAGGTCAAGCAATGAGGCGATCGTCTCTGGATCGCCGATCGGCCCGTTGTCCTCGGCGAAAGCCGTCACGACCAATTCGCCAATCAGGCTGCGCGGGACGATGATTCGCTCGTCGACATAGAAGGGAACGCCCTGGATGTAGGCGCGGTTGACAAGGTAGGCGGCGGGCTTGCGCGTCGCTACGCGCGCCTCGATCAATCCCAAAAGCCGGGTACGCTCGTCGCGAAGCAATCTGGCGTCGAGAAACGGATCGAGCGTGTCGATCGGCAGGCCTAAGCCCTCGAGGATGAGAAAGGCGGCTTCGTCGAGCGCGCTCGTCGCGCCGTGGCCGAAGGCGAGGCCAGCCGAGAGAAAGCGCCCGACCGCGTAGCGCAGCCAGTCTCGCGGGGTGAGAAACGTTTCAACCCGCTCGTCGGCCGGCGGCTCAGGCAAGGACGCGCGCCTTGAGCGTGGCGCTCATGAGCCTCGCTTGCACGCGTGCAAGAACCGCTTCCGCGTCTTGCCCTGAAGACCCTGAGCATCGGCCTTCTGCTCACATTCGATTGACCTTGTGGATCGCACGGCGGGGTCCTGTCCGGGCGCAGGGAGAGGCTCGGGGGCTGGCTTCACGGGGCGCCCGATGGGCCGCCGCCGTCCATCGCCACCGCGGTCTGCGCGACCACGCCGGAGGTCAAGAGCATTTCCGAGGCAATAAGGGAGAGCGCGCAAACCCAAACCAAGGACACGACGCGTCTATTCAAAGTTATTCCTGCTGACGCCGATGGCTTAACTGATCTTGAGCCCGCTTATAAGAGCCACATTCGAATTTTCAAGCGAATCGATCTGCGCCCAGACCTGCCTTCGCCGACCTCGGGATGACGCAACCCATAACCTGCGCCCGGGCCGCCTGCTGGCGCCCACGCCGCGTCGATCAAACGCCCGCGCGCGCACCGCTCGGGTTGCATCGGGCGGCCGGCGTACGCTGCAATGCAAAAAAAAGTTTGGCTGCGCAAAAAAAACGCTTATCTTATGTTGGCGCGGCGGCGTCACCCTCGGACCGGCATCGACCTCATGGCTAATTCCACTCCGATTACAATCAAGAAGTACGCCAATCGGCGTCTGTATAATACAGCGTCGAGCGCCTATGTGACGCTGGCCGATTTGGCGAAAATGGTGAAAGCCGGCGAAGATTTCATCGTCTACGACGCCAAAACCAACGAAGACATCACCCGGCCGGTCCTCACCCAGATCATCTTCGAGCAGGAAGGGATCGAGGGGCAGTCGCTGCTGCCGACCACGTTCTTGCGGCAATTGATCCGCTTCTATGGCGACAGCATGCAGGCGATCCTGCCGAGCTACCTGGAATTCTCGATCGACCGCTTTTCGGGCGAGCAGCCGGCGATGCGCGAAGCCGCAAGCCGCATGTTTGGTCCGGAGGCGTTCTCCGCCGGCTCCTTCGCCGCCCTCCAGGAATTGACGAAAAAGAATTTCGCGGCGTTCAATCAGGCTTTGGCGATGTTCTCGCCATTCGCCGGCGTGGCCGCGGACACAGCGCTCAAGAAGGCGAATACCGGGGACGACATCGACGCTTTGCGCAGTCAGCTGTCCGACATGCAAAAGCGCCTCGAAACTTTGGCCAAGAAGACCGAGACGTCCGACACGCCTTAAAATCGGTCCTTGCGCGTCCGGAGTTCCCCGAACACCGCCTCAGGCGCCGCGCCGCCCATGCCGACCGCGGCCTGAATCGCCGGCTCTTCCACGCGCAGAAACGGATTCGCGGCAAGTTCCGCTGCGATATTTGTCGGCAAAGTCGGCCGACGCTCGGCGCGCAGACGCGCGACCTCCTCGAATTCGAGCCTTCAGAGCCGGATTGGCGGGTTCGATGCTGATGGCGAACCGGCCGTTCGCCTGAGTGTACTCATGCCCGCAGTAGATTTTGGTCTCTCCGGGAAGGGCGGCAAGCTTGGCCAGCGAGCTCCACATCACCGCGAGAGGCGTCTCGAACACGCGGCCGCAACCAAGGGAGAACAGCGTGTCGCCGCAGAAGGCGAGCGCGTGGTCCTCGAAATAATAGGCGATGTGGCCGAGCGTATGCCCGGGCGTTTCGATGACTTTCGCTCGGAGCGAGCCGACCTGGGCCGTGTCCCCTTCCTGCACCCGGTGATCGAGGAATGGGATTCGCGCCGCGTCCTTCGCCGGGCCCCAAATCTTCGCGTTCGGGAATTTTGCCCTCACGTCCGGAACGCCCTGAATGTGATCGGCGTGATGATGGGTGATCAAGATGTCGGTCAAGTTCCAGCCTCGACCCGCCAAAGCAGCGAGGGTGGGTCCTGCTTCCGGGACATCGACGCACGCGGTCGCCCCGGTCGTCGAGTTGTGCACGAGGACGCCGTAATTGTCCGTAAGACACAAATACTGATGGATGCTGATCGTCATAGGCGATTACGCTCGGCGATTTCCGTCTTCGGTTCCTGGGCGCTTGCCCGGCGATTGAGCCAAACGCGCGCCCTGACCGCGCGCTCCTTAATAACCCGGCGGCCGATCCCTGTCTCTCCTCGGCGCCTTATTCTTTCGCGCGTGAGCCTCGTCGACGCGCATTGCGAAAGGTCGGGCGCTCGTTCTAAGTCATGGGGCCCCTCCGGCCGATGGCGATGCCTCTCGACGTCCTCAGTTTGCAGAGCTTCTACGGCTCGCCTCTCGGCAGCGTCGCCCGCAGGCTGATCGGGCGCGTGATCCGTGAGCGCTGGGATAGCAGCGCCGGCCTCTCGATCGCCGCGGTAGGTTACGGCGCGCCGTATCTCGACCGATTCCGTGACGGCGCTCGCCGATGCCTGGCCTTGATGCCCGCCGAACAGGGCGTCGCGATCTGGCCTGAAGCGGGGCGTTGCGCCGCGGCGCTCGTCGATGCGCAAATGTTGCCGCTGCCTGACGGCTCGATCGACCGGCTGTTGCTCGCTCATGCGCTGGAGGCGGCGGACCGCCCGGACGCGCTCCTCGAGGAACTGTGGCGCATTACCGCGCCAGAGGGACGAATGATCGTGATCGTGCCCTCCCGCCGGGGCGTTTGGGCGCGCACCGACAGCACGCCTTACGGACAGGGCCTGCCCTATTCGAAATCCCAGCTGCGCGACTTGCTTCAGCGGGCCGAGTTCTCGCCCGTGTTCTGGGGCGAGGCGCTTCATGCGCCGCCGGTCGCCCAACCGTTCATGATGCGGTCCGCGACGACGATCGAGCGGGTCGGCGGCGCGCTCGGATTGCCTTTCGCAGGCGTCTACATTGTCGAGGCGGTGAAGCAGGTTCCTCGCCGTGTCGGTGTTCGCGCGGTCGCCCGGGCGCGGTTGCCTCCCCTCAACCCCGCACTTGCGCCGAGCGCTCGGCGCGAGCGCCACTGCGAATGATCAGCCTCGGTTTTCGGGTTGGCGCCGCCGACGCGCCGTGCTTTTAGAAGCGGCCCGTCGATCTCCAACCAAGGCGAAACCTCATGCCCGCCGAGCGTCTCCTCGTCCTGTTGCGCCATGGTCAGAGCGAATGGAACCTCAAGAACCTGTTCACGGGGTGGCGGGACGTGGACTTGAGCCCCGCCGGCGTCGAGGAAGCCAAAGAAGCCGGGCGGCGAATGAAGGCGCAGGGACTTGCCTTCGATCTCGTCTTCACCTCGGCCCTCATCCGCGCCCAGCGCACGCTGACTTTAGCGCTCGCGGAAATGGGGCTGAGCGGCCTGCCTGAAGAACGCGATCAGGCCCTCAACGAACGCGATTATGGCGATCTGGCCGGGCTCAACAAGGACGATGCGCGCAAGAAATGGGGCGAGGAGCAGGTCCACATATGGCGGCGCAGCTACGACATCAATCCGCCGGGCGGGGAAAGCCTGAAAGATACGGTCGCGCGCGCGCTTCCCTATTATTGCCAGAACATCCTTCCCCCGGTCCTCGACGGCAAGCGCGTCCTGGTCGCGGCGCACGGCAACTCTCTGCGCGCGCTGGTCATGGTGCTCGACCGGCTGACGCCCGAAACGATTCCAACGATGGAGCTCGCGACCGGAATCCCGCTTGTCTACCGGCTCAACCCCAACTCGACCGTCGCGAGCAAAGAGGTCCTGACAGCCTGACCGGTAATTTGATGGGCCGTTGAGCGCCTTACTCACGTCGGGGGTCGCGCTGGACTTCCGGTCTGGAAAGCTCCCCCTTTAGGACCATCCCAATCTGAGGCTCTTATAGCGTTATCTGTTGATTTGCTGCAGACTGGACGGATTGAGGAGCGATTCGATGAAGTCTGAGGATTTTTCGGCTTGGCTGGCGGCAGTTTCAGAGCTGAGCCCGGCGCAGCGGGCCGGGGCTTTGGCGGCGCTGGAGAAGGCCGACGCCGACGCTGGGCGTTCGACGAAGACAAGGGGCAGGCGGACGGAGGACGCGCTTGGAACGGCGGGCGTCGAGCGCGTCGCGGTTCAGGGCTGTCCCCATTGCGCGGGCCGCGAGGTCGTGGGTTGGGGCCGCTCGGACGGGCTGTTGCGGTTCCGCTGCAAGAGTTGCGGACGCACGTTCAATGGGTTGACCAGAACGCCGATGGCGCATCTGCGCAAGAAGGAAAAGTGGCTCGCTCACGCCCAGGCTATGATCGAGGGCAAGAGCCTGGCGAAGACCGCGAAACTGTGCGGCGTCCATCCGACCACCGCCTTCCGCTGGCGGCATCGGTTTCTGCGCGCGCCTGCCGCCGACAAGCCTCGCAATTTAAGCGGGATCGTCGAGGCGGATGAGACCTTCATCCTCGAATCCTTTAAGGGCCGCTGGTCCGACCTGCCGCGCAAGGCGCGCAAGCGGGGCGGAACGGCCCGGCATCCGGGTTCCTATCAGGACAACATTCCCGTCCTCGTCGCCCGCGACCGGAAGGGCGCGACTTTCGACGCCGTTCTGCCGCAGGACGACAACGCCTCGATCGCCGCGGCGTTGGCTGGCGTCGTTACGCCCGCAAATCATCTCGTCGGCGATGGCGGCAAGCCGTTGGCCGCCTTCGCCCGCCGCGCCGGCATTCCCTTCCACGCCGTGCCCGCGCCGGGAAAGCCGACCCCCGAAGCGCCGCACCTGCACATCAACAACGTCAACGCCTATCACGGCCGCCTCAAGCAATGGCTCAATCGCTTCAACGGCGTCGCCACCAAGAACCTGCCAAGCTACCTCGGCTGGCGACGCGCCCTCGAGGCCTGGGGCCAGCAAGTCGATCCGCCAAAATGGATCCTCGGCGCAATCGGAAACGGACCATATCAACAGGTAACGCTATAAGCGCCCAATCTGACGTTCCAACACCTGCGCCATCTGCCGCGGCATGAAGTAGATGTGCCATGCTTCGGAGGTGTAGAACGTCAGTTGGACATTTTCGTCGTTCTGTGGATCCAGACCCGCCGTCACACTGGACGGCTCATAAAAGGATACTGGAGGCGTGTTGACCATGGCTGAAATCCTTCCTGCGCGCCGCTAAGCAAGCCAAGCGGCTGGCATATATCGGCCATGCAACCAACGGTCGTCCACAGGGATCACGCCGACGTACCAATGCGGGCACTCGACTTACAGCGCAACCGCGTGCGAGAGTCCGACTTGTAATGGAATCACTCGCCTTGAGCGCCAGCGCGTCCTGACGGGCCGCGGGGCGTATGCCGCGCCTCAAGGCGGTCGGGACTATCCCGATCGGTGATCAAACGGAGAAGCCGTCGTGCTTATCTGTCCGTTACACAAACCGGTGCGCGTCCGGGAGTATACGCGCTTCAGGCGGGGCCGTGTGGAACAAGTTGCTACACACTGCCGACGCTGGCCCAGGACCCCCGTCCTAGCCCTCGTCTAACCGCCCAAAGATAAACGCGTCCTCCAAGACCTGAAGGGGTTGCCCGCGAGGGTGCCCCTTCTTTTTTGGCTCGCTTCGAAAGCTTGCCTTTCACACCCTTACGAATTCGGGTTGGAATTTGTCCAATCCTAAATGCACGGGACGCACACTAATATTTTTGTGTGGCTAATCGGACACGCTACGCCGCCACCGTGGTCCTTCCATTCCCGGCTAGTTTCGATAGGGTGAAGTTCGCAGAAAGTGCAATGTTTTTAGAAGGTTAGATCATCTCTGACAGTCTACGTCAAGAAAAAAACAGCTGGCCCCCTATGCGCTGCGAGCGTTCGTACCTGAAGCCGCCGCCATCAAAATTCCTGTCACAACTCCCGAACAAGTGATCAGAGACTTCTCACTTGCCATAGACGCTCTCGCATCGAATCCCGACTCCATGCACAAGATGTCAGAGGCTGCGTCTGCCTTTGCAAACGAGCAAACATGGACGCGTCGGGCTGAGATGATGAACATCCTTTATGGCGAACTCGCAAAAGGGGTTGCAACTCGTCCAGTCGGATGATCCACGACGACAGACTGCTCGGGAGTACTGTCAAACGATGCTACTGTCCCAGGGATGAATGCCCCCACGACTGGATCAATGTCAATAGCAACCAGCAACTTGATAGAGTTGCGATTTTCAAGCATTTATGAAACGCGAGTTCATGAATCATGAATATGTGTGTTCTTTCTGCGACTCTAGCGCCCATTCATCTGGAGAGATTGCCGGATCGGCCGAAGCTATCCGTCCTGCTCTCAAACTATAATTACGCCGAGTACATCGCTCAAGCGATCGACAGTGTTCTCGAGCAGACTTACCCGAATTTTGAACTAATCATCTCTGACGATGGTTCGACGGACAACTCGAGAGAGGTCATCTCCGGCTATTGCCTGCGCGATCCACGCATTTGTCTGATCACGAAGGAAAATGGGGGGCAAGCGTCTGGCTTCAATGCGGCGTTCGCCGCGAGTACTGGTGAGCTAATTTGTTTTTTAGACGCCGACGATATTTTCCGGCCCACGAAGTTGGCGTGCATGGTCGAGGCGCACCGGCAGGTTCCCGACGCTGGCTTTGGCGTGCATCGGGTTCAGAGGGTCAATAAGCAAAGGCGACCACAGGGGGTCTGGCCGCTAGGATCGACGCTTCCACATGGCTGGCTTGGTGAGCAAATGCTACTCAATGGGGGCGTGTTGGGCTATATGCCTCCGACCTCTGGATTAAGTTTGCATCGCAGTGTGGCAGAGCGAATCTTTCCGTTGCCTGAGAGCTATCCACTTACAATGGCCCCGGATCAGGTGATCGTTCGTTTAGCTCCGCTGCTTACGTCCATCGTGCGCAGGCAGGACGTGTTGACTGAATACCGACTGCACGGAGCTAATAGCTACGAAAGATCGAAAATAACGGCCGAATCCTTCTTACGAGAGATTACGATGAGCAAGAATCTTTGGATTGCGCAGTATGACTTCCTGAAGTTGCTCGATCCGGTCATAGCTTCGCAACTACGGCCACTAGAAAACAGCTCTTATATTTTATATCTCGAATATCTTCATGCGCGACTCGCCCGATCACCCTCCACAGTTCTATGCCACCAGCGTTTTATTCGTGACAGCCAGGCTAAGCCCAATCCCCGCATGCTGTGGTTCTGGAAAAATTCAATCCACCTTCCGCCATTCATATTCGATCGCATCCTTAATCTCATGTACCGGCAGGGCCTGCTCAAAGAGATCCTCGCACGACTTCGTGGCATCGTGTGAAATGTGCTTCCAATATCTTCGGACCATCGTTCTCGTCGACACTTTAGATCTGCATACCTTGATTGTACTAAGGAGTGACTTTTATGCCTTCTTCTCCAGCCTGACTATAGGAATGCCAATTTACAATGCTGAGCGCTTTCTGGCAAAGACTCTGGATACATTTATAAGACAAACCTTCACCGATTTCGAGTTGCTCATTTCGGACAATGCATCCACAGATGGCTCAGAGGAAATCTGCCGTGAATACGCCCGCGTAGACCAGCGAATCCGGTACTTTCGCAACGAAACAAACATGGGTGCAGGTTGGAATTTCCGCCGGGTCTATTCGATGGCAAAGGGAAAGTACTATAAGCAGGCGGCACATGACGACTTCCTTGAGCCGACGTTTCTGGAGGAATGCATCGCGGCGCTTGAGGCTGATCCCGGCCTGGTGCTGGCACACACACGCACCAAAACAGTATCGTTCGCAGGGGAACCTGTCGAATGTGAGAACCCACCGCTGCGCTTCGATTCCCCAGACCCTCTGGTTCGTTGGCACGACCTTCTGTTGAATGATCATATGTGCTTTGAGATTTTTGGCGTCTTCAGGCTAGACGCATTGCGCCAGTGTCCCCCACAAGGCAGCTATGTCAACTCCGATGGTGTGCTGTTAGCGCAGGTAGCACTGCTCGGTAGATTTTGGGAATCAGATAATGTTTTGTTCGTCAATACTCGTCATGAGAGCCAGTCGGCGCAAACAGTTCCTGTTCGCCTGAAAGCTGGAGGATTTCGATTGATACGGCGACATGGCACTCTACCGTGTCCAGAGTGGTGGGACCCTTCAAAGAGCCGGGCAGTCACTTTTCCCGAGTTTCGTCAGTTTTACGAATACGCTGCTTCAGTGAAGCGAGCTTCCCTGAGTGCGAGCCAGAAGTTGCATGCGTACGCACTCATGATGACTTGGACAAAGAGACATTTCCGTCGCATGATGAAGGACTTGGTCATTGCGGCTGACCAGATACTCTTCAATTATCAGAACAGTCGCGCCGCGCATAGGCTTGAGACACAAGGCACGGAGAAGCAGGAGAAATCTGAAGTAAACCTTCCAGCGCCAACTCCGGGAGGCAAAACAGCATGAAAGTCGGAATTGTGGCAGGAGGATCAGGCTCCCGCCTAGCCGAAGAGACCGATGTGCGCCCGAAACCTATGGTGGAAGCCGATGGCGACTTGGCATTTCCAAGCTTATTTACTTGTTTTGAACGCCGGCTTGAGGCTTAGTTTCCCGTAACTCACAAATCAAGTTGGCTGAAGTAATGTTGCCCGACACCACTGTCCCTCGTTGGGGGTTGGTTTCATAGGAGACAAAGCCTTTGGCATTGCCCGGAACTGCCGTCTGATTAGGAGCATGTGCAGCCATAGCCGGACCGCAGATATAGTTGTTCGTAATGCTCATATTTGTTGCGACGCCGATAGCGAAGCCCCACTCCCAGTAGCCCTCAATAATATTGTTGTATGCGTGTGTGTTATTTCCCGCTATCTCGACCGCATAGGGAACGTAGCCAGGCTTGTTGGTATTTGCATTGATGACGTTGTCATGAACAATCATATTTTGTCCTGCAGTGAGCGAAAAGCCAAACGTATAGGCCCAAGGTAATAAAGCATTTGAGTAGTGGTTATACGCTACTTCCAACCCGCTCGGATTCGTATTCGTTCCGAGAATCTCGATGGCCATCCGGTGTATTCCAGAGAAGACGTTGTAATTTATTTTTCCTCCAGTGCCGTCGTATTCTTCGCTATTGCTGATGGTTATACCGATACCCTCATACACCGTATTGAAGCTGTTGTGCGTGATTACTAAGTTGTGGAACCCGTAAAGACCAATTCCTCCAGCACCCTGTTTATCTTGATATTGTGAATTGCAGGTCTGCCCAATGTTTTGGAATGTGTTGTACGAAATATCGGAATCATTTAGACCTCCCGCGACAAAAATGGCAGTCGTCTGAGAAGCGACAGGTCCGCAGTCTATGTTCTCAAACACATTATTATCAATGGATGCGTTTGTACTCGATCCTCCACAAATAATGGCCCGTTATCAAGAACAAGATATTCAATGGTCACATGCCTTCCACTGAAGTACATCAGCGGATATCTACCAGTGCCGACAAGCCGGGCTGGTGCTCCCGATCGGGGTCCCGTATAAGTTACGCCGGCGGCAAGACGAAGCGCTGCCCCATTTGAATTTGATCCGTTGCTCGCTAAGTTATAAATTCCCGGAGCGAAATCAACCGTATCGCCAACTGCTGTTCGGTTGATCTTTGATTGAATTTGCGCTGCCGACATGTTCGCGTTCACTTTGTAAACAGCGCCTCGTGCCGCAGGCATGAACAGCAGCGATGCCAGAAAACAAGCGAAGTATCGAAGTCGCTTCATGACAAATGCCTGACCCCGTCACAGTTGCCCGGATGATATGAAATCATAGCGCATTTTCTTTCTAGCTTCACCTATCTGATGGATTATCTTCGGGGCGTAAGAAGAGCGGCCTCTAATACTAACGCACTTCAAATGCTAAGCTAAGCATCCCGTGCGATGCGGCTTCCCGGACAATGTGTTGTGAGGTGTTATGTCATCTATGGATCAGTTCGTGACCAGAATCGTCAACGAAATCGAACTACCTGTCACTATAAGCATCATTACTATTGTGCGCGACGATTTGCCTGGGCTAACTACAAGTTGTGGTTCGTTGGAACCCATCTTCGCTGGCGATATCGAGCACATCGTGGTCGATGGCAGCACGAAGGGCGACGTGGGCAATTTCTTGTCGCTTCGGCGCAAGGGAAGACTTAAACGGGATCAGCGAACCCGATGAAGGAATTTACGATGCTATGAACAAAGGCCTTGCGCTCGCATCGGGAAACTATGTGGTGTTTTTGAACGCTGGCGACAGGTTTCATTCGCCGTTTCCTATGGCAAAACTACGAGCCTTGATCGCGCGATCTCAAACGGAGGTGATCGCGCCGGTGATCCTCGGCTATTCGGTGGAAACATACGGCAACCGAAAGTACCTACGCCCAGGGCTCGGGCGGGAAGCAGATGTATTTATGTCGCACAGCCACCAAGCGACATTTTATCCACGCCATTTCGTTGAGACTAACCGATTTCGGCGTGACATACCCGTAGGTGGCGACGCGGAATTCACGGCTCGCGCTATCTACCACTCTGGAGCGATCTTCCTTCCGGCCGTCATTTGTGAATTTGCGCTCGGCGGTCTCTCTACAAACTACTCGAAGGTTAACGTCGTCCTACGCCGTCTAAAGGAAACTACGTCATGGGTTCAGCAGCTGAAGCTGCTAACGAAGTTGGTGCTCTGGCGGATTCTTCCACGAGCACTCTTCTACGATTTGATGGCCAGTTATAAGTACACACGCTTTACCAACGCCGCGACGCTTCTCCTTCCAGCAGGCGAACTGCACATGCCTCGCCATACAGATGCGATAGGTGCAAGATGGGAGATAGAGCCGAAGAGTGTTTTTTCCGCAGGGAGGAGCGGTATATAGTCAAATGTCCACAGGTCAAAGACAAACGAAAAGATGACGCCGGCAACCTGCCAGGAATGCAGGAATACAGAACAGACATACTAACCGCGCCAAGTGAACATTATAAGTGCCTGTTGATAGTCCATGGGCAAATGACGTAGAGGTTCTTTAGGGAGATTCCATTGTCCGGGAGATTAAGATCCGAAATGAATCCTAGAAACAAGACAGCAATAAGGTCGGCGCTCTTTGCGCTAGGCTTTCGTGCGATCAGACAAACCAAGGCCACCGACGTTCTTGATCTTATACAAAAACTACGACCTCAAGATTGCGGAATAGATTTGATTCGTATCGGGAGTAGCGGGGACGGAGGATACTTGATCCCAGACGACCTCGAAGGAATAGAGTATTGTTTTTCTCCTGGAGTAAGTACCGTAGCAGATTTCGAAAATCACTTGGCAGATCTCCACATCAGGTCTTATCTTGCGGATTATTCTGTCACGTCGCCTCCGATCGACAGGCCCGAGTTCACCTTTGACAAGAAGTTCCTGGGCTCATCCGATCGTGGAAATTATTTCACTCTTGCATCCTGGAAAGCTAAGTATCTTAAGGACTACACCGGCGATCTAATCTTACAGATGGATATCGAAGGTTCCGAGTACGAGGTGATTCTGAGCTTGCCAGACAGCTTGCTCGATCAATTCAGGATAATGGTCATCGAATTTCACAATTTGGATAGGCTTTTCGATCCGTTTGCTTTTCGTCTAATTTCATCGTGCTTCGAAAGACTGCGCGGATCATTCCATGTCGCGCACATCCATCCAAATAGCCAGGACGGAAGCCTCCGCTGCGGCGATCTTGAAGTTCCCAGAAGCATGGAATTCACGTTTCTCAATAAGAAGCGGGTGGGCGAGACAAAACCCCAGGTGACTTTCCCACACAAGTTAGATACGGATAACTTACCGGGAGCGTCTTTGGCCCTGCCTAAATGTTGGTATTTATAGGGGTACGCTAGCTCCGAAAGACACCCGAATACCGCGGTTTCTACTGGGAACTCACAAGGCTGGTGTTCTGCGGGGCGTAGTAGACGACTGTTGTAAAAGAGGTGAGCTGGGCAAATGCCTAGCTCACCTCTTTATTTGTTGTCTACATGTGGGATCTATGGGCAGGTCAAAGCAGACGATGTTGCGTTACCTGTAAACGTTCCCGTCGCTGCGTTTGCTTCCCAAGAGATGAATCCACCTGCATTGCCCGCTACCGGATTACTCCCCGATGACGGAGCTGCTGCTGCCATTGATGGTCCGCAGATATGGTTATTTGTGATGCTGATGCTGGAATTGGTGCCAATGGCAAACCCCCAGCCCCAATAGCCCTCTAGGACGTTGTTGTAGGCGGAAGAGTTGACGCCGCCGATCTCAATGGCATAGGGCACGTAACCAGGCTGGTTGTTGTTTCCGTTTAGCACGTTGTCATGAACGATCATATTCTGTCCAGCCGTTAGCGACAGACCAAATGTGTACGCCCAAGGGAGAAGTGCGTTGGAGTAGTTAGTGTAGGCGACTTCAAGACCGCTAGGATTGGTAGTAGTTCCGAGCATCTCGATGGCGATGCGATGGATTCCGGTGAAGGTGTTGTAGTTGATGTGGCCTCCTGCACCGTCATATTCAACGCTATTGCTGATGACGATTGCAATCCCCTCGTACACGGTGGCGAAGGTATTGTGGGTGATGGTGAGGTTGTGGAAACCGTACATCTGAATGCCACCCGCGCCATTGACGTCCTGGAACTGCGCGTTGCAGGTCTGTCCGATGTTTTGGAATGTGTTGTACGAAATATCGGAATTATTTAGTCCTCCTGCAACAAAGATGGCTACTGTCTGAGCGGCGTTGGCTCCGCAGTCTATGTTCTCAAAGGTGTTGAAGTCGATAGTTGCGCTGGTGACGCGATCTCCAGGAAGATCGAGCCGTTGTCGAAGGTGAAATATTCGACGGTGACAGTTGTTCCAGCAAAGTACATCAGTGGATATGCACCACTACCAACAAGATGGGCTGGCGATCCAGAAGGCCCTGTATAAGTCAGCCCAGCGACAAGATTGAGTGCTGCTCCATTGGGATTCGATCCGTTGCTAGGCAGGTTATAGGTTCCGGCCGCGAAAAAGAGCCGTGTCGCCAGCGTGACCTCCGTTAATGCTGTTTGGATCATGCTTTCGCTCATCGACGGATCAATTTGTATACGTGGCCACTTGCTACTTGAATCGAGGTCGATCCGGTAACTCCACTTAGGCTGGCCGTGATGCTGGTCGTACCGGCACTGACTCCGACCGCCAAGCCTCCCTGGACCGTTGCTACCGACGGCTGCGACGATGCCCAACTTACAGTGCTGGTGATGTCCTGCGTCGTCTGTCGGAGTAGGTTCCGATGGCTTTGAGTTGCGCTGACGAACTCGTTGACAACGTGGAACCTCCACTGATCTGAATTGCAGTCAGGGTCGCGGGCTTCGCGCTTACGGTGATCACTGCGGTGAGCTGGTGACTCCACTGAGACTGGCCGTGATGCTTGTCGTCCCCGCAGCAACTCCGGTCACAGAACCGCTCTGGACCGTCGCCATCGAATTTTGCGAGGACGCCCAGCTTACGGAACTAGTGATGTCCTTAGTCGTCTGGTCGGAGTAGGTTCCTGTAGCTTTCAGTTGCATCGATGAACTTGTTGCTACCGTGGAACCTCCACTGATCTGAATTGATGTCAGGGTAACCGTCGTAGGCTTTGCGCTTACGGTGATCACAGCCGGCGAGCTGATGATGCCGTTGAGACTCGCCGTGATGCTTGCCGTGCCCGCAGCCACTCCGGTCACGGAACCACCCTGGACCGTCGCCATCGATTTTGCGAGGATGCCCAGCTTGCGGAACTGGTGATGTCCTGTGTCGTCTGGTCGGAGTACGTTCCTGTAGCTTTCAGTTGCATCGTGGAACTCGCTGCGACCGTGGAACCTCCACTGATCTGAATAGCGGTCAGTGTCGCAGCCACAGGCGTGGACTTCGCGCTCACTGTGATCGCTGCCGGTATGCTGGTGACGCCATTGTACGAAGCGGTGATTTGTGTGGTGCCGGAGGTCACACCTCTTACCGTTCCCGCGCTCACTGATGCGATAGATGTGTTGGATGAATTCCAAGTCGCCGCGCCTGTAACAATTGCAGAGCTATTGTCGGAATAAACAGCCGTTGCCACCAATTGAACGGTTTGCCCGCTTTGAACGGAACCAGGGAACCGGAGATTTGCAGCGCAGTTAGCGTCGGGGTCTGTGAACCTAAGGCTGTGACATTAATCGTTGTGGAAAGGGTTGCAGTGGAATACGTAGTTGAGTCGGTTGGAGTGAATGTGGTAGTGAGTGTCTTTGCTCCAGCCTGTAACGTGGTACCGGCGGCCGGGTTATAGGTAAATGTCCCCGGGACGTTTGCCGTTGCGTTCAGTTGCGTCGCGCTGAGTACTGTTCCCGCTGGAACACTCGCTGGCTGCGGCCATGTAATCACGGGGGCCGATGGCGTGATGGTGAGTGTGGCCGACGCCGTTGAGTTTCCTTGATAGGTTCCAGTCACCGTGACTTTGCCAGGTTTTTTACCGTGAACAAAGTTGGTCTGAACATCTGCAACAGAGCTATCGGATACTGTCCAGGCTGTCTGGTCTGTAACGACCTGCGTCGCCAAGGTGGCCTGCAAGGCTACGGTGTCGCCCACCGCAGCGCTCATCGCCGCAGGCTGGATCGCAAATGTATTTGATGGATCAGTAGTGTTCGCTGAAGTAGATCCGCAGCCGGTTATCAAAACTACCAGCATAAAAAAGACACACGTCTTCAATAGCGTCTGGGAAGTACGCAATGTTTACCACCTTGATTGTGTATTTTTTCTAGGCAGGGGGAGCAAGCGGCAGATAGAAATCTGCGCAAGCGCACAGAGTGCGCGAATGGGACGTAAGAATCTTTCGACTTCTTGGGGTAAAGCTAAATCAGGTAGGTGCCGGCCACAATAACACCTAAGTGGGAGCGTCCCTACAACTAGTCGCGGAGACTCAATTCAGACGTAGAATCAATAGACAGGCTTCGTCACTGTCTCTTTGCCTTCGTCTCGACATCATCATGGCTCCCCGCCTCATCATCAACGCGGACGACTTCGGCCTCACCCCCGGCATCAATCGTGCCGTTGGTGAGTTGTACCGTGCCGGGGTGCTGACCTCGGCTACGTTGATGGCTACGGGCGCGGCGTTTGAGGACGCGGTTGCGGTTGTGAAGGCCAACCCTGGGCTCGGGGTTGGTTGCCATGTTGTGTTGACCGATGGCATTCCGGTCAGCCATCCTTACGACATTCCTACGCTGCTGGGCGGCGATGGCAAGACGTTCCGTCCTAGTTTGCTGGACTTCGTGCAGGCGCTGCTGCGCGGCGACGTCCGCGAAGATGACATCGCGCGCGAGGCCGCAGCGCAGGTGCAGAAGCTGCAGCGAGCGGGTATCGATGTCACCCACGTTGATACTCACAAGCACACGCATCTTTTTACTGCCGTCGCGCGGCCGCTGCTGCATCTCGCCGAGCGCTGCTCGATCGGAGCGGTTCGTAATCCTTATGAGCCGAGGTGGAGCATGCGGCTGCATCATGGTGCCACTGGTCGCATGGTGCAGATGCATGTGCTGGAGCGGATGAAGCCGCGCTTTATGCGTCTGCCGCAGATACGGCATGGGCAGGTGCTGATGCCCGAGGGGACGATTGGCATCTCTTCCACTGGCAACCTTTATGCCGAGACTTTGCGGCAGGTCTTGCAGGCTTTGCCGGTGGGATCCGATGCCGTCTTCGAGCTTTGTTGCCATCCCGGTTATAACGACCGGGATCTTGATGCTGTTGCTACTCGGCTGCGGGGCTCTCGCGATAAGGAGCGAGAGGCGCTGCTCACGGTTGTTCCTGAGATAGTGCGGCAGGCTGACCCGCCAGTGCTGATCCATTATGGAAATCTGGGATCGGGCGGCGCGCTGCGTGAGGCTGGCCAGTATGTTCCGGCTACCGGCTATGAGAAGGTTTTGTAGAACCCCCCTCCCCCCTACTTTCGCTAAAGTATCTGGAATGAGCATCTTGAGCCAAACTTCCGGCGCAAAGTATTCATTCCAGAGACTTTAAATTCTAAAGTCTTGGAATAAAACGACTTACCGATTTTTTGTTCGGGGCGTGAATCCTGCCGCGGTCGATTCAGTCTGTATGTTTTATTTTAGTGGATTTGGGGTAACTGAGACGCCAATGTATCTTGCTGATTCTGTTTGGTTTGTTAGATTTATGGCTTGACAGCTTTCGACCGGCCTCTATCGAAGGCCTGGAAGCGGAAGGAGTAGCCGAGGCCGATGGAGTGATCGGGCGTGGCGGATGAAAGGCCGAAGGTCCAGTGAAAATCGATCTGCTGATGAGGAGTTGGTTTGTATGCCGTGCCGAAGTCGATGAGGTTCTGCGGGCCGCCGCGTTGGGGGAAGGCGCCGGAGTATTCGATGTAGGCGTCCCAGGGCGCTGTGAGCTGCCGGTCAAAGAAGACGCTGGACTGGCCGGTCACGTTGCGCTGCGATGACTGGGTGGGCCACACGACGGAGAACATTCCGGCGACGGTCCAGTTCTGCCCCAGCGAATGCGACCAGGGGAGCTGAACGCTGGGGTCGTAGCCGTGGCTGGATATGGCAGTGGCTCCTGTGGGAAGGCTGACGGAGGGGATGAGGGAGAGGTTGAATCCGCCGCGCGTTGGGCCGATTTGCTGTTTGAAGCCTACGGTGAGATCGCCTAGTCCGGTGGCGAGGCCGGACGCGGTGCTGATATTGAAGAAGTAGTCCGGTGCTGTAAAGCGTAGCTCGGTTTTGTTGGCGATTCCGAATCGGATGGATGTCTCGGGGAGATCGTAGGTCTGCTGGCCTGCGTTGCCGGTCTCCTGAAAGCCGTTCTCAAACTGGAGGCTTCCGCAGGGGACGACGATGCTGGAACTGGTAATCTGCGGGCGATCTGTGGAGATTGGGCTTTGGGCATTAGCGCCGCAGGTTTGGGCGCTTGCCTGGGGTGCGTGGATTGACGCGGTCATGAAGATCATTGAGAGGGACAGGGCGCATTTTGTACCGCTGCATGGAGAAGATCATAACGGAGGTTTCGATAAGTTCATGCGACGGAAGTAAACTGGCGATTGCTGCTTAAGCGGAGAAGCTTGTGATGGATGAGTTTGAATTTCCTCGGGGGCTAAAGCCCCTTACTTTATTGAGTCTTTCGGCGCGGGCTAAAGCCGCGCCCCTTCAAAACATGGCTGCATCTAGTTGGAATTCAATGCATGGCTGCATCTAGTTGGAGTTCAATGCATGGCTACACCTAGTTGGAATTCAATGCATGCATCCATTGAAAATTGCTCTTGCGAAAAAGTCAGTAGTGATGAATTGAGAGGATTATGAAGATCGGAATTACCTGCTATCCGACGTATGGCGGCTCTGGCGTGGTCGCGACGGAACTTGGCATTGAGCTTGCGGCGCGGGGGCATCGAAGTTCACTTCATCACCTCGGCGCTTCCCTTCCGGCTGACGGGGCGGGAGGCGAATATCCATTTTCACGAGGTGGCGGTCTCGAATTATCCGCTGTTCGAGCATCCGCCTTATGATCTGGCGCTGGCGACGCGGATGGCGGAGGTGGCGGAGTTCTATTCGCTGGATCTGCTGCATGTGCATTATGCGATTCCGCACTCGGTGGCGGCGCTGCTGGCGCGGCAGATGCTGGCGACGCGAGGGACGGCGGCTGCCGTTTATTACGACGCTGCATGGAACGGACATTACGCTGGTGGGGCTGGACAGGTCTTATCTGCCGATTACGCGTTTCGGGATTCAGCAGTCGGACGGGGTGACGGCGATCTCGGATATCTGCGGGAGCGGACGCGGGAGGCGTTCGAGATTCGAGGCCGAGATCGAGGTGATCCACAACTTTGTTAATTGCGATGTGTACGCCGCAAGCCTGAGCTGGTTGGCGAGATGCGTCCGCGGTTGCGCAGAGCCGGACGAGAGGCTTTTGGTGCATCTGTCGAACTTTCGGCCGGTGAAGCGGGTGACGGATGTGGTGGAGGTGTTTGCGCGGGTGGCGAAGGAGTTGCCGGCGCGGCTGATGCTGGTTGGCGATGGGCCGGACCGCACGGCGGCGGAGTAGCTGGCGCTGAAGTATGGGGTGCAGGACCGCATCCACTTTCTGGGCAAGCAGGACAATGTGAACGAGCTGCTGCCGGTCGCGGACCTGATGCTGATGCCGAGCGAGATGGAGTCGTTTGGGCTGGCGGCGCTGGAGGCGATGGCTTGCGGGGTTCCGTCGATTGCGACGCGGGTGGGCGGCGTGCCGGAGCTGATTGAGGATGGGAAGAACGGGTTGCTGTTTGAGATTGGGGATGTGGATGGGATGGCGGCTGCGGCGGTGGCTCTGCTGCGGGATGAGCCGCGGTTTCAGGCGATGATTTTGGCGGCTCGCAAGACGGCGCAGGATAGATTTTGCGCTTCGCGGATTATTCCGGAGTATGAGGCTTATTACGAGCGGGTGGTGGCGCGGACTTTGGTGGGGTGATGGAGGCGGCAAATGCAACGGCAAAGGCAAAAGCAGATCCTTCGCTTCGCTCCAGGATGACAATGTTGGGGGGATAGAAGGATGACAATGTTGGGGATAGAAGGATGACAATGTTGGGCGATGGCAATGTGGGGAGATAGAGGTTGTTGCTTAGCGGTTGCCTTTGACTACGCGCATTACGTCTTCGACGAGGTGCTCTGCGGCGGCGATGACGGCCTGGCTGCTTAGCGGCCAGGGTTCTGCGCCGGGGTCGACGATGGGCATGAGAAGTGTGACTTTGGTTCCTCGGCCGGGCCGGCTGATGATGTCTACGGTTGCGAGGTCTCCGTAGAGCACCGCCATCCGTTCGCGCACGTTGCGCATGCCGATGCCGGTGCCCGGCCGCACCAGACCGCTGACCGGGAGGCGACATTGCGCTCCGGTGCCATCCCGACGCCGTCGTCCTCGACCTCGAGCAGCAAGTCGGCCATCTTCGGGATTCGGCTGCGCAGGGTGACCGTTCCGCCGCCGATGCGCGGCTCGAGGCCGTGCTTGATGCTGTTTTCGATCAGCGGCTGCAGCAGCATGCTGGGCACCACGATGTGCAGCGTCTCGTCGGCGATCTCCTTTACCACGCTCAGCTTCTGGCCCAAACCGGACCACCTCGATGTCGAGGTAGTCGTCGGTGAAGGCCAGCTCTTCGCGGAAGGGCACGAAGGCCTCGCGGTCCTTGAGCAGGACGCGCAGGATGTTGGCCAGCTTGACGATCATCTCGCGGGCCAGCTCGGGCTGGAACGCACCAGCGAGGTGATGGAGTTGAGGGTATTGAAGAGGAAGTGGGGGTTGATCTGCGCTGCAGCGCGTCGAGGCGGGCCTCGAGCAGCAGCCGTCTCTGCTCCTCCAGCTTCGCTCGATGCGGATCGCGTTCCAGATCTTCAGCGGAATGCCGACGACGATGGGGGCGGTGGCGCAGATGGCGAGCTCGACCAGCCAGAGTCGGAGTGGAGCTCGAAGAAGTATGCGGGTAGAGCGCGCAAGCAGGCTGGTGCCGAACTGCATGGCGGCGATCAGCACCAGCAGAGAATCTGCCGGTCGAGTGGGGCCGGCGCAGGTTGCGCGTGACCCAGCGGTAGATGCTGAGGTCGATCAGGGGCGAGAAGGACCAGACGTCCTCCGTGTCGCGAACCGGCCGTAGCATGCCGGCGATTCCGGCCGACGGCGAGGTTGACGGGCAGGGTCAGGTACTCGTGGTGCAGGACGGCGGGAATGGCGAGGACGCTGCCGCCGAGCATGGCGGCGCGGGGCCGAGGAGCAGGCCGAGCAGGATGGTGGTCTCGAAGGAGAGATCGGCGGCGAGGAAGTTCGGGACGGTCACGCGCACCCAGACGCCGAGGGTCAGAGGCACGCAGATCATCGCCAGCAGCCGGCGTCTGGCGCCAGTTGCGGTGGGCATTCAGGAGCAGGTTCTTGAAGGTCGCGTCCGCGAGCGAGGATGGCTGGCGAACGCGGCGGCGACGCCCAGCTCGACCAGCAGGGTGATCAGGATCAGTTTGGGATCAGGCTGTTCACACCTATACTTTACGCCGGTTGCATCAGAAGTGGCCTGTTGGAGCGATCTAGATGGGCGTGAGAGTACAGAAACGTATAATGAGAGATGCCCTTCGACAGCGTACGCAAGATCGCCGATGCCGATCTTCCCACGCCGATGGGGACAGTTCCGCATCCTGGGCTTTGAAGGGGTGGTGGCCCATCCGAGCCGTGCAACGAGGCGATCCCCGCGCCGGCGACGCGGATCGAGTCCGGCGTGGCGCTGGTGATGGGCGATATTCACGCCGGGGCCGCCGATCGTGCGGATCCACTCGCAGTGCCTTACGGGCGATGTGTTTCATTCGCTGCGCTGCGACTGCCGGCAGCAGCTGGAGCTGGCGCTGGCGATGATCGCCGAGGCTGGGACGGGGATTCTGCTCTACGAGAAGCAGGAGGGCCGCGGTATCGGCCTGATGGCCAAGCTGCAGGCCTATGAGCTGCAGGACCAGGGGCTGGATACGATCGAGGCGAACCTCGAGCTGGGGTTTAAGGCGGATTGCCGCGAGTTTGAGCTGCCGGCGGAGATGCTGAAGCTGCTGGGCGTGCAGGCCGTGCGGCTGATCACGAATAATCCGGAGAAGGTGGAGGCGCTGGTGTCGGCGGGGATTGCGGTGGTGGAGCGGATCTCGGCGGTGGTGCCGGAGTCGGATGAGAATGCGCGGTACCTGGAGACGAAGCGCGACAAGATGGGGCATCTGGTCGGGTAATAGATTTGCGCAGGTGCGAGCCGGGTTTCGTCTGTGCTTGATAAAGTAAAGATATGACGGATGAGTGGAACGAGAGCTCTCAAGGGCTGCCCCAGGGATTTTTGTGGGGTGCGGTACGGGCGGGAATCAAGGCTAGCGGGAATCTGGATCTCGCGTTGGCGCTGGTGCCGAAGGTCGGGAGTGCGGCGGCAACTTACACGAAGAATCGAGTGGTAGCGGCGCCGGTGACGGTGGGGCGGCGGCATATGCTGGCGACCGACGGGCGCGTGGCGGCGGTACTCGTGAATGCGGGGAATGCGAATTGCGCGACGGGGCAGGCGGGGATCGATGCCTGCGAGAGAACGTGTGTGGCGGTGGCGGAGCTGAGCGACTGCATCTTTGATGAGGTGTTTCCTTCGTCGACGGGGATTATTGGGGTGCCTTTTCCTGATGAGAAGGTGATTGCGGCTCTGCCTGAGCTACGGGCCGCGGTGGGGAGCACGGCAGAGCATGCGGAGATGTTTGCGCAGGCCATCATGACGACCGATACGCGGATGAAGGTGGCGAGGGCGGTGGTGGATGTGGATGGGGTCGAGGTTAGGATCTTCGGTGCGGCTAAGGGGGCGGGGATGATTCATCCGCAGCTTGGTGCGCCGGTGGGTCCGCCGCATGCCACGATGCTGGTGTATCTGTTTACGGATTTGCAGGCTGATGCGGGGGAGTTGCGGGAGCTGCTGGGTCCGGCGGTGGATCGGAGCTTCAACTGTATTTCGATCGATGGAGATACTTCGACCAACGATACGGTGCTGCTGGTGGCGAGCGGAGCCAGCGGGGTGAAGGTCGATGAGCGGGTGGGGGAGGCTTTTGGGAATGCGCTGGGGCTGGTGTGTGGTTCGCTGGCGCACCAGATTGTGAATGACGGCGAGGGCGTGGGGCATGTGGTGACGCTGCATGTGATCGGAGCGGCGACGGAGGCTGAGGCGAGGCAGGTGGCGAAGGCGATTGCGCATTCGCCGCTGTGCAAGACGGCTTGGAGCAGCGCCGATCCGAACTGGGGGCGGTTGCTGGCGGCGGCAGGTTATAGCGGCGTGGCGATTGAGGCGGAGAAGGTGCGGATTTCGATCGACGCGGAGCCGGTGTTTGAGGGTGGGATGCGGTCTTCGGAGTTCAATGAGGCGGCGGCGCATGCGGTGATGCTGCAGCGGGAGTATACGATCTTGATCGATCTGGGGATGGGGCTGGCGGAGTGCCGGTTTTTGACGTGCGATCTGACTGAGGAATACGTGCGGATCAATGCGGATTATTCGACATAGAGAGGCGTCCTGGTGGCGGTATCCGAACGGCAGATGACGGGTGTGGGTCCGGCCATATATCTTTATAGGCGATAGAAATTTGGGTAGCACGAGCATCCCTACGAGTACAGAACTATAAGGATTTCTAATGGCAACCAAGGTTGATGATGTAGCGAAGCTGGATTTCTCCGCGGAGATGTCCGAATGGATTGAAGCGTTTGACGACGTCGTAGCAGCGGACTGGGAGAATGGCGCGGAGTTGGTGGAGGCCCTGCGACGAGCGGGCGCGCGAGGCCGGCGTGCCGACGCCGAGCGAGATGACTACGCCGTTCCGCAACACGATTCCGAAGCATGATGAGGTGCCTTATCCGGGCGACCGGCAGCTGGAGCGGCGGGTCGAGGCCTGATCCGGTGGAATGCCATGGCGATGGTGCATGGGCAGAACAAGAAGGATGCCGGGATTGGCGGGCACATTTCGACGTATTCTTCGCTGGCGACGCTGCTGGAGGTCGGGTTCAACCACTTCTTCCATGCAAAGTACATGCGGAGATGGCGAGCAGCCGGGCGACTTTATCTACTTCCAGGGGCATGCTTCGCCGGGCGTGTATGCGCGGGCTTATCTTGAGGGGCGCTTTGATGACGACCAGCTGAAGAACTTCCGGCATGAGCTGCGCGATAAGCCGGGGCTGTCAGCTATCCGCATCCGTGGCTGATGCCGGACTTCTGGCAGTTTCCCGACGGTGTCGATGGGCATTGGGCCGCTGAATGCGATCTATCAGGCGCGGTTTATGCGCTACCTGGAGAATCGCGGGCTGATTGAGAAGACCGACCGCAAGATCTGGGCGTTTGTGGGCGACGGCGAGACGGACGAGGTGGATACGCTGGGCGCGATTTCGCTGGGTGCGCGCGAGAGGCTGGACAACCTGATCTTTGTGGTGAACTGCAACCTGCAGCGGCTGGATGGGCCGGTGCGCGGCAACAAGCGCATCATCGATGAGCTGGAGGGCGTGTTCCGCGGCGCGGGCTGGAATGTGATCAAGGTGATCTGGGGCAGCGGACTGGGACGAGCTGTTCGAGCGCGATCACAGCGGCGCTGCTGCTGCGCCGGATGGAAGAGTGCGTCGATGGCGACTTCCAGACGTACAAGGCGAAGGACGGCGCGTATCTGCGCAAGCATTTCTTCGGGAAGTATCCGGAGCTGCTGGAGCTGGTGAAGGACTACACGGACGAGCAGTTGATCCATCTGCACCGCGGCGGGCACGATCCGGTGAAGGTCTACAACGCGTACAAGCGGGCGGTGGAGCACAAGGGCGGGCCGACGGTGATCCTGGCGAAGACGGTGAAGGGCTATGGGCTGGGATCGGCGCAGGCGCGGAATGCGACGCACCAGCGAGAAGAAGCTGGCGCGACGATGCGCTGGCGGCGTTTGTGAAGCGCTTCGAGATTCCGATTCCGGAGGAGGCGGCGGCGCAGGGCACGCCGTACCGGCCGGCCGCAGGACTCGCCCGGAGATGGTGTACATGCAGGAGCGGCGGCGCGGACTGGGCGGGTATCTGCCGCACGCGGACGGTGCCGAAGCCGGAGTTCAAGGCGCCGGCGCTGGACTTCTTCAAGGAGTGGACTGGGCGGCTCGAACGGGCGCGCGGTGTCGACGACGATGGGCTTCGTGTCGATCCTGCGCGCGTCTGCTGAAGGACCCGGAGATTGGCAAGCTGGTGGTGCCGATTGTGCCGGACGAGGGACGCACGTTCGGGCTGGAGTCGGTGATCCGGCAGGTGGGCATCTATGCGCCGGAGGGCCAGCGGTACACGCCGCACGACGCAGGACATGCTGCTGTACTACCGCGAGGAGCAGGACGGGCAGATTCTGGAGGAAGGCATCACCGAGGCGGGATCGATGGCTTCGTTTACGGCGGCGGGCACGGCGTATTCGAACTACGGCGTGCCGATGATTCCCTTCTACATGTACTACTCGATGTTCGGATTCCAGCGCATCGGGGACATGGTGTGGGCGTTTGCGGACTCGCGCGGCAAGGGCTTCCTGATGGGCGGGACGGCGGGGCGGACGACGATGCTGGGCGAGGGATTGCAGCATCAGGACGGGCATAGCCATCGTGCTGGCGAGCACGGTGCCGACGTGCGTGAGCTACGATCCGGCGTTTGTGTATGAGCTGGCGGTGGTGGTGCAGGATGGCATCCGCAGCGGATGTATGAGAAGGGCGAGGACTGCTTCTACTACATCACGATGTACAACGAGGACTACGCGATGCCGCCGATGCCGGAGGGTGTCGGCGGAGGGGATTCTGCGGGGGATTTACAAGTTCAAGGCGCGGCGACGGGCGGAGCGGCGGTGGCGCAGTTGTTCGGTCGCGGGCCGATTCTGAACGAGGTGCTGCGGGCGCAGGAGATTCTGGCGGAGAAGTACAGCGTTGCCGCGGATGTCTGGAGCGTGACCAGCTACACGGAGCTGCGGCGCGATGCGATTGCGGTGGAGCGCTGGAACCGGCTGCATCCGGCGGAGAAGGAACGGAAGACGTATATCGAGCGCGCTGGGTTGGGCGAAGGGACCGATTGTTGCGGCGAGCGATTATATGAAGTCGCTGCCGGATATGCTGGCGCCGTGGCTGACGAACCGGCTGGTGACGCTGGGGACGGATGGCTTTGGACGCAGCGATAACCGCGAACATCTGCGGCGGCACTTCGAGGTGAACGCGGAGGCCATTGTGGGAGCGACGCTTTCGCGGCTGGCGCGTGAGGGCAAGTTCAAGCCGAAGAAGGCGCAGGCGGCGCTGGCGGAGCTGGGGCTGGATGTCGAGGCGGGGGACCCTGCGCGAGCCTAAACAGAAGGCATCTATAGAGAGTGCGGCACCGGGGGAGAATCCGCTGGTGCCGCATCTTGTGCTGCGGCAGATCTACGAGAAGATGCTGCAGGCGCGGCTGCTGGAAGAGCGTGTTTCCGCTGCACAGCTGAAGACGAAGAACGGGGCCGCTAAAGGCAAGAAGCGGGCGGTTGATTCGGGCAGCAGGGCAGGAGGCGTGCCGCGTCGCGGTTGTTCAGGGGCTGGCGGAGGGTGATCTGGTCGCGGATGCGCAGGCTGGTCCAGTGATGGCTTTCCTGCTGGGGGCGGAGTTGAGGCGGGCGCTCGAGGGCGATGGCGTTGGTGCGGCGATGCCGTTTGTCGAGTCGGCACGAGACCGTCTGCATGGGGCTTTGGGCGCGGCGATGGCATTGCGCGCGATGAAGAGCCGGGGCGTCGTCGTGGCGTATTGTGAAGCGGCGGCAGAGGCGGACGAGAAGGTCTGGAAGGATGTGCTTTCCGTGGCCTCGCAGCAGATTTTGCCGATGATCTTTGTGGTGCTGCCGGCGCTGGCGAAGACGGGCAAGAGCAGCGAACGGGCGACGGTGAGCAAGCTTGCCAAGGGATGTCAGGTGCCGGGAATAGCGGTTGAGGCGAGTGACGCGATTGCGCTGTATCGCGTGGCGCAGGAGTCGCTGGGCAGGATTCGCGGCGGCGGCGGGCCGGTTCTGATTGAGTGCATGACGTATCAGCTGCAAGGGGAACGGAAGGGAAAGATCACCGATCCGCTGGTTGAGATGAGGAAGCATCTTCTGGAGCGGGGAGCCGCTCAAATGACTGGATAGAGCAGGCTGGGGATCGTTTTCTGGCATCTTACAAGGAAGCCGGAGAGGGGCGGACGGACGGACTACGCAATAAATCCTCTCAGAGCGGTAGACTGAAACAGAAATAAACCCAGCTTGAGGTGTGTGTGCGGCCCAGGAAGTTTCTTTATTTTGCCGGTCTAGCTGCTTGTGTCCTATCTCCAGCATGGGGGCAGACGACCAGCAACCCGCCAGAGTATGTGCCGCCTCCCGCGCCCGTGCCGGCAGGCTCTGTACCAGCAGCGCCGCCCTACAACAATCAAACGGTCCCGAATGCTCCGGCGGCGCCGACTCCCAAGACTGCGCCTCCTCCGGTGGCCCCTCCAACGGCTCAGGCTCCTTTTCCGGCTTACGTACCTTATGCTCCAGAGCCCCCACATGAGCCGGACAATCTGGGGATCGACGTATATCCCGGTGGATAGCTGGGTTTATCCGGCGATGACTGCGACTGTATGGGCTGGGCTATGTGGACACGATGTTTTTAAGCATGAGGCCGTGGACCCGGCAGAGCGCGCTGCATATGCTGGAGAAGTCGCAGGACGCGATTATGCACGGGGGCAGCGACGAGGCGCAGGAGATTCTGGCGTCCGTGCTGACCTACCTGCGGGTTGAGACGCCGGAGGGCAATGCCGTACGGGGATCGGTGTATGGGGTGGAGTCGCTGTACACGCGATTTATGGGTATTTCGGGTCCGATACTGCGGGACAGCTACCACCTGGGGCAGACCATCCATAACGACTATGGGCGGCCTTATGAGTCGGGATTCAACAACATTACGGGTTTCTCCTCGGTGAATGAGAAGGGACGGTTCTCTCTGTATGTACGGGGCGAGTATCAGCATGCGCCGTCTGCTCCGGGATACTCGTTTGCGCTAGCGAATCAGTTGTCGAAGAACGACACTGTTGGGCTCTATGCCCCGCCGAACGCTCCACAGGATACGATTCCGGCCGGACCGATTGCGTCACAGAATCCGTTCCGGATCGTCGAGGCGAATCTGTCGTTTTATGTGTGGGGCACTGAGATCTCGGGAGGCAAGTCCGATGCGTGGCTAGGGCCGGCGCAGGGAAGCTCCATGGCATGGTCCAACAACGCAGAGAATATCTACTCGTTTCGCATCAACCGGGTTGAGCCACTGCGTATTCCATTCGTGTCGAGGTTTCTGGGCCCTGTTCGGTATGACTTTTTTTATGGAAGCCTGAAGGGACATACGGATCCGAATAGTCCCTATACGCATTCGGAGATGTTCTCTTTCCGGCCTACGAGCAACTTTGAGTTTGGGTTTCAGCGGACGATCATCTTTGGCGGTGAAGGGCATGCGCCTGTGACGCTTCACACCTTTCTAAAAGGATTCTTCGACATATCGGATACGACTTACGAAGAAAAGATTTCGCGGGATGACCCTGGCGCAAGGTTCAGCGACTTCAATTTTTCTTATCGACTACCGTTCGTCCGTAATTATCTGACTTTCTACGCCGACTCGATTTCGCACGATGACGTGACTCCGATTAGTGCGCCGCGTCGAGCCTCCTATCGAACCGGGCTGTATCTTTCACAGTTTCCGAGGCTGAAGAAGCTTGATATGCGCGTGGAGGCGGTCTCAACTGATCCGGGGGTGTCGCCAGCGGTCAATGGTCAATTCGCCTACTGGGAGGTTATCCAGGTGCAGGGATATACGAACAAGGGAAACATCATGGGCGATTGGATCGGTCGCGAGGCAAAGGGTGGACAGGCATGGCTCACGTATCATCTGTCGGGAAATGAATGGGTGCAGTTTGAGTATCTGAATAAGAAGACGCCGTCGAATTTTATCGGGAGCTTAACCCCGGGAGGGCCTGGCGGCACGACCCAGAACTCGTATATGGCAACGGTGGTGAAGCGGTTGGGTCAAAACGTCGAACTGAATGCCTGGGTGCAGTACGAACGATGGAAGGCACCGATCTATAAGCCGGGACTACAGACCGATACGACGGCGGCTTTCCAAGTGACCTGGTTTCCGAGACTCTTAACGAGACCGAAGGAGCGCTAGGTAGATTCGATCGAAAGAGCGATAGCTTCAGACCAGGAAATTCCTGCTGTGATCTATTGCTCTGCGGAATCGCGGTTCAAGTTTGACGCTGCGAGATGCAACTCTGAAAGTAGTTGAGGGACATCTCCAGCCCCTGCCGGAGTTGGATTCGAGGCTCCCATCCGAGCAGATTTTTTGCTTTGGTGATGTCGGGACGACGCCTGGTGGGGTCGTCTTCGGGCAGGCTCTTGAAGACAATATTGCTGGACGAGTTGGTGACATCCAGGATTTCACGGGCACATTCCAGGATCGTCCATTCGTCAGGGTTGCCGATGTTCACGGGCAGATGCTCGTTACTGCGGGAGAGACGAATAATTCCGTCGACCAAATCGGAGACGAAGCAGAAGCTCCGGGTCTGTGATCCATCTCCATAGATGGTGATCGGTTCGCCCTGGAGTGCCTGCATCATAAAATTGGAGATCACGCGGCCGTCGTTTGCCTGCAGGCGCGGGCCGTAGGTGTTGAAGATGCGTACCAGATGGGTGTCCACTTCGAAGTAGCGGTGGTAGGCCATGACTGTGGCCTCCGAAAAACGCTTCGCCTCATCGTAGACTGAGCGCGGGCCTATGGGGTTGACGTTGCCCCAGTAGGTCTCCACCTGAGGATGAACGGCAGGATCGCCGTAGCACTCGGAGGTTGAGGCATGAAGATAGCTGGCGCCGTATTTGCGCGCGAGGTCGAGTGTGTTGATCGTTCCTGCTGATCCCACAAGAAGAGTTTCCACTCCCAGACGCATATAGTCGACGGGACTGGCGGGCGAAGCAAGGTTGAAGATGGCATCTACTTCGCCCAGGTCGAACGGCTTACAGATATCAAGCTCTACCAGATCGAAGCGCGCCTCGCTCTTGAGATGGTCGAGGTTCGATCGATCTCCTGTGCTTAGATTATCGACGCCGACTACCGTGTGTCCTTCAGCAAGCAGGGCGTCACACAAGTGCGAACCGATGAAGCCAGCTGCCCCGGTCACAAGAATTCTTTGAAGGATCATGACTACCTTTCGAACGGAGAATAGCAAAATGGAAGCAGGGAAACGAGCACAGAACTGAGCATCTGCCCATTAGATGCTCAAATATAGCCCGAAAGTCACTCCACCAGAATATCCTAGAGGTCCCAATGAGAGCGGCTAGGATTTATGCGCTGGGTAGGCAGTTGCCCGGCCAACGCTGATGTATGTGAAGCCGTGATTGCTCATATGGCCGGGATCGAAGAGGTTGCGGCCGTCGATGACGATAGGGTAGCGCAAACTCTGATTGAGCCGGGTGAGATCGAGCTGCTTGAATTCGGTCCAGTCCGTGAGTATCACCACGGCATCTGCGTTTTCGGCGGCGGCATAGGAATCGTCAGCATAGGAAAGGTTGGGACCAGGAGGAATATGCTCCTGGCTGCGTTGCATGGCGGCGGGATCGAAGACGGTCACAGAACAGCCTTCAGCGAGGAGCATTTGAACAAGATCAATGGCGGGTGATTCGCGGATATCGTCAGTCCCCCCTTTGAAGGCAAGGCCGAGGACGCCGATGCGTTTGCCGCGCAATGTCCAAAGAGCAGAGCGGATCTTGCTGAGAAAGCGCTTCTTCTGTTGATTATTAATCTTCTCTACTTCGACAAGAAGATTGAAATCGAGCCCCAAGTGCTCCGCAACGGAGCGGAATGCGGCTACGTCTTTAGGAAAGCAAGACCCCCCGTAGCCGATACCGGGGCTCAGAAATCTAGGGCCGATTCTGCTATCGAGGCCCATGCCGTTGGCGACCTGCTCTACATTCGCATCGGTGGCTTCGCATAGATTGGAGACGGCATTGATGAAGGAAATTTTCAGTGCAAGGAAGGCATTGGAGGCGTGTTTGATGATCTCGGCGCTCTTGGTCGAGGTGAGCAAAAGCGGTGGCGGCGCGGAGGGAGTGAAGCATCCAGCGATTGCATCCGGTTTTGAGTAATACGTCCCGCTGGTGAGCGGGAGCGTAGATATTCTCGAGCACTGCTGCAGCACGCTTCATCGTCGGCGCCGACGACGATGCGATCGGGATGCAGGAAATCGACGACAGCGGTTCCCTCGCGGAGAAACTCTGGATTCGAGACGACATCAAAGAGGTGACGCTCGACGCCATTGCGCTCCATGGCGCGGCGTATCCATTCGTTTGTATAGACGGGTACCGTACTCTTTTCGACGATCACTTTATAGGACGTGATTGAGCGAGCTATTTCACAGGCGACTGCTTCGACATAGGAGAGATCGGCATCTCCTGTCTCCGTCTGTGGGGTCCCCACTGCGATAAAGATGGCATCACTTTCGCGGGTGGCCTCGGCGAGGTCGGACATGAAACGAACTTTTGTATTGCGATAGCGCTGCAGCAGAGTCGGGCAGGTGGTCCTCGTGGATGAGGGTATCGCCACCCTGGAGAGCGGCGACCTTACGCTCGTCGTTATCCACACAGATAACGTCATGGCCCATTTCAGCGAAGCAGACAGCGGCAACCAGGCCAACGTAGCCTGATCCGACAACGGCAATTTGAACGGATTTTGTCATAGAGTAAGTTCGGCTTCCTGGGTAAGGATAACTGAACTGAGGGGACTTTCGGGCTAACCGAAGGTTACAAGGTAGGTATCGGCGGGTACCGGCTCCGGGACCAAGCTATGCTCTTCCTTGTATTGGAGCCAACGAGTAGACTATTAGCCAATGGGTCCCGAAAAAACGCAGTCTCAATCTGGCCCGGCTCCCCTTGAAGGGAATGCCGCCGGATTCAGCACGACCGTGACCGACACTACGTTGTCGGAAGCTCTTATCACGCTGCGAAAACGGCGTTGGGTCCTGATCCTTGCGGTCCTGCTTGGGCTGATCTATGGCGTCTTCAAGGCGGTAACACAGCCTACGCTGTATGAGGCGTTTGGGAGGATTCAGGTACGTAGCGGTTCTTCGAACGAATACCGTGTGACAGCGATAGGTGCTGACGCGAACGAATCCTCGAAGATGTTGACCGAGGTGGCGATTCTGGAGAGTGATTCGCTGATGCTTTCCGGTCGTTCGCGAGATGGATCTGGCGAACAATGCGACGTTTCTGGATAAGAAGGCGGCCCCGTCTCCCCGTCGGGATATCAACGACGCGTTCGTTCGGCAGGACACTGTGCACCGGCTGAAGAGCAACGTGCATATTCAGCTGGTACCGAAGACAGACATTATCCGGATCACCTGTGACAGCCTGAGTGCGAAGTTATCTGCGGATATCGTCAACAAGGTCATTTCAACGTATATCCAGCGGACTTATGAGACGCGGTTTGAGTCGACGCAACAGGTATCGCAATGGCTATCGAGCCAATTGGACGACCTGAAGCAACAGGTCGAGACTTCGCAGGAGCAGATGATCGATCTGCAAAAGCGACTGGGGGTATTGGGATTCGACCCATCGCATAATCAGATCAGCAGTTCGCTGGATGACCTATCGAAGGCATCGAATAATGCGAAGATCGCAAGGATCATAGCGGAATCGCGCTACCGTGTGCTGAGTGGGATGGATCCGGACACGATCGAAGGATCGATCGACATGACGCCGGGGACAGCCCCTGCTGAATTGAATCAACTGCGTTCGCAACTGGCGATGCAGCGCGCAAACTACGCGCAGTTGGAGGCCAATCTGGGGCCGAACCACCCTCAGGCCAAGGCACTGAAGGCGCAGATCGATGAGATATCAAAGGAGATCGAAACCGAACAGAATCGCCTTTTGCTGCAAGCCAAGCAGGCCTATGTTGCCGCTCGCGCCAATGAAGATCAGACCAACGCGGCGCTGGAGTCACAGAAGACGGATGCGTACAAACTGAGAGACGATCTGGTGGAGTACACGCTGCGACAGCGGGAGTTCGAGTCGAACCGAACACTGTATGAAGGCTTGCTGCAACGACTGCGGACCGCAGGCATACAGGCTGGCCTGGAATCTTTGGAGATCGACATCGTCGATAAGGCGTTGCCGCCCGCGAGTCCGAAGCTACAGCCTCAATCGACCATCATCATCACGACCTTGATCTTCAGTCTGCTGGGCGGCATTGTGGTGTCATTCCTGCTGGAGAGCCTGGACACTGGATTGCGTAGCATCTCTGAGATTGAAAGCGTTACCGAGCTACCGTCGCTGGCGATTATTCCCCGATCCCGCCGCTCGACGGCTGAGGAGGCAAGCAATCTATCCACGGCCCAGCGCAATATAAGCATTCTGACCCAGCCGAAATCGCAGTTCGCGGAAGCGTTTCGCTCACTGCGGACGTCGCTGTTGCTCTCGCATGCAGGGAGCCCGCCGAAGTTCATTCTGTTTACCAGCGCGACGCCATCTGAAGGAAAGACGACTATTGCGAGCAACCTGGCCTGCGTTCTGGCACAGTCCGACAGCCGCGTGCTTCTGATCGACGCGGACCTGCGCCGTCCGAACGTACATCATCGGTTCGGCTTGAACGGGAAGCTGGGGTTGACTACGTTGCTGACGGGAGCAACGCAGCTTGAATCGACGGTGCAAACGATCCCCGAGGTGCCGAATCTGGATGTTCTGCCAAGCGGCCCGGTCCCCCCGTTCCCGACCGAAATGCTCAGCTCTGACGCGATGCGCACACTGCTGGAGCGGTGCGGCGAACTCTACGCTTATGTCATCATCGACACTCCGCCAATTCTTTCCGTGACGGATGGAGTGATTCTGGCCCGGGATGCGGATGCGGTCGTGCTCGTGGTCCGGCATGGCAAATCGAGCAAGCATATTGTGCGGCGGGCCCGCGATCTTCTGCTGCGTTCGGGGGCGCAGATCACCGGTATTGTGTTGAATGCGGTGGATATGAGTTCGCCCGAGTACTACGGCTATTATGGATATTCTGGTTACTCTTACTCGAGCATCGACTCCGAGAGTTGGGAGTCGCAGGCTGCCGCTGGCGACAGGAAGCGGAAGGCCGAGGAGACGGAGCGATGACATCCGGACAAGACAAAATTCCTGGTAGCTGGCCATCGGCAATCCTGGGTCGTACTCTGAGCCGAGTTTCTGGACTGTGTGGATGGCTGCTGATGCCGTTGCTATTTGCGGGGATTGCGTCGGCGCAGTTCAGTGGGCCGGCGCTCCCGCTGTCGACGCCGGTGAATCCGCCGATGGCGCTTACGACTGATCCGGCGATTCTCTTCCCTGCGTCGCGTGAGATTCAACTGAGTGCAGGCGACCTGCTATCCATTCACATCTATGGCATGACCGACTATGCGCCCATCGTTCGCGTGGGCCAAGATAAAGCGATCCAACTGCCTCTGGTGGGCGAGGTCATAGTAGCGGGATTGACGGTGAGGCAGGCGGAGGATCTGATTGCGGCGCGGTTAGTAAGCGCGGGGATGTATCGTAACCCGCAGGTTTCTATACAGATTACGGAGTCTCCGAATGGCGTCGCGACCCTCACGGGGGAGATGCATGGGGTCATTCCGGTGTTCGGCGGGCGACGACTTTATGATGTCCTGTCGGCCGGCGGAGGGTTGACGTCTCTGTCGAGTCATACGATTGTTGTAAACCGTCCGGGACTGGACAAACCGATCGTTGTCAATCTGGGGACGGACGCTGCGCTAAGCGCTGGAGCGAATATTCCGATCTTTCCTGGGGACACGATCGTCGTCTCACGGGTTGGGGTGGTTTATTTGCTGGGAGACTTCAAGACTCAGGGAGCGGTTCCGCTCCAACAGAACGCACCGCTCACCTTGATGAAGGCCGCGGCTCTGGGGGGGGGCACGACTTTCTCAGGGAAGTACAGCGATCTACGAATCATTCGAACAAACGGAGTGACCCGCAGTGTCGTACGAGTGGATATCAGCAAAGTCATGCAGGGAAAGACGCCCGACCCGGTGTTACAGGCAGACGATATTGTCTTCCTGCCGACAGATTGGCTGAAGGGCGCCATCCAAGTCGGAGGCATTGGAGCGTTGCTTGGACTCGCAACGCTGTTGCTCTATGCGCTGAATAACTAATGGGGTGTTCTACATCTGCAAGCGTGGCGCGCCGTGCGGTTGGGTATAACCGAGGCGCGACGAAACCGGATGCCGGCATGATCTGATCTCGGATGGAATCGAGGGAGATGTGTTTCAGACAGGGGATGTTGCAGTGCTTACGGACTCGTTGCGCCGAATACCAGCTACAGCGAAGACTGCCGCAGGGATGGGACGGCGGCCCCTAGCTGGTATGTTCAAAAAAGGGGCGAAAGATTTAACGCGGATTCTCCATATCATCGGCACACTGAATCCGGAAGCCGGAGGTCCGACTGAGTCGGTCCGTGTGCTGCTGAGTTACGGTCCGATTGGGTATACAGGAGAAGTAGTCACCTTGGACGATCCTAACGCGCCCTATCTGGCAGACTTTCAATTTCCGATCCACGCGCTGGGTCCTATCAAGACGACTTATGGGTTCAACTCCAGCTGTTGCCCTGGCTGCGAGCCAATCGGCATCGGTTTGATGGGGTTGTTGTGAATGGGTTATGGCAGTACTGCGGATTCGCAGCGTGGCGGGCGCTCTCAGGCAACACGCCATATGTGGTCTTTACGCATGGCATGCTGGACCCCTATTTCAGGTATGCGTTTCCGCTGAAGCACATCAAGAAATGGCTCTACTGGGTTCCGGTCGAGTATTGGGTGCTGCGGAGCGCCTACCGCGTGCTTTTACGTCGAGGCGGAGAAGCGACTGGCCGAAGCAGAGCTTCTTCCTTCACCGCTGGAACGCTTATGTGGTCCCGTATGGTGCGCAGCGGCCCTAGCGGGGGGCTCGGAGATCCAAAAGGAGGCGTTCTTCGAAAGATGCCCCGCGGTCGCGGAACAAACGGTTTCTTATTTTTTTGGGCCGCATTCATCGCAAAAAAGGTTGCGACATGCTGATGGACGCCTTCGCACAAGGCTAGCTGCGATGGATCCAGCACTGGATCTGGTGATGGCGGGTCCGGATCAGCAGCTTTGGAGTGCGAAGTTGAAGTGAAAACGCTGCTGCTGCGGGCATGGGATCGGTTCACTGGCCGGGATATGCTGAAAGGCGACGCTAAATGGGGAGCTTTCTTTGCCTCGGAGGCGTTTATCCTTCCCTCGCATCAGGAAAACTTTGGCATTGCTGTGGCCGAAGCACTGGCCTGCAGAAGTCCGGTATTGTTGGCTGATAAGGTGAATATCGCAGAAGATATCGCAGAAGATGGCGCAGGGCTGATGGAATTGGACACCCCAGAAGGAACACTACGATTGTCATCGCGCTGGATGGATGACTCTCGAAGAGAGCAGTTGATGGCGGAACGCGCACTATCGAGTGCTATCACCGCCGTTACGATATGCGGGAAAACGCGAAGGCTATTATCCGTCTCTTCGAGACGGCGACCGTCGCCTTCCGGTGCTTTCTTCCGAATACTAGAGTGCCAAACAGTACGCAGGATACCTATCCCATGGAAACAAATTCACTACAACGCGGCCGATGAGATCGCCCCGAGATGCGGCAGATCCGTACTCTACGTCCCGCATTTACGCTTGAGGACCGGCTACGGCGTCTGGCCTGTGAAACTATGCCGGGCGCTGCTCTATCGGCACGTCACCAGTCCCTTACATGCTGGAGGGCGTTTTTACTGCGAGTCTTTGGGGCTCGATTGGGCCCAACTGCCATTTCTATCCGCGGTCGAAGGTCTGGGCACCGTGGAATCTTATCTGCGCAGACCAGGTAACGGCAGCTGATGGCGCGGAGATCTATAACCCGGCGCCGATTACTTTGGATCGCATGTGATCCTGTCGCAGGACGCTTACGTTTGTGGCGCGACGCATGATTATGACGACGCGAAGTTTCCGCTGATCGCCTATGCGATGCAACTAGAGGCGTACGCCTGGGTATGCGCGCGAGCATCCGTAGCTCCGGGGGTCAATGTAGGAGAGGGCGCAGTGCTGGGATTGGGATCCGTGGCTACGCGTAATCTGGAGGCATGGACGGTATACGGGGGAACACCGGCCGTAAAGGTGAAGGAGCGGCGGCGTCCGCAGGATGCAGCTTCCATAGGCCGGACTGAAACGAAGTATCAGACGGGCATACAGTTAGATCGGTCTGCTAACCACGTAACTTGGCGAGCAGATCGGTAGGATGGACGGGCTTGGCCAGAATCTCGAACTCGTGTCCCTCGGTGCGCGCTTTTTCCAGTAGATCGGCTGTGGCGGCCTGACCGGAAAAAAACAGGATTTTGCAGTTCGGCATCTTCTGCGCGTAATGATGGCTGCTTCGATGCCAGTCATTCCGGTCATGATGACATCGCTGATGAGCATATCGGGTTGAAAGCTGTCGAGCGATTCAACGGCCTTTTCTCCGCTGAATACCGCACGAGCCTCAAAGCCTGCCTGGTTGAGGATGATCGCGAGAGTGTTTGCAATTACTTGCTCG
>CAWHZY010000003.1:0-127943 GCA_963833955.1 uncultured Alphaproteobacteria bacterium | reverse complement strand
AACTCCTTCCGCTGCTTAGCCGGAACGTACTCTGTCTTCGGCGGCGAAATCGCCAGCAGATCGGCGCGACGCTAGTCTGGGGCGTCCGCTGCCGCCAACCGTGACGCGGGTCGGAAGGGTTCATGGCGTCCGAGGCTATGCGTTGGATGCGGGGCTAGGGGCGGTAGGGAAGCTGCCCCCGTATCCACTGCGGCCTCTCTGCCGGTTCCCGCCCAGGTGAATTGTTCGGAGGGGCTGCGATGAAGTAGTGTGCAGACCTAGAATGTTTGTATTATAATCTCACGTAAATGAGCACCTTTATATTTCTGGAATGGGAACAGTTGTGTGTTGCCTAAAGGATGTCCGCAAAGGGAATTAAGTACGTCACCCGGAGGCAGTTCTTTGAGTCGTCCCCGATACATTACCCATGTCTTCATAAATGTTGGCGGGGCTCCCATCCCATCCGGTTCAGCCGGTCATATGTTCTAAACGGAAACTCACACCGCCATTTTATGTCTCGCAAAGTAAATATATGGCTCATGTTCGTTATCGAGAATGGAAATAAAAACGGGTCGTTTGGGTCGGAAGCGGGCGACTGAATTAAAGCGCCTGTTTCATAAAACCTATCGTAAACGAGATAAGAGATACTCACTAAGCGAAAATACTTTGAAACAGTCGCGTAAAGAAATTTGCCTTTAGCCAAGTTAATAATACACGCCCTAATCGCTTTGGATATGAAGCAATGCTCGGCCGCGATGTTATAAGCTGGTATTCTTCTTCTTTATTATAACTATGCTCGTTTGAAGGGGTGCCTTGTTTGTCATGTAGAGGGGATTTCTTCGAGAAATTACGATTTATATTTCGATGACGGTTAGACATCCTCCAAACCTTCAACAATCGCGTATGTTATGAATACTATCGAGCGAAGGCGACGCTCTGAGGGCGACGCGCGGAAGGCGTTGCTCGGAAGGCGAGCGACGGAAGGGGAGTGCGCCATCTCGGCATCGTTTCGCCTTGCCACGAAGTGGTGTTTTGCTAGATCGCCCGGGCACGCCTTTGAAGCCGAAAGGCCGATAGATATGGATGAACCGAAGCGTATGGCTCTCGCCGCGATTTGTCTATGTTGTCTGATCGGCGTTGCGTTTTTCGCCGCCTTCGCGGGACAAACCTATTCGAGCGCTATTTATAATCCCGGCGTAACAAATCAAACGAAAGCCGACGAGGACGCCTACTATCAACAGACCAGATTGGCTGATAATCATGTAGTGATTGTCGGCGAAATGACAATTGTCGTCGGCTTTATTCAAGCTATAGCCTTAGTCATCACACTATTAATTACTGCGAATGTCGCAATTCGTCAACTTAGGGCATATATATATCCAGGTCAGATATTGATTAGTTCTTTTGCTTTCAACGGACCTATGATACTTGCGATCGATGTAAAGAACGGCGGAAATACACCTGCAAGAAATGTTGAGATACATGGTTCGGTATTTATTGATACATTTCCACTTAAGGATGACATGACTGTTCATAGCCCAATCGAAACTAGCAGTGGACGGCACAGTCGAATTCCTTTGTATCCCGGCGAACCAAATAGTAGCTCCTTACTTCCACGTTCAATCTGCATACAGATGTCATTGATCGTTTAAGCGTGGAAAGACCTTCAGAAGCAATATATTTGTTTGTAGAAGCCAATTACGTTGACGTGTTCGGACTAAAGCGAAAAATGCAATGCTGTCGTTTTTTGCATCACGAGGATTTTGTCAGAGTAGTTAATACTGCGAAGACTACCTCAACATTCAACGCTGCGTGCCGTTGGTCTGCTACTCACATTATGAATAGTTTTAGTTAGTCGGCGCAAGGCAATATTTATATGAATGACGCCAATCGCGCGGCCAATTGACGCCTGCCGTTAGGACCTGCGGCGATTACACCGCTCGTAAGTACGCTCGCCCAATTCAAGCCGTCCATTCGACAAGCTCTGTCTTGGGCGTTTTCCCCGCCGCTCGTGGAAAGATCGGCGCGCCCACCCATTGCCCGTCGGTCGTCGCGCACCGGATCGCATAGACGCCGGCGACGGGCTTGCGCTCCTTGTAGGCCGAGACGGCGGCCTTGCGTTCGCTACGGTCCATCTTGCTAGCCCCTCCGTTTCTTTGGCGCGTAAGGGTTGTTGCTTCCCGGGCGCATCGACAGGCGGATCGGCACGCCGATGAGGCCGAAAGTCTCGCGCAGGCCGTTGACGAGATAGCGCTTGTAGCTCTCGGGAATCTTGTCGACCGAATTGCCGAACAGCACGAAGTACGGCGGGCGCGCCTTGGGCTGGGTCATGTAGCGGATCTTGACGCGGCGTCCGGACACAGCCGGCGGCGGCGTGCCGTCGATGACGGGCCGCAGCCAGCGATTGAGCCGCCCGGTCGAGATGCGCATGATTCCAGATCTCGGCCGTGGCGAGGATCGCTTCCATCAGCCTGTCGACATGCGCGCCAGTCAGGCCGGAAAGCGGGATCACGCGCGTTCCGCGCAGCTGCGGCAGGAGCCGGTCGGCTTCCTCGCGCAGTTCGCGCGCCTTGTCGCTCTTGTTGTCGATCAAGATCCCATTTGTTGAGACCGATGACCAGCGCCCTGCCCTCCTTCTCGACGAGATCGGCAAGCGTCAGGTCCTGCTTTTCGAACGGGATCGTGGCGTCGAGCAGAAGCACCACGACTTCGGCGAAGCGCACCGCGCGCAGCGCGTCGGCGACGGCGAGCTTTTCCACCTTCTCGACGATCCGCGACTTCCGGCGCAGGCCCGCGGTGTCGAAGATCCTGAGCTTGCGCCCGTTCCACTCGGCGTCGAGGCCGATCGAGTCGCGGGTGATGCCGGGCTCGGGGCCAACCAGCAGGCGATCCTGGCCGAGGATATGGTTGATGAGGGTGGACTTGCCGGCGTTCGGCCGTCCCAGCACGGCGATGCGCAGGGGCTTCTTGAGATCGAGTTCGCTGCCGTCCTCTTCTTCGCCGAGGACCAGCGGCTCGGCCTCGCTCTCCTCGTCCGGGTCGAGGCGCGCGGCGGCGCGGCAGGACTTCGACCAGCGCGTCGTAGAGTTCGCTCAGGCCCTCGCCATGCTCGGCGGAGAAGGCGATCGGCTCGCCGAGGCCAAGACCAAACACCTCGTAGACGCCCGCCTTCCCCGCGGTGCTTTCCGCCTTGTTGGCGATGACGATGATGGGTTTGTCGGCGCGGCGCACGGCTTGCGCGAAATGCTGGTCGGTGGGGGTGAGGCCGGCGCGCGCGTCGACCACGAACAGGATCGCGTCGCAATCGATGAGGGCTGCTTCCGTCTGCGCGCGCATGCGGCCCGCGAGCGTTTCCGGCTTCACCTTCCTCGAGGCCGGCGGTGTCGACGATGGTGAAGGAAAGGTCCGCGAGTCCTGCGCTTCGCCCTCGCGGCGGTCGCGGGTGACGCCCGGCTCGTCGTCGACGAGCGCCAGCCTGCGCCCGACCAGCCGATTGAACAATGTCGACTTGCCGACGTTCGGCCGGCCGATGATCGCGACTTTGGCGCTCATATCGTTCCAGCCAGTTGGCCAAGCAGCCCAGCGCTACAGTAGACGCGACCGCGTCGTCCGTCATTGCGAAGCGACGCAGCGCACGCGGCAATCCAGGGGACGTCGGGCGCTACACGGCCCCTGGATTCGCCTGCGTCGCTTCGCGTCCTCGCGATGACGCTGCGATCGCGTCGACTTGAAGCATCCCGCCCTGGCGCTACTTCGCCGCCGCCGATCGGTTCGAAGCGATGAGGCCGAGCCATTGGCTCGCCGCTTGCCGCTCGCCGGGCGACACTTCGGGATCGCCCAGCACGAGATCGAATTGCTTCGAGGCGTCGTCATAGTCCTTGCGTTCGAGCGCGAGCGCGCCGAGCGCGAGCGCCGCGAGGCGCCGATAGGGTCCGCCCGCGGCGGAAAGCGCGGTCAGCGCCGCTTCGCCCTTCTGCTGCTCGGCGGGCATGTCCACCCGCAGGAGCGCGGCGCGCAAGCGCGCGGTGTCGCGCAGGAGCGGATCGATCGCGGCGTCGCCGGAGATGGCGTCGAAGGCGCCGATCGCGCCCTGCGGGTCCTTGGCCGCCTCGGCGCCGGCGACGGTCATTTGCGCAAGCGCCCGATAGCCGCTCGGCCCCTGGGTCGCGATCTTGTCGAGACCCGCCTTGGCTTCGTCGAACTTGCCGCCCTCGAGCGCGGTCAGCGCCGCTTGAAACTGGTCGCCGGCCGCTTGCGTCGCTCTTTCGCGCTCATATTGCCAATAGCGGAAGCCCGCCGAAGCGAGCACGATCAGCACGGCGGCGGCCAGGATCTGATTCTGGTATTTCTTCCAGAATTCCGCCGCCTTGTCGCGCCGGACTTCCTCGTCAACTTCCTGAAAGATGTCGCTCATTATGGGCGCGGCCTATCACAGAGGAGACGCGAAAGCGAGCGGCGCAGGGGCGCCGATCGATCCCTGGTTGATCCAGATCAATTAGGTTTGCGGCGCTTTGTGATCGACTTTGCCCCGAAGCGGCCCGCTCAACCCGACGCGTGGGCAATGCGGTGAGGCGTCGAGGAGCCAGAATGGGCAATCCAAGCAAATTGCAACCCGTTAGTCGCCGCATGGTCCTTATTGCCGCGGCGGCCACGTCGCTGCTGGGGCTAATCGAGCGACAGTGCGGAAGCGAAAATCGCGCAGACGGGCGTGCGCTACCAGGACTCGCCCAAGGACGGCAAGCAATGCGACGGCTGCAAGCTGTTCGTGGCGCCAAACGCATGCAAAACCGTGGACGGCGCCATCTCACCGCAAGGGTGGTGCGCGCTGTGGGTCAAGAAGGGATGAGTTCGGCATCGAGTTGAAAGTAACGGGAAGAGGCGAAACCGCCCGATAATTCGACCGCAGCGTCCCCCAAGGGGGTCGCGCCGGGGTCGACAGGCCCTTCAATGAAACAGGTCAGGCACGCCAGATGAATGCAGCGTCTTTGCGCAAGATCACTTGAGGTCGCTGACATAAGCGGCGACCGCGGCGATCTGCTCCTTGGTCAGCTTTTCGGCGATCGGACCCATGATCTCCGAATTGTCCGGATTCTTCGGGTCTTGCCCACGCTCCTTGGGCCAGTTCAGGAGCTTGGCGATCAGGTAGCCGTCGAGCTGGCCGGCCAGGCGCGGAAACTGGTCCATCCCATGGGCGTCCTGGCCGTGGCACGAATCGCAGGCGGGAACCTCCGCGCCGGGAACGCCTTCATGATAGATTTTTTCTCCTTCGGACATGAGGTCTCTCGGAGCCCCGCCATAGGGCGGCGGGTCGAGATCCTTGAAATGCGTGGCGAGGGCGTCGACCATCCCGGGGCTGAGGACATGGGCCACATTGCCCATCACGGGGTTCAGCCGCCGGCGATCGATGAAGGCCTGCAACTGGTTCTTGATGTAGTCCGGCTGCTGGCCCGCGAGGCGGGGCATCGGATTCGTCCCGATGAAGCCGCGCGCCGACAGCCCATGACAGGTTTCACAATAACCCGCCTTGGCTTTGAATTCCTTCGCCGGAACGGCTTCGGGCTGCGCAGGGGCGCCGGTCTTGCTGTCGTCGGCGTCGGCCCCGGCGCAGAAGACAACGGCGAACAGAGCCGCCGGCGCGAGAGCCTGGACAAGCTTCATGATCGTCCTCCCCAATATTTTCGCGCCCCTATCGGAAGGAGCGCCCCTTCCGGCTCGTCGGGAACGATAAGGCCAATTCCGAACGGGACGAGTGTTTATCCTGACGCCACAGAGTTTAGACGCGGTTTTCGCCTTGCCACACACCCGCGCCGAATGTTGTCGCGCCCGCTCGGCTTCATTTGACTGGCGCTGCTTGAGATGCCGCAAGTCTATGCTTCGCTGCTACAATGTTCCAGTCGTCATCCGACGCGACCATTTCTGTCATCCAAGCGCATTTTGACCTTTCCTTCTCTTGTCAACCGTGTCAACAATGATCTGAATTCAAGCTGGGCGCAATCGCTCATGCATGCCTTCAGTTCGCGCAGCGAGGGGCGCTCGGTTGAGCAACGAGGGCGATCGTCGTCGAAAAAAGCGGTCGCTGAGCCGCGGCAGCGCCGGTGCTGCGAATGTTGTCGAACGACCGGGCGCACGAAGAGAGCCTTGTAAGCCCGGCGGAAATGTTCGCGGCCGGCGAGCCGATTCCGGGCGGCGAAAAAAAGAACAGGCGGGGAGGCAGGCAAGATGAAAGCCATTCGTCTGCGCGTGGCGTTGACCTCGGCTCTGGCTTTTATTCTGGCGGCTACGGCCGGTCAGGCCCAGGCGGGAGCCCAAAACGTCCACGCGACGGGCGGCGGCATTGAAGCGAAATTCGAATATTGCACGACCTGTCATGGTCCGTCCGCCCAGGGTTTTCGTGGGTTTTACGCCATGCCGCGCCTCGCCGGGCAGCAGCCGCAATATATCGAAAATCAGTTGCGGGCCTTCGTCGAGCGTCGGCGGCTGAACCTCGTAATGGCCAATGTGGCGCACGGCATAACGCCCGACGCGTTCCCCGCTTTGGCCGCGCGCATGAGCGCCTTGAATCCTCCCCCCGTCGGCGGCGCGCCCACAGGCGATGTCGCTCTGGGGAAAGAGATCTTCACCTATGGCTTGCCCGATCAGAATGTTCCCGCCTGTTCCGCTTGCCACGGCCCTGACGCCAAGGGGCAGCGCGAAATCCCCCGTCTCGCCGGCCAGCTCTATTGGTACATGGTCAGCACCCTGTCGCTCTGGAGCAGCGAACGCGGCCAGGGCGGGCGTCAGGACATATCCTGGATCATGCGGCCGACGGTGGCGAATCTGACCCCGAAACAGGTGCAGGCGCTCGCCGAATATGTCAGCGCGCTCAGGTAAGATCATGGCGTTCTGTTGCGTCAACCGGGCTGAATTCGCCACGCAAGAGACCTCGATTGATGAAGCGATCCCATACGAAATTGGCGGTCCTTGCCATTTCCCTCGCCACCGGCGGACCGCTTCTGGCGGATGATCTGCCGGTTCGCAATTGCACCTGGTGTCATGGAGCGTCCGCGCAGGGCGTTTCCATGGCCCCCCGACTGGCCGGCCAGAGGGCAGACTATCTGGCCAATGAGCTCGAAGCCTTTGCGACCCACAAGCGGGACGAATTCCTTTCGACGAAATACATGTGGTACGCGACCGCGCATCTCGATCCATCGACCGCGCGCAATCTGGCCGAATATTTTTCTGCGCTTCCGCCCGAGTCCGCGAAGGACGGCGACAGCGAACTCGCCGCCGAGGGCCGGATCATATTTGAAAACGGCGTTCCCAACGAGAACATTGCGGCTTGCCAGGCATGCCATGGTCCCGAAGCGCAGGGCGTGCGCGAGATTCCGCGCCTGAGCGGGCTCTCTTACGGCTATCTCAAGCGTCGGCTCGAGGACTGGAGCCAGGGCCGCGACACCTGGGGGACATCGATGCCGAAAGTGGCGCGGTCTTTGTCGCCGAACCAAATCGCCGCCCTCGCGTCATATCTGAGCTTTGTCGGGGGCGAATTGTCGGAGAAATAGGCTGAGGCGCTCGTCCGAATTGTGAAGGGGCAAGAGAATGCGGTATCGAAGAAGCCTACCCCCAAGGACAGCAGCGTTATCGCGGGCGGCAGGATCGGCGCGACGATCTCGGCGCTCGTTCTCGGGTTCGTCGCGCTCCTCGTCGCTGCGGCAGGATTTCTCGCGGTCGGCGGCGGACCCGCTGAAGCTCTGCCCAGCTACGCCCGCCAGACAGGACAGCCTTGCTCGGCTTGTCATACCGCCTTTCCCGAACTCACCCCCTTTGGCCGCCGCTTCAAGATCGGCGGCTATACGGCCGGCGGCGGCGACTGGAAGGGGCCGCCGGTCGCCGCCATGTACATGGCGGGCTTCACCCATACGCAGTCGAACCAGGATTCGCCGCCCGCGCCCGGACTGCACACCAACGACAACCTCGCCTCGCAACAGGTGTCGGGGTTCCTCGCCGGCCAGCTCTACGGCAATCTGGGTTCGTTCATCCAGATAACGGGCGATCCCACCAACTCGGGAAACGTGTTTGTCGACGCCTCCGACGTCCGTTACGCCGATACGCTCAAACTGTTCGGCAAAGAGACGATCTGGGGCATCGACGCCAACAATACGCCGACCGTGGAAGACCCCTGGAACACGACGCCTTCGTTTGGCTGGCCGCAGATCTCCTCGACCATCGCGCCCGCCTTCGGGCCGCCCTTGACCCACATCGAGAACGGATACGGCCAGATCGTCGGCGGCGCAGGCGCGTATGTGTTCTGGAACGACATGCTGTACGCCGACATGACGTTCTACAAGGGACTTCCGGTGCCCGTGCTGCAGGCTTTCAACACCGGCAACTCGACGACTGATGCGCTGTCGAATGTCGCGCCTTACTGGCGCCTCGCGCTCGAGCCGCACTGGGGTCAGCACTACCTGATGGTCGGCACTTTTGGCATGTACGGGCAGATGACCCCCGGCCGCCAATATGGCTACGGAACGGACAACTTTCTCGATGTCGGTTTCGACTCGCAATACCAGTATGACGGCGATCAATACAGCGTGACCGTGAAGCTCACGGACATCGTGGAATGGCAGAAGCTGAACGCCACCTACGCGCTGGGGGGTTCGTCGAACCTCAGCAACACGCTCAACAGCTTCAAGGCCAACGCGTCATTCGTCTGGGATCACACCTACAGCATCGGCTTTGGCTATTTTAACGTCGCCGGATCCGGCGACTGCAACCTTTACGGATCGGGCAATAACGTCAATTGCACCCCCGCCAGCATCGGCGGGTTCAACAACAGCTACATCAGCAGCCCGAACGGCGACGGCCTCATTCTCGACCTCGCCTGGCTACCCTTCAGCCACGGCGCGCCACCGCCGCTCCCTTACTCGACAATGAACGTGCGGCTCGGCCTTCAGTTCACCGACTACCTGCGCGTCTACGGCGGCACGAACAATTTCGACGGCTCGTATCTGGGCGGCACGCACAACGCGCAAGGCAACAATTCCGTGTTCGCCTATGCGTGGTTTGCGTTCTGACCAATTGCTTGCGGCCAGGACGAGAAGGCTGCCGACTGAAGCGGGCGTCGAGCAAATTGTGAAACCCGCGTTTTCGTTATCGCAGCCGCACGGGCGGCGTGGCGGCGGAGAACGTCTAGCGAAAGGGATGCCGGCCCGCCGGGGTCTTCGCCTCCCTGGCCAGGCGCAGGATCGCGTCGCTCATGCCCTCGCCGGACTGGCGGGCTCCGTCCAGCTTGGCGGCCAGATTTTCTGGCATCAACACCCGGTAGACGCCGCGTTTTCTCGACTTCGCAATCACGCCCTCGCGGACCAACTCGAACGCCGCCGCTGTCAGATCAACCTCGATCATCGCTTCCTTCGCTGCCCTGGGCGCCGGCGTGAGGTACAGGCGGCCAAAGGCGACGAGGGTGTGCGTATTCGCTGAGCAAGTCTAACAATAGATAAGCCATCGCTGCTCCACAAATCTGGCGAGAAGAGAGGCGACATGTCGGCGGCGCGCCCATTCCGGCGCCTGCGGCCCGGGCGCTGCTCCTCGCCCCGCCGCCCATCCTGGCGTCGCCGCGAAGCCGCCGGCGCGCGTTCGCGAACAGCAGGCGGCGCGCGCGCGAAGTCTGGCCCGCCGACACAAGCCCGCGAATAAAAGTCCCGCTTGAGGTATTATGCCTTCGTCTCGCCGGCCCCGTGGCCGGCGAGGCCGATTTGCGTCAACGCTCGGGCCTGAATGCGAATGTGGAGCCGTGGGAAACGCCGCGCCGGTCTTTCCTTTTTATTTCTCAATCTCACCCCTCGTCCCGAGGCGCCCCGAAGGGGCTTCGGAGGGCGCTCCGGCATGCGCCGATCGCGCCCAGCCGCCTTGGGCGCCCTTCGAGACGCGAGGCTCCGCCTCGATGAGGTTCGTGCGCGAAGCTTCGCCTCGCTCCTCAGGATGAGGTTCGAGACGCGAGGGTTCTGCCCTGCGTGGCTCTCGCAGCTCTGATCGCGCTTCTCCCCGTCCCGGCCGCCGCTCAGGACATGGCGCCGGCCGTCTCCCCCGACCGCATCGAGGACGCGCCGGCGATCAAGCCCGACCCCTATCCCGACTTCGACACTTTCTCCTGGCGCGCCTTCATCGCGCTCAACTGGCCCTCGCTGACCGATCCTGCTCATCGCGGCGAACCCGACCGCGAGAAGACGCTCGGCGATCCGGGGCCCCGCGTCTGGGAGACCTTCAAGGCGCGCTACGAACTGTTCCAGGTCGGTTCCGACGGGCGTCCGATCGCGCCAAAACCCTGGGGAACTTATGAAGCGGCGAACCCCTGCGGAACGGTTGCCGACAATCGCGCCAAGACGCTCGCGACCTTCACGCCCTTCATGGATTTCAACCAGTCCGCCTTCGCGCCCGGAATCGGGGCGAATCCGCTGGTGGCGCAGAACGGCGCCTATACCCGCTACGAGGCGCGCGTCAACGAAGCGGAATACGATGCGCTCGCGGCTCACGGCTGGAGTCTGGGCCAGACCCTGCCCGATCCGGCCGACCCCGCGGAACTGCCCGCGGGCTCGATCGCGGTCAAAGCCGCGTGGCGCCCTCTCAACGCGGCGGACACGCCCGCGGTGAGAGCGCGCTATTACGTCGTGGACAACGCCAATGTCGTCGACGTCGCCAAGACGCTCGCCGCTGGCCATACCGTCTGTTCGAAAAGCGACGTCGCGCTGGTCGGCCTGCATATCGTGATCCGGACGAAGGACCGGCCGCAAGGGCTCTGGGGCACGTTCGAGCACATCGATAACGTGCCCCCGGCCGGCGAGGGCGAAGCGCGCGAGCCCGACGCCCGAGACGCAGGCGCGCCCTATTCCTATTTCGACGCTTCGAAGCCCAGGCTCGGCCTTTGGCCGACGTTCGGCTTGCCCGACACCCTGCCGGTCAGCATGGATCATCCTCCCAAGCTCGACCCCAGGCCCATGCAGGTGATCCGCCGTCATCCGATCCATGGCCAAACCATGGCGCTGAACCGGGCCTATTGGGCGCTGCCGGGGATCAAGGGGACGGTGTGGGAGCATTACATGCTGGTCGCCAGCCAATGGCCGACGATTCCCACGCCGCCGAGCCCGCAAAGCGACGGCGCCTATTTCCCCGGGCAGCCGCTCGCGGCGGACGCGCCGCGCGAGAATTACCAGTCAGCCGACGCTCCCCATGAAAACCTCGTCAACACGACGATCGAGACCTATTTCCAGGATTCGCCGTCGAGCTGCATGGCCTGCCATCAGAGCACATCGAACGCGCTGGGCCATGACTTCGTCGGCATGCTCGGAAGTTTTCGCTGAAACCGTCGCCTGAAGCGACCCGCTTCTTGCGTGCCCGCCGCCCTCATGTCCCAAGGCGCCCTGCTTTAGCGGGGCCTCGAAAGCCCGCCCTGACTTGTCGAAGGGAATACTCCCGCTGGCGCCGCGGAATTTGCCCTTTCTCAAGCGTCCTTCGAGACGCCGCGCTTCGCGCGACCCTCAGGACGAGGCCGTGCGGTGACGAGACGGCTTGGCTCCGGGATGGCCCGCTTGACGGAACGCAAGGACGATTGACTGCGCGCCAATTTAAAATCATTCTAAATCGCGCCCGGCGAGCCCGGCTGCACGAGTCATCGACGGAGGAGGCGCTCATGCGCGAGACCTGCAACATATCCGGCGTCAGCCGCCGCACTGTCCTTCTCGCCGCCGCCGGGGCCGCCCCCGTGCTGGCGCTGACGGGCGGCCAGGCGCAGGCCAAGATCGCGCAAACCGCGGTCCATTATCAGGCCACGCCGAAGGACGGCCACCAGTGCGACGGCTGCAACTTCTTCGTCGCTCCCAATGGCTGCAAAATGGTGGACGGCGACATCGCGCCGACCGGTTGGTGCGCTCTGTGGGTCAAGAAGGCCCCTGCCTGAGCAAGGCGCCGAGCGCCGTCTCCGGTCGGATCCTGGCTGCTGGCCGCCACCTTCGCGGTCAGTCTCGGGTAGCGATGGCGCGCGGGCGAGGTCTCGAGGCGCTCCATGCCGCCTATCGCGTCGGCCCGGTCATCGCGGCCGTCCTTGTGGCTCAGGTCCGAACCAGGCGGGCGCCATTGCGTCAGGTTGCACGAGGTTGCGAAAAGGAGGGCTAACCTCAAGGAATCGCTGGCGCGAGTGCACTTGGGGCGCATCTCTGCCACCCCGGCGGTTGAAAAATCGCTTGACCGAAGCATTAACTTTACGTAATCCTCCTTTTGCGGAACGAGTTTGGAGTTCCGCATCGTAGGGGTATTTCCAAATCCAAACTAGCGTTGCGGCAAGTCCCATTCGTCGTCTGACGTTTAACGGGGGAAACAGGAATGACACACTCGATGCGAATTCACGCTAATCGGCTCAAGGTTCTCAGCTTATCCGCTTTTGCCCTCGCGCTCTCCGCCTATGCTGCGCAGGCGGACGTGCTTCCAGTCCAAAACCTGACGTTCAATCAGTTGACCAACCCATTCAACCCGGCAAACTCGCAAAAGGACTTTTTTAACTCCGTGAAGCCGCTTGACTGGTCAGTTGGCACGGCTGGTGAGAACGGTAACCTGACCTACGTCGGAAAGCAGGGCTCCGAAGGCTTTGCGGGCGGTTCTGGCAATGTTTACCCCGTCTATACCAACCCCGGGTTCAGTGTTACGGTTCCGGCCGGAACCAACTTCTTTCAGGCTGACGGCAATCCGCAATACGAGGACACGATCTTTCAGACCATTTCTGGGCTGACGGCGGGCACGACATACTCCCTCCAATTTCAGCAGGCAGCCGGTCAACAGACAGGGTTCACCGGCGACACCACCGAGCAGTGGAAGGTGTTCCTTGGCGTAGGAGGTATCGGCGTCAACTGCTCATCGAGTCCCTGCACCGTTACCGGCACGGCTGATAATCTCGAGAACGATTCGACACTGATGAACACTCCATCCCAGCAGAACGTCAATTGGAATAGTGTCACCATGAGCTTTACGCCGACTGCCGCGGAGCTGAACAGTGGGAGCGCGGTGCTGACGTTCCTGGCTTGGGGTGACGGCGGCAGCACCACCAACCTACCGCCGACGGTGTTCCTCGAAGGTGTCAACACGCCGCCGATCTCGACGCCAGAGCCATCGACATGGGCGATGATGATCATGGGCTTCCTTGGCCTCGCGTTCATGGGTCGCCGCAAGCTCCTCGCGAAGCGAGCTGTCGCCACAGCTTGAGCGCCGCTTAAATTAAACAACGCCCGGGAGAAGCCTTGCATTCTCCCGGGCGTTGCTATTTCTGGCGCTGGACTTCTTCAAGGAAGCCGCAGTGACGTCGCTGTTGTCCGATCCGCACGTTTACAGCTATTTGCGCGACCTCGTCAGGGCGTGCGTCTGGCTGCTGATCCTGTCGGTCGTCTTCATTCCACTCGAGATGCTGTTTCCGCTGCACAAGGAGCGGACGTTTCGCGCGACGACGCCGAGCGACCTCGGGTTCTATTTCGTCAGCACGTTCCTTCCGCCGTTCGTGTTGCTGATCCCGCTCACGGTTGCCGCCTATTTTGCCTTCAAGATCGTTCCCGGCGGTTGGCGGGCCGAGGTCGCATCCTGGCCGATCTGGGTTCGTGGGCTCGCCGCCTTTGTGGTGGCCGATCTTGGCTTCTACTGGGGCCATCGCTGGACGCACCAGTTCCCCCTGCTCTGGCGTTTCCACTCGGTCCACCATGACCCGAAGCACGTCTACTTTCTGATCAGCGCGCGCGCCCACCCAATTGACAACGCGTTCATCCGGCTCTGCGGGCTGATCCCGATCTACATTCTCGGATTCGGCGCGCCGCAAAGCGTCCAGGGAACGATGATCGCCACCTTGCTGATGCTGCTCGTGACTTTCTGGGGGTTCTTCATCCACGCGAACGTGCGCTGGCGCTTTGGCCCGTTTGAGTGGCTGATCGCGACCCCCGCGTTCCATCTTTGGCATCATACGCTTTCAGGACCGCGGGACCGCAACTTCGCCTCGATGCTGCCGTGCTGGGACTGGCTGTTCGGGACGAGCTACCTTCCGAACGAATTGCCCAAAGATTACGGGATCGACCATCCTTTGCCGCAAAGCGTGCTTGGCCAAATGATCCATCCGTTCCTGCCGTCGGCCGGTGGGGGCGAACGTCCTCCGCTCCCGTCGCAAGCTCCGGGAGCGCGCGCGGAATTGACCCGGAAACAAGAGCAGCGCGCCTGAGCGCGAGGCCGCAACTCGGCGCGGCGTATGAAGCCACCCCATTCGAGCGAGACCGGGCCGCCGTGCTACGCTTTCGCCGAAAGCCGCTTTAAATTCCGGAGCCACTGATGAAAGAGATGCTCGCCCGCCTCGACGCCCGCCGCGAGCGCGCCCGTCTCGGCGGCGGCAAGGGGCGCATCGCCGCGCAGCACGCCAAGGGCAAGCTGACCGCGCGCGAGCGCATCGAACTCCTCCTCGATCACAACTCGTTCGAAGAGTTCGACATGTTCGTCGAGCATCGCTCCTACGACTTCGGGATGGCGGCAACCAAGATTCCGGGCGACGGGGTGGTGACCGGCTGGGGCACCGTCAACGGCCGCACCGTGTTCGTATTCGCCAAGGATTTCACAGTGTTCGGCGGCTCGCTTAGCGAGACGCATGCGCAGAAGATCACCAAGATCCAGGACATGGCGCTCAAGAACCGCGCGCCCATCGTGGGCCTTTTCGACGCCGGCGGCGCCCGCATTCAGGAAGGCGTCGCGGCCCTCGGCGGCTATGGCGAAGTGTTCCAGCGCAATGTGCTGGCCTCGGGCGTCATCCCACAGATCTCGCTGATCATGGGCCCGTGCGCCGGCGGCGACGTCTATTCGCCGGCGATGACCGATTTCATCTTCATGGTGCGCAACACCAGCTACATGTTCGTCACCGGCCCGGACGTGGTGAAAACGGTGACCAACGAAACCGTGACCGCCGAGGAACTGGGCGGGGCGCACGTGCACACCACCCGTTCCTCCATCGCCGACCAGGCTTACGACAACGACGTCGAGGCGCTGTTGCAGATGCGCCGGCTGATCGATTTCCTGCCGGCCTCCAATCTCGAACGATCGCCCACGCTGCCGAGCTTCGACGATCCCGACCGGACCGATTCCTCACTCGATACGCTCATTCCGGACAGTCCAAACAAACCCTACGATATCAAGGAGCTGATCCTGAAAGTTGCGGACGAGGGTGACTTTTTCGAGATCCAGGAGGCGCATGCCAGGAACATCGTCACCGGGTTTGCGCGCATCGGCGGCGCGACGGTCGGGATCGTCGCCAACCAGCCGCTGGCGCTCGCCGGGGTCCTCGATTCTGACGCGTCGCGGAAAGGCGCGCGCTTCGTGCGCTTCTGCGACTGCTTCAACATTCCGATCCTGACCTTCGTCGACGTGCCCGGCTTTCTGCCCGGCACGGCGCAGGAATATGGCGGCCTCATCAAGCACGGCGCGAAGCTCCTGTTCGCCTATGCCGAAGCGACCGTGCCCAAGATCACGATCATCACCCGCAAGGCGTTCGGCGGCGCCTATGACGTCATGGCCTCCAAGCACTTGCGGGGCGACATCAATCTTGCGTGGCCGACGGCGCAAATCGCGGTCATGGGCGCCAAGGGGGCGGTCGAGATCATCTTCAGGTCCGACATCAACAATCCGGCGAGGATTGCTGAAAGAACAAAGGAATACGAAGACGCGTTCCTATCGCCCTTCGTCGCCGCGGAGCGCGGCTATATCGATGAGGTGATCATGCCGCACGCCACCCGCAAGCGGCTGTCACGCGCGCTCGCCATGCTGCGCAACAAGAAGCTCGAGAATCCCTGGAAGAAACACGACAACATTCCGCTGTAAAATGCACGGCGTGTCGGTGGCCGCGAATGGCGGCTCCGCCTCACGGGATTATCCGGGCGGAGTTTTCGAGGCTTGGTCGATGAAGCCAATCAGGATTTCTTGCCGGGCGCCTGCAACGCCGCCTGGCCGCCCGCGCCTTGAGACTTCTTATATTCGGACATTGAGCTCTTTGGCTTCTCGGATTTTTGCTTCTTGGCTTCTTTGTTGCTCTTCATTTGACCCTTCGCCATCCACGCCTCCTGTCAGTCCGGCCGAAGCCCAGCGGTAAAGTTTGCACAATCCGGCGCGGCCGGCCACAGGAATCGCGCCGGCGCGGCGGCGCCGCGGCGTGGCGTTTACAGGCGCGCTGGGTATAAGGCCAGGCGAGACGATAGGGAGGCCCAGAAAGCCGTGAGCGGAGCCGTGGCGAATGCGACGACAAAGGTCGGCCGCAACGACCTCTGCCCATGCGGTAGCGGCCGAAAGTTCAAGCACTGCTGCGAGGGCAAGACAATGCGGGCCGAGCTTCCGGCCCAGCCGTCCCCGCAGGTCCCGCCTTCGCCTGCCCTGAAGCAAAGACTGCGAACCCTGTTCCTTGCCGCCGAGGGCCACGCGAATGCCGGGCGGTCGCCCGAGGCGATGGCCGTGTTCAAGGAAATCGTGCGGCTCGACCCGCACAGTGCGCAGGCTCACCACGCCCTTGGCATGTTGTGGCTCCGCTGCGGCCGACCCGCCGAGGCGGTGGCCAGTCTGCAGCGAGCCCTGGAGCTGCGGCCAGGTTCGGACCCTGCCTTGCGGGGCCTTGTCGACCGCCTGCAAGCAGAGGCGCCGACGCCGGACGCTTTGCGAGCCTGCCGCAAGTTGAGCCGAACGGCCGATAGCGCTCTCAAGCGCCGGTACTACCTGGCCAAGGCGCTGGTGCTGGAGGGCAAGCCGGATGAAGCCGAAAAGGAACTCGAACGCTTGCTTGCTGGCGCGACCCCCCTCATGCCGTCCCGGCAGGTCGCAGCGGCGCGGCAACTGCTTGCGCAGCTTCTCTCGGCGCGGGGCATGTTCGACGAGGCCGCGCGCTGCCTGATCCAGGCCGTCGAGAGCCAACCGATCGCCTTCCAGCAGCTGACCGCGGTGAAACGCATGACCCAGGCCGATCGGACGTTGATCGATCGCGTGCGTCGGCTCGTCGAAGCGCCAGAACTCGACGAGGCGTCCCGCATCCACATCAACTTCGGCCTCGGCAAGGCCTTTGACGATCTTGGCGAGTACGGGGAGGCAATTCGGCACTACGACGCGGCGAACGGGCTCAGGGCGAAATCGATGCGCCTCAATCGCGCGGAGGTGGCCACATGGTTCGACGCCATTATCAACAGCTTTACCGCCGAAGCGTTTCTGCGGGGGCGGCAAAACCCGACGAGGCCCGCGTCTCCTGACGACGACCTTCCGGTGTTCATCGTCGGCATGCCCCGCTGCGGCTCGACGCTGCTCGAGCAGATCCTGTCCTCTCATCCCGCCGTCGCCGGCGGCGGCGAACTGACTTTCTGGCTGGAGAGGTTCAGCGGCTGGAATGGTTCAAGCGCCAATTCCCTCGAACTCGCCAGGTTCGCCGAAGCCTACTTCGCGGGCTTGCGCCGAATCGGCCCAGGCGCGCTGCGGGTGGTCGACAAAGAACTTGCGAACTACCAAATTCTCGGGTTGCTCCGGCTGGCTCTTCCGGACGCGCGGATCATCCATTGCCGGCGCAATCCCGTCGACACCTGCCTGTCGATCTTCTTTGCGGATTTCGAGACGCGCCACGACTATGCCTGGGACCGCGGCGATCTCGCGTTCTATTTTCGCCAGTATGAGCGATTGATGGATCATTGGCGGCGCGTGCTGCCGGCCGACCGGTTCATCGAAGTCGAATACGAGAAGTTGATCGCGGACCGGGAGGCCGAGTCGCGGCGCCTGGTCGCCTTTTGCGGGCTGGATTGGAGCGACTCCTGTCTGGCGCCGGAACGGAATGGACGATCGGTGAAAACAGCGAGCCTGTGGCAGGCGCGCCAGTCGGTTTACGCAACCTCAATTGAGCGCTGGCGACGCTACGAACAATGGCTCGGCGAACTGCGCGAACTCCTGCCCGCCGCAGAGGCCACAAGATAAAGCAAGGGCGGCAACCCGCGATCGCCGAAAGCGCTGTTTTCATGGAACGAATCTCCTCCATGAACGTTCGAGGTCCACGCCATCGCCAGTTCAGCGCCGCGTGGAGGTCCATGACGAGGGCGTGACGACTTCGTTAATCGTTCGTCAACGCGGCTTTCATCTTCGTGAAACCATGACCCTTTGCTGAAGCTTAACTGTGACAACACGCTCTTCATCACGTTACGCGCGGATTCACTCCCGGGAAAACATTCGGGCGCACGGTCGCCCCGTATCCAGACCCGTCGGCAAAGTCGGCGGACCGGAGAGAGTGCAGGTGCGTATGATGGCTTTCGCGATCGACAGGAGCCGGACGATCATCAGCGCGATGATCCTTGGCCGCCGTGTAACGGCCCAGGACGTCGCCTGGTTGAAGCGGGAGGTGTTCGCCAACCGGGAAGTCTCGCGCGAATCCGCGGATGAATTGTTCGCCGTCGTCCGCGCCGAGATGGATAATGCGCCCGAGTGGAAACAGTTTTTTGTCGACATGATCGCGGAACACGTTGTCCGGCAGGCTGAACCGCCGGGCGTCGTCAGCGACGAACGGGCCGTCTGGCTTCTGGCCCACGCGGACGAATGCAAGTCGGTCGAAGCCCTGGCCGCGCTGGTCAATGTCTGCGCCGAGGCGCATCGCGCGCCCGACTGGTTCGTGACCGCAGTCAAGGAGCGAGCCTCCGCGCGGGGGGCCGGCGCCGAAGCCGCGCTGCGCGCAACCGCCCGATAGCATTTCCCTCGCCCCCCGAAGCGCCTTGCAGCCGCCGAAGGCGCGCGCTATCGGAAGTAGCGGCCCGAGAGGCGCCAAGCCGCCGGGCAGCGATCGAAGGGGTTTCGGCCATGACCAAAGCTGCAGCATCGCTGGCGGTCGTCGCGCTTTTCGGACTCGGCGTCGTTGCTCAGCCGAGCGCAGTCAAAGCTCAGCCCTACGGCTACCCGCCCGAGCGGGTCGATTGGAAGGTCGGCCCCGGCTACTTTGGCTTCAGCGGCTTTCCGTGGCCCGGACCGCCGTTCGCTTGGCCGGATCTCAGGCCGACTTATGGCTGCTACTTCACCCGCGCGCGACTGAAGAACGCGTGGCGGCAGGTCGAAGTCTGCTCCTAAAAGCTGGCGCGCGGCGGCGGTGCCCTTTCATCTTTCCGTCAGGTTGGAGGCGGACGAACTACCAGCACGGCGTTCAATCCTCCAAAGGCCAGCGATGAGCTAATCGCAGCTCGTATCGGCGTCTGACGTGCTTCATTCGGCACATAATCGAGATCGCACTCAGGGTCCTTCTCCGTGAAGTTTGCAGTGGGAGGTGCAACCTGATTCCGGACCGCTAACACCGTAACCGCAAACTCCAACGCTCCTGCGGCGCCGAGACCGTGGCCAAGAACTGCCTTGCTGGATGAAATCGCGAGGCGCCTTGCGTGGCTTCCAAAAGCCCTCTGCAATGCTCGAGACTCAATGATGTCATTTGCTACGGTGCCTGTTCCGTGCGCGTTTACGTAGTCGACGGAGTCCAGCTCAAGCTTTGCGTCCTTAAGAGCTTGATCAATTACCCGTGCCACACCCGCAACGTCCGGCAATACCATGTCCCGACCGTCTGCTCCCATGCCAAACCCGACAACCTCCGCGTAAATTTGCGCTCCGCGCGCTCGGGCGTCATCGAGCGTCTCAAGAACGCATATTGCTGAGCCTTCCCCGAGAACCGTTCCGCTGCGATCGCGGCAGAAGGGCCGGCAGGTGTCTTGGCTGAGCACACGCATTGCTTCCCATGCTTTGATTGTCCCCAGCGTCAAGCATGCGTCGCTGCCACCAGCGACCGCCGCCTTCACCCGCCCGGACCTGACCATGAAGAACGCCTCACCGATGGCGTGAGTGCCCGAAGCACAGGCGCTCGCAATGGCGAAGCTTGGGCCTTTGAGACCAAGCTCGATCGAGATGTTTGAAACCGGTGCGTTGATCATGAGCTTCAATATGGTGAGCGGATGCGCGCGTAGGTTACCTTCGCCGTAGATGCGTTTATAGCTCGTCTCAAGTGTGTTCTGTCCCCCGACCCCGCTGCCTACGATAGTTGCGACGTGTTCGGCCAAGGATTCGTCTATCACCAGCCGAGCATCAACGAGCGCCTGCTGCGCGGCGGCGATCGCAAATTGCGAGAATTGATCCAGCATCGAAAGACGCTTTGGCTCAATCCAAGTGCTTGGTTCGAACCCGACAACCTCTGCGGCCACCTTAATGTCCAAGAGATCTGAGGAGACGAGGGTTATCGGACGGATCGCGCTAATACCATCAAGGATTTGCGACCAGAACTCGCTCAACTTGCATCCGGCCGGCGAAACGACCCCCAGTCCGGTGACGACCACCCTATTCATCGGTCATTGCACCGAGCGAGCGACCGACTTAGAGTCCGCGAGGATGCGCTCGACCGCGTTTACCATATCATGAACGGTTTCGACTTGGTCCTTGTAGTGGCCGTCGGCGTTTGCACTGCTGACTTGCTGGCCAGGTGATATGTACGGGACCTGTATTTGAAACGCCTCCTCTATTTCGAAGATGATCTCCAAAACGTCCAAGGAAGCCAATCCCAACTCCTCAAGCTTGAGGGTTTCATCGACAGTTTTCGAGCCAGATGGTATGTGCTTCGACACGATACCGAGGATCTGCTCTCGGTAGGTCATCCTTAACCTCCCTATTCACATCTCGAAGTAGCAGATACCTCGCGCCCGCAGCACCCAAAACCAACCGTTAGCCTACAGGGGACTCGCCGGACTTGGTCCCACACCCGACAAGGGTGCTCGGCGTGGGACCGCGGCCGTTAGGAAAGTGCGTCTGCAAACGCTCGCAGAAGGTTGGGAAGATCAGGAACAAGGTGCGAGTGGTGGAACGGACGTAAACGCGTGTTGAAGTATTCGTGAACGTGCTTCTCGTTCATCGAGACCTGCCGGCTTCTCACATCAAAAGTTACCGGAGGAAGCGGAAGCAAGCTCCTTAACCTCGCGAGTTCGGCGACACGAGCGTAACCGGCGGCGATAGAAGCCGGCCCGGGGCTCAGCTTCGGGATCGGATTCGGCGCTTCCGTGATGCAGACGGTAACTCCATTTGAGTTGATATCATCAGTTTTGCTATATTCGCGCTGCACGTTCCAGGTGTCCGCGCGAAGCGTGATACTGTCCCCTTCTCCGTTGCAGATGTCTCCAATCTCTGACCCCGAGTTCGTATCGTACCACGCGTTGAGTTGCGGATCGGTCACCATCTCGGAGAATTCGTGGCTGGTGACCTGCGTCAGCCTCTGCTCTTGGGTCTGTGCGAGATGCAGCGAGCAACCCGCGTCGTCGCCGGGGCAGGATTTCAGACACGCATTGATCGCTCAGGCACGGAATCACTGCATAGTAAAACGGATGTCCCGCTGACGTGGTAAAGAAGCTATGATAGCCAAATGCGGTATCCCCCGAGGCCTCGCAGAGCACGAGCCCGTCCGACGGATCGTTGATCCCGATCGTCTCGTCGAGGTAAATGACCAGTCCGATGTTATTGGACGACGCCGGCGGCTCCGGCAGGACACCAGAGTTTATGCAGCTTTGGATGACGCCATGTATTGCGGAGTCGGTCAGCGTAGTGGCGACATTGGGCACGAAGCTTGCTCGTATAAAAAACCCAAGATTGTTTCCAATATATTGGTTCAGGATATTCATATACCCACCCGCCACAATATCATCCAGAAACTGGCTCATCCGTGCAGCGCGCGCTAGATGAGCGGGGTCGCTCAACCACTCGGAGCCCCAAAACGTCGAGTACATGTTGGGACAGGTGATGACCGGCCCTCCCTGGTAGGTAAACCCGGGGAATGCTGCGGCCAGTCCGGCGCCACGTGATTCACGTGGTTCGCCGATGGCGCGGAGCCCGCGTGTTGCGGGCTCACCGCCTATCGAATGCACGCCCCCACGCGGGGCCTTATCGTCCGCCGGGATATCTTGTCTCACGTGCACGCCCCGACGTGGGCGCTTTTCAATGGTTGGGGCGTCTTCTTGCGTCAAAGTAATCGGGGACATCGCGGCTCTCCTTTCTTTTCCACTGCTAAGTGTTTCGAATTGTAAAGCCCAGGAATTCACAGGCTGGCGCCACCTTGCTTCAGGTGGCTCAATGCTGACCCCGCGTGCCCTTGGGCGTGCTCTTCGGATTGCGGTTTGCACCCTTAGGCCCACCTTTGGGCGGCGGCCCTCCCTTGCGGTTTCGCACTGCGTTATCAGACTGGGGCTGTGCGCTCGGCTGTTCAGGCTTCAGGCTGCCGTCGGCTGGTTGACCTCCCTTTGAGGGGACTCCGACGCGTTGGAGCGCTGGGGCTTCAACTTGTCTGCCTGGCGCGTCGCCGTGTAGTTCGCGTGGCTGACCGACGGCGCTGACCCCGCGTGTTGCAGGTTCTCCCCGCTTTGAATGGACCCCCCCGCGTGGGCGTTTCTCAGTGGCTGGGGTTTCAACCTGTGCACCTGGCGCGTCGCCGTGTAGTTCGCGTGGCTGACCGACGGCGCTGACCCCGCGTGTCGCAGGCTCACCTCGCATTGAATGGACTCCTCCGCGTGGCCGTTTCTCGGCTCCTGGGGAGCTTTGCCCTGTCACGAGAATAGTAGACATGGCCGCGCCTCCCCTTGTCGCCAAGGTGACGTTAAACCATCGTCGGTACGACTAAGCTTGGTTTCCGCGCCGTAGCGCAGCCTTAATCAATTTGAACGTCAGTAAAACTAACAACACCTGAAGCGACCCGCTACCTGCCCTGGTCGCCGCTTACCACGCTCGGCAGACACCTGCCTAAAGGTAGTTGACGCTAGTCCAATTCGAGCACAATTGCAACGATTTTTTGGCACGATTTTTTTGGGCTAATTATCACAACGGACCCACCAACTTTGTAACGTGGCGCGCGCAAACCGCGTCGCCTCCGCGGATCGCGGAATGACCGGCGTCGCCTTTGGGCGCGATCGCAACTGGCGCTTGTTTACCCGCTTCCGTCGTTCCAATAGAAATGACGGCTGAAGGAAAGCGGGGCGCTTTTCTCGCAAGGGCGCTATGTTCAAGACAATCCTGATCGCCAACCGCGGCGAGATCGCCTGCCGCGTCATCAAGACGGCGCGCCGCATGGGCATCAGGACCGTCGCCGTCTATTCCGAAGCGGACAAGGACGCGCTGCATGTCGAGATGGCGGATGAAGCGGTCCCGATAGGGCCGCCCGCCGCGGCCCAGTCCTATCTCGCGATCGACAAGATCGTCGCCGCCTGCCTCAAGACAGGCGCCGAGGCTGTCCATCCGGGCTACGGCTTTCTCTCCGAGCGCGCGGCGTTCGCGCACGCCCTCGCCGAGGCCAACATCGTTTTCATCGGGCCCAATCCCAAAGCCATCGAGGCGATGGGCGACAAGATCGAATCGAAGAAATTCGCCAACGCGGCCAAGGTGTCGACCGTCCCCGGCCATCTCGGCGTGATCGAAACGCCCGAACGCGCGGCCGAGATCGCCGACGAGATCGGCTATCCGGTGATGATCAAGGCTTCCGCTGGCGGCGGCGGCAAGGGCATGCGCATCGCTCATTCGCGCAAGGAGGTCGCGGAGGGCTTCGCCCGCGCCCGCTCGGAGGCGAAATCCTCCTTTGGCGACGACCGGGTGTTCGTCGAGAAATTCATCGTCAATCCGCGCCATGTCGAAATCCAGGTGCTGGGCGACAAACACGGCAACGTCATCTATCTCGGCGAGCGCGAGTGCTCGATCCAGCGCCGCAATCAGAAGGTGATCGAAGAAGCGCCCTCGCCGCTGCTCGATGCAAAAACGCGCAAGCGGATGGGCGAGCAGGCGGTCGCGCTCGCCAAAGCGGTGCAATACGATTCCGCTGGCACGGTCGAGTTCGTCGCGGGCCAGGACCGCAGCTTCTATTTCCTCGAGATGAACACCCGCCTGCAGGTCGAGCATCCGGTGACCGAACTCGTCACCGGCGTCGATCTGGTCGAGGCAATGATCCGCAGCGCCGCGGGCGAGCCTCTGCGCCTCAAACAGGCGGACGTGAAGCTGACCGGCTGGGCGGTCGAGAGCCGGGTTTACGCCGAGGATCCGACGCGCGGCTTCCTGCCCTCGACCGGACGGCTCACGCGCTATCGCCCGCCGGCCGAAGGCACGCAGGGCGGGGTTACGGTGCGCAACGACACCGGCGTGTTCGAGGGCGGGGAGATCTCGATCCACTACGATCCGATGATCGCCAAGCTCGTCACCCACGCCCCCGACCGGCTCGCCGCGATCGAGGCGCAGGCGACCGCGCTTGACGTCTTCGTCATCGACGGCATCCGGCACAACATCCCTTTTCTGTCGGCGCTGATGCAGCATCCGCGCTGGCGCGAGGGCCGGCTCTCGACCGGCTTCATCGCCGAGGAATTTCCCGACGGGTTTCATCCGCGTGTCGCCGAGGGCGAGACCGAGCGCCATCTGGCTGTGGCCGCGGCGATGATCGATCATACGCACAACCTGCGAAAGCGGCATATTTCTGGGCAGTTGCGCGACCCCGAGCAGATGCGCTTCGAACTCGAGCGGGTGGTCGCGATGGGCGCCGCCCGCATCGAACTCGAGATCGAGCCCCGAATGATTGGCGTCGCGATCCTGTTCGCGGATGGCCGCAAGGTCGAGGCGCATTCGGAGTGGAAGCCGGGCGACCCACTGTGGCGCGGAACCATCGACGGCGCCGACATCGCCGTGCAGGCGCGCCCGATCCTCAACGGCTACGCGCTCTCGCATGCCGGCGTCGCCGTCGACACGCGCGTCTACACCCGTCGCGAGGCTCAGCTCGCGGCGCTGATGATCGAGCACAAGGGCGCCGACGGCTCGCGTTTCCTGCTCTGCCCGATGCCGGGCCTCATCAAGGTGATCGCGGTCAAGGTCGGACAGGAGGTCAAGGCGGGCGAGCAGCTCTGCATCGTCGAGGCGATGAAAATGGAAAATGTGCTGACCGCCGAACGCGACGCGGCGGTGAAGGCGATCCTCGCCAAGGAAGGAGATTCGCTCGCCGTCGACGCGGTGATCATGGAGTTCGCATGAGCCGCGGGAAGCTCATTTCCTCGGGCTCCCCGTTCGAGAAGGCGAACGGCTATTCGCGGGCCGTCGTCGTGGGCGACGAAGTCCATATCGCCGGCACGACCGGATACGACTATGCGACAATGACGATGCCCGACGACGTCGCCGAGCAGACCCGCAACATCTACGCGACCTTCGCCAGGGTGATGAAGGAAGCGGGCGGCGAGCTTGCGGATATCGTGCGGTTGCGCACCTTCGTCACCGACGTCTCGTATTGCGGGCCGGTTGTCGCGGTGCAGGGCGAGCTCTTCGGCGCCATCCGCCCGGCGGCGACGATCGTCGTCGTCTCGGCGCTCCTAAGGGCGGAAATGAAGGTCGAGATCGAGGCCGACGCGCGGCTCCGGCGGACGAACGCTTCCCGATAAGCCGCCCGCATCCGCATGTGAGGTTCGCGCTTGAGCCAGCTTGCGGTCCCGGCGTGACGCCTCGCCTCTTGGCGAAGTGGCGCCCTCGTCGTATTGGTGCAAATATAACGAAGCGGCGAACTAGGGAGATGGGAATGTCAGCGGCCTTCGAACTGATTGATGGCGTCCCGAACTACAATCTTTATGTCGGCGGACAATGGGTCCGCTCCTCGCGCAACGAAGCCGTGGAGAGCAGAAATCCCGCGACAGGGGAATTGTTCGCCAAGGTTCAGCAAGCCGGCGCCGCGGAAACCGAGCTCGCGATCACGGCGGCTCACGGCGCCTATAAGGCCTGGGCGGCGACGCCAGTCTCGGCACGCGAAGCGATATTCTTCCGCGCCGCCGACGTGCTGGCCGCCAAAACCAATGAAATTGTCGATGTGCTCATTCAGGAGTCCGGATCGATCGCCGGCAAGGCCGGCTTTGAAGTCGGCTTTTGCTTCGATCTCTTAAGGACTGCCGCCGCCGAGATGCGAAGGTCGCCGGGCGAAACGATGCCGCTCACGGCGCCCGGCCAGTTTGGCTTTACGGTGCGCCAGCCGCTCGGCGTGATCGCCGGCATCGCGCCGTTCAACGCGCCCTTCCTTCTCGCCATGAAGAAGGTCGTTTTGGCGCTCGCCGCGGGCAATGGCTTCATTCTGAAGCCCTCGGAACTTACCCCCGTGACGGGACTCAAGATCGCGGAAGTGTTTGACGAGGCGGGCCTGCCGCCCGGTCTCCTTAGCGTCGTCCCCGGGCTCGCGTCGGAAGTTGGCGCGGCCATTTTCGCCGACCCCCGGGTGCGGATGATCACATTCACAGGCTCGACGCAGACCGGTCGCCATCTCGCCGTCGAAGCGGCGAAGACTCTGAAACGCTTCACGCTCGAAATGGGCGGCAAGAGCCCGCTGATCGTGCTCGGAGACGCCGATGTCGATTATGCGGTGCGCGCGGCGGCGTTCGGCATCTTCTTCCATCAGGGCCAGGTCTGCATGGCCAACTCGCGCATTCTGGTCGAGGAGCCGATTTTCGACGCGTTCTGCGAGCGTTTCGTCGCGGTGGCGAAGAGCCTGAAGGTCGGCGATCCGCGCGAGCCTGACACCGTCATCGGTCCCCTGATCCGGGGAACCCAATGCGCGGTGATCGACGGCCATGTCGAGGACGCCGTCGACAAGGGCGCGAAATTGTTGTGCGGCGCCAAGCACGAGGCGCAGTATTATTGGCCGACGGTGCTCAGCGGCGTGACCCGGGAGATGCGCATCTTCCGAGAAGAGAGCTTCGGGCCGATCACGTCGATCATCAAGGTCCGCGACCACAAGGAAGCGCTCGAAATCGCCAACGACACCGACTACGGCCTGTCCGCCGGCGTCATCACCAACGACATGCAGAAGGCGATGGAGCTCGCGTTCAGCCTCGAATCCGGCATGGTGCATCTCAATGACTGCACCGTTTCGGACGAGCCGCACGCGCCGTTCGGCGGGGTCAAAAACAGCGGTTTCGGCCGTGAGGGCGGCCGCTTCTCGATGGAGGAGATGACCGAGCTGAAATGGATCACGATCCAGAGCGGCCAGCGCGCCTTTCCGATGTGAGCACGCTATCGCGCGGGATCGCCGGCTGACCCCGCCCGATTTGCTCAAAGGCGCGCTCGCCTCGGATCACGAATGGCCTGCGAGTCTCACCGCGACTGCCGCCGCCTCGAATTCGCGCCAGCGCGCCTCCCGACGCGCCACCGCCTCCGCATCCGCGCCCCAGCGCTCGGCCTGAAAATCCTCGTCGACATGCGCCGCTTGCCACGCGGCTTCGGCAGAGAGAAATCCGTGCGCGACCGCGAGCGCGAGCAGCGCCGATCCGGTCAGCGTCGTCATCACGCTGAGCGCGGCAAGCGCGATGGGATCGTCGTACGCGTCGAGCGCCGCGCCAATCGCCGCCAGCGCCTCGGGCGGCTGCGCGACATGCATCACGCCGGTCGTCACGTTGAGCCGCGCCCCCAGCGACTCCGCGGCCCAGCGCAAAACCGGATCGAACGCATGCGCCTGGCGCGCAACGAGCGTATCCGGCTCCTCGGCGCGGTAGCAGGTGAGGTCGGAGCCGCCGTAGCTCAGAATGTCGGCCCGCGTCTCCCCCATCGTCTGTGCGACGCCGTCGATCGCCGAGTTGAGGAGCCGCGTCAGCGGCATTTCCGCCGGGACGATTGTGTCACGCTGCCGCTCCCATTCCGCCGCCGCTTCGAGCATGAGCGCCCGGCTCGTCGCGGCGAGCGGATTGCGGCCAGGCGTCCGCGCTCCGCGGCCATCGAGCAGGAGCGCGTGCCTGCCATCCGCTTCGCGCACTTCGACCGCCTTGTAGAAGCGGCCGACCGGCGGGGGCCGCATGTTCGCCTGGGCGGCCCGCATCGGGTCCTTGCTCCCATCGCCGCCATAGCCCGTCGAGAGACGGGCGTCCTTCGGCGCCTTATCGGGGAGAGGGGGTGAGGGCTCACTCATCGGGCGCATCCTCGATCGGATCGCGGTCCGTCTCGTCGAAGCCGAACATGGCGAAGCTTTTTTTCATGTGCTCCGGAAGCGGCGCCGTCACGTCGATGATTCCGTGACGCGGATGGGGCAGGACGAGCCGGCGCGCCAGAAGATGCAGCTTGGGTTCGAGCCCGGGCGGGACGGCGCGCAACGGGTCGGCGCGCGCCGGATCGTTCGCGGCCTTTCGATTGTATTTCGGATCGCCGACGATCGGATGGCCGATCGCCTCGCAATGGGCGCGCAGCTGATGCGTGCGGCCGGTGACCGGGCGCATCGACAGCCACGCGAGCCGCGGCGTGACCTTGTCGACGACCGCATAGAGGGTCAGCGAATGCTGCGCGTCGGGATCGCCGTGCTTGGCGACGCGCATGCGCTCGAGGTCCGCCCTGCCTTGGCCCCGCGTTTCTCCCATGCCCTCGCCCTTGGCGAGAAACATGGAGATGCGCCCCTGCCCCGGCTTCGGCACGCCTTCGACCAGCGCCCAATAGATCTTCTTCGCGCGGCGCGAGCGGAAGATCTCGCCGAGCTCCGCCGCCATCTTGCGCGATTTGGCGATCAGCAGCACCCCCGACGTGTCGCGGTCCAGCCGATGAACGAGAACGGGCCGGTTGCCTTGCTTGTCAGCGAGCGCCTGCAGCATGCCATCGATATGGCGCGTCGTCCCCGAACCGCCCTGCACGGCGAGGCCGTAGGGCTTGTTGAGCACCAGCACGTCGCGATCCTCGAACAGAATCATGGCGCGAATGGCTTCGGCGTCGCCCGGATTGGCGCGCTTCACGGCCGACGCTTGCTGGCGCGGCCAATCTTGAGCGGCGGCACACGCACGCTTTCGCCGGTTACGAGCCTCGTCGAAATATCCGCCCGCTTGCCCGACACGCGCACTTCGCCCTTGCGCACGATCCGCATCAGATGCGAGTTTGCGACGTCCGGAAACCGGCGATGCAGCCAGCGGTCAAGCCGCATGCCCGCTTCGTCCTCGCCGATCTCGTAAGACGCCGCCTTGTCGGAGGGAGCGGCGGCCGTCGTGGCGTTGCCATCTTTCCGCATGAAGCGGGTCATAGCGCAGCCTCATCGCGCGCGGTAGGGTCAAACGCCAATCCTCTTAAGGAGCCGCAATGGCCGATCATTATCACGCAATCGTCTGGATCGATCACAAACAGGCGCGCATTATCCACTTCAACGTCGAGGAGGCGGACAGGACATCGATCCGGGATCACGTCGTTCGCGACCTTCACGCCCATGAGAAGCGGACCGGCCACAGGACCGAGGAGAACAAGCCGTTCTTCGAGGAGGTCGCGAAAGCGATCGCAGCCTCGGGCGCCATCCTCATCGTTGGCCCTGCGCAGGAGAAGGACTTTTTCGCCAAATTCCTTAGCCAGAAGCACCCCGCGATCCGGGCGCATGTCGAGGGCGTGGAGAAAGCGGACCATCCGAGCGATGGCGAGCTTCTCGATTTTGCGCGTCGCTATGTCAAAGCCGCCGACCACATGCGGCCGCAGATCGACCCGCGCGAACCCGGCAAGCCGTAGCGCGAAGCCAGCTGGCGCCGCTCGTCGGCCCATCCTCGAACAAGGATTTTCTCGTGCCCTATGAGCTCTACTACTGGCCGGGCCTGCAGGGGCGCGGCGAGTTTGTGCGCCTCGCGCTCGAAGCGGCCGGCGCGGCTTATGTCGATGTCGCGAGGGAACGCGCGGCCGGGCGCGGCGTAAGGGCCATGACGGCGATGCTCGAAGGCGGCGCGCCCCAGACCCCCTTCGCGCCCCCGTTCCTGCGCGACGGCGAGATTGTCGTCTCGCATGTCGCCAACATTCTCCACTATCTCGGCCCCAAGCTCGGGCTCGTGCCGAAGGATGAGGCGGGCGGCCTCTTCGCCAACGGGCTGCAGCTCACGATCACCGATTTCATGGCCGAGGTTCACGACACGCATCACCCGATCGCGACCGACCTTTACTACGAGGACCAGAGACAAGAGGCCAAGGCGCGCACCTCGGCCTTCCTCCAGCATCGCGTGCCGAAATATTTCGGCTATTTCGAGCGGGTGCTGAGCGACAATCCGGCCGGCTCGGCGCACATTGTCGGCGACAAGCTCACGACCGTCGATTTATCGCTGTTTCAGATCTGGGAAGGCACGGCCTACGCCTTCCCGAACGCCTTCGCCGACGCGGGCAAGCGTTATCCCGCGCTCGCGGCGCTGACGAAGTCGGTCGCGGCGCAGAAAAACGTGGCCGCCTATCTCGCCTCCGACCGACGTATTCCGTTCAACGAGTCCGGCGTCTTCCGCCATTATCCTGAGCTTGACACCGGGCCGGCAAAGCGGAAAGCGTGAAAGGCCGGCGCGCGTTCTGATGTAGAGACGGCCTTCAAAGCTGGAGGCCGCTTTTGACGCGATGCACAATTGCAAGAGCAATTGCGTTTAGCTCGTGCCGGGACCGTCATTGCGAGCCCTAGGGCGTCGAAAGACGCCCGTCCTTCCGGACGGGCTATGGCGAAGCAGTCCAGGGAATGTGGGCGCCCTAGGTCCTCTGGATCGCCACGTCGCTTACGCTTCTCGCGACGACGATTCCATCCACGCGCGCCTGGCTCCAATGGCGATGCGCCCCGAGACCTTCCCTTACGTTAACCACGCCTCCCGGTTCGCGCGCTGCCCTTCGTCGCGCGAGTTGACACGAACAAGAAGAGAACATATCATGAATAGACCGAGATCAAGGAGGTCGAGATGCATCCCATCGCCGCTTATGCCCTTCGCGACATCACCGAGATCGCCGCCCTTGGGGCGTTCCTGATCATGATTGCCTTCATCGCCCGCGCCATCGGCTCGTGACGCGGGCGGCCGTCATCCACAGGCGATGTCTCGCCCGGGGTCGACCCACGCGCCGGCTCTTGCGACAATTCAGCCATGGACTCGTCCGTCATCAAGGCCGTCGGTTTCGTGCATCTTCACGTGCACAGCGCCTATTCGCTGCGCGAGGGCGCGCTGACCGTCGAGACGCTGGCCAAGCTCGCCCAGGCCGACGCAATGCCGGCCTTGGCGATCACCGACACGAACAACCTGTTCGGCGCGCTCGAATTTTCGGAGAAGCTCGCCAAGAGCGGGGTGCAGCCGATCATCGGCGCGCAGATGACGGTCGATTTCGCCGACGCGGCGCCCGCCTTCTGGCGTGGCGTCGAGCGGGACAATGCGCGCGCGCCCATCGTTCTCCTGGCGCAGAACGAGTCCGGCTACCAGCATCTGATGCGCCTCGCCTCCGCTTTGTGGCTCGATCCCAAGGATGGCGACGATGCGCACCTTCCCTTCGCCGCGCTGGAGGAATGCCCGGGGCTCATCGCGCTCACCGGGGGTCCTGGCGGGCCGATCGACCGGGCGCTGAGAGCAGGACTTGGCGATCTGGCGGAGAGCCGGCTCAGGCGCCTTACGCAAGTTTTCGGCTCACGGCTCTATGTCGAGATCCAGCGCCACGGGCTCGACAGCGAGCGCGCGATCGAGCCTGACCTGATCGCGCTCGCCGACCGCGTCGGCCTGCCCCTGGTCGCGACCAACGAACCCTATTTCGCTTACGCCTCAGACTATGAAGCGCATGACGCGCTGCTCTGCGTCGCCGAAGGCGCGGTGGTGTCGATGGCCGACCGCCGGCGCCTGTCGCCCGAGCATCGGTTCAAGACGCGCGCTGAAATGACCGAATTGTTCGCCGATCTCCCCGAGGCGACCGAGGCCAGCGTCGAGATCGCGATGCGCTGCGCCTATCGGCCCTTGACGCGAAAGCCGATCCTGCCGCGCTTTTCGGTCGCTGGCGGCGCTCCTCTTGACGAGGAGCGCGAGCTCAGACGTCAGGCGAGCGAGGGCCTGAGCGCACGCCTCGCCGCGCATGGGCTGACCCCTGGACGCACCGAGGAAGACTATACAAAGCGCCTCGCCTTCGAGCTCGACGTCATCGTCAACATGAAGTTCGCCGGCTATTTCCTCATCGTCGCCGACTTCATCCAATGGGCGAAAGCGCAAGGCATCCCGGTCGGTCCGGGGCGCGGTTCGGGAGCGGGCTCGGTCGTCGCCTGGGCGCTCACCATCACCGATCTCGATCCCTTGAGGTTCGGCCTCCTGTTCGAGCGCTTCCTCAATCCCGAACGCATCTCGATGCCCGATTTCGACATCGACTTCTGCCAGGACCGCCGCGACGAAGTGATCGCTTACGTGCGCGAGCGCTACGGCGCCGACCGCGTGGCGCAGATCATCACCTTCGGCTCGTTCCTGGCCCGCGGCGTCCTGCGCAACGTCGGCCGCGTGCTGGAAATGCCGCTCGGCCAGGTCGACAAGCTCGCCAAGCTCGTGCCGCAGAATCCGGCCCATCCGGTGACGCTCAAGCAGGCGGTGGCGGACGAGGCGCGGCTGCAGGAAGCGGCGAAGGCGGACCAGAAGGTCGCCAAAATGCTGGCGATCGCCGAACGGCTCGAGGGCCTTTACTCGAACGCCTCGACCCACGCCGCCGGCGTCGTCATCGGCGACCGGCCGCTGATCGAGCTCGCGCCGCTTTACCGCGACCCCAAATCGGCGATGCCGGCGACCCAGTTCAACATGAAATGGGTCGAGCAGGCGGGCCTGGTGAAGTTCGACTTCCTAGGGTTGAAGACGCTGACCGTCCTCAAGCGGGCGGTCGATCTCATCGCCCGCCGCGGCGAAGCGATCGACCTTGGCAAGATCCCCCTCGACGATTCCAAGACCTACGCGATGCTCGGGCGCGGCGAAACAATCGGCGTGTTCCAGGTGGAAAGCGGCGGCATGCGCAAGGCGCTGGTCGACATGCGCGCCGACCGGTTCGAGGACCTCATCGCCCTGGTCGCCCTCTATCGGCCGGGCCCGATGGCGAACATTCCGACCTATTGCGCCCGCAAGCTTGGACAGGAGAAGCCGGACTACATCCATGCCCTGATCGAACCAGTCCTGAGCGAGACCTACGGCGTCATCATCTATCAGGAACAGGTGATGCAGATCGCGCAGACGCTGTCGGGCTATTCGCTCGGCGAAGCCGACATGCTGCGCCGCGCGATGGGCAAGAAGATCAAGAAGGAGATGGACGCGCAGCGCGCCCGTTTCGTCGATGGCGCGGTCGAGCGCGGCCTCACCCGCGCCAAGGCGGACGAGATCTTCGATCTCCTCGCCAAGTTCGCCGACTACGGCTTCAACAAGAGTCACGCCGCGGCCTATGCGCTGATCGCCTATTGGACCGGCTGGTTCAAGGCCAACCATCCGGCGGAATTCCTCGCAGCCTCCATGACGCTCGATAAGGGGAACACCGACAAGCTCGCCGAATTCCGCACCGAGGCGCAACGCCTCGGCATCAAGGTGATCGCGCCCTCGGTCAATGAATCTCTCGTCGATTTCGACGTGCGAACGGAGGCCGGGGCGCCGACCATCCATTACGCGCTGAGCGCAATCAAGGGCGTCGGCGAAGCGCAGGCCGAGGCGCTGGTCGACGCGCGCCGCGCGCGCCCGTTCGCTTCGCTCGGAGACATGGCGGCGCGGCTCGATCCCCGCGCCGTCAACAAGAAGGCGCTCGAGAGCCTTGCTGCTGCCGGCGCCTTCGATGGCCTGGAGTTCGAATCGGTCTGCGGCGTTCGCGGCGATCGAGCCGATGCTGGCGATCGCCAATCGCGAGGTGATGCAGAAGGCGGCCGGACAGAACGCGCTATTTAAGGAAACGGAGGCGGCGCCGGTCCGGGCGCGCGCCGCGCCATGGCCCGAATCGGAGCGGCTGCGGCGCGAGTTCGACGCCGTCGGCTTCTTCCTCTCCGGCCATCCGCTCGAAGTTTACGACGCGGCGCTCAAGCGCTTGAGGGCCACGCGGTGGGCCGAGTTCGCGCGCTCGGTGCGCAACGGCGCCTCGACCGGGCGTCTCGGGGCGAGTGTGCTCGATCGTTATGAAAGGCGGACGAGGAACGGCGGCAAGATCGGCATCGTGCAACTCTCCGATCCCTCCGGAACTTATGAGGCGATCCTGTTTCAGGAGGGCTTGAGCCAGTTCCGCGATCTTCTGGAGAAAGGCGCCGACGTCCTGGTGACGCTGCAGGCGGCGGTCGAAGGCGAGGATGTGCGCGCGCGCATCGTCAATGTCGAGCGGCTCACCGAAGCCGCCGCGAAGGTGCAAAAGGGTCTCAGGGTGTTCGTGCGCGACGAAGCGCCGCTCGAATCGATCGAGCGGCGCCTGACCGCGCCCGGCGAAGGCGAGGTCTCGCTGGTCCTGATCCTGGGGCCGCAGGAGGGCGAGGTCGAAATCCGCCTGCCAGGCCGCTATTCGGTGAGCGCGGCGATCGCCGGCGCGCTCAAGGCCGCGCCGGGGGTGGTGGCGGTGGAGCAGGTCTGAGGCGCGCGGCCCGCGCCACATGTTCGGGACGCTCGCGGGATCGCCGGCGGGGATGGAAAGGCGCCCACCGTTCCGAGGCGCTTGCGCCCCCCGCCCCGCTTCGCTATTGACGCGCCACGCCGACGCGCAAAAACGCGTCTTTAGGCGGCCGTTGGGGGATAGTTCAACGGTAGAACTGCGGACTCTGACTCCGTCAATCTTGGTTCGAATCCAGGTCCCCCAGCCAATCTCGTTATATGTAATGATCTCAGTGAGTTAAAGGGTGTTTTGGGAGAACTTCTGAGCCAGGCACTAAGCCACCCTGCCAAGGCGCCCCGAGCGGGAGCGATGAAAATAAACCCCCGCCTCTGCCCGATGAGCGGCATCGGTGATGGGGTATGGCTCAAAGCGCCCGCTTGGCTATTATGCGGTGGGAAAACTCCACAGGGCGAGGAGGAGAAAGATGTCGCACTCGGTCAAGTCCACGGCGCTTCTGCCGGGATTTCTGATGGCCGCGGGAAGCGTTCGGCCGGCTATCGTCAACACTGACAATTTTCCTTGCCGCCCTGATGTTCAGTGATGCGTTTTATTGACGACCAGCTCGGTGCATTATTTGCCCGTCGTTGGTCCTTTGAAGGCCCTGAATACACTGAACATTTTCTGGTAAACTACCGTCCTACCCTCGTGGGTTGGTGTTGGGTTGACCTCCTCGTCGTGATCGGCCTGCTGTGTGATGTGCACGTAAAATATCTCTTGGGCGTGCTATGATTGATCGGGCTTGGGCTTCCGGGCGCCCTCCTTGGCGGACCATGGGAACCCCACCAGCACCAGCCTTGTTGTAGCCTCGCTCCGGCTGGACGAATCCTCGGCTGGGGCCTGGGGCGCGGCAGCGAGTCGAGTCTCCCTTCCGGCAACTGCTGCGCCCCTGAGCCGCCCTGAGGTAGAACGTTGGAACCCACCGCTGACTGCCGTGCCCTGCGCCTGCACCTAACGCCCACTCGGTTCGTCCGCTCGATGTCGGCGAACTGGGCGTTCCCGCCTAATGCACGGCGGCGAACATGACGGCTTCGGACGTCGCCTCCCCGGGCGAAAGCTCTTCGACGATGCGGCCCTGTCTCGAGACCAAAATCCGGTCCGACAGGCTGAGGATTTCCGGCAGGTACGAGGATATGACGACCACCGCGAGACCTTCGTCGGCGAGACTGCCGATCATATTGTGGATCTCGGCGATCGCGCCGACGTCGACGCCGCGCGTCGGCTCGTCGAAGATGATCAGCCTGGGCGCCTGGACCAGCGCTTTCGCAATCACCACCTTCTGCTGATTGCCGCCCGAAAGTTCGATCACGCGAGCGTCGCTGTTCAACGTCTTGATGTTGAGCTTGTTCGTCCACTCGGCCGCCAGCGCCTTCATCTCGCTCATGCTGGCGACAGCCCCGTGCGACTTGGGGCTCGAGATGTGCCCCATATAAACATTTTCCGCGACCGACATGGTCTCGAAAAAACCATCGCCCTTGCGGTCTTCGGTGACATAGACGACGCCGTCGACGACCGCATCGCGTGGCGTGCGGTAGCGCACGGATTTTCCATTGAGGCGCACGTCGCCGCCATGAAAGAGGTCGCGCTTGACGACGCCCGCGATGATTTTGGCGGTCTCCGTGCGACCCGAGCCGACAAGCCCGAACAGGCCGGTGACCTGCCCGGCGAAAATCGAAAACGACGTGTTCCGCACCACGTTCTGCATCGACAGGTTTTGTACGCTGAGGATCTTTTCTCCGGGCGGCCGCACCCTGGAATTGTCGCCCGGGCGACCATAAAGCTCATCGCTCAGCGAGCGGCCGACCATGTGGCGAATGAGCGTTTCGCGCGAGAAGGTTTTCGCGTCCGCCGTGACGATGTGGGCGCCGTCCCTGAGGACGGTGATGCGATCGGAGATGTCGAGCGCTTCCTCCAAGGCATGGCTGATGAAGATGATCGAAACCTGCTCCTTGCGCAGTCGATCGATGAGCGTGAAGAGATGATGCTTTTCCTCGGGCGTTAGCGTTGCGGTCGGTTCGTCGAAGATGATGACTTTGGCGTTGAGACGCACCGCCCGCGCGATTTCGACCATCTGGCGCTTCGCGGTGCCGAGCGACTGGACGCTCGCCGTGGGGTCGACGGGGAAGTTGAGGGACTGGAGAAACTGCTGCGCCTCGATATAGGCGCCCCGCAGGCGATTGTAGAATTTCTCGTCGCCCAGATAGAGATTTTGCGCGACGGTCAGCGTCGGCACAAGACTGGTCTCCTGATAGACCATCGCGATCCCGTACCGCCGCGCAAACGCGGGGCCGGCGATCTCAATGCGATCGCCGGCGAGGCGGATTTCGCCCGCCGAGGGCGCGACCACGCCGGACAGGATCTTGACCAGCGTCGACTTGCCGGCCCCGTTCTCTCCGACGATCGCGTGGACCTCGCCGCGGCGAAGTTGGAAATCGATATTCTTCAGCGCGGCGACGCCCCGATATTCCTTGGATATTTTTCTCATTTCCAAAAGCGGAGTTTCGGAAAGCGGCGGTGTTTCCGGAAGCAGCGGCTCGGTCATGAAGCCAGTCCTTCGTAAGTCCGCGAGGCGACAATTCCGTCGCCTTTGGCGGCAAAGAAAAGCCGCTTGTCCACCATGAGGCAGCTCGTGACGCCGTGCCGGCGCCCGTTTGCACGGCTGTGCAGACTGGCGATCGGACGAAATGCCGGATCGAGACGCGCGACCAATCCGTAGGATCGGCTGGGCGACCATGGCTTCAACACGCCGAGCTGTTTGACGCCGCCCTGTTGCGTCGGCTCCAGCGGCGTTGCGCCCGAGCGCAGACACGGTGCAACCCAGTAGTCGGCGTGGATCTCGCGGATCATGCGGCCTCGGTAGCCGTCTTCGCTGAGCACGAATTCGACAAGCTGGCTGCGCGGCGCAAACAGCGCGAGCCAGATCGTCCTGTCGTCCGCCCGCGACAGGCGGCTGGGATAGGCGGGAAGGTTCTCCAGCACGGGCTCCTTGCGGCCGTCGGCGCCGGGAAAAATCCGCGTCAGCGCGCAACGCCAGCTCTCCGAGACCACGATCGAGCCAGCGTCTTCGAGGAGGCCGTAAGGGTAGGTCAGATCGCCCGCAAGGCGCGTGGCGGCGCCCTGCCGGTCGAGGCGCCATACGGAACCGGAAGCGTTCTTCTCCATCAGGTCGCGCTTCCAGGCCGCCGGCCCGTTGGTCGCCGAGCCGTTGGCGACGAGCAAGGCTCCGTCCGAAGCTGGCGCGAGCGCCGTGATGCAGGCGAGCACAGGGTTTTTGGCGAGCGTCGTTCCGCCACGCTCGCCCCCGACGAAGGCGATCCCGCCGTCGACCAAGCCGACCGCCGCGCCGCCATCCGGCAGGCCGGTCAGCGCGCTGATCGGCCTGTCGAAGGACGCGATCTCGGCGCTGCCGGGCTTGTCGATGCGCAAAAGCGAACGGTCCGAGGAGACGATCACGCCGTGCGAGGTGACGGCGAGGCAATCAGGCGCCGGCGCCTCGAGAGTCGACGGCGCGAGATCCAAAAGATCGTTGGGGCGGAAGGCGCCGTCCATCGGCGGAATCGTGATCGACGCTTCGCCGCGGCCAAACCAGCTGTCGACCGCCTTCCTGAGCGGGTTCATCGTCCTATTCCCCGATAGGACTCGCCCCGATAGGACCCGCCCCAATAAGACTCGGGGCCGGTCCAGTCCCGATCGGCGTCGGCCAATTTGATTCGTCCGATCCGATTGTTGGTGACGCCGCCGAGATAGAGATAGCCGCGATGCTCACGCATCGACGTGATGGCCGGATGATTCTCGCCGTCCCGGTCCCACAGAGTCTCGATGACGGCGCCATTCTCATCGAAATGCACGACGCAGCCGACGTTGACATTGGGGAACAGCCACTCGTCGCCGGCCACGCGGCGCGCCATGCGGCGCCGGAAGGCCGGCATGGTCATCGCCATGTCGTACGAGGGCGTCCGCGTGCCAGCGAGCCCCAGCCAATAGGTTCCGCGCGACCCGCGATTGATATTGTCGGGATAGCCGGGAAGGCCGGCGATAACGACCTCGGTCGTTCCCTCTTTTGGGCCTTCCAGCCAGTAGCGGCTGATCCGGCACCCCCAGGTTTCCGCGAACAGAAACGACTTGTTGTCGTGCGCCATGCAGACGCCGTTGGCGAATAGAAGATTGCGAAGGATCGTCCGGGTGACGCCGGTTGCGGGATCGTATCGGATGATCCGGCCGTTTCCGCGGCCCTCCAGGGCGTCGACCACCCATTCCTCGAACCCGTAGCGAATCGTGGCCTCGCTGAAATAGATTTTGCCATCGGGCGCGATGTCGAGATCGTCTGCAAGGCGCATGCGGGAATCATCAATGACCGAGAGCCGCGAGCGGTTGGTCTCCGCGGTTATTTTCTGGACCTTGCGAAGCTTGTCGACGCGATAGAGGCCCATGCCGCCGATGCACACGACGAGCCCGCCGTCCTTGTCGAAGGCCATGCCGAGCGGCCGGCCGCCGACATGCGCATAGACTTCGCGCTTGACGTAGTCGGGAGCGAGGAAGCGGACGATCTCTCCCTGACGCACGCTGCAATAAAGGTTCGCGTCCTGATCGAGAATGACGTCCTCGGGACCGTCGACCTCGCCCAGTCCGATGACCTCGACATCGCGCAGGCGGTCGTTCATCGCATAGGGCGAAGACGGGTCGGACATAAAGAGCGGAGCGGTCGGAAGCGCGAGATAGCCCGGAGAAACGTAGACCTTGGCGCGGAGACTGTGTCGCCACCTCGTCCAGCGCACGTCGATGGCGATCGCGATGAGCAGGACGGCCCCGACGACCATCGACGACGCCCCGTTCTGCAACCCGAGCCGGACCAGCCCGTTCACGAGCAGGGAGACGATGATCGTCCCCATCAGGGCCTTGCCCACCGAACCGCGGCCGCCGCCAACGCTGTTGCCGCCGATCAGCGCCGCGGTGACGGCCGTGAGCTCGAGACCGATGCCGGTGTCCGGACCGGCGCCGGACAGCCGCGATGCATAAAGGACCCCGGCGAGCGCGGAGAGGATTCCGGAGACGACGTAGGTGAGGCACACGGTGCGCGGCACGGAAATGCCGGCATTGTAGGCCGCGCGACGTGATCCGCCGACCGCCATGATGCGCCAGCCGACGCGGAGCCGGGTGAGCACGAAGTGCGCGACGATCGCAACGCCGATCAGAAGCATGAAACTGAAGGGAGCGCCCAGAATCGATCCGGCGCCGACGAAGTCCCAGAGCGAGGAATTGACATCGCCGGTCGCGATCCTGACCGAATAGACCTCGAGCAAGAGGTCGACGACGGCCCGGACGAGCGTCAGCGTCACGAGGGTCGTCAAAAACGCCCGCAACCTGAGAAAGCCAATGAGGAAGCCGTTGATCAGCCCGACCAGCGCGCCGACGCCAATCGTCGCCGCGATCGCCGCCTCGATCGGCCATTTCGCGACATTGATCAACGCCAACGCGGTCACATTGGCCAGGGCGAAATTCGAGCCGACGCTCAGATCGATCCCGCCCGCGAGCATGACGATCGTCAGGCCGACGACGATCAGTCCGAGTTCGCCGACCTGCCGCGAGATGTCGGAGATGTTTCCGACCGCGGTGAAGTTTGGAATTGCGGTCGCAAGAAAAATCGCGAGCGCGATGAGCAGGGTGACGGGAATGACATTGTCCATCCACCTCCTGCCGAGCACCTCGCCGACCACATGATCGGGGACATATCGATAGCGTAACCTTCCGGCCCACTCGCCGATCGTCATCTGATTTTTCCGGGGGCGACAAAAAAACGCGCTGAGCCGTTCTGCGGCTCAGCGCCTCAAACGGTCCAGCTCGTTCTTATTTCTTGAGGTCCTTGGAGCTCCAGCAGAGGCCGGGCCGCAGGGTGTCCTTTGAAATGACGAGTTGCGGGCTGTAGACGACCGCCTTCAGCTTTCCCGGCTGCTGCCCGGATTCCAGCACGGTCACGATCATGTCGTTGAGATCGCGTCCCTGATCCATGACCTGATAGGCGATCTCCTTTTCGAATACGCCCTTCTCGACATTGTCGCAGGCCATCTGCTCGCCGCCGCCGGACGTCACCAGCGCAATCGGTTTGCCCGATTCCTTAATTGCCGCGGCCGCGCCGAGATCCATGACGTCCCAGAATCCGACCACTCCGCAGAGATCGGGATTTTGTTGAATGACGGTCGATATGACGGAGTGGGCTTTGGTCGCGTCCCATTCCCCGGCTTGATTGGCGACGACCTTGATTTCGGGATGTTTGCTGAAGACGTTGTCGGCGCCTTTCATCATTCCGCTGTCCGACCCTGAGGTCGGTTGGCCCTGCAGGATCGCGACCTTGCCGCTCGTGCCGGCGCCGCATTTGTCGACGATCGCCTGCGCCTCCGCTTCGCCGATGCCGATCCAGTCGGCGCCGACGTAGACGTCCGAGTTGTAGTTCGACCTCATGTTGATCTGAACGACGTGAATGCCGGCTTCCTCAGCGCGCTTCAAGAGCTTCGCGTAGGACTGGACGTCAGGATTGTGGACGACGAGGACGTCGGGCTTCTCGGCGATGAGCGACGTGATCGCCTGAGCGCCGGCGTCGGCGCTGAAATGCGGGTCGCGGATCTCGAATTTCATGCCCAGCCGGTCGGCCTGCTTTTTCATGACCGACGCCCACCCTTCGGTGAGGTCGATGCCCATTGTGACCGGCACGAAGGCGATTGTCTTGCCCTCGAAGGTCTTGAAATAGTCCGCGCGCCTCGGATCGTCGATCCCCCCGGCGGCGTGAGCCGCAATCCCCGAGAGCGTCAAAAGTGCGGCAGCCGCCGCCGCCATTCGCATGTGTTTCATATCTTCATCCTCCCGTTCAAGTTTGCGGCGACTAGATGTCGCCTTGCTGCGCGGTTTGTTCGTCGCGCGGGTTGACGACGCTGTCGATGACGATCGCGATCAGGAGGATCAACCCCCGGATCACGTTCTGCAGCGTGTACTCGATGTTCATGATGGTCATCCCGTTGAGCAGGATGCCGATGAGCAGCGTGCCGACGATCACGTTGCGGATCCCCCCGCGGCCGCCGGACAGTCCGATGCCGCCGAGAACCACGACCAGGATGACATCGTAGATCATCGAGGAATTGACGACGGCGGTGTTCATGCTGGCGACGGCCGTCGCGGTGATCAGGCCGGCCAGGTAGGCGACCGTCGCGGAGACTGCATATTGCAGGACGACGGTCGGGCGCACCGGAGCGCCGGAGATCCGCGCCGCGGCGAAATTGTCGCCGATCGCGTAGATGAACCGCCCCTGCTTCGTGTAACGCAGGAAGGCGAAACCGAGGAGCGCGACCAAAGCAAAAAACAGGATCGGCGCCGGCACGCCGAAGATGAAGCCGCCGCCAATCCAGGCAATGCCGGAGGCGCTGGGGGGCAGGTACACCACATAGAGGGGCACGAGAAAGAAACGCGCGAAGCCATAAGCAAACGCGGCCATGCCCAAAGTCGCGAACAGAGCGGGAATCTCGAGGTACGCGATGAGGAGGCCGTTCGCCACGCCAATTGCGAGAGCGTACAGATATCCCAACGCCAAGGCGACCGGTATCGAGGCGCCAGTATCCGCCAAGTGCAACGCCCACGCGGCCGACATCGCATAGATCGCGACGATCGAAAGGTCGATCCCGCGCCCGATCACGACCAGCGCCATCCCGACGCCGAGAATGCCCAATGTGGAGACGCTGCGTAAAAGCGTCAGAAGATTGCCCGGGCTTAGGAAGCCCCTAAGAAAGAACGAGAAGACGCAAAACAAGGCGAACGCGATCAAGAGCACGATTTTCTCTTGATTCAGAGCCACGCCTTATGATCCTCCAGGAATTTCATGATCCTCCAAGAAATTTCTTGACCGGGCTGCCGCTCTTAAGCGCAAGAGCGCGGGCGCGGCCGTCGCCTCATTGTCATACCATGTCAGACCGACGGCAAGTTCGCTTGCGCGACAGCGCATAGGCTTTGCGCGGCAGCGCATAAAGCGTCCTCAATACAGCGGATGGAGGCTCCGGCGGAGCGGTCGCCCGATCGCCTCGACGCTTGCTTTTCGCGCGATTGAAAAGATACTGGGCGCCCGCGTAGAACGGCAATTGGGGAGGAAGCCATGCAGGTCGTTTTCGATACCAAACCCTTGGCCGCCGCCGTGCGCCGCCAGGCATGGCGCGACGCGATCTGCGAAATCTACCTGCAAGTCGATTGCGCGGCCGAACAAGACAGCGAGTATGCCGGATTTGTTCGCGAAGCCCGGTTTGGCGATGTGACCCTTACGGATACGCTGCTCTCGCCGCAGTCGATCCGGCGCCAAAGCCGGCACCTCGCCCACGCCGGCAAGGATTGCTATTACGCCGGGATAGAACAACTCGGCAACCTGACCATTTGCCAGGCCGGCTCCTCGTTCCTCCTGCGTCCGGGGGTCGGCACCGTGTATTACGCAAATGAGCCTTATGAGTTGCATTGCAGTGTCATGTCGCGCCAATTCTGGATAGAATTGCCACGCCACGCCTTTGACAGCCGGTTCGATTCCGGGCGTCCGCCTCTTTTTGCCAATCTCGATCTCAGCCGCGGCCTAGGCCGCATCGCCCTCGAATTCTGCACCGTCCTCGCGGCCGAGGAGGCTCATGTCGATCCTCGATCCAAAGCGAAACTCGGCGAGGAGTTCATGGACATCCTCGCCCTGGCTTTGACTGGAGAACCCGGCCGCCAGCCGGTTCACGAGACAAGCGTCCAAAAGGCGCGGCTCCGGTCGGTGAAGGCTTACATCGACGCGCATCTGAGCGAACCTGACCTGTCGTTGAGCGATATTGCGTGGAACAACGGGATTTCGCTCCGCTATCTGCATCAGCTCTTCCGTCAAACGGACATGTCGGCGTCCGAGTGGCTGAGGCTCAGAAGACTGCAACGATCCTACGATCTGCTCGCCTCATCCCGTTACGCGGCGCAATCGATCACAGAAATCGCGTACTCGATGGGATTCAACAGTTCATCCCATTTCAGCAATCTCTTTCGCGCGCAATTCGGCGTGCGGCCGTCGGACGTCAGGGCAATGTCTGCGTAGGAGGTCCCAACCGAATATCGTCGTTCTAAAAGAGCGTGCGGCGTCGTATACGCGCCGGCAAGGCTGAAGCCTTAGAGCGCGCTGCATTTGGGTAGAATCGATGCCGTTAGCGCACCCGCCCCCTCTTGTGGGGGCGGGCATAGCCCGTCGAAAGACGGGCGTTCTTCCGAACGCCCTATGGGTGGGGGGTCGCGCCCTTCCGGGGCGATTATCGAATGCGCCACTACCCGCTAATCTCATAAGGCGGCGCGACCCCCCTCCTCTGTCCTCCCCCACAAAGGGGGGAGGAGGCGAAACGGAGCGATCCTCGCGTAACCTCAATAGCAGAAGACTGTAGAACAGCGTTCCCTGCGTCACCCGCCCCTCGCCCATCATCGGCCGAGTCTCCCGCTCCCAGCCGGCGTCAAAATGATCCTGCGAGCTCACTGAGTTGTCGTTGGGCCGCGTCACGCGCGGCGTCGACCTGATCGCGCGGGCCGACAGTGGGTCCGACCGCGACGAAACGCACGCTGTGGACGCCGATGAACCGCAGGATGTCGCGCAGGTAGGGCGTCGCCATGTCGAACTCGGCCGCGGTTCATGCCGGTCACGAAATCGCTGCCGCTGGCGAGGATGACGACCGTCGGACGGTCCTTGAGCAGACCGCGATAGCCGTCCGCTTGATTGAAAGTGAAGGTCAGCCCCGGCTGCACAATGAGATCGAACCATTGCTTGAGCTTGTAGGGCACGCCGAAATTCCACATGGGCAGGGAAATGAGCACCCGCTCCGCGAGCGAGAAGCGTAGCGCCAGACGCTCGACGACGGCAAAAGCATCACGCTCCGGATCGCTGAACGCCCGGCCGCCGAGGCGCGCATATTTGGCTTCGAGCGCTGCGCCGTCGAACTCGGGCAAGGTCTCGCGCCACAGATCCTGGAGGTCGATGTCCCATGAGGGCCGCGCTTGCTGAAATTTGGCTAGAAATGCCTCGGCCGCGGCGGAAGAGGCCGAATTCGCACGCGGCGAGCACCGCAAATGGAGGAGCTTCGGCACCTCCCCTAGCCGGTCGCCGACAGTGGTCGACGGCTCATCCGAGCGCCCTGATGACGGCCTCGGCGTTCGTGACGACGGCGACATTCTGCATCGCGAAGTCGATGGAGGCGCGATGCCATGCCGCGTTCATCGTCGAGCAGCAATCCTCCGGCACGATCATGAAGTAGCCTTTGTCGGCGCCGGTGCGCGCCGTATGCTCGATCGACATGTTGGTCCAGGCGCCGGTGTCAATGATCATGTCGCGCCCTTGAGCCCGCAGAATGGTTTCGAGACGCGAGCCCTCCCAGGCGCTCATGCGCATCTTCTCGACCACGAAGTCGCCAGGCTGAGGCTCGAGACCGCTGACCGGCGCCGCGCCCCAGCTGCCGCGCACCATCGCCTTGCTGTCGGCGATCCCCTCGAACAGCGGCGCGTTGAGCGTCAGTCCCGGCGCGCCCGGCTCGACGACGAACCAGACGTGGATCACCGCGACGCCCCGCGCGCGCGCCGCTGCCGCAAGGCGCCGGGTGTTCTCGACCACGTTCTGCTCGCGCGCATGGGCGGGCGCGCCGGACGATGCGAAGGCGCCGCCCTCGCCGATGACGTCGTTCTGCATATCCTGGATGATGAGCGCGCAACGCCTGGGATCGAGCGTGAGATTCTGGGTGAGCGAGGGCTGCGAAGAGGGCGGCTGGCTCTCGACGCCTTGGGTTGAGCGAACGGCGCCAGCGGGGGGCGCCGATCTCGCGTTCATGTAAGGCTCACGGCGCGGACCGACCTTGGTCTCGATGCGATAGACCGAATGGGTGGCGGTCAGAAACAGAGTGCGGAATTCCGGGCCGCCCCAGGCAAGATTGGCGACCTTCTCGGGCACGCGCACCTTTCCCAAGAGGTCGCCGGAAGGCGCGTAAACCCACACGCCTCCGGGCGCCGTCACCCACACATTGCCGCGATGGTCGCATTTCATGCCGTCAGGCACGCCCTGCTCGAGCGATGAACGAACGCCGGAGGCGAACATGCGCCCGCCCGACAGCGAACCGTCGGCGGCGACGTCGAACACGCGGATCAGCGTCTGCACCGTGTCGTTGATGTAGAGGAGCTTTTCATCCGGCGAAAAGCAGAGGCCGTTCGGCTGATCGAACATGAGGCGATCGACGAGCAGTTGCGGGGCGCCGCCGCCCGGCGGGACGCGGTACACGCCCTGGAAGCCGAGCTGCCGCGGACGCTCGACCCCAAACACTGGCATGCGCCCATAATAGGGATCGGAGAAATAGATCGAACCGTCGGAGCGGACGCAGACATCGTTCGGGCTGTTGAGCTCCTGGCTGTCGAAATGGGAGGCGAGAACCTCGCGCCGCCCGTCCGGCCGTTCGCGCACGAGCGAGGATGTCGCGTGCTCGCAGACGATCAGGTTGAGGTCGGCGTCGTAGGTCATGCCGTTGCATTTGTTGGATGGGCGGCGCACTTCCGCGACGCCCCGTGCGGCGTCCCAGCGACGGCGCACGTCGGCCGGCATGTCCGAGAACAGAAGGTAGTGGTCGACCGGATGCCAGATCGGACCCTCGGTGAAGGTGAACCCGGTTCCGACCTGGCCGACCGGCGCATAAGGGTCGATCAGTTCCTCGAATTCCGGCCGCAGGGTCGCATGCGTCATCGCAGGTGTTCCTTCGTTGGCGCTCAGGCCGGGAACCAGTTGCGCTTCGGCAGCGTCTGGACAATGGGACCCGGCACGGAATCCTGCAGCCGCGCAACCACTGTCCCGTGCTCGACTTTGGCTGGGCGATCATGCACCGGCAAGATGAAGCTGGCGTTGGCGAGCACCTTCTTGATGGCCGCCTTCTCGGCGCGCTTGCTCGTTCCATGATTGCCGGTGGTCCGCGGCTCGCCGTCATTGTTCTCACGGAACGGCTCCACGACCTGGTCGTTGATGTCGTAGAGAACATCGCCGCAAATTGTCGCTACGCCCTCGGCGGTGTGAACGTGGACGTTCATCGACCCTTCGGTATGCGCGTTTGCCGCTTCGCAGAAGACGCCGGGCATCAGTTCGATCGGGCCGCTGATCTCGAGGTCGAGGAAGCGCAACGCGCTCTTGGCGTGCAAGCGGTCGATAAGGTGCTTGATGTCGGGCGCCGGGTATTGGGGATGCATGAGGCCGGAGACCGAATATTCGAGCTCGCGACGGTTGACGACCACGGTCGAATTCATCGGAAAGAGATCATCCTTGCCGGCGTGGTCGATGTGCAGGTGCGTGTGCAGCACGAAGCGGACGTCGCCCATGCGCACGCCGTGCCTGGAAAGTTGATTCTCGATCATGTTCTCGTGGAACTGGAGCCCCCGCATGCCCAGCGTCTCCATGATCTGGTTCGAGCGGTAGCCGGTGTCGACCACAATCGGATAGGCCCCGCCAAGGATCAGAAATCCGAGCGTCAAGACGCGACGCGTGCGCCCGCAGTCGCGACCGAGGACAAGGAAGCTCGATTCGAGCTCGATGTCGCCATAGTCGAGGATCTTGATTTCCAGCGGCATAATTCCCTCCCAAGTTCGTGTTCCGTTGTGCGCGCTAAGGCGCGATGCGATAGACGCGCATTGCCGTATCGTGCAGGATCGCCTGTTGTTCCCTGGGCGTGAGCGACGCCACGGCGTCCCTATGAGCCGACAGAAGCTCGGCATACGAGGTCCACAGCTTCTCGATCGGAAAGTTCGAGCCGAACAGGCACCGCTCCGGGCCGAACACGCGAACAGTCTCATGAACCACGTCGGCGACATGCGCCGGATCATTGCGATGCACGAAGGTGCCGAGCGCTGAAAGCTTGGTGGTCACGTTCGGGCACGCCGCGAGGCGGACCATGCCCGCGCGCCATTCCGCGCGTCCCGCCGCCGACAGGTCCTCGAGCATGCCGGCGTGCTGAAGCACGAACGTCACTTTCGGGCAGGATTCGGCAAGGTCCGCGGCATCCGCCATTTGCGGCGCAAACACCTGCAAGTCGAAGCTCAGCCCATAGTCGGCGAGACGGCCCACGTTACGCTTTATCCTGGAATCCGCGGCGAGGTCAGGCCGCGATGCGAAGCGGTATTGCGGGTTTTCGTGCCAGTGCAATTGCATGCGCGCGCCGCGCACCAGGGGATAGCGGGAAAGCCGGTCGAGCTGGGGGCGTACGTCATCGGCGCTGACGTCGGCATAGGCGACAATCGCGTGCGGCCAACCCGTCTTGTCGGCGGTTCGCTGCACCCAGGCCGCCTCCTCCTCATAAGCCTCGGGCGCCCAGTTGGTCTGCACATAGACCGACTTGACGACGCCGAGGCCGTCGAGGTCGGCGCGAAATTCTTCGATCGGATAGTCGCGCCGGATCGGCTCGTAGGGGCCGAAAATCCGCGGCTGCATCGGCCCCATGAGCCAAGGGAGGTCGGCCTGCCGCCAGATGTGGTGATGGCCATCGACGACCGGAATCACGCTGCTCTCCTGCGCCCGAGCGCGAGAACGTGATTGACGATCGCGGGCGTGGACCCGCCGTCAACCATGTCGTCGACAAAGGGAAAGATCGCGACCAGCGCCTCGGTGCGCGGACGGAAATCCTGGCCGACGGCGAGCGGGGTCAGCCAGCTCAGCCGCCAGGCGCGGCGCGAGAGCTTCGCGACGGCGTCGGCGAGCGCGGTCGGATCCCCGCGCTCGAGGCCGTCCGAGACGATCAGCGTTACGGCGCCGCGGGCGTAGGACGAAAAGCGAGGCACGGCGAGAAACGCCTCGAGCGCATCGCCGATGCGCGTGCCTCCGTCAAAGTCACTGACGATATGAGCCGCGGCGGCGAGCGCCTGCTCACGCCGCTTGAGACGCATGGGCCGTGTCACCCGCGTGAGCCGGGTGCCGAAGGTGAAGACTTCGACCCGAGGGCTCGCCTGGACGAGCGCATGGGCGAGGCGCAAATTGTCCTCCGTGCGGGCCTTCATCGAGCCGGAAACGTCGATGAGCAGCAGCGCTTTGCGCGGCCGCATCCGGCGCCTGAGGCGCGACAGCTTGATGATTTCGCCGTCATTGCGGGTCGCGTCGCGTAGCGTCCGGCGCAGGTCGACCACGGCCCCTCGCCGCGCCCGCGAGCGCCGGTAGCTCACCTGCTTCGGCAGACGCCGATGGGCTTCGCGCGTCAGACGGCGCAGAGCTTCACCCGTTTCCGTCGGGCCAAAGCGGCGTTCGACGAGCGCTTCGGCGCGAGTCGCGGCCTGGCCGGATTCGTTCGACTCCTCGGCGCTGATCGGTTCCTCCGCCCCGCGCCGATCTTCCTGGACGCGAACCACGTCCTCCTCTTCGCCCGCAGCCATGTCCTGCCCCTCGGCGCCGAGAAAGTGCATGTCGAAAAGCGCGTGATACGCGCCGTGACGCTCGGGCGGCGGGGCCAGGGTTGCGAGACCCGCCCGGCGGATATCATCGGGATCGCGCGGCCCCAAAAGGACAATCGCCGAGAGGAACGATTCCGTTTGCTCCGGCGCGACGGCAAAGCCATTGGCGCGCAGGATCGCGACAAAGCCGATGAATGGCTCGACGGCGCGCGGCGGCGAAGCGATCTCGCTCATGCGACCGACTCGGCGAGCATGGCGTCGAGGCGCCCGGACACATAGGCGAGGTCTTCCTCGTCCTTGAGCGCGACGCCGATCGAGCGCTTGAACGCGTCGGGCCAGCGCGCGCCGCCGCGATTGAGCAGCGTCGCGGCCTCGGCCCAGTCGACCGACTCGGAGATGCCAGGCGATTTGCTCAACGGCTCGCGCCTGAGCTTGCCGACCGCGGCGACGACGGCGCGCGCCGTCGCCTCCGCGACGCTCGAGGCGCGCAGCATCACGATGCGCGCCTCCCGCTCGGCATTCGGGTAATCGATCCAGTGATAGACGCAGCGGCGCCTCAGCGCCTCATGCAAGTCGCGCGTCCGGTTCGAGGTCAAAATGACGATCGGGCGCTCTGCCGCGCGGATCGTTCCCCGCTCCGGAATTGAGATCTGGAAATCGGACAGAAACTCGAGCAGGAACGCTTCGAACTCCTGATCGGAGCGGTCGATCTCATCGATCAGCAGGACCGTCGAATTGGGCGAGCGCAGCGCCGCCAGCATCGGCCGCTCGATGAGGAAGGGGTCGCCGTAGATGTCGATGCTGTGCTCGCCCGCCTGCCGGATCGCCAGCATCTGGCGGGGATAATTCCACTCGTAAAGCGCCGAGGAAGCGTCGATGCCTTCATAGCACTGGAGCCGGATGAGGCGGCGCGCCAGCACCGCGGCGACCGCCTTCGCAGCCTCGGTCTTGCCGACGCCGGGAGCGCCCTCGAGCAGGAGCGGCTTGCCGAGCGCCAGCGCGAGATAGGCCGCCGTCGCCAGGCCCTCGTCGGCGAGGTAATAGGCGGAGCGAAGCGCCCGCTCGAGCGCCTCCGGGCTATCGATCCCGACAATGTCAGCCCTGATCGCCATCGTTAAGCGTCTAGCGCCGCGCCTGTGGCCGCGCGCCGCCTTGCGCCTTGATCGCGCGCAGCACCTTTTCGGGCGTGATCGGCAGTTCGTCCATCCTGACGCCAACGGCGTTGAAGATCGCGTTGGCGATCGCGGGCATGACGGGGTTTGCGCACATCTCGCCCGGGCCCTTGGCCCCAAAGGGACCGTCCGGGGCAGGACGTTCGAGGACAGCGATGTCATGGGGGCAAATGTCGCCCGGCCCTGGCATCAGGTACTCGACGAAATCACGCGGCCCGTGGCTTGGATCCGGATAGTACGGCTCCGGGGTCTCGTAGAGGGCGTGGCTGATGCCCATCCAGGCGCCGCCGACGAGCTGTTGCTCGACCAGGCGCGGATTGAGAGCCCGACCGAGTTCGTAGGCGCTGTCCATCCTCACCATCGCGACTTCGCCGGTTTCGTCGTCAACCTCGACTTCGGCGACGAGGCAGGCATGGGCGTAGCAGGTGGCCGGCGACATTTCGCCTGTCTCCGGGTCTACGTCGGACAAGGGAACGAGGAAGATGCCGCGTCCGGATATCGTGCGCCCCTGTCGGAATTGCGCGGCGATGGCGACATCCTTGGTCGAGATCGATCGGTGCGGCGCCCCTTTGACGTGAATATTGCCGCGGCCATCGGTCTCGAGATCGGCGACGTTGACTTCGAGTTCCTCCGCCGCCGCCTCCATCATCACGCCGCGCGCCTCGCGCGCCGCGGCCATAACCGCGTTGCCCACCCGGTGCGTCCCGCGCGACGCGAAGCTGCCCATGCAATGGGGCCCTGTGTCGGAATCGGCCGTATCGACATACACATCCTCGACCGGCACCCCGAGCGTCTCGGCGCAGATCTGGCGCGTCACCGATTTCATCCCCTGCCCGAGGTCGATCGAGGACAGCGACACGGTGAACTTGCCGCTTGGATTGGAATGCACCAGCGCTTGGCTCGGGTCGCCGCCGAGGTTCATTCCGATTGGATAGTTCATTGACGACATGCCGCGTCCGCGGAGCTTGGCCATCTTATCTTCTCCTTCCGCCGAAGACTGACGAGAACCGGATCGCGCCGTGAGACGGCGCGGCCGTCGGGGGCGAAGGCGGGGGCTGGGGCGTCGGCCGCAGCGGTGGTTCGGGAGGGGGCGGCGCGGGACGATCGTACGTTGTGCGTTGTTGGCCGGCGGGGCGGCTGAGGAGGATCGGCTCGCGCGGCGTGGCCGGCACGGCCGCGCGCGTTCCGCCGCCGTCCTTGCGCGAAGACATGCGCTTGAACTCGTCACGGATGGGCCACTTGGCTTTCTCCGCCGCGACCTGCACGCATTCGATGAGCGCGGTGTTCTTCGCCTCGCGCCGGTGGGCCTTCATGTCCCCGTCGCGATAAGCGTTGATGAGGCGGAACTCCATCGGGTCCATGCCGACAAGATGAGCGAGCTTGTCCATCTGGCATTCGATGGCGAAATCGACCGCCGTGACGCCGAAGCCGCGCATCGCCGTCGCCGGCACCCGGTTGGTGAAGACGCAATAGACGTCGGCGGAAACGTTGGGGATCGTGTAAGGCCCCGGCAGATGCGCGGCGCATTTGACCACGGCGTAGCTTGACAGGCGGGTATAGGCCCCGCTGTCGAACAGGCAGCGGAACTGACGCGCGATAATGCGTCCGTCGCGCGAAACCCCGTCCTTGATGAAAATGCGCTCGGCGCCGCGGGGCGCGCAATAGAGCATCTCCTCCTCGCGGCCGATCATGTAACGCACCGGCCGCCCGGTCAGCATCGCGCCAAGAATGGCGAGCGGCTCGGTGACCGTGTCGACTTTGCCGCCGAACCCGCCGCCGACCGTGCCGCCGATGAAATGCAGCTTGTTCGAAGGCACATCGAGGATCTTCGCGCATGTGTCGAGCGAGAAGAACAGAGCCTGGGTCGAAGTGTAGACGACGTAGCGACCGTTGGTGTCGGGCGCTGCGATCGAGCCGTTGGTTTCGGTCGGCGCGTGCTCGATCGGCGACATCTGATAGCGCTGTTCGAGAATGTGATCCGCCGCGGCGAAGCCGCGCTCGACGTCGCCGAAGCGAATCTTCTGATGGTCGTAGATGTCGTGGTAGGTGAAGGTGTTTTTGGGATAGGTCTCGTTGATCACCGGCGCGCCGGGCTTCATCGCCTCCTCGACATCAAAGACCGTTGGCAGCGGTTCGTAGTCGACGCGGATCTTCGCCAAGGCCTCGAAGGCTTCGCGCTGGCTGTCCGCGACGACGGCGACGATCGGCTCGCCCTTGTAGCGAACCTTGTCGACGGCGAGCGTCGGCTCATCGTCCTTGCCGAAATTGATCAGGCTGAGCAGCGTGTTGAGATTGCGCGGCACGTCGGCGCCACGGATGATCCGGCGCACGCCGGGGCTGCGCTCCGCTTCGGAGAGGTCGATGCGGCGGATGCGCGCGTGGGAGTGGGGGCTGCGCAAAACCTTGAGATGCAGCATGCCCTGCAGCTTGTGGTCATTGAAATAAGTCGAGGTCGCGGTGACATGGCCGAGCATGTCCTGCCGTTGAGTCGGCTTGCCAATCTCCTTGAGATTGTCGTCGCGCTCGTCGGCAAAAATGTCTTTGCGCAGTTCAAGCATAAGTCACCCTTTCAGGCGCGCCGCTCGCCCCGCCGCGCGGCGGCGAGGACGGCGTTGATGATCGGCTCATAGCCGGTGCAGCGGCAGATGTTGCCGGAAATCGCCTCGACCACTTCGACGCGGCTTGGGTCGGGGTTGCGATCCACGAGCGCCTTTGCAGCCATGAGCATTCCGGGCGTGCAATAGCCGCACTGGGCGGCGAAATTATCCATGAACGCCGCTTGCAGCGGATGAAGTTCGGGGCCGGTCTTGAGGCCGTCCGCGGTCTCGATCGATTTTCCGGCGACCGTCTCCGCGAGCGTGATGCAAGACAGCACGGGTTCGCCGTCGATCAGCACCGTGCAGGCGCCGCAGCCGCCCTGCCCGCAGCCGAACTTGGGCGAATGATCGCCGACTTCGTCGCGCAGAGCCGAAAGGAGGCTCATGCCTCCGTCGACGAAGATCGCCACCTCGCGGCCGTTGTGTCGAAACTGGAGCGGCGTCTTTGCCATTGCGTTCGTCTTTCTTCAGCCGTCCTGCCCGAGCAGCAGCCGGCGCAGATGCACGCCGACGACCTCGCGGCGATACCATGCGCTGGCGATCGCGTCCGTCGCCGGCGAAGTTCCCTCGGCGGCGGCCGCCACCGCCGCGGCGACGCCGGACTCGTCGAGTGTCTTGCCTTCAAGCGCACGCTCGGCAGCCTTGGCTCGAATGGCCGTCGGCGCCATCGCGCCGTAAGCGATGCGCGGGCCCGAAACGCGTCCGCCGACCGCCGAGAGGGACACCGCGATCGACAGCACAGAAACGCCCTTCGGCTTGACCCGCGCCGCCTTGCGAAAGCGGAACGCCTCGGGGCTCGGCGGCCGGTCGCAAGTGACGCTGAGGACGAGCGCGCCCGGCGTTCGGTCGCGGCTCGCCAGAAATTCCTCGAGCGCCATATCCCGCGCGCCATAGCCGCTCATGACGGACACCGTCGCGTCGAGCGCAAGCAGCGCGACAGCAAGATCGCCGTAGGGCGCAGGGGCGAAAAGATTGCCGCCGACGGTCGCGTTCGTGCGCACGGCCGGACCCCCGATCAGGCGCGCGGGCGCATGCAGAAAGGAAAGCTCGCGGTCCCGCAAGATCTGAGACAAGGTCACGCCGGCGCCGATCGTGATGCGCGCGCCGCTGGCCCGAATCTGGGTCAGCGAACGATCCTCGAGGCGCACGATCGTGGCGATCGAGACATCGCCTTCATTGAGCGCCCGCATGACCAGCGTGCCGCCGCCGATGTAGCGCGCGGAGCGGTCGGTGAGCGCAGCGGCCGCTTCGGTCGGCGTGGCGAAGGTCTTCACTGTCACCGGCATCGTGAACCGACCGCTTTCATGGCGACTCGCTGAGGTGCTTGCGTATAGCGTCGAAACCCGCCTGATAAATCTCATCGCCGACCATGTCGGCCAGGCGCTTCTCATCCCCGGGCCGGGTAGTGAATCGCGACTCCCAATGCCAGAACGTGCGGTCGCCATCGGTCACAGGCAACAGGCGCACATGCGCGACATAGTTGAACATGGGGATCGGCGTGTCGAGCAGGCAATAGCTGAAGCTTTGCTCGAGATCCGAGAGCGCGAGCAATTGCTCGCGCAGCTCCGAACCGTCCGCGAGTTTGAAGCGGCGCACGCAGCCGATCCGGTCGGAGGTTTGATTGCGCTCGATCTGGCTGGTCGCGACCTCGGGGTGCCAGCGGTCGTGGCCGTTGAAGTCGCGCAGGACCGACCAGACCTGATCGGTCGAGGCGTCGATGATCGTGCTCTTGACGACGTGAGGCATGTCTAGCCGCCGAACGCCCGCTTGAGCGCGTCAAACCCGCCCTGGAACACGCCGCCGCCGATATTGGCGATGAGCTCCCCCTCGCGCTCGGGCGCGCAGTCGAATTCCGCCGTCCATTCGACGAAGGTCCGTTCTCCGTCGGTCACCGGCGTCAGGCGCAAGGTCGCGACATAGTTCTCGACGCCCATCGGAGATTCTAAAATCGAATAGGTGCAGAACATGTCGTAGTCGGAGAGACCGAGCAGCTTTTCCCGGATCCGGTCGCCATTGCGCAAGCGGAAGTCGCGAACGCAGCCGATCTTGTCCGAGGGTTCGCCGCCTTCGATGCGGCTCTCGGCGATCGCCGGGTGCCAATTGGGCATGCCGTTGAAGTCCCGCACGCGGGCCCATACCCGATCGCTGCGGCCGTTGATCACGCTGGAGACGAAAACGCGCGCCATGAGCGGACTCAGCTCCTCTTGCGCGGTGACGAGCCGCTTGGAGGCGGCGTCGCATCCGGCTCTTTCTTCGCCGGCGCCGCCGTATCCTTGCGAATCCCTTGCATGTCGCGGGCTTCGCGAATGAGGCCGGGCATTCTGGCAAGGCTCCCGCCTTCGACGCCGATGTCGGACAGGAGCGAGTCGATGAGCGGCGCCTGGACGCGGTAGCGAAGGGCCGAGTCGATCACTTCGTCGGTTGCGCTGCGCCCGCCATTGCCTCCGGAATTGCCGCCGTTCAGGCCGTCGACCTGGAGAATGCGGATGCCCTCGATCTTCTCCATCGGCTTGACGCTTTCGCGCACGATGCCTTCAATCCGGTCAAGCAGCTTGCGCCGGAACAACGAGTAGCGCGCGGGCTCGGTCAGCACGTTCTCGGCTTCGTTCAGGAGCCTCTGCGCCTCGGCTTCGACCGCCGCGCGCACGCGCTCCGCTTCCGCGGCGATGCGCGTTTCGTCGGCCGCCTTCTCGGCCAGCAGCACTTCGATAGACCGGCGCCGACGGGCGACCTCGGTGTCGCGCACCGTGACGACCCGCTCCTCCGCTTCCGTGGCGCGAGCTTTCGCATTCTCGGCTTCCGCTTGCGCGGCCGACTGTTCGAGCGACTTCTGATAGAGAGCGATCGCCTTCTCCATCTGTACGGTCTCGACCACCCTCTCCCGCTCGATCTCGAGCCTGCGCAGGTCGCGCTCGCGCGTCACGCGCGCCTCGTCAATGCCGCGGTCGGAGGCGATGCGGGCGCGCTCGACATCCTCGCGGGCGGCGATCTCGGCCTCCTGCAACGCCTGCAGTCGCCCAATCTCGAGCTGCTCGATCGAGCGGCGCCGCTCGAGCCGCGCGGCGTCCAAGACCTGTTCGCGCTCGACGTCGGTCTTCTCGATTTGCTGCCTGGCGGCGATCTCGGCCTGCCGCACGAGCCGGTCGGCGCCGATTCGCTCGGACCGCTTGGAGGAGAGCGCGATCGTGCGCTCCTCGTCGGCGATTTCGATCGCCTGCTTCTGCTCGATGTTGAGCACTTCGCGCGTCTTTTGCGAGGCGATGCGATCGGCTTCGAGGGCGAGCTCGACACCGATGCGCTGACGCTCGACGGCGTCGCGACGCCTGAGCTCCGCTGCTTCGAGCGCTTCGGTTCTCGCGATCTCGCGGCTTCTTGTGTCCTGATCGGCCTCGATCCGTTCGGCCGCAACGGCCTTTTCCTGCGCGATGCGGGCGGCTTCGATCGCCTCGCGCGCTTTGATGTCCGCCTCCTCCAAAGCCTGTGTGCGAACGATCTCGCGCGCCCGCACCTCCTGGTCCTTGGCGATCCGGTCGGCCTGGATCTTCCGGTCCTGAGCGATGCGCGCCAATTCGACCAGCTCGCGGGCGGCGATTTCCGCCCGCTCGAGATCTTCGTTGCGGGCGATCTCGAGCCGCCGGGTCTCCTGATCGGCGGAGATCGTTTCGGCGGTCGTCGCCTTCTCCTGGGCGATGCGCGCGGCGCGCGTCGCCTGCAGCGCCGCAATCTCGGCCTCCTCGATCGCTTGCCTGCGGGCGATCTCCTCGCCTTGGGTCGTTTGCTGGCTCTCGATGCGGGCCAGAGTAATGGCCCTCTCCTGCGCGATCCGGGCCGCTTCAATCGTCCTGCGGGCGGAAATGTCGGCTTCCTCGAGCACCCGATTGCGCATGATTTCGAGCGCCCGAACCCGCTCCTCCTGAGCGATGCGGGTCGCCTCGGTTGCTTCGCGCGCGGCGATTCCAGCTTCCTCGATTGTCTGATTGCGGGTGATTTCGAGCGACCGGGTGCTCTGATCGGCGGCGATGCGGTCCGCGGCGAGCGTCTGGTCGCGAACGATTTTTGCCGCCTCGATCGCCTGCTGGGCATTTATCTCGGCCTCTTCGATTGTCCTCGTGCGCGCGATCTCCAGCCCGCGCACCCGCTCGTCGGCCGCGATCCGCTCAGCATTGATCGTCGTCATCTGCACAATTCTGAGCTTCTCCGTCGTCTCGCGCGCCGAGATCTCGGCTTCCTCGACCGCCCTCGTCCGCTCAATCTCGCGGCGACGCGTCTCCTCCTCGTTGACGATCCGCGATTCCGTCACCGCGCGTTCCTGGAGGATGCGCGCCTTCTCGACGACTTCGCGCGACTCGATCTCGGCCTCTTCCACGGCGCGTGCGCGCGCGATTTCGGTCTGGCGCACTTCGCGCTCGGAGGCGATGCGGGCCGTGTCGACGGAGCGCTGGTTGGCGATCCGCGCTTTCTCGATCCCCTCGCGCGCTGAAATCTCGATTTCCTCGACTGCGCGGGTCCGCTCGATTTCCTTCTGGCGGACCTCGCGTTCCGAGGCGATGCGCGCTTCGCTGATCGCCTGCTCGTTGGCGATGCGCGCTTTTTCGATCGCCTCGCGGGCCGAAATTTGCGCTTGCTCGGCTTCGGTCTCGCGCAAAGCGCGTTCGCGCGCGACCTCGGTGCGCTGCACCGCGCGTCTCACCTCGATGTCGCGCTGTTGAGCCAGGCGGGCGGCCTCGCTGTCGCGCTCGATGTCCAGCGCCTGCCGCTCGGCCTCCAGATTGCGGGTGCGGATCTTGATCATCGAATCCTGTTCGATGTCGTTGCGCAGCTTCCGCCGGTCCTCGATGTCCTCCATCAGCCGCGTGAGACCCTCGGCGTCGAAACGGTTCGACGGATTGAAGAATTCGAGGTCCGTCTGGTCGAGGTCGGTAATCGCGACCGATTCGAGCTCGAGACCGTTCTGGGCCAGCGCCTCCTGGGCTGCGCCCTTGACGCGCGCGACATAATCGCCGCGCTGCTCGTGCATCTGCTCCATGGTCATCTCGGAAGCGACGGAGCGCAGGGCGGAAACGAACTTGCCCGACAGCAGAGCATGAAGCCGTTCAGGCTCGAGCGTGCGCCGCCCCAGCGTTGCGGCCGCGATCGCCACCGCCTCTCGCGTGGCCTCGACGCGAACATAGAAGTCCGCCTCGATGTCGATGCGCATGCGGTCGCGGGTGATCAGGGCGCCGCTCTTCTCGCGCACGATCTGCATCGGCAGCACGTTCATGTTGACGGGGGTGAAGTCGTGGATGAACGGCAGGACGAAAGCGCCGCCGTTGATCACCACCCGCTCGCCGAGAAAGCCGGTGCGCACGAACGACACCTCGCTCGACGAGCGATGATAGAGCCAGTTGACCACATACACGACGACCACGATGACGATGATCGCGATGATGAGCCAAAGGATCAGACTTCCGATCAAGAGCCCCGACATTTTCCCATTCCTCCCTTGCGTCCCGCTCTTCCTGGCGTTGCCCTGATTATCACCGTCGGCTGATCGATTTGAAGCGGCGGACCTGCTCGGTCAGCGCGGTTTCGACCGGCAAGCGCTCCATGGATGAAGCGCCGTAAAATCCGTGGCAGGTCTTGGTGGACTTCATGATGAAGTCGGCGTCGCCGGGTTCGGCGATCGGACCGCCATGCGCCAAGACGAGAATGTCGGGCCGAACCTTCATCGCCGCGCCGGCCCAGGCGTCGATGAGCGCCGGACAGTCCTGAAGCTTGAGCGCCGTCTGGGCGCCGATGGCGCCGCCCGTGGTCAAACCGAGGTGGCAGACGATAATGTCAGCGCCGGCTTTCGCCATCGCTTCCGCTTCGCCCTCATTGAACACATAGGGCGTCGTCAGGAGATCCTTCTCGTGCGCGGTCGCGATCATATCGACCTCGAGGCCGTAGGACATGCCCGTCTCCTCGAGGTTTAGCCGAAAAGTCCCGTCGATGAGCCCCACGGTTGGAAAGTTCTGCACGCCGGCAAATCCGAGCGCTTTGATCTCGTCGAGGAAGACCTCCATCCGGCGGAATGGGTCGGTGCCGTTGACGCCGGCGAGCACCGGCGTGCGCCGGACCATTGGCAGCACTTCGCGCGCCATGTCGACGACGATCGCGTTGGCGTCGCCATAAGCGAGAAGTCCGGCGAGCGAGCCGCGCCCCGCCATGCGATAGCGGCCGGAATTGTAGATGACGATCAGGTCGACGCCGCCCGCTTCCTCGCATTTGGCGGAAAGCCCAGTCCCGGCGCCCCCGCCAACGATCGGTTCGCCGCGCGCGGCCATGGCGCGGAACTTCTCCATCAAGGCCGACCGGGTCCATGCGCTCATTCGCGCCCCCCTGCGGCCCGCCGCATGCGCGTCTCGCCGTGCAAAGCTCGAAAGGCGGCGACAATCGTGCTTGCGAATTCGGGATCGTTGATGTGCCGCTTGACGCGGATCAACTGCCGCGCGGAGGTTTGGCGAACCGTCCGCTCGAGCGCCGCGAACAGCGCGGCATCGGCTCGGGGGTCATGAAACGCCTGACCGGGCTGATCGAGCGCCGAAACGCCGAGTTCGGGCAGGAAGAAGCGCACCGGCCCGTCCATCAGGTTCAGCCTCTCGCCGATCCACCGGCCGATCTGCTCGTTCTCGGCCTCGGTCGTGCGCATGAGCGTCACCTGGGGATTGTGCGGCTGCAATTGCCGGCCCTTGTAAGCCGGCGGCACGGTGTCGGGCGGACCGAAATTCACCATGTCGAGCGCGCCGACCGAGCCGATGTATGGCGTGCGGGTCCGGATGACCGCCCCGAAGCGATCCTCGTCCGCCGGCAAAACGCCGCCCATGAGCATGTCAGCCACTTCGGTCGTGGTGATGTCGATGACCGCGGAAATGGCGCCGGAATCGATCAATTTCTCCATCGAACGGCCGCCCGTGCCGGTGGCGTGGAAAACCAGGCATTCCCAATCCGCCGCCAACGCCGCCGCGATCTGCTGAACACAGGGCGTCGTCACCCCGAACATGGTCAGACCGACCGAGCGAACGGCCAGGCGGCGCGATCTCGCAGCGCCAACCTCTCGCTTTGCCTCGAGGCGGGCTCTCACCATCCCGACCAAAGCCTGAGCGCCATTGGCGAGCACCTGCCGGGAGATTGAGTTGAGGCCCTGAACGTCGGTGACCGAATACATCATCGTGATGTCCGTCGGACCGACATAATGACTGACGTCGCCGGAAGCGATCGAGGAGATCAGCATCTTGGGCGCGCCGATGGGAAGAGCGCGCATCGCCGGGGCGACGATCGAGGCGCCGCCGGACCCGCCCGCGCTGATAATGCCCGCGATGTCGCCCTGGCGCTTGATCCAGATCTCGAAGGCCTCCGCCATGGCGGCGACCGAAGCGCCGCGATCCCGGCTGAAGACTGCCGAGCCGCCGCGGCCGTGGTTGAGCGCGATCTCTTGCGCGGTCACATCGCAGGTCGCCGGCTTGCCGCTCGTCGATACGTCGACAAGGCGCGTCCGCAACCCGCTTGCGGCCACGAGGTCGCGGATGAAGCGGAGCTCCGCGCCCTTGGTGTCGAGCGTGCCCGCCACGATGACCACCGGCGGCCCAGCGGGCAGCGCGGCCGGGCTCGGCGCGGGCCTCGAATTCGAGGCTGCCGGCGCTGGTCGAGGCGATGCGAGCGGCCGACTCAATGCGCGCGTTGGGCGCGGGTTGCGACCAACGCGTGGGGGGCGCCGGGTTCGAGACATAGATCCGGATCGGCGCGCCTGCCGGCTTCGCCGCGCTTGCGGGCTGAGGCGCGGACGCGCCCGGCGACGCCGCCTCGGGGCGGTCCGGTTCGGCGGCGTCGGAATGGCGGCCAACGCCCAACAGGCGCTGCTGGAGCTCGCGGTCCGCCGCGAGCCGGCGCGACTCGATGATGCGATTAACGCGCCCGTTGACCATGATGGCGACGTTTTCGGAGATCGTCGTCGCCACCCCGATGTTCTGCTCGATGACGAGGATCGCCATGTCGGTTTCCTCAGCCAGACGCAGCAACATCTCCTCGACCTGCGTCACGATCACAGGCGCGAGACCCTCGGTCGGTTCGTCCATGATCAGGAGCTGCGGATTCGTCACCAGCGCGCGAGAAATCGCCAGCATCTGCTGCTCGCCGCCGGAAAGCTGCGCGCCGCCGTTGTTTCGACGCTCGGCCAGGCGGGGGAAGGTGTCGTAGACGCGTTCCGCGGTCCAGGCGCCGCGCTCGCGAGACTGCGTCATGCGCAAATGCTCGTCGACCGTCAGCGAGCGCCACAGCCGCCGCCCCTGCGGCACGTATCCAACGCCAAGGCGGGCGATTCCCGCGGGGGCAAGACCCACGAGCTCCTGGCCACGCATGCGGATCGTGCCGCTCGAGGCGCGGACGAGACCCATGATCGCCTTGCAGAGCGTCGTCTTGCCCATGCCGTTGCGGCCGACGACCGACATGACGCCGTGGTCGAGCGTCAGGTCGACGCCCTGCAATGCATGCGAGTGGCCATAATAGACGTTGAGGCCCCTGACCTGGAGCATGACGTTGGCCTCGGAGCGACGCGGCTCAGCCATGCCCGCCTCCGAGATAAAGCTCCTGAACCTCGGGATCGGCTTCGATCTCCTGCGGCGAGCCTTCCTTGAAGATCCGGCCATTGTGCATCATCGTCACGCGCTCGACCACGCGCAGCGCGACGTCCATGTCGTGCTCGATGATGATGTAGCCGATATGCGAGGGCAGCGAGGAGAGGATCTCGACGAGTTCGGCTCGTTCAGTCGGCGAGAGCCCGGCCGCCGGTTCGTCGAACAGGACGAAGCGCGGCGCGCCCGCAAGCGCCAGTGCAATCTCGAGCTGGCGCTGCTGGCCATAGGCCAATTCGGCCACGAGCCGGTCCTTGACCGGGGTCAGATGGACCGCCTGGATGAGGGACTCGGCCGCGTTGACGAGCGTGTCATTGCGACGCGGCCGAATGAACGAGTAGCGGCCGCGCGAGACGCCGCGAACGGCCAGATACACGTTGTCGAGCACGCTGAGGCCCGGGAAAAGCGCGGAGATCTGGTAGGTCCGGCGCAAGCCCCGGCGAATGCGCTCGTAAGGAGGGAAGAAGGTGACGTCTTCGCCGAAGAAGCGGATTGTCCCCGAGGACGGGGGAAAGTCGCCGGTGATGCAGTTGAAGAGCGTCGTCTTGCCGGCGCCGTTCGAGCCGAGGACGGCGCGCCGCTCGCCCGGCCGGACCGTGAGCGAGATGTCCGTCAGCGCGGCGAGCGCGCCGAACAGCCGCGTCACGCCGCGCAATTCGAGCGCGTTGGCGGAGCCGACCGTGGAGAGGCGCTGGGCGACGCTATCCATGGCCGCCGCCTGACGATTGCGGGCGTGAGGAGCCGGACCGCGCGCGATTGCGCCAGCGCGCCCACAAACCGATGATCCCGTCGGGCGAGAAAAAGACGATCGCCAGGAAGCCGAGGCCGATCAGGAGCCGAAACCGGTTGCCGTCGAGGCCGAACGCGACCAGGACATCGAGCGCGAAGGTTTTCAGCACGGCATAGATGAGCGCGCCGATGAAGGCGCCAATCGGATTGCCGATCCCGCCGACGACGGCGATGACCAGGATGTCGATCGCCGCCGAGACGCTGACCGTCCCGGGCGCGATTTCGCCGTAGCTCCAGACCAGGAGAATGCCGCCGAGCGCCGCGATCACCGCCGCGAACACATAGGCCGCGATGCGGTGGGCGTTGACGTTGAAGCCGAGCGCCGCCATTCGCCGCGGGTTGTCGCGAATGCCCTGAAGCGCGAGCCCGAACGGCGCGCGCGCGACATAGGAGACCGCGAGCCAGCACACGAACGCAACGCCGAGCTCGAGATAGTAGGAGGGGATCGGAGCGTGCCAGTCGACGCCCAGAAAGACCGGTGTCGGGACGGCGTTGATGCCGGTGTGGCCGTTCAGAATCGCGTAATTCTCGTTGGCGAAATAAAAGAACGCCGCGGCGATCGCGAGCGTGATCATGATCGTGTAGATGCCCACGGTGCGCACCGCGAGCGCGCCAATCCCCGCGCCGACGATCATGGCCAGGATGAGGGCCGCCGGAACCGCGAGCCACCACGGCCAGCCGATTCCGCCCGGCATGCCGTTCACGCCGAGGATGGCGACGACGTAGCCGGCGAAACCGGCGATCGTCATCTGCGCCAGACTGACCATGCCGCCATAGCCGGCGAGGAACATCAGGCTCAGCGCGATCGTGCCCAGCATGTACGACCAGCCGAAGATCTGCGTGAGCAGGAAGCTGCTGGCGATCGCCGGCATGATGAGGACAACGACGCCAACGAGCACCGCCGCGGGATTGACGTTCTGCAGCCATGTCGGCTGTGAGGCGGCCCTGGAGGCGCCGCTCGCGCGGCTTTCGGCGAGCGCCATGGCCTAGCGCCCCACCAGAAGGCCCTGCGGCCGCACGGCCAGCACGAGCACCATGATCAGGAAGGTCAGAACGATCGCGTAGGTCGGGAAATAAGCAAGCCCGATCTGCTCGGCGAGGCCGATAATGACCGCGCCCAGCGCCGCTCCCGGAATCGAACCCATGCCCCCGACAATGACCACGATCAGCGAAGCGAGCAGGAAGCGCGTGTCTTCGCCCGGAGACAAAGATTGGAAAGTTCCCCCGACCACGCCGGCCATCCCGGCCAAGCCGGCGCCGAAGGCGAATACGGTGACGAACACGAGCTGGATGGGCACGCCCATCGCGGACAGCATGTCGCGATCGTCGACGCCGGCGCGAACGATCATGCCGATCCGGGTGCGGTTCAGGACCAGCCACATGCCAAGGCCGATCACGACAGAAGCCAGGAAGATGACCAGGCGCACGATCGGATAGGAAAGATAGACCGCCTCGCCCGAGGACTTGACCGCCGTGATCAGGGGCAGGTCCATCGGCCCGCGCAGCCATGTCGGCGTTTGGATCTGGTAGGAATTCCCCCCGAATCCCCACAGCATGATGTCGGCGAGCACGATCGAAATCCCGATCGTCACCAGGGTCTGGCGAAGATCCTCCCCCTCCATCCGGCGGAAGACGGCGACTTGAAGGATGATTCCAAGGAGCGCCGCGACGACGAAAGCGACGACAAAGCCGAACAGCCACCAGCCGGTGGCGTCGACGGCGAGATAACCAAAGTAACCGCCGAGAAGGTAGATCGAGCCATGCGCCAGATTGACGTTTCGCATCAGGCCGAAAATCAGGGTGAAGCCGCTGGCGACGAGGAAATAGAGGCCGCCCAGCGTGATCCCGTTGAGCACGGCGTTGAGGAAGAGCTTCTTCCGGCCGAAGATCGCCTCGAAGCCCGGGGACCAGGGCGCGAACACGAGCCAGATCGCCGCGATCACCAGAACGGCGATGATCAGGGACCAGATCGGACGGCGGGCGACGAAACCGTTCATCGACGGCGCCTCGAGGGGAACCGACGGATTGTCGAGCCTGTCGCGGCGCCGCTCAGCCCTGGCCGCGTTGTCGTCAGCGCTCCGGTCACCGCGAAGTAAAACCTCCCATAATTCCGTTCAGCCTATCTGCTTTCGGTCGCGCGCGCTTGATCGACAGTATGATTTCATATCTCGCCGGCGGGTTGCTAGAGGATATGGGCGACCCGACGGTATTGCGTCGGCGCCATGCCCACGTTGGCGGCAAAGAAGCGCGTGAAGCCGCTTTGCGACGAGAAACCCAAATCGTATCCAATATCGGCGACGGAAATCTCGCTCGCCACCAGCCTGTCGATCGCATGCTCCATGAGCAGGGTGTTGACGTAGAGGCTTGGCGTGAGGCCGGTCTGGGTCCGAAACAGTTTGTAGAAGTGCGGGCGCGACAAGCCCGCGCCGCGCGCCACCGCGTCGAGCTCGATGTTGGCGCCGAGCGACTCCTCCATCAGCCGCATCGACTTGCGCACGCGAAAATCGATCGCCTGGCCCGATGAACCGCGACCCGCGCCCAGATCCGTTTGACCCCAAGACTCCTCTTGACGCCAGGTCTCCTCGTAGCAAGCCCGGATCAGGCTGCGTAGCTCGCAATCGAGGGTCGCAACGCGCCGGCCTGCGTAGACGAGCGCCGAAACACACCGAATTTGCGCGTCAAGCGCCGGCGTCCGAGCGAATTCCGAGCGGCCGAACCGAAGCAGGGTCTCGCCGGCGCCGGACGCGAACCAATCGGGGTTCACGTAAAGGACGAAGAAGGTCGAGCCCTCGTCGAGGTTCCCCGGGACGAAGTTATGGGGCTCCCATGGGCTGACGGCGATGACGGACCCGTTGGTCGCCCGGCAAGGAGCGCCCGACACGAGCACGGCGCCGTTATCGCCCGAAAGATGAAAGATGAGATGCCCTTCGCGATGCGCATGGATGTTGAAGGGACGGTTCAGTCTATAGATCACCGCGCGGCCGAATTGGCCGTGGACGGCCGCGACGGCCCGGCTCATCTCTGCACCTCCTCCCGATCCGACGCCCTTGTTTTACCAGAAGGTTCAAGGGCCAGAGCGGTTTTGCAAGAGCGAATGAACCGGGCGGCTTTCGGCCGCCCGGCTCAGCGGCAAATCAATACTTCTTGCACTCCGGATTGGTCCGGCTCGGCGGCCCGATCTTGGCGAAGACGTCTCTCGGATAGCCCAGCGTCTGGTGGACGCCCGGAATGATCTTGACGACCTTGCTGACGAGACCGCCCTTGCCGTCATCGGCCACTTCGGTGACGAAGTTCGTGCCGATCGCCTGGCGATCCTCATCGAGGCTGATCTTGCCGTTCGGCGCGTCGATGGTGAGCCCGGCAAGCGCGGACTTGAACTTCGACTGATTGTCGCTGAGGTCGCCATTGACCTTGTTGAGCGCCTCGAACATCGCCATCGTCGCCCCATAATAGTTGGTCGCCAGCAAGCCCGGGCTCGGCAAGCGCTTATCGGCGGGGGTGGCGTTCTGATAGAGCGTCACGAACGACTTCCAGCCCGGATCGTCCCAGGTGTCGGCCATGCCGCTCGAGGCGATCGTGCCGAGCATCGCCTTCTTCGCGTCGCCCTTGGCGGAAAGCACGGTCTGGTCGACCATGATCGAGCCGCCCATGAGATGGGCCTTGCCGCCGGCCTGCTGGTACTGGTTGAGGAAGTTGACCGCGTCCGCGCCGCCGAGGCCGAGGTAGATCGCGTCGACGTCGTCGGGCAGCGCCGCGATCGTCGAGGCAAAGTCCTTCGTGCCGAGCGGCACCCACTGGCGGCTCGTCACCTGCCCGCCAGCCGCGCAATATTCCAGAACGAGGCCGAAGACCTGCGTATAGACGAAGGAATAATCCTCGCCGACCGTTGCGATCTTCTTGTAGCCCTTGGTGTTATAGGCATAGTCGCCGAGGCCGGCGGACCATTGCGCGCCGTCCATGTTCCAGCGGAAGAAATTGGGCGACGGGTCCGGGAACGTCGTTTCCTGCGCGCCCGAGGCGGCGTTGATGAACGTCAGCTCGGGATGAGTCTTCGAGAAATTCTTGACCGCAATGCCTTCATCGCCCGAAAGGGGGAGAGAAGGATCTGCACATGGTCCTGCTCGATGAGCTTCTTCACCGCGCGCACCGCCGAGTCCGGCGTCGCGTCGGTCGAGGCGATGACGAATTCAAGCTCCTTGCCGCCCGCCTTGGAGGCGTATTTCTTCACCGCGGCGTTGAAACCGGCGATGCCGTCGACGCCCAGGATCGTATAGGTGCCCTCGAGCGTCGCGGTCACGCCGACCTTGATCTTCTCCTGCGCCCATGCCGCGCTCGACAGCAGAATGCTGGTGAGCGCCACGGCGCCGATTCCACCCTTCAACATCATTCTTTTCCTCCCAGTTTCACAATGTGGCGTCCAGGCGCGCGACGACGCGCTCTTGGACGACGTCGTCGCCGTTCGCGACGAAGTCTCCCAGCCGACACGACAACATCAGCGGCAAGGAATGCCGCATCAGTGAAGCGGAATATGTTGGACTTTACAAGCCGTGAATTTGTGTGCGCCGCAGCGCATTCGCCAATTCAACCGCAACGGCGACGGCTGAAATATCTCATGGAATATAGCGCGCGCGCGACGGCGCCTTCGCGGTTCACCGGATAGTCTGGTCGAGTCTGCGCGAAGACCCGTTAGGGGCGAAATGCTCCCGTTTCATGTCGATTTGAGTGAAAAATGCGATTGTATTGACCGGCTGGCGGCCTTGTAACCGCGCTCGATGAGCGCGGCCGGCGCGGTCCAACGGGCGTTCAGGAAGGATGCCCGTCTACCGACGGGCTATGGACCGCGCCTACAGCCCCACTTCAAGGGACGGCGGCACAGAACGGACCTCCTCCTTTGCTGACGCCTAAAGAGGCGGCTGCGTTCGGACGGAATCGTCATCGCGAGGAGCGCAGCGACGTGGCGATCCAGGAGTTGTCGAGCGCCCTGCGTTCCCTGGATCGCTTCGCTTGCGCTCGCGATGACGATCGCGGTTCGACCCAAATGCAATTTGCTTTAGCGGCGCGACGGGCGCTTGGGGTTCGCGGGAGACCAAGGTCATCCTCGAACTTGCCGATTTTTCTTGTATTAAACAGAAATCGTTGCTATGATCTTCGGCAATGAGAAGCTCGGCCAGCGACGATCGGGGGAGCCCGCGCGAGGCGGCGCGAGTGGGCGGTTTGCAGCGATTGCCAACAACCCGTAACGCGAGTGAGGTCGGAGAAGGAATTTTTTATTTTTTTCCGCTGTAACCCATTGAAAAGCCCCGATTCGGCCAAAGGAATCCAAGCAAATGCAAGGGTTTTTGCTTGGATTTACTTGGTTTTATTTGGATTTGCTTGGCGCGAACTCGCGCGCTGGTTGAATCCGGGACCCTTACCGTGGCCAATGCGCCTTCGCGCCTGAGCTGTGGGAGATCGAACTCGACGACAGGTTTCTCCGTCGAAAGTCCGGCGACGCCAGCAACGAACGCGCGCGTGACGAAGGCCTGCGGACGGAATCCGAAAACGACGCTGTCTCCCGGCGCCGGTTTCGTTGGACCCGTAGCGTCAATCATGCCGTAATAATCGATCGCGTCGGGCGGCGGAATCTCGACGGCGCGGAGCGCCGCGGCGTCCGTTCTTGGCTCTCGCGCGACGATCGCTTTCACCTGATAATCGGGGAAGACCGGGTCAATGTAGAGACCGCCGCCAAAGCAGAAAGCTTCGCCTCCCGAGAGGTGCGAAACCTCGGTCAGATAGACAACCGCCGGCGCCTCCGGCAGGTCGTCGCTCACATGCAGCGGGGTCGTTCCTGTCAGCCCGTGTCCGGGCTCGACCTGGGTAGCGCCGGCTTCCGCCAGCGCTTCCAAGGTCACGCTCGAGGTTGTGCCGGGAGCATTGATTTCGATTCCCTTGTGTCCGAAGCGCGCCAACGTCGCGGACGCCTGCCGCAGAGTCTCGAGATTTGGCGTCGGCCTGAACGTGCGGCCCGCGGCGTCGAAGAGCAATGCCGGGAAAGTCGTAATCCCAGCGAAGCGGCCGCCCGGAATCTTATCCAAAGCCGCCGCTACCGCGACGATTTCGGAAGCGGAAAACCCGCCTTCATGCCCGCGATAGAACTGATCATTCTCGCCGCGGATGCGGGCGAGGAGCGGCTGCTCTCGTCCGAGGCTCTCTGACGCCGCCGCTGCTTCAGCCGCTTTTTCGGCATTGAAGACTGTCCACCACGTCGGAGAGAGCCTGGCCGCGCTGTCCGCTTCCCATTTCGGAATCTGGACGAGGTGGCCGATATGGCCAAGCTCCATGCCCGCGCGCTTCGTGGCTAACGCGCATTCCAGATCGACCGCAACGCTCCGCACGATTCCTCCCCGCATCACCGCGCGGCAGAAGGACTCGTTTCGTCCCATCTGCTTGGTCATCGCCATCACGGTCAGGCCGAGCGAGCCCGCCTTGGTCGAGATCGCGCGAGCGTTATCCTTAACGGCGTCAAGGTCGATTATGTAAGTGTTTGCCGGCAGTTGGCCGCTTTGATGCAGCGCAATCGCGGCCTCGATCAGTCGCGGATTGCGGCGCCGGATCAAATCGAGAAACATGGTGATCTCCCCTTAGCGCGGCCCGTCTTCGGCTGCGCGGGCTCGTTCAGGATAATCGGCTGGCTCCCGAGAGAAACGCAGCGAGGGCGACGATGCCGTCGTAATAATCTTGGAGGATGACGTTTTCTTCCGTCGTGTGGCAGATTCGGATATCCCCCGGCGCAAAATAGACGCCCGGAACGCCGAGCGCCGAGAGTATCGGCAACTCGGACCAATAGGGAGCGGCTTCAATATTTCCTCGCTCAGGCCGGACGGCGCGAACGGCAGAAACGAGGCGCCCCAAGCGCGATTCGTCGAGGCGGCTCTCGAAAGGTTGGCCGCCGATCGAATGATCGCGAGGCGCGGGGTAGGAAAAGTGCAATTCGATGCGGGGGTCGATGGAAGCCGCCCTCGCCGCCGTCTCAAGACCGGCGCGCAGGTCGTCCAAGTGAGCTCCGGGCGGAATCTTGGCGATCATGTTTATCGTGCATTCGCCCGGCACCGCGATAGAGCCGCCGCCCTGAATGCCGGTCGGCAGGACGAACCCGGATCCGACTAGCGCATGTTTCGCGCCGGCGCTGAGCTCGGCGGAATATCGCCAAAGGGCTTCGAGAACGGCATGCGCGCCCCTCAGCGCATCGACGCCAAGTTCCGGCACGCCAAAATAGGCCGACTTGCCGAGGACTCGGATGTCGCAAAGGAAGAACCCCATATGGGCGACATAGACGTCGAGCATGGTCGGCTCGACATAGATCGCCATGTCCGGTCGCGGCACGGCCCCTTTCGCAATCAGCGCGCTGAAGGCGCGGGCTCCCGCGCTGACGCCGCTGCCCGGCTCGCCGCTTTCCTCGTCTCCGACAAAGGCGAAGAGCAAAGTGGGATCGACTTCGATTCCTGCGCGATCGAGGGTGCGCACGGCCTCGAGCGTCATGCATATCCCTGCCTTCAGATCGCTCGCCCCGCGGCCCCAGACGGCGCCATCCGCCAAAGCGCCTGAATAGGGGCTCTCCCGCTCGCTTCCCGCCCAGCGCTCCTTCCAGCCGCGGGCATGGACGGTGTCGGTGTGGCCGATCAGCAACAACGTCTCGGCCGAGTTCCTGCTCTGCCGAACCCCCCACACGTTCGGGCGCCCTTCCGCAAACTCGGCGGATGAGGCCTCGATCCCGAGAGCTGCAAGCTCTCCCTTGAGCCATCTTGCAAAGTTGGCCTCATCTCCGGTCACGCTCGGGATTGAAATGGCTTTCTGCAGCAGACGGAGAGCGTGGCCCGCGTCGAAGGCTTCACGGATCCTCGTAATGGTCGATGAATGGGACATGCCTTGGCCAGCCGGAGATCGCGCCCGTCAGGCGGCGTTGGGCTGAAGCGCTCTACGGATTCTCATATCGAGTCTCCGCGAGCACGCGCTGCAGCCGCCCCTGACGAGCGGCAGCGCTCGGCCGTTCCGTTTCGAGCGCCCCGCAGGCTTCGACGACATAGGACGCCGACACGGCCCCCATCGCAGCGCATTCGGCAAGCGGCCGGCCGGCAGCGAGACCCGCCACGAACCCCCCGCAATAGCCATCGCCGGCGCCTGTCGTATCGACAAGTCTGACCGGATGCGCTGGCGTATGGATCAAGACCCCGCTCTCGGCATCGCAGACGAGCGATCCGCGCTCGCCGAGCTTTGCGACCATATGGCATTTCAGGCGTGACGCGGTCTCGCGCAGCCATCCGCCAATGTCCGGCGGCCCCCAGATCCGCACAATCTCCGCCTCGCTCGGAAGGAACGCGGACGCGCCGCGCAGGAAGTCGAGATCGGCGTACAGGCGGCGGTCGATCAATTCGTCCGAAAGGATATCCACCGTGACGATCGGCCGGTGCGGCGCCTCGGACAGCGTGCGCACGTTCTCCGCCGTGCCTTGCGGGGTCTGCGGCGCAACGTGAAAGCCACGCGCCCCCCGATAGGCCTCAGGCAGCGGACCGCGGCCACGATCCATGCCTTCGGCGGTCGCCGAATTCAGCTTGGGCACTTGTCGCTTGAACGTCTCGGTCTCGTGGAGCAGCCAGAGCTGTAGTCCCCCGCCCTCGATGGCCCCGACGCCCTCGCCGTCGAGCCCGCGCGAGGCGATCCGGGCCCGGACGTCCTCGTAGACCTCACGGCCCGTAACGGAATGAATCCCGACCCTATCGGACCAGATCTGCGCGCCGATCGCTGAATAAAGCGCGCCGCCGCCCAGAACGCCGGGTCGACAGGAATGATCGAGAAGCACAATGTCGTCCATCGTGAGCCAGCCGACGGTCGCGATGTCGATCATCGCGAGTTCTCGAAGCATCGCGGCGCGCCTTTGCTCGAAAACCGGGCCTAGGACCGAGGCGTAAATCACGACTTTCGCAAGGTTCATCACGTCGTCGAGATGCGCGCGCGGCAAGCCTCGATCGAAATGCCGGTTGAAACCCGGGATAGCCGAGAAGCAGCACGTTGGGCGTCCTCATCATCACGCTCACGTCGTCGCTGCGCGAGGAATAGGCGTTGTTCGATTCCTGCACGCGGACGCCAAATTCGGCAATCACATCAGCCATGCGTCGGGCTAAGCCATAGAGGCCGAGAGGCGTGACGGCGCCTCGCGCGAGGCTTGAGAATTCGGAGAGAACGGCCCCGCCGCCCAGCCGTGTCGAGTTCTCGACGCCTCCCCTCGTGTCGGCGTCCGGGTCGCCTCCGCCCTGCTGGACATCCGCGATAATCGCGAGCTTCGGCGGCGGCAGAAGGGCTGCGATGCGAGCGCTGCCCCGGCACATCGTTTGGTTCCCCGCTCCAACCGGCCCCTCCTCCTCGTCGGGAAAGGCCAGCATGGCTTCGACGCCCGCTTCCGCGAGAACCGGCGCGGCGACCGCCAGCGCCGCGACGCCGCCCGCATTGTCCATGAGGCCGGTAAAGAGGCCGCCCTGCCCCAGGTCGTTATAAGAAGAGAAAGGCGCGATCCGATCGCCCGGCCGAAGCTCGGCGTTTTGGATCGTGGATCGAAAGAAGGGCGACCCGGCAGACGATTCAATCCTGCCCTCGGCCACCACGCGATAGCTGTTCGATTCAAAATCATAGCGATAAGCGTTCGCGGGGCATTCGCCGTCTTGCATGAGATGCACGCAATAGGGAACCAGCGGAACGCGCCCGCCCTGATCTGGCTGGACAAGGTAACTGATCGTGTCGAGATGCGCGAAAGCCCAGAACGACTTCTCGTTTCCTCCGCCGCCGGTGAAGATGACTGGACTTCCAACGCCGGCAAAATCCGGATCGAGGCGAAGGCGCCCGCTGTCGAAAGCGCCGTCCGCCGCCAGCAGCCGGCTTCAAGACGGGAACGCGCATGGCGCCCGCAGCGGTTGACGGCGCGGGCGCATTCACAAGCGCGGAGAGATATGTTCGCACGCGGTCACGAGGTGACATGGCGGTCCACCCGAGGACGCAGAGCGCCTAGCGCCGCCTCCAGGCTCATGGCGTCACTCATCTTCTTGTTCGGCTCATGATAAAGACCGCCGCTACGATGAGCGCTCCCTTGAAAAGCTGCTGAACGAAGGGATCGACGCCGGTCAGATTGAGAATGTTCGCGAGCACGCCGATGATCAGCGTGCCAAGGAAAGTGCCGGCTACCGACCCCTTCCCTCCGAACAGGGACGTGCCGCCGACGACGACCGCCGCGATGGCGTCCAATTCGTAGCCCTGCCCGGCGATGGGCGTGCCAATGCTGAGCTGCGACGCGTAGACGAGGCCCGCGAGCCCCGACAGAAAGCCGGAGATGACATAGACCAGCGTCGTGTAGGCTTTGACGGGAACGCCTGAAAGCCTGGCGGCTTCGTCGTTGGAGCCGATGGCGTAGACAGACCGCCCGAACGGCGTCAGTTGAAGGACGAAGCCGCTGACGGCGAGAGTCGCAATCAGAATGAGGGACGGGATCGGAACGCCGGCGAAATAACCGTTGCCGAAGGCGTAGAAGCTCTCGTTGTTGATCGGCACCGGCGTGCCGCCCGTGTAGATGAAAGCGAGACCGCGCGCGAAGGACAGCATGCCCAGCGTCATGATGAAGGGCGGGAGTCCCCCATAGGCGACGCCGATCGCCATTGACGAGGCCCGCGAGAGCCGCGGCGCCCATTCCGAGCGGAATGGCCACGACCATCCCCCGGCTGTCCATCGAACCCGCAAACAGGACCACCGCTATGCCAAGGATCGATCCTACGGAGAGATCGATGCCGCGCGCGAGGATGACGAACGTCATTCCGATCGCGAGAATGCCCACGATCGACACCTGCCGCAGCACGTTCATGAGATTGGGAACCGTCAAGAAACGATGCGACAGGAACGACGCGGCGATGACAAGCAGGATTAGCGCGGCGAGCACGCCCAGGCGCTGCCATGTCCGCGCGATGGCCGTTGCGCTCAGCGCGATGCGCGACTTAGGCGGCAAGAGCCGCGGCCCGCATGATCGCAGTCTCCGAGGCTTCGGCTCGGGAGAGCGTCGCGGCGACCCGCCCGCGGCGGAGGACCACGATTCGATCCGAAAGGCGCAAAATTTCCTCCAGGTCGGAGGAGATCAGCATGACCGCCATCCCATCTGCGACAAGGCGTTCGATCGCCGCGTAAATCTCCTGCTTCGCGCCGATGTCGACACCGCGAGTGGGCTCATCCAAGAGGAGGATCCGCGGCTCGATGGCTAGCGCCCGACCGATCAGCACCTTCTGCTGGTTGCCGCCGCTCAGCGTGCGTATCTCCACGCCAGGACTTGCGAGCCTCACGTCCAATCGCTTCACCATGTCTCGGGCGTAACGGGCCTCGGCGCCCAAACGGAGAATTCCCCAACGGGCGAACCGACGCAAATTCGCGATTGTGGCGTTCTCGCGGACGGAGCGATTGGGGAGCAGCCCTTGCGCCTTCCGATCCTCCGTCACATAGGCGATGCCGAGTCGAGCCGCGGCGTTTGGGCTCCCTATTCTCGCAGGCCGGCCAAACACCTCGATCGCTCCAGAGACGGGACGGCTGAGCCCGATGATCGCGCGCGCCAGCTCCGTTCGTCCCGCCCCCACCAGACCCGCCAGGCCGACAATCTCGCCCTCGCTCACCGTCAGACGTAATATCTGACACCTCTCCCGGCACCGAGAGGTTTTTGATCGAAAGGGCCGGCTGCCGAACTCTCCTCGCGTGCGGTTCGTGGGCCACGAAACTGCGCCCGATCATTCTCGCAACGAGCCAATCCTGATCGACTTCCGCAACTTTTGCGGACCCGGTCACGCGGCCGTCTCTGAAGCACCGTCACCCTGTCTGCGATACGGAAGATTTCCTCGAGGTGGTGCGAAATAAAGACGATTCCGAGCCCCTTCGCGCGCAAGCGTTCAATCGTTGCGAAGAGGACGTCGACCCGGTTCTCATCGAGTACGGCGGTCGGCTCGTCGAGAACGAGAATGCGCGCATCAGCCAGGATCGCTTTGGCGATCTCCACCATCTGTTGCTGAGCGATGCTGAGGGTTGCGACAGTGTCTTGCGGCGCGACCGTGATGCCCAGCTGCTCGAACACCTGCCGCGTGCGAGCTCGTATCAGACCGCGATCGATGACGCCGAAAGCGTTCCGGGGAAATCGGCCAAGAAAAATATTTTCTTCCGCCGAAAGGCTTGGAGCGAGCGACAATTCCTGGTGGATGACGACGACGCCCGCTGAGAGCGCTTCGCGCGGCGAACGAAACCGGCGCGCTTCGCCGTCCACCACGAGCTGGCCGTCGTCTGGCTGATAAACGCCGCCGAGGATCTTTATGAGCGTCGACTTCCCGGCGCCATTCTCCCCGACGACCGCGTGCACTTCGCCGGGCATGACATCGAGGTCGACGCCATCGAGAACGCGGTTGCCGACGAACGCTTTGCCAATTCCAACCGCGCGAAGCAGCGGCCGGAAGCGTTCGCCGAGTTCTCCTCGTCCGTTCGGGCACTCTTGTACGGCTTGCTACTTCTTGCAGGGATCGGGGGTTGGCTCGAAGTCGCCCCAGCCGCGCCCGATCCACTCGTCAGCGTTCGCCTGAACGACCGTCGGGCTGTCCGGAAGGACGAGCTCTTTTCCGGGAAACTGATAAGCCTGCTCGCCCGGAATGTCCTTGCCCATGAGTTTATAGATCGCGGCTCTCAGGCCGATATCGGCGATGTACGGCGTGTAGTTCCCGTCAGCCTGAAAAGTCCCGGCCTTCGACGGCCTTGAACCCGGCGTTCGAGCCGTCGAACGTATAGTGCTTGATGTCGTCCTTGCAGTGGTTGCCCCGCGCAACGGCGAGCTGGGCTCCCCAGGCCGATTCCTCAGCGTGCGAGAAGACGGCGTCGATCTTCGGATAGGCGGTCAGAAAGTCTTCCATGATCGGCACGGACGGGTCGCGAATCCACTGTCCGTCGCCGGTCGCCAAGATCTTGATGTCGGGGTATTTGGCGAGGACGTTCTTCATGCCTTTGTCGCGATCGACCGCTGCGGACGAGCCCTTGAGGCCCGTGATGACGACAATGTTGCCCTTGCCTCCCAGGTCCTTCGCCATTTTTTCGGCGACGCCTTCCGCCATCGTCACGTTGCTCTGCCCGATGAACAACGTCTTGTCGGTCGGGACGTCGCGATCCATGACGATAAGCGGAAGGCCGGCCGACATAACTGCGCGTGCGGCGGGAACGAGCGCCCCCGATTCAACGGGACTCATGAGAACCGCGTCGACGCCGCGCGCGAGAAGATCGCGCACGTCATTGTTCTGCTTGGCGACGTCGACATTGCCGTCGACGACGACGAGTTTGATGTTCGGATGGCGGCAGGCCTCTGCTTGAAGGGCAGCCAGCATCGCTGTGCGCCAGGGATGATTGAAGCCCGTCTGCGAAAACCCAACCGTGATGTCTCCGGTCTTTCCGGGAATGGAGACCGGCCCATCGGGCAAGGGCAGGACCGATGTGAAAGGCAGGTTCTTATAAAAGGCGAGGAGTTCCGAGCACGTCTTTCCGGTCACCGGCAGCTTGTCCTCGGCCCAGGCCGAAGACAACGCCGCCAAGGACATCGCGGTGGTCAGTATCAAGCGCTTCAACATGCTGGCTCCTCCCAGGTTTCCTCTCGATAAACCCGTAATGCGCCGCCGCCGGTTGGGACTACGCTCCTGCGCAGATTGATGGGCGGCGCTGGATCCACGGCCTCGCCTCCTCGAGTTGCGCGGAGAGGCGAAGAATTGTGGCTTCATCGCCGTATCGTCCCACGAGCTGCACGCCGATCGGAATGTCGTCCTTGGTCCAGGTCGCCGGCACGGATATTGCCGGCAGGCCGGAAAGATTGAAGGGGAAGAGAAACGCCGCGTCCGTCCATGTCGCGATATATTTGTCGTAATCGGGCTCGTTCAGATCCCAGTAGCCGACCGGCCGGGGCGACTGGGTCAAGGTCGGCGTGAGGAACACGTCGAACGGCGCGAGTTCCGCCTGTACGCGCTGATTGGCCTTTCGAACGGCGGCGACACTCGCTGCGTAGTCGCGACCGGAAAGCCCGCGCCCGCGTCCAAGCCAGGCCCTGTTGAACGCAATGAGTTCCGACTCCGGGATCGGTCGCCCGAGAACCTTGGCCATGTCGTCGAATTCGAGGACAGTCTGGACGGAGTTCATCTGATTATAGTCGTGCCACGCTGCCTCGAGGTCAGTGACCATCGCATGCTCTTCGAGGACATGGCCGAGGTCCTGAAGGAGGGACAACGTCTGCGTCATCGCGTCGGTCACTTCGGAGGCGAACGTCGGCCCCCATGGCGGCGTCAATGCGTAGCCAATCTTGAGCGGCTTCACTGGCTCGCGAAGGCAGTCGAGCCAACTCTGCGCCGGCTTCGGAGGCGTATAGGGGTCTCCTGGCATGATCACAGCCGTCGCGTCCAGAAGCGCCGCGGTATCCCTGACCGAGCGGGTGACCGCGAATGTCGACACGCTCCCGAACCAGACATCGACGTCGTCCGGTCCATAAGTGATCCGTCCGCGCGACGGCTTGAGCCCAACAACTCCGCAGCACGAGGCAGGCGCGCGTATCGACCCGCCGCCGTCGCTCGCTTCCGCCATCGGGATCATGCGCGATGCGACCGCCGAGACGGCGCCCCCGCTCGAACCGCCGGCGGTGACGGCCGTGTTCCAGGGGTTTACCGTCGCGCCATACATGCGAGGCTCGGTCGCGATGCACCATCCCTGCTCAGGCACATTGGTGCGCCCCAGGATGTTCAGGCCGGACGCCTTGATCCTCCGCACCATCTCGGAGTTGGACGGACTGACGTAGTCCTTCCGAAACGGCAAACTGTTGGTCAGAGGGAGCCCTTCGCAGCCAGACCCGATGTTCTTGAGGAGATAGGGAACGCCGCCGAAAGGACCGTTTGGGGGCGTCTCCGCCGCGCGCGCCCTCGCGCGCTCGAAATCCCGGATGACGACAGCGTTCAGCTTCGGGTCCAGAGTCTCGATGAGGTTGATCGCGGTCTCCGTCAATTCCGTCGACGTCACGTCTTTTTGTCGGACGAGCTCCGCCAGACGAAGCGCGTCGCTTTCGACAAACAGGTTAACAAGGTCGGCGGTGGCGGTCGGCATGTCGGAATGCGTCCTAGATGCGGCGTCAGTAGCTCAGCGAACAATCGCTTTTGTATTCATAGCGATCCGCCTTCGCTGTATCGCCGCTCATGACCGGCACCGTCTCCGCGAGCACCTGCTTCTCCACGGACTGGCCATCGAGGATCTTCTTCGCGATCTCGACCGACATCTCACCCTCTCGCTTTGGATCTTGAGCGATGAGGACGGAGATCTGGTTGTTCTTGAAGGCGTTGACCTCCGCGGCCGCCGAATCGTAGGCGACAAGCTTGACGCGCCCGATTGCTCCGGCCTGACGCAGCCCCGTGATTGCGCCAATAGCGCCCTGATCGTTCGTCGAGAAGATGCCTGCAAGATCCGGATGCGCGGCGAGCGTCGACGTCACGATCTCGGCTGCTTTCTGAGGATCGTCGTTCTGATACTGCGGGCCGAGATAGGTCACCCCCGAAGCCGACTTCAGGCCTTCCTCGAACCCCTTGACGCGTTCGTCCTGCGCCACGGAGCCGGGCGGATTCGTGATGACCAGCACCGGTCCCTTTCCGCCGATCGCCTCGATCATTGCTGCGGCCGCAGTCTTTCCTCCGTCGACATTCGAGGTGATGACCTCGCTCGCGACGAAGGACGGATCGGCGACGACGGTGTCAACCGTTATGATCTTAGTTCCGCGCTCGGCCATCTGCTTCAAAGGTCGGGTCACGCCATTCGCGTCAGCGGGTGAGATGATGGTGATCGTGGGCTTTCGCGCGGTCACCGCGTCCACGACCGGCGCCTGCGATTCTCCGGTGAAATGATCCGGTGCAAAAAGATCGACGTGCAGCCCGAGCTTCTTCGCCGCGTCGAGCGCGCCGCAGGCGAGGGCGTCGTCGAACGGGCTCCCTTTGACGCCAAGGATCAGGGCTATCGAGGGGTCGGCAGCTTGAGCGGATTGCGAGAAAAGCGCCGCCGCGAGCGCGCAGGTCGAGGCCAACACGTAGGAGCGCGTTCTCTGAGGAATAATGTCCATAAGCTGCTCCTGGTCAGATTGCTGGGAACGTCCTAGGAGATCGAGTTAATCGTTTCACAAGATCAGCACACTGGCAAGCACGATCGGCGCCTCGCTTGAGATCATTGGTATGACGATATTTTTTTCATGAGCCCGCAAGTTTGGGCATTCTTCGGATTGCTCCGCGACGACTGGACGAAACGCCATAACGTTCGTACAATTGAAGCATGTCGTGGAATGAAGGAAACCTTTCGCCTGACGCGTCCCCGCTCTGGCGCCAGATTGCCGACCGATTGCGCCGTTCTATCGCCGCGGGGGAGTTTGGACCCGGCGACGTGTTGCCTTCCGAGACGCAGATCAACGCGACCTTCCAAGTCAGCCGCGCGACAGCCCGCGCGTCCCTCGAGAGGCTTCGGCAGGAGGGACTGATCAGGCGGCAGTCCGGTCGCGGTTCGACTGTGCTTGCGCCGAAGGTTGAGCAGCCGGTCAACGAACTCGCAAGCTTCTCGGAGGATATGCGGAGGCGCGGCCTGCGCCCCTCCTACTCCACATTCAGCGCGGAAAGCGCTCCGGCCAGAGGGGAAGCCGCCGAGGCGCTTGAGATCGGAGACGGCGTGCTCGCTTTTCACATCCGCAGACTTCTGCTCGCAGACGACGAGCCGATCGGCATGTCCGAGTCCTGGCTCGCGCCTTGGATCTTCGCCGCATGCCGGCGCCCGAGGCCGGATGAGCTCGACGCCGGCTCCTTGTATGAATGGCTCGCCGCGTTTTGCGGGCAGAAGATCGCCGGCGCGAGGGAGTGTATCGAGGCGGCTCTCGCCGACGCGGCCATGGCGCGCAGGCTCGAAGTCGCGCCGGGATCGGCTCTCCTGGTCGCGCGCCGCCGCTCGCATGCGGAGGACCGGCGTCCCATCGAATACGCAGTCATGCATTACCGCGCCGACCGGTATCGCTTCATCATCGAACTCGCTGGAAACAGCGCTCCTCAACGGACGCAATGACCGCTCTCTCCAAGCCCAATGGCGCGCCAAACGCCAAGCCTCAAGTGCTGCCGCCGAAATCCAATGCGCTCGAACGGCTCTTTGGCGTGCGCAAGCCGATTATCGGCGTCATTCACCTGGCCGCCCTTCCCGGCGCCCCGCGCTACGACGGGCAAAAGATGAGCGAAATCTACGCGGCCGCCGAAGCGGATGCGAAGACGCTTTCGGAAGGAGGGGTCGATGGCGTCATCCTTGAAAACGCAAGCGACATGCCTTTTTCCCGACCCGAGCATATCGGGCCATCGACGGTCGCGGCGCTGACCGCTGCCTGCCTTGCTGTGCGGGCGATCGTTCCAAACCCGATCGGCATTACCTGCGTCGCCAACGGGGTGATCCCCGCGCTTGGCGTCGCCAAGGCGGTTGGGGCGGGATGGGTGCGGGCCAATCAGTGGGTCAACGCCTATGTGGCGAACGAGGGGTTCCTCAACGGGCCCGCGCCCGAAGCTATGCGCTATCGATCGAACATCCGGGCTGGCGACGTCGCGATCTTCGCCGACGTGCATGTGAAGTTCGGAGCGCACGCGATCACGGCGGACCGCAGCATCGCCGAGCAGGCGACCGACGCGGAATGGTTCGACGCCGACGTGCTGATCGCCAGCGGAACACGCACTGGCTCCCCCACCGAACCGCGCGAAGTCGCCGAAGTTCGAGCCGGCACGAATTTACCTGTGATCGTCGGATCGGGGCTTACGGCGGATCTCGTTCCCTCGCTCTTTCCGACCGCCGATGGAGCGATCGTCGGCCAGTGGCTCAAGCGCGATGGCCGCTGGTGGAACCCGGTCGATCCACGCCGTGTGGACCAGTTGATGAAAGCGGTCGCGAAATTCCGGGATGCGCCATGACGCTTCTCACGGAAGCCACGGATGTTTTCGCCGCCGCAGAGAGGAGCGATCGTTGTCTTGTCGCCTTCGCCGCGAAGCGTCAGCCGCTTGCAGGCGGCGTCTTCGGACGAGATCGGGCCCAGCGGCTGAAGGCCGTCCTGCAGGCGTTGCGAGCGGAGGGATGGCTGATGTCCGTCCGTGCGATGTTCGAACCGGATACGTCGGCCGAGCCAACCGTCTTCGACACGGGTTTCGCGCATGACGTTGATATCGTTGGGGCTTTCGAGGCGCCTTCCTTGTCGGCGGCGCTCGCCGGCACCGTCCGTCTCGAGCGGGCAGGCTGGGCCCGTCGGTTTGCCACAGAATGGTTCCTCGGCCCGAGGGAATTCTCCACCGTGCAGGGGCGTGGTGCGCGGACGAACCATTCCTGGGGCTTTCTCGCACTGTGGGAATGGAATGACGCCTGGTCCGCTGCGACGAAAGCGGAGCGCCGCGCCTATGATGAGGAATGCGACGTCGCGTTCAAGGGCGACGTCGCGCTTGGCATCAACATTGCTGGTCGGCATCGACTCGATTGGGCGAGCCGCTGGCATCATGCGGGGCTGTGGGAGGCGCCCTCGCTCAATTCCGTAGACGTCGCCATGCAAGGCCACGAGGCGGCTGCGGATTTCAAGTTCACGACCTCGCGACACTATGTCGGCCGGCTTCGCCCGCTTGCGGACTTCATTGAACCCGACGCGGACTGATCATGAGCGAGTGCATCTGGATCCATTATGCGAGGCCGAGACCCCACTGGTATGGGCTCGACGCCGCGACCCAAGCTGCCCACGAAAAGACATGGGGCGCGGCAGCGGACGCTTCGCTCGCAGCAGGCGGTTCGCGTGTCGGCCGCTATCATATCCGGGGCCAGCAGGATTTCGAGACCGTCGAGATTTGGAGGTTTCCGAGCGCGGAGGCGGCGTTTGAACATTGGTCCGCGCTGACGGCTGCGGCCTATGGCGAACTCAACGCCTTCGCAAACAATATCGGTCTTGCGATCGAAGGTTCGCCCTGATGACGACGCCGCTGCTCGAAGCCCGTGCGATCTCTCGCCGGTTCGGGCATGTGCGCGCTCTCGATGGCGCCGACTTCGCCGTCCACGCTGGGGAAATCTGCGCCCTTATCGGCGACAACGGCGCCGGGAAGTCGACGCTCGTAAAAATCCTTTCCGGAGCGGACCGGCCGGACGAGGGGCAGATCCTTCGTCGCCGGCAAGCCGGTCGCCTTCAATTCCCCCAACGACGCGCAAGCTCAAGGCATTGCGACGGTTTACCAGGATCTCGCTCTTGCCGCCGATTTGTCGCCGTTTCGAGAATTTGTTTCTTGGCCGGGAGATCGTCCTGCCGGGACTGCTGGGACAACTCGGCTTCGTCAATCGCACGGCAATGCGCCGGCAGGCCGGCGAACAATTCGAGCGCCTGGGTGTGCGGCTTCGCTCGCCCCGCGCGTCCGGTGTCGTCCCTCTCCGGCGGGCAGCGTCAGTCAGTCGCGATTGCGCGCGCCGCGATGTGGGCGGACCGCGTCATCTTCATGGACGAGCCCACGGCGGCCTTGGGCGTCGTGCAGACTGGACGCGTGCTCGACCTGATCCGGCAGGTTCGCGACCAGGGCATCGCCGTCGTTCTCATCAGTCACAACATGCCCCAGGTGCTCGCCGTCGCGGACCGCATCGAGGTTCTCCGTCTCGGACGACGCGTGGCGCGATTCGCGGCGCAGGACGCGAATGTGGACCGGCTCGTGGCGGCGATGACCAGCGGATCGGTCGAGGAGCGCGCGACATGAGCGCAGCCTCCTTGAGCGAACCGGATGACGAGCAACTCTCCCCGCTCGAGCGCTGGACCCGGCTCCTTGGCGGGGGGTGGATTTTCGTCCTGCTGATCGCACTGATTGCGATCTTCACAATTCTGCGCCCCGAGCAATTCGGGTCGAGCTTCAATCTGTCGATGCTCGCCATCAATGCGGCGATACTTCTCGTTCTGTCGGTCGGGCAGACCTTTGTGATCATCGCCGGCGGGATCGACCTCTCCGTCGGCACGGTCCTCGTCTTCGCCTCAATCGCTTCCGCCCAAATCATGCTCCGCATCTCGGGCGCGGCCGGTGGAACTTATGGCACAACGCAGGGCGGATGGGGCGTCGTTTTCATCGGGCTCATTGTTGCGCTCGCGAGCGGAGCCTTCTGGGGCGCGATCAACGGCGTCCTTGTCGCCGCCGCGCGTATCCCGCCGCTCATCGTCACGCTTGGCACTTTCGGCATGGCGCTGGGCTTCGCGCAAATCCTCACGAACGGCACCGACATCCGCGCCGTCCCCGAGACTCTCGTCGACGCGATCGGATCGGGGGCGATCGCCGGCGTTCCAGTCCTTGTCGTGATCGCGGCTGCCGTCGCTCTTGTCGGCGCCGTCGTCCTTCATCTCACCCGCTTCGGCGTTCACGTGTTCGCCATCGGATCCGACAAGGAGGCCGCGCGGCGGGCGGGAATCAAGGTTGGACGCAAGCTCGTCGCAATCTACGTGCTGTCCGGCACGCTCGCCGGGCTCGCCGCCATGATGTCGACCGCGCGCTTCGCGACGACGACGATCGGCGGCCACGCGATGGACAACCTATCTACGATCTCCGCCGTCGTGCTTGGCGGCACGAGCCTGTTCGGCGGAATTGGCAGCATCGCGGGAACCGTGGTCGGCGTGTTCATTCCGATCGTACTTCTGAACGGCTTTGTGATCCTCGGCATTCCGCCGTTCTGGCAAACCGTGGCGACCGGCGCGGTTCTCATCCTCGCCGTATGGATCGATCAGCTCAAGCGACGGGCTCGAGAACGCAGCTGAGGCTGCAATAAAAGGAGAAAGCATATGAAAATGACAGTTGGCGCCGCCGCTGCTTTCGCGCTCCTCGCGGCCTTATCGGCGGCCGAGGCGGCCGACCCAACGGTCGCGGTCGTACTCGGCGTAAAGGGAAGTCCTTTCTACCAGGCGCTCGCCTGTGGCGCGAAAGCGAAGGCGAAGGAACTTGGCCTCGCGCTCACGATATCGGCGCCAGACCAGTTTGCGGCCGACAGCCAAATCCCGGTGGTGAACGCGATCGCGGCGACCACACCCGTTGTCGCGGCTATCGTGCCGACCGACGCGAAGGCGCTGATCGCCCCGATGAAGCAGCTTGCCGATCGCGGAACCAAGATCGTGACCATCGACCAGACGATCGAGGACAATTCCTTCGTCCAGACTCAGATCTTGACGGACAATGCGCAGGGCGGACGCCTCGCCGCGGACGCCATCAACGCCCTGCTTGACGGCAAGGGCGAAGTGCTCGTCATCACCCAGCCGCCGGGCTCCGCCGCGCAGGACGCGCGCACGACGGGTTTTGAGGAGGAACTGAAGAAATACCCCGGCATCGTCTATCTCGGCGCGCAATATCAGAGCGACGATCCCCAAAAGGCAGCCGAAATCGTGACCTCGACTCTTTCCGCCCATCCGAAGCTCGCGGGCCTCTTCTCGACAAACGATCAGGGCGCGATCGGAGCGTTGACCGGCCTCCGCCAGGCCGGCGCTTTGGGAAAGGTCAAGGTCGTGGCTTACGACGCGGCGAGCGCCGAGGTCAGCGCGCTCAAGAACGGCGCCATCCACGCCCTGATCGCGCAGGACCCGAAGCAGGAGGGCGAGGTCGCCATGGAATCCGCGGCCAAGCTCATCAAGGGCGATAAGTTAGATAAGACGACCCTGACCGAGATCGTCACGATAAAGGCCGGTGACACTGCGACCGCCGATAAATACGAATACAAGGGCGATTGCGACTGAGCGTGTGGCGCAAGCCGCCTTCCGGCGGCGAAGCCCAAGCTTGATCTTCGTTGAAAAGGCGGCGAGAGGGTCTGCCGATCTCTAAACGTCCAGGGCTCTCTCCCGGCTCCCAACAACAAGGCGCACCTTGCCGAACCCGACAATCAAGGACGTCGCGCGTCTCGCCCGGGTGTCGACCGCGACCGTCTCGAACGTCATCAACGGGACGAGTTTCGTCAGCGCGCCGCTCAAGGCGCGCGTGCAAGAAGCCGTAGCGCAGCTGGGCTTCGCGCCGTCGAGAGTCGCTCAAGGGTTGCGCATGCAATCGACGCGATTGATCGGCGTCGTCGTCGCCGACATCACCAACCCCTTCTTCTCGGAACTGGTGCGACGCATCGGTTCGATCGCCAATTCGCTCGGCTACAACGTCCTGCTCTGCGAAGCCGATCACGACCCGGCAAAAGAGCTGTCGGCGCTTCGTCTCCTGGCGGCGCATCGGGTTGAGGGCGTCATCCTGGCGCCGACTGGTCCGCCGTCGATGTATTTCGAACCGCCAATTTCAAACTTCCCCCGCCCGATCGTGATGATCGACCGCGTGATCCCCGAGTCGCGCTTCGACGGCGTGTCGATCGACAATTGTCAGGCGGCTTTGGACGTGACACGGCACATCTTGTCGCTCGGTCACGTCCACGTCGCCGCGGTCGCCGGATGGCGTCACCTTTCCAACACGACGGAACGTCTGCAGGGCTTCCGGGCCGCGTTGGCGGAGTTCGGGCTCGACCCGACCGAAGCGCCGGTCATCTACGCGGACTTCCGACAGGATCGGGCGCGCGAACTCTCTCGCGATCTCCTGGTCGCGTCCCGACGTCCGACCGCCCTTTTTGTCTCGAACAACGAGATGGTGATTGGAGTCATGCAGGCCATAACGGAGCTTGGTCTCGCATGTCCGTCTGACATTTCTTTAGCCGGCATCGACGACTTTCCGTGGGCGAGCGCGTTTGCGCCGCGTCTGACCACCGCCAGACAGCCGATCGAGGCGCTGGCCGAACACGGCGTCCGCATTCTCCACGCTCGGATTCTGGGCGATGGCGAGCCGCCGCAACGCGTCATTCTCAAGGCGCGATTGATCGTTCGCGATTCCTGCGCTCTTCCCGAAGGCAAGCCGGAAGCAGCGGCCTTGAAGCCGGCAAAGACGCGAGTTAAACGTTTAGCCAGGGTCCGCCCGAATGACGGCGTCGCGGATGCCGTTGAGTAAGCAATCGTAGAACCGCTTCAAGGGATCGGAGCCGATGCCAAATCCAGTACGGGTGCTTTTCGCCGGCGAATCCTGGATGACCCATAGCGTCCACACCAAGGGCTTCGATTCCTTCGACATGTCCTCCTACCACGAGGGAGGCACCGAGATGATCGCCGCCCTTCGCGCCGGCGGCGTCGAACTGACCTACCAGCCGAGCCACATCGCGATGGACTCGTTTCCATTCTCGCGGAAGGAAATCGACGCGTACGACGTCGTGATCCTGAGCGACATAGGCGCGAACTCGCTTTTGCTTCCCGACCGGGTGGCGATCCGATCCGAGAGCTGGCCCAATCGGCTCCAGCTTATTCACGAGTTCGTCAACGACGGCGGCGGCCTCTTGATGGTCGGCGGCTATCTCACGTTTCAGGGGATCCAGGCCAAAGGCAATTACAAAGGCACGCCCGTCGAGGACGTCCTGCCCATCGAATTGTTCCCCTATGACGATCGGCTTGAATGCCCCCAGGGCGTCACGCCGACCCTCGTCAAGCCCGATCATCCGGTCCTCAAGGGCCTGACCGACTGGCCCCAATTCCTGGGCTATAATCGCTCAACGGCTCGGCCGGACGCGGAAGTGCTTGCGCGCTTCGGCGATGATCCGTTCATCGCCGTGCGCAACGTGGGACAAGGGCGTAGCGCGATCTTCTCTTCCGATTGCGGACCCCACTGGGGCCCGCCGCCCTTCTTGGCCTGGGACGGCTACGGCGCGCTCTGGACCAATCTGGTTGGCTGGCTCGGGGAGAAACATCGGCGATAACATACGATCAGATACCGTTCGACGCCTCCGGCGCGCCGGGGCGAAGACTTCTCAAAGACGGAGTCAAGATCATGAATCTCCTCAAACGCGCTTCAGCCCACCCAACGGCTGCATTTGGCCTTCCGATCCTCCTTTCGGCGGCGATCCTTGTCACACACGGGGCCTCCGTCCGAGCAGCGGAGAAGATGGTCGGCGGGGAATTCGCGACCAAGGGAATTGTCACCTCGACAATCGGTCCAAACGATGCAAAAGGCCAGCCCGCGAGCGTCCTCACCTTCAGCGACGATGAGGTCAAGAAGCTGCGCGACGGACATTATTCGGCGGCGCTGCTCTTCCAGACCAGCTCGGACTGGGCCGACGCCGTCACCCGAGGCGCGCAAGACGAGTTCAAGTCGCTAGGCGTCGAGATCGCAGGCCTTAGCAATTCGAACTTCAGCGCGTCCGACCAGGCTCATGCGGTTCAGACGATCATGGCGAAGAAGCCGTCCGGGATCGTCACCTGGCCCATCAACCCGGACGAACTGGCCCCCGCGCTCAAGAAGGCGGCGGAAGCTGGCGTCAAAATCGCACTGATCAGCAACATGCCCTCGGGATTCCAGCAGGGGAAGGATTATACGGGGCTTGTTGGCGACGATCTCTACGCGATGGGGCAGAAGACCGCGGACAATCTCGCCAAGGCCATGGGCGGCGAAGGCGAGCTCGGCTTCCTCTATTTCGACGCCAACGCCTACGTCGTGAATCAGCGGGACGCGGCCTTCCGGACCACGATCGAGAAGAACTACCCCAACATCAAGATCATCCCCGCGGGCTTCTCGGACCCCAGCCGTGTGTTCCAGGTCGCGAGCGCGATGATCCTGCAGCATCCCAAGATCAAGGCTATCTATGCGCCGTGGGCGGACCCGGCGTCCGGCGTCCTTCAGGCGGTCCGCGCCGCCCATCGCGATGACATCGCGGTCGGCACCATGGATCTGTCGAACACCGTCGCCGTTTCGCTCGTCACCGGCGGCGCGGTGAAGGCGCTGACGGTTGACGACCCCTACTCCATCGGCAAATCGCTCGCCGCGGTCATTGGCTATGGCATTCTCGGCAAGGATGCGCCGGCCTATGTCGAAGTGCCTGCGATTCCGATCAGCAAGGACAACATCCTTCAGGCTTACGCGGACAGCTATCATGCCTCGCCGCCGCCTGAAGTCACCAGCGCTTTGGGCAAATAGGTTTGCCGGAGCGCGAAAAGGATCGCGCCGCCGCGCCTGCAATGACGACGGACAGTGAGGCTGTCCCTACGGACACCTTGGCTGCCCGCCACTCGACTCGGAAGGAGGGGGTTTCCGACGGGCCGCGCTTCCGGTGGAAAGACCTCACCGTCTATCTTGGGTTCGCCCTGGTCTTCGCCTTTTTCGCGGTCACAATCGGAGACAAGGGCTTCCTCAGCGCCCAGAACGCCACCTCGGTCGTCTCGCAGGTCACGCCGATCGCCCTCATGGCTTTCGGCGCGGTCTTTGTCCTCACCGCAGGCGAAATCGACCTTTCGATCGGGTCCGTCGTCGGCATGGCCGCGCTGTTCACGGCGCTTGGGCTGCGACACTATGGGCTTGTTCCGGGCATCGCCCTCGGCATCCTGACCGGACTCGTCGCCGGTCTCCTGAATGGCCTCCTGATCGTCGGGCTGAGGGTGCCCTCGTTCCTCGTTACGCTCGGGACGATGCAGCTTTTCGCTGGCATCGCGCAGATCTCGACCCAACTTCAGGACGTCCCGATCGTCAACGACACCTATTCGAACCTGTTCGGTTCGGGCACGATTGGACCGCTGTCCGACGCAGTCGTCTGGCTCGTCCTCGGCTTTTTGGTCGCCCAGATCGCGTTCAAAAATCTCGCCTTCGGCTGGCGCGTGATGGCGACGGGAAGCAACCGCGCCAGCGCCCGGGCGCTCGGCATCAACACCAATCGCGTCCGCGTCGGCGTCATGGTGATCTCGTCATGCACGGCGGCATTGGCCGGCATGATCTATGCTGGCGAGATCCAGGGCGCGGTTTACACGCTGGGGTCGAGCGACCTCCTAACGGTTCTCGCTGGTGTGGTGATCGGCGGCACGAGTCTGTTCGGCGGATCCGGCAGCATGCTGGGCGCACTCATGGGCGCGCTGCTGATGACGATGATCGTCAACGGCCTCGTGCTCATGGGCGCAACGGTGCAGCAACAGATCGTTGTGCAGGGGATCATCATCGTCGTCGCGGTGGCGGTCAGCCAGCGCCAGCCCGCGGAGTGAGCGGAATGTCCAGGGGCACAAAACCCCTCCTTCGTGTCAGCGAGCTCCGCAAAACGTTCGGCGGCCTGCATGCGCTCGAGGGCATCAATCTCGAGGTCTGGCCTGGCGAGGTCGTCGGGCTGGTCGGCGACAATGGCGCGGGAAAGTCGACGCTCGTCCGCTGCATCTCAGGTTACTACACCCCCGATGCAGGCGAGATCACAGTTGACGGCGAAGCTCTCGGCTCCGGCGGCCCCAAGCGCGCGGCCGAGCTCGGCATCGAGATCGTCCACCAGGACTTGTCGCTGGTCATGCATGGCGATGTGGTGCAGAACCTCTACCTCAACCGCGAGATCCGCTCGTCGTGGGCGCCGCTTCACCGCCTTGGGTGGCTCGACAAGAAGGCGATGCGCGCGGGCGCTCGCGCGATCCTCGATCAGGTCGGGATCGGCGGAACGATATCCGTTCGACAGCGCGTGCAGGATCTCTCGGGGGGACAGCGCCAGTGCATCGCGATCGGACGCGCCGTCGGCTGGAGCCGGCGCATGGTGTTCCTTGACGAGCCGACGGCTGCGCTCGGCGTGCGGCAGACGCGACACGTGCTCGATCTCATCGGACGGCTTCGCGCTCAGGGCATCGCGATTGTGCTCATCAGCCATAACATGGAGCAGGTGCTGGAGGTCTGCGATCGGATTGTCGTTCTGCGTCTGGGTCGAAAGGTCGCCGACCGTCCAATGGCGGGCCTGACCGGGCCGATGGTCGTCGGCTATATTACCGGCGCCGAGAGGGCCGAGGCTTGAGCGCCGCCCTGCAACCCGCTGAAGAGCTGCCCCTGTTCCTCTGCATCGGCGACATCGACGTCGACGTCATGATCGAGGTCGATCGGCTGCCGACCCGGGACGGGAAGGTGAACGGCGCCGTGAGGCAGAAAGCGCCGGGCGGCATGGCTGGAAACGTCGCGGCGGCGCTTGCTCGCCTGGGCTCGCGGGTGCGTGTCCTCGGCCGTGTCGGCGATGACGCGGATGGCGCGTTCGCCATCAAAAGCCTCGAGCAGGCAGGCGTCGACACGAGCTTCGTCTCCCGCCTCGACGGCGTCGCGACATTCAGCTGCATCAGCCTGCTGACGCCGGACGGGGAAAAGTCCCTCGTCAAGCTGATGACCTCAGCCTATCGGCCGGAAGCGGGCGACGTAACGGCGGCGGCGCTGGAGGGCGTTCGCCACCTGCATCTGACCTCGATCGGCGACCTTGCCCTCTGCCGACGCGTGGTGGACGCTGCACGCAGTTCGGGAGCGACGGCCTCGCTCGACATCGAACGCGCCGACTGCCCGGAAGACGCGGCCGTTCTCCTCGATGCGATCGAAGGCTTCGATCTCGTCTTCTGCAATGCGGAGTTGCGCGCCTTCGTGGATGCGGCGCTCGAGCGCCCGCTCGCTGGCCTCGTCGCCGCGCTCGTCACCACGCTCGGCGCGGACGGGGCCCAGGTCGAGACCGCCGAGGCGCGTATCGCCTCGCCAGGCTTTACGCCCAGGATTGTCGACACCACCGGCGCGGGCGACTGTTTCGCCGCCGCCTGCCTTCATGCGCGTCTTGCGGCGAAACTGAACTGGAGCAACGCCCTTCGCTTCGCCAATTGCGCCGCGGCGATCTCAACCACAGGGCTCGGCGCTCAGTCCGCGTTGCCAACCGCCGACCGGGTCGCCGCGCATTTGGCGACGGAGCCAGACGGGAACTGAAGAGCAGGCGGTTCGAAATTAGCGAGTCCGTTTTGAGTGATTCCAATAGCTTGCGGCGGGATTAACGAGTCACTTCCGACTCCACCGCCTCGTGCCTCAAGGCGCCGCGAAGCGGCTTCGCAGGCGCTCCCACGCGCCCTCAGAGCTGGAACATGCTTTGAGACGCCGCCCCCCGCGCGTCTCCTCAGCATAAGCCCGCTGTCAATATTTCTGAAAAACAATACAACGCCTCTGCTGGCTTGGCAAGAAATTGTTGAATTTTCTGTGTCGAGCGTCCCGGGCCTTGAACCGGCGCCGCCACCGCTCCTCATGAACGCCGAGCGATCTCATGGATCGCCTCATCCATCAGCCAGCATAGGGCGCGTCGTGGAACGCGATTTCCGCCTGCAGGGCCTCTTCGAAGAGCGCGCCCAGCCGCGCCTGGCGTGCTTCGGTGAGCGTCGGTCCTCTTGTGTCGATCTCCGACCGGACCCACGCGACGTGCTCCGCAAAGGCGCCGCCAGCGTGAAGAGCGACCCAGTCGCGAATAGCCCCCCTCGACGACGGCGACTGGTTGGCCGCCGAGCACCAGGTCAGATACATCCACTCCGCCGCCAGAGTGCAGGCGAGGATCTCCTCATAGCCCTCCGTTTCGGCTACCTCGAGAAAGAGCGCGTGCAGCGGAAGAGCGAGCCCCTGGGGGCTAAGACCGGTCCGCTCATTGGCCGGCGCGCCCATCCGCTCGAAGGCGTCGACAAAGACCTGCTCCTGATCGGTCACGAGCCCATAGAGACCCAGGCCCAGGCGCCGCCGTTCCTGGAACGAAGGCGCTTTCGCAACGGCGTAGCCCAGCGCCCTCGCCGCCGTGTCGACGAAGCCGCATTCGATCCGGAGATAGCGGGCGAAGACGCGATCCTCGACGGCGTCCGTCGCGACTTCACGAAAGAAGCGATGGCGGAGGATCGCCCTCCATGTTCGATCCGCGTGGGCGCGCATGCGCTCCGAGAACGAGGACATGTCGCTCACGACGCTTTCCTGGCGCGCGCGACGAATTGCGTGGCCCGTTCGCGATCCACGGGGTTCCACCAGAGTCCGTCGACCTTCAACGAGCTTGCGACGATGACGCCGTCGACGATGGCGAGAATGTCGCCGACGTTGCCGGCGTCAACGCCGCTGCCGACAAGCGTCGGAAGCGAAGCCGCGCCGCGGAGCTTCCGGAGATAATCGAGATCGGCGGCGTGGCCGGTGCGCTGGCCGGTGAAGATCACGACGTCGGCGTTGAAAAACTCGACGTCGCGCACGAGCTCGGCAATCGGCCGATCCTGCACGATGGCGTGCGCGCCATGCTTGACGTGAGCGTCGGCGAAAATAGCGACCCCTTGCGCCTGAAGCGCGCTGCGGTAGCGCATCGCTTTCGCGGCCGCCCCTTCGATCAGCCCCTCGTTGGCGACATAGGCGTTGGCCCATTGATTGACGCGAACGAAGCGCGCGCCTGCCGCGCTCGCAATCGCCAGAGCGTGGAGGGCGGCATTGGCCAGCACATTGATCCCGATCGGCAATCCGGTTGCGGCCCGGACGCGATCGGTCGCGATCGCCATATGCGCCGCGGTTTCCGGGCCAATGTCCTCAGGCTTGGAAAAAGGAATATCGCCGTGATTTTCGACAATGAGGCCGTCAAAGCCGGCGTCGGCGTAAGCCCGCGCATCGCCAAGCGCCCGCGCATAGATCGCCTCGACCCCGCCGCCTGAATAGTCGGGGGAGCCCGGCAGCGGAAGGAGATGGACGACGCCGATCAGCACGCTTTTCGGGCGACCAAATAGGGATGCGAGCGTGTTCTCCCGCGCTAACGCGACGGCGTTGCCGGCTTCCGTCATTTTGCTCACTCTCCTTCAGGCGTGCTGGTGCGCGTCCAAGATATCCCGCATCTCCACCCGGGACGGAAAGGAAGCAAGAACGCCCTGTCGCGTGACAGACAGGGAAGCAGCTTCCGTTGCAGCCGCGAGGGCGTCTCTCCAGTTGCGCCCGAGCGCTCTCGCGGCGATGACGACCCCACAGAACACGTCGCCGGCTCCCACCGTGTCGATGGCGACGACGTGCGGCGCCGCCACCCGGAACATGCCATCAGCCGAGACAAAGGCGGCGCCGTCGGCCCCGAGGGTCAGAACAACCGCGCCTGCCCCCTTCCTGCACAGCTCCCGCGCGGCCTCTTCCGCTTCGCCGCCCCCAAGGTCGACCGCCTCGCCGCGGTTGACGAGCACGAGGTCAATCACGCTCCAGTCGTAATCCACGGCCGCGTAGGTTGGCGATGGGTTGAGAACGGTCGTGGCGCCTTTCGACCGAGCCAGCGCGAGACAGGCGCGCGTGACGCTTGGCCGCAGATTGCCCTGCATGACGACCAGGTCGCCGGCGCTGATCCACGATTCGATCCGCGTTTCCGCGATGGGATCGAAATTCCGCGCCGCATCGATGAGGCTCAGAATCGTATTCTCGCCTTGACGGTCGACCGCAACGACGCAACGGTCCGTTCCATAAGACGAGGTCATCACCCCGTCGATCTGCACCCCTTCGCGAGCGAGATTCCATCGAATGCGCTCGCCAAGCGCGTCATCGCCGACCGGAGCGACGAGGCGAACAGGCGCGCCGCAGCGCGCCGCGACGACCGCCTGATTGGCGCCCTTGCCCCCGAGATCTTCGGAGGCTCCGAGAGCCACGATCGTTTCACCGGGCCGCGGAAGTTCGTCCACCCGAATGACGCTATCGACCGCGGCGTTGCCGATCACCTGGATCATCGTGCCCCGCCACCGCCCTCATCCTCTCCCGTCAGCGCCCGCGATGCTCGGCGGAGAACACCCGCCGCGGGTTCTCGACCAGGATGTGATCGATCGTGCGCTGGTCCATGCCGTGCCGTTTCAGGCGCGGCGCGAAATGCTTGAGGATGTATCCGTAGCCAAACCCGCCGTAGCGCACGAGCATCATCTTCAGGAACACGTCCTGCGACATGAGGATCGAGTTCAGATAACCGTCGTCGACCAGCCGGCAGATCGCGACCGCGTTCTCCTCGTCGCATGGCGACTGGGCCTGCTGGTCGGCGTAAAAGAAATCCATCCCTATCATATCGTATTCGATGAACGCGCCCCTGTCGGCGACGCTCTTCTGATACGCCGGATCGTTGAGGCTCGGGTTCATATGGCAGAGGACGACATGGCGCGGGTCCGCGCCTTCGCTCTCGACGACGTCCAGCACGCGGTGAGCGTGGCGCTCCCAGCCCGGAAGATGAACCGAGAGCGGAGCGCCGCTGAGCCTGGAGGCGCGCGCCGCGCCCCTCAGCACTTTGTCTTCCGCGGGCGTGAAGTCCTTGCTGATCCCGATCTCCCCGATGATGCCGGCGCAGACCTCGGGCTCGTCCTCCGAGAGGCCGCAGTCGCGAGCAATCGCCTCGGCGATCGTTTCGACACTCATGTCTTTCACGTAAGGAGGATGCGACGGCTCGAGGTAGAAGCCCGCGCCCATCACGATGTTCAGTCCGCTTCGCCGGCTGATGCGCTGAAGTGCGGAGGGATCGCGTCCAATTCCGAGGTTGGTCGGATCGACGATGGTTTGCCCGCCGTATTCGACGAAATGATTGAGCTCCTCGATCGCCGCCCTGACGTCGAGCAATCCGCAATTGTCGCGATTGAGAAACGGATTCATCCGCAAATCGCCGATCATCGAGATGTCGAGCGGCCGTTCGGCGATCGCGATCTCCGAGCCGCAGCACGGACGCTTCCACCAGCTCGAAGCGTCGAGCAGGATATGCTCGTGCATGAGCGTGACGCCGATCGCCTCGACCGGAATGGGGCCAAGCACGGTTCGGACCAGTCCCGAATGCACGCCGATCGCGGGCTTCGCCATGTGTCTCCCGCCTTCCTCAATTCGTCCGTCGTCCCGTCCGGAACAGGCGGAAGTTGAGCCAGACCGCGATGAGAATGATGAAGCCCTCGACGATCGGCGTGATGAACGGCGACATATGATAGAGGATGAGGCCGTTGCCGATGACGGCGACGGTCAGTGCGCCCAGCATCGTGCCAAGCATCGTGCCGCGGCCGCCGAACAGGCTCGTTCCGCCCAGCACAACCGCGGCGATGACCTCGAGTTCGAAGCCCCCGCCGGCGTTCGAGGATCCGCTTCCGAGGCGCCCGGCAATGATGATTCCCGCGATCGCCGCGGCGAATCCGCTCAGCGCATAGACCGCAAGCGTGATCCTCTTGGTGTCGACGCCCGCGCGCCGGACCGCTTCTGCATTCGCGCCGACGCCGGTCACATAGCGGCCGAAGGTGGTTTCATTGAAGACGAGAAAGCCGACCGCGAGCACGACGACGGCGATGATCGCCGGCATGGGCAGGCCGAACACCCAGCCTCGCCCGATCGCGTTGAACGGGCTCTGAGGATCGATCGGAATCGAATAGCCTTTCGTGAGCAGCAGCGCCGTGCCTCGGATGGAGCTCAGGCCGGCAAGCGTGACGATGAAGGCGGGAATGCCTTCATAGGCGATGAAGAAGCCCTGGAAGAGGCCGATGACGATGCCGACCCCCAGCATGAGCACGACCACCAGCGGCCAGGCGAGGCCGGCCTGAAGCGAAATCGCCGCGAGCGCGTTCACGAGCGCCAGCACCGAGCCGACGGAGAGATCAATCCCGGCGGTCGTGATCACGAAAGTCATCGCGACCGCCACGATCATGAGAGGCGCGGTCTGCCGCAGAATGTTGAGGAGATTGGTCTCAGTCAGAAATGTGTCCGTGATCAGCGAGAACGTGACCGCCATCACGACGAAGAAAACCGCGATGCTGACCACGCCCCCGTTGTCGTGGATGATCAGCCTCGCGCGATCGCGCAGCGCCGGGGTGGCTGCGATCGCGGTCATGAACGCGCCTCCCCTCCGGGCCGCGCGCCGGCTGAGACGGAGCGGAATTTCCTCCCGACGATAAGGTTGACGATCTCCTCGATATTCGTTTCGCCAATAAGCCGCTCGGCGACGCTGCGACCCTCGTAGAGGATCATGATCCGGTCGCAGACCACGAACAGATCCTGAAGCCGGTGCGTGATGAGAATGACGCTCACGCCTTTGGCGCTCACCTGATGGATGAGATCGAGCACAGCGTCGACCTCCGCGACGGCGAGCGCGGCCGTCGGCTCGTCCATGATGAGGACCAGGGGGTCGAACGACACCGCGCGTCCGATCGCAATGCTCTGGCGCTGGCCGCCGGACAAATTCTCGACCTTGAGCCGCGTGCTCGGCATGCGGATGCCAAGATGCGCCAGCATTTGCGCGGCGTCCGCATGCATCCTGCGCTTGTCCATGACGGGCACGCCAAGCATGCGCCTGAGCGGCTCTCGGCCAAGCAGGAGATTGCCCGCGACATCGACCGTGTCGCACAGCGACAGGTCCTGATAAACCATCTCGACCCGCTGACGGCGCGCGTCGGCGGGGGACGTGAAGCGGACTTCACGGCCGTCGAGAAGAATGCGGCCGGAATCGGGAACGACGGCGCCCGACAGAATTTTGCTCAGCGTCGACTTTCCAGCGCCATTGTCGCCGACCAGACCAAGGACCTCGCCCGCCCGCAGAACAAGGTTGACGCGATCAAGGGACTTGATGGCGCCGAAGGACTTGCTGATGTCCTCCATCTGGACCCGGATCGGCGCGTCGGCGCTCAACATCCGCTTGGCTTAAGCTTTCGTGCACAGAGGAAGAGAGGACGGGACGCCCTGGCATCCCGCTCGGGGCGTTCGAGCGGCCTATTTGAAGAGGCTGCGGAACTTGTCGACATTGTCCTTGGTCACGATGGTCACGGGAATGTCGATGCTCGGGTCGACCTTCTCGCCCTTCTTGATCTTGAGCACGGTCTCGACGCCCGCCACGCCCTCCTGGAAGGGGTCCTGCTGAACGACGGCGACGATCCAGCCCTCGTCTATTCCCTTGATCGCCTGGGCGGTGAGGTCCCACCCGAAGACCTTGACCTTGCCGGTCGCCTGCTGGCTGGTCACGGCGGAAATCGCGCCGACCAGCGCAGGCTCGCCGGTGGCGTAGAGCGCGTTCATGTCGGGGTTGGCGGTCATCAGATTCTCGGCCGCGGTCAGCGCCACGTCCTGGATGTTTTGGCCATCCACCGTATCTAGGAACTTGACGCCCGAGCCGGCCTGAGCCGCCGCCTTGAAGCCGTCCAGGCGCTGGTTCTGAATGAAGGAATTGAGCGCGCCGACAATGCCGACCTTGGCGGAGCCGTTCATCTTGGTCTTCGCGTAATCGGCGAAGTATTTGCCGATCTCTTCGCCCGCGCCCTTGTTGTCGACGCCGATGAAAGCCGCATTGTCGCCGTCGGGGATACGGGCGTCGATCGCGACGACGGGAATGCCGGCTTTCTTGGCCGCGGTGACGGCGGGCTTCACCCCGTTGACGTCGATGGCGATGAGCACGATGCCATCGACTTTCTGGGCGATATAGTCCTCGATCGCGCTGTTCTGAGCCGAGGCGACATTGTTGGCGTTGAAGATGACGAGCTTCGCGCCCGCCTTGTCCGCCGCCTGCTTGGCGCCGTCGTTGATCTGGTTGAAGAAGAGCGCCTGCTGGTTGATCGTCACGAGCGCGACTGTCTGGGCATTTGCCGCCTCAGCGCTGAGAAAGGCGGCGGCCGCGACGCCGATAAGGCCGAGATGCGCCATTGACAATCGCATGTCACACTCCTTTTTTTTCGGCGCCGGAGGCCCCTGCCCCATTGCGGCTTTACTTCCCAGAGCGAAGCCCTTGCCGACAGTCCAAGCAAGAAACCTGCCCGATTTGTCAGCTAGCGGCAAGGCCGTTGCACAAGACTTGAAACATGCCGCGGCGAGCTGATCTCGTCACTCCTCGATGAGAATCGACTGCGGCAGATCGACGAATTGTTCGTCGGCGGTAGTTCCATCGACAAAAGTGAGAATGGCGAATTGCCCGGTGCGTTCGAGCGGACTACAGCGGATGATGCCAGGTGTCGGCTTTGTAATTGACGCCGGTGTCTCCGGGCACGCGAAACGCCCGGACCTTTTCGAGGTCCGGCATTCCGCCATCGCCGTGCGGCGCGACCATCACCAGATAGCTCGCGCAGTCGAGCGGCGCGAAGGCCTGCGAGGAATGGACGTGCCGCTCCATCTGGACTGCAGCGAGAGGCAAGGCTTTCGGCCCCGCGGTCGCGACGGACAGGCGCGGTCGCGCGCTGACGCGGTCGTTCTGCAATTCCTCGATCAACTCCTGACGGCCCCCTTTTCCTGGCGGCGCGGGTGGAAGAAGCTGTCCGAAAGGCGCAAACGCCTCTGCGTCGATCGGTTCGATCTTCAAGCGCTTCATCAGGCAACCTCACAAGGATGCTCGTTCAGCCAGTGCTTCGCGATATCCAGGCGCCGGCAAAGCCAAACATCCGGTTTACTCTTCACATAGTCGAGGAAACGCGCAAGGCCGGAGGCTCGGCTCGGATGGCCGAGGATACGCATATGCATCCCCACATTCATCATTTTCGGGGCCACGCGCCCTTCTTCATAGAGGAAGTCAAAAGCCTCTCGCAAGATGGTGAAAAAGTCCTCCCCGGTCGCCAAGTTCGTGGCGGGCCATTTCACGTCGTTGTTGGTCAGCGTGTAGGGGACGACGAGCTGAGGGCGGCCTTCGGCCATCACATAATAGGGGAGCTCGTCCGCATAGCTGTCGCTGTCGTAGAGAAATCCGCCCTCCTCCATGACCAGGCGTCGCGTGTTGACGCTCGGCCCGTAGCGGCAATACCAGCCAAGGGGACGCTGTCCGACCGTTCGCTTGAGGCTCTCGACGGCGTGGCGGATGTGCTCGCGTTCGGTCGCCTCGTCGAGTTTGAAATGCTCGACCCAGCGCCAGCCATGACAACAAATATCGTATTCCGCCTCTTTGATCGCGGCCGCCGCCGGCGGATTGCGCTCGAGCGCGAGCGCGCAGGCAAAGACCGTCATCGGCAGCCCGCGCTCTTGAAAAACCTTATGCAGGCGCCAGAACCCAACACGGCTGCCGTATTCGAACATGCTCTCGGCCGCGAGGTCCCGTTCGCCGCGCGGCACGGCCACGCTCGCCATTTCGGCCAGGGCGGCGTCGCTGACGCCGTCTCCATCCATCATGCTGTATTCTGATCCCTCTTCGTAATTCAGAACGAAGTTCAGCGCGATCCGCGCCCCGCCCGGCCAGCGCGGATCGGGCGGTTTGGATCCGTAGCCAATGAAGTCGCGTTCGAGCGAGCGAGGGGTCACGTGTTGGTCTCTTCCGTTGATCGAGAGGGGGATTAGAACTGCTGCTCCTGTCGTCCGCGCACCAGTTGGGACAAGGTGACCGCGATCACAAGCGCGCCGCCGTAGAACATCTCCTGGATGAACGAGCTGAAGCCCAGAAAGACGAGGCCTGTGATCCCAGTGACGAGGAAATAGACGGCGACCGTCGCGCCCCACGGATTGAAACGCCCGGGCGCAATGCACGTCGAGCCGAGGAAGGCGGCGGCGAAGGCCGGCAGCTGATAGGTGACGCCCGACACCGGGTCCGCCGCGCCCTGCGTGCCGGCATAGAGGACCCCGGCCAAAGCGCCGAAGAGCCCTGAAGCGACAAGACAAGCGATGCGGATCCGATCGGTGTTGATGCCGCTGAGCCGCGCCACCTCGCGCCCGCGACCGACGAAAAGAATGCGCCGGCCGAGCGCTGTGTACTCGAGCAGGTACCAGACAAGCGCAGCGAGGACGATCGCGTAGTAGAACTCGAGAGGAACTCCGAAAAGGCGATCGACGATGACCGCATTCATGAGAGACGGCGAAATGCCGCTGATCGTCATCGAGTCGCTGAGCCAAAGCGTGGCCCCATGCAGGAACGTGCCCGTGCCAAGGGTGACGATCAGCGAGTGAATACGAAAAATGGTGATCAAGAGACCGTTGATGAGGCCGATCGCAACCCCGAGCGCAAGCGCTGCAATCACGGCCCAGCCGATGCCGATCCCGTAATTGACGTTGAGGACCGCAACCAGCATCGACGACAATGTCATGGTGAACGCGATCGAGAGGTCGAAGTCGTTGGCCGTCAAAGGAATGATGAGCCCGAGCGTGACCACGACGAGAACCGCCTGGGAGCCGAGGATGGTCGAGAAATTGGGCCAGGTCAGGAACGTGTCAGGCCGCAAATAGCCGAACACGGCGATGAGCAGGACCCACACGATGATCAGCCCGAACTGCTCGAGCCGGTAGACGAACGGCTTGTGCGCCGCGCGCTCGGCCGGAGCGGCTGCCTGAGTGGGCGCCGAATGGGTCATGGCCCGCCTCTTTGTTGGACGAATGTTCCGCCTGTCATGCGAGGCTCTGAGCGACGCCGAGGCTGCGCTCCGCGATGGCCTCCTTGCTGATTTCAGCGCCTTCGAGGATCGCAACGACCCGGCCGGCTGCGAAGATCAGCACGCGGCTGCAGATCGTGGCGAGCTGCTCGTAGTCCGAACTCGCGCACAGGACCGCCGCGCCCGCTGACGCCGCGCTCGCGATGTGCCGGAAAACGGTTTGCCGGGCGCCGATGTCCACGCCCTGCGTCGGCTCGTCAAGAAGGATCAGCTTGGGCGCCATCTGGAACCATTTGGCGAGCACCACCTTTTGCTGATTGCCGCCGCTGAGGGAAGCCATCGTCATGGCCGGGTCGGCCGGACGAACTTCGAAACGCCGGCCCATTTCCGCTGCCTCGGCGGTCATCGCGCGCCGGCGCAACATCCATCGTCTGAACCGCGAAGCAAGCGTCGGCATGGTCACATTGTCGGCGACCGGAAGCGCGCCGATGACCCCCGCATTGGCTCGATCGGCGGGCACCAGAACGACCCCGTGGCGGATCGCGTCGCGCGGCTTGATCGAGCTCAGCTCGACACCGCGCCCCCCGATGTCGAGCGTTCCGCCGCGAGCCTCCCGCGCGCCGTAGATCAAGTAGGGGATTTCGTCATAGCCCGATCCGATCAGGCCGGTGACGCCAACAACCTCTCCCGCCGCCAGATCAAGCGAGAACCCCTCGATCGTTCCTCCCGACAAATTGTGCACGACGGCGTGGCTAGGCCCGCGCGTCGCAAGACGAGCCGGAGGGGTCATGGCGGCAAGCTTGCGGCCAACAATCGCTTCGATGAAATCCGCTTTGGTGGCGGCGCGCGTATCGATCATGGCCGCGACCTTGCCGTCCCTCAGAACGGTCGCGCGATCGGTGATCTCCATCACCTCGTCGACGTCGTGAGAAACGAAGATGACGCTTGCGCCTTTGGCGACGATCGCGCGCACCAGCTGGAAGAGGCGATCGACGTCGCGCTTCGGAAGAAACGGGGTCGGCTCGTCCAGCACCAGAAGGCCTGCCCCCACGCCGCCTGCCTCGTTCATTTCCGAGATCGCGCGGACGATGGCGAGCAGGGCGCGCTCAACCGGCGCGATGTCCGCGACCCGCGTTTCAGGATCGAGATCGATGGCGTAGTTCGCGAACAGTTGCATCGCTGCACGGCGCTCCGCGATCCAGTTGATCGCCCACGCGTCGCGTTCCGCGAGGCGCCCAAGCAAGAGGTTCTCGAGCGCCGTCAGACTCGGGATCAGCCCCAGATGCTGGTGCACGAAGCTGATACGATAGTTGCGGAACTCGCCCGGCGCGAGGGGAAGCGCAACCTCCGCGCCGCCAATCTCGAGCCGGCTTCCCGGGTCCGGCGCGTGAAAGCCGGCGAGAATCTTGATCAGCGTCGATTTGCCGCAACCGTTCTGACCAAGAAGGCCGTGGACTTCGCCTGGAGCGACTTCAAGCGAAGCCTTGTCGAGGGCCTTCTGGCCCCCGAAAGTCTTGCTCAGGTCCCAAAGCCGAAGCGCCGCGACGGTCTCCGCTGGCGGGGGGCCCACGCCTATTGAAGCTTCCACAGGTCTGCGTAACCCTTCACATAGGCGTCCCCGTAACCCTGTGAGAGTTGGGGTGGCGTTCCCGCGTCCTTCGCGTTGTCCTGGGTGAAAATATAGAACGGGATCTTGGGATCCGAGATGAGAGGCAAGCCACAGATGCGGCGCATTTCAGCGTCGATGATCGCGTGGCCGATCCAATCGAGATTCTCGCCGATGTCCATTTCCACCTGGCCCTGCTGCACGAGGCCGAGGACGAACGGCGTGCCGTTGAAAGCGTCGACGCCGACCTTCTTCTGCGACCCGGTGATCGTGACGGCCGGCGTTACGAACTGGCTCATGCTGTCGTAGATCACGATGATGTAGTTGACGCTCGGATCGGCGAGCAGCGCAGCCTGCACGCCAGGCGTGATGCGGGTGCCCCAGTCGACAACCGGAAAGTTCATCACTTTCGTTTTGCAATCGTCGCAGTGTTTCAGCTCCGCTTCGATGCCCGACATCATGGAATCGGTCGAGAGCGGGCCGGTCGCGATCAGAACAAGGGCGTTCATGTGACCCTTTGTTTTGACGATCGCCCAATCGGCTAAGAGCGCTCCGGCTTTCGCGTAGTCGATTGGCACGTCTCCGTCCGCGTACTTTTTCACCTCGGCGGTTTGCTCGACACCGTTGTAATGCGACGCGACGACGGGAATTTTGGCCGCCTGCGCGGCGTTAACTTGCGGCACAAGGACGCGCGGGTCGGTCCCAGCAAGAAGGTCGATGAGACTGACCTTCTGGTTGACCGCGGTGTCCATTCCCTGCACCCATTGCGAACTTTGGCCCTGGTTCTCCCAGGTAGTGAACTTGAAGCCTACTTTTTTTGCCGCGGCCGCCATGGCCTTCTCGATGTTGGCGGTAAAGGGATTCGCGCTCGAGACCGGAATGCTGAGGATCGTCTTTCCCTTCATGCAGGCCTGAGCGTCGAACGCGGGACCGGGGGCTACGAACTCGGGCTTCTTCGTGAACGGCGCGATTTGCTTCTCGAAATACGACAGATCATCCGCCTGCGCCGCGGTGGCCGCCGCTCCGCAGACTGTCAGGCTCAAGGCGACAGCGCGCCAGACCCACGAACGGTTCGTCATTTCAAGTCTCCGTTGCAGAAGCCGCGGAATCGCGGCACGATCGCAATGGCGAAGCCCCCAACGCCATCGCGGACAAAGCAAACGTCATGCCGGGAGCTCGCAGCCTCCGCTCGATCACAAGCCTTCGCATTGTGCAAACTTGCATTGCTCCCCTGGGGACGGCAAGCGTCTTGCACGAGGAAGTCGGATGTGGCCGATTGCTGCATCGTCGATTTGTGGTTCGTCGCTGCCACGACGAGCGAGGCCGCTCTGATCATCTCACGGCGTGGCTGTGCGGGTTCGCAGACATGACGATCCTTACACTCGGGGTTCGCGACTCATGAAGGTGATTGGCGTCGATGTCGGAGGCACGTTTACCGACCTCATTTTCTCCGACCTCGACACCGGCGCCATGGCCATCCACAAGGTTCCGACCACGCCGCAGGATCCCTCGGACGGCGTCATGAAGGGCATCGAGGGTCTCCTCGCAACGGCTGGGCGCAAGCCCGGACGAGATCGACCTCGTCTTTCATGCGACCACGACCGCGACCAACGCCGTCCTCGAGGACAAGGGGGCGAATGCGGGCATGATCACCAATGAAGGCTTCCGCGACGTTCTGCATATCGGACGTCATCAGCGGGTCGAGCATTATTCGATCCGGCAAGAGCTGCCGTGGCAAAATCGCCCGCTGATCAAGCGGCGCAATCGCATGGTGGTTCCCGGACGTCTGGCGCCGCCGCAGGGCCATGAACTCGAGCCTCTGGACGAAGAACGCGTGCGCGGCGCGGCCCTCGCCCTTCGCGACGCCGGCGTGGAATCCGTGGCGATCTGCTTTCTGTTCTCCTATCTCAACCCTGCGCATGAGGACCGCGCCAAGGCGATCGTGTCCGAAATTCTGCCCGACGCCTTCGTCACGACGTCGTCCTTCGTCTCCCCGCAATTTCGTGAGTTCGAGCGGTTCACGACCGCCGCTTTGGCGGCTTTCATCGGGCCGAAGGTCCGGACCTACATCACTCATCTCGACCAGTCGCTGAAGAGCGCGGGGCTGACCGCCGATCTCAGAATCATGGCCTCGAACGGGGGCGTGGCGACCGCGGGCATGGTGTCGGAAAAGCCGACGCTGACGCTGCTTTCCGGGTTGGCGGCGGGCGTGCTCGCGGGAGCCTGGATCGGCGGGCTGGCTGAGCGACGCAAGCTGATTACCTTCGACATCGGCGGAACGAGCGCGGACATCGGCATCATCGTTGATGGCCGGCTGACGGAGACGGACGCGCGCTCGACATCGATCGCCGGCTTCCCGCTGCTTGCGCCCATGATCGACATCCACACCATCGGCGCGGGCGGCGGCTCCATCGCTTATATCGACCACGGCGGGGCGTTTCGGGTTGGGCCGCGCAGCGCGGGCGCCGTTCCCGGACCCGCGGCGTACGGAATGGGTGGCGAGGAACCGACTGTGACCGACGCCAATCTCGTCCTCGGCCGGCTCGACGCGGACGACTTCCTCGGCGGGGGAATGAAGCTCGACGCGGAAGCGGCGCGCCGGGCTGTAGGTTCGCTCGCAACCAGGCTCGGCCTCAGTCTCGGGGAGGCGGCGGAGGGCATTCTCAGCGTGATCAACGCCAACATGGCGAACGCCATTCGCTCCCGGACAATCCAGAAGGGCATCGATCCACGCGGCTTTTCGCTCGTCGCTTTCGGCGGCGCCGGTCCGCTGCAGGGCGCCGAGGTCGCCGCCGTCCTCGACATTCCGGAGGTGATCATTCCGCCCTACCCCGGAATCACATCCGCCATGGGGCTTCTCACGACCGATTTCAAATATGATTCCGTCCAGACGGAGTTTCAGGTCAGCGGCGCGGTTGATCTCAAGAAACTCAACAAGAGCCTCGCCGAAATGCAGGCTGGCCTCGCGGCGCAGTTTGAGGCGGACCACATTCCGCTCGCCGAAGTGACCTTCTCCCGCGCTGGCGATTTTCGTTATGTCGGGCAAGGCTATGAGCTGCGCGTTCCCCTGCCCGATGGCGAGATCACCGAAGAAACGCTCCCTGAGGCGTGGAAGGCGTTCCACGCGGCGCATACCGCCGAATACGGGCGCGCGTTCGAGGCAAGTCCGATTGAGATCGTGAACGTTCGCGTGAGCGGCGTCGGCCGCGTTCCGAAGCTGCGCGCGATGAAGACGCCGCGGTCCGGTTCGCTGGAAAAAGCGAGGATACGCGTCAGTCCTTGCTTGTTTCGCGTGAGCGGTGAGCTTCAGAGCTTTGAGACGCCCTTCTATCGGCGCAGCGAGCTTCCGGTCGAGGAGACCTTTCCCGGTCCCGCCGTCATCTTGCAGACGGACAGCACCACGCTCGTTCCGCCCGGCGCAAATGCGCGCGTCGACTGGACCGGCAATATCGTCATCAAGCTCGGAGGATCGCAATGACTGTTCATTCAGCTTTGGCCGCCGAGGCCAAAACTGCGACCCGGGTCAATCCGGTGACGGCAGCGATCATTTTCGGCGCGCTTGAAAACATCGCGATCGAGATGGGTCACAAGCTGATGCGCATGGCCTATTCCAGCATTATCCGGGAATCCGAGGATTTCGGCGCCGCGCTGACCGACGCCGAGGGCGGCCAGCTTTGCGAGTGCAAGATGAGCACCCCGCTCCAGTCAGGTCCAATTCCCGGCTATATCCGAGGGATCCGGAAGGAGCTCGAGCGGCGCGGCGAATCGATCCGCCCGGGCGACGTCATCATGCACAACGACGCTTATGGGGGCGCCTCGCACGGGCCGGACGTCGCCTTTTGCGTGCCGGTCTTTCTTGACGAGCAGCTGATCGGCTTCTCGGTCACGACTGCCCATCATTTGGACATCGGCGCCTCAACTCCAGGCAGCGCGGGCATCGTCAGCGCCGTCGACGCCTACGCGGAGGGCCTCCAATTCAAGGCAATCAAGATCATCGAGGAAGGGCGCTCGAACCGTGCGGTGTGGCAACTCCTGCGCGACAACATCCGGGCCTCCGATCTTGTCGTCGGCGACATGGAGGCGCAGATCAAGGCGGCGGAGATCGGCGCCGAACGGTTTCTCGCGCTGGTGCGGCAGTATGGGCTCGAGACCCTGATGCTCGCCTACCAGGATCTCATGGATTATTCCGAGCGTCTGATGCGCGCGGCGATCCGCGCCCTGCCGGACGGCGATTACGCGGCCGAGACGACGATCGACGGTTTCCTGGACGACCCGGAGGCGAAACGCCGCGATCTCAAGATCAAGGCGACGCTGAAGGTGCGCGGGGATGAGATGACCGTCGATCTGACCGGCACCGCGCCGCAGGTCGACGATCGGCCGATCAACATGCCGCTCGAAGGGACGGTTGATTGCGCGATCTGGCTGACCCTCCGCTCCATCCTTCTTGATAGCGTGGTGTATGGAAACGTGCCGCAGAACATGGGGCTGACGCGCCCGATCCACATTGTCGCGCCGAAAGGAACGCTCGCGAATCCCAATTTCCCCGCGCCCGTGATCGCGCGCTTCTGTCCCGGAAACGCGCTCGCCGACACCGTCATGAAGGCGCTCGCGCAATGCGTCCCCGGACAGGTGAGCGCCGGCATCGGCAATCTTCGCTGTGTCGCCTTCACCGGGCTCCACGAGGGCCGCCACTGGGTGCAGATGGAGATCCTCGAAGGAAGCTACGGCGGACGACAGGGCATCGACGGCATGGACGCGGTCGACACCCTTTACGCCAACACGCGGAACAATCCGATCGAAGATATCGAGTTGCATCTGCCGCTTCGCGTCAACCGATACGAGTTGCGTGATCTGTCGCCTGCGAAAGGCGAATGGCGAGGCGGCGTCGGCTCGGTGCGCGAATTCGCCTTTCTGTCCGACGGCGCCTTTTCGGTCGAGGGCGAGGGACACAAATATCGCCCGTGGGGATTCGCGGGCGGCGAAGACGGCTCGACCGCAGCATTGTCGCTGGTCACGGCGACGGGCGAGGAAGCCGCTCTCCCGTCGAAAGTCCCCTATCGCGCGGCAAACCGAGGCGACCGGTTGGTCGCGACCGGACCGAACGGCGGCGGCTACGGCGATCCGTTCGAACGGGATCCCGACGCGGTGCTGAGCGACATGCTCGACGGCTATATCTCCGTGGCGCAGGCGCGAACGGACTATGGCGTCGTCATCCGTGGCAAAGCGCTCGACGCGGCCGCGACCGGGGCGCTCCGGGAGAGCGCGGCTGCGAAGCCATAGGACCGCCGGCCTTGCGCGCAATCATCATCGACGCTCCCGGCGTGAAGGGGAACCTGAGAATAGGCGAAGCGCCGCAGCCGACACCCGGTCCCGGCGAGGTGCTCATCGACGTCGCCTATTGCGGCTGCAATTTCGCCGACACGATGATCGTCAGCGGAACCTATCCCCATCCGAAAGGCTACCCGATCGTCGGCGGCCTCGAGGTCTCCGGGCGGATCGCAGCGCTCGGACCGGGCGTCACCGGCCCGAAGGTCGGCGACCGCATCGCAGCCTTCCTGGAGGAAGCGGGCGGCTTCGCCGATCAGTGCGTGGCCCGGGTCGAACGTCTGATCCCGATCCCGAGTGACATGGGGCTCGATGTCGCGGCGGCCTTTCCCATCCAGGGGCTGACCGCGTGGCATCTGCTCCACAACGTCAGCGTGACCAAGCGGGGCGACGTCATTCTCATCCACGCCATCGGCGGTGGCGTCGGCCTGTTCGCGACCCAACTCGCCGTGCGCGACGGCGCGACCGTCATCGGAACCGTGGGCACGAAAGGCAAGGAGGCGCGCGCGCTGGCGTATGGCGCGGCGAAGGTCGTGAACCGGGAGGACGAGGATTTCGTCGAGGCCGCGGCGCGCTTCACCAGCGGCAGGGGCGTCGACAAGGTGCTGGATTCGACAGGCGCCAGCATCCTCGACCGCAGCTTCTCGACCATCCGCAAGCTTGGTCATGTCGTGAGCTTCGGCGAGGCCGAAGGCCGGCCGTTTCCCAATCTCTGGGAAAGACTGGTGGCGAAGTCGCTCACCTTCACCCGCTTCCACCTCGGCCACGCCGACTTCTCTTCCCGACCCTGGGGCCAGTCGATCGACGCGGTCGTGGGCGGGATCATGGATGGGAGCCTGAAAGTCCCGCTTGAAGAGACGTTCCCCTTCAACGAAGCGGGCGCGATGCTCGATCGCCTCGCCTCGCGCCAGGTCGCGGGCAAACTCATCCTCGCCGTCAACCCGAGCTGAACGAGCCCGATGCCTCAGATCAACGGCGCCCGATTGCTCGCCGACCTTCGCCGCCTGGCCGAGTTCGGCGCCTACAAGAGTGGCGTGCATCGACCGACGTTTTCACCACAGGACATCGAGGCCCGCCGCTGGCTCGCCGGACGTTTTGCCGACGCAGGTCTCGATGCGTCGATCGACGAAATCGGCAACGTGCTCGGCCGTTCGCGCGCGACAGGGCCCAAGCTCCTGATTGGCTCGCACACCGAATCCCAGAACCATGCGGGCTGGCTCGATGGGGCGCTTGGCGTCATCTACGGCCTCGAAGTCGCGCGCGCGTTCAGCGAAGACACCCGCATGGCTGGCGCCGCGATCGACGTCGCCTCCTGGGCGGACGAGGAAGGACACTTCGGCTCGTTTCTTGGCAGCCGCTCGTTCATCGGCGACGTCACGGATGAGGAGATCGACAAGGCGCGCGACCACAACGACGGAACGCCTCTGCGCGAGGCGCTGGCAAACGCAGGCCTCGCAGAGACCAGGCGCGAGACAATCGTGGCCTCGGATACCATCGGCTATCTCGAAGCGCATATCGAACAGGGTGACACCCTCGATGAAGCGGGGTTGCGTCTCGGCATCGTCACCGGCATCGTCGGCATCCGGCAATATCGCATCGTGTTCGTCGGCGAGGCCAATCATGCGGGCACGACACGCATGGTCAAGCGAAAGGACGCCGGCGTCGCGCTCGTCAAACTGTCCGCGGCGATCGCGGACCGTTTTCCTCGGATCGCAGGACCTCGCAGCGTCTGGACCATCGGCGCGATCCGCCTCGAGCCGGGCCAGCCCAGCATCGTTCCCGGGCGCGCGGAGATGATGTTTCAGGTCCGCGACCTCGAGGCCGCGCAATTGCAGCGCTTCGAGGACACGCTCCTTGCCCTCGTCACGCATGCCAATTCGGCGGGCCCTTGCGCGGTCACGATGGAGACCTTTGGACCGTCAGCCCCGTGCTCATGTCGCAGACGTTTCAGGACGCATTGAGCCGCGCCGCTGAAAGGCATGCGCCGGGCGCGTTCATCTCGATGCCGAGCGGCGCCGGGCACGATGCGCAGATCCTGGCGCGAAAGCTCCCCGCGGCGATGCTGTTCGTGCCCAGCATCAGAGGCGTGAGCCACCACTGGACCGAGGATACGAGCGAGGCCGACATCGTGCTCGGCTGCCAGGCTCTTGCCGATGCGGCGGAGGAGATCGCGCTTAAAGGCGCTTGATGAGGCCGACCCGCGAGCACGTCGCGCACAAGTTTACGCAGGTGAATTATTTCAAGGCCTTAGCTGCGCTTTCGCGCGTCCGCTTTGCCTTGGCATAAAGTACATTCGCCTCGAACCACGATCGTCATTGCGAGCCCTAGGGCGTCGAAAGACGCCCGTCCTTCTGGACGGGCTATGGCGAAGCAATCCAGGGCAACGTAGCGCTCCCCGCGACCCCTGGATCGCCGCGTCGCTTCGCTCTTCGCGATGGCGGAAACATCCGTTGCAAGCTACGGCCACTCACCCTGACGTCATTCGACAATCCACTGTCGAGAACAAACATAGAACATCAGCGCACGAATGGCAAGAAATTGTTTCTCGATTTTACGCCGAGCGCCGCGCGTACCGCCCGCCCGCTAGCCGCGCCCTGAGCTGCTTTCCCCTTCCGCCATCAACACCGCCATCGCCGCGTCGACGCCGCCGCTTCCGATCGGCACGCCGGCGAGCTTCAGTCCCATCTCCACGCCCGATATGGCGCCGAGCAGGGTGAGGTCGTTGATGTCGCCGAGATGGCCGATGCGAAAAACGCGGTCCTTGAGAATCCCGAGACCGTTGCCGAGGCTCATGTTGAACCGGCGCAAAATCAGCGCGCGCAAAGCGTCGGCGCTGTGACCCTCGGCGAGGCGAACGGCCGTCAGCGACGATGAGTAGTCGCTCGGCTCAAGGCACTGCAATTCGACCGCGCCCGCCTGTCCCCAAGCCTCCACGGCCGCTCGAGTCGCTGCGCCATGACGCTCGTGGCGCGCGAAAACGTTTGGCAAGCCCTCTTCGTCAAGCATCGCCAGCGCCTCCTGCAAGCCGCGCAGAAGATTCGTGGCGGGCGTATAGGGGAAATAGAACCCGGAATTGGCTTCGAGCATCGGCCGCCAGTCCCAATAGGAGCGGACCAGCTTCGCCGTCCTTGAGGCCTCCAACGCGCGCGCGCTGACGGCGTTGAAGGACAGCCCCGGCGGGAGCATCAGCCCCTTCTGGCTCCCGGCGACCGTGACGTCGACGCCCCACTCGTCGTGCCGATAGTCGATCGAAGCGAGCGACGAGATCGTGTCGACGAGCAGCAGCGCGGGATGTCCGATCCTGTCGATCGCCCGGCGGACGGCGGGAACAGGACTGACGCAGCCGGTCGAGGTCTCGTTATGAACGACGCAGACCGCGCGGATCCGGCCGTCTTTGTCGGCTTTCAGCGCAGCCTCGATCGCGGCAGGGTCGGCGCCGCGTCGCCAGTCGGTCTCGAGAAGGATCGGCTCGAGCCCGAGGCGCTTCGCCATTTCGCTCCAAAGCGAAGCGAACCAGCCGGTTTGCGACATCACGACCGCATCGCCCGGCGAGAGCGTGTTGACGAGCGCGGCTTCCCACGCGCCGGTGCCGGACGCGGGAAAGATGACCACGGGGCCGTTCGTCTGGAAGACGCGCTTGAGGCCGGTCAGGACCGAACGTCCGAGCCCGGCGAAGTCGGGACCGCGATGGTCGATCGTGGGCTCCGAGATCGCGCGCAGCACGCGGCCCGGCACATCCGTCGGGCCGGGAATTTGCAAAAAGTGGCGGCCCGGAGAACGGGTGTTCATAGCGCGGCCTCGAGCTCGGGAAGCGATGGAAGAGGATTGGCGCGCGCGACCTCGCGGGCAAAAGCGAGAAGCTGATCGTCAGCACCAAAGGCGGAAGCGAGATGCGCGCCGATCGGCAACCCGGAGCGCGATAGACCGATCGGAATGTTGATGGCGGGGACGCCCGCAATATTCACCCAGCCGGTGAAGATCGCATGGTCGCGCGGCCCGGCGGCCTTGCCGTCGATACGATCCGGATAGGGCGTTTCGGCGGCCCATGGCAGCGCCGCGGCCGTCGGCGTCAGAACCAGATCGACGCCTTGAAACAGTTCGGCGATCCGTCGCCGGATCGCGGACACAGCCTCGAGCGCGCCAAGATAGTCTGCGCCGGACACTTTCCTTCCATCCTCCGCCATTGCGCGCGCGGAGGCGCCGGCAAGTTTCTCATAAGCCGGATTGTCAGCCATGAGCCAGGCGACGCCCGCGCGCGAGACGACATGCCAGACCCGCGCCGCGATCTCGAGATCGAAGAAAACTTCGCCTTCGCGAACGTCATGTCCCATCGACGACAGACTGCGGGCAAACGCCGCGACTTGAGACGCGACCTCGGGATCGACAGGCGCGGCGCCAAAGCGCGGGACATAGAGGATGCGCAGTGTCTTCGCTGGCCAAGCCGGCGCCGCGCCGGCGCAAAGGACGAGCGCCAGTCGCGCGGATCGGGGCCGCGCAAGATCGCGTCAAGCAGCAGCGTGTCCTCGACCGTCCTCGCGAGCGATCCGACGGTCTCGAAATCTGTAAGAATTGCCGGCAATCCGTCGGCGCGCGGCCAGCGGCCGATCGATGGCTTGTAGCCGACAAGGCCAGTATGACAGGCGGGGCGCCGGATCGAGCCGCCGCCATCCGTGCCGAGCGCGGCGGGGACAAAACCCGCCGCAACGCTCGCCGCCGCGCCGCCGCTCGAGCCTCCAGGCGTGAGTTCGGGATCCCATGGGTTGCGCGTGACGCCGAACAAATCGTTGCGCGTATAGCCCTCGAGCGTGAACTCCGGCGCGTTCGTTTTGCCAATGACGATCATTCCCGCCTGCCTGAGCCGCGCCACGGGCAGTTCGTCCTTCGCTGGCCGGTAGTCCTTGAGCGCGCGGCTTCCCCATGTCGTTGGAAAGCCCGCGACATGGAGGTTGTCCTTGACCGAGATCGGAATGCCGTCGAGCCGCGAATGAGCCTCGCCCCGCGAGCGACGCGCATCACTGTCGTTCGCCGCGGCAAGCGCTCCTGAACGATCAAGGGCGACGAAGCTGTTCAGACGGGAATCGAAGGTCTCGATGCGCTGAAACGTCCGCTCGACGAGTCCCACTGACGAGGCCTGGCCGTTCTCAAGTTCGGCCGCGAGGGCCTCAAGCGTTTCCGCCACATTTCACCTCACTGGTCTTGCGGAAGCGGCTGTCCGATCGCCGCCGGCATCCGAGACGCGCGCCCAAGAGCCGCGAGCACGAGGAGCGCGATCAGATAGGGCGCCATTTGCACGATATAGGAGCTGACCGGCAAGCCAAAGCTTTGCATGCGCAATTCGAACGCCTCCGCCGCGCCAAACGCAAGACAGGCGATCGCCGCGCCGAACGGATTCCAGCGCGCCACAATGAGCGACGCGAGAGCAAGGTAGCCGCGACCGCCGGTCATGCCGTCGGTGAAGGTTCCGACCTGTTGCAGCGAGAGCACCGCGCCGCCAATGCCCGCAACGGCGCCGCAGGCCACGACCGCGAGCATGCGCACGCGAAACGGCTCGGCCCCGGAGGCCAGAACGGTCTCCGGGCTTTCGCCGGTCGCGCGCAAAGTCAGGCCGGCCTGCGTCCGCCCAAGAAAGAACGCGAGCGCGACACAGCCAACGATCGCGAGATAGGTCAGCGGCGGCAGCGCGAACAGGAGCGGCCCGACCACCGGAATGTCGGCAAGGCCCGGAATCGGCCAGGCCGGAAGCGGCGTCAGATGAATGGCGATGGGACGACCGCCGCCGGACAGCACGCGCATGAGGTAGCTCGTCAGCCCGGCCGCGAGAATATTCGCGGTCAGGCCCGTCACCATGTTGTCCGCTCGATACCTGACGGTGACGATCGCCACGACGAGCCCGATCGCAGCTCCGCAGACAATCGCAAGCGCGACGCCGACGAGTGCGCTGCCGCTCGCCCAGGCGCCGATCGCGCCGCCGAACGCGCCCATGAGCATCATGCCTTCGAGCCCGACGGCAAAGACGCCCGCGCGCTCGGAAAGAATGCCGCCCAGAGCGGCAAGCAGGAGCGGCGTCGCGATGCGGATGGCGGCTTCGAGGAATTCGATCATGCCCGCCTCACGGTCGCCGCGAGGATGAACAGCATGGTGAGGCCTTCGATCACCACGACGAGCGCGGAGGGAACGCCGATCTGCCGCTGCATGGAGAGCGAACCAGCCTCGAGCAGACCCACGAACAGCGCCGCCGGCGCGACCGCCAAGGGCTCGACGGCGCCGAGCAGCGCGACCGTCACGGCCTTGAAACCGAAGCCGAGAGAGAAGCCTTCGATGAGCCGATGATGGATGCCGAGAACCTCGACGCCGCCAGCGAGACCGGCGAGCGCGCCCGACAGGAGCATGGCCGCCCAGGTGAGGGCTGAGATCGAAAATCCCGCATAGGCCGCGGCGCGGCGAGATCGTCCGGCGACGCGGATGGCGAAGCCGAAGGGCGTCAGCCAGAGCGTCACCGAAAGCGCCGCGGCCGCGACGAGCGCGAGCACGAACCCGATATGCGCGTCGAGGCCCGGCAGCTTCCAGAGCCATGCGCCTGGCGGCATGAGCGGCGATTGCAGGAACCCGGCGCCGGCCTGGCCAAGCGGTCCCGCCAGCGCCTGCTGGACGATGAGCGCGCCGACGAAATTGAGGAGAAGCGTGACAAGCACTTCGTGGACGCGCCGGCCGAGATGGATGGCCGTTGCGATCGCCGACCACAAGGCGCCGAGCGCCGCCGCTCCGATCAACGAAGCAGGCGCGATAGCCCAAGACGCCGAACCGGGCCAGTGAAGCGCGACCGCCGCGGCGCCCAGTCCGCCGAGCGCGATCTGGCCTTCGGCGCCGATGTTGATGACGCCCGCGCGGAAGCAGAAGGCCACTCCCGATCCCGCCAATAGATACGGCGTCGCCCGATTGAGCGCGACGCCCAATTGATGCGGCGAGCCGGCGGCGCCCATCGCCAGCGCAGCGAAAGCGGCGAGCGGATTATGCCCGGAAAGGGCGACCAAAGCCGCCGAGCAGACAAGGGAAAGAACGACCGCCACGACAATGCGCAGTCCGATCCTGTCCGCCGCCACGAACCGGAGCGAAGCCAAGCGCGGCGTGGCAGTCCGCACCTCCGGCGGCGCGGCCTCATTCATGCGGCGCGGCCCGACATCCAAAGCCCGATCTGCGCAAGATCGACGTCGTCGCGCGGCACGATCCCGACGAACTGACCATCCGCCATCACCGCGACGCGATCGGAGACGTCGAGCACCTCCTCCAGTTCGGAAGAGACATAGAGGATCGCCGCGCCTGCCTCCCGAAGGGCGAGCGCCTGTTCGATAACGAAGCGGGTCGCGCCGGGATCGAGACCCCAGGCGGGCTGATGCGCGATCAGCACCGCCGGCTTCCGGTCGAGCTCTCTGGCGACGACGATCTTCTGCTGGTTGCCGCCAGACAGTCGCGCGGCCTTGGTTTCCCTCGAGGGCGCGCGGATGTCGTAGGCGCGCATGAGCGCGTTGGCCTTCTGGTTGAGACCCGCCGACGAAAGAAAGACCCCCGACGCGAAAGGCGGTCGACGGCTGTCGCGGAGCATCAGGTTCTCGGCGATCGACATGGATTTCACCAGCGCCGTTTGACCGCGGTCCGCGGGCATATAGGCGAGGCCCGCGTCGACGCGCCCGGAGACGGAGACGCGCGCGAGTTCGCGGCCATCGACATGGATCGAGCCCGAGGTCGCGGGCCTCAAGCCGGCAAGCGTCTCCACCAGTTCGAGCTGACCGTTGCCGTCGACGCCGGCCACGCCGAGGACCTCGCCCGCCCTTATATCGAACGACAGCGGACCCACGCCCCGCCCGGCGAGGCGATCGACCGAGAGCCGTATCGCGCCCTGCCCCGCCACACGCGGCGCATGCGGCGTCGTGACATCGCGACCCACCATCATCGTCGCGAGCTCGGCCCGCGTGACTTCGCCGACGCGCGCTTGTCCGGAGACCCGTCCCAGTCGCAGAACGACGACCCGATCGCAGACGTCGAGGACTTCCGGCAGCTTGTGGGTGATGAAGACAATGCCTTTCCCTTCGGCGCGAAGTCGCCGGAGGATCGACAGCAGTTCGGAAACTTCGCTCGGCGCGAGATTGGAAGTCGGCTCGTCGAGGATCAACAGATGCGCGTCGCGCAGCACGGCCTTGAGGATCTCGACCCGCTGCCGGCGTCCGAGCGGCAGGTCCGCGACAAGCGCGTCCGGATCGAGGCCGAGGCGATAGCGAAGGCTCTCCTCCCGCACGCGCCGGGTCATTTCGCTCCGGCGCAGGATGCGGCCAGCCTCCGGCCAGCCGAGCATGACGTTCTCGACCACCGTCATGGCGTCCACCAGCATGAAATGCTGATGGATCATTGCGACGCCGCGCGCCATCGCATCCGCCGGCCGGTGCCTGACGAACGGCTTGCCGTTAAGGACAATCGAACCCGCGTCCGGCGCGACGAGACCGAACAGCACCTTCATAAGCGTGCTCTTGCCCGAGCCGTTCTCGCCCAGAAGGCCAAGGATTTCTCCGGCCTCGAGATCAAGATCGACCCCGTCGACCGCGCGCACCGCGCCAAAGCTGCGCGCGATCCCGCGCATTGCGAGAAGCTCACCCATGGGCTTCAAGTCCGACGCGACAAGGGCTCGTCCTTGCTGGACGGCCAGCGTGAGATCTCGGAAACCAAGCGCTATCCGCCGCTGCGCGCGTCCTGCTCCGTCGGCGCGATCTTCAGGGCTCCGCTCTTGAACTGAGCCGCCATGTCGTCAAGCTCCTTCACGACCGCGGCCGGCACGACCGGATTAAACGCCTTGCCTTCTTCGTATTCGAGCGTTGCGCCAGTGACCGGCGCCGTGTCATAGCCATACTGGACGAAGGTTCCGAACAGCTTGCCCGACTTCACCTGGTCGGCGGTCGAGCCGAACATCGCCGGCCAGTCCTCGACGATGTTGGTGAGCACGCGCTCAGGGGCGATCTTGGTCTGGTCCGGCCCGCGTCCGGTCGCATAGACGTTCTTTTCCTTCGCCGCCTGGACGAGTCCTGCCTCGGCTGCGTTGAGCTTACCGGTGATGACGTCCGCGCCTCCCGCAATCAGCGAAAACGCGGCCTCTTTCGCCTCGGCTGCGTCTTCCATATCCTTGATGTAAACGATCGCGACCTTCGCCCCCGCCTTCTCCGCGCAGATGCGGAACCCGCCGGCTTGCGCGGTGATGTTGGGAACGCCCTGCAAGCCGTAGACGCCTCCCACCTTGCCGGTCTTGCTCATGCGGGCGGCGAGATGACCGATCTGGCAGCCAAATTGCGCGTTGTTCCAGTCTATCGACATGACGTTCGGCGGCTTGCCTTCGTTGCCGCTGACCGCGATGAACTGCGTCTTGGGGAAATCGGGGGCCACCTGCTCCATCGCCGAGACGAAGCGGCCGGAGTGCCCCATGACGATCCCATAGCCCTGATTGGCGTAGTCGCGCAAAGCTTCGGCTTCATCGGCGTCGCCGACGTTTTCCGAAAAAGCCGTCTTGAAGCCATGCGGCTCGAGGCTCTTCAGAATCGAATAGCCAAGCGCGTTCCAACTTTGGTCGTTGGCGCTTCCCGGCAGCAGGATCGCCGCCTTGTCCTCCGCATGAGCGGCGGAGGCGCCGATCAGGCCGGCGGCCAGCGACAGCACGGCGAGAGACGCAGCGCGGCGCAACGGGGTTGAAGTTTCCATGGAACGAACCTCCCTCTTAATCGGGCGCCCGGCGCTCGTGAGCCCGGTGATCCTGCAGAGCGTACTCATGCAATAGCCGCGCCATTCTCCTGCTCAGACGCGAACGATCGCGGCGATCGGCGCCTCGCCAGGCTTGCACTGGTGTTCGGTCCCGCCCGACACGAAAATCGCGGCGTCTCCGGTGACCGATGTGATGACGGCGCCAAGCGCGGCGCGTGCGTGCCGTTCGTAATTGATGTCCGCATCGGACAGCATCGTCGTGCGCCGTCCCCGCAGCATGCCGTTCGGCGGCGCCTCGGCCTTGGCGAAAATTGCGACGATGCGCTGAGGCTCGATCACAGCCTTCGGGTCTCCGACAGCGTCGCGCGCCGCGGCGCGCACGGCGTCGGCGTCGGCGACGTCGGAAAGGACCGCGTGTCCGATCCGCAGATCTCCGCCGGCCGTCTCGGAATTGCCGAACAGAAGGATTTCGCAATTCTTGAGTTCGCCGCCGGCGGACGTGTTTGCGACCGAGGAGAAGAGATCCATCCGCCGCGCGATGACCGCCTCGCTCAGTTCGGATTCTTTGACCTCTCCGAGGCCGAGCGCGACGCCGAGCGCGGTCGCGCCTCGCGCGAACGCCTTCGAGCCATTCGGATCGCGGGTGACAAGTTTCGCGCCGCGCCCGTCCGCATCGGCAATCGCGGCGGGCGTGAGAAGCGGGCCTTTGACCTGGACGTAATGAACATCCCTAGGGTCAGAAATGCCGGCTTCCGCCTGCGCGCGTCTGACCGCCGCGGCGACTTCGCGAACCTCCGCAAGCGTGCCAACTTCCTCCGGGGCGAAGTCGCGTGTCACGGCGACGCCGAAGGCGAGCCGCTTTCCGTGCGCCTTCTCGGAAGGGGCCCGCGTGAACAGCGTCGCATGCGGGCTGAGCACGCCCTCCGTGCCGCCGGACCAGACGAAGGCGACGCGTTTCAGAACCTCTTCCGGCGAGACGTTCAGGCGCTTCGCCAGAGCCAGCGAATAGGAAACCGTCGCGAAGCCGCGGGTGAAGTCGTTGGCGCCGCCATTGCCCTCCGTCTTGCCGATGAGAGCGACGATCTCGCCAGGATTGACCTCGCCCTTGTCAATGAGACGCTCCAAAGCGGAAACGTCGTTCGGACTATTCATTGGCAGCTTGTGTACGCCGACCCGCAAGGAACCCTCCCAGTGACGAGGCGATAATGATCCAAGTCCGGCCTCGAGGCAATGGATCGTCAATTCGCGCCGACCGCAGTCCCCGTGAGCGAGCAGTCGCAATGGGCGACCTCTCACCCGTCACGCTTGCGCTATCGCGTGGGCGAGCGACCGGGATCATGAATGGCGCCGGTCAGAAAATCGGGCCAGTCGCGTTCGAAGAACGGCCTGAGCTTCGCTCCGATGGGCGGGAATTGAGAAGCCGCGCGGTCGCCGTCATGAGCACCAACGCGGGACCGGGCCGCGAGCGACGCCGAAAAGCATCGGATCGCGCATGTGACGACGAGCTTGAAGGCGCTGGTCGAATCGAAGGACGTGGACGCCGTCTACATTTCCACCACCAATGAGCTGCACCGGGATCAGGCATTCGCCGCCGCGGCGGCTGGAAAGCACGTCTTATACCCATTCTATTCGAGCGCGACGCATCGCGCTCAAACCCGCGCAACGGCTTGGGGCGCGCATTCGCGCATTCGCGCCGTAAGGCGATGATCGGTTCCGATCATCGAGTCTTGGTGTTATGCGAGCGTTTTGGCGAATGGCGCGAGCCGGCGCTCCAGCCCCCGAGGTCGCTGGTCGGTACCGGCGCTGTCAGGCTCAAGCCGCGGCGTTCTGTGCGTGCTTGTTCTTCAGCGTCTGGATCGCCTCGAAGCCCTCGAATTCCGGATGGCCGAGGTGCAGCGGCTTGTTGTCGCCAGCATTGCGGTGGGCGGCTCGAAACTGCTCCGAACGCGTCCAGTTCTCGAACGCTTCTTTGTTCGCCCATACCGTGTGGGAAGAATAGAGCGTATGATCGTCGCGATCGGGCCCGCGCAACAGGTTAAACTCGACGAAGCCAGGCAGCTGATCGAGATAGGTGTCCCGGCCGAGCCAGCGGCGCTCGAACTCCTCCTCCTGGCCCTTGATGACTTTGAAGCGATTCATTGCGATGTACATTCGCGTGCTCCTTGCGGCGCCTGTAGGCGTTCATAGGGCGAGCTTAACCTGATTTCCGATCCCTGCAATAAATTGCATCCGAGCCCTGCCCTTCCGCTCAATCCAAAAGCAACTCCCTCTGACGCACGACTGGACGCTGCTTCGCTAAGCCGCGGAGACCATGCCCACCCCCTGAAGCAAATGGCGGACGACGGATTCGGCGTCACGGCCTACGCTCAGGAAACGCCCGGAGCCCCAGGTCCAGAGCCACGGAAGGCCAAGCACATACGCGCCCGGAACGCTGGTGACCCCGCGCCGATTCACGGGGTAGCCGGAGCCGTCGAAAATCGGCAGCTGGACATAAGACCAATCGGGCGTGAAGCCGGTCGCCCAGACGATGGCGCCGACGCCGCTGGCGATAAGATCGAGCGCCTCAGGCTCCTCGCGCGGCGTCCAGACCGGCTGATAGACGGAGCCCGGAGGCGCGTCGATTCCCTTGCCCGCAATGTGCCGATCGATCAGCGCGTTGATGCCGTTGTAGACCCGGTCCGCCTCGTCGAGATTGGCCTTGAGGTTCGGCTCGAAAATCATCCGACCGTCGCGCACGTCATTCAGGCGCCCGTAGAGCGACATGCCCTGTTGCGCGAAAGCGCGCAGGTCGATGTCGCGTCCGCCGTCGCGGCCGGTGAGGTAATGATTGGTGTCCTGCCGCTTGCGGCCCATTCCTTCGTCGGCGACGGTGATCTCGTATTGACCGATGTCGGTCAGCCAGTCGACGACGTCGCGGCCGCGATAGAAGCGCGCGCATCGTGGCGCATTGCCGGTGACGAGATGCACCTTCCGGCCGTCGAGATGCAGGTCCTCGGCGATCTGCGCCCCGGACTGGCCCGCCCCGACAACGATGACGGCGCCCGGCGGCAACGAGGCGGCGTTGCGATATTCGGTCGAGTGAACCTGGGCGACGAAGTCCGGGACCCGCTCGGCGCATCGCGGCCGATAGGGGTCGCCATAAAGGCTCGTCGCCAGAAACACCGCGTCGGCCAAGAAGCGTCCGGCGCTGGTCGTCACGAGGAACAGGTCTTTCTCCCTTTCGACCGCCAGCACCTCGACGCCCTCTCGCACCGACCCGTTCGTCTTGCGCGCGAACCCATCGAGATAGGCGAGGATTTCCTGCTTCACCATGAAGCCGTGGGGATCGGGTCCATCATAAGCGTGCCCCGGCAGCTGGCATTGCCAGTTCGGCGTCACGAGGCAGAACGTGTCCCACCGCTCCTCGCGCCATTTGTGCATGATCGACTTCTTCTCGAACACCACATGGTCGACCCCGGCGCGCGAAAGCCAATAGCTTGCCGACAGTCCGGCCTGCCCGCCGCCGACGACGATCGGCGCCGTAACGGCGCTCGATCTTTTGCTCCGTGCTCATCTCGCGCCTCCATCGAGAAAGGTTTCGCAGGCGACGCGCGCGTCGTCCTGCCCCTCGAATTGTGTGGCTGTCGCTTCAATGCGCGCGAGTTGGCCGAGCGCCAGCGAACATGCGTGGCCGTACTTCGCCTCGACCCGCGCCGAGGCGATTTGCAGCGCTTCGCCGGCTGCGCTGCAGAAAGTCGGACACGGGATAGCTCTCGCCCTCGCGAAGAAAATCCTTGATGACGAGCGACGGGGAGTAGCAGTTCTCCCGCCTGCCATCGGGCCAGCGGATGACGAAGCGCATCTCAGGCATGGACCGGCTCCCGCAGGCGGCGATAGACCGGCAGATGGCGCTCGGCGACCTCTCGCCAGCCAAACCGCGCGGCGACGACCGGGCCGCGCGCGCGAAGGGAGCTTGCGACGTCCGGCCGCAGCGATTGGCGCATGGCCGATGCGATCGAGGACGCATCGGCCGGATCGCACCAGAGCGCGTCGGACGGAATCGAGATAATCGATGAAAGGAGCGATCCGCGAAACGACGACCGGCGTTCCGCTGGCCATCGCCTCGAGCACGCAAAGGCCGAAGCCTTCCTTGACCGAAGCGAAAACGAGCGCGGAGGCCAGGCGGTAGAGCCCCGGCATGTCGGCATCGGCGACGGGGCCGAGCAGCGAAACCGCCGAGGCCCCTTCCCCCAGCGCGGTCAGTTCGCGGCCGAATGCGGCCTGATAGGCATGATGATCGAGGAGGCTCGCGCCGCCCGCAATGACGAGACGCGCGTCGGGCCGGGCGCGATGAATTTCGGCGAAGGCCTGAAGAATGCGAGTCGTGTTCTTGCGCGCCTCGATGCCTCCGACCGAGAGAAACACGGGGCCCGTTCCGAGACCGAGACGTTGCCCGAGCTCCGCTTCGGTTCCGTCGGCATGCGGGGAATAGCGGCGCATGTCCACGCCGTTGCCGCCGACATCCGCTTCACGGCCGAAGCGCTCGATGAGGTTCGCACGCCAGAGGCCGCTCACGACCATGCAGCGCGTCCGCCGCGAGGATCGATCGCGTCTGCCGCCGGACGAGACGCGGGTCGGCGAAATCGTCGATGTGATGCACCGTGCGGACGAAGGCGGGGATCAAGCCCTCCTGCCTTGAGCGTCGCAAGCGCGTTGGCGCCGATCCCGTCATGAGCGTGATAGAGATCGAAGCCGCGGTTTTCGGGCCGCCGAAACCAGCGGAGGTAATCGTCGATGCGCTGTTCGACCATGTCGGCGGTGTCACGCGGCGCGGGCTCGACCGGGAAGGCAATGGCGGCGCAACGCGGCTTGCGAAAGAAGCCGCAGCCCGCGGCATCGGGCGCGTGCAGCACAGTCTCAACGCCGAGGTCTTCGAGCGCCTCGCTGAGGCTCATCGCATGCACGACGCCGCCGCGAGGAAGAGTGGAATGCGTCAGCATGGCGACGCGAAGCGGGCGGCTCACGCGGCTTGCGCTCCCGCGCCGAACCCCATCAGCCGTTCGGCGCCAAAGTCGCGAAGGAGGGCGCTTCGGCCCTCGGAATGCAGTGTGACCTGGCTTCCCGGTTTGACGGCGCCGATCGAAGCCGCATGCAGCCCGCGCGCGCGAAACAACGAAAGCACGGGCTCGACATTTCCGGGAGCGACGGACAGAAGAAAGCCGAAGCTCGGGAACGTCCTGAGCCAACGCTCGAGCGCCACGCCCGGCGGCGGCTCGATGGCGTCGAGATCGAGCGCGATCGACACGCCGGAGCTTTCGGCCAGCATCACCGCCGTGCCGGGAACGCCGCCCTGGCTGATGTCCTTGGCGGCGCGCGCGAGACCTCTTTCGGCGAGTTCCGGCAGCAGCGCGAGATCGGCGCGCAGGCGCTCGGGCGGCGCCTCGAGCGCCGCCTGAAAATTGTCGAAGGGCTCGCGGTATGCGCCGCGCCTGTCGACGACCATGACCAGCACGTCGCCCGGCTTGGCGTCGAAGCTGGTCAGAAGCCGCGCGCCCTGCCCGCCCCAGAACGGCGACCGCCAAATGCGTCTCGCGATTGCGCAGGTTGGTGTGGCCGCCGACGATCGGCACGCCATAAGCGGCGGCCGCGGCCCGCAGGCCGTCGAGGACGGCCTTCGCCCCGTCCTCGCCCTCGGCCCAGATGACGTCGACAACGGCGAGCGGGCGGCCGCCCATGGCCGCGACGTCGCTCAAATTGACCATCACGCCGCACCAGCCGGCGAACCAGGGATCGGCGTCGACGAACGCGCTGATGAAGCCCTCGGCGGCAAAGAGCAGGTGGCCATCGCCGTCGGGGATCGCCGCGCAATCGTCGCCGACCGGGATCGCGCCCTGTGCGAGCCCGAGCCGCGCCGCGACGATGCCGATGTCGGCCTTGGCGGCGAGCGCCGGACTGGCCTTCAATCGCTTGGTAAGCGCCTCGAGCGCCGCCGCGTCCATGTCAGGCCGCCTTCCTCAGCGCGACGTAGCCGATCTCCGGCGTGTGGCACGGGGGATAGAAGTCGAGGTCGGCGCGCATCTTCACATGCGGCCGGCCGTGCAGCTCGACCTCCGCCATCGTCTCCCAGTGCATCCGCATGGAAGAGCGGCGCATTCTGCGCCTGCACATGCGCGAGGAACGTCCGGCAGCCCATCGCATGCGCCGAGGAGACGGCGAGCCGGATCAGGGTCGCGCCGATCGCGCCGATGCGCCTGTATTCGCGGGCGACCGCGAGCCGCGAGCCGCGCCACAGGCCCGGCTCGTCCTCGTGAATGCGGACCGTGCCGACGACCTGGTCGGCCGCGACCCCGAGCATCGACAAGGCGACGAGCGTGATCGCGTAATCATCGACCGCGTCGCGATCGTCTTGCCCGAACAAGCCCTGCTCGCCACAGAAAACCTGCCGCCTCAGCGCATAGGCGCCTTCGCGCTCCCAGCGCGAGGCGGCGAATTTGACGCGGAACTCGCTCGCGCTGAATCGTTCGAACGGCTCGAAGATCATGACGCGAGCCTCCGCTCGTAGGTCGAGAGCGCCGAGCAGGCGCCGCACTTGCCGCATCCCGCCTTGATGTCCGACGCCCTGAGCCCGCTCGCGGCCAGCATGGCGGCGAGCGGGTTCAGGATCGCGTGCATGAATTCGGGCGCGGGCCCCGCATGGCTTTCGAGCGGCGTGCCCGAGATCGGCACGAAGGGAACGACGAACGGGTAGACGCCCAGCGCGATGAGCCTCTCGCAGGTCTCGAGGATCGCGTCGCGCGGAATCGCCAAGGCCCGCAAGGATGTAGGTCGAGACCTGGCCCCGGCCGAAGACAGGGACCGCCGCGGCAAAGGCCTTGAAGTAACGCTCGACAGGAACCTCGGACTTGCCCGGCATGATTTTGCGCCGGAGCTCGGGCGTGACGACCTCGAGATGCATGCCGAGACTGTCGACGCCCGCGAAGGCGAGGCGTTCGAACCAGCCGTCGTCGTCGGGCGGCTCGCATTGCGCCTGGATCGGAAGATCGACAGCGGCTTTCACCGCCAGCGGCGCTCTCGCACAGGATGGCCGCGCCGCGATCGCGGCCGGGCGGCGTGCCGGTGGTCATCACCATGTGCTTGACGCCATCGAGTTCGACCGCCGCGCGCGCGACTTCGGCAAGTTGAGCGGGCGTCTTGCGCTCGACGGTCCTGCCCTGCCGCAAGCGACTGGCCGATGGCGCAGAACTGGCAGGTCTTCGTGCGGCTCTGATAGCGGATGCAGGTCTGCAGGACCGTGGTTGCGAGAACGTCGCGGCCGTGCAGCGTCGCGATGTGGGAATAGGGGACGCCGTCCTCGGTCTTCAGATCATAGAATCGCGGCCGCGCCGGGAAGCGGACTTCGGCGACCGCCTAGCCGTCGCGCAGGATGCGGCTCGCGCCCGAGGAATTGGGTCTCTCGATGACGTAAGGGCTGTCGAAGGCGGGCGCGGTATGCACCGGCGCCATGACCGTCACGCCGTCGATCGTCAGCGCCTTGTGATCGGATGGGCCGGCGCCGCCGCGGCGACTTTCGACGCCGGCTTTCGGATCAGCCAGCCGAACGCCAAAGCTCTGCAACTCGTTGATCAGTTGTTCGGTCGGAAGGCTCATGGCCGTCTCCTTCGGGGAAAGCGCAGGCTCGGGCGTGCAGATGCAAAGGACGGGCCGGACGCTGATCGAGCCGGACGCTGATGAGTTCGGGACGCGCGTAATGGCCGACGGAATCCATCATCCGCTTGCGCTTGACGATGAGGGAAAGATCGAGGTCGGCGATGAGAATGCCCTCGCCTTCGGTCAGCGGCGGGGCGAGGTGGCGACCCTCGGGCGAGATGATCGCGGTCATGCATCCGCCGCGCAAGCCCCGTCTGGAGGGCTTCGTTCGGCGTGATCGAGGCGATCTGCGCTTCGGTGAGCCAGCCCGTGGAGTTGACGACGAAGCAGCCGCTCTCGAGCGCGTGATGGCGGATCGTCACTTCGATCTGCTCGGCGAAGATCGGGCCGACCAGCGAGCCCGGAAACTGCGCCGCGTGGATCTCCTCGTGCTGCGCCATCAGCGCGTAGCGGGCGAGGGGATTGTAATGCTCCCAGCAGGCAAGCGCGCCCACGCGGCCGACGGCGGTGTCGACCACGGTCAAGCCCGAGCCGTCGCCCTGGCCCCAGATCATCCGCTCGTGGAAAGTCGGCGTGATCTTGCGCCGCTTCAATTTGAGCGCGCCGTCGGCGTCGAACACGAGCTGGGTGTTGTAAAGCGATCCGTGGTCGCGCTCGTTGATGCCGAGCACGACGACCGCGCCGTGTTTGCGCGCCGCCGCCGCGACCCGATCGGTCTCCGGGCCGGGCGCGGCAATGGCGTGCTCATAGAGACGGATATGCTCCGCGCCGCTCTGGACGGGCGGGGTGACGAAGGAGAAATAAGGATACCAGGGAACGAAAGTCTCGGGGAAAACGATGAACTCGGCCCCCTTCCCCGCCGCTTCGTCGATCGCCGCGATCACCCGATCGAGCGTCGCCGCGCCGGACGTCAGATCGGGCGCGATCTGCACCGCCGCGGCGCGCACCTTTTGCTTTTTTGCCATCGCGTTCTCGTTTGGATTGGCGGGCCGGACGCCGGCCCGCCAGAGGCGTCAGAGCGTCCAGGTGTCGAGGATGAAGGCGTTGTCGCGGCGATGCAGGAGCACGAGGTCGAGCACGTCGAGCGGGCTGATCGGCCGGATGCCCTCGATCAGCGAAGGTTCGCCGTGGCCGTACAGCGCCTGCAGCGCGAAGCGGCAGGCATAGACCTTGCCGCCCTCGGCGATGAACTTTGTGATCTGGTTGTTGAAGTTCTGAGCGCCCGGGAAGGCCTCGTCGCCGATCTTCGGAAAGCCGCGCTGGACGCCAAGGGTGACGCCCGGCCCGTAGAGCAGAATCGAGGTTTCGAAGCCCTTGCGAAGAAGGCGGGTCGCCTGAAGCAGATTGACGAGGCCGATCGAGCCTTCGAAGGCGACAGTGTGGAATGTCACGAGCGCTTTCTCGCCAGGCTGCGCCTTGACGTCCTCGAAAACCTTTTCCTCATAGTCGACAAACGAGTCGCCTTTCTTGTGGGCCGGATGAGTGACCGCTGGCATCGTGGTTTGGCCTTTCGCTTGCGAGCCGGCCCTTTCGCTGGCGTTGTGGACGTAGCAATCGCCGTGCCATCATGTTTGCAGTCAATATTGAGGTCAAAACCCGGTGAATAGGGTCAAGTTTCCAGTCAATAGCGGTCCGATCCGATCAAAGACGGAAATTGAGGCCTATTTCTGGTGCGTTCCGGCGCCCTAAGGCGAGGCGCCCGGCGTCCAACAATCTCCAGTCAATTCGAGACGCCGGAGCCAGAAGTCACACCATGAAATCCTGGGCGCCGGTCCTGCAGGGTCGCGAGGGCCCGAAATATCTGGCGATCGCCGATGCGATCGCTGCGGATGTAGCGGCGGGGCGTCTGGCGCCCGGGGATCGCCTGCCGCCGCAAAGAGACCTGGCCGGCCGCCTGTCGCTCGACTTCACCACGGTCGCGCGAGGATATGTCGAGGCCGGAAAGCGCAGTCTCGTCGAATCCGTCGTCGGGCGCGGCACCTTCGTTCGGCGGCACGCCTCGGTTCGCGGCGATGCCGGCCCGCAGCGCTCGCGCGCCGATTTCACGATGAACATGCCGCCCGAGCCGGACGATCCGGAATTGCTTGCGCGGATGAGGGAGGGGTTTGCGAGCGTCGCCGCCGATCTCGATTCGCTGCTGCGCTACCAGGGCTTCGGCGGATCGCCGATGGACCGGGACGCAGCCGCGAGCTGGCTCGGACGGCGCGCGCTCGTTCCCTCGCAGGAGCGCATATTCCTCGCGCCCGGCGCGCATGGCGCGATGGTCGGGATCTTCAGCCTGCTGGCGCGGGCGGGCGACAACGTTCTGTGCGAAGCGATCACCTATCCCGGGGTGCGCTCGATCTGCGCGCAACTCGGTTTGCAGCTGATCGGGGTCGAGATGGACGGCGACGGCGTAATCCCGGAGGCGCTCGAGGAGGCTGTGCGCCAGCACGCGCCGAAAGCGATCTATCTGAACCCGACTTTGCAGAATCCAAAAACGATCACGATCCCCGAACGCCGGCGCGCCGCGATCTGCTCGCTCGCGCGCCGTTTCCAGATCCCGATCGTCGAGGACGACGCCTACGGATTCATCCCGACGCACGGCCCCCCGCCCCTCGCGGCGATCGCGCCGGATGTCTGCTGGCACATCGCGGGTCTCGCCAAATGCATCGGCGCCGGCCTGCGTCTGGCCTATGTCGTCGCGCCGGATCCCCCTGCCGCGTGGTCGTTCAACAGCGCGATGCGCGCGCTCTGCGTGATGGCGTCGCCGATCTCGGCCGCGGTCGCGACGCGATGGATCAACGACGGCACCGCCGACACGATCCTGCGATTCATTCGATCGGAAAGCATCGCCAGGGAGCGGATCGCCGCGAAGGCGTTGGAGCCGGGCTCGTACCTTTCCGATCCGCTGAGCTTCAACATCTGGCTGCCGATGCGCAACGGCTGGACGCGCTCGGTCTTCGTGGGCCAGGCGCGCACGAGCGGTCTTGGCGTCGTTCCGAGCGACGCCTTCGCGGCGAACGGCGCGCCGCCCGAAGCCGTGCGCGTCGGACTGGGCGGGCCCATTACGCGCATTCAGGTCGAGCGCGGACTGGCGTTCCTGTCGCATCTCCTCGAAAGGCAGCCCGAGTCCGTCGCGACGTAGCTGGGCATTTGGGCAAGGATGGCTTCCATGACCGGGCATGTTCTCGTCGTCGACCAGGGCACGACCTCGACGCGCTCGATCATCTTTGGGCCGGACGCCGCGCTGGTCGCCATGGCGCAGGAGGAGTTCCCGCAGATCTTTCCTCAAGGAGGCTGGGTCGAGCATGATCCGGAATCGCTGTGGCGAACCACGCTCTCGACAGCGCGGCAGGCGCTCTCCAGGGCCGGCGTCGAACCGGGCGCCCTCGCCGGGCTCGGGATCACCAACCAGCGCGAGACGACGCTGGTCTGGAGCCGGACGACCGGCCGGCCGATCCACAATGCGATCGTCTGGCAGGATCGCCGCACCGCGCCGCTTTGCGCCGAACTCAGGGAGCGCGGATGCGAGACGCTCTTGTCCAGGCGCGCCGGCCTGCTGCTCGACCCCTATTTCTCGGCGACGAAGGTCGCCTGGATTCTCGACAATGTTCCGGGCGCCCGCGCCGAAGCCGAACGTGGAGAGCTGGCCTTCGGCACCGTCGACAGCTTTCTCGTCTGGCGCCTGACCAACGGCAAGGTTCACGTCACCGACGCCACCAATGCTTCGCGAACGCTGCTGTTCAATATCCATTCGGGCGCGTGGGACGAGGACCTTCTCGCGCTCTTCCGGATCCCAGGCTCGATGCTGCCCGAGGTCAAGGACTGCGCCGCCGAATTTGGGCAAGCCGCGGCCGAACATCTGGGCGTCGCGATCCCCATCCGCGGCATCGCCGGAGATCAGCAGGCGGCGTTGATCGGCCAGGCGTGCTTTCGTCCCGGAATGGTGAAGTCGACCTATGGGACGGGTTGCTTCGTTCTCGTCAACACCGGCGACAAGGCGGTCGAGTCGACGCACAAATTGCTGACCACCATCGCCTACCAGTTCACCGGCAAACGCACCTTCGCGCTCGAGGGCTCGATCTTCTCGGCGGGCGCGACCGTGCAATGGTTGCGCGATGGCCTCGGCATTCTCGCATCCGCCGCGGAAGCAGGCGAATTGGCGGCGGGCGCCGATCCCCGCCAAGAGGTCTATCTGGCGCCGGCCTTCACCGGCCTCGGCGCTCCCCATTGGGACAGCGAGGCTCGCGCCGCGATCTTTGGGCTGACGCGCGGCGCGACGCGCAAAGAAATCGTGCGCGCCGCGCTCGAAAGCGTCGGCTATCAGACCCGCGACCTCATCGACGCGATGCGCGCCGATTCGCAAGGGCTGTGGGGCAGCGAATTTGCTTCCGTCATCCGGATCGACGGCGGCATGAGCGCCAGCGACTGGACGATGCAGTTTCTCGCCGACATGGTGAACGCGCAGGTCGACCGCCCCGAGATTTTCGAGACGACGGCCCTGGGCGCTGGCTATTTGGCAGGCTGGCAAGCGGGTCTCTACCCCGAGCCTGATGAATT
>CAWHZY010000002.1:0-151799 GCA_963833955.1 uncultured Alphaproteobacteria bacterium | reverse complement strand
TGTGCCGGCAACCCGCCATTTTCGGCCAGATCGGCAAGATAATTTTAATCCGCGCCAGAGGCTCTGCCCGCCGGTATCGAGGAACTGGCGTACCGCGGCGGGTTGCTCATCGGGTGATTGGCGGGCGAGGCCGCGTCGATGAAGATGTTCGTGACGAAGCGGGCGCGCGTCTTGTCGATATCGCTCAGGCTTGTTTTGTCGATGAAACCGTTCAGGGCATCGCCCCACGCAAGATAGGTCTGAAGGAGCTTGCGGTGCGCTGCGCTATTCTTCCACGTTGGGTCAGCGAAGCGCTTGTCGCCGGCCGGTTGGGTCCGATTGGACCGATCCGCGCCGATTTTCCCGAGTTCGCCGAAGAATCAAGCCACTGCTCGCCGGCGACGATCGGCTCGCTGACCATGGCCTTGAGCAGGATCGCGGCGCTGTCGACCAAATCCTTACCCCTGAGGCCTACAAGCGGATTGAGCGCAAGCGTGTTGCGCGCAGCCTCTTCGGAGAGCGAATCCGGCAGCGGCTCGAGGCCGGGTTGGTCAGCGCCGCGCGTCATGCGGCTTCGCCGTATTGGGCGCGCAGCGCCTTCTTGTTGAATTTGCCCACGCTCGTCTTGGCCAAGGCGTCAACGAACAGTATTTTCTGCGGAACGGCGAATTTCGATATCACCCCCTTGTCGCTGAACGCGAGAACGTGAGCCTTTATTTCCTCTTCGGTAACCGCTGGCTCGGTCTTGGGATCGCGTACGATAAGGGCGAGCGGTCTTTCTCCCCAACGCGCGTCCTTGACGCCAATCACAGCACATTCGGCGACGCCGGCGCGATGCATGATGATGTCTTCAAGCTGAAGCGACGAGATCCATTCACCCCCGGTCTTGATGACGTCCTTGATGCGGTCCGTGATTTGCAGATAACCGTCGGGGGTGATCACCCCGATGTCGCTGGTGTGAAGATAGCCGCCGGCCCATAATTGCTCCGAGGCCTCGGGATTGTTGAAGTAGCCGTTGGTCAGCCATGGGGCGCGCACCACCACTTCGCCCGACGTTACCCCGTCGCGAGGTGCCTCCTTCATGTCGGGATCGACGATGCGCAGGTCCACCAGCGGGCAGGTCCTCCCGGCTCTCGAGCGTATCCCAACCTGCTCGTCCGGATCGCCAGCGAGATCGCTCGACTGCAGATGCGCGACCGTCAACAGCGGGCCGGTCTCAGACATTCCATAGCCCGCGAATACGTCGACGCCGCGACCCATCGCCTGTTTCGCCAGCGCCTTCGGCAGCGCCGAGCCGCCAATCACCATTTTCAGTCCAGCGAGATCGACATTGGCCTTCGCTGCCGCGTCGAGCAGCATTTGGAGAATTGTGGGCACACAGTGGGTGAAGGTTACGCCCTCGGTCTTGATCAGCTTGATAAGGAGCGCGGGGTCATAACGGCCGGGATAGACTTGCTTGGCGCCGGCGAGCGTCGCGGCCCAGGGAAAGCCCCACGCGTGAACATGGAACATCGGGGTCATCGGCATATAGACGTCGTCGCGATGGAATCGACCGTGGTTCGCCGCCAGGCCAAACAAGGCGAGCTCGGCCATCGCATGCAGAACCAGCTGGCGGTGGCTGTAGTAGACGCCTTTGGGCTGGCCCGTGGTGCCGGTTGTGTAGAAGGTCGTCGCCTGGGCGTTTTCGTCGAAATCCGGAAAGTCAAAATCCGGGGATGCGGCCGCAAGGAGCTCCTCATACTCGCCGACAAACGGAAGGTCGCCAGTCTTTGGCGCGTGACGATCGCTCATCACGACGAGAGTCTTGACCTTTGGCAACTGCGGCAGAATCGACCGCACGAGTTCGACGAACTCATCATTGATGAGGAGCGTGGACGCGCCGGCGTGGTCGATGGTGTAGACGATCTGCTCAGGAGAAAGCCTCACGTTGACCGTCTGCAACACCACTCCCATCATCGGAATGGCGAAAAAGGCTTCAAGGAATTGGTTGCTGTCCCAGTCGAGGACCCCGACCGTCTCGCCGGGGCGTACGCCGACTTTTGCGAGGGCGCTCGCCAACCTTCCGATCCGGTCACGCAGTTCTTCGTAGGTCAGGCGCTTCAGGTCGCGGTAGACGATCTCCTGGCGCGGGGCCTGGGCGAGCGGCGCGTAGAGAAGTTGCTTGATCAGCAACGGATAAGAATAGGCCGACGGCGTTACGGAGATTATTCTCTCGTTCATCGGCGTCCCTCCCATCTTGTCATTCGCGAAAGACGACGGCTGAGGCACGCTCGCCTCTGGGCAGTCTTGCGTCAAGGTTCCGAATGGCCAAGAGGGGGTGCGAATTGGCCATCCCTAAGGCCGTCATGCGTTCGCTGTCGTATCCTGCCGAAACTCGTTAGGCGTCTTACGTGTCCATCGCCGAAAAGCATGACGGAAGTTGGCTGCGTCGCTAAACCCGAGCGCGAAGGCAATGTCCTGCGTCGTCATCCTGGTTTCACGCAGGTATCGCAAGGCAACCTGGATCCTGAGCTCATTGGCCAATTGCCGGAACGACGTGTTTTGGGACTGGAGCTGCCGCCTCAACGTGCGGGGCGTCGTCCTCATTTGCTTGGCGACCGTAGCCAGAGTCGGACGCCGCGCGAGGTTGGGCAACAGGATGGCTTGGATCTTGCCGACCGCGCCTATCCGTAACGCGAGGTCCTCAAGCAAGGCGTCGCAAAGCGCGATCGCGGAAGGGTACGTTGTGCGATTGCCGAGCTTTGGCGTCGCGTCGAGATACGACGAGTCGAATATGATTCGATTGGCCTGATGCCTGAATGTTACCGGACAGCCGGCGATCGCACTCGGGATTTGAAAGTCCGAGGCCGGGGGATAAGCGAGCAGAATCTCGCGCGGCTGGAACCCTTCGCCCATGATGTCACGCTGCAGGGAGATATGCGTCGCGATTTGCAGCTCCGCCACGAAGCGGTAGAGCCGGGACTCGATCTTCGGATGCGGCAGCGGTTCGATTGTCCATATCCCAACACCATCGCGCTCCTCGAACGCAATGGTCGCAAGGGGCGTGGCCAGCTGATGATATCGCACCGCGAAGTCCATGGTGCTGCGGAAGTTGGTGCCGCACAGCATCGCATAGCCGTACATTCCATAGGCAGACAGGTGGACGCTCGAGCCGATCGCGTAAGCGAGATGCGGATCCTGCGACAGCGCGATCGCGTTTCGATAGCACTGGATCAGCTGGTTCCTGGAAATGCGAGCTGCTGGCGAGTTCAGATCCGACTGGCGCACATCTGTGTCTGCGAGGGCATCGACCACCGACGCGCCTTCCAAGGCCAACTTATCGACGACCGCGGTTATTTTTGCCGCGGAGAAGACTTTCTCTGTGAAGCCGACGTCTTCCATTCTCTGCCTCACCCGGCCTGTTGGAGCCTCTCCCGCCAATCGAGGTTACCGCCGACGATGCACGCAAATGCTGGCAGAGTTGGACGTGGGCTGTAAAGGGCGCCAGGCTAGGTTTTGCAGCGGAGGTATAGCGCGCCGGCGAAGACAAACACGGGCTTCTCCTGTCTGAAAATGTTTCAGGTCATGCGCGCTGCTTTCTAGAACGCCGCGCAAATGGCTTTTCGTCTGGTTGCTCAATTCGAGGGGAAAAGGCGCGTATCTCGTAACGCGGACCGATGACGGGGATGGTCGTGTTGAGCCCCGAGCAGTGTCGCCGTAAGCCTCTAGCAGGCTGCGGAAGAAGTCGGCCGAGAAGGCTCTGGTGTTTGCCTTTGGCGCATTATTCTCTGGGCTGGGCAAGCGAATCGCGAGGGATCGATGCGGGGCGAGGATCGGACGAGCGGGGCGTTGTTCTCTTACGTCGACGTCGAGGCGCGGATAGCCGCGAACCATCCGCTCCGGGCGATGCGGCGACTGACCAATGCGGCGCTGGCCGAGCTCGACGCGAGTTTTTCGGCGCTTTACGAGGATATCGGGCGCTCGTCGATTCCGCCGGAGCGATGCTGCGCGCTGTGCTGTTGCAGCTTCTCTATTCGATCCGCTCGGAGCGGCAATTGGTCGAACGGCTGGAGTTCGACATGCTGTTTCGCTGATTCGTCGGGCTGTCGATCGACGAGGAGGTGTTCGACGCCTCGAGCTTCTCGAAGAACCGCGACCGCTTGCTCACGCACGAAGTCGCGCACGGGTTTCTGTCTTCGCTCCTCGGCCTGGCGGAGGTAAAGCGGCTTCTGAGCACCGAGAATTTTTCGGTCTATGGAACGATGTTGAAGGCTTGGGCGTCGAAGAAGAGCTTCCGTCCCAAGAGCCTGCCCTCGGGCGAAGACCCGGGGAACGGCCCGGGCGATCCGCCTCAGCCCGGGCGCAACGGCGAAGTCGACTTCCGCAAGACCAAGCGCTCGAACGCGACGCACGCTTCGACGACCGACAGGACGCGCGCCTTTACCGAAAAGGCGCCGGGCAGGAGAGCCGTCTCGCCTATCTCGGCCACGCCTTGATGGAGAACCGCAACAGGCTCGTGGCGGCGGCCGAGGCGACCTTGGCGACCGGAACGGCCGAGCGCGAGGCGGCGGCGGCTTTCAGCCAGCGATTGCCCAAGGGCGCAACCCTCGGCGCCGACAAGGGCTACGACGCCGAGGCCTTCGTCGAGGGCCTGAAGGCGCGCGGGATCGCGCCGCACATCGGATCAACGGGACGGTGAGCAAGCGTGGCAAGGCGCGCAAGACCGCCGTTCCGGCGGAGGTCGCGGCAAGCCTCGGCTACGCCGTCAGCCAGCGGCTGTGCAAGCGCATCGAGGAAGGATGCGGCTGGACGAAGACGGTCGGCGGTCTCATCCAGGTGAAGGTGCGCGACTTCGCCAAGGTCCGCGCCGTCTTCGTCTTCGCCATGGCCCCCTACAACATCGTCCGCCTGCCCAAGCTCTTGGTGCCGAGGGGCGAAGTGCGCCCGGCGACATGAAAAGCAAGGGAACAATGACCGAAGGCAGGCCAAAACCTCAAAAATGAGCCGCATCCGGCCGCAAAAAATCGCGCCTACCTCCCTGGTTGCGCAAACGCAGTGACCTTTTCAGCAGCCTGCTAGGGCCCACTGGCTCTTGCGGCTTGGGTCGCGGATCCACCCCGTCGGAAATCGACCCCAGAAGCACCTTCGCTTTGGCTCGTGCCTCTCGCGTCGCGATCTTGCCCACCTGCCCTACTTTGACGCGGATGGTCCGTCGCTTTCCGTTCTCCCAAAGATCGCCCTGAATCATGAAGGTCTTTGAGCGGGCGCCGACGAGGAGAAAGAAGCCGGGCACATCCTCGTCTCGGACGATTTGCTGGCCGGATGCGGCGAGCGGTAGAGCGCTGATCGCTCGATCCGAGAACGAAAGTCGGGATTGCGGCATAGCGATAGAACGGTGTTAGAACGGCGTTCGCAGGCTCATGAGTTTGAAAGCCTTGGTTCGCCATCCAACGCTAGAGCCGCCGAAATGCAATCAACAACAAAGGCATAATCGACGGCGTAGCAACCCGGCGTACAAACGGAAAGTCTCGGTACGGGTCTATGGACAAACTACAAATCTGGGGGTCAGGAGTTCGAAATCTCTTCGGGCGCGCCAGTAAAACCACAGAACAGACTGATAAAACAGGACCGACCGCTGCGGCGACAAGAGTGAGCCGTTCAGTTGCGGACCCCGAGCGGCTTGCGGACCTGGCGCCTCCGATGATTTGACTTGTGCGCCGATTGCGGAATAGGCGGTCTGAGAAGCCGGCGCCGGGCCGGACGCCGAGCATCCGCCGGCCGTTGCAGCCGGTCGAGCGCAAGCTTGACGCCGCCGCGCAGATCGCCTCCAAGGCGGCCATCGACGGGCTTTTGAGTTTGACGCGGGGGCGCCAGCGGTGGCGAATTGCCAATGCTGCGGGGTATGCGCCCGCCCGCGCGATCCAACGATTGCTCCCGTCAAAGGATGTGTACGTGTATCCGCGTAGAAAATGGACCCAATTCGCAGGCGGAGCAGCGGGTCCAAGCTCATCACAGTCAAAGCAGGCGGCCGGAAGCTCTCGATCCGTAAGCGGCCCTTACGTCCCACGGCGCTATGGAGTTGACGAGAGAGTTTGAGGCGCCGAGGGTCAGGCAGCGAGTCGATCGGGGGCTTTGGCTTTGGTGCATGCCCACGGCATGAAGTTCGTCGATGCGCGATGCGGGCCAGAGATTGACGAGCTTGTCGAGGACGCCGGCGATGTAGGCTTGCGGCTCGACGTCGTTGAGCTTGCACGTCTCGATCAGCGAGGCGACGCAGGCCCAGTTTTCGGCCCCCTCGTCATGACCAGCGAAGAGCGCGTTCTTGCGATTGAGAACGATCGGGCGGATGCCGCGCTCGACAATGTTGGTGTCGAGTTCGATGCGTCCGTCGTCGAGGAAGCGGACGAGCCCTTCCCAATGGTTCAGACCATAACGAAGTTCGTCGGCGATCCCGGACTTGCCCGAGACGCGCGCCAGCTGATGCTCGAGCCAGGGCCTGAACGCCATGACGAGCGGCTTGCTCTGCTCCTGGCGCGCGCGGCGACGCTCGTCGGCGCTTACGCCCCTGATCGTCTTCTCGATCGCGTAGAGCGCGGCGATTCTCTCAAGCGCCTCACGGGCGATCGGCGCTTCGCCCTTGGCGTGGTCGAAGAACCGGCGTCGCAGATGCGACCAGCAGAAGGCGAGCGTGATCCGGCCATCGGGCGCCTTGGCGGCGATCGTCTTGTAGGCGGCGTAACCGTCGCACTGAACGACGCCCGCATAATTGTCGAGCAGCTTCAGGCCGTGGATCGCCCCGCGGCCGGGTGCATAGGCGAAGGCGATGGCCGGAGGGTCCGCGCCGCCCCATGGCCGATCGTCGCGGGCGACCGCCCAGAAGTAGCCCTCCTTGACGCGGCCTCGGCCCGGATCGAGCACCGGGGCCTTCGTCTCGTCGACCGCGATCTTGGCCGAGGTCAGGATGAGTTCGCGACGGCGCTCATAGACCGGCCGGAGTTCGGCGGCCGCGTAGCCGACCCAGAACGCCAGCGTCGAGCGCTTGATGTCGAGGCCCTGGGCGGCCAGCATCTGGGCCTGACGATAGAGCGGCAGATGCCAAGCATATTTGGACACCAGCACGGAGGCGACCATCGCCTCGGTCGGCAGGCCGCCCTTGATCAGCCGCTCGGGCGCCGGCGCCTGAACCACGGCCTCCTCGCAGGCGCGGCACGCATATTTGGGTCGGTGCGTCACCAGCACCCGGAACTGCGCCGGGACCACGTCCAGCCGCTCCGAGACGTCGGCGCCGATCGCATGCATCGGCGATCGGCAGCATGGGCAGTTCCGGTCCTCGGGCTCGATCGTGACGTGAACGCGCGGAAGATGAGCCGGCAGCGCGCCGCGGTTCGCCCGGCGCTTTTCGGCCCGCGCCGCCGCGGCGGCCTTGTTCTGCTTGTCGTCGGCCGCCTCGCTGGCCGCGACCGCCTGCTCGATGTCCTCCAGCGCCAAAGCGAACTGGTCCGGATCGAGCTTCTCGGATTTGCGGCCGAACTGCATTCGCTGAAGCTGGCGCAGAAGATGCGCGAGGCGATCGTTCTGCCTGAGCGCCGCGTCGCGCTCGATGATCGCGGCGTCCCGCTCCGCGAGCGCCGCAGCCAGCCGCGCCTCAAGCGCGTCGATGTCGGGCGGGGGCTGATTCGCGGCGGCGCTCACACCTGAAAGAGAATCAGATTTGCTCGTGCTTGTGGAGAGAAATCAGCCGCTTCGCACAAGCTTCACGACGCCGTCTCCGGCGCCAGAATGTCGCGCGCGTGCAGGCGCGACCAATCCAGCCCATCGACGAGCGCAGCCAGTTGCGACGCCGACAGCCGCATGACGCCGTCGCTGATCGGCGGCCAGCGAAACGCGCCTTCCTCAAGACGCTTCCAATACAAAATCAGGCCGGAGCCGTCCCAGGCCAAAATCTTCAACCGGTCCCCCCGCTTCGAGCGAAAGACGAGGATCGTCCCGGAGAACGGATCGCGTTGAAGCTCCTCCTTCGCCAGCGCCGCCAGGCTGTCGGCGCCGCGCCGGAAGTCGACCGGCTTCGTCGCCACCAGAATCCGAACGCCAGAGGGAACCGCAATCACGTCGCGGCCTTCACCGCCCGCAGCACCTTCGTCAGCGTCGCAACGTCGGTTCCAGGACTGACGCGCACCACCGCCGCGCCAAGCGCGATCTCGATCGTCCCGCATGGAATTGCGCAGGAGGCTGCCGAAGATGGCGCCGCAGCCTCCACAATCACCGGCGCGAAAGTCACGCTGCCCGCGGCGGCGCCTTGGCGACGGACAGCTCGCCGTTGCGCATCGCGCCGCCAGCCGAACAGTTGCTGCGGCGTCAGACCATATCGCCCTGCAACAGCCGAGACTTTGTCCCCGCTCTCATAGCTCTCTGCGAGAATCGCCGCCTTTTGCTCCGGCGTCCACGCGCGCCTTCGGCCAGATCCGGTGAAGATCTCAAGCCGACGAACCGGCTCCCCCTTCGATTTGTGCAAAAGCTCAGTGTCCGGCACGTGTCTAACCCGCTTCCGACTCAAACGACGTCAGACAATCGCCCACTCGCCAACGCACTTGAAGGTGCGATCAAAGCGCCGCTTACGGATAATTGGCTATCGAACAGGATCTTCAAATCCTTCGACGATATCGTCGACCCTTGCTGTGAGGCTTGGAACAAACTCGTCGATCAACCTTGGAAAATCATGTCCATCGCTACGCGCGATTGGCCCTACAGGTCATGATCAACGAGTTCTTGGTATAACTCCATGTCGATCACTCCATCGTCCCCCCCGCGTAGGCCAAGGGGAAAGGTTCGAACATGGGTCAGTTCTCGGTGGAAAAACCCGTAGCGCCCGGGTCACCTCTCAGTGGAAATCAACACCAGGACAACCTGTTGAGGCTCCACAACTAGAACGGACGAAGATGAGAACTCGATCGCCTGTTTTCCTGGTCCCCTTCTGATGGGCGGCGACGTCCACAGGGATGGGGTCTCGTCTGGGCCTTCGAACCGGTGGCCGTGTCCCGACGGCCGACCCAAATCAACGGAAGTCGTTGTTTCCAGCGCGATAGGGATTTCGCGAGGAACATGACGGCTCCCCCGTCATCAGGCGCCGCAGCCCGAGCAGTCGAGACGACGGCCGCTGAAAACAGCGATGGACCGGGTCACGTTGGTTGCCGGACGCTCTTCCTCCGCTTCATCGCCCGATCATGACGCGAGACGTTCGAGTTCGAACGTCATCCCTATTCTGGGAGGCCCGCTTTACGCAATCCGTCCTTGTAGCGCTCGAGGACCGGGCCCCGGCGGAACGGCGGCCGCTGACACCACTCGCTGATCGTGAATCCAGGCTGACGCCGCATGACTTCCCGCGCCGCCGCTCTAGCCTCGTCCATCATGCCGAGATGAGCATAACCTATGGCCTGAAGGCGTCGCCCCTCGGACGGATCATGCATACGCTGGACAGCCGCGACGACGTCTTCATAGCGTCCCAATGCATCGTAAGCGTCGGCGAGATACCAAAGATACCAATCGGGGTAGAGGGGGTTGAGGCGCATCGCCTTTTCCAAAAGCTCAACCGATTTCGCGGGCTGTTCCGCATAGACGAGCGCGTCGGCGTATTCCGCAATAATATCGCTATCGTTTGGATTGAGCGCCATGGCGTGCGCATAGTCGACGAGCGCTTCCTCGAGCTGTTTGCGATAGAGCTTGGCGTAGCCCAATTCAGCAAAGCCGCGAGCATCGAGCGGGTCGAGTTGTTTGGCGCGTCGGGCGAAATCGATTGCGATTTCGAGCGATTTATCGGGGGCCGCGGACCACGAATAGCGCCAGTCGAGATTGTGTGTGCGAGAAATGGCGCTGTAAGCGCGGCTGTATTCGGGCGCGAGTTCGATTGCTTCATCGAAAAGCCGACGCGCGTGCGCGTTGGCTTCCTTGGTAAACTGAAGCATTAAGTGCTGGCCGCGGACCAGCAGGCCATAGGCGCGCATGTCACGGGGATAGGGCGATTCCTGACGCCGTTCGGCAAAGTCGATCTGGACTGAGAGACGCGCGGCGACCGCGCCAGCGATCTCGTCTTGGACATCAAACAATTCTTCAACTTCGACGTTGAAACGATCAGACCAGAGCACGCTTTCGGAAACCGCGTCTGTCAATTGGACGGCGATGCGGACACGCTTGTCGGCCCTGCGGAGACCGCCGCCCAGGACATAGCGCACGCCTAACTTACGCTGCACCTCCTCTAAGGGATTGTTCCGCAGGTTGAACAGAAACGACGAATGTCGCGCAATGACGTTGAGATTGCGAAATCGGGTCAGGTTGGCGATGATATCCTCGGAGATGCCCTCGCAAAGATGGTCGTTGCGCGGATCACCCGACTGATTGGAAAGCGCAAGCACCGCGATTGCGGGATTTCGTGCAACCTCAGCCTTTGGAGCTGGGCGCGGGAATGGGACGATCTGAGGCGACGAGGCGCTCGATTGCTCGACGACAAAGACCTCGATCGGCTCCGAAATATTTTTCAGACTTGGCTGGCCGAGCGAACGCAGCGTGATCCCCGGCACATCGCGGAGCGCCTCGCGGATCGCCGCGGTGACAAAGATCGAGTTCGGTTCGGCTAGGGCCTGGACCCGCGCGGCCACATTGACACTATGGACATGAAAGTTCGTTGCATCGGGAGAGACTTGGCCGAGATTAAGACCAATACGAAACTGAATTGGGTCGCCGTCATCCCACACCGATTGGTCGCGAAACTCGGTCTGAATTTGGATCGCGAATTGGAGCGCCCCGTCGGCGCTGTCGAACAAGGCGAGGATTCCGTCGCCGGCAATATTGGCGATACGGCCCCCGTAGTCGCCGATCACTCCCTTGAAAAGCTCAATCGACCGCTCGGCGTTACTTGCGTTCGCTGATTCATCCTTCTCTATGTGCTTGCTATAGCCTACCATGTCCGCGAACATGATAGCCGCGAGTTTGGTTGATTGTGCGGGTCGTTCCCGCGAGGCTCTAGGCCCCACCGCTTCCATCTGCGCCGCCGAACAGTTGGAGTTTTTGTGCTAGCACATTATACTACTTACGCTGCATAGCAAAATGGATCATCTTCGGGGGAGGCGCACTTGGCCAGATCCGGGGGGGAGGTTCGCGCCCGAGCTGGCGCCGCGGCGACAGCGACGAGCGATCAAACGCATAGCGATTTTGGCCTGCGGCCAGCGGAGCAGAGCGACTATTCGTTCGCGCTCGCCCTCTATCTCGAGGGTGCGAAGGAGCATCTCACCAAGATCGGCCGATGGGACGAGGACCGCTTCGCCGCCCTCTTTCGTGAGGGATACAAGCAGGGACAGACGCAAATTATCAGCGTGGACGGTCGGGTTGTCGGTTTCATTCAGATGGTCGACTTCCCCGACCGGCTGTACCTGCGTCAGATTCACCTGATCGACGGCTTCCGCGGACGCGGGATCGGATCGATGTTGATCGGCGCAGAGCTGAAGCGCGGCGCCGACAGCGACCGGCCAGTGACGCTCGACGTGATGCACGGCAACCCCGCCAGGCGTCTTTATGTGAAGCTGGGGTTCGAGAGCACGGGAAAGGACCCGGACAAGGAGCAGATGATCTGGCGGGCGCCAGGCCGCTCGAAGCCCAGGACGTCGTAAAAAGACCGCTCTGCGCCTGACGACGGGAACTGATCCCAAGGCCGTCCGGCTATTCGGATCGCCGGCTGCGCGGCTTCAGCGCCGCACGCCTGCTCCACTGACGCCTGCCCCACTCACTCCTGCGCCGCTGACCCCGGCTCCGCTGACGCCCGCGCCGCTCACTCCGGCCCCGCTGACCCCGGCGCCGCTCACGCCGGCGCCGCTCACCCCGCCGCCGCCACGCAGCGCCATCTGAAGCAGGATTTGCTCGAACGGTCCCGCATCCACATCCAAGCGCAAGGAGAAGTCGCCCTTTTCGTATTCCCAGTAGTGAATATCGTTAGGGGGAGGAGCGGCAGCAGGAGGAGCAGGAGGTTGACCAGCACCGGCAACACGAGCGGCCGGACCTGGGTGAGGCTGAGGATGATTGCCCGAGAAATCCCAGTCCCTCCCCGCGACGCCCGTTTGATCCATAGTAGAGGGAATGTCCCAGTTCCCTACTGGTATCCCCTCCCCATGAACAACAAAGATCGGCGGTTTTGGTATTTCATAAAATGCGCCCTCATAACTAAATGCGTAAATTCTGGCTAAATGCGGTAGAGGCTTAGTCGACAATTGATGAAGTAAAAAATTGTTGGCCCCAAGCCCAGGCGCAACAGGCGCGGCGTCCAGCTTGATCCCGTGAACAATGCGGCCAAACAACTTTATGCTCGTGGGCGACATTAGTGACTCAGGCATTTTCCTCTCCTCCAAGTCGCGTAGCGTACGTAATCTCACGAAGTAATCCCGGCCATCAGCGCGCGCTCCCGATAGCTCATGCGGGGCAATTGGTCCTGAACCTTCGGCGCGACTGTCCGAGCCGAGTGGGAGTGACTGCTCAGACCCGGAGGCGCGAGCCGCGGGCCGGCGCTGACCCGGCCAATCTCCCGCCAGGCGAAGCTTTCGACCATCGCGCGCCGGTAACGCCCGCCAGTCATCGCCGCCTCAATTTCGATCATTGTCTCGGCGACATCGCGATAGGTGAAATAATCCGCCTTCAGCCGCTTCCACGTCTCGGAGAGCATGAAGCCCATGGTGTCGCGCGCCTCGACCAGCACGGTGCGAAACTCCTCATACCGATCGGCAAAGGCGGCGTCGAACACAGGTTGAAGCGCGGGGGCGTTTTCGGGGCTGTTGCGTATAAGCCGCGTCGCCTCGGCGACTTCCCTCGGGATCAGCCCGCGGTCGACCAGCATTTCCTGAAAAATGTCGACCAGGATGTCGAAGACGGCGCCGGTCAGCGGTTGCGAAAGCGCATGCTCGTCCACCCAGCCCGCCGCAAATGCTGACATCCTCACATCGTTGCTGGCGAGCCGGATCTGATCGTCCGGCGAAAGCTCGGCGAAGCGGTCGAGCTCGTTGTAGGTGTAAAGGTTGCCGTGCGTCTCCGCCAGAAGGCGCGCCAACAGGGAGTCGAAATGCAAACCGGCGATCAGCGCCGTCGTGTCGGCCCCCAACTCCTGAAAACCGAAGTACTCTCCCTGCCGGGTCGCCGAGGTCGGCAGACCGACCGTCGAATAGAGGATGAGATGGCCGAGTTCGTGCGCGATGACGTCAAAATTCAGCGCATATGGCGCATGGCTTCCGTTGGGAAACCGATGCGCGCCGATCTCCATGAAGCCATAGCCGGCATAGGCATTGTTGAGCCCCGGCAGGATGGCGATCTCGAGCCGACGGTAGTCCGCGGCGAAATGCCATTCGATCCGCCGGCCGAAGTAGCGTTCCCAGATGTCCAGCACGAAACGCACCGTGCCGAACACGTGCGCTTCGGCGAATTCCGGCGTTCCAGGAATGAGATGATCGAAATGACCCTCGAGGTCCGGAAAGACCGGCCGGAACACCGGCCCTTTCCAAGGCGGAAAATCAAGATGGGGGGTGCCTAAGGGTCCGGGATTTACCCCATAGGCAAAACGCTTGCCGATCGGCCTGACGAGATGCATGCGCGCATCGGACGGGCCGGGCCCGATGGCGCCCGGCGGCTCCGAAACGCAGACGATTTCCGCGGGCCACTCGGGATGCACGTATGGCGGCTTCGGGTAGAGCCGGAACCTTACGCCCCCCTCGCAGCAGGCCATTTTCGCAGCCCCGAAAATATACTTCCAAATAATACGGTTAAAAAAGAACAAATCGTCGCTGACGTCAAGCGCTTTGATCGGCCTCCTGCTCGCTGAGATAGAGACGCTCTCGAAGCAGCGCCGCATCGAAGTCTGCGACGTCCGCAAAGCCAAGTCGGCGGGCAAAGTCCTCGACGTCATCGGGAAGAGGCCGTCGAAGGCGATGCTCGAAATACCAAAGCCGCAGCGCCAAAGTTTGCGAAGCTGATGGCGCCCCAGCCCTTCCGGAAAGCGCGTCGCTTTTCCTGCGCGCCCGTTCAACCAGCCGCTCATAGGCGCCGCTCAGGCGCAGCTCGTTGAGGATGTGAGGCTCGAGCGCGGCGCTCGACCGATCGCGCAGAATCGCAAAACCAGCTTGGTCTGCGATCAGCCGTTCCATCGAAACCACGTCGAGGTCGTTGCGCGCCATCCAGCGATCCAGGTCGGCGCGAGTGAACAGCCCGAGCCTGGCGCGGATATCCGTCAGGGTTGTCCGCAAACTATCGGGGGCCGGCGACGGCGTCACCGGAGCTGCGCCGGACACGGCGACCCTGCGCAACAGGGCCATGGCCTCGACGCGCGCATAGGCCTCTGGACCTTCGAGCCGCAGCTCCTCGATGACGAACTGTTGCGGGGAAGCGCCGGGATTCTCGTGGCCGGCCTCAAATCGGCGCACGAATTCGTCCCAGAAATACGTCCATTCAAAATTGAATTTCGGATGCGTCTCGTTCGAGCCGAGTGGCGCCTCCCTCATCGCCGCCAGCATCTCGAGAGCGTCCGCGCGCTTCTGATCGACTCTCCCGTTGGTCAACCACGCGCTCAACGCGGCTTGTTCCGATTCGGCGACGCCAAGCGTCGCTGCGCCCTCCAGCAACGCCTGCCAATTCCGTTGCGGGAAGAACATCGATTTGCCGAAGGCTTCCAATACGCCACGCGAACTCTTGGATAGAACCCCTTCAGTCTCGGCGCGAGCCAACGTGGCGCGAATATTGACCATCGCCTCGGAAACCGGAATGTGGCCGAGTTCTGCCGGGCCATGGACGACGGCCACCTCATCGTCATCTTCGAGCTCGCCATCGCGGAAGGCCTCGAAGATGCGACCGACCCCACGCATGCCGAAAGCGTGCAGCTCAGCAGCGCGCAGCGCGCCCATACTCGCGCTGCCAAAGACGAGAATGCCTCGCGACATCGCCCACAAGATCTCCTTGTGCCAGACCGACGGGGCGCCGGAGAAATATCCGTCGATGATTCCAATCGCCAGTGGTCGCCTTTGCGCGGCGCGATAAACGTCGCCCTGGGCGACTGGCGGCAGGCAGACCGTATCCCCGCAGGCGGCAATATCCTCGCGAGACAGCGTGGGGCCGACGAAGACGACGATGGTCATGTGCGCCGCTCTAGCAGGGCCCGCGCGCGCGGGCCTGGCGCGTAGTACGCGGGGAAGTGATCGAAACCCTCGAGCCCAGGTGCGACAACGCGCACGACCGGAACGCCAAACTCGCTCCGCGTCAGATCGACAGCAATGGCCTGCCGAATTCCTGTTGCAACCAGCTGTTCAACAATCCAAGCGACCTGCGCTTCGACCGATTCGAACTCAAAGCCTTCAACCGATGCGAAATCGCGCGGCCGCTCGACGGACTGCATCATGGCTCGCGCTCGCTCGCTCTTCGCGGCGAGGGTCTCCAAGCGATAGTCGGAGTGCCGGATGTCCTCACGCGAACCGACAATGTAGGTGGTGCGGACCTGGGCCGCTTCGGTGGTCGCGCGGAGCAAGGCGATTTTCCGGGTGGGATGACATCCCGCGCCCACGCCGACGTGGCCGATCTCGCCGGTACGATCCGCCGCAAAGCATTGGAACGCAGGCACGCCGACGTCGGTTGTGACGTCCCATACAGCAAGGTCGATTTGCGCCCAGGCGAAGCGGTCCAGCACCGAACGACATTCCACATCGTCGACGGTTGCGAGATTAACACGCCTTCGAGCCTGCTCGGTCGCGGAACTCTGTCGCCAAAGCGCCGTCGCGTCGCGCTCGATCAGCTCGCACAACGCATGGCTCGTCGCCTCCAGAATGTGGTTGCCGGACGCAAGACCGTTCGTGCTCCCGGAGAAAAAGCCACTCACCGGCGGTCCATCGATGGTCGAATGGGCGTGAACCAGCTCGAAGGGGACCCAAACGGACTGGTTGTCGATCAAGTTACGCCCTTCCACCCACAACATAGGCGCATCGGCGTTGAAGCGGCCGTCGGGTATCCGCGGCAAAAGATCAACGTCAGCGATTTTCGCTTCCCTGCCCAGTTCAGCGTAGCTCGCAAAACGGATCGGCAATTGAACGTGTTCGGCGTGCCACGTCTCCAACGCTTCCATCAGACCGGACGCCTTGGCCGCCGCGAGGCTGATCCCCTTGCCATGAAATACGGCGGTCGATCGTGCGTTCGGCCGGCACACCATCACGACCGGTATTCCCGTTCGGTCCAGTCCCGTCAGATTAGCGATCCGAGTAACGCCAAAACTGGACTTGAACGGCAATATTCGCGCCAGCGTCTCCTCCGGCGCTAAAAGTCGAACACCCTTGGAAAACGTCTTCGCAAATGTCTTCGACCCCGGGTCCACGTCGCCGAATATTCGCAAGGGTCCCCACTCAGATGGGTGTCATTGAAAGGCGCACTCGCACGGCTCTGCAGCAAGATCGTTGGTATGACCGTATCGTCTTAATAGGATTCGGAAAACAATGCGCCAGGGGGTGGGGCAAGCCTGGCCGTATTGCAAGCCTGGCCGTATTGAAAGCGTTCGGGTCGGACGAGGCCACCCCAAGCCAGGGCGAGATCGCGGTTTTTGGGTGACCTGGCCCGATACGCCGTCGGGAATGTCCGCCGTTTGCGCATTGCCACCGTGCATTGTCTCCGCCCGACCAAATCCAAGCGCTGACGTCCCGCCAAGCATCATCCGGCTCACGTCGGCCTGGCCGGCAGCTCCGCGCAAATAGCGGCCATTAGCTAAGGGCTTGGCGAACGAGTTCAAATCGACCCGTCGCTGTCTTCCCGATGAACCGCGATGCGGGCGAATTGTCTCCAAAAGCGGACAGAGGCGCTACGGGTGCTCAAAGCAGCAAGCATTCGCGATCAGGCGACAGATTGATATGCATCATTCCCGGTTGACTTCTTGATCATGCACATTTATATGCACGTTTGTTCTCGTTTATGCGAGGTGTTCGTATGACGCTCGAATCGCCGCTCGCCCGGCGAGATGTCATCCTGGGCCGTTTGGCCCAGGGCCAATCCGTCGCAGCGGTCGCGCTGGCGCTGGAGTTCAAGGTCTCAGAGGACGCTATCCGCCGAGACCTGCGCGCCCTTGCAGCGGAGGGTCGATGTCGGCGTGTCTACGGCGGCGCGCTGCCGCTGTCGAAGGCGACGGAGCCGATGGCGGCGCGTATGGAAGAAGCTCGGGACCGCAAACAGGCCCTCGCTCGCAGGGCGGTTTCGGTCGTAAAGCCGGGACAGTTCGTATTCCTCGACGGCGGCAGCACCAATTTGGCGCTCGTCTCCTGCCTGCCCGAGGACTTCGAACTGACGATCGCGACGAATTCGATCGACATCGCCGCCGCCGCCCTGCGGCGGTCCGATCTGCGCCTCATCATGGTCGGCGGCGCAGTCAATTACGGCGTCGGCGGCTGCGTGGACGCGTCGGCGACGCTGAGCCTTATGCAGATGAACATCGATCTTGGGGTGCTTGGGGCCTGCGCGGTTTCCTTCGCGACTGGTCTTAGCGCCTACGATTTCTCCGACGCCGCTTTCAAACGCGCGCTATTGGCGGCGAGCGGGAAGCATCTCGTCCTCGCTACCAGCGAGAAACTCGCCGCGAAGGCGCCGCATCGCGTCGCCGAATTGAAGGACATCGACGTGCTTGTTGTCGAGCACGATACTGATACGGACGCGCTCGACAAATTCGCTGCGGCGGGCTGCGAGATCCTGATAGCCGACCGACCCGCATGACCGTCGAGGCAGGAACGCCAACGCCAGGAGTTTCGGTCTTGGTGACTGCGGATAGGCCGGAAACACGGCTTGGGACGCGGCTCGCCTTTCTGGTGGCGGGGTTTGGCGTCGCCTCCTGGGCGCCGCTCGTTCCCTTCGTGAAGGCGCGGCTTCAGGTTGACGACGGCGTATTGGGGCTGCTGCTGCTCTGTCTCGGGGCGGGGTCCATCGCGGCGATGGTTTTGACCGGCGTCCTCAGCGCCAGATACGGCAGTCGACCCATCATCCTGGCAGGCGGATTCGGCCTTGCCGTCCTGCTGCCGTCGCTCGTTGTGGCCGGATCGCCGCTGTCGCTCGGGTTGATGCTCTTCGCGTTTGGCGCGGCGCTGGGCTCCCTCGATGTCGCGATTAATATTCATGGGGTCGAGGTCGAGCGCGCCGCGCGTCAGCCGCTTATGTCCGGCTTCCATGCCCTCTTCAGCGTCGGCGGTTTCGCAGGCGCGACCATGATGACCTTTCTCCTGTCTTCGAGAATAGGCCCGCCGGCGAGCACCTTGTTTGCGTCCGTGCTGATGGCGATCGCGATGACTCTTGCAGCTCCTCGTTTGTTGCGCGCCTCGCATTCGGAGAAGACGCCTCTGATTGTCGCGCCACACGGGATCGTTCTCCTGCTCGCGGCCTTGGCCTTCGTGATGTTCCTTGTCGAAGGCGCGATTCTCGACTGGAGCGCCTTGCTCGCCAGCGGGAAAGGGCTCGTAAGCGAGGCGCGAGGAGGACTTGGCTACTCGATGTTCGCAATCGCAATGACCGTGGGACGGCTTAGCGGCGATTTCGTCACGGCGCGCGTCGGCGACCGGGCCGTGTTGTTTTGGGGCGGCCTCGCTACCATGGCGGGCTTCGCGCTCGTGCTTTCCGCGTCGATCGCTTCGCTCGCCATGAGCGGGTTTCTGCTGATTGGCCTGGGAGCTTCGAACATCGTGCCGGTGCTGTTCCGTGGCGCTGGCGCGCAGCGGGCGATGCCGGCCGGCCCAGCCGTCGCGGCAATCACGACTGCAGGCTACGCGGGCGTTCTGGTTGGTCCAGCGGCGATCGGCCTCGTCGCAAAATCGGCGGGGCTTCCAGTTGCGTTCTGGCTGTTGGCGGCGCTTGTCAGTGCGGTCGTCTTTAGTGCGCGAACTGTCACGGGCTTCGCGAACTTGAAGGGCGTTGGCTGCAACACGGGGAAGCCCCCGAGCGTGGTCAGGGATGACCAACCAGACGCCCGCGAGGGACCGGCTGGGCGCTCATAGGGTGGCGGAGAGGCTCGCAATACCGCTGAAGCCGGATAGCGCCGGGGGAGGGAAGGGGCCTCCGGTCAAGATAGACGCAAGACGTAGTGAAGGACCTGGAGATTGGGCGAGCTATCAGCTCCGAACAGCGTTCAGAAACTGCAGACGGCGTTGCACGCGAAAGCGAAGGCAGAACCCCGCTTCTACGCCCTCTACGACAAGATCGGCCGCGAGGACATTCTGGCGCACGCCTATGCCCAGTGCCGCTCCAACAAGGGCGCACCGGGCGTGGACGGTCAGGACTTCGAGGCCGTCGAGGCCTACGGGTTGGAGCGATGGCTGGGCGAACTGGCGCTTGCGCTCAGGCAGGAGACTTTGGCGAGGACGCCACACCGATGATTCAGGCGATGGTCTTCTCCGCCGATGATGGTTGCGATGTCGGCGAGGATAGCGGCGCCCCTGTTTCCCCGGATTACGGGTCGCGGGGCAACGCCTTCAACGGCCGAGTGAAGGGCGTCCAGCTCGCGATCGCCGACGCCGCCGAGAGCTCGGACCACCTCGTCTCGCCGGAGGACGCCATCCGCATCGCCATGGCGCGCCAATAAGGCGGGCGCCCGCCATCAGCTTCGCAATTGGCATGACCGGGTCACGTCGACTCCGGCCATCGTCCTAGTTCGTAATTGGTTGTTGAATTGCGGCCAGCGGGACGTCGATCTCGCAGACCACGCCGCTTGGCTTGAATTGCATTCGCGTCGAGCCCGAGAATTGCTCGGCGAAGCCTTTTTCGATGAGAAACAACCCGAAGCTTCGGCGCGACGGCGCTCCGACGAGAGGCCCTCCCTTTTCGCTCCATTTGAAATGAAATGTACCGACGCGCTCATTGACTTCCGTCGCAATGTTCACGCGTCCGTTGGGGACTGTCAGCGCCCCGTGTTTGCTCGCATTCGTGCACAATTCATTGATCGTCATAACGAAGGGAAGCGCTGCAGCGGGATTGATTCGGATCGGCGTGGGTTGGATTCGGAATTGCTCGCGACCCAGTGTTTCAAAAGGCTCAATCGCCGTTTTCAGCAATTCAGGCAGCATCGCGCCCGCCCAGCTCGTCCGTAGAAGCAGGTCGTGGACCCGACCTAATGCCCCCAACCGCGCCGAGATCGCCTCGCCAGCGTGCGGCAGATCAACGGCGGTGCGCACACTTTGGTTGGTTATGGATTGCACGATAGCCAAGGTGTTTTTCACCCTGTGGTGCAATTCTTCCAATATGAGCCGCTGTAGTTTTTCGGCGCTATCGCGCCTTGCAGCGTCGGTCGCGGCGAGCTCAAGAAGCCTCCGCAAGGTGGCGTTCTCGAGTTCAAGTTTGAAATCGCCTTCGCTCATTTCCACAAAAACCCTCGAGTTGGGGTATTCATATCGCCAGGCACGCTCGAGGTCGATCTTTCTGCGGCCCCTGATTGGCAATCCGTCATTGGTTGCCCGGTGTGGACGCGATGCCGGCGCACCCGCCCAAGATAAGGATCGAACGGGCCGACTGGATTTGGCTCAGGGGCAAGCCGCGCGCGCATCAGCCGTCGAATTGGCGGCGGCACGCGAAAAGCGCGCCCAACGAAAATCGCGTAGAGGAGGCCTGACGCAGGGCCTTGAAGCTCTGACGGAAGAGCGGATCAAAGGGAGGGTGAAATGGAAGCCAAGGTCGACGAGATCGCGGATGGCGTCTATCGCATCTCGGCCTATGTGCCGGATATCGCGCCGCCCGCGGGGTTCACGTTCAACCACTTCCTTGTCCTCGGCGACGAGCCGCTGCTCTTTCACACCGGGCTCAGGCGCATGTTTCCGGTCGTTCGCACGGCGGTTGAGAAGGTCCTTTCGGTCCAGAAGCTGCGGTGGATCTGCTTTGGCCATTACGAGGCCGACGAGTGCGGCGCGATGAACGAATGGCTCGCCGCCGCCCCTCACGCCGAGGTCATGCATGGGCAGACCGGCACCCTCGTCTCCCTCAATGACATGGCCGACCGGACGCCGCGAATTCTGGCCAATAACGAAGTCGTCGACCTCGGCCGCGGAAAGCGGGTCCGCTATATCGATACGCCGCACATCCCGCACGGATGGGACGCTGGCGTCCTCTACGAGGAGAGCACGGGGGCGCTGCTCTGCGGCGACCTTTTCACCCAGCTCGGCGACGGGCCCGCCCTGACTTCGGGGGACGTCGTCGGTCCCGCGGTCGCAACGGAGGACCTGTTCCGCTATTCGAGCCTCAATCCGGCCATGGGAGCCACGATCCGCGGCCTCGCGTCGCTTGCCCCCCGCACGCTCGCCCTCATGCACGGGCCCTCCTACGCCGGAGACGGCGCGGCCGCGCTGCGAGCGCTCGCGGACGACTATGACCGGCGGGTGCGCGAGATGACGTCAGGGTCGCCGCCCTCATGATTCCGCCGGCAATGGCCCTGATTTCGGGCTTGCATCGACGCGTCCGCGCCCCGATATCCGCTCCGCCGCGCCTTTTCGGCCGGAATTCCACGTCCAACATTCTTCAAGAGGCTTCCCTTGACCGCCGACGCCCAGACCCCGACCAGCGAAGCCGCCAGCACGCAGAGCTTCGAGGCCGACGTTTCGCGCCTGCTGCACCTCATGGTCCATTCGGTCTATTCCGACCGGGAGATTTTCGTCCGCGAGCTCGTCTCCAATGCGGCCGACGCCTGCGAGAAGCTCCGCTACGAATCGATCGCCAGGCCTGAACTGATCGAGGACGGCGCGCCGTTCGCGATCGAGATCACGATCAATCCCGACGCCAAGACGCTCACCTTCTCGGACAATGGCATTGGCATGACCCGCGAAGACCTGACGCAAGGGCTTGGCACCATCGCCCGCTCCGGCACCAAGGCCTTCCTCGACAAGCTCGCGGCGGAAGAGGCGAGCAAGGAAGCCTCCTCGCTCATCGGCCAATTCGGCATTGGCTTCTATTCGTCGTTCATGGTCGCGGACGAGGTCGTCGTCCATACCCGCCGCGCCGGGACTGACGAAGCCTGGAGCTGGTCGTCGGACGGCAAGGGCGCCTTCACCATCGCGCCGCTGCCGCTCGAAAACGCGCCGAAGCGTGGAACCAGCGTCACCCTTCATCTGAACGATTCCTCGCAGGAATTCCTACAGCCCCGCACCCTCGAGCGTATCATCCGCGACCATTCCGGCGCGGTCGCGGTTCCGATCGATCTGATCGAGAAGCTCGGGGCCGAAAAGCGCCGCATCGCCGACGGCGCGGCGATCTGGGCCAAGCCGAAATCCGAGGTGACGGCCGAGGAATACACGGAGTTCTATCGCGGCCTTTCCGGCCAGTTCGACGAGCCGGCGCTGACCCTGCATTGGCGCGCCGAGGGCCGGCACGAATATACCGTGCTCGCCTTCATTCCGGGCTCGCGTCCGTTCGACCTGTTCGACCCGTCGCGCAAAGGGCGCAACAAGCTCTATGTGCGCCGCGTGCTGATCACTGAAGACGCTGACATCCTTCCCGGCTGGCTGCGTTTCATGCGCCTCGTGGTCGACAGCGCCGATCTGCCGCTCAATGTCTCGCGCGAGCTGATCCAGAAGAGCGATGTGTTCGCGGCGATCCGCAAGGGCGTAACCAACCGCGTGGTGCAGGAGCTCGGCAAGCTTGCGGAAAGCGAGCCCGAGAAGTTCGCCAAGGTCTGGGAGCATTTCGGCTCGGTCATCAAGGAAGGGCTATACGAGGACCCCGAGCGCCGCGACGGCGTGTTCAAGATCGCCCGGTTCGTCACCACTACCAACCCGGCCGGCGATCGGACGCTGGCGCAATATGTCGCCGGCTTACGCGAGAACCAGACCGCGATCTATTATCTCACCGGCGACGACGCCAAACGCCTGGCGACCAGCCCCCAGCTCGAGGGGTTCAAAGCGCGCGGCGTCGAAGTGCTGCTGCTCGCGGACCCGGTCGACGCTTTCTGGGTCTCGACGGCTGCGGGATTCGACGGCAAGCCGTTCAAGTCAGTGAGCCAGGGCGCGGCCGACATCAAGTCGATCGCCCTCGCCGAGGGGGCGAATGCTCCCGCCGAAGCGTCCGGCGACGTGGCGACGCTGTTCGCCTTCTTCAAGCAGACGCTGGGGGACGAGGTCGCCGAGGTTCGCGCGTCGGACCGCCTGACCGACAGCGTCGCCTGTCTGATCGCGCCCGATTTTGGCCCCGACCGGCAGCTCGAAAAGATGCTCGCCGCGCATGGGCGGATCGGCGATCGCGCGAAGCCGATTCTCGAGCTCAACCCCACGCACCCTCTGACCCTTGCGCTCGCCGGGCGCTTCAGGCAAGGCGCGGACAAGCCGCTGATCGAGGATGCGGCGTGGCTGGTGCTCGATGAGGCGCGGCTCATGGAGGGCGCGAGCGTCGAGGACCCGGCGGCCTTCGGCGCGCGGTTGCGCCGGGTGATGGAAAAGGCGCTGGGGTGAAGGCGCGTCATTCTGCTATTGATGCGCCTCGCGACGCGACTCCAATCAGCACATGGCCATGAGCTACAGTTTTTCAGTCATCCTGGAGTCGCAGCCTGACGGCGGCGTTACAGTGCTTGTTCCGGCTCTGCCGGAAGTGGTGACGGAGGGCGACACAGAGCGGGAGGCGCTCCTGAACGCCGAGGAAGCGATCCGCGCCGTTCTGGACTATCGACGCGCTCATCACGTCATGGTCTTCCAATGCGAATCATAAATCTCGACGGTCAGGACTGGAGGACGGCGGGTGACTTCTATGGCGCGCTTCTAGCCTCCATTGGAGCCGCGAAAAACCATGCTCGTAATTTGAATGCCGTAATTGACACGATGATCTGGGGCGGAGACGCCGCTGCCCAGCCGCCATATGAGGTTCGTGTTTCAGGAACGGGAAAGCTGCCCGACGACGAGCGTCGCGAGATTGCGCTCCTGGCGCGATTGTTAGCTGAAGCACGTTCGGAGTTTCGCAATAGGCGGGGCCGTGACATGGAGGTGAGCTTCAAGATTCTATCCTAGTTGCGGCGCGCGAGCAGCAGTTTCGGCATTTACGGTTCTACGACGGTTTTGCGACGGTGACGTAATCCGTCATTCAGCCAGTTTCTTGTAAAGCGGCGCGAACGTCTCGTGGCTTGTCTGGTAGGCGGTCATGACATGAGCGCGGGGACGCCCTTGTGTCCTCTTTTCAATCAGATCGGCGAGCGCCTCGTCGACCAATGCCGGAAGTTCTCGCCCTTCGCTTTGCGCGATCGCTTTGACAGCTGACAGAATTTCAGGATTCACCTGAGTTTCAAATTTTTCGCGAGACCGTGCCGGCATGACGCGTCCTTTCGCTTTGCGAGATCATGACATGTCACGACAAATCATGAGACTTCAAGGTGGGCCGGGATCAACCGCCTAAGCCCTTGCTCCCCGGGCCCGGCTTTGCCAAAAGGAGCCCCACCCCCGGAGACAGGAAAAGCAGTGACCGCCATCAAGGCCGCCTTTGAGCGCATCGGCGAGGAAAACGCCTTCGCCGTGCTCGCGAGGGCGGCGGACTTGCAGCGCCAGGGGCGCGACATCATCAATCTCGGCATCGGCCAGCCCGATTTCAAAACGCCGTCCCATATCGTCGAGGCGGCGGTCAAAGCTTTGCGCGACGGCGAGCACGGCTATACCGACGCAACGGGGATCGCGCCGTTGCGCGAGGCGGTGGCGGAAGACCTGCATCGCCGCCTCGGGGCCGATGTGTCCCCCGATCTCATCATGATCGTCCCCGGCGGCAAGGTGACGATGTTCATGGCGATCGAGATGTTCGGCGAAAAAGGGGTCGACATCGTCTATCCCGATCCGGGCTTTCCCATCTATCGCTCGATGATCGAGTTCACGGGCGCGCGCCCGATCCCGATCCCCATGCGGGAGGAAAACGGCTTCGCCTTCTCGGCGGAAGAGACGCTGGCGCTGATGACGCCGGAGACGCGGCTCATCATCCTCAATTCGCCCGCCAACCCGACCGGCGGCGTCACGCCGAAAATCGAGATCGACAAGCTGGTCGCCGGCCTCGCGCGCTTTCCAAACGCCGCCATCATGTCCGACGAGATTTATGGCCAGCTCACCTATGACGGCCTCGCGCATCAGACGCTGCTCGCCTATCCGGAGATTCGGGACCGTCTCATCCTGCTCGACGGCTGGTCGAAGACCTACGCGATGACCGGCTGGCGGCTGGGCTATTCCGTCTGGCCCAAGGCCTGGCGCGACGTTGCGCGCAAGCTCGCCGTCAACTCCTATTCCTGCGTCAACTCGTCGGCGCAGTTCGCCGGGATCGCGGCGCTCAAAGGACCTCAGGATTCGGTCGCAACGATGCGGGCGGAATTCGATCGCCGGCGCAAGGCGGTCACGGCCGGCCTCAATCGACTGCCCGGCGTCAGCGCCGTGACGCCCAAGGGAGCGTTCTACGCTTTTCCCAATGTTTCCCGCACTGGGTGGAAGGCCAAGCCCCTCGCCTCGGCGCTCCTGCAGGACGCGGGTGTGGCCACGATCGGCGGTCCGGACTTCGGCGTCCATGGCGAGGGGTACCTGCGGCTCTCCTACGCCAACTCGCTCGAAAATATCGAGCGCGCGCTCGAGCGCATCGGGGATTATCTGAGCCGCCCCGCACGCGCGGCGGCGGGCTAGTGACGCGCTCTTTCCTGTCTCTCTGGGTGATCAAGGTGATCATGCGACCCCTTGTCTTTCTAGCCGCCGCGATCGCCTTCAGCCCGCTGGCTCATGCCGAGGATGCGCATCCCTCGCAGGCCGCCTGCGACGCCGCAAAAATTGGCGCCCGCGAGCTTTCCGACTGCCTGAGAACCAGCGCCGACAAGGCCGACAGGGAGCTGGCGGTGGCCGTCGATGCGGCGATCAAATCCATTGACGCGCGCCCAGGCCTGCTATCCTCGCAGAAGGGGCGTTGGCGCCGCTCGCTCAATGACGCGCAGGCGCAATGGGTTGCGTGGCGCGATTCGGAATGCCAGGACGTTGCGCCATTCGAATCGGGCATGGACGCGAAAGCGGGCGATCCGCGCCTGCGCTGCATCATCGACTACGATTCCGAACGCGTGTCGAGCCTCAAGGCGCGCTATCGTTGAGCGGCAATCCTCGCCGCGCTTCGAATTGCGCTGCATCCAATCCCGGCTCGATGTCGCTGAAGGAGATCAGCTTTGGCGGCTCTTGAAGGCCTAGGCTACGTCGTCGACTGGTTTGATCGTGGGTCTTATCGGCGCGAGGACCCGGTCGAGGTCGCCAGCCTTCGGGCCCGTGAGGATGCGCGCGCGCTCCTGATCGCTCGCGAGATGCCTTTATCGCGGAATACCGAGAACGGACTCGATCCGCTCTTTCCGATGAGCGAGATCGCGGCGCTTGGCGGGGCGCAAGTCGAAGCGTTCCTGGGCCTCAACCCCAATGGCGCGCCAATCTTCATCGCTCTTCTGCCTGATGAGGCTGTCGAACTGCGCGCGGACACGAGCGACGGCTTTCTCGATCGGCGGATTTTGGTCGTGCCGGGTCGCGAGGACCTGAAGCTCGTCGACCTGCGTTCGATCGCGATGGGCGGCCTCGTGCCGCAAGACCAGACTGCGATGCTGGCTGCGGCCAAGGCGCTCATGAACTGGCATGCGCGTCACTGCTTCTGCTCGAATTGCGGCTCGCCGACTGAGGTCGCGGTGGCGGGCTGGCGGCGGGATTGCCCGGTCTGCAAAGCGATCCACTTCCCGCGCACCGATCCGGTCGTTATCATGCTCGCGGTGGATGGCGATGCCTGCCTGCTCGGTCGTCAGCCGAGGTTTCCGAAGGGCATGTATTCGGCGCTGGCCGGTTTCGTCGAGCCCGGAGAAACCATCGAGGCCGCCGTCAGGCGCGAAGTCCGCGAGGAGGCCGGTGTCGTCTGTCGCACGGTCCAGTACTTTGCCTCGCAGCCCTGGCCTTTCCCCGCCTCGTTGATGATCGGCTGCTTTGCTCAGGCGGAAGGCCGAAGCCTCGAGGTCGATCGCGTCGAGTTGGAGGACGCCCGCTGGTTCAGCCGCGATGAGGCGGTCGCGCTTATCGAGGGCCGACACCCTGACGGGCTAGCGGCTCCGAATCCGATGGCGATTGCACACCACCTGCTAAAGCGCTGGGCCTATAAAGAGGTCACATTCGGAGAATGACATTCGCTGCCCGCCGCACGGGCAAAAAAAGCGGATCGGCTAGGAGGGGGCCCGCCGATCCGCTAGCTCTCGTGGAGTTCATTTCGGTCCGACTTGGCGCTCGGGGGCTGGGGGGCAAGAAAACCGAGCTAACCGCGAACCGATTCCACGGGGGCACTGGTGCAAGATGAGCACCCGTTGCGGCATGCGCTTGACGACAAACCGGCCAAAACAAGGCATTTTGTAAAAATTTCTTTGGACTCTGGCGACCCATTATTGTTCGAGGTGAAGAAGTATGATCACAAATAGTTGAAAACTTTAAGCATCAGCTTCGGGTTCAGCCCGGGGATCTCAGATTCAGTTGGTGGATACGTCCTTCTTCTCCAATTTTCCGGTGGCGCTCTTTTCAGGTTTGTGCGCCGCCATGCTTTTCCCGGAATGCCGCGCCCGCTTGTGCTTGGATCCGGGCGTAGTCTGGATGGGCCCGCTTGCGTCTCCTTCAGACGTCGTCGCGGCTATGGAGGAACTGTCAGCGGACATCGTCTTGGCTCCTGCCGCCGCAGCGGCAGTTTCGGTTGTCTTCTGGTGCGCGCCGAGCACCGGCCCCTTCCATCCTGGCGCGGGGCCGAGGTAGACGGGCACTGGATCGAAGCGGATCCTTTCATTGGTGAGCTCGGTGTGCGCGACGGCTGGAGTCAGCAGCGCCGCCAAGGGGAGGGGGAGCATCCCGCCGCGTCCCGCAGCAGCCTCAGCCTGCTGAGCAATGCCGTCATCTTCGGCCGCGGCGAGCGCGGCGGCGTTGCGATGCAGGCACACGTCGGCTCGCATATTGCGCGCCGCGCCTGAGCCCGAGGGCAGCGATTCCAGTGAGCCGCTGCCCCCGCCGCTGGCGAAGCCGCGGTCGAACAGGTCCGCCGCTTCCTGGTTGCGCGTTCTCGCCGACGGCGCTCCCAGCACAACGACGATCAGGTGTCGCCCGGAGTGGTTGGCGCTCGCCACCACATTGAAACCCGCCGGACAGGTGAAGCCCGTCTTCATCCCGTCGGCGCCGGGATAGCGGCCAAGCAAACCATTGTGATTGGGTATGTATTGCCGCCCAAGCTGAATCGCGCCAATGCTGAAGAGATCGGCATGGTCCGGAAACTCGCGCAACAGCGCGCGGGCGACAATCGCCATGTCGCGGGCCGAAGACACATGATCGGGATTATGCAAGCCGTTGGGATTGACGAAATGCGACTCATGCATGCCCTAGCCGCTGCGCGTCGGCGTTCATGTCGTCGGCGAAGGCCTCGATCGAGCCCGATACACCCTCGGCGACCATCACCGCCACATCGTTGGGCGACTTGACCATCAGCATCTTGAGCGCGTTGTCGAGGGTCACCTGCGTTCCGGGCCGGAACCCCATTTTCGACGGCGGCATACGCGCCGCGCGCGCCGACATGACGAGCGGCGTATCCATCGTGAGTTTGCCGTTTCGCACCGCGTCCAAGGCGACATAGACCGTCATCAGCTTAGTGAGCGACGCCGGGTACCATGGAGCGGTCGCTTCGTTCTGCATCAGCACCTGGTCGCTGTCCGCGTCGACGACGAGGTACGGCGTCGCCTGCGCCGTGGCGGCGCCGAACGCCAGCGCGGCAGCGAGGCCAAACAGGACGCGCCGTCCGATCCAGCATCGGCCAAATGGCATGATTGCGTTCCCCGCAATGTCCAGAGACTCAGCCCTTCCTAGTGGAGAACGGCTGGAATCTCAAGCCGCGGCGGTGTTTACCGTAGGCTCCGACAATAGTCCGATGCGACGGTGAGACCCTGTCTGTCGGCGCAGATTGCGCGAACCCATCAAACGATGTGGAACCGCTGCTTTGCCGGATCCACTGGCGGTCCTGGAGGGAAATGCGCAGCAAGAATCTCGCCGCAGCTTGCCGCGAGCCCGGTCAGCGCGGCCTCCGTCTCTCCAGCGGCGAGCGGTCCGAGCGCTTCGTTGACGGCGGCTTGCCATTGCTCCTGGGAGACGACTCGCGCCGCGTCCTCGGCCGGAACAATGCGGATGTAATGCTCGGCCAGCGACACATAGATGAGCGCGCCGCAACGCGAGCGGTCGATCCCGCGCAGGACGAACTGCGCCAGCGCCGCCCGGTGGCCAGCCGAGCGCGCAATACGCCTCGGAATAAGCCACCGCCGCAGCGGCGGCAGTGAGACCAGCACGGCGGCGAGAATAGCGACCAGCAGCTGAGCGACATAGATGCGGTGCGCGGAAAGCTCGGTGAACAACAGCAGCGGCAGCGGCGTCGCGAGGGCGAGGATGCAGGCGCCGAGCAAAAACTCCCCGTCCAGAGAGGTGGAGGCGCCGGCGAGAACACATACGAGCGGCGCCCGGGTCTCGAGCTGCGCGGAATCGTAAGCGGCCTCGACGCGCTCCGCCGCGTCCGGCTCGAGAATCATCACCAGCCTCCCGAGGCGCCGCCGCCCCCGGAAGACCCGCCGCCGCCAGAAAATCCGCCCCCTCCGAATCCTCCTCCGCCGCCGAACCCGCCGCCGCCGCGAAACCCGCCGCCAAAACCTCCCGTGCCCATCGGAATGAAGATGACGTTGCCGCCGCCGCTTCGCCGGCCGATGCGGCTGATCACGAACATGATGAAAAGAAAGATGAGAAACGGCGCCAGCGTATCGAGTAGGGAGGCCTCGTGTTCGGCGCGCATATCGGTCGGCTTCGGCTTCCACTCGGCCGAGTTGGTGGTCAGCGCGGTGATGATGTCGTCGACGCCGCGGGTGACGCCGCCGTTGAAATCGCCGGCCTTGAATCGCGGCGCGATGGCGTTCGCAATGATGATGCTGGAAACGGCGTCGGTCAGCGTGCCCTCGAGGCCATAGCCGACCTCGATGCGCACGCGCCGCTCTTTCGGCGCGATCAGAAGGAGGGCGCCGTTGTTGTCTTTCGCGTCGCCCAGTTTCCAGGCGCGGAAGAGCGCGTTGGCGTAGGGCTCGATCTCCTCGCCGCCAAGCGAGGGCACGGTGGCGACGACAAGCTGAATGCGGGACTTCTGCTCGAGATCGGCGAGCTTGCGCTCGAGATCGGCCTTGGTGACCGGCGAAAGGATGTTCGCCTGGTCAACGACCCTGCCGGTCAGCGCGGGAAAGTCGGCCGCCGCGAGCGCCGCTGGCCCACAGCGCCGCGAGTAGCGCGACGACGAGCGCCTGCGGCCAGACGATCAGCGCCCGCGGCAGAGAACGGCGCCAACGCGATGCGGGCAAGCTCTCCGTCCGGCGGGCTAGAACTTCACCTTCGGCGCCGCTTGCGCGTCGGAATCGGCGGTGAACGGAACCAGCGGCTTGATCGAGCGGAACACCGTCTGCGCCCAGATCACGCTCGGGAAGGTCCTCAGCGTCGTGTTGAAGTCCTGCACCGCGGCGATGTAGTCGCGCCGGGCGACGGCGATGCGGTTTTCCGTCCCCTCGAGCTGGGATTGCAGCGTGAGAAAATTCTGGTTCGACTTGAGGTCCGGATAGTTTTCGCTGACCGCCAGCAGCCGCCCGAGGGCGCCCGACAGCGCGTTTTGCGCATCCTGCAGCTCTTTGACCTTGGCGGGATCGGTCAGGTCGTTGGCGTCGAGGTGAATTGAGGTCGCCTTGGCGCGCGCCTCGGTGACCTGGACGAAGACGTCCTTTTCCTGCTTGGCGTAGCCCTGAACGGTCGCGACCAGATTGGGAACGAGGTCGGCGCGGCGCTGATATTGGTTCTGAACCTCCGCCCAGGCCGCGTTGGCGGCCTCCTGCTTGGTCGGAATGACATTGTAGCCGCAGGCCGAAACCGAAACGGCGATCAGCGCCAGAACGGCGAGTGATCGCAACCGATTAAGCAAGCCCATTGCCAACCCCTCCCGACAAGACCCCGCGGCCTGCGCGGGTCGGAGCCCAGTCATAAGGCGCCAAACGTCATTAAGCCACCAGCTATGACATTGTCTTGACGGCCAAACTGGCCCGGTGTCTCTCGCAGCGCGCTTGATCGCATCCCGCGCATTCACTAGAAGCCCTCGTCCGGCGTGGCGACGCCTGGCTTCAATTTCTCCGCAAAGCTGCTGTTTCGCGAAGGCTGAACAAAACATGCGTGTGTATTACGATCGAGACTCCGATCTCAATCTGATCAAAGCCAAGAAAGTGGCGGTGGTCGGCTATGGCAGCCAGGGCCACGCGCATCTTCTCAATATGCGCGACAGCGGCGTGAAGGAGATCGCGGTCGCGCTGCGGCCTGGCTCGCCTTCCGCCAAAAAAGCGGAGGCCGAAGGCATCAAGGTCATGGACGTCGCGGCGGCCGCCAAATGGGCGGACATCGTGATGATGCTGACGCCGGACGAATTGCAGGCCGAGATTTACCGCGATCAGCTTGCGCCCAATATGAAACAGGGCGCGGCGCTCATGTTCGCCCATGGGCTCAATGTTCACTTCAACCTGATCGAGCCGCGCGCCGATCTCGACGTGCTGATGGTCGCCCCGAAGGGCCCCGGCCACACGGTGCGCTCCGAATACAAGCGAGGCGGCGGCGTGCCCTGCCTCATCGCGATCCACCAGAACGCGAGCGGCAACGCGCACGACGTCGGCCTGTCCTACGCTTCCGCGATCGGCGGCGGGCGCGCCGGCGTCATCGAGACGTCGTTCCGGGAGGAATGCGAGACCGACCTGTTCGGCGAACAGACGGTATTGTGCGGCGGGCTCGTCGAACTGATCCGCGCCGGCTACGAGACCCTGGTCGAAGCCGGCTATGCGCCGGAAATGGCCTATTTCGAGTGCCTGCACGAGGTGAAGCTGATCGTCGACCTCATTTATGAGGGCGGCATTGCGAACATGAACTACTCGATTTCCAACACCGCCGAATATGGCGAATATGTCTCTGGGCCACGCCTCATCACGCCCGAGACGAAGGCTGAGATGAAACGCGTGCTCGGCGATATCCAGTCGGGCAAATTCACCCGCGACTGGATGCTGGAGAACCGGGTCAACCAAACCTCGTTCAAGGCGATGCGCGCCCGCGCCAACGCCCATCCGATCGAAGAGGTCGGCGAGAAACTGCGCGCCATGATGCCCTGGATCGGCAAGAACAAGCTCGTCGACAAAGCGAAAAACTGAGGCAGGCGAGAGCCCCGGGCGAAGGAGCGGCGACGATCATTTCGTCGCCCGTTTCTGCTGGACAGTCCGACGGGCCTTTGCTAAACGCCGCCCCTCGGCCCGGCGGGATCGCCCGGCGGAGGCGATGGGCGCATAGCTCAGTTGGTAGAGCAGCTGACTCTTAATCAGCGGGTCCAAGGTTCGAGCCCTTGTGCGCCCACCATCGAACGGACTGACTTGATTACCTAATTAAGACATTGATCAGGATTGAACGAAGTTGGGTACGTCAGTGCGGACCCCTAGCGGACCCACTGGGCTAGAGTCCCCGAATGCTTCGCCTCGCTTGCGATCATGCCCAATGGACCGTGGCGTCCGGAAAATGCGTTATAGCCTAACTCGTGCATCGGTTAGCTGGCCGGCAGTCCGACACTAGGAGCCCGTCCAGATAGCGTGTGGAGGGGGTGATGATTTGAGATAGGCGCGCTCAGATCGCCATGGCGAGCTTTGTGATGTTGTGGGCGGTGCGGATCAGCGCCCACTCTGCCTGCGCTGCCTCAAGGCCGCGCAGCAGGAATTGTCGAAATCCTAGTGCTTGCTTGATCTGCCGAACACCGGCTCCACGATCTGCTTTCGCAATCGGTACCGGCTGCGATAACCGGCGCGCTTCAGCTTCTGCCGCATTTTCTGCGTCATCTCGCCGCCGACCTTGCGCGTGGTCTCGGCCGGATGCTGGGCTCGCCCGGTAGCGGCATAAGCGTGGATCTTCCGGGCCGCGAGCGCCAAAAGATTGTCCTCGCTGCAATAGCCAGCGTCCGCCGAAATCTCCCTGGGCTTGCGTCCGAGGTTGGCCCGAACGGCATCGACCAGGGGAACAAGTTGCGGCCAGTCGCTCATGCTCTGCCTCATACCAATTCTATTTGAGCGCGATGAGTTGCGCTCAAATAGAATTGGTATAAACCATGTCTGGGCGATGGATATCAGTTACATCCCGATGCGGCGCGGCTTCGTCTATCTGGCGGCGGTGGTCGACGTGGCGAGCCGGCGCGTGCTGGCGCACCGGGTGTCGATCACGATGGAGGCGGCCTTCTGCGTCGAGGCGCTGGAGGAGGCGCTGGCGCGTCACGGCAAGCCCGATATCTTCAACACGGATCAGGGTTCGCAGTTTACGAGCGTGGCCTTCACCGACGTTCCGACCGCTAACGGCGTTTCCATCAGCATGGACGGGGAGGGCGCGTGGCGCGACAACATGTTCGTCGAGCGGCTGTGGCGGACGGTCAAATACGAGGAGGTCTATCTGCGCGCCTACGACAGCGTGGCGCAGGCGCGGGCGTCGATCGCCTCGTATCTTGCCTTCTACAACGCAGGACGCCCGCACTCGAGCCTCGACGGACGCACGCCCGACGAGGCTTATTTCGGCGTGCAAGCGATGGCGACGGCCGCATGACCGTCGCCACGCGATTTTGCTGCAGCTCCGGTCGGGCTACGCCCTCCCTCCGCCGCAGCAAAATCGCAAAGCCCCGCGTTCAGCCTAACCCGGCAGGAATCCACGGCGCCTCCTCGAATGCGCCGTCATTCTCATCTGGGTGCTCGGCGTCTGCGGCATGCCGTTCTGGGTCTATGTCGCGTGCTTTGTCTATCCCGGCTTGAGCCTCGCCGTGGTTCGCTCCTTCGCCGAGCATCGCGCCCAGCAGGAGGTGGGCAAGCGAACAGCCCTTGTCGAGAACGCTCGAATTCTCGGGCCGCTTTTCCTGTTCAACAACCTGCATGGTGCGCATCACCTGCGCGGCAGGCTGCCCTGGTATCAAATCCCGAAATTCTATCGCCTCAATCGCGCCGCCCTGATCAAGCGCAACGGCGGCCTTGTCTACAACAGCTATTTCGAAGTGGCGCGACGCTATCTCCTGACATCCCACCACCGCCCGATTCATCCAGGTTGGGACCGGCGGGCAGCGTGAACGGCGAAACGCTGATCGCTGTCCTGCCCATGTACGATTTTCCGTGGACCGCCGCGGCCAACGACGCGCTATGGGCGGCGATTTCCGCCCGGCTTGCAGTGGCCGGCGTTCAAACGCCGCTGAGACTGACCCGAGACGGCGACCTTGCTGCGCTTTGGCGACATCCAGGCCTCATCCTCGGTCAGACCTGCGGCTATCCCTATATGACCGGTCTCAAAGACACGGTCACGCTGATCGCGGCGCCGGAATATTCGTTTCCCGGCTGCGAAGGCGCCTCGCACCGAAGCTTCATCATTCGGCGTGTGGACGATCCGCGCCGAGCGCTAAGTGAGTTTCGCGGCGCCGTCGCCGCGCTGAACGCCTACGACAGCAACACCGGCATGAATCTGTTCCGCGCAATGATCGCGCCGATCGTGGGCGGAACGTCCTTCTTCTCCTCGATCGTCGTGTCGGGCTCGCACGAAGCGAGCGTGACCGCAGTCGCCGAGGGCGGCGTCGATCTCGCTTCAATCGATTGCGTAAGCTTCGCGCTTCTCGCGCGTGGCCGTCTCGAACTGATCGAGCGCGTCGCCATCGTCGCCGAGAGCGCGCTCTCGCCTTGCTTGCCGTTCATCGCTTCGGCCAGCCTTCCGGCGCCAACGATCGAGAGGCTCCGCGAGGCGCTGTTTGCCGCGCTGGCCGACCCGGACCTCGTGGAGACGTGCGCGACGCTCGGCCTGAAGGGGGCGCGGGCCGTGACGCCAGCTGATTATGATCGGGTGGTCGCGATTGTGCAGGAAGCGACGGAAAAGGGCTACGCGCGCCTCGGGTGAGCGTCATCCTCTCTAACCCGCTTCCGCTCGCCAAGCTTGTCATCCCCGCGAAAAGCGGGGGTCCACAGCCGTCCGGGCGAGCGTTTTCGACGCATTCCGCGGCCCCCACCACCGTAAAATCGAGAGGTCGGAGAGCAGTCTGGACGCCCGCTCCGCGGGCATTACAGGGAAGGCTGCTCGCACACGCCCGACGGGCGCTTATACCCATTCTATTTGAGCGCGACTCATCGCGCTCAAATCCGCGCAACGGCTTGGGGCGCGCATTCGCGCTTCGGCCATAAGGCGATGATCGGTTCCGATCATCGAGGCTTGGTATTACGTCTCCGCGATGCCGCCGAGATCGCCCGCTTGCGCCCCGCTTTCGCGTCCGTGAGGCAGCGCGAGATATTCGGCCGAGCGCATCTCGAAAAGCCGCGACGCAGTCCGCGCGAATTCGAACGCCTCCACGCCTTCGCCGGAATAGAGCGTCTCCGGTTCGCCCGCCGCCGAGGCGATCAACTTGACGCGCATGTCGTAGAGGGCATCGATCAGGATGATGAAGCGCTTCGCCTCATTCCGCTCGCCGCCGGCGATCACGGGGACGCGGTCGAGCACGAGGGTGTGAAAGCGCTGGGCAAGCTGGAGATAGTCGGCGGCGCCGAGCGGGCGGCGACAGAGCGCGTCGAAATCGAACCGGGCGACGCCATCGATCGCCTGCGGCACGTCGAGATGGCGACCGAGAAGCTCGATCCGGGTAGGCTCGCCGCGCCCGTGGCCGGTCAGCGTCAGGAACGCCGCGTCGAGCGCGGCGTCGGCCTTCGGGCTGAGCGGCGTATAGTAAACCGGCGCGCGCCGGAGCTTTTCTAGACGATAGTCGGTGCGCGCGTTGAGTTCGACCATTTCGAGCCGCTCCTTGATGAGCGCAATGAAGGGTACGAACAGCGCGCGATTGAGCCCGTCCTTGTAAAGGTCGTCCGGCGGGACGTTCGAGGTCGCCACCATCACAACGCCAGCGGCGAAGAGGGCCGTGAACAACCGGCTCAAAATCATCGCATCGGCGATGTCGCGCACCGAAAACTCGTCGAAGCAAAGGAGCGAAGCCTCGAGCGCCAGATCCGCCGCAACCGGCGCGATCGGGTCTTCTCCAGCGACTTCGCCGCGCTTGCGCGCCTGACGCCATTCATTGAGGCGAGCATGCACGTCGGCCATGAAGGCGTGAAAATGCGCCCGCCGCTTCCGCGGCCCTTCGACGACGTCGAAGAACATATCCATCAGCATCGTCTTGCCGCGGCCGACTGGCCCATGGATGTAAAGGCCGCGCAGAGGCTCGGCTGGCTTCACGCCAAATAGTCTTGAAAGGCCGCTCGGTTTCGCCTCGGCCTTGTACCCTTCGAGTTTCCTGGCGAGCGCGTCGAGCTTGCGGACAAGTTCGGCCTGCGCCGGGTCGGACTCGAAGCCGCGCTCGGAGACGAGCCCGCGATAGCGGTCGGCGATGGGGCTCATGCGAAGCCGTCATTGCGAGGCGCCATAGGGCGTTCATTCGAACGCCCGTCTTTGGACGGGCTATGGCGACCAAGCAATCCAGAGATCATAGGCGCGGCGACGGCCCCCGGATTGCTTCACCCCGGGCTGAGACCCGGGGGCCGCAATGACGGACGATGGACCGAGGACGCCCTGACACCCTAGTGCGCCTCTTCCCAATTTTGCGCCGCGTGGGCGTCGACCCTCAGCGGCACATGCAACTTGACCGCCGGCTCCGGCGCATCGACCATCACTTTGGCGACAATTGGCAAGGTCGCTTCGACCTCCTCGTCCGGCGCCTCGAACACCAGTTCGTCGTGGACGGTGAGCAGCATCCGCGCGCTCAAGCCCGCCTTTGCCAGAGCGTCGTCCATGCGGACCATGGCGCGGCGAATGATGTCCGCGGCTGAACCCTGCAGCGGCGCGTTGATGGCGGCGCGCTCGTTGAAGGCGCGCTCCGAAGGATTGGAGGCGTTGATGCGCGGATAGTGGCACTTGCGGCCGAACAAGGTGGTCACATAGCCGTTGGCGCGAGCAATTTTCTTCGTCGCTTCCATGTAATCGCGAATGCCGGGAAAGCGCTCGAAATATTTCTTGATGTAGTCGCCCGCCTCGTTGCGGGCGATGCTCAGCTGGTTGGCGAGACCGAAAGCCGAAATGCCGTAGATGATGCCGAAATTTATCGCCTTGGCGCGGCGCCGCACTTCGCTCGGCATGCCTTCGATCGGCACGCCGAACATTTCGGAGGCCGTCATCGCGTGAATGTCGAGGTCGTCCGCGAAAGCGCGCTTGAGCGCCGGAATGTCGGCGAGATGGGCGAGGAGTCTCAGCTCGATCTGGCTGTAATCGGCCGAGATGAGCTTGCGCCCTTCCGGCGCGACGAAGGCGCGCCTGATCTTGCGCCCTTCCTCGGTGCGGATCGGAATGTTCTGCAAGTTGGGTTCCGACGACGACAGGCGCCCGGTCGTGGTCGAAGCGAGCGCGTAGGCCGTATGGACGCGGCCGGTCGACGGATTGACGAAGCCCGGCAGCGCGTCGGTATAGGTCGACTTGAGCTTGGCGATCTGTCGCCATTCGAGCACGCGCGCCGGCAATTGATGGCCTTCGGCGGCGAGGTCCTCGAGAACGCTCGCGGTCGTCGACCAGGCGCCAGTCGCGGTCTTCTTGCCGCCAGGCAGGCCCATTTGCCCGAACAAGATATCGCCAAGCTGTTTCGGCGAGCCGGGGTTGAAGGGCGCGCCCACGATTTTGTTGATCTCGTCTTCGAGCCCGGCCATGCGCTGGGAAAACTCGCCTGTCATGCGAGAGAGGATGTTGCGGTCGATCGCGATCCCGCGCCGCTCCATGCGCGCCAGAACCTCGACGAGCGGACGCTCGAGCCGCTCGTAGACCACGGACATCTTCTCAGCGATGACGCGCGGCTGCAAAACGCGCCTCAGACGCAAGGCGATGTCCGCTTTCTCCGCTCCGTATTCGCACGCCTTCTCGATCGGCGCCCGCGCCAAGCCGACGAGAGTACGACCCGAGCCTGCGACCTCGCTCAAGGGAATGGGTTTGTGGCCGAGAAAGCGTTGGGAAAGCGTATCGACGCTATGGTCGTCGCCGGTCGCGCCGGCGTCGAGCGTGTACGAGAGCAGCATCGCGTCGTCGATCGGCGCGACGCGAACGCCGCGCAATGCAAAGACATGGAGGTCGAACTTGAGGTCGTGGCCGATCTTGAGGACGCCCGGCTGCTCGAGCAGCGGCTTCAGAAGCGCGATCGCGTCCGCTTCCGCGATTTGATCGGGTGCGAGGCCCGCGCCGTTGAAGAGATCGTCGGCGCCGGTCTTGTGTCCGATGGGGATGTAGCAGGCCTCCCCCGGCTTGACCGCCAGCGAGAGGCCGATGAGGTCGCCTTGCAGCGGGTCGGCCGAGTTGGTTTCGGCGTCAATCGCGACGATGCCTTCATCCTCGGCGCGGGCGATCCACGCGACGAGTTCGGCCGCGCTCCGCACGACCTTGTAGGCCGCGCGGTCGATCGCCGCGCGCGCCTCTTTTACCCGCGCCGCCGCGAGGTCAGTGGGCGCCGTGCCCTGCGGGGCAGCCTTCGGCTCGCGCGGCGCGGGAGCAGGAACCGCCGCAACAGGGGATGCGCCGTCCGCAGGCGCATCTCCTTCTCGTTCCAAAAGGGCCACGCCCTGGCCGCCCGGCCACGCCGCGGGCCCGACGAAGCGCGGGTCCGGCTCGATCGACGCCATGTCGACGCCGCAGATCTCAGCGACGCGGCGGGTGAGGGTCGTGAGCTCCATCGCCTTGCAGAACGAGACGAGCCGCTTGCCATCCAGGTTAGGCGTCGCGAGCGCCTCGAGCGGCGTCTCGACCGGCACGTTCCGATCCAGGGTGACGAGCTCTTTCGACACACGGATAAGTTTGACGGTGTCGGGATTGGTCAGCGCTTCGCGCCGCTTCGGCTGTTTGATCTCGCCCGCCCGGGCAAGCAGCGTCTCGAGATCCCCATATTCGGTAATGAGCTGAGCGGCGGTCTTGAGGCCGATGCCGGGCGCGCCCGGCACGTTGTCGGTCGAATCGCCGGCGAGCGCCTGGACATCGACCACCCTGTCGGGGCCGACGCCGAAATATTCGACCACCTCGGCCGGCCCGAAGCGCCGCTCCTCGCGCGAGCCTGCGACGCCGGCTTGGCCCGAAGCGGGGTCGTACATCGAGACCCCCGACTCGACGAGCTGCATGAGGTCCTTGTCGGCCGAGACGATGAGCACGTCGGCGCCGGCCTCGCGCGCCTGTCGGGCATAGGTGGCGATGATGTCGTCGGCCTCGTAGCGGCTCTGCTCGATCGGCACCATGCCGAAGGCCGAGACGGTCGCGCGCATCAGCGGGAACTGCGGCACCAGCTCGTCCGGCGGATCCTTCCGATGCGCCTTGTACTGGGGGTAGATATCGCGCCGGAACGAATTCTCCGTCTTGTCGAAGATCATGGCGAGATGGGTCGGCTTGTGGCCCGCTGCTCCGTCGCGAATGAACTGCAGCACCTTGGTGGCGAACAGGCGCACCGCGCCGGTCGGGAGGCGGTCCGTGCGATAATTGTACTTCTGATCCTGGCGGATCGACTGATAATAGGCGCGAAAGACAAACGACGAGCCGTCGACGAGAAAAACATGGTCGCCGGGGCCGACCGGGCGATGGGGCTGGGTCATGGGCCTCACATAAGCGATGCGGCCTAGAAGCGCCATCGCGGGGCGCCGGACGGCGGCGCGTGAAATTGCGAAATCCATTGGATGGCAAACAGAACGGAGGCGATGGCGATGGCGGCGGATAATTCAGGAACACTGGCTCTATTGATCGATGGCGACAATGCGTCACCCAAGATCGTCGTTGGCCTCATGGCCGAGATCGCCAATTATGGCGTGGCGAGCGTCAAGCGCATCTATGGCGACTGGACCGGCCCCAACCTGAAGGGTTGGAAGGAATGCCTGCTCGAACATTCGATTCAGCCGGTCCAGCAGTTTGCCTATACGACCGGCAAGAACGCGACCGACGGCGCAATGATCATCGACGCCATGGACCTACTCTATACCGGGCGCTTCTCCGGCTTCTGCATCGTCTCGAGCGACAGTGACTTTGCTCGCCTCGCTGCCCGCATCCGTGAGCAGGGCGTCACCGTCTATGGTTTTGGCGAACGCAAGACGCCCCGGCCCTTCATTACCGCTTGCGACAAGTTTGTTTATTTCGATGTGCTCAATGCGGCCGGGGAACGGAAGGACGGGGAAGCCGCCGCCGCGCCGAAGGCGCCGGCGGCCAAACCTGCGCCGGCGAAAACACCTCTTGATCGTGCGGCGCTCGACATGCTCGCCAAGGCTGTGACGGCCTCGGCCGACGAAGACGGCCGCGCCAATCTCGGCCGCGTCGGCGCGCATCTGGCGAAGCAGTCTCCGGACTTCGACCCACGCAACTACGGCTTTCCGCGCCTCTCCAATCTGGTCGAAGCTTCCGGCATTGCCGAGATCGAGCGCATCGGTGAAAATCCGAAAATCATCATGGTTCGCCTCAAAGGCGAGAGACCCGCTCGTCCTGCGAAATAGCCCCCGATGGCACGATCGTCTTCACCGTCGGCCTCATGGGCGACGGCTCTACGGGATAGACGACAACTCATTCGGCCGTCACGTTCGTCCTGATCCGTCTCGGCATCTTCGCTAGCTCCGTTCATCGAACAGTCATTGTTGCGGTTGCAGGTTTCGCTCTCCCGGTTGCGCCGAATCACGGTTCGGCCGACGGCTCGGTGGAGAAGGGCAGGGAATGGCTGTTCGCAACGGCCTCGTCGCAGTCGCGGCGATGGCGATCGCAGTCGGCGTCGGTTTCGAACTGCGCAGCGCGCAGTCGTTCACGATTCCGGACGCGTGCGTCGAGGGCTCCGCTTGCGCCTACGTTTGCAGCAGCGTCCTCGAGCAAGGCCGGACGGCCGCCGACTTCATCGCCCTTGCCGCCTATCAGCTTGGTCCCGAGCGGCCCATTCTCCTGCCGCCAGCAAACCTATCGATGCCGGCGCCCGTCGACCCGCACAATGTCTATGCCGGCGCCGGCGTCGGCATGTTCAGTCCCGCTGTCGCCGGGCAGCCGCCGCGGGTCTATTCGCCCAACCTCGTGACCGGCAAGGTCGACGTGATCGATCCGGACACGTTCAAGGTCATCGACAGCCTGGCCGCGATGCCAAGCCCGGAGCATATCGTGCCGTCCTGGGATCTGCAGACGTTGTGGGTTTCGGCGGACGTGAGCGCGCGCGGCGGCCATGGCGGCGTCGCGCCGATCGATCCGAAGACAGGCAAGGTCGGCAAAGTGGTCGACGTGCCGGACTCCTACAACATCTATTTCACGCCCGACGGCAAATCGGCGATCGTCGTCGCGGAGGCGATGCGGCGGCTCGAGTTCCGCGATCCCCATACGATGGCGCTTCAGGGCTATATCGCGACGCCTCAATGCGCGGGGATCAACCACGCCGATTTTTCGCCCGACGGCTCGTATGCGATCTTCACCTGCGAGTTCAACGATTCGCTCGCCAAGATCGATCTCGTCCATCACACCCTGGTCGAGACGTTGCCGCTGACCCCCGGCCATATGCCGCAGGACATCAGGGTCGCGCCGGACGGCAAGATCTTCTTCATCGCCGACCTCATCGGCGACGGCGTCATGGTGATCGACGGCGATTTGTTCGGGCAGCTCGATTTCATCAAGACCGGCGTCGGCGCGCATGGGCTCTATCCCAGCCGCGACGGAACGAAGCTCTATGTTTCGAACCGCGGCACCCACAGTCTCGGCGGCGCGCGAAAGGGCCCTGGCAGCGTCTCGGTGATCGACTTCGCGAGCCGGAAGGTGGTCGCCACTTGGACCGTGCCCGGCGGCGGCAGCCCGGACATGGGCAATCTTTCCGCCGACGGCAAATGGCTTTGGCTATCCGGACGCTATGACGGCGCCATCTACGCCTTCAACACCGACGACGGCTCGGTGAAGTCGATTGCCGTCGGCGGCATGCCGCACGGACTCACCGTCTGGCCGCAGCCTGGGCGCTATTCGCTCGGGCACACGGGGAACATGCGCTAGATCGGCAAGAGGCAGAATTGGACGCCGGGGGGCGGGCTGGCTGGAAGTAAGTTCTCTAAAGCCGCGTGGCGAGCGCCGCGTAAACCGCGAGCACCGCGCTGGCGACGACATTCCAGCCGGCGAGCGACAGCCCGGCGATGCGCAACTGGACTTCGTCGCAGCGCACGACCTTCACCGAATCCAGCGACTTCACAAGGTCGTTGACGTCGAGGGAACCGACACCGCCAGTGCACGCGGTCGGTCCCTGCCACCAGTGGTATTCGACCCCGACATGATAGGCGGCAAGCACGGCGCTGGCGGCGAAGACCAAAGCGAGAAGCGCGAAACCCGCTCGCGCCAAGCCATGCGCCGAACGGCGAGCGGCAAGCGAGGTCAGGAGCGCCAGCGGAATGGCGGCGTAGAAGGCGTAGCGCTGGGTGAGGCAGAGCTCGCAGGGCGCGTAGCCCATCCCCTGAAATATCCAGACCGTGGCGAGAATGACGATCGATGCGGCGGCGATCAAAAGCGCCCTGGTCTCTTGCGAGGGCGGCAGCGCGGTCTCGGCAAGCGTCATCAGAACACCTTGATCGCAATGACAAAGCCGGCGACGACCATGGCGACGAATGCGCCCAGAACTGCGGCGAAATTGCGCTCCATCGCATTGCGCAAAGGTTCGCCGAACCAGTGCAACGCGCCTGCGACGAGGAAAAATCGCGCGCCGCGCGTGACGACCGACAAGGCGACGAACAGGGGAAAATTATAGCCGAGCAGGCCGCTCGTGATCGTCACCAGCTTATAGGGGATGGGGGTTACGCCCTTGACGAGGATCACGAGCCAGCCCCATTGGGCGTAGGTCGCTTTCAGCGCGTCCATCTTCGCGCCATAGCCGTAGAGGTTGATGAGCCACTGCCCGACCGTATTGTAGAGCAGGGCGCCGATCGCGTAGCCCAGTATGCCGCCAATCACTGAGGCGACGGTCGCGATGAGGGCGTAGCGCCAGGCTCGCCTCGGATTGGCGAGCGCCATCGGGGCGAGAAGCACATCGGGCGGGATCGGGAAGAACGAGCTTTCCGCGAAGGCGACCACGGCCAACGCGCGCTCGGCATGGGGACCTTCGGCCAGGGATCGGACGCGGGGGTAGAGCGAATTGAACATGCAGGTCCTTCGCAGTGCGGCGGCCTTTTACGCGCTTGCGGCGCCACCGTCCACGCGCGGAGTTTGTCGCGAAGCTTGACCGCATTGACCCTAAAGCGTCGCGCGTTCTATATCCGCTCCGTCCGCCTTGGCGCGGGCCCCTATGGCGGAACTGGTAGACGCGTCCGACTCAAAATCGGATTCCGCAAGGAGTGCTGGTTCGATTCCGGCTAGGGGCACCATCACAAAATCAATTACTTACGACCTATTGGTGTCGCAACCGTGCTCGCGGCTTGCCGCCGTGTCGTCACCCAGTCGTCACCGTTTCCCGGCTTGCGATTGCGCTCGTGAATGGCCCGTTACTTTGTTCCGTCCCGGACTCCGCGTTCCGACGCGTGGGCGAAAGAATTGGCCTTAGCTTTATGTGGAGATGCGCGGGGGCTCCGCTTACTGAGGTCGAGATCTTCCGCGCCAGACTTGCCGTGCACTATTGAACGACGCCTTCAGGCTCAGCGAAGGAAATCCGAGCACTTCTGGATGTCATTCGCTCCGGGACCCCAGGGTCCAATCGGAACGCTTGATGTGGAATTCTTGGGCGAGCCTTCGACGAGCTTGTCGCTGTAAGTCATGTAAACCAAGATATTCCGTTTTGTATCACACCCTCGGACGATCTGCATCTTCTTGAAGAAGAGTGATCGGCTCTCGCTGAACACCACGTCGCCTTGCGAGAACTTGTCCTTGAACTTGATCGGGCCGTACTGACGACAGGCGAGAGAGATGTCGGACGTCTGTTCGGCGAGGCCCAAAGCGCCGGAGATGCCTCCTTTTTCCGGAACGGTGTAGTGGCAGGCGATCCCTTCGACGATCGGGTCATCGATGCCGTACACGGCAAGTTTGTCGTTCGGCGTCAGCAATTTGAACGTCGTCGACTTGCGGAAGATCAGATCGGGATCCTGCGAAGCGGCATGAGCCGGCCAAACGGACACGAACGCGGCAAAGAGGACGGCTGTGCGCAATGTCGCCATGATCAATTTGCTCGCTGTCGTTTCCATCAGCGAGAGATAGGGGCCTTTTGTCTTCCCGCCAATGACGAGCCGCCCTTTTCAATCTGATCGCCGGCCCCTCTGGCGCGGCGCGATCCTGCGCTATCGTGGCAGGCAGTGGAGCAAATCGGAGTTTTCGCGCGCCTTCGCTTCCAGGCTGCCGGCGAGTTGGCGCTGAAGGAGCGTCGGGCGCGCGGGGTTGCGCTGGATGGGGTTCGGCAGTGCGGTCGCCAGCAGCGCCGACTCATGCGGATTGAGCTGACTTGCGCGCTTGTGGAAATAGCGCTCGGCTGCGGCTTCGATCCCGTAGGTCCCGTCGCCCCATTCGGCGATGTTGAGATAAATCTCAAGCGTACGCGCCTTCGACCAGGCTCCGCCCATCACGAGCGCCATGCCGATCTCGATGCCTTTGCGGATCGCGGAGCGGCCAGGCCACAAAAACAGGTTCTTCGCGGTCTGCATGGTGATGGTCGAGGCGCCTCGGCGCGGCCCGTGTTCGCCCGCGCCGCTCAGAACCTCGCGCAGCGAGCCCCAGTCGACGCCATCATTGTCGCAGAAGCTTGCGTCTTCCGAGGCGACTACGGAGGCGAGGGCGACAGGCGCGATGGTCTTAAGCGGCGCGTAAATGCGCTGGTAGCCCTTGCCCTCGATCGTGCGCGCAAGCATGAGCGTCGAGACCGGCCGTACGACGGTATAGAGACAGACCAGGACAATGAAGAGCGCGAAAAGCGCCAGCGCCGCCCAGACGACGCCAAGCGCCAAAAGACGAAGAGGGGATCGCCGCCGCGCCACGCGGAAGACTTGGCGAAGTCGCCGCATCCGGCAAGCGACGGCTGCTCGCCGCCTCAAACTGCCAGCGATCTCGCGGCCGAGCTCGCGGCATTCCGCCGACCGTTATTTTTCCGGGACGCCGGCCTTGCGCAGCCCTTCAAGGATGCGCTCGCGCTGCTTGAGGTAGGTCGGGTTGTCACTCTCCGCCATGCTGAGAAATCGGGTGATCGAGTAATTCGGCGCGAGCGCTTGCCCAGCCTTGACCTCGGCTCGCGCCTCATCGAGACGGCCGAGATTCGCCAGTGCGGCGGCCATGTAGAAATGGTTCAGAGGATAATTCCGGCTGGCGTCGACCGAGCGGCGAAAGAGCGCGACCGCTTCCTCGTCGGCTCCGAGGTGGAGCTTGGCGAGGCCCCGGACATGGGTCCACATGAAGGCGACTGCGTCATTAGGCGATAGCCGAAACGCCTGGTCGACGTGAGCCTCGGCCTCTTCGGCGCGGCCCATGGTGATTTTCGCTTGTCCGGTCCACGCATGCGCCGCGCCGAGGTTCCTGTTGAGCGACAACGCCTGCTCCAATTCGCCGATCGCTCGCGAAGCGCGATTGGTTTGGATCTGGATGAAGCCCAGCCAGAGATGCGCCCAATAGTTACGCGGCGCGATCGAAATCCCCTTGATCAGCAGCGCCTCGGCGTCGGCCAGGCGCTCGGCGCGATGCTCGGTCGTGTAGATCGCGCCGACCAGCACGTCGGCGCGCGCCGCGCCGACAAGGGCGTCGATGTTGGTCGGATCGAGCGCCACGGCGCGCTCGAAATAGCCGCGAGCGCGCTCGATATTGTCGGGCCCACCTTTGCTGAACCACTGAATTCCCTGAAAATAGAGGTCGACGGAATCTGGGTCGGCCACCGTCTCCGCCCGCTTTGCTTCGGCGGCGAGGAGCTCCGGGCGCAGCTCATTGGCGAGCTTGGAGACAATTTCGTCCTGCATGTCGAAAAGGTCAGCCATCGGCTTGTCGAACCGGTCTGCCCACAAGTGGTTTCCGGTGATGGCGTCGATGAGCTGGACATTGATGCGCATCCGGCTGCCGCCGCGCTGAATGCTTCCCTCAAGAACGTAGCGCACGTTGAGATCGCGGCCGATCTGCTTGGCGTCGACCGATTTGCCTTTGTACGTGAAGGCCGTGTTGCGTGACGCCACGACCGCATTGTTGAAGCGCGAGAGATCGGTCGTCAGGCTCTCCGTCACGCCATCGACAAACATCTCGTGCTCGAGATCCACGCCAAGACTGGTGAAGGGCAGCACCACGATCGACAAGCGCGGCGGCGCCGGCTTATCGACGGGAGCGGGGCTTGGCGCGGGGCTGGCTTGGGCCGCTGGACCAACCTCGAGCGAATAGACCCGGATCGGCTCGGCGATATTCTTGAGTTCGGTCTGGCCAAGATCGTTGACGATGAGGTCGAGGCGTCCCTTGACCTGCCGGTAAGCGTCCTCCGACAGGCAGATCGCTCCTGGCTTCGCGATTCCCTCGAGACGCGCGGCGATATTGACGCCGTCGCCCATCAGGTCTCCGTCGCTCTCCTCGACCACGTCGCCGAGATGAATGCCGACCCGGAATTCGATCCGGCGCTCGGGCGGCAGGCCGGCGTTGCGCTCCATGAGTCCATGCTGCAACTCGATCGCGCAGCGTACGGCGTCGACCACGCTGCGAAATTCGACGATGAAGCCGTCGCCCGTGCCCTTGACCACCCGTCCGCGATGGACCGAGATCGTCGGCTCGATCAGGTCGCTCCTCAGCGTGCGCAAACGCGCCAAGATCCGATCCTCGTCGGCGCCCGCCAGCCGCGAGTAGCCGACGATATCCGTCACGAGAATCGCCGCCAGCTTGCGCGACTCAGTCATTTCTGCCCTCCGCGAGTGACGACGCCTATATAGGATCGCAGCCGCGACTATCCAGGATTTGCGTGGTCAGGCGTCTGCGCGTTAGGGTGGCTGGCGTCGACATTGCGCCGCGCGGACGTCCATCGATGCCCGGTCGGCCAAGGCTCTGCCTGCGCGACGAACAGCCAGAATATCGCAATCGAATCCCAGCCCAGAAGGCGCCCTGATGACCGCTTCTCGCCTCGTTATTCCCGATCTCGCGGGCAAAAATGTTCTCATCACCGGCGGCTCGACCGGCATCGGCGCTGCTGTGGCCAGAGGCTTCGCCGAGCAGGGAGCGCGGGTCGCCATCGGTTATCATTCGAGCGCGGAGAAGGCTCACGCACTTGTGAGCGAGATCAAGGCTGCGGGCGGCGAAGCGCTGGCGGTCAAGGGCGACGTCTCAGACCCAGAAGCGTGCGCGCAAATCGTCGCCGAGACCACGAGCCGATTCGGCGGCCTCGACGGCCTCATCAACAATGCCGGTCTCATGCTCGGGCGGATCCATTCGCTCGAGGCGAGCGACGAGCATGTCCAGGCGGTAATCGATCTCAACTCGCGTTCGATTATCTGGGTGACGCGCGCCGCGAGGCCCTGGCTTGAGCGTCAGGGCGGCTTCATCATCAATACGACCTCAATTGCGGCGCGAAACGGCGGCGCCGGCGGCGCAATCCTCTACGCCGCTGCGAAAGGCTTTGTCTCGACGATCACCAAGGGCCACGCCAAGGAGCTGATTGGCAAGAAGATCCGCGTCAACGGTGTGGCGCCCGGCGTGATCACGACGCCGTTTCATGAGCGCTATACGGACGCCGACGCCCTGGAGGCCATTCGCAAGACGATTCCGATCGCTCGGCTCGGAACGGCCGAAGAATGCGTCGGCGCTTACCTGTTCCTCGCCTCAGAGTCGCTCAGCGGCTATGTCATTGGGCAGATTATCGAGGTCAATGGCGGCCAGCTTATGCCCTAAGGCGCCGCGCCGCGGCTCCCCTTCCAGGAAGCATGAGACGCCGAGGGCGCTAGTCGGCCGATTCATCTCAAAGGACAGGATCTAAGCTCTTGAGCTTGATCCGAGCGGTCTCGGTTGTGAAGCGCCAGTCAGCCTTGGCGTGATGCTGGTTGCGGTGATTGGCCCAGGCGGCGACTTCGCGTTCGAGGGCGGCTTTGTCGGGGATGCGACGATCCAGACATTGAGTGGAGAGGACCGCGAGTTCCGACTCCGCCAGGTCTAGCCACGACCCATGCTTGGGAGTGTACACCCACTCAAATCGCTGGACGAGGCGTCGAGCCTCTGGCGCTGGGAAGGCCTTGTAGAGCGAGGACTTGTCGTGGATGTTCAAATTGTCCTGCACGAGCGTGATCTGCTCGGCGTCGGCGAAGCGACTGTCCGAGATCTCTTTTAAAACCTGGGCGTAATCGATGGCCGTGTGCCGGTCCGTCACCTTGACGTGTCGCCATCCTTCAAGAGGGGCGAACATCATGAAGAGGTTGGCGACGCCGTTGCGTTCATACTCGTAGTCACAACGGGCGGGGCTCCCCGGCTTCATGGGGATCGGGGCGCGCGTCTCGGAAATCAGCTGCTTCGACGTCTCGTCGAGACAGACCAGCGGGCGCTTGGGATCGTGCGGCCGCCGGTAGGCCTCCAGCACCTCCTCCATTCCCGCGACGAAGGCGGCGTTGGCCTGCGGCGGAATCACCCAACACTTCCTCGTATGGGGCTTGAGGATGTTTTTTTAAAACACGGCCAATCGTGCTGTCGCTGGCGCGATCGACGATCTGCAGCTCCACGACCTTCTCCTCCAACAACCGCAGGCTCCAGCGCGCGAAACCCTCGGGAGGATCGGAGCACGCCAAGGCGATCAGCTTCGCCTCCTTCTCCCCGTCGAAGATCCGCGGCACAGGCGGCGTCTCTCGCGCCTTGCGGCTTAGCACCGCGTCCAGACCTTCCTCGACCAATTGCCTGCGAGTCCGGTAAACCATCGAGGCGGTCGTATCCAACGCCTTGACGATCTCGCTGTCGCTCCAACCTTCCCCCGCTTCCGAAATGTCCGCCTTCAGCAAGATCTGGACCTTCGTCAGCCGCGTCGCCGGGATCTCGCCTTTCCTTCTCAGGCCCTCAAGGCGCTCGCGCTCCTCAGCGCTCAGACGAACCACGTATCGCTTTACTGCAACCTCTCGCGACCCCATCCTCGCCTCCATCCATAAAGGTGACCAGCGCGAGTGAATCAATAAAAGGTTGCAACTTAGTTGAAGCGCGCGCCTAGTGCCGATATTGCTGGATGCGGGTCGTCCGGAGTCCAGCTAAGCCATGCTGATCGATCGAGACTTGCCAGCTCAAAAGTTCATCGACCGTCAGCGTGTAACGGGAGCAGGCGTCTTCCAGCGACAGCAGACCGCCGCGAACGGCGGCCACCACTTCCGCCTTGCGGCGAATGACCCAGCGGCGCGTGCTGGGCGGCGGCAGATCGGCGATTGTCAGCGGACTGCCGTCCGGACCGATCACGTATTTTACTCTCGGCCGCAGCGTTTCACTCATTGGACTCTCACTCAGACGCATGTCACACAACCTCCGCGACAATAGGCGAAGCGATTTAAGATTTGCCTAAGCCACAGCTACAAAAATATACCGATACCTAACCAGAATTGTGTGGTGATCTGCGAGGGGCGGGTGTCCTGCTCGCCGAGTTGACAATTGAAGGGTCCGATGCCGCCAACTTTCAACCGGGTTTCGCATTTAGCGGTTTCCAAATCCACGATGATGTTTCGGGAGCGGCGGCGAATGCGACCAAGGGCATGGAAGAATATATTGTTTTCGATCGTCGCGGCCGCGACGATCGGTATTGCGTCGGCGAGAGCGGCAGATTGCGGAGACAGCGCGGACGGCTTCAACGAATGGCTCACGTCATTCAAGGAAGTCGCGATTCGCAACGGCATTTCGCAACAGGTGGTCGATTCGTCCCTGAACGGCGTCCAGTTCGATGCTTCCGTCGCCGCGCACGACCGGGGTCAAAACTTTGGCTCAAACTTTGCCGCGTTCTCAGCGCGCCACGTGACTCCGGCCCGGATAAAGAAGGGCAAGATGATGATGCTGGCTTACGCTGAGCCGTTGGACCGAATCGAGCAGCGTTATGGCGTGCCTGGGGCTGTTGTCGTGGCGATTTGGGGTCTCGAAACCGACTTCGGCGCCGGTTTGGGCAGCTATTCCACGCTCAGCGCGCTCGCAACGCTGGCCTACGATTGCCGCCGGTCGCAAATCTATCGCGCCGAGCTCATCGATGCGCTCATGCTCGTCCAGCGCGGTCTTTTGCGCCCGTCACAGAGGGGCGCGTGGGCGGGTGAGATCGGTCAGACCCAATTCATGCCGTCGGCCTATCTGAAATACGCGGTCAACGCTCAAGGAGGAGGCGGAGGAGACATCATTTCCAGTCCCGCCGATGCGCTGGCGTCGACCGCGAATTTCCTGCGCTCGAAGGGCTGGACCCCGGGCGCGGGTTGGGATGAAGGCCAGCCGAACTTCAACGCCTTGCTCCAATGGAACTCGGCTCCGGTCTACGCCAAGACCCTCGGTCTGTTCGCGGACAAGATTGCGGAGAAGTAAAAGCCCGCGCCCGTGAGCCCGCTCGTCATCGGGCTTGAACACATTCTAATCTGCGGCGGCAGCCCGGTCTTGCTATGGCGGGGGTGGTGGATTTGGGCTATGGCCTTGCCGGATCGGGCGAGAAGCCCAACATAATTCCATGGTCCGGCGGTTTCGCCGGCAAAAGCTCGAGATGCTTGCGCCATCGATCGCGCCGCCTTTGGACGGCGCACTGAACAGTCTAGGGCTCGAAAAGCCGCCCGCCGAAACCCGCGTCGTCGTCGCGATGTCGGGCGGTGTTGACTCGTCCGTCACAGCGGCGTTGCTCGCCGCCGAGGGCTACGACGTCGTGGGCGTCACGATGCAGCTCTACGACCACGGCGAGGCGACGCACCGCAAAGGCGCGTGCTGCGCGGGGCAGGATATTCACGATGCGCGCGACATCGCGGCGCGGCTCGGCGTTCCCCACTATGTGCTCGATTACGAGGAGCGCTTTCGCGAGAAGGTGATCGAGCCGTTCGCCCGAGCCTATGTCGCGGGCGAAACTCCGGTCCCGTGCATCGCCTGCAATCAGCACATGAAATTCGTCGACCTCTTCGAGGCCGCGCACGATCTCGGCGCTGATCTCTTGGCGACCGGCCATTATGTCGTCAGCCGCGACGACGGACGCGGCGGGCGAGCTTTGTACCGTGCGGCTGACCCCGATCGCGACCAGAGCTATTTCCTGTTCGCCACCACGCGCGCGCAGCTCGCGCGCCTGCGGTTCCCGCTCGGGGGAATGCCGAAGGCGCGCGTGCGCGAACTGGCCCGCGAATTTGGCTTGGTGAACGCCGAGAAAGCTGACAGCCAGGACATCTGCTTCGTGCCGTCTGGACATTACACCGACATGATCGAACGCCTGATTCCGGGGGCTTCCGTCCCCGGCGAGATCGTTCATGCCGACGGTCGCGTTCTCGGACGGCACGGCGGCGTCGTTCACTTTACCATTGGCCAGCGGCGCGGCATCGGCGTCGCGGCGGCCGAGCCGCTCTATGTGGTGGGCCTCGACGCGGCCAATGCGCGCGTCATCGTCGGCCCGCGCGCTTCTCTAGCGGTGGCCCGGCTTCGGTTGCGTGATGTCAATTGGATCGGTCCGGGCGTAATCACCGCCTTGCCGTCGCACGGGTTGCCAATTGCCGCGCGGGTTCGCTCGACTCGTCCGCCGGCTCCCGCCCTGCTCATGCCCACGGGCGAGATCGAGTTCGTCGAGCCCGAAATCGGCGTCTCGCCCGGTCAAGCCTGCGTCTTCTACGAGTTCGATCGACCTGGGCGCGCGGGTGCTTGGGGGCGGGTTCATCGCGTCCGCCTGACGAGAGAGGCCGAAGGACCCATGCCTTCTTTCGATGATGATCCCGTATTCGCGCCAAAGCCGAAAGCTCCTGTCGCTCACGAGATCGGTCAGAACATCGACGACTTGTCGGCGCCTGAGCTTAAGGAGCGGATCGCTCTGTTGCGCTCGGAGATCGACCGCCTCGAGAAGGCGATCGAGGCGCGCCAAGCGACGCGCGCAGCCGCCGCCTCGGTCTTCAAAATTTGAGACGTGGCGATCCGTCTGAGCCGCATTAAGAAGGCCTTAATCCTTATTGTTTATGAATCTCATAGCCCGACAGCAGTCTGAATGGGCGCCTACTCCTTAGTTAACCCTCCCCATATCCCACCTTGAAAGCCGCCATCAGGCGGCTTTTTTTATCCGCCTGCAGACCGTGGACTTCCCGGTTAACCTTGCTCAATGGTAAATGAGCCGAAGGCGCTGCGCGGGCGCTATTGTCGCCTGGGCTCCAAAAGGCGCGGCTGTGTACGCAGCCTCGCCGCCGTGGGACGGGAGTGAGGGCGTATGAGTCATCAGTACGAAGGACCGAGGCGCAGTCTTGCAGCGGCCCCGCCGCCTTCGCCTGCGATTCCGTTCATTCACCGTCTCGCCTCGTCCGGCGCTTTCAAAGACCTCTTTCGGGAAGGCATGACGCTCGTCGAAGAGGCCGCTGCTTACCTCGACGGTCCGGGGCGAGCGGAATCGAGTGCTCTTCCTCGCCCAACCGCGCTCGCCTATTCGACCGAAAGCATGCGCTTGACCACCCGTCTGATGCAGGTCGCCTCCTGGCTTTTGCTCCAGCGCGCGGTCAATGAAGGCGAACTGACCTCGAGCGAAGCCCAAGCCGAGCGCGTACGCGTCAAGCTTTCCCGCGAGGAATACGGCTACAGGCCCGAGATCCTCGAACAATTGCCGCCCGCCCTGCGCAGTCTCAGCCAGCGCTCGATGCGCATTCAGCAGCGGGTGATGCATCTTGATCAAAGCCTGAGGGTCGCGCATTCGCGTCAGCCGATCAGAGTGCAATCCGAGGTCGCCTCGCAAGTCGAGCGCCTCCGCGCCGCGTTCTCACCATAGCCGGCCGAGAGCCTTTCGCTCGGCCCGTGTTCCGATACGCCGGCATTTGGGCGACGACCTGTTTCTAAAGCCTTGCGTCGACCGCGATTTGGCCGCAATGGTCGGTGACATCTCCGTTCCCGCTCCGCTTCGCCGCTCATGCCGTTGACCCACCAGAACTCGCCCCGCTGCTCGCTCTATCTCTTCACTCCCCTCCTGTCGGCCGCTGACGCCGACGCGTTTGGCAAGATTTTCGCCGAGGCGCTTGAGGCGGCGCCGATCGCTTGCGCGCTCGTCCGCTTCGCGCCCGGCTCCGAGGCCCATGCGAAAGCGATCGTGGCGCCCTTCCTTCGTCCCGCCAGGGACGCCGACTGTGCGCTGTTGATCGAAAACGACGCCCGGTTGGCGGCCCGACTTGGCGCGGACGGCGTCCATGTCGCGGGCGACGGGGAGGACCTTGTCGAGGCGATCAAGAGCCTGAAACCGGAACGGATCGTCGGCGCGGGATCTTTGCGCACGCGCGACGAGGCGATGAGTGCTGGCGAAATGGGAGCGGATTACGTGATGTTCGGGGAGCCGCGCGGAGGCGCGCAAACGAGGGGCCTGGCGTCGCTGGTCTCGCTCACCGAGCGGGTCGTCTGGTGGGCCGAGATCTTCGAGACGCCATGCGTCGCCTATGCCGACACCATCCCCGCGGCTGGGACGCTGGCTGAGGCCGGCGCCGATTTCGTCGCGCTCGGCGACGCCATCTGGGGCAGTTCTTCGCCAGCGGCGGCCGTGCGCGAGGCCCACGGGCTGGTCGCTGGCGCGGGTGTCGCAACGCCATGAAGCGGATTGCGCTCGTCCTGGGATTGACGCTGACCTTGAGCAGCGTCGCCCTCGCCCAGATGCCGGCCCAAGGCGTCACGTCCCCGCTCGCAACTCCTTCAACCCTCGCCGCCCCTCCCACCGCACCGCCCCCTCCCTTGCCGCCGCGAGCGGACGGGGTGCCGGCGGATATGGCGTTCGGCGCCTATCAGCGCGGCAATTTCCTTTACGCCCTGTTGGAGGCTGAACGCCGCCTGGACGCCAATCCCAAGGATGCGGCGGCGATGACGCTGATCGGCGAGATCTATCGCGACGGCGCCGCGGTCGCCCGCAGCGATCAAGAGGCTTCGCGCTGGTTCCGCCTCGCCAGCAATCTTGGCGATCCCCAGGCGGCATACGAACTCGGAGCGCTACTGGTTCAAGGCGAGAATGGCGTGGCGAAGGATCCGGCTGCCGCCAAGGCGCAGTTCGAGCGCGCCGCGGCCAAGAATCATCCGGGCGCGCTCTACAATCTTGGAGTCATGGCGCTCCAGGGCTTGGACGGCAAGACGCCGGATTATAACCAGGCGGCGCAATATTTCCTGCGCGCTGCGAACGCCGGCGACGACGACGCAGCCTATTCATACGGCGTGATGCTGCGCGACGGCAAAGGGGCGCCGCAAAATATTGAAGAGGCGAGTCACTGGCTCAAGCGGGCCGCCGACGACGGCATCGTCGCCGGCCAGGTCGAATACGCGATCATGCTGTTCAACGGCGAGGGCGTAAAGAAAGACGAAGCGGCGGCGGCGAAGATCCTCCTCACCGCCGCGTCCCGGGGCAACCCGATCGCCCAGAATCGCATCGCTCATCTCTATGTCACCGGCGAAGCGCTGCCAAAAGATATGGCCAAGGCGGCCGCCTGGAACAGTTTCGCCAAGGCGGGCGGATTGAAAGACGACGGCCTTGACGTCGCCACAGCCAATCTGACGCCGGACGAGCGGAGCCGCTTCACCAAGATGGTCCACGAACTCGCCGGCTTTTGACGCTAAGCCGTAGCCGGCGGCGGTCGTTTCTGACGTCCTTATCGGCTTCGGCCTTTTTCTTGCGTGTCTTTCCGCTGGAAACGGGTGACGGCCCGCCTGCCGGATCAAGGAGGCACGATTCGCATGAAGACCCAACTCAATGCTCGTGTTGGCGAAGTGACCCACCGCATCGTCGAGCGGAGCCGCCGGTCCCGTCAGGCCTATCTGGCGCGGATCGATTCCGCGGTCGCCAAGGGGCCGGCGCGCAAGCGCCTCGGCTGCGCCAATTTCGCCCATGGCTTCGCCGCTTGCGGAGCGAACGACAAGGAGGCGTTGCGGGAGGGGACGGGCGCCAATCTCGCGATTGTCACCGCCTATAACGACATGCTTTCGGCCCACCAGCCTTATGCGCGCTTCCCCGATCTCATCAAGGAGGCGGCGCGCGCGGTCGGCGCGACCGCCCAGGTCGCGGGCGGCGTTCCGGCAATGTGCGACGGCGTCACCCAGGGCGAGAAAGGCATGGAGCTTTCCCTGTTCTCGCGCGACGTCATCGCGCTGTCGACCGCGGTCGCGCTTTCCCATGACATGTTCGACGCGGCGGTCTATCTCGGCATCTGCGACAAGATCGTGCCGGGCCTCATCATCGGCGCGCTGTCTTTCGGCCATTTGCCGGCGGTGTTTTTGCCCGCGGGGCCGATGCCCTCAGGCCTCGGCAACACCGAGAAGTCGAAAGTCCGCCAGCTCTACGCCGAGGGCAAGGCGAGCCGCGCCGACTTGCTGGCGGCGGAGGCCGAGGCCTATCATGCGCCGGGCACCTGCACCTTTTACGGCACGGCCAACACCAACCAGATGCTGATGGAGATCATGGGCCTGCATCTGCCGGGCTCGTCCTTCATCAATCCCAACACGCCGCTGCGCGACGCCCTCACCATGCTCGGCGTCAAGCGGGCGCTGGAAATCACCGCGCTCGGCAACCAATTCGCGCCGATCGGGCGCGTGATCGACGAGCGGGCGATCGTCAATGGCGTGGTCGGGCTTCATGCGACGGGCGGCTCGACCAATCTCACCATTCACCTCGTGGCGATGGCCGCCGCCGCCGGCATCGCGCTTCGATGGGAGGATTTCGCCGATCTCGCGGAAGTGACGCCGCTTCTGGCCCGGATTTATCCGAACGGGAAGGCCGACGTGAACCATTTCCACGCCGCCGGCGGCATGGGCCTCCTGATCCGGGAGCTTCTCGGGGCCGGGCTTGTGCACGGCGACGCGCAGACCGTCTGGGGCGAACTCGACGCCTATGCGGTCGAGCCGCGCCTCGACGCGGATGGCGCGGTCGCCTGGGCGCCAGCCGCCGCCGAGTCCGGCGATCGCAGCGTCTTGCGCGAGGCGGGCGAGCCGTTTCAGTCCAACGGGGGATTGCGCGTGCTGGAGGGCCCGCTCGGCCGCGCGGTCATCAAGACTTCGGCCGTGGCTCCCGACCGCCATACGATCGAGGCGCCGGCCCGGGTGTTTCACAGCCAGGAGGAATTGCATGTTGCGTTCCGCAACGGCGAACTCAACCGGGACTTCGTCGCGGTCCTCAGATTTCAGGGACCGAAGGCCATCGGCATGCCGGAACTCCACAAGCTGATGCCGCCTCTGGGCGTGCTGCAGGATCGCGGGCATCGGGTCGCGCTCGTCACCGACGGGCGCCTGTCGGGCGCATCGGGCAAAGTGCCGTCGGCGATCCATGTGACGCCGGAGGCGGCGGCGGGCGGAGCGATCGGCAAGATCAGGAACGGCGACGTCATTCGTCTCGACGCGCCGGCGGGCCGGCTCGATGTCCTGGTCGCCGAGGATGTCTGGGCGCACAGACCGCATGCCGAGGCCGATCTCTCCGGGTCCCATGTCGGCGTGGGGCGCGAATTGTTCGGGGTCTTTCGCGGCGCAGTCAGCTCGGCCGACGAGGGCGCGGCGATTTTTCCCGCCGCCTGACGCACGGAAGCGTCCGGGATGTTGAGGCTTTCTTCATTATTGGCGAGCGAAATAGGCCCTCGGTCTCCCGACCCAAGGAGGGCTCCGATGTCGTCGCGCCTTTGGCTTGCCGTCGCATTCGTTCTCGCCTCCGGCGCGTCGCCGGCGCGCGCCGAGACGAGCATGATTGCGGTCATCCTCGACCAGGCCAAGATCGCGCGATTGCCTGAGGCCACGGCGACGCTCATTGTCGGCAACCCGATGATCGCGGACGTGACCATGCTCAAGAACAACAATACGATGGTCATCACCGGCAAAGGCTTTGGCCAGACGAACCTGATCGCGATCGACGCGACCGGATCGCTCATCGAGGAGGAGCAGATCCAGGTCCTGCCGTCGAGAACGGTGCTGGTCTTGCAAAACGGACCTTCCAGGATCTCCTACGCCTGCGATCCCACCTGCATGCCGACGGTCCAGCTCGGCGACGACGACAAGGCCTTCAAGGACGTCGGCGAACAGATGTCGACCCGCAACGGCTACGCCGCCGGCGGATCAGCCGCGAAGTAAGACGGAGCGCGGGCCGCACCGGCGCCCGTTGCGTTTGGAGCGTGCAATGACGGCTCCCGCAACACAACGCCAGTTGAGGGACCGCCAAAAGGCCGCGCCTGTGTCTGCGTTCAGAGCGTCGAGGCAAGCTCGTCCAGTTGCGTGAGGCATGTGTCCCACCCTTGGAAGAAGCCCATTTCCTCGTGCTTCTTCCGATCCTCGGGATTCTTGTGGCGGACAAGCGCCCGGTAGCGAGTCCCACTTTCGACCGCTTCCATGGTGATTTCCGCCGTCATGAAGGCTTCCGCGTTCGGCCGATACAGCAGGCCGAGGCCGTCTGTCCAGACGAGGCGGCGCGCCGGCTCGACCACGAGAATGCATCCCAGCTTTTCCGGGAGGGCATTCCCTGACAGCAAAGCGCCATCTCCGACTAACATCTGTCCGACTAACAACATCTCCGACTAACAATTGCAGAAAGTCAGAAACTCAGTTAAGCTGAATGCGGATGATTTGCGCAATTCCACATTGCAGGCTGCGATGTCTCGCTCTTTGGCAGTCACCCGTCAGGGAGGAAGGGCCAAGAAAATTTTTTGCGGAAAAAACCCGCGTAACCCATTGATAAGTCTAGTCTCGGACGAGAGAATCCAAGGAAATCCAAGACAATCCAATCCCGATAAACGGCGCTTTCTCAAAGGAAAAGGCCAGTCGCCAAGAAAAACCAAATCGGCTTCGCCACCCACCCTTCCGGCTAAATAACTGTACTAGTATGTAAATATCTTCAGGCGAGACGGAAGCGCTGCTCGCCGCCGGCAGGGGCTTGGCCAACCACCATCCCTCGCGCGCTCAAGTCCTCGAGATGCGCCAGCGTCGACAGCCCGGCGGCGCGCGTCAAGGCTGGGTTGAGACCGACATAGATCCGGGCGACGAGGGCCGGGATCGTCTGCGGGCCGTTCGCCAGCGCATTGAGGATCGAGGCTTCGCGCTGGCGCCGGTGATGGATCAGCGCGCGCACGTACCGTTGCGGCTCGACGACGGGGCCGCCGTGACCGGGCCAATAGATCGTCTCGGGGCGCCCGCGTAGCTTGTCGAGCGAGTCCATATAGGCGCGCATCGAGCCGTCGGGCGGCGCGACGATTGACGTCGACCAGCCCATGACGTGATCGCCGGAAAAGAGCGCGTTTTCCTCGAGAAGCGCAAAGCACAGATGATTGGAGCAATGTCCAGGCGTGGCGACGGCCTCGATCGTGTAGCCGGCGCCCTGCCAACGCTCGCCGTCGGCGAGGATCGCGTCGGGCGAATAGTCGCGGTCATGTGCGGAATCGAGTCCGGTCGAGCCGTCGCCGCGGGGCGTGAACGGCGCGGCGCCGACCACCCGCGCGCCTGTCGCCGCGCGAAGCTTCTTCGCGCCGACGCTATGATCGCGATGGGTGTGGGTGATGACGATGGTCTCGACCCGCTCGCCCTCAACCGCGGCGAGCAACGCGGCGAGATGCCAGTCGTCGCCGGGGCCCGGATCGATGATCGCGACCCGCCCTTGGCCCACGATATAGGTGCAGGTGCCATTGAACGTGAAGGGCGAGGGGTTCGGCGCGACCGAGCGGCGCACCATTGGCGAAACCCTGGTCAGAGCGCGCGGCGGCGGCTCTCGCGGCGGCGGCGAAAAGCTCGGACTCGTTCTCGTCATCGGCCATCGCGCGCTCTTTTGCTGTCCCGTCCGCGGGCAGCGCCTCCCCGTCTTGTCATGATAGCCGGCCTCGGGCAATGTGGCGAAGCGCCGCTTCGCGCCAACTCTTACAGGACATTCCCATGACTCTTCACACGGCGCGAGCCGCCATCCCGTCGTCGGCGGAACGGATTGGGCAGGGCTTCGCGCTCGCGCTCGGCGGATCGCTCCTGCTCGCCATTTCGGCCAAGGTTCAGGTTCCCTTCTATCCGGTGCCGCTGACGTTGCAGACGCTCGTCGTGCTCCTCCTCGGCGCGACGCTTGGCGCGAGGCTCGCAGCCGCCTCGGTCGCGCTTTATCTGATCGAGGGTCTGGCGGGCCTGCCGGTCTTCGCCGGCGCGGTCGCCGGACCTGTCTACATGGCGGGGCCCACGGCAGGATTTCTCGTCGGATTCCTGGCTGCGGCGGCGCTGATCGGCTTTGCCGCCGACCGGCTTTGGGACCGCTCCTGGATCAGGCTCCTCGCGTCGCTCAGTCTCGGCCACGCCGTCGTGTTCACCTTTGGCTTTCTCTGGCTCGCGCAGCTTGTCGGCGCGGAGAAGGCGTTCGCCGCGGGCGTCGCGCCTTTCGCGCTTGCGACGGTCGTCAAGACCCTGCTCGCCGTCGCGCTGGTTGGCGCGGGCAGGAGTGCGCTCGAGCGAAGAGGCCGCGCCTAGGACTCGCGCTAGTCGCTATGGCCGCCGACCCGGATCGCCAAGGGCCGCCTTCCCGCGCGGCCTTCGCCCAATTCGTGACTTTGGCGACACGCTGGAGCGACAACGACGCCTACGGCCATCTCAACAACGTCGTCTATTACGCGCTGTTCGATTCGGCGGTGAATGCGATCCTCATCGAGGCGGGGCTGCTCGATCCGGCCTCGAGCCTCATCATCGGTCTTGTCGTCGAAAGCAATTGCCGCTTCTATGCCAGCCTCACCTATCCCGAGCCGGCCGAAGTCGGCGTCGCGGTCGAACATCTCGGCCGCTCCTCGGTGCGCTACCACCTCGCGGTGTTCAAAGCCGGGGCCAAAGAGGCCGCCGCGGCTGGCCGCTATACCCACGTCTATGTCGAGCGGGCGACGAACCGCCCGGTTCCGATCCCCGAGGGGCATCGGCGGTTGATGGAGGGGCTCAAGCCGCCCTGAGGCGCCGGCGCTCCCGCGTTACCGGTTCCGGACGGCGATCATGGCGTCGCGCAGAACGTTGACCTCGTCACGCGCTTCCCGCTGCCGCCACACCATGACGTCCCGGATCGACAGCATGCCGGCGAGCTTTCCGCCGTCCATGACCGGCAGATGGCGAACGCGGTGTTTGTTCATGATCTTCTCCGCCTCGACCATGGACGTTTCCTCCGTGCAAGTTGTGACCTCGCGCGTCATCAGGTCGCGAACGTGCATATCCGCGAGCCTGGCTCCGTCCTTCGCGAAAGCGCGCACCACATCGCGCTCGGAGATGATTCCGACCAGCGCCCCGTGGGCGTCGCAGACCGGGAAGGCGCCGATGTTGAGCGCGCTGAGCCGCGTGCAGATGGACGTGATCGATTCTTCGGGAATGCACGTCGCCAGGGACTGACGATTGGATTTCAGGACGTCTGCGACCCTCATGAAGAGCCTCCACTCGAAGGTTCGAATTGTTCGCCCGTACGCCCGTCAAGACTGTGCTGCCGGAGTTGGTCTGAAACAAGGCCGGCGTGTACGGCTTACGCGCCCTTGATCATGGGCCTGGTTTAAGGCATACGAGCGCCTCCTCATTATCCGCCGTTGGGTTCGTCCCTCGCGGGAAGCCCTCCTGGTGATGCCGTGAAAGTCCGTAATTCTCTGAAATCCTTGCGTAACCGCCATCGCGACAACCGCCTCGTGCGTCGCAAGGGCCGCGTCTACATCATCAACAAGACGCAGAAGCGCTACAAGGCCCGGCAGGGATAGCCGCCTCTCACGCCGATTTTTTGACGAGGGCCGCCTCGCGCGCTAGAATTGTGCGATGCGGTATCCCGCGCGCCCTCTCTTCGCCAGCCTAGCGATCGCGGTCCTTCTGGCCGGCGCTTCAGCGTGGGCCGATGACGCGCCGACCGCCCCCGAAGCCACCCCGGATGCGCAGGCGCCTGAGGCCAAGCCGGACGGGCAGGCGCCACAGGCGAAGAAGGACCAGCCGCCGGAGAAAACCCCCGCCGAAGAGCGCGCCGATCTCTACGCGCGGCTGGCCGCCTCCAAGGACGCGGACGAGACGGCGGGGATCATCCCGCGGCTTCTGCTCGCCTATTCCGAATCCGGCTCGGACACCGCCGATCTTCTGCTTCGGCGGGCGCGCCAGGCGATCGGCGTCGAGAACTATTCCGACGCGCTCAAAATCCTCGACGCGACGGTCGCGCTTGATCCCGACTGGGCGGAAGGCTGGAACGCCCGCGCGACCGCGCGTTACCTTGACGACGACTACAAGGGCTCGATGGCCGACATCGCGCAGACGCTCAAGCGCGAGCCCAAGCACCTCGGGGCGCTCATGGGCATGGGGATGATCCTCGAAGCGCGCGAGAAACGCGAAGACGCGCTCAAGATCTATGAGCGCGTCCTGGAGATCGCGCCGCACTGGCGCAACGCCGAGGAGGCGGCCGACAAGCTCAAGGCGGCGCTCGCCGGCAGGGAGCTTTAGCGCTCGCCTAAGGGCGTCCGAGCGCCACCCGGGCCGGGGTTACGCACTTCTGCACGCAACTCAATCTTTTCAGGCGCCTTCTTCTATCACGGCTAAAAAACCCTCCCCCTTCACCGCTCGCGTCTCAGGTTGCGGCGAAGGCGGCGAACAGGTTCGGATCGATCCGGTTGATCACGATATTGAGCCAGCGTCCCGAGGGAACTCCCCAGTCGAAAGCCAGGAACCACCGCGAACCGCCGCAAGAACTTGAGAGCGGCGCTTCCCCAACCCGATATGGCCTCGAAGCTGTCGCACTCGGCGACCGTGGCGCAAATGCACAGCAGCCGAATCTCGCTCAGCTTTGTGAGCCACGCCTTCCGGACTCCGTTTGTCCGCGATCCGGGAAAAGGGGTCCAGCAGAAGCCGCGACCGCGAAGGTTGCGCAGGTTCGCACCGCGAGGCCTCCATCAGGGGCTCCGAATCCGGAGCCGCCGTGGATTCAGCCTTTCCGCAATACGTAATACCCATTCTATTTGAGCGCGACTCATCGCGCTCAAACCCGCGCAACGGCGCGGGCGCGCATTCGCGCTTCGACCATAAGGCGATGATCGGCTCCGATCATCAAGTCTTGGTATAAATCCCGTTAACCCCACTTCGGAGCCCTGGGGCGACGCCCGCCCAGGTTAAGGTTGCGGACGCCGCCAAGCCGGACTACAAAGAGAGTTCACTCAGGTTTACAACTCGCCAGCGAAGATGGTCCTGGCCGTCAGGCAGGGGCATGCGATGTCAATGGAAACGAAGAGCGCACCGAACCCCGATGTCTGCTACGGCGTGCTGCTCCGAAGGCTCGCTGCCGCGGGCGTGAGGCCGACTCGGCAAAGGCTGGATCTTGCGCGCGCGATCTTCGGCGCCGGGAACCGACACTTCACCGCCGAAATGATCTATCACGAGACGCGCTCGATTCAGTTCGCCCCGACGCTGGGCACCATATACAATACGCTCAACGAATTTTCGCGCTCGGGTCTGCTCAGGGAGATCGCGATCTACGACGCCAAGCTCTGGTATGACACCAAGACCGGGCCGCACTACCATTTCTACCGCGAGGACACCGAAGAGCTGTCCGACATTCCGGAGGAATTTCTGCCGAAATTCGACATTCCCGCCCCTGACGGCATGCGGGTCGCGGCGATCGACGTGATTGTGCGACTGAAGAAAGACTGACAGAGCGAATCGCAGCCGCGGCTACTCGCTTTGCCGAACGCCTCCGATCTTTCTTCCATTAAGGGCCGGTCGAGCGATTTGCTCCGATGGCTCAATTCAAGGCCTTCCAACTCGATGGGGCGATGCCCAGATGAAGGGTTGGGGCCGTCGAGCGTGCGCGCCCTCCATCCGAGCATCTCATGACCCCCCTGTCCATTCTCGAGCTTGTTCGCGTCACGCAGGAGACCGATGCGCGCGGCGCGCTCAACAACGCTCGCGACCTCGCCGCTCACGCCGAGACATTGGGCTATGAGCGTGTCTGGGTGGCCGAGCATCACAACATGGCCGGCATTGCCAGCGCCGCGACATCGGTGGTGCTTGCTCACATCGCCGAGGGGACGACGACCATTCGGGTCGGGGCAGGAGGCATCATGCTTCCGAACCATGCGCCCTACGTCATCGCCGAGCAGTTCGGAACGCTGGCGCGGCTCTTTCCCGGCCGCATCGATCTCGGCCTCGGCCGTGCGCCAGGCACCGATCAGCTCACGCTGCATGCCTTGCGTCGATCGCCGGAGGCCGCAGAGACCTTTCCGCAAGACGTGATGGAGCTCCAGGCGTTCCTGGCGCCGGCCGTTCCGAATCAGCGCATCCAGGCGGTGCCGGCGGCGGGAACCGAAGTGCCGCTCTATATCCTCGGATCGAGCCATTTCGGGGCGATGCTGGCTGCCGAACTGGGGCTCCCTTATGCTTTCGCGTCGCATTTCGCGCCCGATCATCTGATCACGGCGCTTGAGATTTACCGCAGCCGGTTCAAGCGGTCCGAGCAACTCGACCGGCCCTATGCGATCGTCGGCGTCAACATTGTCGCCGCCGAAAGCGACGACAAGGCGCGGCGGCTCGCCACGACTCAGCAGATGTCGTTCACCAACATCTTCCGTGGCGCGCGCGGTTTGAGTCAGCCTCCGATCGACGACATCGAAAGCTATTGGTCGCCGATGGAGAAGGCGCAAGCGATGCGGATGCTGGCGCGCTCCATCATCGGCTCTGCTGACACCGTCCGCAAAGGCATGGGCGCGCTGGTTAAGGAAACCGGAGCCGATGAACTCATCGTCGTCTCCGACGTCTACGAGCATTCGGAACGACTGCGCTCGATCCAGCTGATCGCCGAGGCTGGCGGCCTCTCTGCAGAGGGCTCCAGGCGCCGTGCTGGCTAAGCAGCCGCCTTGCTTCGCTCGGCGATCGCGTCGACGATCGCCAGCGTCCGACGCGCCATGTCGGCGTGCAACAGCTCCACCATGCGGCCGTTGAGCTGGATGACGCCCTTGCCGGCGTTCTCCGGCAGCCCGAACGCCTCGATGATCGCGGCGGCGCCTTCGACCTCAGCCGGGGTGGGGGCGAACACTTCGTTGCAGATGTCGATCTGGCTGGGGTGGATCAGCGTCTTGCCGTCGAGCCCCATGTCTCGGCCTTGCAGGCATTCGAGGCGGAAGCCGTCGAGATCCTTGATGTCATTGTAGACGCCGTCGAGGATGTCGACGCCGTGGGCGCGCGCGGCGACAACGCAGCCGGCAAGCCATGCGGTCATCGTCGGACGACCGGAAGTGAGCCTCGCCCGCGTTTCCTTGGCGAGATCATTCAGACCCATCACCATCACAGAGAGGCGCGAACTCGGGTCGGCGGCGACGGAGGCGATCGAGCCCGCATTCAAAATGGCGTTCGGCGTCTCCATCATCGCCCAGATGCGAGTCCCCTCGGGCGCCTCGGTTTCGCGCAGCACCCGAGCGGCGACCATAATCGCCCCCGGCCCGTCGACCTTCGGCAAGAGAATGGCGTCAGGCTTCGCCGCCGCGGCCGCGATGAGATCGTCCTCTGCCCACGGGGTGTGGGGCCCGTTGATGCGGATGACAACCTCACGCCCGCCAAAGCCGCCTGCGCGTACGGCCTGAACGACCTGTTCGCGTGCGGCGACCTTCTGGTCGGGAGCGACGGAATCCTCAAGATCGAGGATCAGCGCGTCGGCCGGCAGCGTCAAGGCTTTCGCCAAGGCTTTGGCGTTGGACCCCGGCATGTAGAGAACGCTTCGACGCGGGCGGGCAAGCATGAACATCTTCCGAGACTAGCTCCTCGCATTTAACGAGAAGTTTGTTGCGGCGCCAGAGGGACTTTCGCCAGGACAGCATCGTGCTTCGGGAGCTGACAAATGCTTGACCCGAGACAAGCTGAAGACGGGCCGCGCACAAACTCGCGAGGACTTTACGAGAAGCATCGACCGCAATGCAGATTGTGTGCTTAGTGGGAGTGACCACTTCAATAGGACAATCCAAGGCGGGGAAATGGCGATATCGGAGGCGATGACAGCGACGCCGCGGGTCAAATCGATCCAGCGGATTGCGCTCGCAATGCTGGTCGTAGCCGGCGTGATCAATTACATCGACCGGGCCACCCTGGCGGTCGCGAATCTGCTTATCCGCGACGATCTGCATTTGTCGATCGCGGACATGGGTTACCTGCTATCGGCGTTTCTCTGGGCCTATGCTTTTGCGCAGCTGCCTACGGGCGCCATGGTCGACAGGCTGGGTCCACGCTTGCTCTTGGCTTGCGGTCTCACGCTCTGGTCGTTCGCCCAGCTTCTCGGCGGACTCATCCAGAGCTTCGGTCAGTTTTTCAGCGTCCGGCTCCTTTTGGGCGTGGGCGAGGCGCCGCAATTTCCAACCGGCGCCCGCGTCGTCCGCGATTGGTTCAATCCGCGCGACCGCGGCCTCGCGACCGGCATTTTCAACTGCGCGTCATCCCTGGGCACGGCGATCGCCGTCCCTCTTCTGACCTTCCTGATGCTGAGCTTCGGCTGGCGCGTGATGTTCATGATCATGGGCATCGCCGGACTTGCAATGGCGGCGGTCTGGTATGTCTTCTACCGGAATCCGACCGAAGTGCCCCTCAATGCGGACGAGACAGCCTATCGCACGCACGGCGATCCGCCGGGCCAGCGAACGCAAGTGACCTTCAGGGAATGGAAGCAACTGTTCCGCTTCCGAACCACCTGGGGCATGATTCTCGGCTATTTCGGCTGCATCTATCTCACGTGGATCTACACCGCCTGGCTCCCCGGCTATCTCGAGATCGAGCGGCACATGAGCGTCAAGTTCACAGGGTTCGCCGCAGCCATTCCCTTCGCCTTTGGTGTGGTTGGCGGCGTGCTCGGCGGCTATCTCTCGGACATTCTCGTGCGCCGCGGCGTGGCGCCGGTGAAGAGCCGCAGGTATCCGGCCACGATCGCTCTCTGCGGGACTGCATTATGCACCCTCGCCGCTGCCTACGTCACCAGCAACGCGCTCGCGATCGCGTTCATCTCGGCCTCGCTCTTTCTTCTCTATGTCACCAGCACCTGCGCCTGGGCGCTAAGCTCTGTCGCCGCTCCCACAAACTGCACCGCTTCAATCGGAGCGATGCAGAACTTCGGCGGCTATCTTGGCGGCGCGCTCGCGCCCACCGTCACCGGGCTCATTGTGCAGCACACAGGCTCGTTCGTTCCGGCGCTGGTCGTGGGCGCGGTGATCGGGCTTGCTTCGGCGTCGTCGTACTTCTTCATTGTCGATCAGCCGATCACCGCCGCCGACATCGACGCCATTTCGCAACACGGCGCCGCTCCCCTGCCCGCGCGCGGGGCTTGAAGCGGTCGCGGCGAACGTTTGGCGGGTCGCGACGGGGTTCGCTCGGCTCGGTCCGTTTGGATTGTCTTGGCGCGTGGCCGTTTCGCGGCGAAAACCCCCGATTTTGAGGATTGGAATTCCTTGGATTTCCTTGGATTCTCTCGTCCGAATCGAGACTTTTCAATGGGTTACACGGATAAAAGCGTCAAAAATTTTTCCTCGCGCTTTTCCCCCGCTGGGGAGTCCGGATCGGAGGCACGAAGCCTTGGCCTTGCGGAAAATCTGGATCGATCATCGGGAAAGCTTACCCAGATTTTTGATTTTCTGCAAGAAATTGTCAGCCATCCGAGGCATTCGCTCTCGGCCGCCTCAATCCAGAAACACCTTGCTCTAGGCCGCGAGCCACCGCGCCATGCGCCGCGTCGCTTCGGCAATCTGTTCGGGATCGCGGGCGAAGCAAATCCGAAGGTGGCCTTCGCCGCCGGGACCGAAGGCGCCGCCCGGCGCGGCGCCAACGCCGGCTTCGTCGATGAGCCGAAGCGCCAGCGCACGGGAATCGGCAAAGCCGTCGATTGAGAAGAACAGGTAGAACGCCGCCTCCGGCTTGAAGAAGCGAACGCGTCCGGTCCTGGCCAGCCCCTCGCACAAAATGTCGCGGGCGCGGCGGCAGCGCTCGATTTGCTGGCCAAGAAACGTTTCGCCTTGCTCGAGCGCCGCTGTGGCCGCGCGCTGGTTGAACACGGGCACGCCCGACGTCGTGTACTGGACGAGATTCTCGATCACGGCGCCGAGCGCCGCCGGCGCCTCGAGCCAGCCGATGCGGAAACCGGTCATCGCCCAGTTCTTGGACAAAGTCTGGACGAACAGGATCTTGTCGTCGGGCGCCATCACATCGTGGAAGGAAGGGGCGCGGACACCGTCGTAAGTGAGGCGCCCGTAAATCTCGTCGGCAATGATCCAAAGCCCATGTCGGCGCGCGATGGCGAGCGTCTCGACGATCTCTTCCCGTGTGGCGACGAAGCCGGTCGGATTGGCGGGGGTGTTGAAAAAGATGAGTTTGGTCGAGGGCGTCACCGCCTTTTCGAGCTTGCCCGGATCAAGGCTCCAGCGGCCGTCTTTGTCGAGCGGCACGGGCACGGGCCGCGCGCCCGAAATTTCGAGCGCGCCGACGAAATTGGGCCATGCTGGCGTCGGGATCAGCGCCTCGTCGCCGGGGCCGACGATCAGCCGGGTCGCGATCTCGATTGCGTGCATGCCGCCAATCGTGACGAAGAAGGCCTGGGGCGAAAAAGGGCGCCCGTCCGGCGCCGCGCCATAGACCTGCGTCATGTAAGTTGCGATCGCCTCCCGCAGCTCGGGGACGCCGTTCTGCCAGGTGTAGAAGGTTTCGCCACGGTCGAGAGAAGCCTTCGCCGCTTCGCTGATGAAAGGCGGCGTCGGGAGATCGCCTTCGCCAACCCATAAGGGAATGAGCCCCTGCCGCCCGCGGCCGTAGTTGAAGACTTCGACGATGCCGCTCGTCGCCACGTCGCGCATGACGGGCCGGATGAGGTCGGGCCAACTGGTCGCGGACGGGGACGGAGCGACGTTCATCACGGCCTCATGGACCAGCGGCCGGACGTGCGCAAGCGTTAGCCGCGAGGCTCACTCTTTGGCGCTGCCGAGCGCGAGATCGTCGAGGATCGGGCAGTCCGGGCGATCGTCGCCGTGGCACGCGGAGGCCAGGCTTTGGAGTGTGTCAGCCATCGCCTGCATCTCGGCGATGCGCGATCGAAGATCGTGGATGTGCGCCTCGGCGACGCGCTTGACCTCGCGGCTCGGACGGCCCCGGTCGCGCCATAGCGTCAGCAATTCGCCGATTTCGGGAATCGAAAAACCGAGCCGTCGGGCTCGGCGAATGAATCTGAGTTCGTGCAGATCGCGTTCGCCATAATCGCGATAATCGTTTGCGCGGCGCTCAGCCTGCCGCAGGAGGCCGATCGCCTCGTAATGGCGGATCATCTTTGAGTTGATTCCGCTCGCCGTCGCCGCTGCGCCGATGTTCATTTCGAGAATCCGCTTGACCTTCCTATCATTGGAAGGTTTATGCCTCGTGGCCATGGAACACAAGCCCCATTCCCCGACGAACGTGGCCGAGGCCACGAGCTCACTCGCGAAAGACCCTGTTTGCGGGATGTCAGTCGACCCCGCGGCGGCCAGGCACAAGGCCGAGCACGACGGCGTCACGTTCTTCTTCTGCTCAGGCCGTTGCCGCGAAAAATTCGTCGCGGAGCCCGCCCGATTCATGGCGGCGCCAGCTCATGCGCCGGCGGGCCTCACGCATGATCACGCCCATCACGCGCGCGCCACGCTCCCGGCAAAACCCGCGCCGCCGGGCGCGATCTACACTTGCCCGATGCATCCTGAGATCCGCCGGGACCATCCAGGGGCCTGCCCGATCTGCGGCATGGCGCTGGAGCTGGAAACGCCCGCGGAAGCGACCCGCCCGAGCGCCGAACTCGTCGATATGACCCGGCGCTTCTGGGTCGCGCTCGGGCTTTCCATTCCTGTGTTCGCGCTCGAAATGGGCGGGCATCTCGCGGGCCTGCATCAGTTTGTGCCGGAATCGATTTCCAACTGGGTTCAGCTGGCGCTCGCGACTCCGGTCGCTCTCTGGGCAGGCTGGCCGTTTTTCGAGCGCGGCTGGGCGTCGCTCAGGAGCCGCAATCTCAACATGTTCACGCTGATCGCCATGGGGGTCGGCGTCGCGTGGACCTATAGTGTCGTCGCCACGGTTGCGCCAAATCTCTTCCCGGCCGCGTTCCGCGGCGACCATGGGGCCGTGGCCGTCTATTTCGAAGCGGCGGCGGTCATCACCACCCTTGTCCTGCTTGGGCAGGTCCTGGAGTTGAGAGCGCGCGAGCAGACCGGCGGCGCGATCCGCGCGCTCATCGATCTCACGCCAAAGACGGCGCGGCTCGTCCGTCAGGATAAAGCGGATGAGAATGTCGCGCTCGACGCGGTCAACATCGGCGACCTCTTGCGCGTCCGGCCGGGCGAGAAAGTCCCGGTGGACGGTCAAATCGTCGAGGGGCGAAGCGCGGTCGATGAATCCATGCTGACTGGAGAATCGATGGCCGTAGGCAAGAGCACAGGCGACAGGGTGATCGGCGGCACGCTGAACCAGAGCGGCGCCTTCGTCATGCGCGCGGACAAGATTGGCCGCGACACGGTGCTGGCGCAGATCGTGCAGATGGTTGCGCAGGCGCAGCGCAGCCGCGCCCCGATCCAGCGCCTTGCGGACCAGGTCTCCGGCTGGTTTGTGCCGCTGGTCATTGCGGTCGCCGCGCTCGCCTTTGCCGCCTGGGCGATCTGGGGTCCCGAGCCGCGGCTTGCCTATGGTCTGCTCGCGGCGGTTTCCGTGCTGATCATCGCCTGCCCGTGCGCCTTGGGTTTGGCGACGCCGATGTCGATCATGGTCGGCGTGGGGCGTGGGGCGCAGGCGGGCGTCTTGATCAAGAATGCGGAAGCGCTTGAGCGGCTCGAAAAGGTCGACGCTTTGGTCGTCGACAAGACCGGCACGCTGACCGCCGGCAAGCCGACGGTCGTGGCGCTAAAGCCGGCGACGGGGGTCAGCGAGGAAACGCTGCTCAAGCTCGCGGCCAGCCTCGAGCGCGGCAGCGAGCATCCTCTCGCGGCGGCGATCCTGCGCGCGGCGGCGGATCGCAATCTTATGCCAGCCAAGGTCGACGGCTTCGAGAGCGTTCCTGGCAAGGGGGTGTCTGGAACCATAGACGGGCGCAAAGTCGCGCTCGGGAATCGGGCCATGATGCAGGCGGTTGGTATAGACGTCAGCGCGCTCGAAGCGATGGCGAACGACCTGCGCGGCCAGGGCGCCACCACAATCTTCGCCGCGATCGACGGCAAGGCGGCCGGCGTGATGGCTGTCGCCGACCCGATCAAGGCGACCGCGATTGACGCAGTTCGCGCGCTCAAAGCAGCGGGCGTCCGGGTGGTCATGCTCACGGGCGACAATCGCGCGACCGCCGAGGCCGTGGCGCGCAAGCTCGGCATTGCGGAAATCGAAGCGGAAGTTCTGCCGGCGGACAAGGGCAAAACCGTTGAACGGTTGCGGAAGGAAGGCCGCGTCGTCGCCATGGCTGGCGACGGAATCAACGACGCCCCGGCGCTGGCGGCGGCCGACGTCGGGATCGCGATGGGCACGGGAACCGACGTCGCCATCGAATCCGCAGGAATCACTCTGCTCGGCGGAGATCTCAGCGGCGTTCTCGCAGCGCGCCGACTTTCGCACGCGACGATGCGCAACATCCGGCAGAACCTGCTCTTCGCCTTCATCTACAACGCCGCGGGCGTGCCGATCGCCGCGGGCGTGCTCTATCCGGTTTTCGGCCTCGTGCTGTCCCCGGTGTTGGCCGCGGCGGCGATGGCGCTGTCGTCGGTGAGCGTGGTCGGCAATGCGCTTCGATTGCGGAGCGTGCAGCTCGGGTAAACGCCATCAGAAGAGCTTTGCGATGAGTTGGGTTCAATTTCGTTAGGAGACACAGCTATGAAGATATCGAGACTTCTCGCCGCCGCCTTGGTCGCGATCCCGGCTTTGGGGCCGATGCAAAGGGTCCTCGCCGCGGAGATGAAGGGGATGACCATGTCGGCGAAGCCGGCCGCAACCCCCGCCGACAAGGCTTTCGCGGACTCGATGAAGACCATGATGAACGGCATGCACGTGAAGCCGACCGGCAATCCGGACAAGGATTTCGTGCTCATGATGATTCCGCACCATCAGGGCGCGACCGACATGGCGAAAGTGGAATTGCAGTACGGGACCGACCCGGAAATGCGCCTGTTGGCGACGGACATCGTCAGCGCGCAGGAGAAAGAGATCGCGCAAATGAAGGACTGGCTCGCGAAGCACAACAAGTAGCCTGCGGCCCCGGCGCGCGGCCCGTCAGCTATACGCGAACGCAGATCGCGCTGCACTGGCTGGTGGCGGCCCTCGTGCTGGCGCAATACGCCACCAGCGGGGCCATCGTGCGCGCCCATGGTCTTCACTTGATCGCCGCCCGCCCCCTGCCTCGGGCGATTCATCACATATAATTGATAGCTCATTAATTGGTATGTCATCTATTAGGGCTGCCATGCCGGTCCCTGCAAAAGACGCGCGCGCTCGATTCGCTCCTCTCGTCGCCAATGTCGCGCGTGAATGGCGGCGTGCGGTCGACGCGCGTTTGCAGGTCTATGGGTTGACGGAAGCGACGTGGCTGCCCTTGCTTCGGATCGCGCGGTCCGAAGCGCCGATGCGGCAGAATGAGCTGGCCGCTTCCCTGTCGCTCGATGGGTCCTCGGTCGTTCGCCTGCTCGACGCGCTCGAAGGTTCCGGCCTTGTCGAGCGATGCGAGGACCGCGCTGACCGGCGCGCAAAGAGCCTCGTGCTCACCGCGCGCGGACGTCGGACGGTCGATCAGGTCGAGCGCGTGTCCCAGGATATTCGCGACCTCGTCCTCGGCGAGGCGTCGGACGAGGATCTGGCGCGTTCGCTTCGCCTGCTCGAAACCGTCAGGGACCGGCTCGTGAGCCTCCCGGAAGCGCGATCGGAGGCCAGCGCGCGCAAACGGTCGCCCGGCCGATGAACCTCGCCCGCAAGCGCTTCGCTCCGCTTTGGCTTTTGGGCTTGTTCACGTTCAGCGGGCCCGTCGGCATGCACATATTCGTGCCTGCGCTGCCCGCCGCGGCCAAGGACCTCCACGCGACGCCGGCCGCGCTGGAGCTGACCATCAGTCTCTACATCCTGGGATTGGCCGTGGGTCAGTTGATCTACGGGCCCGTATCGGATCGCTTTGGCCGCCGGCCGGCGCTGCTGGCAGGCCTCTCCATCTTCACGATTGCGAGCATCGCCGCGCTCTTCGCTCCGGATATCCATACGCTCGTCCTGGCGCGTTTTTTCCAGGCTCTCGGCGGATGTTCGGGGCTCGTGCTCGCGCGAGCCATCATCCGCGACACATCGCAGGCGCACGAGGCCGCGCGGCGCTTGGCGCTCACAAATCTGCTGGTGACCGCGGGCCCTGCGGTCGCGCCGCTGATCGGCTCCGGTCTCAGCGCGCTCTGGGGCTGGCGAACGATTCTGGCAGGGCTCGCCGCCCTGGGCGCGGCAAACTTCATATTGGCGTGGCGCATCTTGCCGGAGACGCGTCCGGAGGCGCTGTTCGTCAGCGCCTCGCGATATGCCCGGGACTATGTCGGCCTGCTGCGCTCCCGGCAGTTTCTGGGCTACGCCGTCGGCGGCGCCTGCGCGACGACCTCGCTCTATGCGTTCATCGCCTGCGCGCCTTTCATTTTTATTGATCGGCTACATATCCCGAGCGCCAGCATCGGCGTTTATCTTGCGCTCCTCGTCTCGGGCATCTGGCTCGGCAGCCTTCTCGCCAGTCGATTGATCGCGCGTTTTTCCTTGACCCGCTTTGTGGTCGTCGCCAACGCGGTCAGCGTCGTAGCCGCGGCTTCGTTCCTCGGCCTTGTGATCGCCGACCGCGCGACTCTCGTAGCCATCGTCGGAACGATGTTCGTGTTCAGCGTCGGCGTCGGCGCGGCGGCGCCCGCGGCCCTCGTCAAGGCGATCAGCGTGAACCCGCGCGTCACGGGAACAGCGTCCGGACTTTACGGTTCGGTTCAGATGGCTGTCGCAGGGACGCTGGTCATGCTCGCCGGCTGGGGATCGAACCCGGCGTTCGCCTCCGCGTCCGTGCTCCTCGCCGCAGGCATTGTGGCCCAGGCGTCGTTCTGGATCGCGCGAAACCGAGGCGCAGCCGTCGCCCCGCCGGAAGCCGGGGCCGCGTCAAAAGCCGCGACCTGACGGCCTTAAGCGCCGCGTTTCGCGAGCTGGTCGCGGATCTCGGTCAGAAGAACGACTTCCTTGGTGGGAGGCGCCGGCACCGGCGGCTCCTTCGCCGCCTTTCGGGTCATAATGTTGATCGCCTTGATGGCCGCGAACAATGCGACCGCGACAATGAGGAAGTTGATCACCACTGTGATGAAGTCGCCATAGGCCAGGACGCCGCCCTGCTTTCGTGCGTCCGCCAGATTGGTCGCCGTCACGGCGCTCGAGAGCGGCACGTAATAGTTGGTGAAGTCGGCCTTTCCGGCGATGCCGAGGATCGGCATGATGATGTCGTTGACCAAAGCATCGACGATCTTGCCGAACGCCGCGCCGATGATGACGCCGATCGCAAGGCTCAGCGCGTTGCCTTTAAGCGCGAATTCCTTGAATTCTTCCCACATGGGCTATCGTCCTCGCAAAGGCGGACCCCGGTTGCTGTGGCCCCATTCCACGTTCCAGTAAGCTAGCCGAGCCGTTCCGAGAGATAAAGTCCGTTGGGTCGGGGCGATGACTACCCGGATCGCGACGCCGCGCCACTGCGGCGCTCGCCGTCTTCCGCCGAGGGCTGGCTAAAAATCATCGTGTAAAGCCGCCCCTCGCCGAGGGCCAGGCTCAAATTCCTCAGACCGAAAAACGGGATCAGTGCGATGAACAGAATGGCGGTGATGCTGAGGAACCCTATGAGACCGCCGCCGCCGATCGCCGGCACGCTGTCAATGAACGTCTTTCCACGAAACATTCCCTCGATCGTTTTTTCGATCACATGGGCGACGAGAAAAAGGACAGTCAGGAGGAGAGTTTCGTAGAGGATCGGATAGATGAGCGGCCGGGCGCGCAGCCAGCGTCCCGGGTCGAACACCTCGAACAGCATCATCACTTTGGCAAAGACGAGGGCGTTGATGAAGGCAAAGCCAAGCATGGGGAAATTAATCCCATGCTCGCGCATGACGACGCCCTGATTGAGCACGAAGACGCCGAACAGAATCCAAAGATAGAGGAAAAGCACAAAGAACCTGCGGAACTCGTCGACCGCTTTGGCTGTAAGAGAGCGCGCGCCGTGAGCGTTGGCTCCGGCCGCGACGGCGTTGTTTGCGCCTGTTGGATCCGCTTTCATCGGATTGCCTCACAAACTATCATGGAGCGCGCGCCCAAGATCCGCCTCTATGGCCGCTTGGCGCCCTTTTTCGATTTCGCCTTTTTGCCCTTTTCGCTCGCCGCCTTGGAGGCCGTTGCAGGGCCAAGCTCATCGAGCCTCATGCGCAAAAGCGCCACTCGCGCCTCGGTGACGCGCAGGGCGCAATAGCCGTGAACGCTTTCCTTCGCGTAATCGCGGCAGAGCTCGTCGCGCTGCCCAGCGAAGCCGTTCTGATCGCGCACGAGGTCCGCCGCTTGCGCGCTGTCCTGGGCGCGGTCTTCAATAATGTGCAGGATTTTGCCCATCGCCTTTTCCGCCGCGGCGCGTTCCTTCACGATCTTGGCCGCATCCCCGACCAGCGACGCGCCGTCAGGCCCCCAAAGTCCGCCGGGAGCGGTTTGGCAATCCGCGGCCTTGAAGACGCAGGCCGTGATTTGGCTCGGCACGAGCACCGCGCCGCCAAGAACGTCGAACGCGATCGGGCAGGCTGGGACTTTGGCTTCGTACCGCTCGAGTCCGTCTGGACGCCCAACGCTGGTCGCCTCGATTGGCGTCTCGCCGACGATGTCGACGACACAACGCTGCGACGAATTGGAGACGCCCTCGCCGACGAGTTGCAGCTTGTCGACGGTGACCGACTTGTCGTCGCCGGAAATCTGCAGCAACCCTGACTTGCCGTTGAGCATGAGCGGGCGCCCGGCGAGGCTCGCGATTCCGGGGCTGGCTTCAGCGTCCTTGCCGCCGGACCCTGCTTCCGTAGCGGGGGCGCCGGAACTCTTACGCTTCGGCTTCGCAGGCGCAACTTTCGCGCCCTGGGCCTCTCCGGGAGCGGCGCCAGGGAGCATCAGTTGCGCGCGGACCTCACTTGCCGCGAGGGCGGCGGCGAAAAGTGCGCAAACAAAGCAGCGGAAGCGTCGAGTCATCGGCGAAGTGTAGAGGCGCTGGCAAGAAAGGGGAAGGCGCGAGCGGCCGGGGGGAATAGGGAGCTCAAAGCTTGAAAAATCCAAGGCTTCCGCGCCTTGCGCCGCTAAAACGCCCCCCCTATATACGCCCCGACTGGCCGGTTGGGACGCGAAGCCCGCTGAACCGGCGGAAATCTGGTTGAAAGATGGGGACCGGAAGACGTCAGCCGTCGGCTACGAAGCGATCGGTGAAACGCCCTCCTAGGCCTTGCCGCTTTGGGGCTCGGCGGTCCCGCAGATGAACAGGGGTGAGTAATGGCGAAAGTAATTGGCATCGACCTTGGCACAACCAATTCGTGCGTCGCTGTCATGGAGGGCTCGGCCCCCAAGGTGATTGAGAATTCCGAAGGCGCCCGTACGACGCCTTCAATCGTTGCGTTCACCGACGACGGCGAGCGTCTCGTGGGCCAGCCCGCCAAGCGGCAGGCGGTGACCAATCCAGAGCGCACCATCTTCGCCATCAAGCGGCTTATCGGGCGCCAGTTCGACGATCCGATCAGCAAAAAGGACATGTCGCTCGTCCCCTATAAGATCGTTCGCGGTCCCAATGGCGACGCATGGGTCAACGTCGACGGCAAGCAATATTCGCCCTCGCAGATTTCCGCCTTCATCTTGCAGAAGATGAAGGAAACGGCCGAGGCCCATCTTGGCGGTCCGGTCACTCAGGCGGTCATCACGGTTCCGGCCTATTTCAACGACGCCCAGCGGCAAGCCACCAAGGACGCCGGCAAGATCGCCGGCCTTGAGGTTTTGCGCATCATCAATGAGCCGACCGCGGCGGCGCTTGCCTACGGCCTCGACAAGAAGAAAGCCGGCACCATCGCGGTCTATGACCTCGGCGGCGGTACGTTCGACATTTCAGTCCTCGAGATCGGCGACGGCGTGTTCGAGGTGAAGTCGACGAACGGCGACACCTTCCTTGGCGGCGAAGACTTCGACATGCGGCTGGTCGAATATCTGGCGGGCGAGTTCAAGAAGGAGCAGGGCATTGACCTGACCAAGGACAAGCTCGCGCTTCAGCGCCTGAAAGAGGCTGCCGAGAAAGCGAAGATCGAGCTTTCGTCCGCGACGCAGACCGAGATCAACCTGCCTTACATCACCGCTGACGCAAGTGGGCCGAAACACATGGCCCTCAAGCTCACGCGGGCGAAGTTCGAGGCGCTGGTCGACGACCTGATCCAGCGGACGGTCGAGCCGTGCCGCAAGGCCTTGAAGGACGCCGGCCTTTCGGCGGGCCAGATCGACGAGGTGGTTCTGGTCGGCGGCATGACGCGCATGCCCAAGGTGCAGGAAGTCGTCAAGCAGTTCTTCGGCAAGGAGCCGCATAAGGGCGTCAATCCGGATGAGGTGGTCGCCATCGGCGCCGCCATTCAGGCGGGCGTGCTGCAGGGCGACGTCAAGGACGTGCTGCTCCTCGACGTCACTCCGCTCTCGCTGGGCATCGAGACGCTGGGCGGCGTGTTCACCCGGCTCATCGAGCGCAACACGACCATTCCGACGAAGAAGAGCCAGGTGTTCTCGACCGCCGAGGACAATCAGACGGCGGTCACCATCCGCGTCTTCCAGGGCGAGCGTGAGATGGCCGCCGACAACAAGGCGCTCGGCCAGTTCGATCTGGTCGGTATTCCAGGCGCGCCGCGTGGCGTGCCGCAGATCGAGGTGACGTTCGACATTGACGCCAACGGCATCGTCAACGTGACCGCCAAGGATAAGGCGACCAACAAGGAACAGCAGATTCGCATCCAGGCTTCTGGCGGATTGAGCGAAGCCGACATCAACAAGATGGTGAAGGACGCGGAAGCTCACGCCGCCGAGGACAAGAAGCGGCGCGAGATGGTCGACGCCAAGAATAGCGGCGAATTGCTGGCGCATGACGCTGAAAAGGCGCTGAACGAATATGGCGACAAGGTCGCTCAATCCGATCGCAGCGCCATCGAGTTGGCGGTCGCTTCCCTGCGCACGGCGTTGCAGGGAGAGGACGTCGAGGCGATCAAGGCCCGCACCAACGACCTGATGCAGGCGCAAATGAAGCTTGGCGAGGCCATGTATAAGGCCCAGCAGGCGAGCGGGGCGCCGGGCGAAGCGGGCGCCGAGGCCGGCGCACAGGCCAAGGACGACGTCATCGATGCGGAATTCCGCGAAGTCGACGACGACAAGAAGAAGTCCTGAGCGAATGAATAGAGCCGGCCGCCAAGCGCGGCCGGCCTTGACTTTAGGGGACACCGCAATGGCGGGGGGAGACTGGGCTGACCGCGAGCCGGCGTTCAGGACGCCGGCTTTAGCGTCAGGAATTGGGTCCGCCTCTTGAAACGCGGCGCAGCGTTAGTAGGTCTAGGCATGCATCGGCTGCGGGCGCGCTGAAGATGGCCAAGCGCGATTTCTACGAAACCCTGGGCGTCGCCAAAACGGCGACGGACACCGAACTGAAGTCCGCCTTCCGCAAGGCGGCGATGCAGTGTCATCCCGACCGGCATCCCGGCGACAAGCAGGCCGAGGCTCGGTTCAAGGAACTGAACGAAGCCTATCAGCATCTGTCGGACGCCCAGAAGCGCGCAGCCTATGACCGCTACGGCCACGCCGCTTTCGACCAGAGCGGCATGAGCGACGGCTTTGCGTCGTCGATGTCCGACATCTTTGACGATCTGTTCGGCGACATGATGGGCGGTCGGCGCGGCCGTCAGGCCTCGGGCCGAGAGCGCGGCGCCGACCTGCGCTATAATCTCGAGATCACGCTCGAAGAGGCGTTTCACGGCAAGACCGCAGCGATTCGCATGCCGACGTCGGTCGCGTGCGAAGCCTGCTCCGGCTCCGGGGCGCGCGCCGGCTCAAGGCCCGCGACCTGCAAGACTTGCGGCGGGCATGGGCGTGTGCGCGCGCAACAGGGCTTCTTCGCCATCGAGCGAACCTGCCCCACTTGTCAGGGCCGCGGGCAGACGATCGAGAACCCGTGTGACAAATGCGCCGGGGCCGGCCGCGTGACCCGGGAGCGGACGCTGTCGGTCAACGTTCCCGCCGGCGTCGAGGACGGCACCCGCATCCGCCTGACCAGCGAGGGGGAGGCGGGAATGCGCGGCGGCCCGCCGGGAGACCTCTATATTTTTCTCACCGTCAAACCGCACGCGTTCTTCCAGCGCGACGGGGCCGACCTTTACTGCCGGGTGCCGATCTCGATGGTCCAGGCCTCGCTCGGCGGCGAGTTCAACGTTCGGACTCTCGACGGAACCGAGTCGCGGGTCAGCGTCCCGGAAGGCGCCCAATCGGGACGCCAACTCAGGTTGCGCGGCAAGGGCATGCCGGTGCTGCGCGCCCGCGATTCGGGCGACCTGTTCGTGCAGCTCGTTGTCGAGACGCCGCAAAACCTCACGCGGCGTCAGCGCGAGCTCTTGACTGAGTTCGCCTCCGAATCGTCGAACACGACCCACCCGGAAAGCGCCGGCTTCTTCGCCAAGATGAAGGAGTTTTTCGAGGGTCGCGCCTGACGGTCGGCTTTGCCGCGCGGGGAGCGACCGGTATAAGCGCCGAATTGCGCCAGGAGCGCGCTGAGAACATCTGGAGCCTCGTCGCTCGCGGAGCCGGAATGGTGGGTCGAGCGCTGGACAGGACAGGTCGACGTGGGCTCGCCGACAGCGCGCGTTTTCTCAAAGCCCTCGTGGCGGCGCCGCGATTGACCGGCGCGGTCGCGCCATCGGGGCGAGCGCTAGCGCGGGCGATGGCGGCCGCGATCGGCTCGCCGTCGAAAGGGCTCGTCGTTGAGCTCGGGCCCGGAACCGGCCCCGTGACCCAGTCGCTGATCGAGACCCGCATCGCCCCTGAGCGGCTCGTGCTGGTCGAGTACGATCCGGACTTCTGCCGGATGCTGGAAAGACGTTTCGGGGACGTCCGCGTCATCCAGGGCGACGCCTATGACTTGCCCCGCACACTCGCGGATTTCGCGGGCCAGCCGATCGCTGCGGTGGTCTCCAGTCTGCCCCTGCTCAACCAGCCGCCGCCTCGCCGCACGAAACTGATCGCCGACGCCTTTGCGCTGATGGGGCCTTCGGGGATGTTCATCCAATTCACCTATGGCCTTCAGTCGCCTGTCCCGCGCGAGTTCTGCGCCAATCGCTATTCCGCCCTTCGCTCGAGGCCGATCCTGCTCAACCTGCCGCCGGCCTTCGTGTGGACCTATCGGCTCGATGCGAAGGGCGGTGACGCCGCCGAGGGCTGGACGAAATGACCCCGCTCGCACCGCGCGATCGATTGATCGTCGCCCTCGACATGCCCGAAGCGGGCGAGGCGAAACGGCTGGTCGAGCGGATCGGCGAGAGCGCGGTCTTCTATAAAGTCGGCATGGAGCTCGCTTATGGTGGCGGATTGCCCCTCGTCTCCGAATTGTCTGCGGCAGGCAAACAGGTCTTTCTCGACCTCAAGCTGCATGACATTCCCAACACCGTCGAGCGGGCGACCGCGCAGGCGGCCAAACTGGGCGCGAGGTTCCTCACCGTCCATGCCTATCCGCAGACGATGCGCGCGGCGGTCGCGGGCGCCAAGGGATCGGGAATGCAGATCCTCGCCGTCACGGTGCTGACTTCCTACGACGACGCCGATCTTTTCGACGCGGTCTACCGCTTCGGCGTGGTCGAGACGGTCCGGCGGCGAGCCGAACAGGCGCTTGAGCTCGGCGTCGACGGACTGGTGGCGAGCGCCGGGGAAGCAGCCATGGCGCGCGAGACCGTCGGCGCGGGCCTGCTTCTTGTCACTCCGGGCATTCGGTCCTCAGGCGGCCCGGTCGGCGACCAGAAGCGGGTCGCCACGCCTGCCGCGGCGATCCGCAATGGGGCGGACTATCTGGTCGTGGGTCGCCCCGTAACCCAGGCGCCTGATCCTCGTTCGGCCGTGGATGCGATCGTCGCCGAAATCCGAGGCGCATTGACTTGATTGGCGGCTGAGCCAAGCTAGAGGGAGTTCCATTTGGGTCGACGCGCGATCGTCATTGCGCCGTGCTCGAGTTCGCAAGCTATGACGCGGCGCGCAATTGTTTTCATTCCGAGCAATATCAGGCGGCGCGGGCGTTGCGCGAGGGCGCGCGGTAAATCGAAATGGCGCCGGTCGAGGGAGTTTGACCCATGCCGAAGGGTTACTGGATCGTCCATGTCGATGTGCACGACCCCGAAGGCTACCAGAAGTACGTCAAGGCCAATGCGGCTGCGTTCGCGAAATACGGAGCGCGCTTCCTGGTCCGGGGCGGCAAGCATCTCGTCACCCGGGGCCAGGCGCGGGAGCGCAACGTCGTGATTGAGTTCCTCGACTATGAGACCGCAGTCGCCTGCCATGATTCCGGGGAATATCGAGAAGCCGCGAAGCTGCGCGACGCCGCGAGCGACGCCGATCTCGTGATCGTCGAAGGCTACGATGGCCCGCAGCCGGGCTGACGATCGATCTGGAGAAGCCGGGAAATGTCCGACTTAAGGCTGATTGTGAGCGGCGCCGCCGGCCGCATGGGGCGCATGGTCGTCCGGACGATTCATGAGTTCGATGGGTTCAAGCTCACCGGCGCGCTCGAGCGTGAAGACTCGCCCTGGCTCGGCCAGGACCCGGCGCTCCTGGCCGGCTGCCCCGCAAAGGGCCTCCGGATCGTAGCCGACCCGCTGCCCTTGCTGCTCGACGCTGACGCGATCATCGATTTCTCCTCGCCCGCCGCGAGCGTCGCTCTCGCGGGGCTCGCCGCGCAGGCGCGGATCGCCGACGTGATCGGCACGACCGGCTTGACCGACGAGGATCTCGACAGGATCGACGCGGCGGCGCGCCACGCCCCGATCGTGCGTTCCGGCAACATGAGCATCGGCGTCAATCTTCTCGCGGCGCTGACGCGGCGGGCGGCGTCCGCGCTGGGTAAGGATTTCGACATCGAGATCATCGAGATGCACCATCGCATGAAGGTCGACGCACCCTCTGGCACGGCGCTTCTGCTCGGCGAAGCCGCGGCTGAAGGCCGCAATGTCGCGCTCAAGGACCATTCCGCGCGCGGCCGTGACGGCCTGACCGGCGCGCGCCGGACCGGCGATATCGGCTTTGCGGCGCTGCGCGGCGGCACGGTGGTCGGGGATCATAGCGTCATCTTCGCCGGCGAGGGCGAGCGGGTGACGTTGAGCCATCATGCCGAGGATCGCGCGCTCTTCGCCCGGGGAGCGCTCAAAGCCGTGACATGGGCGAAGGACCGCAAACCCGGGCTTTATTCGATGGCGGACGTGCTTGGCTTAACCGCGGATTGACACCAAGACGCGATGATCGGAACCGATCATCGCCTTATCGCCGAAGCGCGAATGCGCGCCCGCGCCGTTGCGCGGGTTTGAGCGACGAGTTGCGCTCAAATTAGAATGGGCATGAAGGCTTCAGGTCCCGAGGCCCACATCACTTCGGGGCGACGGTTTCCGTGCAGTGGAAATCGAGTTTCGCCGACTTTTCAGTCTTGCCCGCATGAACCTGAATGGCGAGCGGCATGCAGGTCGCGCCTTCCAGGAAGACCGCTTTGTGCTCGATCCCGTCGGGGCCAAAGATGAAGTTGGTGAACGCTCTGTGGGTGGTGATCGGCTGACCGGAACGGCCGGTCTGCGTGAGATCGACGACCGCAGTCGCATATTTGGGCGAAGCGTTCTTGTCGCCCTCGAAGGTGAAGTCGATGAGGAGGCCCGTCGCCGTGTCGCCGCCGAGGGCGCCCCCTTTGGGAGCGTCGACAAGGCTCTCGCCATTACTCACGAGATCGTCGGAGAGCTTGCCTGCGTGTTCCAGAAACGCATAGGCTTTGACATCGGTAATCTTGAGTTGCGCGGCTCCCGCGCCCCCAGCCAGTACGATCGAGACAACCGACGCCACGGCGCCAACGCGAAACCGACCCATTTTCCTCCCCGCAATCAGAAATACGATCTAAACAAAAAAATCCCCCGGCTCGCGACTAGGCGGGCCGGGGGAGAGCTAGATCGTTAGATTGACGATCGTATGTCAATTGCTGCGCTGGGATCCTGTCAGCATCAGGATCGCCTGGAACATGTTGATGAAGTCGAGGTAGAGGCGAAGCGCGCCGTGAATCGACTTCTTGTGGACCATCTCGTAGCTGTCGCCGGTGAAGTACATCTGCTTGATCGCCTGCGTGTCCCAGGCGGTCAGGCCGGCGAAGATCACCACCGCAAGCAGCGAGATGCCGAACTGCAAGCCAGTGCTGTGCAGGAACAGGTTGAGCAAGCCGGCGACGATGAGGCCGATGACGCCCATCATCATGAACGACCCCATCGCGGACAGGCTGCGCTGGGTGGTGTAGCCGTACAGGCTCAGGCTGGCGAAGGCGGCCGCGGCGGCGAAGAACGCGCGTCCGATCGAAGCGCCGGTGTAGACCACCAGGAGCGCCGACATCGACAAGCCGATCAGCGCCGCGAAGGCGATGAAGGCGTTGCGCGCCGTCGCCACCGACATCGAGTTGATGCGGGCGGACAGCCAGAACACGAGCGCGAGCGGCGACAGCACGATCAGCCAGCGGAGCGGCGAGACGTAGATCGCATGACCGAAATCGGTCAGCGCCAGACGACCGTTGCCCACATTGACGGTGCCCAGCGCGAAGGCGGCGTAAGCCACCAGTCCGGTCACGCCGAGCCCGAGCGTCATGTAATTGTAGACGCCGATCATATAGGCCCGGAGGCCCTGATCGACGGCGACGCCGGACCGTGCGTACCCCGCACCGGGGCGCGGGCTGGCGTAACGGTCATAGTTGGACATGAGAGAAACCTCATAAGAAGAGTGCGGCGCTCGCCCAGATTTTCCGAGTGCGCGCCCGACCCGCATAATATGGCCGTGTGGCCATCCTCCGCAAGGGCGATTCCTTCGGGAATAGACGTAGGCAATATTACGGATTCGTAAGAAAAGACTTGCGATTTTACCGTCATCTTACGGGCGGCTGTGTTGGCGCCCTCCTTCCCCCACCCACCGCGGCGGGCCGGCGGCTCATCGCCCATCGCGAGAGGCGAAGCGGTCGTCTTCAATCGCGGCGGCGGCGCGAGGCGAATTGGCTTAGACTGCCGCAAGAGCTTCTGGGCGCCGCGGGCGCGTGGTCAGGGAGGGCGCTGGTGAACGCGCAGTCGATCCGGGTCTTCTGGCAGCCGGGTTGCTCCGCCTGCATCAAGGTGAAGGAGTTTCTGACCGGCCTCGGGGCGCCCTTCGAATCCGTCGACGTCCTCAACGACGCCGAAGGCGCGGCTGACCTTCTGCGTCTTGGCGCGCGATCGCTGCCGGTCGTGTCGCGCGGAAACGAGTTCGTCTTCGGGCAATCGCTCGATCAGGTGGCGAACTTTGTCGGCGTCAAAGCCAAGAGCGCCGAGCGCTTGCCGCCGGCCGAGCTCGTGGCGCGCTGGTTCGATGTCCTGGCGATCGAGACGTCGCTTGTCGCCGAGATCCCGGTCGACAAGCTGAACCATCGCCCCATTCCGAATCGAGACCGGACGCTCAGGGATCTCGCCTATCACACCTATCAGGTCCCGGACGTCTTCGTGCGCAACGTCGAAGGCGAATTCGAGGATTGGGCGCATCACGTCAACCTGCCGACGCCACCGGAGATCAAGACGAGCGCCGACATCATCGCCTTCGGCGATCGGGCCGCCGCCGATCTCTCGAAATGGTGGGAGGGGGTCGACGACCGCAAGCTGCTCTGGACTGTGAAGACCCACTATGGCGAGCGGCCTGTCTGGGAATTGCTCGAACGCCAGACGTGGCATTCAGCCCAGCACATGCGCCAGTTGCAGGCGGTCCTGGTGGAGTTTGGCGTTCCCCTGCCGCGCAGGGCGGACGATGCGCTCTACGCGGGTCTGCCGCTGCCGGCCGGCCTCTGGGAATAGATCGGCGCGAGATTGAGACGCGGCTGCCAACGCTTCTCGATGGCGACCGGCGGGACGCCCTCAGCCCTCAGTGCCCGCCGCCTGCCCCCGCTCCCGCCGGCGCCGGGCGGCGCATCAGCGCGGCCAGGCTGACACAGCCCAGGAAGACGACGGTGAGGGCGAGAAACACATCCGAGATCGCCATCACCTCGGCCTGCTTGCGCACGATCAGGGCAAGCTGACGTGTCGCCGCGAGCCCGGCGTCCGACCCGCGCGCCGCCAAGGCCGCGGTCATGCTGGCCAGCGTATCCGTCGCAACCTGGCGTCCCCAGGTGACGGATTCCCTGAGCATCTCGAGATGCAGATCCATGCGCTTGTCGAGGAGCGTGTTGATGAGCGCAAGACCAACGGCGCCGCCGAGGTTGCGCATCAGGTTGAAAAGGCCGGACGCGTTCTTGATTTTCTGCGGCGGCATGGTGCCCAGCGCCAGATTGTTGATCGGCACCATCGACAGCATCAGGCCGACGCCGCGGAACACCTGCGGCCACAAAAGCTCCCAGAAGTCCCAATCGACGGTGACGTAAGAGGCCTGAAAGGTCCCGACCGCGAACATGACGAAACCGGCCGCGATCATCAGACGCGGGTCGACCCGCGTCATCAGCCGCCCGGCGAGGGGCGCGGTGAGGAACATGCACAGGCCCGTGACGAACATCGTCTTGCCGATCATCAGCGACGAATAGCCGCGCACCACCGCCAGATAGACCGGGTAGATATAGGTGAGGCCGTAGAGCCCGATGCCGAGCACGAAGGCGAACATCGAGCCGGTCCAGAAATTGCGGTCGCGGAACGCGGTGAGGTCGACAATCGGCTGGCGCGCCGTCGCCATCCGCCAGAAGAAGGCGACACAGCTCACCGCCGAGATGACGATCGCGATCGTCACCGGCTCGCTCTCGAACCAGTCCTTCGATGGTCCTTCTTCAAGCGCGTATTCCAGCGCTCCGAGGAAGCCGGCCATTGTAAGAAGGCCGAAATAATCGAAGTGGGTGAGAAGCGAATAGTCAGGCTCGTCGAAATCGATCAGCATCCAGGCGGCGATGGTGACGATGATTCCGGGGCCAAGATTGACCAGGAACAGCCAGTGCCAGGAAAACCAGTCGGTGAGATAGCCGCCGACCGTCGGGCCGATCGTCGGCGCAAGCGTCGCCACGAGGCCGATGATCGGCGCGATGAACGGCTGCTTGTCGCGCGGAAAAATCGTGAAGGCGGACGCGAAAACGGTGGGGATCATGCCGCCGCCGATGAAGCCCTGGAGCGCCCGCCACAGGATCATCTCCTCGATCGAGTTGGCGTGGGCGCACATGAAGCTCATGAGTGTGAAGCCGCCGGCCGAAATGGTGAAGATGACGCGCGTCGACACCACCCGCGACAGGAAGCCCGACAGCGGGATCATGATCACTTCGGCGACCAGGTAGCTCGTCTGCACCCAGGTGACTTCGTCGGAAGAGGCGGAAAGACCGGCCTGGATCTGCGACAGGGACGCCGAGACGATCTGGATGTCCAGGATCGCCATGAACATCCCGAACACCATGAAGATGAACGCCGCGACCCGCTTGACCGAGAAGTCGCGCTGCGCGGGAACCGCTGGCGCGACGATGAGATCGGTCGCCGGCGACGCCCCGCCTGGCCGTATCGCGGGGGCCGCGCTGGTCACGGCTTCAGGCTTCGGGTCGCGAAGGCTTCGAGCCCCAGCGCTCCGAGCAGCGTCGGCTCGGGGGTCGCTGGATCGCGGGTATGGATGGTCGCGACGACCGAGAGCCCGGACCGCAGCGGAACGTGCTTCAGAACCTCCTCGGGAAAATTAATGCGCACCGCGACCCGCTGGACGACCTTGGTGAAGTTTCCGGTCGCGTTGTCTGGCGGCAGAAGCGAGAACTCGGAGCCCGAGGCCGGCGAAACGGACGACACCACGCCCTCGACCACCTCGCCGTCGAGCGCGTCGACGGAGACATCGGCCTTCTGGCCCGGCTTGACGTTGGCGAGCTGGGTTTCCTTGAAGTTGGCGTCGACGTAGGACGCGTTGAGGGGCACAAGCGCCATCAGCCGGGTCCCCGGCTGCACCAGGTTTCCGACCTCGGCGGCCTTGTTGCCGACCGTTCCGTCGAAGGGCGCGAGCACGCGGGTGAAGGAAAGATTGCGCTCCGCCATCGCCTGAGCGGTCACGAGCTCGGTGCGCTGGCGCTCGGCCTCGTCCTTCTGCGCCTTGAGCACATCGAGATTGGCTTTTGCGCCTTCGAGCGCCGCGCCGGCCGAGGCATGGCTCGCCTTGGCGGAGGCGAGGCCGGCGATGGTGCGATCGCGGTCGGCCGTTGCCTGCTCGAGGCGCTGTTGGGAGCCGAAATTGGTCTGCGCGAGCTTGAAGGAGCGCTCATATTCGAGGCCGGCCCGCTCGACGTCGGCCTCAGCGCTCTTGACCTGCGCCGCAGCCGAATCGACCTGAGCCCCAGCCTGCGCGATGATCGCGCCCTGGGCCTCGATCTGGCGGGCGAAGCGGGCGATGGTCGCATCCTGCGTGCCGATGCGCGCACGGGCCGCCTCGACGGCGTTCTGGTAGTCTCCATCATCGATCGAAGCGAGCAGGTCGCCCTTGTGGACGACCTGGTTGTCCACAACCGGAACCGCGGTCAGGTGGCCCATCGCCTTGGCGGCGATGATCGCGGTGTCGGCGCCGACATAGGCGTCGTCGGTCGAGACCAGGAAGCGCCCGGTGACGAAATAGTCGTAAGCAGTTTTGCCGCCGTAGCCGAGCCCGGCGAGGATCAGAACGGGCATGATGAATCGGCGCAGGCCGGAACGCTTGGCCGGAGCGGGCTTGGCGGGCATGCCGGCTGCTGGTGGATGCGCGAGAGCGCCGGGGGAGCCACCGCCAGGAATAGGAAAGTTGGCGGGCAAGGAAGCCGTCACCGCCTTGGACGCTGTGGCTGCGCCCGGCTCCGCGACCGTATGGTCATCGGCCATGTGAGAAACCCACTCTTAACCGAAAGTTGACCGAACCGTTCGGTCATTTTCGTTGACATAGCCTAGGCGGGAGCGTATTGCAACAAAAATCGAACCGAACGGTTCGGTCAGCGAGGATTCGCGGTCGAGAAGGTGTTGTTAGCATGGAACCGGAGACGCTGGAGCGGGACACGGGCGCGGTCAATGACGGCAGCGCCAAACGGCGCCAGATCGTGGAAGGCGCCCGCCAGGTGTTCCTGAGCGCCGGCTTCGACGGCGCGAGCATGAACGACATTGCCCGCGCGGCAGGCGTCTCCAAGGGCACGCTCTATGCCTATTTCAACTCCAAGGACGAGCTGTTCGAAGCGATCATTCGCGGCGAATTCGCGCAAGCCGCGGAGCGCCTTTGCAAGTTTCGGCGCGAGGGCGACGCCCGCGACATGCTGAGGGACTTTGGCGTCCGCCTCATCAGCCGGATGTCGGAACCGGGGACGCGCTCGCTTGCCCGCGTGGTCGTCGCCGCGGCGGAGAAATTTCCCCATATTGGCCGCGCCTTCTACGAAGCGGGGCCGCTTTACGGCGCGACGCGCCTCGCCGCCGAACTTGAACACCTGCAGAAATCAGGCGCCCTGAAGATGGCCGATCCCGAGCGCGCGGCCTGGCAGTTCGTCGATCTCTGCCAGAGCTATGTTTACAAGCGCCTCCTGTTCGGAGTGGTCGACTCGCTCAGCCGCGAGGACATCGAAGCCTCGGTCGAGGCCGGGGTCGACGTGTTTCTCAAAGCATATGGCGTCGCTGCTTGCGCCTCGCAGAGCTCGTAGGCCGGCCTGGCAGGGTGATCGCGGGCATGGTCTGCGACTAAGGATTTGGCCCGCCGATCTTTCGCGGTTGCCTTGGCGGCGACGTTTGGATTGTGATCGGCCTCACTTTTGAGTTGAGACCCTCGAGCTAAAAGTTCAGAGGATTTCAACCGAGGGGAGGACCGTTCCATGTTTGGCAGCACCATTCTTGACGTGGCGGCGGGGATCATTTTCGGCTTCCTCGCGGTCAGCCTGTTCACGAGCGCCGCGGTGGAGGCGATCAACTCGATCCTCAATGTCCGAGTGAAAAACCTGCGGACCGGGATCATGGCGCTTGTCAATGATCCCAATTTCACCGGGCTTGCCAAGGAGCTCTACGCGCACGCGCTCGTCAGCCCGCTCGGGCCGGGAGCCGCCGATCCGCTCAAGAACGCGCCGGCCTATATCAACAAAACGCAGTTCGCCGAGGCGCTGCTCGACATCACCGGCCTTTCGGCCGCAACGCCGGCCGCCGCCGCTCAGGCGCCGGCGGTTCAGGCCGCGGCCGAGCTCAAGGCGCGTATGGATACGCTAAGCGCCGAGGCCGGAAACATCGATCCGCAGATCAAGCAGTTGCTTCAGGGAATGGTCACCCGCTGCGGCGGCGACATCGATCGCCTCAGGAACGATCTTGCCGATTGGTTCGCCAACGGGATGGATCGGCTGAGCGGTGAGTTCAAGCGACGGACGCAATGGATGACCTTCGTCATCGCCCTCATAGCCGCGTTTGCCGTCAACCTCGACACGATCCGGGTTGGAACAGTTCTATGGGGCGAGCCGGCCCTCGCCGAAAAACTCAAGATCGCCCAATTTCCGGCAAGCGACCCAAAAACCATGGGCGAGGCGATCACGAATGGCGAACAGGTGTTCGCCGCCCTGAGCGCCATCGCTCAAGAGGGCTTTCCGGTTGGATGGGCGCCCGGACATTTCCTCGACCTCCAGGACAATCAGGGACACTGGGCGCCGCTCTGGCTCGCCCCTCCTTCCTTGTCGTACCGCCCGCTCCTTGGGTGGTTCATCACCGCGGTCGCGGCGCTGTTCGGCGCGCCGTTCTGGTTCGACATGCTCCAGTCGATCGTCCGCCTCAAAGGGGCGGGCCCCAGTCCGGACGACAAGGCGACCAAGAGAGCAGCCTCCAGCTAGGGATGGAGGCGAGCAATTGATTGCTAAATATCCGAAACCGTGCTATGCATCTTCTTTCTAGCCGGATTGAGGGCGCTTCCGACGGATCTGTCGATGAGGGAGAGCTGGAGCGATGGAACGCGTTCCACCAATTCTATCTGAGCGCGACTCATCGCGCTCAAACCCGCGCAACGGCGCGGGCGCGCATTCGCGCTTCGGCCATAAAGCGATGATCGGTTCCGATCATCGCGTCTTGGTATTCGATGCGGACAGCTCGTGATAGAGGTTTCTCTGAGTTGAATCGGCCGTAACCCATTGAAAAGCCCCGATTCGGAAAAATAAACGCTAGTAAGCGCCAGCTATTTTACTAGCGCTTATTAGCCCTTACTGACGTTTATTCACGTTTACAGGCGTTTATTCGCCGAGCCCTGGAAGGCGATCAGGCCGGCTGCGCGCCGTCATTTCTCGTCGATGGCGAGCGGATGGATCATGTCCTCAGGACGGACCCATTCGTCGAATTGCTCGCCCGTGACAAACCCAAGCTCGAGCGCCGCGTCTCGGAGGCTCGTGTCCTCGCGATGGGCCTTGATCGCGATCTGAGCCGCCTTCTCGTAGCCGATATGCGGGTTGAGCGCCGTCACCAGCATCAGCGAAGTGTCGAGATGCTCCTTGATCCGCTTCTCGTTCGGCTCGATGCCGGAGGCGCAATGCTCGTCAAACGAGAGGCAGCCATCGGCCAGAAGCTGCGCCGACTCGAGCACATTGTGCAGGATGACCGGCTTGAACACGTTAAGCTGAAAGTGGCCCTGCGCCCCGGCCATGCCAACGGCTACGTCATTGCCGAACACGTGCACGGCGACCATGGTCAAGGCTTCGGACTGGGTGGGATTGATCTTTCCCGGCATGATCGAGGAGCCGGGCTCGTTTTCCGGGATCCTCAGTTCGCCGATGCCCGCACGCGGACCGCTGACATAGAGACGGATGTCATTGGCGATCTTCATGCAGGCGCCGGCCAGGGTGCGGAGCGCAGCGCTGACATTGACCATCGCGTCGTCAGCCGACAAGGCCGCGAATTTGTTGGGCGCCGAGGTGAACGGCTCGCCTGTCTCCTCCGAGAGCATCCGCGCGACCGTCTCGCCGAAACGCGGGTCGGCGTTCAATCCGGTGCCAACCGCCGTTCCGCCGATCGCGAGCGGCATCAGCCCCTGGCAAGCGCGCTCAATTCCCGCCATCGCCTGCTCGAGCTGGGCCGCCCAGCCCGAAATCACCTGGCCCAACGTCAAGGGCGTCGCGTCCTGCAAATGCGTGCGGCCGACCATCACGATATGGGAAAAGGCCTTCGACTTGGCGTCGAGCGTATCGCGCAATTGCGCGACGGCCGGCAAGAGCGCGGCCCTGATCCGCTCGACCGTCGCGATATGCATGACGGTCGGGAACACGTCGTTGGACGACTGACTGTGATTGACGTCGTCGTTCGGATGGATGGGCTTTTTCGACCCGATCACGCCGCCCGCCATCTGAATGGCCCGGTTGGCGATCACTTCATTGGCGTTCATGTTGGATTGCGTGCCGGACCCGGTCTGAAACACGACCAGGGGAAACTCCTGGTCGAGCTTGCCGTCGATGACATCCTGAGACGCCCCGACGATGAGATCGGTCTTTTCCTTCGACAATTGTCCGAGCTCGAGATTGGCCAGCGCGGCGCATTTCTTCAACACGCCAAACGCGCGGATGACCGGTCGCCCCCAGCGATGCCGCTCGACCCCGATGACAAAATTGAGCCGGGAGCGCTCGGTCTGCGCGCCCCACAAATGCTCGGCTGGCACTTGCACCTCGCCGAGCGCGTCTTTCTCAGTCCGCCAGTTTTCGTTGTTCGCCGATGCGCCCGTCATGGTGTCCTTGTCTCCAGAGCAAAGCCTTTGCGAGGATGGGCCGACAAAAGCAAGGCGCCGCCGCGCTTGCTCCGATCACCCCTCTTCTCTATAAGCCGGCGTCTCGCGGCCCAATCCGACACCCCTGGAGGCAGGGCGCGACTGACAAAATAAAGGACATTATCATGGCAGCGATCAAGCAACTCGCGGCCGTGACGCGCAGCGGGACAGGCAAGGGGGCCGCCCGCTCCGTTCGTCGCGAGGGCCGTGTTCCAGCCGTCATCTATGGCGGCGGCGTCAAACCCGAGCCGATCTCGGTCGACTACAAGGACGTCAACAAGTTCATCTACGCCGGCCACTTCCTGACCTCGATTTTCGAGCTCGAACTCGATGGGCGCAAGGAGCGGGTTCTGCCGCGCGATTATCAGCTCGACGTCGTCACCGACCGGCCGGTTCATGTCGATTTTCTCCGTCTTGCGCCGGGTTCGAGCGTGCGCATCGGCATCCCTGTGCATGTCGCCAATCGCGAAGCTTCGCCCGGATTGAAAAAGGGCGGCGCGGTCAATCTGGTGCTGCATACGGTCGAAGTCATGGCGCCCGCCGACGACATTCCGGAATCGATCACCATCGACCTCGCGGGCATGGATTTCCACGATTCGGTGCATGTGTCGGCGCTCAAGCTGCCTGAAGGCTGCCGGCCGATCGCCGGCACGGCTAGCTTGACGGTGGTGACGATCGTCCCGCCGACGGTCATGGTCGAGGAGACGCCCGCAGCGGGGGCCGCAGCCGCGCCCGCAGCAGGGGCCGCCGCGCCGGCGGCCGGCGCCGCGCCTGCAGCCGGAGCCGGCAAGGGCGCCGCCGCCGCCCCGGCGAAAGGTGCAGCCGCTCCCGCCGCCGCCAAGCCAGCCGCCAAGAAGTAACGGCCAAGCGCGTCGATCGAGGCCCGGCCGGCGCGGGCGCTTCGACGCGGCGCCGGACGAGCGGCTCAGGCTGATCGATCGGGGACCCCATGCTGGTCATTGCGGGACTCGGCAATCCGGGCGCTCGATACGCGCGCAACCGCCACAACATCGGCTTCATGGCGGTTGAGGCGATCGCCGAGGGGAGCCGGTTCGGCCCCTTTCGCGCCCGCCATCAGGGATTGACGGCGGACGGCCTGATTGGCGACGAGCGGGTCATGCTGCTCAAGCCGCAGACCTATATGAACGATTCCGGACGCAGCGTCGGCGAAGCTTTGCGCTACGCGAAGCTCGATATCGGCGCGCTCGTCGTCATCCACGACGAGCTCGATCTCGCGCCGGGCAAGGTGAGGGTCAAGGTCGGCGGCGGCGACGCCGGCCACAATGGCCTGCGTTCGATCACCGCCCATGTCGGCGCCGGCTACAAGCGGGTCAGGATCGGCATCGGCCATCCGGGCGACAAGGCGCTCGTCCACAATTATGTCCTGAATGACTTCGCCAAATCGGAGGCTGGCTGGGTCGAGGCCGTCTGCCGCGCGATCGCCGAGGCTGTCCCTCTCTTGGCCGCGGGCCAGGACGCGAGCTTCCAGAACAAGACCCATCTGGCCATCGAGGCGGCGGGCTTCGGCGAGAAGCCCAGCGCCTGACGGATCGCCCGGGGCGGGCTCCGCCGCAAGCAGCCGCCGATACAACCGGAAGAGGGTCGAAGCCAGGACCGAGTTGAAGGATCGCTCCCGGTTCGACGTTCGCTATTGCATCACATCCAGCGCTCGTTCCGCCGCCGGGCTTGCACGGAACACCCGCTTTCACTGGGGCATCGAGAACACGCCGCACTGGACCCTCGACGCCACCTTCCAGGAGGACCTGTCGCCTGTGCGCAAGCGCCACGGCGCGCAAAACATGGCGGTGGTGCGCAAGTTCGCCTTCAACAAAGCTCAGCGCCGCGCCGCCATTCAGCGACCCGCCGAACCTCCCCGTCAAACCCCGCCGACGGCCAACCAAGCCCCCCTCAAGCTTCGAAGAAAAATCGCGACCTGGGACGTCAACAGGCTCGCCGAAGTCCTCATGATCCAACCCGTTAAGTCAAATCAACCCGGATCCGGAGCCCGGGCCTCGCCCCCAACAGATTTGACAGCCGCGGCCGGCCACTCTAGGGAAGCCGGCAACTTCACGCGCGCTCTCGGGCACGAGAGCGCGTTTGTCGTTTGACGCACCCGTGGCTTTTACGCCTTGCTCGGCTAAAAGCCTGTCGGCGCTCTTTCAAGCGCAGAGGAGGGCGCGTTCCTCGTAACCTGGACCGATTTTAAGAGGAATCGCGATGACGAAGCGCGCGGAAGCGAAGTACAAGATCGATCGCCGGATGGGCGAGAACATTTGAGGGCGCCCTCGCAGCCCCTTCAACAAGCGTGAATACGGGCCGGGCCAGCATGGCCAGCGCCGCAAGGGCAAGGCGACCGACTTTGGCACCCAGCTCAAGGCCAAGCAGAAGGTCAAGGGCTATTACGGCAATATTTCTGAGCGCCAGTTCCACTCTTATTACGTCGAGGCGCTCCGCCTCAAGGGCGACTCGAGCGCCAACCTCATTGGCCTGCTCGAGCGCCGGCTCGACGCCGTGATCTACCGGGCCAAATTCGTGCCGACCGTGTTCGCGGCGCGCCAGTTCGTCAACCACGGCCACATCCGGGTCAACGGTCGGCGGGTGAACATTCCCTCCTATCAGGTGAAGGTCGGCGACCTGATCGAGATCAAGGAAGCCTCGCGTCAAATGCCGCTGGTGCTCGAGGCCAACGCGCTGGCCGAGCGGGACGTGCCCGACTATGTCGAAGTCGATCACGCCAAGGGCACGGCCAAACTCTCTCGCGTTCCCGGGCTCTCGGAGGTGCCGTATCCGACGCATATGGAACCGAACCTGGTGATCGAATTCTACTCGCGCTGACGATTGGTTCGGGGCTCGCGGACAGCGAGCCCCGCCGCGGTCCGGCCCTGCCAGGACCTTAGGTCTCAAGAGGTTTTCCTGGTCTTCCGCTTGGCGCGCGATGGGCCTGCGGGGCGCCGACCAACGACCGCCGGACCTCCAGGATTCCATGCCGATCCCTCGCTCCGGAACCGCGGGCCTCGGCGTCCTCCTTTATCTCGCCGGCGTCGCGATGTTCGCGGTCAACGACGCGCTCGGCAAATGGCTTGTCGCGGATTATGGCGTCGGCCAACTCATGCTGCTGCGGACGATCGGCGCGGTCGCGGTGCTTGCGCCGCTGGTCCTTTCGCTGCGTGTCAAACTGATCGATCCACGCCGACCCGGGCTTCAGGTCCTGCGGGTCCTGTGCGCGGCTGCGGACACCTTCGCCTTCTACTACGCCACTCGCTATATGCCGCTCGCCGACGTCATGACCTTCTATATGGCGACGCCCCTCATCATCACGGCGCTGTCCGCGCCGCTGCTTGGCGAAAAGGTCGAGCGCTTTCGCTGGATCGCGGTCCTGGTCGGCTTCGTCGGCGTCCTCATCGCGCTGAGGCCCTCGCCGCAGGTGCTGTCCTGGGCCGCGCCGATCGCGCTCCTCGGAGCGATCGCCTATGCGCTCAGCCAGACGATCACCCGCGATCTCCGGGGCATCCACTGGGCGCCGCTCGTATTGTGGCAGTTTGTAGGCTCCGGCCTGATCGGCGCGGCGACCATTCCCTGGTCGTGGACGACGCCAAGTCTCTTCGACCTCGGCCTCATGTTCCTTGTCGGCGTGGTGGCGATGATCTGCATCATCTGCGTCGTTCGGGCGCTGGGTTTCGCCCGCGTCGCGGTGCTGGCTCCGCTGCAATATACGGGGCTCTTGTGGGCCGCGATCTTAGGGTGGCTGATCTGGCGCGACGTCCCCACGCCGCCGATCGTCATCGGCAACGCCATCATCATCGGCAGCGGGCTTTACGTGGCGGCGAGAGGCAAGATGGTCGGCAAGGCGGCGGAATAGGGGCCGCCGGCCTGGCGCCGGACAAGGCAAAAAAAAGGCGTTTGGGTCTTTTGGTCCGAGATCGGCCACCGTTTGCCCCGAGAACGTTACCCGATGGTTGAAAAACCGACACAAACCACCAACAGACTATTTTTACCCAGCCTCCTGCTCTTGCTGGCGAATCTGAACCTCGAGCCCCGTGCTCGAGGGGTCCCTTGACCTACGCGATGATTTCCAAACGAAGCAACGACACGCCTTGACATGCGGGCGTCACGGACTTCCGCCGTTGAGGCCAATTTGGGAGTTCATGATGAAGACACTTCTTCTGGCCGCTTCCGCGGCCTTCGCGATGGTCGCCGCAGCGCCGGCGGCTCAGGCCATTGTTCTTGATCCGGGAATGTCCGGTTCGCCTGATCTCTTGAACTTGGGCGCCGGCTCGACGCTCGTCGCCAACACCGGGTCCCTGTCGTTCAGCAACAGCGCCTTCTCCGGGACGATCGACGAATGGGTCTACAAGGATACTGCCAACTCCTTCGGCTCCGGCGACCTCACCTGGATCATTCAGGTTGTCAACAGCGCGAACTCAAGCGACGCGATGGCGCGCGTCACCGCCGGCAATTTCGCGACTTTCATGACGGACGTCGGGGACGACGGCGGCGCCAACGCGCCGAGCTTGGTCGACCGCGACACGCCCGGCCACACCATAGGGTTCAGCTGGGCCCCCACGGGCGGCTTGCTTGCCGGCCAGACCTCGGATCTTCTTATGATCGACACCAACGCCAGTCGTTTCACCACCGGCACGCTCGCGGTCATCGACTCGCAGACTTCAGACCTGAACGGCTACGAGCCATCCGCGGTTCCAGAGGCGCCGAGTTGGGCGATGATGCTGCTCGGCTTCGCCGGCCTTGGCGTCGCGGGCTATCGCGGGTCGCGCAAGAGTACTGCGCTCGCAGCTTAGCGCCTGGCCTCTTTCAAACTTTGCCCGAACGCCGCTCTCCCGTGAGCGGCGTTTTTTTCATCCCGTGGCCAGGGCAGGCGATGAGACCGAAGCCAGCCTTCGCCTACGCCCCGTCCCGGGTCGCGGGCCATGCGCCTGAGAAGGTCTTGCCGGCCGTGTCCTCGGCTTCGACGCGAAACATCTTGGCCCCGTTCGGCTTGAAGGTGAAGCGGAAGTTCGGGTCCTCGGAGATCGATATGCCGGCGGCCATCGAGAAAACGAGATCCTGCCCCTGATAGACCGCGAGCTTGGCGATATAGCGCGCCGGCGTATAGAGCCGCGTCACCTGATCCATCTGCAGCCCGGAATTGTTCGGGTGGCGGATCATGAGCAGCGCCTCGTTCGGCGCCTCGGGGGTCGGCGGCAGGACGCGGAACTTCATCTGGCCGAGCGTCGCCAGCGCTTCGTCCATGGTCTTGACCATCGGCGCCGAGCATCCGCCCGACGCCTTGATGTAGCGCGTCGCCATATGCAGCGAGCCGTCGCTGAGTTCCGCAACGACACGGACGTTGGTGTAGGAATTGACCCTGACCCTGGTCGAGATGCGCGTTTCGCCAGCCTTCTCGCCGAGCGTGAATGTGGCGGCGAGCGGCACCGGATTCTCATCGATGACCAGCGTCAGCTTGTTGACGCGGCGCGTGTCGCCCTCAGGCAATTTGGCCGAAAACGACATCGGCACAATCGCGGCGTCCTCGGCGCGCACGGGCGCCTCGAACGACACGAGGCTCTTGTCCTCCTGGATCGGCGCGTCGTTGAAAAAGATGTGTACGAGCTCGGGCCAGGAATCCGGCTCATCGGCGCTTTGAGCGAAAGCGCGTCCGCCTGTCGCGCAACCAAGCGCGAGACCCGCCAGTGTCTGTCGTCTTGTGAGCATCCGCGCCATCGAAGCGCCTCCATCCCGAGCGCCGGCGCCTATTGATCCCATTCGAATTCCGAATAGGCCGCCGTCACGTTGCGGCGATTATAGTCCTCAAACAGCCGCCAGTCATCCCGTTGCGCTTGCCCGGCCCATTTGGTCGCGCCCTCGACCGGCTCGCCTTTGGCGATCGAGGCCTTCACGTCTTTCGCGAGGCCCTCGAAATACGACCGCTCGCTGTCGAGCGCCTGCGGCCAGGGCAAGCCCACGGGCCCATGGCCGGGAATGACGCGCAAGGCGGGAACCTTGGCCAGCGCGGGGAGATCGACAAGCCAGCCCTTCAAAGAGCCGTCGATGATCGGCAGATGCTTCACAAAGACGAGGTCGCCGGCGAACAGCGTCTTTGTCGTCGTGTCGAGGACGGTGAGGTCGCAGTCGGTGTGCGCAGGGGGCCAAGCCTGCAAGTCGAGCGTCCGTCCGCCGAGATCGAGCGTCATGCGATCGGCCACGAGCAAGGTTGGCGGAATGAGCTTCACCTCATCGACGAGCTTGTCGCCAATGATCCGGCGAAACGCCTTGAGGTAGAATTCGCCGCGCATCGCGAGGGCTCGCGGCAAATTTTTGTGGCCGACAAAGGTCGCGCCTATCCCGTCGAAAGCGGCATCGCCAAAGACGTGATCGGGATGCTCGTGCGTGTTGATGACATAGAGGATGGGCTTGGTCGTGTGGGCGCGGATGGCGGCGAGCAGTCGCTTCCCGACCGGCACGCTGCCGCCGGTATCGATCACCGCCACGCCCTTGTCGCCGATCACGAATCCGATATTGGCGATGTCGCCCAGATTGTCTTCGCTCATCAGCGCGATTTCGCCGGTATGGACGAACACGCCGGGCGCGATTTCCTGCACTAGCAGCGGAGAGGGCGCATCGCCGCACGCCGCTCCTTGCGCCCAGAGGACGAGCGTCGCGACGAGGGCGCCGATGAGCCAGCGCATGTTTAAATTCGACATTTCGAGCGGACCATAGCAGCCGGCTGTGACCGGGCAACGTCAAACGACCGCCGTCGCTATGTCCAGGGTCGTCATCGCGAGGAGCGAAGCGACGTGGCGACCCAGAGTCGCCGGTCCGGCTCTCTTCATCTCTGGATCGCTTCGCCATAGCCCATCCGGAAGGACGGGCGTCTTTCGACGCCTATGGCCCGCGATGACGAGTGCGGCTTGAGGCGCCGCTATCATGCTATAGACAGCCGCAAGCCGAAAGCCGGGTAGAGTTGTCGTGAGATTAGAACGTTCGAGCCTGCGATGGGCGCTGATCGAAGCCCTCGTCTTCACCCTGATCACGTCCTTCGCGGCGGCCGCCGGCGACGCGCCGCCGGAGCCGGATTCTTATCGGCAGAGCGATTATCGCGCGCCGACGCCCGCGACCCTCAAGGGCGCGCGCGTCCTCACGACCGACGAGGCGGCGGCCATGTGGCGCGCGGGCGACGCCGCCTTCGTCGACGTCCTGCCGCAGGCGCCGCGCCCCAAGGATCTGCCCGCCGAAGTCGTCTGGCGGGAGAAGCCGCGGTCCGACATCCCCGGCAGCCTGTGGCTCCCCGACACCGGTTACGGCGAACTCGCTCCCGTCATGCTCGATTATTTTCGGCGCGGGCTCGACAAGGCTTTGGGCGGCCGCCAGCGTCCGCTCGTGTTCTATTGTCTCAAGGATTGCTGGATGTCCTGGAACGCGGCCAGGCGGGCGCTGGCGTTAGGCTATACGAATGTCGCCTGGTATCCGGAGGGATCGGACGGCTGGGCCACGGCCGGCCTGCCGCTCGAGAAACGGACTCCAGAGCCACGGCCGTAAGCGAAGGCGGTGAAATCCGCTGCGCTCTTGCGCTAGAGTGCTCCCCTTCATGAGAGAGCAAGAGCGCATGGCCGACCTGGAACCGATTGCCTATTCCGACGCGAAGATCCGCGCGATCCTCGAGCGGGTGAAGACGATCGCGCTCGTCGGCGCGTCGGCGAACTGGAACCGGCCCAGCTATTTCGTGATGAAGTACCTGCAGGGCAAAGGCTATCGCGTGATCCCCGTCAATCCGGGTATCGCGGGCAAGCCTCTGCTCGGCGAGATGGCCTATGCGTCGCTGCGCGACATCCCGGACAAGGTCGACATGGTCGACGTGTTCCGCCGGTCCGAGGACGCGGCCCCCATCGTCGAGGACGCGATCGCCATCGGCGCCAAGGTCGTGTGGATGCAACTGGGCGTTCGGAACGACGCGGCGGCGAAGACGGCGGAAGCGGCCGGGCATCGAAGTGATCATGAACCGCTGCCCGAAGATCGAGTTCGGGCGGTTAGGGGGCGAATTGTCGTGGAGCGGCGTCAACAGCGGCATCATCCAGAACCGCCCGCCCGCCGCGCCGCTGGCACCGCCGGACCAAGAGCGCGTCCAGCGCCGCGCGCGCAATCTTGATTACGGCTTCGAGACCCGCGCCATCCATGCCGGCGCCGCGCCCGATCCGACCACCGGCGCGCGTTCGACCCCGATCTATCAGACGACGGCCTATGTGTTCGACGACGTCGACCACGCCGCCTCGCTCTTCAACCTGCACAATTTCGGCTACATCTATTCCCGGCTGACCAATCCGACGGTGTCGGTGCTGGAAGAGCGCATCGCGGCGCTCGAGGGCGGTCGCGCCGCGGTCGCCGCCTCTTCAGGCCATGCGGCGCAGTTCCTGACCTTCTTCACGCTGATGGAGCCGGGCGACGAATTCGTCGCGTCGCGCAACCTTTATGGCGGCTCGCTCACCCAATTCGGCCTCTCATTCAAGAAGCTCGGCTGGACCTGCCATTTCGTCGATCCGACCGAGCCTGAGAATTTCCGCAAAAGCCTGACGCCGAGGTGCAAGGCGATCTTCATCGAGAACCTCGCCAATCCGGGCGGCGTCGTCGTCGATATCGCGGCGCGTCGCGATAGTCGCGCATGAGGCGGGTCTGCCGCTGATCGTCGACAACACGCTCGCCACCCCGTACCTCTGCCGGCCATTCGAGCACGGCGCCGACATCGTCGTGCACTCGACCACCAAGTTCCTCGCGGGCCACGGCAATTCGCTTGGCGGCGTGGTGGTCGAATTCGGGCAAGTTCGACTGGTCGCAAGGGGGCCGCTTTCCCTCGCTGACCGAGCCGGAGCCCGCCTATCACGGGCTCAAGTTCTTCGAGAATTTCGGCGATTTCGCCTTCACCATGAAGGCGCGGGCGGTGGCCTTGCGCGACTTCGGCCCGGCGCTCGCGCCGATGAACGCGTTCCTCACCATCACCGGCGTCGAGACCCTGCATGTGCGGATGGAGCGGCATGTCGAGAACGCGCGCAAGGTCGCCGAATTCCTGACGCCAGCACCCGAAAGTCGCCTGGGTCTCCTACGCCAGCCTGAAGGACAGCGCCTATTACAAGCTCGCGCAAAAGTATCTGCCGAAAGGCGCGGGCGCCGTGTTCACCTTCGGCGTCAAGGGCGGGTTCGAGGCCGGCGTCAAGCTGGTCGAGGGCGTGCGCCTGTTCTCGCATCTGGCGAATATCGGCGACACGCGAAGCCTGATCCTGCATCCGGCCTCGACCACCCATCGGCAGCTCGACCGACGAGCAGCGCGTCGCTGCGGGGGCCGGCGATGACGTCGTGCGCCTGTCGATCGGCCTCGAGACGGCCGACGATCTGATCCGCGATCTCGATCAGGCGCTGGAGGGGTGATGATTGCAGCCGGAAGCAGCGCGCGCCCTTGCCGGGCCGCGCTTCGGATCGCCGCGAGCGCCTTCGTTTATGTCTCGTAGATCTCAAGCTCGACCCTCTTGGGCAGGCCGACTCGGATCTCCGCGAACTCTTACGCCTTGCGCGGCGCGAGCGCATAGAACTGGTTTTCGCCGCCCTTAGCCGACAGAATAACGCAGAACCAAGCAGTTTTAATGCATGAACCCGTTTTTTTGGAAGCACTGCACGACGTCGTCGTGCAATGCTTTTCCGGTAAAGCCTTTAGCCTTACCATCGCTGATGCATTGCGCCTTAACGCTACTGTTGTGTTGGGATTTGGAGCCGGCCTGAGCCGCGCTCAAGCTTGCAAGCTGCGCAGGACCACGGCCCGACGGATAACAATCCCAATGAACGGTAATGCATTTCGCTCCCCTGGGGCAATTGACCAGAGAAGGCTAGCACAAATTTGTACGGAGTTCCATTGGTTTGTGAGCGAGCGCGGCGCGACACGGCGTCGCTGCTGGGGCCGGCGACGATGTTGTACGCCTGTCGATCGGCCTCGAGACGGCCGACGATCTGATCCGCGACCTCGATCAGGCGCTGGGGGGGTGAACGATGTGGACTTAGCGCTATCCTCGGCTGCAACCTGATAGTTGACATTTTCGTGAAATTACGTAACGTAAGAGTGTTAACATTAATGTATTTCCGGCGGCCGCCTCGGGGATTGTGAACGGCGTTCGCCATACCTTCGTTGTAAAAGACAGGGGAGTACACATGAGGAAATTGCTATTGACGGTGACCGCTCTAGCGGCGATGTCGCCTTTCGGTTCAAGCGCATACGCTGGAACTGTTTCTACGATCTGGGGCGCCCAAGCCGGCGGCAATGTGACTCTGCAGGAATGGAGCCTAAGCGGAACTCTGCTCGATACGATCACCGCGCCGCATGGGTTCAACGGCCGTGGCGTGATTCAGGTCGGGAACATTCTCTACTATGACAGTTCTGGTTCAAACTCCATTTGGGCTTACAATTTCGTGACGAACACCGACCTCGGAACGGTATTCTCGGTCGCCGGGGCCTCCTCTCTCGGCGATTACCTATGACGGATCACACATCTTTGTTGCAGACTATTCCGGCCTCAACAAGGTGTACGAATACACTTTAGGCGGCGCCCTGGTGAATACGATAACGACGTCTCTATGTACAAGCTACTGCGACGGTCTCACCTACGCCCACGGCGACTTGATCGAAAACGAACGTGACGGCTACGAGGGGCCTGCGAATATCTACGATGTCTACAGCACAGGCGGCACTGTGTTGACGCCGGGATTTATCACCGGCCATGACGGCACCGGCAACACGGGCATCGCCTACGACGGCACGGACTATTACATCTCGAACATCAACAGTGGCACCATGAGCGTTTATGGCGCCACAGGAAACTACCTGAGCACCGTGACACTTCAGAATGCGAGTTTGGTAGAAGGCCTCTCCGTCAACTTCGCGGCTGTGCTGCCGGGCACGCCTGAGCCGTCGACGTGGGTGATGATGCTCGCCGGCTTCGCCGGGATGGGGTATGTCGCCTATCGGAGGCGCGGGGGGAAGACAGCGCCTGCCGCGGCCTGACCCCCGGGAATTTCAATCCGCAACCTGAGGAGAGACCGTCGCGAGACGGTCTTTCTTTTTTGGCCTAGTCTCGTGGAAGAGACCCTTCCAGCCGTTTAGCCCCGAGCGGGCGACCACGAGCGCGCGCCCTCCAGTCGTCTTCAGAAACTGAAAGCCTGTTGCGCCGCTTCTGGCGGGCTGAAGGCGAACGCCCTCCAATTCGAGCATGCGGGCCTTTGTTTTCGAGCCGCCGGGCGCGGAGAAACCGCCGATTTTGCCGCCGGCGGCCAGCACCCGGTGACAGGGAATGATCAAGCGGCGTCGGATTTCTGGCCATCGCCTCGCCGACGTCGCGCGCCCCTTCGCGGCCGGCGCCAACCTCCTTCGCCAGCGCGCCATAGGTGGTCGTGCGCCCCCAGCCGACCCGGCGCAGTGCGTCATAAATCTGCGCGAAGAACGCGTCCTGGCCCGCGAGGTCGACCTGAACCTGCGAGAAGTCCGTTTCCTCGCCGCCGAAATACCGTTTCGCCGCCTCGACGACCGCCGCAACGTCTTCCGGCGGCGCGCCCGGCTCCGCGCCAAAGGCGCGGCGGCGCATCAGCCGTTCGGCCGCTTCGGCGGTTTTCGTCGGCAATTGAAAGCGCGCGACCCCTGCATCGCTCCAGGCGATCGCGCAGAAGCCCATGGCCGTCTCAAAGACATGATAATGCTGTGTGGCCTCGCTCATTGCATTGCTTCCGGTTTCGTCACCAGGGAAACATGCGCCGTCGAGCCCCGAATTCAACCCAATTCCTGCCGTCGCATTCACAGCCCAGGCTAAGCCTCGCGCTTCAGCCGTCCGTCCGCATCATATCGGCGAGCGCGTTGCGCATTGAGGTGCTCGGCACTCCGAACAATCCGCCATAGGGTTCATCCATGTCGAGGATGACAAAGACCGCGATCGCGATCGACAGCGCGCATAAAACGGTCATCGTCGTCACCATCCCGTTGGGCCGCGCCGTCAGGCCAAACGATCCAAACAGGATCGAAAGCCAGATCACCAGCACCCAGTAGAAGGGCGGCGAGAAGGAGGGACGCGCGCCCTCGATCACTTTCCACCTGGCGCTCAGCAAGTCGCTATAGTGTTCAACGCAGGCGGCCAGCTAAGTCCTGTGGAAGCTGTCTGTCGGCTGAAGCCCGTAAACGCCGCGCCCGACCTCGCTCAGGACATCGGACAGGAGCGGCGATTCCCCGAGCTTCGGCATCTTGGCCGGGTCGGGGAAAGCGACCCCTTCAGGACGCGGCTCGTCTGGCCAGGTGCTGGCGATCACCGCGGCGACATAGCCGCGCAATTGCCCGCGCATGGTCGCCGTCTCGGGACCGTAGTCGCGCAGGCAGCGGTCGAGCTGCGCAAGCTGCGCGGCGTCGTCGCCGCGAGCCGTATAGGCGGCGTCGAACCCGGCCTTGACCGAGGTCGTGAGAAGGCCAAGCACGATGGCCGTGAACGTCACCAGGAGCGTGATCATGAGCTGCACCAGCGCGATGGATTCGGGCGCCCGATGCTTCTCGGATAGGCGGGAATGGATGAAGAAGCCGACCGCCGCGCTCAAGCACATGGCTGCGAATACGACGACGGAATAGACTGGGTCTTGCACTGTATGGCCTGCCGCTAAATGGCGCTGACGGGCGGAGAAGAAACCTTAGCGGCGTCCCTCGAGGGCCGCCGCCCTTGAACCACGCTTCCTCAATAGCCGCCGCCTCCGTGCTGGTCGGCAAAATCGATTCCCGCCTGAACCTCTGCCATGGCGTGTTCGATGAGGCGCATGGCCCGCTCGCGATGGCCGCCTTGTTCGGCGTCGCCGCCTGCAAGGACTGCATCGCGGCGCCGAGCGCGGGCAAGGCGCGCTCCCTATTGCCCTTATAAGCCAAAGTGGGCGTCGATGTGAGCGCCAAAGCGGGCGCGGCGGCGACGCCGGCGGCGGCTATCAGAAGAAGATCGCGGCGGCAGGGCGTGGAAGTCATTATTTCCTGTTCCTGTCAGATCGGGGCGGAGGGGAGCGTTCCTCAGGCGGGACTTCTGGGTCGGCGACCAATTCCTTTATCCCAGAGATCGCCCGAGAGATAAGCAGCTTGTCGAAGCCGCCCCCTCCCGGATGACGGACCGTAACTTGTTGACAACAACACGCGAAGCTCCAGCCTCGATCTAGCGGGAGCGACATAGTCTGCGGTTGCCCTTTTCCTCGCTTCCGATTCGCCCCATATTCCGCTCATGCCCGCCCCCCGAAAATCCGCTCCTGGGCCCAAGTCTTCTGGGCCCAAGTCTTCTGGGCCCAAGTCTTCCGGGCCCAAGTCTTCTGGGCCCAAGTCCAAGGCCTCGCGGCCCGAGGTCCATCCGCTTGGCGAGCATCTCGCCGAGCTGCTCAATCCCGCTCTGCGCGAGCCCGAGACGCAAGGGTTCGGCGAAGGCCCCCAACCCAGGTTCGAAAGTCCCGCGCCGGAAAGCCACCCGCGCGGCCTGACCGGGGCGGCGGTATCGGCCGATTCGCTCAAGGCGCTCTTGGAAGAGGGCGACCCCAACATCCGCAACCGCCCGCCGTGGCTGCCGCACCGGCCGCCGCGCCCGGACAAGTCCGAGGGCGGGCGGCGCTTTCGCGTCGTGTCCGAATTCGAGCCGAAGGGCGACCAGCCGCAGGCGATCGCGGAACTGGTGAAGGGCGTCCAGGCCAGCGAGCGCGATCAGGTGCTGCTCGGCGTCACCGGCTCGGGCAAGACCTTCACCATGGCCAAGGTGATCGAGGCGACCCAGCGCCCGGCCTTGGTCCTCGCGCCCAACAAGACGCTGGCCGCGCAGCTCTATGGCGAGTTCAAGAGCTTCTTCCCCGACAATGCGGTCGAGTATTTCGTCTCCTATTACGACTATTACCAGCCCGAAGCCTACGTGCCCGCGCACCGACACCTATATCGAGAAGGAATCCGACATCAACGAGCAGATCGACCGCATGCGCCATTCGGCGACGCGGGCGCTGCTCGAGCGCGACGACGTCATCATCGTCGCCTCCGTCTCCTGCATCTACGGCATCGGCTCGGTCGAGACCTATACCGCGATGACCTTTTCCTTGAAGCTTGGCGACAAGGTCGACCAGCGCCAGCTCGTCAAGGATCTCGTCGCGCTGCAGTACAAGCGCGTGCAGGCCGGCGATTTCTCGCGCGGGCTGTTCCGCGTGCGCGGCGACACGATCGAAGTGTTCCCGGCCCACTACGAGGACCGCGCCTGGCGCATCGGGATGTTCGGCGACGAGATCGAGTCGATCGTCGAGTTCGACCCGCTTACGGGTGTGAAGACGCAGGACCTCGAGTTCGTCAAAATCTACGCCAATTCGCATTATGTGACGCCGCGCCCGACGCTTCTGCAGTCGATCGAGGGGATGAAGCTCGAGCTCAAGGGACGCCTGGACCAGCTCCATGCGCAAGGACGCCTGCTCGAGGCGCAGCGGCTCGAGCAGCGCACCCTGTTCGATCTGGAAATGCTGGAGGCGACCGGCTCCTGCGCGGGCATCGAGAACTATTCGCGCTATCTGACCGGCCGCAGGCCTGGCGAGCCGCCCCCGACTTTGTTCGAATATCTGCCCGACAATGCGCTCGTCTTCACCGACGAGAGCCATGTGACCATCCCGCAGATCGGCGGCATGTATCGCGGCGACTATCGGCGCAAGGCGACGCTTGGCCGAATACGGCTTCCGCCTGCCGTCGTGCATGGACAATCGGCCGCTCCGGTTCGAGGAATGGGAGGCGATGCGGCCCCAGACCGTGCATGTCTCGGCGACGCCCGGGCACTGGGAGATGGAGCAAACGGAAGGCGCCTTCGTCGAGCAGGTGATCCGCCCGACCGGCCTCATCGATCCGCCGGTCGAGATCCGCCCCGCGCGTGCCCAAGTCGACGACCTCTTGAGCGAGATCAAGGAAGTCGCGCGGCGCGGCTATCGCACGCTGGTCACGGTGTTGACCAAGCGCATGGCCGAGGACCTGACCGAATATCTGCATGAGAACGGCGTGCGCGTGCGCTACATGCATTCCGACATCGACACGATCGAGCGCATCGAGATCATCCGCGATCTGCGCCTCGGCGCGTTCGACGCGCTGGTCGGCATCAACCTCCTGCGCGAAGGCCTCGACATTCCCGAATGCGCGCTCGTCGCCATTCTCGACGCCGACAAGGAAGGATTTCTGCGCTCCGAGACCTCGCTCGTGCAGACCATCGGCCGCGCCGCGCGCAACGTCGACGGCAAGGTCGTGCTCTACGCCGATGTGGTCACCGGCTCGATCACCCGCGCGATGGAGGAGACCGCGGCGCCGCCGGGAGAAGCAGACTGCTTACAACGAAGCCCACGGCATCACGCCCTCGTCGATCCGGCGCGGCATCCAGGACATTCTGGGCTCGGTCTACGAGGCCGATCACGTGACGGTCGACATCGGCCTCGCCGACGCGCCGGCCATCGGCCACAATCTGCAGGCGACGATCGGCGATCTCGAGAAGCGGATGAAGGAGGCGGCGGGCAATCTCGAATTCGAGGAGGCGGGGCGCCTGCGCGACGAGATCAAGCGCCTGCAATCGGTCGCGCTCGCAATCGGCGACGACCCGATGGCGCGCCAGATGGACATCGAGGCGACGGCCGGGTCTTACGCCGGCGAGCGCCCCTTCGGCCGCGCCGCCAACCTGCCGTCCACAAGGCCCCGCAAACCTACCGACGCCGACATGGGGCCGCACAATTGGGGCGGCGGCGAAGCGCGACCGAAGGGCGGGAAGATGAGGGGTAAGCGGCGCGGGTAGGCCCCGTTTGGGGAGCGGCAATTTCGTTATAGGCCGTATTTACCCCGACTTATTGCCGAGCTATTGGTTTTTAGATGAGCACAGAAAAGATTCGATCAGACCGTCTTGGGAACATTGGTGAAGGGAGGTTCCGCGAGCTTTGCGAGCTTGCCAAGCTCACTGTCAGCAAGCCGTCTCCAGATATGACGGGTAAGGACTTTCACGTAGAGTTTCCGTTCCTAGAGCCGAACGGGTCGTATACACTCGACACGCGCCCTGCGGCACTTGAGTTCTATGCACAAGTAAAGACGATCGTGTCTCCGAAGACACGGATTGTTCTTAGCTTAAGTGTGGCAGAACGCCTGGCCAGAGATCCCAAACCAACGTTTATTGTCGTAGTGCGCCTTGCGGCCGGCTCAAAGAATGGCAGCATACCAGAATATAGCGATATATCTTTAATCCATGTGTATGATGATGTGCTCGCAGCTATCCTGAAGCGCCTTCGACAAGCGCATGTAGAGAGAAATTCTAAGCTCCATAAGCAAAACATATCTTTCAAGCTCGACCCAGCGAATTTTGTGGAAATCAATCCACAAGCTCTACGAAGTCGCGTAGAGGAGCTTATCGGTAAGAGTATGATTGAATATGCTAACTTGAAGGACAAGCAAGTTACGGAGCTCGGATATGATCTCAGTCGACTCGAGCTAAACTTGCAATTTGACGCAGTGCGGCCAAGTGAATTTGTAGATGGTTTACTTGGTCTGCGGGACCTTCCGACTATTCGAGTAGAGCATTTTGAACGACGGTTCGGTATCGCGCTGCGAGTCGATGATCATTCTATCTTTGACAGATCAACAGTAAAAATTCAACCGCATCCTGCAGCAAAGTGCCGTATTGCTTTGACCGGCCAGACTAGCAAGAGACTGGCCTTGTTGGGCGGCGATCTGTATTTTCCCGGCCAACTTGCAATAAATGTCGGAGTACGAAAACTGCTGATAAGATCAGCATTGATAAACATCATTGTTGACGAAAGTGGCTTAAATATAAACATGTCGGGGGAGCAAACTAAAGATTTGTATGAATTATCTACGTTGAGTAATAGTTATAGAATAATTGATTTACTGTCCAGCGAGCCGTGTTTTCTGAATGTGACTATTGAAGGAATGCCTGATATGTTCTTTCCTATCGATGCGCCGATAACTGGAGGCGACACCAAGTTCTTCAAAGCAATGCTTCCGGTGCTAGAAGCAGCAGCCCAACTCCGGTTACGCGCCAACGCCCCTGACACCCCTGTTCACATCGACGATATCGTGCGGCAGCGTTCCAAAATCATGCAAGCAAATCTCGCTCTCATTGAGCGAGACGCTTCGATCTATTTCGAAACGGAATTACCCACAACTGAAGCAACACTCGCTCCTGTAAATTCACTTTTTACGGCGGGGTTCGCGATCGGTCATTCATATTACGCGTATGCAATTCGCGCAAACGTTGAGCCGACCACGAAAATCGACCGTGTGACTTGGTCGGCTTCGGACGTAAACCCCCTCGTGATTGAACTTTTAAACGGCGATGTCCAAGAAGACTACGAGCGATTCAAAAAGAAAAAACGATCGCGATTAGTGGGATAAAAAATATCGTCTCGCAATCCCTTCTTAGTTCGCCGTGAACGAGTGCCCCCCAGGATAGGCTTCGACAACAATACCTTGCAGAAAATCAGAAAATGAGTTAAGCTCGTCCCATGAGCAATCCTGCGCGTCTGCATGCCCAAGGCCGTTGGCGCGCCCTTTCAGGGCTGCCGCCGCGGCAAAAGGGCGTGCGAAATTTCTTTCAGCGAAAATCCCGTGTAACCCATTGAAAAGGCTCGATTTCGGACGAGAGAATCCAAGGAAATCCAAGCTTTTCCAACCCTCAAAAACGGGGGTTTTCGCGGTCAAACGACCCTGCGCCAAGAAAATCCAAACGGAGCGAGTGGTCTCGAGGGCGCGCTTTGCGCTAATACCATACGCTCATAGTTAATTATCGGAGGGGAGTGGCTCACGCATGTGACCCCTTTTCCGCCGTCGGGGTTGGGGGCAGCACTTCCTTCCCGATCCGCAACTGAGGCGGGTCGGCGGGGGAGGGGGGCGGCTTCATGGAGTGGCAGAGGCTCGCATAGAGGACCCCCGCCGCGCCGGCCGGAGAGAGCCGCGGATGCCGCCGCGCCGTTGTGAGCGGCGCGCGGCTCAGCCCCGGGCGAAGAGCGTTTCGTAGGCCTTCACCAGCTTCGGAACCTGACGGCTCCATGAGAGCTCGTCCTCGATCCGCGCGCGGCCGATCTCGCCCATCCGTTCGCAGCGCTGCGGATCGGCCAAGAGCTCGACGATCTTGTCCGCGAAGTCGATCGCGTCATTCGGCTTGGCGTAGAGCGAAGCGTCCCCGGCGGACACACGACCCTCGACCACGTCGAACTGCACAATGGCCTTTTTCATCGCCATATACTCGAGGATCTTGTTCATGGTCGAAAGATTGTTCATCGGATTGACGCGGTCGGGATTTACGCAGACATCGGCCGACGACAAGACCGAGAACAGCTCCGCATCCGGCGCCCGTCCCAGGAACGTCACAGTGTCGGCGAGCCCCATCTCGACCGAGAGCGCTTCCATGCGCTTCCGGCTCGGCCCGTCGCCGACCAGCACAAACTGAATGTCCGTGCGCCCCATCTCGAACACGAGATGCTTCACGGCGGCGAGCAGAAGGTCGATGCCTTCCTGATCGCCGATCACGCCGACGAAGCCGACGAGATAGCGCCGCCCCTTCTTCCAGCGCGGATCGACCGGCGCCATCTTCACACGGCGCAGGTCCGGCCCGCTGCGCACGATGAAGACGCGATCGGGCGATTTGCGGCCGCGCTCGATCGCGATTTTGCGATAGCTCTCATTGGTGGAGATAACGACGTCGGCGAAGAAGAACGTCATCCGCTCGAACAGCACGAGCAGCCGCCAGAAAAAGCCCCGCTTGTTGAACTTCGCTTCGTAGAGCTCCGGGTTGATGTCGTGGTGATCGAACACGAACCGCTTGCCGATCGCCTTGAACGGAAGCGCGGCGAGGAAAATGAGGTCGGGAGGATTGCACCCGTGGATGACATCGAAGCCGCGCGCGAAAAGAACCTTCCACGCGAGCCTGGTCTCATGAAAGAGCGCGCTTCCATATTCGCGCAGATAGCCGCCCGCCGAGTCGCCCTCCGCCGGCAGCCCGTGGCGGTAGATATGGACGCCTTCGAGATCCTCTTCCTCCGCTTCGTAGCCCTTGCCTTTGGGACAGATGACGGAAACCTCCGCCCCGGCGGCGACGAGGGCGAGCGACTCCTGCCAAACCCGCCGGTCGAAGGGAACCGGAAGGTTCTCGACGATGATGAGGATCTTCCGTCCCGCGAGGGGTTTCTCCGCGGACGGCGAAGGCGGCTCTTCCGTCTCGGAAGTCACGGCGGCGTCCGTCATAGCGCGTGAAAGTCGAGCACGTTGGCGCTTCTGAGCGATAGCTCGCGCGCCGCGCCATTGGCGTCGATCACGACGTCGAAGCTCTCGTTTTCCGCGACCTCCTTGCTGACGAGCATGTCCGGCAGCTTCGGCAGATGGGAGAACGCATAGCCGAGATTCTGGCCGATCAGGTGCTCGGCCTTCAGCGACGGATCGTAGATCGACAACGCATAGCCGCTCTGGATCAGCTTGCGCGCGAGATCGATGTTGGGACTTTCGCGCAGATCGTCGGTGTCCGATTTGAACGCGAGGCCGAGCATCAGGACTTTCGCGCCCGGCGGGAGGCCCTGGACCGCCCGCGAATACAGGAAATGCTTGTGGGCGTCGTTCGAGCGCATCAGCGCGTCGATCACATGCGTGTTCGCGCCGATATCGTTCGAGATGTGCTGAAGAGCGCGAACGTCCTTCGGCAGGCACGAACCGCCGAACGGTCCGCCCGGCCGGAGGTAGTAGGGGGAGATGTTCAGCTTGGTGTCGGAGATGAAGATCTGGTGCACGACCTTCACGTCGATGCCGAGCGTCACGCACATGCGTCCGACCTCGTTGGCGTAGGCGACCTTGAGGGCGTGAAAACTGTTGTCGACGAACTTCGTAAACTCAGCCTCGCGATAGCCCACGGTGAAGACCGGAGCGTCGAGGTTCCTGTTCATCGCCTCGACCGGCGCCGACGGCTTGCCGTCATGCGTCCCCACGACAACCTTCGGCGGATGGAAAAAGTCTTTGACGGCGGTCGATTCCCGCAGGAACTCGGGATTGTAGACCACATCGATGACGCCTGCCGCATCTCCAAGAGAGGAGGCCAAGATCGGAAGGATGAGCCCGTCGATCGTGCCCGGGCGAATGGTGCTGCGATAGACGACCGTCAGCTTGTCCTTTCGACCGATCGAATGCGCGGCGCTGGCGATCTGCCGCGTCACTTCGGCGATGTCGCGCATGTTGTGGGCGCCATCCGGGGCGCTCGGCGTCCCGACGCAGACGATCGCGATCTCGACCGACCGCACGGGATCGGCGGCATCGGTCGTGCAACGCAGACGCCCCTTCGCCAGCGCGTCGGCAAGCATCTTGTCGAGCCCCGGCTCCTTGATCGGCGAGGACCCCGCCATGATCCTGCGGACCTTGTCTTCGCTGACGTCGACGCCAACCACCTCGTGGCCCTCGCTAGCGAGGCAAATCGCTCCGGTCAGACCCACATAACCCAGCCCGTATATCGCAATCCGCATTGGTCCTCCTTGTTCTGCGCCGGAGCGCGCGCGAAGCGTCCATACGCTCCGCGCGAAGCGCCCAGATGACAACCCGCCTTTCGTTCCTACCCTTAGCCGTAAAACCTTCCGCCGACCCCCACGTAGCGAAAGCCGAGGCTCCTCATGGTCTCGTTGGGATAGATATCACGCAAGTCCACAACGACAGGTTTCGCCAGCGGGGCTGTTGCGCGCGGGGTCGAGCCCGCGAAATTCGTCCTATTCCGTCAGAACGGCGAGGGCGTCCGCTCCCTGGGGGCAGGGAAAGGCGCTGATTGCAAAAATCAGGCCTGGCAAAAGCAGCCGCGCCGAGTTTTCTCCCTTCGGGTCGGAAGCGACGACCGAAGCGCCCGCCGCTTGCAGGGTCACGACCGTGACGCGCTCAGATGCGGGAGATGTTGAGCCAAGGCGTCTTCGGTCTGGATCGCCCCGTGCGTTGCGATCGACGACGAACAGAGCGCGCGGAGCCCAGTTGGCTTCGAGCAGGGTCGCCGCCGTGCGATGGGATTTCGAGTGGATTTCAGCAGACCAAATGTACCCTGGATGACTACAGTGCGCAAGTTGGCTGATGCAGTTGGCTGATGCAGCGCGGCAAAGCCGCTGCTCGATCCGACGCCGCCTCCGCCGCTTCAGTGAGCTTGATCCGGCGATGTTGATCCATAAAGCGGGATTTCCGCGGGAATTGGCAGACATATCTCGCACACCGTCTCGTCAAACCGGCGCCCGCCTCTTGACTCCCGCTCTTCGAAAGTAAGACGAAGCTTTGCGTATGATAGCGGAATCCACAATCAAGGAACTTCCAGTGGCCGGGACGCCCCGCTTCACGACGCTGACCGCCCACCGGCTGTGGCTGATCGATAACGCCCGCGTCCTCTTCGAGTTCTTCCAGCTTCCCTCTTTCAATCCGGCGGGCGGCTTCTTCTCACTGGATGAGAACGCACGGCCTCTGGCGCCGAAGCCCGGACACAAAGGCGCGAACCGGCATGTGCACGACACGACTCGAATGGTCCACTGCTTCGCGATTGCCCATCTGCTCGGGCAGCCGGGCGCCGACCGTATCGTCGACCACGGCATGGCCTTCCTGTGGGAACGAATGCGAGACGGCGAGAATGGGGGCTATTTCTGGGCGGTGGATGACGAAAGACCGACCAACCCGACAAAGCAGGCTTATGGCCATGCCTTCGTCCTGCTCGCCGCCTCGTCTGCGATGTGCGTTGGGCATCCCGACGCTGCGCGTCTGATGGAAGACGTGACGCAGGTCATCGAGGACAGGTTCTGGGACAAAACAGCCGGCGCGAGCACCGAAGAATACAATCCCGACTGGTCGCCAATGGGGACTTACCGCGGGCAGAACTCCAACATGCATCTCACCGAAGCATTGATGGCCGCCTTCGAGGCGACGGGCGAACGCTTCTATCTCGACAAGGCGGAAAGCATCGCCTCATTGATCATCGACCGACACGCCCGCAACGAGGGCTGGCGGGTGGCGGAACATTTCACCGCGAATTGGGATGTCGACCGTGCCTATAAAGGGGATCCGATGTTCCGCCCGAGCGGCACGACCCCCGGCCATGCGCTCGAATGGAGCCGCTTGCTGGTCCAGCTCTGGGAGCTTGGAGGCCGCAGTAAAGCTTGGATGATCGAGGCCGCGGCAGAGCTGTTCCGCAAGACCGCATCGATCGGCTGGGACCCGAAGCTTGGCGGCTTCTACTACACGCTCGACTGGAGCGACCGGCCCGATCAAACGGATCGTTATTGGTGGCCTTGCGCCGAGGGCGTCGGCGCCGCCGCTGCGCTCGGCTCCGTCAACGCCGACCCTTCTTATGAAGAATGGTACCGGCGCATCTGGAGCTTCCTCGTTCGCCATGTGATCGACCGGACGCATGGCTGGCATCCCGAGCTCGACGGCGCGCTCAATCCCGTCTCGCGCGTTTTCGAGGGACGTCCCGACATCTACCACGCCGTCCAGGCCTGCCTCATCCCCCTCTTCCCCACGGACGGCAGCCTCACACGGCAGCTGAAGCGCAACGGCCTCAAACTGTAGACGAGATGCGCTGCGTATTGGTGCAATCGTCATGTATGGACGGCCCCCGTTTCGCAAGGGGTTTTGGAAGACTTGGGCGACTGGTCTGGAGCAGTCATGTATTCGGCCTTTTTTGTGCGGTCGATGACCGCGGGCCACGATGGGGGCTGCGGATCGGGTTCCCAGCCTTGCGGCGCGCTTGGATAGCGCGATGACGAAGCGGATTTTCCCGACCCAGGTCCTGACCATTTTGCCGTCGCTTTCCTTGGCTCCTTGCTCAGCCTGCCTTCGACCGGGTTGATCGAAGGAAGAGGGGATTGGGTCTTTCGCTCAGGCCGCCGCGGGCTCGTACTCCTTGCCCGAGGCGAGGACCGCCCAGACGATCCTGGCGGTCTTGGCGGCCTGGGCCATCACCGCCACCTTCATTGGCCGCCTGGCGAGAATGCCGCGCTGCCATCGGGTGGCCCGATCTTGGCGCGAGCGGGCGTTGCGCGGGAGCGTGACCGCCCCGAGGGCGAACAGTTTGCGCAATCGGCTTTCCCCCTGCCGGCTCATGCCCCTTATTCGCCGCTTGCCGGCGGACGATGTCTCGCGCGGGGTCATGCCGCCCCAGGCGGTGAAGTCGCGCCCGCTCTTAAACCGCCGTCCGTCGCCGATCGCCGCCACCACCGGGTGGGCGGTCAGAAAGCCGACGCTGGGCACGCGGGCGGGCCGCCGCATGTCCGGATCGGCCTTGACGACCGCCTTGATCCTGTTCTCCAGCGCCGCGATCGCCGGGGTCAGCGTGTCGAGCTGGGCGAGAACGACACGCAACGCGCCGACCAATGTCTCCGGAAGCCCCGGCTCGTCGCTCGTCAGGCGCGCCGTCAGTTCGGCGAAGCCGCGAGCCCCCTGCGCCGCTACGACCCCGAACTCGGCCAGCATCGCCCGCAGGCTGTTCATCGCTTGCGTGCGTTGCTTGACCAGGAGCTCGCGCGAACGCTCCAAAGCCCGCGAAGCCTGCTGCTCCTCGCTCTTGATCGCGACCTCCCGCATGTCCGGCCTCAGCGCCGCAACGCAAATCGCCGCCGCGTCGCGCGCGTCGGTCTTGTTGCGCTTGACGAAAGGCTTCACGTAAGCGGCCGCGATCAGCCGGACGTCGTGGCCCAAAGCCCGCAGCGTGCGGCCCCAATAATGCGACGTGCCACAAGCCTCGAGCGCCACCACGCATGGCGGAAGCTTCTCGAAGAAGCTCACCATCCCCTTCCGGCCGAGCCGCTTCTGCACAAGGACGCGCCCTTCGGCGTCCTCCCCGTGAACCTGAAACACGCTCTTGGCGATATCGAGCCCAATGATGCCAATGGTCATGACGGACGGTCTCCTTGCTGGGACAAAGCACCCGCAGCTTGGCACAACAGATGCCGTCGGGGGGCCGTCCACCCAGCATTGCGAGCCCTAGGGCGTCGAAAGACGCCCGTCCTTCCGGACGGGCTATGGCGAAGCAATCCAGGGAACGTGGGCGCCCTACGTTCCCCTGGATTGCTTCGCTTCGCTCGCAATGACGATCGCGGTTCGACCCAAATGCAGCATGCTCTAGTCGCGCGCGCCGCTCTTGGTTAGAAGGACGCCTTCAATCCGAGTACCTTCGTTGCCCGCCTTCGTTCGCCTTTTCATGATCACGCTCGCCGCCTGCGCTGTCCTGGCCGGCGCGGCGCGTGCGTCCGACTGCGCCTTCACGCCGGCGCCGGCGACGCGGCTCCAGAGCATGGCCGCTGTCGCGGACTATCAGCCGGTGCTGAAGGCCTGCGTCGCCGCCGACGGGCGCAAGGCGGTCGCGATCCGCGAGATGACCATCGCCGGGCAAAAGATCGCGCTTCTCGCCGATCCCGAGGCCATGACCACGCGGCTCGAACGCGCGGCATGCTGGAGCTGCCGCAACGAGAGCGAGGATGAACTCAATGCGACCCGCATGGGCCGCGCGATCCGGGAATCCGCTTTGGCGCCGGGCCTCGTCCACCGCGGCTTTCTTCAGAACGCGGGCCTGATCCATGGCGGGGGCCAAGGCGAATTCATCACCGGCGACCTCTGCCCGAGCCAGAAGCCGCTCGATCGCGCCTTCTTCACCCGTCTCGAGGCGGCGAGCCCGCGTGCTCCGGTCGCGCTCTCAATTTCAGGCCTCTGGCTGATCCATCACTTCGACGACTTCCGCTGGCTCGTCGGGGAGCGCAATTCCGGCGCGCTCAACATCCTGTGGACCGATCACACCTATCACCATCCCTATCATCGCAAGCTGCCGAACGACGCGAACTTCCTGCTCACGAAGGGCGTCGATCCGCAGGAGGAAATCCTCGACACCGAGCGGCTTCTGATCGCCAACGGCGAGACCCCGTCGCTGTTCTTCCGCTTCCCCGGCCTCGTCTCCAGCGATCCCTTGATGCAGTCGGTGAGCCAGTTCCACCTGGTCACGCTCGGCGCCGACGCCTGGCTCGCGCTGGGGCAGAAGCCCGGCCGCGGCTCGATCGTTCTGGTCCACCCGAACGGCAACGAACCCAAGGGGCTGGCGCTTTTCTCCACCGACCTCGCGCGCGGGGAAATCGACGCCCCGCTCGAGCCCTTGACCGCCGCGCCCGAATAGGGAGCGGTAGTAAGCCCATCCCTCGGTCCCTGCGCAACTCATCGCGCTCAAACCCGCGCAACGGCTTGGGGCGCGCATTCGCGCTTCGGCCATAAGGCGATGATCGGTTCCGATCATCGAGTCTTGGTATTACGGCTTCCGCGCCGCGAAAATTCCGCTTCCGAGGTAGCCGCCGGTCCCGTTCAGAATGAGCGACCCGCCGATCTCGCCGTAGGCCGGAGTCGAGTTGGTTGGGCCGCCCTGGAAGAACGAGCCGGCAAGCGTTGCGGTCCGACCTCCAACACTGCCGGGCCCGTTCATGGAGTTCAGCACGCCTCCGAACGTGACCGGCGACGCCGCCGCCTGCATGGCCGTGCCGGCGTAGTTCGCTCCGTCGAGGCCTGTGATGTTTACCGTGCCTGTGCGGGTTGCGAAATTGGCGGTGGCCGAGAAGGCGCCGGCGGCGAGATAGCTGGTAATCGAGTTGGGGGTCGCGATACTGGCGATGGCATGGCCGGTGTAAGTCGCCGTGCCGGTTGTCGGAAGAGTCCCGGCAAGCGCCGGGACGCCGGCAACCCACAGCAGCAGAACGCCCTGATCCTCGAACGTCAGTTGACCGTTGTTGCTTGCGCCGTTGATGGCGCTCCAGAAACCCCACTGGGTGGATTCGCACGCGCAAGGCTTGACATTGACGGAGGAGATCGAGGTCAGAAATGCGGACGTGTTTGCGCCGACAGACCCGGCGGTCACCAGCTGCTGATTGGCGTAGCCTCCGATCGACGCCAGCGACTGGCCGTTGCGCGACGAGACGGGAATATTGGCCCCGTTGTCGAACACCGCCGCGGCCCGTGCGCCGAAATTGGAGGGATTGACATACGTGCCGCGGGCTCCATTCAGCCCGTTTTGGCCGCCTCCATTCAGGCTTCCGAAGATATAACTGGAACTCGTCATGCCGTTCGTTGGCGCGTTGACGCTCCCGACATTGAAGGAAGCCAGCATCTCGCTTGAATTGCCCGGCAGGAAGATGCCGACGTCGCCGGGCTGCCCGGTGAGGTTGGTTATGACATAGGGCTTGGTGTAGTTCGCAAACGGCGGCGTCGAGCCGCCGGTCGCCGTCACCATCACGCCGCCGACATAGCCGTTCAGGGCCAAAGTCGGGTGGTTGTTCGCAAGGGTCGTCGGCGTTCCCGTGGTGATCGGATTGAATTTGTAGTTTGCCGGACCGGATTGGATATAATTGTAGGACTGATTGTTTGACACGGTTCCTGTGTTCAGATTTGTCAGCGTATTGTTTAAAGTGAAGCTTGCGATGGGGACGCCATTCTTGGTCGTCACGCTGTTGGGCGCCGAATTCGGCGTCGCCGACGACACGGCGCCGCTGGCCACTCCGTACCATCCGGCCGGATTGCGCATCGTCACGCCCGTGAACCCGCCGGCCTGGGAGAAGCCGATGTTGGGCGCGTTGCTGATCGCCGACGTCATGACGAAGAGCGTCGCGTTCTGCGCCGCGCCCTGCCCGGTCACGCTAAGGCCAGCTTGGAACTGTCTCGAGGTCGTATTCGGCGTGCCGTCCGTATTGAGGCCGCCTTTCTGATAGCCAAGGATCGGCGAGATCGTGAAATTGCCGCTTCCCGCGAAAGCGCCGGTGAGATAGGGCGCGGGGCTCGCGGTCGAGCCCGGGCTCGTGCTGAAAGGTCCGTTGGTGACCATGGCGTAAGTTGTGGTTGGAGCCGGCACGACCGGCGTGACCGGCGGAATGATCGGCGGCGGAACGATCGGCGTGATTGGGGGCGGCTTGACCGGCGTCAACGCCTTAATGAAGTTCTGAATCGCGACGCGCGTCCCGGTCGCGCTCGAGGCGCTGTTCTGCGCCCCTTGCTGGACAGTCTGTCGCGTGGCGTTCGCCACCGTGAGCGCATTGGCGCGTCCCTGCGAGGCGGTCTGAGCGATCGGCGCGCCGGGCGAGGTGGGTGTGCCGACATTATAGCTCTGCGCCAGACTGTCCGTCGGCTGCTGGCTTGCGCCTCCTTTTTGGCCTTTCTGGCTCGTCAATGAAGCATTCGACTGCGCGATCTCCTGGCTGCTGGCCCGGCCGGGGGAAGAAGGAGGGCTGTTGAGCCCCGCGACGCTCACGCCATAGCCCGGACGCGACACGTCAACGGTGGTCGGCCGACAGTTGGCCACGCCGCAGAGCGAGGTGACCGACATGCGGCCGAAGCCGAGGATCGCGTGCGTGCCGTTGGCTCCGCTATGCGAGATGATGGCGATGCCGCCGCGCAAGCCGATCGCCGCGACCGGCGTTCGGATCGTGGCTCCCTCGGAATGCGTCGCGATGCCGCCGACGACGCGCACGACCCCCTTGCCCAGCGAAAGGGCGAGCTCCCCCTTCGTGGTGGCGGGATTGTAAACGAAGCGGTCAATCACCAGCGTCGAGTTGGGGCCGACGTTGAGCGTCGTCTTGTCGATGAACAGCACCTGGACGCTGCCGCTCGCGGTGGTCTGGATCTTCTCGTTGGCGACGACCTGCGTCCCGATCTCGATCACGCGAGTGGGCGCTCCCGGGGCTGTGCCCGAGGTGGCCGTGTTGACCGCGCCGGCCGTGCCGACTGTATCGGCGCGGGCGCCGGCCGATAGCGCCAGAGCCGCGCCGAGCGAGATGGCGGTGAACAGCAGCGGAACCGATCGTCTCCGGCGCATGCGAGTTTCCTAAAGGTCAAAAGTGGAAGGTCGGCCCCGCCGCGACGATGAAATCCTGAAGGCTGTAGTTCGAAACGGTCGAATAGGTGCGCAGATATTGGACCTGCAGCGTGAAGCCGATGTTCTGGTAGAAGCTCGTATCCAGGGTTCCCGACACCCGCCATTGCCTATCCGTGCGGGTGACGAAGGGCGAGACGAACGGGTCCGGCGCCGCGTAAGGGGTGTAGGAAAAGCCTGCCGCGGGCGTCAACGTCCACAGCGAGCCGGTATGCGCGAACGCGGGCGCCGCGAAAGAATAGGGCAACCCGGCGTCGATCGAGAAATCGTGGAAGGCATACGGCCCATAGTTCGCGCTCGAGTCGGTGTAGGAGACGCGGCCCTGCCACCCCAGGCCCAGGGGGGCCGAAATCAGCCCCGAGCCGAAGACATAGCCGATCCACTGCCCGCCGCTTTGGCCGGCGGCCGTCGGATAGTTCTCGGAATTAGAGAACCAGCGGTTGCGGAACTCGACCCCGGGCGTGATGGTCAGCGTGTCGTTGACCGGCCAGTTCATCGACACGCCGGCGCCGGCCGTGTTGAGGTAGTTCGCGCCGCCGAGCGTTAGCACGTTGCCGATCGCGTACGGGTGGACGCTGGGCCCGCCGTAGTCGCCGATCCCAATTCGTGGCCCGGTGCGCAATTCGGCGAGGCCCAGATCAAGCCGCGTGACCTTAAATTGCTGCGAGTAATAGGTGATCAGATCGGATTCCCATCCGTCGCCGCGCTGATCGTTGAAATCATAGAAATCATGCATGGTGACCAGTCCGAACGCGTTCCAGTCCGGGGTCTTCTGAAACTGAGGCGACAAGAGCGCGTTCTGGCCAAGCGCAAGAACGTTTGGGCTGTTCGGGCCGGCGTTGGCGTTGGTCTGATAAGCGAGGCCGAATTGCCCGTAGATCGAGAACTGATTGATCGCGACCGCCTTGTCGACCGCGGCGATATAGGTCTGCACTTCGGTGCGGATGTCGGAGGGCGTGTCCGGCGCGTTGATCACGGCGTCGAAATAATTGCGCGCCATCTCGTAGGAACGCAGATGAAAATAGAGCACGCCGAGCTGGAGCTTCACCCGGGGGAGATTTGGGTTGTAATAGAGGATGCGCTCGAGCGCGCCGATCGCGGCCTCGTAATCGCCGAGTTCGGTCTCGAGCTGGGCGTATTGGAATCCGGCGGCGAGATCGTCGGGTTTGAGCAACAGGCGCTTGAACAGGAGATCGGCGGCGACGCGCTTGTCCGCATCGTTCATGGGCGCGGCAGGCGCGGAGGCGATTGGCGCCGGAGTCGAAGCGCCGGCCGCTTGGGGCGGCGTCAAAGGGCTCAGGGCCGGCGCCGGAGCTGGACTCGAAGCGCTGGCGACTTGCGCGAGAGCGGCGGGCGGAACGGCAAAGGCCGCGACGGCGGCGACGATCGCCGCCGCAACCATCGGCCCGGATCGGCGCGAGCAGCGTTCGGCTCGCGCAGGCCAATCGGGCGTCAGCTTACGGGCGCAGCCGATGGGCGCGCCTGCGCGATTGGATCGGCTCAATTCCGCTCCCACTGCATCAGGCAGCCCCAGCTGGCGGTTTTTATTCACTAAATCCCATTTTCCACCGAATGCAACCGGATTCTTGGCGCCTGTACGGGCTGTCATCCTTGCCGCGCGGTCTCATCCCCTGCGGACTGCCGTCGTTGTTCGGCGTTCCAAACAACCTTGATCCCCATAATGGCCAGCGCCGCCGAGCGGCCTATATTCAGAGCCGGTCCAAGAGGAGATGAGCTTATGAACGACATCACAGCCGCGGGAGCGTTTCCGCTCGGCGACCGGGTGGTGAACCGCCTCGGCTACGGCGCCATGCAACTCGCCGGACCGGGCGTGTTCGGGCCGCCCAAGGACCGCGCTGCCGCGATCGCGGTGCTGCGCGAAGCGGTCGCGAGCGGCGTCAATCACATCGACACCAGCGACTTTTATGGGCCTCATGTCACCAACCAGATCATTCGGGAGGCGCTGCATCCCTATTCCGGCGATCTTGTGATCGTCACCAAGATCGGCGCCCGGCGGGGGCCAGACGCGTCATGGAACCCGGCCATGAGCCCGGATGACCTCAAGCGCGCGGTTGACGACAATCTGCGCAATCTCCGCCTCGAGGTGCTCGAAATCGTCAATTTGCGGATCATGGGGACGATCCACGGACCCGCGGAAGGGCCGATCGAGGCGCCGCTCACAATCCTCGCCGATCTTCAGCGGCAGGGTCTCGTGCGTCACATCGGGCTGAGCAACGTCACCTCCAATCAGATCGAAGAGGGGCGGCGGATCTGCGACATCGTCTGCGTGCAGAATCTGTACAATGTGGCGCATCGCGAGGACGACGCCCTGATCGATGAGCTTGCCCGAGCCGGAATCGCCTATGCGCCCTTCTTTCCGCTCGGCGGCTTCACGCCGTTGCAGTCGACGGAGCTGAACGCGGCAGCGACGCGGCTCGGCGCGACCCCGATGCAGGTCGCGCTCGCCTGGCTCCTCCAGCGCGCGCCCAACATCCTGCTCATTCCGGGCACTTCGTCGCTCGAGCACCTGCGCGAAAACATGGCCGCCGCCAGCCTCAAGCTGCCAGGCGACGCGCTGACCGCGCTGGACGAGATCGCGAAAACGGCCTGCGCAGGCATGAAGCGTGGGCAGCGGGGCGGCGCGAGTTGAGGCGAACGTGGGCGGGCGCCCTTCCCTTCTCCCCCGCGGGAGAAGGTGGCGCGAAGCGCCCGATGAGGGCGCAACCCTCTCCCGTTAGGAGAGGGGACGCGCAAGCCCTCGGGCGCGCCCTAATAGCCGGCCGCGCTGGCGTCCGCGTAAGCGGGCGCGAGCTCGATGGTGACGGTGGCCGCCGCCCCGCAAGCCATGGTCACGGCGACAAGAAGAAGCAGCAGATATTGCATGGTCCCCAAACCCGCCGTCCCCCTTCGACGCTGCGCCGGCCAAAAGCGCCAGGCCAGCGACGATGTCAAGGCGGAATTATGGCGCCCCCGGTTCAAATGCACAGTGATCCCGGTCACACTCCTGCCGCTTACCACAGGGCGTCAAATGGTTATCGGCGGATCGACTAACGATTGGTTAATCGAGCGCGCCGACGGGGACGCGCGCCACAAGCCCGCCATGACGCTGGACAATTCGGCGCTTCAAACACTGATCTAGGGGTTACCGAGGAATGACGCGCGGATGAGGCGGCTGCCGTCCGGATGGTGACGGTGGCCGCCGCCCCGCAAGCCATGGTCACGACGACAAGATGAAGCAGCGGATATTGCGTTGTCCCCAAACCCGCCGTCCCCCTTCGAGGTTGCGCCGGCCAAAAGCGCCAGACCGGAAGACTCTTGATACGAGACCTCGCCGGGCGATTGCTATGATTGCCCATGATGAAGCCGCTAATTAGGCGGGTCCGTAGTTCGCGGGACTACGTCCTTCGGGACGCCCTCCGGCGCAAAGGGGAGGGTAGGGGCTGGAGAGAGACCAAGCCAACTCTGCAGCGGGTAAAACGGAAAAAGCGAAATATCTGGACAAATCTACGGTTTTATCGTAGTTTGACTTATGGTCGCTTCAAACTCGCGCATCTCATGTTCTGTTTTCCAGGTTTGCCGGGCGGCCTCATCGCCGCTCGTGCGGCCGCACAACCAAGCGGCCCCGATCATGCCCTGGCGGACAGGTCGGTCGATCCGCTCTCGCCGCCGGTTCGCAGCCGCGCCTTTGAGATCTCGGGCAGCGGCGGCGCCTGAAAGCGCGATGAGCAAACGCATGAAACATGGATCGCCGGCTTGATTAGCCGCCTTTTGTAGGAGAGGGGCCGATGTTGAAGGTTTCGACGCTCGCGTTCGTTGTCATGCTCGTGGGAGGAAACGCCGCGCTCGCGGCCGGAAGAACGCAAGCAATTCCAGGCCCCCATTGCGAACCGATCGCCGCCATCGAGGCGTCGACCAAAGAGGCGAAGTTCACCCCCCTTTCTCCAGGTCAGTTCCACTTCATGGCCGGCGTTTACGTCGCGTCGCCGATCACCCCGCCCGGAGGCATGCCTCCCGGCGATGGCGCGCTCCTTATTGAGATCAAAGATCGGGCCGCTCTCGTTTGGACCCGGGGCAAGCAGGCGTGCATCACGCAAATCGTTGTCGACGCCGAACATCACATAGCCGCCTTCGTCCCGCTCCCGGTCGACGCCAGGCTTCTCTCGATTCTGCGGTCGATCAAAACCGGCGCCGATGAAACGGTCAGTCCTGACGATTCCAGTGAGGATCGCAGATTGTGAGGCGCGCGCGGACGTCTTCGTGCTGGTCCGAGGGGGTGTGACATTGGAAACTCTTTATATCGCAACCTGCGTAGCCAATCCCCTGCGCTGGCAGAGCCGGATCAATCTGGCGCGAGCCGCGATCACTGATTGGCTCAAACAGCCGAATATCCACGTTGTCCTTGCCGAATGCGTTTACGGCTCTCGCGGTTATGATCTCGAGTGCTTGGCCGGCCCGCGCGTCACGCACATTCCGCTGCGCGCCACGACCATGGCCTGGTCGAAGGAGTGCCTGCTCAACATCGCGATCCACCACATGCCGCCGTCCGCCGCGAAGATCGCGACGCTCGACGCCGACATCACATTCCGGCGCGCCGGCTGGGCGAATGATATCCTGGCGGCGCTCGATCTGTACCCGGTCGTTCAGCCTTGGGATACAGCCTACGATCTAGGGCCGCACGACGAGCATGTTCAAACGCACTCGAGCTTCGGCAGTCTCTATCACGCCGGCAAGCCGGTGACGCCGAAGGGCGAGAAATTCTGGAAGTTTAACGGCGGCCCCTACGAATACGCCCATACCGGCTACGCCTGGGCATGGACCCGCACGATGTTGAACCGGACCGGCGGCTTGTTCGAGCAGGGCGGCATGGGCAGCGGCGATCACCACATGGCCTACGGGATGATCGGTGAGTGCGGGCGCTCCGTGCCGGCAGACGTCTCGGCCGGCTATCGCAACGCCGTGACGTCATGGTCGACGAGGGCGGCGGCCGAAATCAACGGCAAGCTGGGGTTCGTCCACGGCACGATTGAGCACCCGTTCCATGGCCGCAAAAGCGACCGCGGCTATCAGAGCCGTTGGAAAATGTTCCTCGATGGTGGGTTCGATCCCGCGACCGACCTCAAGCGCAACACGTACGGCGTTGTCGAATTCGCCGGCAACAAGCCAGATCTCGAGCGCGCCTTCGATCGCTATCTTCGGTCGCGTGAGGAAGACGTGAACACGCTCACATGAATCCTGTTTGGAGCTTTCGTAGTCCGATACTTGTCGACCGAAGCCCGATCGTCGCCCGTCCCCTCCGAAGCGAGACGGAAAGATCGCAGATCTTTATTCCAATCCCTCGTAACCCGTTGAAAAGTCCCGTTTCCAAAAAATAAACGCTAGTAAACGCTAGCAAATTTACTAACGTTTACTAGCGTTTAGTGGCTTTTATTGACGGTTATGCGGGCGATGACCTCGCCTCCAGGTCGCGCTATCCACGCCCCACGAACGGCATCTTGGTCGCCATGATGGTCATGGTGAGCACGTTGGTCGAGAGCGGCAGGTTGGCCATGTTGGCGACCGCCGCGCCGACCTCGTCCGGGTCCATGGTCGGCTCGACCGCCATATGCCCGTCCGCCTGCATGACGCCCGAGGTCATGCGGCGCGCCATCTCGGTCAGCGCGTTGCCGATGTCGATCTGGCCGCAGGCGATGTCATGAGCGCGCCCGTCCAGGGCAATCGACTTGGTGAGGCCGGTGACGGCGTGCTTGGTCGCGTTATAGGAGATGGCCATGGGTCTCGGCGTGTGGGCCGAGATCGAGCCGTTGTTGATGATCCGCCCGCCCTGCGGCTTCTGGCGCTTCATAAGGCCAAACGCTCCTTGAGCGCACAGGAACATGCCATTGAGGTTGACGTCGACCACCGCCTTCCACGTCTCATAGGGCAGTTCGTCGATCGGAACCGCGGGCGCGCCGCGGCCGGCGTTGTTGAACAGGAGGTCGAGGCGGCCGAACTCGCGCTCGATCTCGCCGAACAAGGCCTTGACCGCCTCGGGGTCGCTGACATCGGAGGCATGGGCAAGCGCCCGGCGGCCGAGCGCCTTGACCTCGCCCGCTGTCTCTTCGAGAAGCTCGCTTCCGCCGGCCGGTCAGGGCGACATGCCAGCCGGTGCGGGCCAAAGCCAGCGCCGATGCTTTTCCGACCCCCGAACCCGCGCCCGTCACCAGGGCAAAACGCTCGCCGTCCATGCTTCCTCCCTCAACCCTTTAAGAAACCCGTTCCTGCCTCAGCTCCGGCGCCATCCGCCAGAGCGCCGCGCCCAGCACGATCGCGCCGCCGAGCAGGGTCGCCAGCCCCGGGTTCTCGCCGAAAGCGATAAACACCCAGAGCGGCCCGAGCACAACATCCAGGAGGCTGATGAGGCCCGCTTCCGCCGACGGAATGAACTTGGCCCCCTCCATGAAGAGGACAAAGGCGAGGCCGATCGTCGTCAGGCCGAACAGGAACAGGATCGCGAAATCGGTGAGGCTGATGGGCTCGAGCGGCGAGTTGGCGAGGCCGAAGATGCCGGAGCCGATGGCGCCGAGGCAATTGACGACGATCACCGAGGCGCCCGGCTGGCGGCGCTGCAAAACGATCATGCCGGCAAACGCGAGCGTCATCAGCATCGACAGGGCCTGGCCCAGGAGACGCCCGGAGCCGAGCCCGCTCGCGACCATGACGATGATGCCGATGAGCGCCAGACTCGGAGGCCATGAGGGTGCGGGCCGAGACGCGCTCGCCATTGACGAGGAAGCCCATCGCCGCCGCGACGAAAGGCAGGGTGGCGTAGATCACCATGACGTCGGCGATGGTCGTCGTCATCACCGAGGCGGTGTAGGCGGAGATCGCGATCATCGCCAGCAGCGCCACGAGCGGCGACAGCGCGCCGAAGCCCAAAGGGTTGTCGAGACGCCCGGCTCGCCATTCGAACAGGCCGACGGCGGCGATCGAGGCGGCGCCGAGGAGCGCTCGCCAGCCCATCACCGTCCAGACGTCGAGATGGGCGAGAAGGCGGGCGAACAGGCCGGCCAGGCTCCACAACAGCGTGGCGACGAGAACCAGCAGCACGCCGCGCCGGCGCGCGGACTTTTCGCCCGGCACGGCCAGATCTCCTCATCGATGGGGTCGAAAGGAGGATAGGGGGATTCGGGCCTGAGGGGAACCGGCAGTCAGGGCGGCGGCATTTGGGCGGCGCTCGCGGCGCCGCGCTCGCCTGCGATCCTTTGGACGAGCCTCAGCGCATGGCCGGCAGAGCGTGCGCAGGGCGCGGCGAGGGCGGAAAGCGTCGAGCGGAACGGCGCCGCCTCGTCGCCCACGCCGAAAACGATGCGTTCGCGCGTCCGGGCGGGCATCGCGAGCGTGCCGAAGGCCCAGTCCCAAAGGGCGAGCGCAAAGCCGAAGTTCTTGTCGAAATGAGCGGGATTGGTGGAGTGATGCAACTGGTGATGGGCGGGACTGTGCAGGATGCGGCCGGCGATTCCGGTGAAGGCGATCCACATGTTGGTGTGGCGCAGATGACCGTAGGTCAAGAGGAACGCCATCGTGAGGATATTGCCGTTCAACAAGGTGAAGGGGCGCGCGCCCGGGCCAAACGCGTAGGTCATGACGCCAAATGTGACGCCCGTGGCCAGACCGATCAAATTGACCACGACGATGATCTCGACCGGGTGCTGGCGCAATTCGGTGAGGGGGGTCAGCACCTCCGCGGAATGGTGGACCTTGTGAAACTCCCACAAGGCCGGAATCTTGTGAAAGCCATAGTGGGTCAGCCAGTAGGCGAATTCATAGGCCAGCAACTGGAGCGCGGTCGCCGTGGTCATGACTGCCCACGCCGGCCAATAGGTCGGAGCATGCGCCCCAAAGACGTCGGTCAACGCGCTGTCGATCCGGTCGCGCCAGAAGAAAAGCCCCAAGCCGAGCATACCGTAGGCGGAGGCGAAAACGATCCCGTTCAGCACCCACAAGCGCATGTCGATGAGCGAGGACGGATGGAGGATGACACGCCGGGCGAAGATCGTGCGGACAAAACCACGCGCGCTGATGCGGCGCTCGCGGGACTTTCGGCGGCGGATGTAATAGAGCGCCGAGAACAACAGCGCACCGCTCAGCGCAGGGGCGCCATAGGGTGAGTAAGGACCGAAGGTGTCGAGGACGGCGCTCTCAAGCGGCGTCCGGATCGCGTCAAGGCCGGGCACGCCCGTCTCTCCTCTTGCAGCGGCGCGAGCATAAACGCCGCCGCGTTTCAGTAGAGTTAAGGAGAGGGGCGTTTCAGGATTGCGCCGAGGACATTGGAATAGTCGTCGGTCCAGGTGCGAAAGGATGGATCGGCGATCGCCGGACGCCATCCATTTTCGGGGACGAGCGCGCCGAAGTCCTTGTCGTCGCGCGCCAGCACCGCGATATGAGCAGGAGCATGAAACGTCGCGCTGAAGTCCGGAGCGGAGCGATCGCGCTTATGTCTGACCGTGAGGCCAGCCGCATTGGCCGATGATGAGACAATGTCCGTCAGGTCCATATTCCGATTGGTGATATTCATAACGATCTTGCCGTGAGGCGCGAGGAGCGACTCGTAAAGATGCATCGCCTCTCGGGTCAGCAAATGAACGGGGATGTTGTCGGAACTGTAAGCGTCGAGGATCATGAGATCGAATGGCTCACGGGCGTCGGTCAGCGTCAGCCGCGCATCGCCGACAATCACTCGCATATCCGGGCCGCAAGTCGGCATGGTCCGGAAAAGCCCGGACTGCGTGCTGATGCGCACGAGTTCAGGATCGATCTCGTACAGGCTCCAGCTTTCGCCGGGCGCGCGGCTGCACGCCAGCGCTCCCACGCCGAGGCCGACGAGAGCGACACGGGGAAGCCGTCCGCCTTGAGCCGCGCGCGCGGCGTCGATCGCCTCCTCGAAGGGTCCGCCCTGGTAGTAGTAGGTGAGTTGTTCGGGCCGACCGGCGACCGGCGCGCCGTCATCGGTCCTGAGCCGCTCAGCGCCGTGGACGATCGCTCCGTGAAACAACAGCCGCACCTTGCCGCCGGCGAAATCGACAATCTTGTGCACGCCGAAAAACGAACGCGCGTACACGACGTGACTTGAGCCGAGCTCATAAAACTGCGTCAACGCGAACATGACCGCCGCGAGCGCCAGCATCCGCACGGGGCGCTCGCTTTGCCAGACAAAAGCCGTGGCAAGACCAAGCAGACCCGCGAGGAAGAGAAGCGGAGCTTGTCCCTCGAGCCCTCCGCCCAGAACCGCTGCAGGCGCGAGCAAAGCCAGGCCAAGGACCAGAACGGGCGTGGCTTGGCGTTTCCACGTTGAGAGGGGCGCGTCCAGGAGATGAGGACGCGCGATCAGCGCCGCAACAATCAGAATCGGATATTCGGCGACGGTCGCGAAGAGATGCGGCGCAACCAGCGCGGCGAAAATTCCACCCAGCGCGCCGCCAAAGGACATCCACAAATAGAAGCCCGTGAGATGCACGACGTTGGGCCGGCGAGCGTAAAGCTCGCCGTGGCAGAGCAGCGCGGCGACGAAATAGGCCGCGAGATGAAGGGGGACCGCAATCAGCGTCGGCGTCCAACGCGCCAAGACGAAGGAGAAGGCCAGCGCAACGGTGAGGCCTACCTGCATTCTCAGGAGAAACCGGCGCGACACGATCTCGCGGTCGCGGAACACGATCACGAAGGATGCGAGGAAGAGGACGAGCGGGATGACCCATAGATAGGGCGCCGAAACGATCTCTGTCCCGATATGGGCGGTCACCGCCACCAAAAGCGCCGAAGGTATGAACGACAGCAGCGTCCATCGGGCGCGCGCACTCATATTTGGGGCGGGAATTAGGGCAGCAAACGCGCTCTTGGCGTCGATCTCGGTCCCTCCCCACACGAGCGCGGCGCACCCGCCAATCATGATCGCCATGCACGCGAAGCCATAGGTCCACAAATGGGATTGCTGATGCAGCGTCAGCACCGGTTCGAGCAAGAATGGGTAGGCGAGCAGCGAGGCCAGCGAGCCGATGTTCGACGCCCGATAGAGGAAATACGGGTTTCGCGCATTCGGATGTCCTGAGCGAACGAACCATGCCTGCAAGAGGGGCGCGTTGCCCGCCAGAGCGAAGAACGGCAAGCCGACCGACATCGCCAAAAGCCCGATCAACCATGTCGCTTGGCCATCCTCCGGCGGCCGCCCGAAACCGCCGGCGACGCCGATCGGCAAGCTTACGAAAGCGGCGGCAAGGAGGCACAGATGAACGGAGACGGCCCAGCCGAAACGGAGATATCGCGTCGAAAGATGGGCGTACAGGTAACCGGCCAGCAACGCCGTTTGGAAAAAGACCATGGCGACCGACCACACGGACGGGGATCCGCCCAACCGCGGCAGCACCATTTTCGTGAACATCGGCTGGATGCCGAAAAGGAGAGCGGCGGAGAGAAGCAACGCCGCGGCGAACACCGCGACTTGGATGCGCCCGGCGACAATTTTCTGCGAGACGCTGGGACTCGCGAGGCCGAGAGCGGTCATCGTCTTTCGGAGGCTGGAGGAGCTGCGCGTAATTTTGTCCCGCAGTCGCTTAAGTTTCGGCTAATAGGCCTCTTCAAACTGCGCCGCGGATATGGCTGGATGGCCGGGTGCGAATGGCTTTCAGGCGGTCCTTGAGCAGTCGCGTTACGGAAGCGATGGCGCGAAAAGGCTAGCGCAGGAGGCTTCTCAAAAGGTTAGAGGGGAGCAGCGAAAACACAGCGCGCTGTTCACGCAATCCTCGTCAAGTGGGGGGCGAGCATGGAGCACATCTTGGGCGTGGCGGACTGGGGCAGCTTCGCCACGACGGCGAATTCCGCATTTCTGTTCGCTTTCTCCTCCCTGTTCTCGATCATCAATCCGATGGGCGGGGCGCTCATCTTCTATGGCTTCACCAAGGACTTCAGCTCCGGAGACCGGGTGAAGGTCGCGGCGCGGGTCGGCTTCTATTCGCTCTTGATCATGTTTGGGGCGTTGTGGACCGGGACCTACATCCTGTCCTTCTTCGGCGTCTCGATCGACGCCTTGCGCCTCGGCGGCGGGACGGTGATCGCGCTGAGCGGTTTCCAGCTCCTGACCACGAGCGAATCCCATCCGGACCAAAAGCGCCACGAGCGGGAAGCCGCACCAAATAGCGACGACGATCCGATGCAGCTCGCGTTCTTTCCGCTCACCTTGCCGTTCACCACCGGGCCCGGCACGATCGCTGTCGCGACCACGATTGGCGCCGAGCGGCCGTCGCACAGCGTCGGCTTCGTCGCGTTCTTCCTCGGCGCGAGCGTCGCGGCGGTCGCCAACGCCGCGATCATCTGGATCGGCTACCGCTTTTCCGATCGCGTGACTGGCCTGATCGGACCCACCGCCCGGCAGGTGATCGTGCGGCTGACGGCATTCCTCCTCATGTGCATCGGCGTGCAAATCCTGGTGACTGCGATCGGCGACCTCGTCGCCAAGTGGCGCGTCGCCTAGAGCCGCGTCGCCTTCTCGGCCTGGTAGAGCGCGCGATAGCGCTTGAGGCGCGGGGCGTAAGCAGCCGCGTGGTTCGGATCGGGCTTGAACTCGCGCTGGATCGGCGGGCGGGGGCAAACCGCTTCGACGCTTCCAGCGCCTGCGCCAAGCATGCCGAGCCGCGCCGCGCCAAGCGCCGCGCCCGCTTCCGCGCCGGAAGCGAGATCGATCGTCAGGCCGGTGACGTCGGCGATCATCTGCGCCCAGAATTCCGACCGCGCGCCCCCGCCGACAAGCAGCGGCCGAACCGGCCGCGCGCCGGCCGCGTCCAGAACGTCGACCCCGTCGGCGAACGAGAAGGCGACGCCCTCCATGACCGCGAACACCAGCGCGTCGGCGTCGTGCCCGGCGCGCAGTCCCGCGAAGGTTGCGGTCGCCGAAGCATCGTTGTGGGGCGTGCGCTCGCCGCTCAGATAGGGGAGGAAAATCGGCGCGGAAGCGACCGCGCTGGGCGACCGCGCGAACGAATCCGCCCCCGCGATGAGCTTGCCGATATCGTCCTCGCGCCCCAGGACACCAGCGACCCAGGCGAGCGACGAAGCGGCCGAGAGCATCACCGCCATGCCGTGCCAGCGATTCGGCAACGCATGGCAAAACGCATGCAGCGTCCGCTCGGGGAGGCTGACGAAACGGTCGGTGACGGAAAAGATGACGCCTGACGTGCCGAGCGAAACGAAGCCTGCCCCTGGCGCCGTGGCGCCGACGCCGATTGCGGAAGCGGCGTTGTCGCCGCCCCCGCCCGCAATCGGAACCTTGCGCCCCTCGAGCCCCCAGGCGGCGGCGATTTCCGGCGCGAGATAGGCGGAAACCTCCGAACCCTCGACCAGGCGCGGCATGGCCTTCTCGGTCAGGCCGGTCGCCGCCAGCAGCGTGTCGTCCCAGCGCCGCCGTCCGACATCGAGCCAGAGCGTGCCCGAGGCGTCGGACATTTCCGACACCGCCTCGCCCGAGAGCCGCAGGCGCACATAGTCCTTCGGCAACAAAACTCGCCTCGTCGCCCTGGCGATCTCGGGCTCGTGCGCGGCGACCCACAGCATTTTCGGCGCGGTGAAGCCGGGCATGGCGAGATTGCCGGTGCGCTCTTCGAGATCGGGGACGCGCCGCTTGAGCTCGGCGCATTCGGCGAACGAGCGGCCGTCGTTCCACAGAATCGCGGGTCTCAGCGGTTTGTCCTCAGCGTCGAGAAGCGTCGCGCCATGCATGTGGCCCGAAAGGCCGATGCCGGACAATTCCGCGAAGTCACTCGGAGCCTGGCGGCGGATCGCGGCGACCGCGGCCTCGACTCCCTCGACCCAATCGGACGGGTTCTGCTCGCTCCACAACGGCCGAGGGCGCGAAACGCTGAGCGGGACCGAAGCTTCGGCGAGCACGCGCTGCTCGAAATCGACGAGCAGCGCCTTCACCGAGGAAGTGCCGATGTCGAGGCCCAGAAACGTCACTTTTGCTTGGCCCACCATCGCCGCCTCCCGTAAGGAGGCCACCATAAACAAAAAGCCCCGGCCTTGTCGCCGGGGCTGAGTTGTCTCACGCGCCAGATTGGATGAGAAAATCAGGCGACCTTCAGGTTGCCCGCCGACGAGCGCCCGGTGCGCTTGTCAGCGACAATCTCATAGGCGACCTTCTGGCCCTCGTTGAGTTCGCGAAGACCCGCGCGCTCAACGGCGCTGATATGGACGAACACGTCCTTGCCGCCGTCTTCAGGCTGGATGAAACCAAAGCCTTTCGTTGCGTTGAACCATTTGACGGTTCCCGTAGCCATCGATGCAGTCCCGTTCGATCAAGTTGAAGTGAGCGGCCTGATGTCGCCAGTCCGCTATCAATGCGGAAGGCTTCCTCGTCGCGCCGCGAGACGCGATGTCGAGTCGTCAGTCGGACATCGATGCCGGCCCGGATAGCCAGACAAGGTGTTAAAATCAAGACAGCCGCCTGTCATCCGCGGGTCCCGGGATACGGCTGCCTTGCCGGTTGATATCTCCGGCGCGTGTAAGCGAAAAGACGGGTTTACAGCCGCGCGCCGACGGCGTGGGCGACCTGCGCTCCAGCTTCGTAATACGCCTCCCTCAGCGCAGGCAGCACAGGCGCGTCCGGATCGGTGACCGGGAGCGGCAGGTCCTTCTCGCTCAAGGTTCCGAGAACATGCTCCGCGAGCAGACGCCCGAACACGGTGCCGGTGCCGATGCCCCTGCCATTGTAGCCGCAGAAGGTCACGACATTCGGAGCGAGGCGATGGAAGCGCGGCAGCGCGTTTCCGGTCATGCCCATCATTCCATACCATTGCGCCTCGAACGCGACCTCGTGAACTTGCGGAAACGTCTTCTTGAGCGCGCGCTTGGCCCACGCGCGGTGGACCTCGAGACCGGCGAGACGGAGCGCGCCGATGCTGCCGAAGAGAAGCCGTCCGGCTTGATCGAAGCGGAAGGAATTCATGATCATCCGCGTGTCCCAGCAGCCCTCGCGGCCCGGCAGGATCGAAGCCCTCAGTTCGGCGCTCAGTGGTTTCGTGGCGAAATTGAAATAGGGGACGCGGATCTGCTCCCGCTTCCCCTGCGGCCAAGGCCCGCTCGCGGCATAGGCGTCGGTTGCGACCACGATCCAGTCCGCCGTCACGCTTCCGCCGTCCGTCTTGAGACGCCAGGCCTTGCCCGTCCGCTCGGCCGAACGCACCGGGCTCTCAGTGTGGACGCCTGCGCCCGCGGCGAGCGCGATGCGGGCAAGCCCGCGCGCGTAAGCCAGCGGCTGGATCGTGCCGGCGCGCAGGTCGAGCAATGAGCCCGCGTAAATGTCGACGCCGATCCGGCGCGCCGTCTCCTCGCGGCTGAGAAGCTTCACCGGCGCGCCGCGCGCTGCCCCATTGTGCGCAACGGTCCTCGATCTTGGCGAGGCCCGATTGCCCGATCGCGCAATGCAGCGTGCCGTTGCGCACGAATTCGCAGTCGAGCCCATGCCTGGTGACGAGCGCCTCGACCTCGGAGGGTCCATCGCCAAGCAATTTGAGCAGCCGCTCGCCATGGTCGGGCCCAAGCCTCGTCGCGACATCGTCGGGCGCGAGCCACATGCCGGCGTTGACCAGGCCGACGTTGCGCCCGGCGCCGCCGAAACCGATCTCGACCGCCTCCAGCGCGACAACCTTGGCCCCCGCCTCCGCGCAATGCAGCGCCGTCGAGAGCCCGGTATAGCCGCAGCCGATAATCGCCACGTCGGCCCGAACCTCACCCTCGAGCGGCGAAGTCGGCGGGGCCGGCGGAGCGGTCATTTCCCACAGGCCGTGCGAGAGCGCGTCGTTTTGCATGGCCTCAGATGATAGTGGGCGATTTTCGTTTCCGCACGGGTTTAGTTTGACGCGGCCTCGGGCCGTTCAGGGTTCACTGTCATTGGCTGGATCGAGGCGGCGTATTCGAGAACAGGAAGTTCAACCCCTCGGAAAAGGTCGGATGCGTGAAGTCGGCGTCTCGGAGCCGCGTGTAGGGCAGGTCCGCCATCATTGCGGTCTGGACGACGGCCAACACTTCTCCGGCCTCGGCGCCGATCATGGTGAAGCCGAGAATGCGGTCGTCGTTCTCTCCGACGAGCGCCTTCATGAAGCCTTCGGTTTGACCGGTCGCCTGCGCCCGCAGCACCGCTTTCATGGGCAGCCTGGCGACGCGCGTCTTGACGCCCTGACGTTCCGCTTCGCGCTCGTTCAACCCGACATGCGCCAGCGGCGGATCGGTGAACATGCAATAGGGAATGAGCCGGTCGCGCGTGCTGCGCTTTCCGCCGTTGAGATTGTCGCGAACGATGCGAAAGTCGTCTTCGGATATGTGGGTGAACATCGGGCTGCCGGCGCATTCGCCCAGAGCCCAGACGTCCGGCGCGCTCGTCTCCAGCCGCTCGTTGACCTTGACGAAACCGCGATCGGTGAGCTCGACGCCGGCTATGTCGAGTCCGATGCCGGCGGTGTTCGGAACGCGTCCCGCGGCAACAAGAATATGGCTGCCCTCGATCGTTTGTTCGCCGTCGCTCGTGCGAAGCGCAATGCTGACCGCGTCTCCCGAGAGGCCGCTCACCTTGAGGAGCTCGGCGGGAACGTGGATATGAACGCCCTCGTCGGCGAGGATCCTCCGAATTTCATGCGACGCGTCGGCATCCTCCCTGGCCATCAGCTGGGGCGCGGCCTCGACGACCGTCACTTCGGCTCCGAAGCGGCGATAGGCCTGCGCCAATTCGAGGCCGGCATAGCCCCCGCCGATCACGATCAGATGCGCCGGCAGAATGTCGAGCTCCAGCACCTCGATGTGGGTCATCGGTCTCGCGGCGTCGAGGCCTGGAACATTCGGAATGGCTGCGTGCGTTCCCACATTGATGAAGACCTGGGCGCCTGTCAGCGTGCGCATGCCCCCGTCGTTCAGGCTCACTTCGAGGGTCTTCGGCGCGACAAAGCGGCCGTCGCCCATGACCAATTCGGCGCCGCTTTCCCTGTAGTTCTTCAAATGCGCGGCGACGAGCGCTTCGACCATGTCGCGCTTGCGCCGAACAACCTTGGCCATGTCGACCTTGATCGGGCCGGTCATGACGCCGAACTCGGCGCCGTTGCGGGCGAAATGCGCCGCCTCGGCGCTGTGGATCTCATTCTTGCTGGGCAGGCATGCGATGTTGGGGCAGGAGCCGCCGATCCATTTGCGTTCGACCACCGCGACCCGGCGGCCCGATCGCCCGTTGTGCCAGGCCGTGAGCTTGCCCCCGCCTCCGCTGCCGAGGATCAGAACGTCATAATGTTCGGGTTGAGACATGCGGTACCTCCTCTTGCGTCTGAGAAGCCGGCTGGTCGCCGCCTATGATCGCCAGTCTCGAAAGCGGCAATTCGCAAACGCCGATCGCGCCGACCAGACGACGCGCAGGCATATAGGCGTCGTCAAGCCCGCCCATGATCGATGGATCGACATACGGCGACCCCACAGGTTTTGTTACCGGCGACTGTTCCGATTCGAGCTGGGTCGCGCCCCTGATGGCTTGGGAATGGGCGTGGATTCCAAGAGACAAACTGCACATTTGGACCGCGCTTCGCCCAGACGGCGGTGAACAACAAGTGCAGGCTCGTGTCCTGCCCATTCTGCGTCACTTCGTAGTCGCCCCTTCCGGTGATGATCGCTAGGCGCCCGAAGACCCGGACTTTGACGTCGCTCGGCCGCGTGACGGCATAATGCAAGCCGGAACGCTGGCGAGCGATGTAACTCGCCTTGCTGTCGGTGATGGCCGACGAGCGAACATAAACCATCGCGCCATACAGGCGTCCGAGAGCATCGAAATCGCTCTTCGTCTACGCCGCGTATCGCGCATCCTCGGCCTTCAAAGCCTCATCCGCGGTGATCGCGCCGTCGCATTCCGCAGCCTTCGCCCCTGCGGTCATGGGGCCGAGGATCAGGCAGGCGAAGAACGCACTTTTTAGAGATTTGATCGTCATCGTTCCTCCCCCCGCAGCTTGTCGTCCGGCCGCATTGATTATCGCGGCGCATCCAGCGCGTCGAGGCTCAAGGGGAGGACGTCGCGATGCGGGGCCTTCGACGGGTGGAAACTTGGCGCGGCTGCAACGCCGCCGCCACTCGACGAAAGTCATGAAATTCATGATTGATCAATTTTATGTTGACAAAAACAGAAACAGCGTTATGATGATGGGCGATGACGGACAGGACTACGGTGTCGGAGGAGCAACGGGACCTCGAAGCATGGCGAATCGAAACGCCGCCATGCAACTGGAGATAGAAATGGGAACTTCTCTTTATTTGAATCGCTCGTAATTCATTGAAAAGTCCCGATTCCAAAAAATAAACGATAGTAAATGAAAGCAAATTAACTAACGCTTATTACCGCATACGAGCGTTTATGCTCGTTTATTTGCATCGGTGTGGGCCGGGACTCGCCTGCAGGTTGTAAGGCGGGCTGGGGCGCGGGCTCTCTCCCTCTGATCCATGGCTCCGAAGCCTCGACGCCTCGCACGCTGGCCCCTATAGATCGGAGGCGGGCGCAAGGGCCCCGAGGATGTTGCGATGAGCGCCTTTCACGGGCCGGATCTCGGCCCCTTCCAATGGGACGATCCCCTCCTCATCGAGGGCCAGCTCACCGAGGACGAGCGGATGATCCGCGACACGGCGCGAGACTTCGCCGCCAAGGAGCTCGCGCCCCGCGTCCGACAAGCCTATCTCGAGGAAACAACCGACCCCAAGCTGTTTCGCCTCATGGGCAAATCAGGCCTGCTCGGGGTGACGCTTCCGGAGGAGTTCGGCTGCGCCGGCGCGGGCTATGTCGCTTATGGCCTCGTTGCGCGCGAGGTCGAGCGCGTCGACTCGGGCTTCCGTTCGATGATGAGCGTGCAGAGCTCGCTCGTGATGTATCCGATCCACGCCTATGGCGATTCCGACCAGCACCGCAAATACCTGCCGGGCCTCGCGCGGGGCGAACTCATCGGCTGCTTCGGGCTCACCGAGCCCAACGCCGGCTCCGATCCCGGCGGCATGACGACGCGGGCCGAGAAGATCGACGGCGGCTACCGGCTCACTGGCTCGAAGATGTGGATCAGCAATGCGCCGATCGCCGACGTCTTCGTGGTGTGGGCGAAGTCGCGCGCCCATAACGATCAGATCCGCGGTTTCATCCTCGAAAAGGGCATGAAAGGCCTTTCCGCGCCGAAGATCGAGGGCAAGCTTTCGCTTCGCGCCTCGGTCACCGGCGAGATCGTGCTCGACAATGTCGAAGCGCCGGAGAGCGCGCTCCTGCCGAACGTCGCCGGCCTGAAAGGGCCGTTCGGCTGCCTGAACCGCGCGCGCTACGGCATATCCTGGGGCGCGATGGGGGCGGCGGAGGATTGCTGGCTCGGCGCCCGCCAATACGGCCTCGACCGCAAGCAATTCGGCCGGCCGCTCGCTCAGACCCAGCTCTTCCAGAAGAAGCTCGCCGACATGCAGACGCGAATCGCGCTCGGGCTTCAGGCGTCGCTCAGGGTCGGGCGGCTGATGGACGAGGGCAGGGCCGCGCCCGAGATGATCTCGCTCGTCAAGCGTTCGAATTGCGGCGATGCGCTCGACATCGCGCGCGCCGCGCGCGACATGCATGGCGGCAACGGCATCCAGATCGAATTCAAGGTGATGCGCCACCTGGTCAACCTCGAAACTGTGAACACCTATGAGGGCACGCATGACGTTCACGCGCTGATTCTCGGACGCGCGCAAACCGGTCTGCAGGCATTCTTTTGAACACGGCCGCACTCGCTGGCATACGCGTCCTCGAACTCGCGCGCGTGCTCGCCGGGCCGACGACCGGGCAGACGCTCGCAGACCTCGGCGCCGACGTCATCAAGGTCGAGAGCCCGGAGGGCGACGAGACGCGCGCCTGGGGACCGCCGTTTATCGAGACGGAAGGCGAGCTTTCGGCCGCCTATTTCCATTCGTGCAATCGCGGCAAACGATCGATCGTCGCCGATTTCGCGACCGAACGCGGGCGCGAGATCGTGCGCCGGCTTGCGGCGCGATCCGATGTGCTGATCGAGAATTTCAAGGTCGGGGGCTTGCAGAAATTCGGGCTCGACTACGAGAGCCTGAAAGCGCTCAATCCGCGGCTCATCTATTGCTCAGTGACCGGCTTCGGACAGACGGGCCCTTACGCGAAGCGCGCCGGCTACGACTTCCTCATTCAGGGCATGTCGGGAATCATGAGCATTACCGGCGAGCCGGAAGGGTCGCCGCAGAAGGCGGGCGTCGCGATCAGCGATCTGTTCACCGGGCTTTATGGGGTCATCGCCATCGAGGCCGCTTTGATCACGCGTGAGCGTAGCGGCAAGGGCCAGCACATCGACCTTGCGCTGTTCGAACTCGATGACCACGATGCTCGCCAATCAGGCGATGAACTATCTGGCGTCCGGCCGGTCGCCGAAAAGGATGGGCAACGCGCATGTCAATCTCGCGCCCTACCAGACGCTGCCGGTCGCGGACGGCTGGCTGATCGTCGCGGTCGGCAATGACGGACAATTCGCGCGGCTCTGCGCGGTGCTGGGGCTGGAGTCCTTGGCGCGCGACCCGCGCTTCGCGACCAACCCCGGGCGGGTGACGAACCGCGACGAGATGGAGCGCGCGCTGGTCGAGAAAACCCGCCTCTGGAAACGCGACGAGCTTCTCGCCGCGCTCGAAAAAGCCGTCGTGCCCGCCGGACCGATCAACACGATCGCCGACTTGTTCGAAGACCCGCAGTTCAAGGCGCGCGGCATGCGGATCGAGCCGCAGGGGACGCCTGGGCTTCGCAGTCCCATCCTGATGAGCGACAACCCGCTTGCGCTGAACCGCCGTTCGCCAACGCTCGGCGAACATCAAATCGAGATCCTGCGCGAGATCGGACTTGAGGAGGACTGATTGCGCGGCTTGACGGCGCTTGAGCGCGGGCGGCAAATCGAAGGATGAGCGCGATTCGAAACGTTTGCGTCTATTGCGGATCGAGCGACGGCGCCGACGCGCGGTTCGGTGAGGCGGCGGAAGAGCTCGGACGGGTCCTTGCCGCCGGGGGCGTCGGCCTCGTCTATGGCGGCGGAGGCGAAGGGTTGATGGGGCGTGTCGCCCGGTCGACGCTGGAGGCTGGCGGCTATGTGACCGGGATCATCCCGAGCTTCCTCATCCGCAAGGAACATCCGCTGACCGACGTCCAGGAAATGGTGGTCGTCGAGGACATGCACGAACGCAAGCAGGCGATGTTCGACCGCGCCGACGCCTTCGTCGCCTTGCCGGGCGGGGTCGGCACGCTGGAAGAGCTGGTCGAGCAGTTGACCTGGGTCCAGCTCAATCGCCACACGAAGCCCGTCCTCATCGCCGATATCGGGGGCTTCTGGCGCCCGCTGCTCGCCCTGCTCGCCCACATGCGGATCGAAGGCTTCATTCGCGAGGGCTTCGAGGCGCGCTATCTGGTGGCTGAAAAAATCGAGGATGTGCTGCCGATGCTGCGCGCCACGGCGGAGCGCCGCCAAGCCGAACCGGAGCCGCAGGCCCCCGTCTCCCCAAGCAACATGTGATGTTGGCGCATGAGACGAAGAGGCTATCTCCGCCATTCTCGCGCCATCGTCGCAAGCGCAAGTTCGCGCACGACCGGCGGAGGAAAATCATGACGAGATGGACCCTGGCCTTGGCGCTCGTCGCAGCGCTATGCGGCTTTGTCGTCGCGCCGGCGCTGGCGCAGAACGCGGCGCTCGCCGCGGCCATGACCACGAAACTCACGCCGAAGACTCCCGAGAGCGCGTCCACAGTCACCGTGGTGGTGACGAACGCGCGCAAGGCCGATCTCGTTCAGCTCCAGGCGACTGAAAGCGGGTTGGTAGGCTGGAAGAGAGTGCTCGGCGCGCTGAAATCTGGCGCTCATGCGCCCGCGACCCTGCCACGGCCCTTCAACTGCCGCGTCGACTTGCACGGAACCTTCAGCGACGGTCAGTCGATGGACGCGTCCGACGTCGACGTCTGCCAGCAAAAGACTCTTAATTTGACCGACTAGCGTCGGGTACGTTTCGAATGGAACCGTCATCGCAAGGAGCGAAGCGACGCGGCGATCCAGAGGAGCGTAGGGCGCCTGACGAGCGCCCCTCCGGCTCGAAGGCCGGGGGGCGCAAGGCGAAGTTTACTTCTGGCCGTACAGCTCCGCTACATATTCCCAATTGATGAGGTGATCGACCCATGCCTTGAGATAGTCGGGGCGGCGATTGCGATAGTCGATGTAGTAGGAGTGCTCCCACACGTCGACGCCGAGGATCGGCTTCGCGCCGTGGACAAGCGGGTTTTCGCCATTTGGCGTCTTCATCACCTGAACCTTGCCATCCTTGACGGCAAGCCACGACCAGCCGGAGCCGAACTGCGTGACGCCGCCCTGGATGAAGTCCTCCTTGGCTTTGTCGATCGAGCCGAACGAATCCTTCAGCGCCTTCTCGACTTCGCCTGGAATCTTGCCGCCGGCGTTCGGCTTCATCCATTTCCAGAAATGGATGTGGTTATAGTGCTGGCCGGCGTTGTTGAACACGGCGGGGTTCTTGCCGAACGAGCCCTTGACGATCTCCTCGAGCGGCTTGCCCTCCCATTCGGTCCCCTTCAGAGCGTTATTGCCGTTGTTGACGTAGGCCAGATGATGCTTGTCGTGGTGAAATTCGAGGGTCTCCGCCGACATATAGGGCTTCAGGGCGTCATGCGGATAGGGAAGATCAGGCAGCGTGAAGGCCATGGGATGGCTCCTTGGGAGGTTTAGGGGGCGAATACGGAAACCCGCATGGTGGTGGCCCCGTGGGCCACATTTAGCCCCCGGACGCCAGCGCCGCAACTGCATGACAATCCATCGCTCCGCGGCTTGAGCCATCTATGAACTCGCGTGTATTAGCTCATGTTCCGCGGAGGGAATCGCGTTGCATCTTTCGAATGAGCGCATGCTCGTCATTCTGCTCGTCGGCGCGCTCGCCGGATGGCTGATCGGCAAGGTCCTGCGCGGCAATGGTTTCGGACTCGTCGGCGACGCTGCAATCGGAATCGTCGGAGCGCTGATCGGCGAGTGGCTTCTGCCGCGCTTCAACTTGCACTTCTGGAGTGGGCTTACGGGTATGATCATCGAGGCGGCGATCGGTTCGGTCGTTCTTTTGGTTGTTCTGCGCTCGGTTGGCGCGAGCGGATGGGGAGGCGGCCGGTAGCCGAGGAGGATTCATGTTCAAGCACATTCTGATTCCAACCGACGGGTCCGACCTGTCGCGCAAGGCGATTCTTTATGGCGTGCATCTCGCCAAGGAGTCCGGAGCGAAAGTGACAGGGCTAACGGTCGTTGAGCCATACCAGCCGGCCGGCATGGACACCGTCTACATTCCCCTTGACCAGGGGGATTACGAAGAGCAGTCGCGCGTCCTCTCGGAGAAGGCGATGGAGCAGGTGAAGATGGCGGCCGACGCCGCCAAGGTGCCATGCGAGACGATCCGCGAGGTGCACGACCAGCCCTATCGCGCCATCATCGACGCCGCGCAGGCGCTTGGCTGCGACCTCATCGTCATGGCGTCGCATGGGCGGCGCGGGATCTCCGCCTTGCTGCTCGGCAGCGAGACGACGAAGGTGCTGACGCATTCGACCATTCCGGTGCTGGTCTATCGCTAGCGGATCTCGCTCTCCCAATAGTAATTGATAATTAGGTTATCCTTTCATGGCGCAAAATAACATTGGACATATATACGTACTTACTTCGCCCAAGACCGAACTAGTGAAGATTGGCGGAACGGATTTTCCCCCGCTAAAGCGCATCCGCGAAGTCAACTCGTGCGCGCCATACAGGGACCTCGGACCTTGGAGTCTCGCAGACTTTCGCCAGGTGAACGATTGGCGCAAGGTAGAGGCTTCTCTGCACTATGGGTTTCGAAGCCAACTGGACCGCGAGGTGTTGGGCGCCAGGGAGCTGTTTCGTATCGCTCCTCAAATCGTGTCGGCAAAACTGAACGAGATTGATCCAGATCAAATTGTCAAAAAACCGACGATCGATCGAATGTTTCAGGACGCCGAATTTTCAACTTTCGTCCAACGTCTATTCGCGTTCACTGGTCTTTTGAACTGGATCGACATTCAGGGCGCTTGGACTTTCGTGCTGTTTCCGGGCACGGCGGGCGGGAGATACTTCACAATAAATATCGGCCCGCATGAGGTAGCATTCAGCACGTTGCCCCGCTCGGGTTCCAGAAAGGCAGTTCACGCCATTGTGTTGGACCGGCTGATCTATGACTTTCCAGAGGTTATGAAGTGGGTGGCGGCCCACGAAGGGGAAGCAAAGGACGACGCTTATGCTTCTGCTCTGCCTAGATCTGTTCTTCTGCTAGTCGAAGCAACCTTTGAAGAAGCGAATACATTTCTTCGGTTGAATGGAGTGCGAAGGGCCCTTCTAGCCCTTCCTATTCACGACGATCTTCGATTTGGTGCCTACGCGGCTTTTGGGACCTCGGGGCGCACGGGTTCGTTCGGCTTTTTCACCGCCTGACGAGCGATACTTTTGCGAACGCGTTGGAGGGATGACGAGGGGCGGAGGGGCTCCTTGCCCCGCCGTTCAGGGTCCGAGCGGGGCGAGGGCTCCGGGCAGGCCGCGGAAGAGGTCGGCCTGCGGGCAGCCGGGGGCGAAAGCGAGACGGACGCGGCTTGCGGTTTCGATGACGCGGGCGGCGATCTTGATCAGCCGCAGGCGCAAGGTCGAGAACTCGGCGTTGGCGAGATCGCGCGGTTTCGGGATGGCGTCGCGAACGGTGAGCATGAGCCAGTAAGCCGCCGTGTGCAGCGCGAGGCGGACCTGATTTGCGATCGCGGAACGACAGGAGGTTCGATCGGAAGCGAGCTGCGTCTTGTGCAGCTTGATGAGGTTCTCGGCCTGCCCGCGCGCGCAATAGAGGGCGGCGTAAATCCATTCCGCCGCGCCGTATTGGACGTTGGTGACGACGAAACGGGTGTCGAGCCCGAGCGGAGTGGCTTCGATGCGGGCGACGGCGCGTCGCTCGCGGCTCCAGGATTTGGCCTTGTGGCGCGTTTCGGCGTAGCCGCGCACGACGGGCTTGTTCGACAAAGCGCGCTCGGTGCGCACCGCGTCCGCCGCCTCGTCGATTTTCTTCGCCAGCGGCTTCGAACCGGGCAGCCCGAAGGCGTAATCGATGTGGTTGGCCTCGCACCATTCCATCGCCTCGGGCCGGGCATAGTGGCCGTCGCCCCGGAAGGTGATGCGCGTCCTGGTCCAGCGTTGGCGGATATGGCGCACGAGCCGGCGCAGATGGGCGCGCACCTCGACACCCGACGGGGTCTTGCCGGAGCGCAGCACGACCGCGACGGGACGCGAGCGCTCGGTGTCGTAGACATGGATCGGCAGGAAGCAGCGCTCGTCGTAATGGGCGTTGAAGAGCGAGAGCTGCTGATGCCCGTGTACGACATCGCAGGTGTCGTCGATATCGAGAATGACAGACGCGGGCTCCCGTTCATAGGAGGCGATCCATTGATCGACCAGCGCCCACGTGAGCCGGATCGCATCCTTCAGCGAAGGCGCGTTCTCCAACCGCGACAGCGTCGGCTGCGAACACAGGTTCGCGCCCGTGTCTGGCAGCCGCCCGCAAGCGAGTTTGAAAGCGGGATCAGCGCGCAAAGCGTCGAGATCGTCGGCATCTTCATATCCGCAGGCGATCGCCAAGATGCGGGCGCGAACCATGTCCGCCAGCGTGTGCGTGATGCGCAGCGGGTCGCGGCGATCGGGAAAGCACCGCGCCAATCTTTCCGCGATCCCCAACCGACGCTCGGCCATCGAAAGCAGCATCACGCCGCCATCCGAAGTCAGTCGCCCGCCATCAAAAGCGGCTGCGACCGGTTTGCGGCCAACGGCTGGAAATGAGAACGGCAGCAGATTAGAGTTGGTCATGGCGAGCGGGTGCTGGGGCGCGAGGCGAAACGGATCGGTGTAAGCAACCAAATCCTACGCCAAATCAGACCCTTACGCCACGCTCGCCAGCCTCAAAAACGACCCCTCGTGAATAAGATGGGCTAGCATATTGGAGTGAGGCGTTGATAGGCATGAAAGAGCGATCCGCGCCCAGCATTTTCGCCCGGTTTCACAACTGGAATGCTGTCGCAGAAATTCGATCCCGGGCAATCGGAGCGACTTGAGAGCCGGAGGTCAGTCGACCCGCTCGACACGCAAGAGCGAACCCTGCTCCACGGCGACCACCCTCACCATGGCGCCGGCTGGGCAATCCGGTCCGGCGACGCGCCAGGAACTGTCGCCGACGCGGATGCGCCCGTAGCCTCGCGCGATCGCTTCGTCCACGAAGAAGTCGGCTCCGACCATCGCATGAGCGCGGCTCTGGGGCAGCGGCCCGGGCGATCTGTCGAACGATCCGTAGACCCGCCGGCCGATAAGAACCAGCGCCGCCACCGCAACGGCGAACAGGATGAGCTGCGCGACTAAGCCCATCGGCAGGAAATAGTCGACGGCTCCGACGATCGCCGCCGCGGCGCCGAACCAGATGAAAAATGCGCCGGGCGCGAGCGTCTCGATCGCGCTGAGAACGAGCCCCGCGACCAGCCAGGTGAGCGCGACGAGATGGGGCGGTTGCAGGAGGGCGTCCATCGTGGGCTCCGAGCGATCCTCCTTCAGGAAGAAGCCCCGCCGGGCGGCGGATTCTCGACCCTTGCCAAGGGGAAACCGGTGGCGTGCTCGTCGCGCCGGTGTCCGGCACAGGCCCAGGAGGGCGTGGCCGAGCAGGCGGCCGTGGGGCTGCGACAGCCTCCGCGCCCATGGCGCTCGCGGCGATCTGGCTCAAGCCGCCAAGCGTGCCGGCAAGCGAGCTCAATTCCATCGGCACGATCACGAGCTTCTGATTTGGCGATTGCGCGAGCGCGTGGAGCGCGGCGATGTATTTCTCCGCGATCAGGAAGTTCACCGCAACCACGTCGCCGTTGGCGGTCGCCTCGCTGATCACCCGCGTCGCCATCGCGTCGGCCTCAGCGGTTCGCTCGACCGCCTCGGCGGCCCGGAACGCGGCATCGCGCCGGCCTTCCGCTTCGAGCACGAGCGCCGCCTTGCGTCCTTCGGCGCGGGTGATGTCGGACTGGCGCATGCCTTCAGCCTCGAGGATCACGGCGCGCTTTTCACGCTCGGCCTTCATCTGCCGGCCCATCGCCTCCACGAGGTTCTTCGGGGGTACGATGTCCTTGATCTCAACGCGCGTGACTTTGATGCCCCAAGGCTCCGAGGCTGCGTCGATCACCATCAAAAGGCGCGCGTTGATCTCGTCGCGATGCGAGAGCAGTTGGTCCAGGTCCATCGAACCCATGACCGTGCGCACATTGGTCATGACGATGTTGCGCAGCGCCAATTCAAGATCGGAGATCTCATAGGCCGCGCGGCGCGCATCGAGCACCTGATAGAAGGCGACGCCGTCCACCGTCACGGTTGCATTGTCCTTGGTGATGATTTCCTGGCTCGGGACGTCCATGACCTGCTCCATGACGTTGAGCTTGCGGCCGACGGAATCGATGTAAGGAACGATAAGCCCCAGACCCGGAGTCAAGGTTTTGTAGTAGCGGCCGAAGCGCTCGACCGTGTAATTGTAACCTTGAGGCACCTGGCGCACGCCCATGAGAGCGGTGATGACCACGAAGGCCGCGACGACAAGCGCGAAAATGGTTGCGCCCTCCAGCATCACGGGGCTCGCCTCTGATCTGACCAAGCTTATGGGGTAACGCCACGCGGACGCGAGCCTACCCGCTTCAGCGCCCGCATACGAGATCCGTCTTGTCCGGAGCTTGACGAGGCTTTGAGCGCGCTTTTTGGCATCGATCGCCCAGCGCCTTCCCTTAGCCCCGCTCTTGCTACCTCGCGAGCGGCGCCGCCGCGCGCAGATTGTCCTTCACCCGGTCGGCGCGGCCCTGCCTCAGCCGCACCAATTGCTGGTCGGCCAGCACGCCGATCAGGATGACCGTCCCCATGACGGCGAAATTGAGCGAACTCGGGATGCCCAGCAGGTTGACCAGGTTCTGCAGAACCTGAAGCAGAATGGCGCCGAGCACGATGCCCAGGATCGAGCCCTCGCCGCCGCGCAGCGAACAGCCGCCGAGAACCGCAGCCGCAATTCCGTAAAGCTCAAAGAAATTGCCGTGCGAGGCGGGCGAGATCGAGCGGGTGTACATCGTGAGGAAAATTGATGAAACGCCAGCGAGCGCGCCGCAGATGACGTAGGCGGCGACGATGATCTTCTTGGTCGCAATGCCGGAGAAACGCGCCGCCTCTTCGTTCTTGCCGATGGCGAACAGGTATCGCCCGAAGACCGAGCGATGCAGCAGCACCCCCATGATCGCCGCAACGATAAGGAAGATGACGAAGGTGTGCGGGATGCCGTAGGTGCGTCCAGTGGTGATCCATTCGAGCGCCGGAAAGCTCTGGCCGAACTCAAATCCGGCTGTCCCATCGTCGGTGTACCAGCGCGCGACGCCGCGATAGATCAAGAGGCCGCAAAGCGTCACGACGAAGGGCTGCAGGTTCATTCGCGTGACGAGAAACCCATGCACCCAGCCAAGAATCACGCCGAAACCGACAATGATGAGAACGGCGAGGATCCACGGCAGGTGATAGTTCACGAGCAAGTCGACGAAGACGACGCCGAACAGAGCGAATTGCGAGCCGATCGACAGGTCGATGCCGCCCGTTATGATGACGAAGCCTTCGCCGATGGAGAACAGGCCGAACAGCCCGACGAGATTGGCGGTATTCTCCAGATTGATCGGCGAGATGAAGCGCGGGTTGAGAAACGCCACCACCGCGCCAACGACGACGATGAGCAGGAAAAGTCCGAGATCTTTCTTCAGCATCACGCCGCACTCTGCTCCGCTCCGCGAGCGACGGCGAGCCGCATCACGTTCTCCTCGCTGAACTGGTCGCGGTTCAGCGTTCCGCTGATCGCGCCTTCCTGCATCACCACGATGCGGTCGCTGACCCCGATCACCTCCTCCATGTCGGAGGAAATCATCAAGATCGCCACGCCGGCATCGGCCAGCCCGCGCATCAGCGAATAGATTTCGGATTTTGACCCGACGTCAATGCCGCGCGTCGGCTCGTCGAAGATCATCACCTTAGGCTTCATCGATAGCCATTTGGCGAGGACAACCTTCTGCTGGTTGCCTCCCGAGAGCGTGCGAACCACCGTCTCGACATCGGCGGTCTTGATGTTGAGGGACTGGCGCTGCCGTTCCGCGTTCTTGCGCTCCGCCGCCGAATTCATGAGGTAATATCTGGCGAAGGACAAAAGATCGGGCAGCGAGATGTTGTCGGTCACCGAATCCTCGAGCACGAGACCGCTGCGCTTGCGGTCCTCCGGCGCCAGATAAATTCCGTGCGCGATGGCGTCTTTGGCCGAACCAATGGCGACGGGCGCGCCGTTGAGACGAATTTCGCCTCCCAGTATGGGGTCAATTCCAAACAGAGCGCGCGCGAGCTCGGTCCGCCCCGCTCCGATCAATCCGGCCATGCCCAGAATCTCGCCCGCTCTCAGCGAAAGGCTGACAGCGTGCCCGGGATGAGAAAGGGTTCGTAAGCCCGCGACCTCCAGAACGTTGGCGCCGGGAGGCGATTTGGGCGGGATGTAGAGCGACTTGAGGTCGCGCCCGATCATGAGGCGGATCATGGCGTCGCGATGAATCTGGTCGCGAGCCAGCTCGCCAACGACTGAGCCGTCACGGAGGACGACCACACGATCGGCGCAGGCTTCGACCTCGTTCAGCCGGTGGGTGATAAAGATGATCGACACGCCATCGGCCTTGAGCTCGCCGATGACCCGCATCAGCCGATCGGTCTCGGTGGACGTCAGGCTGGAGGTCGGCTCATCCATGATGACGACGCGGGCGTTGAGCGAAAGCGCCTTGGCGATCTCCAACAGCTGGCGCTGCGCAAGGGAGAGGTCGGAAACCAGATCGTCGACCTCGAAGTCGACGTCCAGTCGCTTCAGCAACGGCGCCACGATGCGTTTCGTCGTCTTCCGGTCGACGAGCTTGAGGGGACCGGCTGAAAGCGGCTCCCGTCCGATCAGCACATTCGCGCCAACGTCGAGATTATCGAAGAGATTCAGTTCCTGATGAACGAAGGCGATTCCAGAACTCAGCGATTCGGAGACAGTGAGCGCGTCGTGCGCGGTCCCGTCGATCTCGATCGTTCCCTGGTCGGGTTTCACCACCCCGCCGAGAATTTTCATCAGCGTCGACTTGCCCGCCCCATTCTCGCCGATCAGCGCGAGGACCTCGCCCCGATTCACCGTCAGGCTGACACGGGAAAGGGCGCGGACGCCGGGATAGCTCTTACTGATGTCGATCAGCCGGAGGAGAGAATCGGCCAAATTCAGTCCTTAAGACAAAGGAGGCGCCGCGCCGAAGCGCAGCGCCCCAAACCGGAAGTCAAGCAAACGCCGCTTTCGCGTCCGCTCGTCCCGCTTATTTTTTACCCTGGCGCTCTTTCAGCTCGGCCCAGAAGGCGTCGACGTTGTCCTTGTCGATGATCTTGGTTGGGATGATGATGAGGCGGTTGGCGGGAATGAAGGATTTGTCTCCTTCGAGATATTTCGCCATGTCCTTCATGCCCTGGTAGCCCCACTCGTACGGCTGCTGGACGACCGTTGAGGCGATCGGTGCCTTCCTTGACGCCGCCGAGGGTGATCGGATCCTCGTCGAAGCCGACGATCGTGATCTTGCCGAGCTTGCCGGCCTCCTTCACCGCCTCGTAGATGCGCGGCGTATTGTAGGAATAATAGCCGACCATGCAGTTGATCTCGGGATGCGCGGTCAGCGTGTCCTCGACATTGCGCTTGGCGCGCGTCTGGTCGATGTCGTCGGCGCGAACGTCGACGAGCTCGATCTTCGAGCCCTTGATCGTGTCCTTGAAGCCTTCGATGCGCTCGCGTGCGTTGTCAGCGCCGGGCAGACCGACGAAGCCCATGCACTTGCCGCCGTTCGGCATCGCCTTCAGCGCGATCTCGCCCGCCTGCTTGCCGGCGTCGACGTTGCTCGAGCCGATATAGGCGACGCGGCTGCTCTTGGGCGCGTCGCTGTCGGTGGTGAACAACGCCACCTGCTTGCCGATACGGTCGAGCGCGTCGCCCATCGTCTTCGGGTCGACCGCGCTGACCATGATGCCCGAGACGCCGGCCGCGACGAGGTCATCCATCAGGCGGGTCTGGATCGCGGCAGACGACTGCTCGGGATATTTGAAGTCGAGCTTGTAATTCGGCAGTTCGCCTTGCGCCTTCTTGACGCCGGCCTCGGCCGCCTTCCAGAAGTCCGACGCGCCGTTCACGACGAACACCAGCGTCTTCTTGTCGGCGGCTTGCGCCGACCCGACGAATGCGAGCAGGGCGCCGAGCATCGCGCCGGATAATAGAAGCCGTTTCATGTGAATCCTCCCAGTTTCATCCGACGCAACGTTCCCGGACGTTCCATCGTTCAAGCCTTTTCGCGGCTCAAGATGAAATCCCTAAAGACAGGTTCGGACGGGGTCAAGCTTACAAACCGAGCAACCGCCGCGCGATGAAGCCCGCGACTCAAGGGGGTTAACGGCGCGGGTTTCAGGCGCCTCGCGGTCGCCATAGGCCGTGAGAAGACAGCGATCTGTGACGCGCTTACTCCGCCAGCGCCAAGCCGACGCCGCCTGCGCTCAATGTGCGGCCCGCCGCCATCGCCTCCTCGGCGCGGTCGAGTCTCAGAAGCGCGAGCGCTTCACGTCCCGATGAGGAGCCGAGCGCGCCGACCGCGAGCTCGCGGTCCATGACGGGCGTCCCGGGCGCCGGCGCCGGGCCGTCCAGTTTGACGCGCGCGACGCGCTTGCGGGCGGTGCCGCGATGTTTCATGCGGGAGACGACCTCCTGGCCGACATAGCAGCCCTTGTCGAAATCGACCCCATGGAGCAGGTCGAAATTGGCGTCATGGGGAAAGGCGTCCGCATAGGCGAAATCGAGGCCGCCCTTGGGCGCCCCGACCGCGATGCGAAGGCCCTCGTATTCGCCTCCGTGCTCGGATCCGATCGCGGCGGCGCTCGGGCGGGCCATGATCGCCCGCCATCCCAGGCGCGGGTCGCGCGGGTCGGCGTAGAGAACGCCGTCGGCGACGCTCGGAGACTCGTCGCCCCAGAAGGCCGCGACGGCGCGATCGGCGCTCACGTCGGCGACCGCCACCTTGGCGCGCAGCTTGTAGAAGCCAAGCCGCTTGGCGAGATCGGCCGCCTGCGCGGCGGAACATTCGATGAGATAGGACGCCTCCTCGCCAGGGGCGCGCACGGCGATCATGTCGAACAAGATCTTGCCTTGCGGCGTGAGGAGCGCCGCGTAGCGCGCTTCGCTGGGTTGAAGGCGCTCGACGTCGTTGGTCAGCAGGCCCTGCAGAAAGCTGGTCGCATCCGCGCCGCTCACCGAGATGACGCCGCGATCCTCGAGCATGGCGGCTTTGTTGTGCATGCGGGAAAACGCCTCCGGTCGCGCTTGCAAGGACGGACACTGTCAAATAGGCCGCTTTTGCGCCACTGCAAGAAAGATCCGCCATGCCGCCGAGTTTCGATTGCGTTCTGATCAACGGGACATTGGTCAATCACGACGGGATCGGCCTCCGCGACATCGGCGTCCGCGACGGGCGGATCGCCGAGATCGGCGCCTTGAGCCAGGCCGCGGCGGGCGAGCGCATCGATTGCCGCGGCCTCCACATTCTTCCGGGCGTGATCGATTCCCAGGTTCATTTCCGTGAGCCGGGGCTCGTTCATAAAGAGGACCTGGAGACGGGCTCTCGCGCGGCCGTGCTCGGCGGGGTGACCGCGGTGTTTGAAATGCCCAACACCGATCCGTTGACCACCAGCGCAGACGCGCTCGCCGACAAACTCGCCCGCGCGAAGGGCCGCATGCATTGCGACTTCGCCTTCTGGGTCGGCGGCACGCACGACAATGTCGCCGACATTCCCGATCTCGAACGGCTGCCCGGCGCGGCGGGGATCAAGGTGTTCATGGGCTCCTCGACCGGGCGTCTCCTGGTCGCTGACGATGAGGGCGTGCTGGCGATCCTCAACCAGACCCGCCGCCGCGCGGCGTTCCACAGCGAGGACGAGGCGCGCCTGAATGAGCGCAAGCCCCTGCGGGTCGCGGGCGATCCCTCCTCGCATCCCGTCTGGCGCGACGAGATCGCGGCTCTGCGCTCGACCGAGCGGCTCGTTCGCCTCGCGCGCGAGGCGCGCGCGCAAGTGCATGTCCTGCATATCACCACGCGCGAGGAGATGGCGTTTCTAACCGGCGCCAAGGACGTCGCGAGCTGCGAGGCGACGCCGCATCATCTGACCCTCAGCGCCGACGACTATGCGCGCCTGGGCACGAAAATACAGATGAACCCGCCGGTCCGCGGCGCCGCCATCGCGAAGCGATCTGGCGCGGGCTCGAGCAGGGCGTGGTCGACGTGCTGGGCTCCGATCATGCGCCGCACACGCTCGAGGAGAAGGCCAAGCCCTATCCCGAGAGCCCCTCGGGCATGACCGGCGTGCAGACGCTGGTTCCGATCATGCTCGACCACGTCAATTCCGGGCGGCTCAGTCTCCAGCGCTTCGTCGACCTCACCAGCGCCGGGCCGCAGCGCTTGTTCGGAATCCTCGGCAAGGGGCGCATCGCGGCTGGCTACGACGCCGACTTCACCATCGTCGATATGAAGCGCCGCGAGACGATCGGGGATTCGTGGATCGCCTCGCGGTCCCAGTGGACCCCCTATGACGGAAAGACGGTGACGGGCTGGCCGGTCGGGACGATCGTGCGCGGCCGCCGGGTGATGTGGG
>CAWHZY010000001.1:0-146407 GCA_963833955.1 uncultured Alphaproteobacteria bacterium | reverse complement strand
GGTAAGCGAAGCAATCGAAGACACCCTTGCTTTCTTATGGCACGGGAAAGTTCCTCACGGTCCTATTTTCGATTGTCCCGGTTTCGAAAAATCCGAGGGACTCATTTTTCTCTTCATAAAACTCGCGTTGATCATCAGGCCATTCTGCACAACTAAGAAGAATAAAGTCTTCCGAATTCATTTTCGAAGAAAATCTAGGCGCATCAATAGCTATCCCAACAATTTTGGTAAGGTAAGGGAACTTGTTTTTAGCAGCGCCGCAGGCAATTTCCAACATGGTTTGGCGCACCGCACGATATTTCCCGTCATAAGAGCTCGACGCAACGAATTTCACCTGTAAAAACACGTAGGCTGTTCCCGCAAAGTACGACGGCATGAACGATATTTTTCGGCAACTTCCGGGCGCGTTGGCCGGAAAATCTTTAATCGAATTCGTCATTCTTTCTGATAGCGCCCGCCTAGAGAAACGTGGTTCTCGTGCCATCTCGAAGACGGCGCTTTGCGATTTAAAAATGCCAGCGTCACCACCCAACGTGCCGTCCAGAGCGTTTTGCGCAGTTCTTTGCAATAAATTGTCCCACAGGTACGAAGCCTTATCGGCCTCCTTTTTTGCTTTATAAGGAGCCGACCGGATAAAATTCAGCCATTTTCCCTTGGGAACAACCACTCCTTGATAAGCGGGATCGAGGGTGCCGATAAAATGACGGTTCGTGGACTTATCGAAATTTGAGTAATATTCCGCGAGTAAATCCTCCTCGCCAGGATATGCCAGGAGCTCGTACTTTCGGATCGTATCTTCCTTCGCGTCGATAAAGGAAACAAAATCAACAAAGGTATCAAGCTCACCGAGAATTATCTTTACAGTCAGAGTGTCGAATATATGGACGATCCGATCGCGAGGAAGTCCGACAAAAAATGGAAAAGAAAACGGCTTATTTATCGAGAGTGCTGCAACATTGTTACTATAAGCAACAGCAAGACCTCCCGAGACATTTCTTGAAGAAAACGATCGGCAAGCCTCAGTAGCGCCGTGAGCAACGATCACGATATGGATTTTAACGTTGTCAGATGGAATTGTTATTGGTAATCTGGTTTGGCACTTTGCATCGATGTAAATCTCACCTCGGTTGCGGTGCACGTGTTTCAGCGCCCTTAGTGCTGATTTTACTTGTTTATCGATTGTCTCTTTTTTCCAACGCTCCCACGACATTAGAACGTCCCGGTCGCTGCGGTCGAAAGCCTCGCTTGCGCGGTCAAAAAACAAAAACACGCGGTTGTCAAAAATAGCGATCAGGTCACACAGTTCTTTTCCCGGTGCCTTAAAAGGATTCGGGTAGCTCCATAGTTTGAGGAACGTGCCTTCGCACAGTTCGGAGAGGAATCGTTCTGTTTCAGTGAAACCCCGTGACTTAGAAATCTGGGGCCGTGGCGCATCGGACATGGGCATCGCGCTCAGCATCTATCATCGGTCTTGCATCGCGATATCGTCGTGACTGCATGACGTTCGGAGCGGCCGAGTTAGCAGATTCGTCTCGTACTTGCACCGTGCCGACCTCATGGAGGATTGGGATCTATGCAACCGCAACCAGTCGCCGAAGACAATTCAGCCGCTGCCGCAGCCCCTGCCGTTCGGCCTGCGATGCCTTGGCGCGCGGTGAGCGTCGAAGCATTGCCGGGCCATCGACTGCGCGTCCGCTTCCTTGACGGCCTCGAAGGGGTCGTAGACATGTCGAGGCTTGTTGCCTCCCCGAACGCGGGTGTCTTTGCGGCCTTGGCTGATTCCGAGGCCTTTAACCGCGTTTTCGTCGCACTCGGCGCCGTGTGCTGGCCCGACGGCCTCGATATCGCTCCTGACGCGATCTACGCGGAGATCAAGGCGAGCGACCGCCGGGAGTGTGCCCTCTAGTTGATCACGGCTGAGTAATCGCAGGGTCACTGCCCGATGCGCCCCACCATCATCTGCCACATGGGAACCTCGCTCGACGGCGGTCTTCATCCGAGCCGCTTCACCCGGCCTGCCGCCGGCGTGTCCAACCACGTGCTGCGCCGACACTATGAAGCCATTCACGACCGCTTCGAGGCCGAGGGCTGGATCGTCGGCCGCAGAACCATGGCGGAAATGGCCAAGGGGCGCGAACGATCCGTCGCTGTCAGCTCGCCGATGGCGCGCAAGCCTCACCTGGGCCGCCGGAACGGCCGGAACCTTGCCGTCGCCATCGATCCCTCCGGCCGCGTCCACTATGGCCAGGACAATGTCGGGGGCGATCACGTCGTCGCCGTGCTCGGCGAGCAAGTCTCGGACGCTTATCTGGCTGAACTGCGTGAGGATGGCGCGTCCTATATTTTCGCCGGTCCGAGAGGCGAGGACCTCCCGGACGCGATGGCGCAGCTCGCCGATGTTTTCGGCGTCAAGACGCTCCTTCTCGAGGGCGGCGGCAGGATCAACGGCGCGTTTTTCAACCATCGCCTGATTGATGAGTTCAGCACTCTGATTTTCCCGGCGGTCGATGGACTGGCCGGAAGGGAGACCATCCTCGACTATCACGGCGCAAACGGCGAACGCCCCGGCGCCGGACAGTCGCTCCGACTGATTGGCTGCGAGACTCTGGAAGGCGGCATGGTCTGGCTGCGCCACCGCGTCGAAGAAGCGCCCGCGCCAAGCCCGCAAGGCTGACTGCGGAGGCGGCGTTCGGCCACGCGCCTTTTTGCTTGCACGCCGCGACAAACTCAATAATAGCTAAGATGTCAGGACGATTAACCGACGAGCGTCGCGTGCGCGACGAAGAAAAGTCGGAGCGCGCGGAGGAAGCAAGGGTTGTCGATCCTTGAATTGAACGCGGTGTCGAAGCATTTCGGCGCGATCCATGCGCTGAACGAAGTCGATATGGCGCTCGAGGCCGGCGAGGTGCTGGGCCTAATGGGCGACAATGGCGCCGGCAAGTCGACACTGGTCAAGGTCATCGCCGGCAATTTTCCCCCGACCCACGGCGAGATCCGTCTCAACGGCGAGGCCGTGCATTTTCACAAGCCCGTCGAAGCGCGCGAAAAGGGGATCGAGGTCGTCTACCAGGACCTTGCGCTCTGCAACAATCTGTCGGCCGCGGCCAATGTTTTTCTCGGACGGGAAATCAAGCGCGGCGCGGGTCCGTTTCGCTGGCTCGACCACAAGGCGATGGCCAAGCGCGCCGGCGAATTGTTCGGCGAGCTCAAGTCCGAGACCAGGCCGCGCGATCTCGTGCGCCAGATGTCGGGCGGGCAGCGTCAGGCGGTCGCCATAGCGCGCACGCGGCTGTCGAGGGCGCGGCTCGTCTTGATGGACGAACCGACCGCCGCGATCTCGGTGAGACAGGTGGCTGAGGTGCTGGACCTGATACGGCGGCTGAAGGACGCCGGCATGGCGATCATCCTGATCAGCCATCGCATGCCGGACGTGTTCGCGGTCTGCGACCGGGTCATGGTGATGCGGCGCGGCAACAAGGTTGCCGACAAGGCGATCGCGGCGACGAGCCCGGAAGAAGTGACCGGCCTGATTACCGGCGCCATCCACACGGCCTGAGGAGCCCGTTCAATGGCAAGCGACGCCCCGCAAGCCCATGTCTCGATCGAATCGGTGCTGGACATCCAGCAACACAATTTCTGGCAACGCTTCACGGGTTCACAAGCGTTCTGGGTGACGGTCGCGCTCATCATCATATGCATCGTGATGAGCTGGCTGCAGCCCGCCTCGTTCGCGACCACCGACAATTTCTACAACACCACGCGCAATTTCTCCTTCATCGGCATCATGGCGCTCGGCATGACGGCGGTGATCGCGACGGGCGGCATCGACCTCTCGGTCGGCTCGATCATGGGTCTGACCGCCGTCGCGTGCGGCCTCGTTCTCGAGGCCGGCTATCCGGCCTGGACGGCGGTGGTTGTCGGCTTGTTCGCGGGAGGCGTCGTCGGGCTCATCAACGGAATCATCATCGCCTATCTTGGCCTTTCCCCCTTCGTGACAACGCTCGGAATGCTGGCGATCGCGCGGTCGGTCGCGGTGGTGCTGTCGGGAAACCGCATGATCTACAAGTTCGGCCCTGGCGGGCCACCCTTCAAGGCGCTGGGCAGCGGCGCTTGGCACATCACGTCGAAGTTCGAACTGAGCTCGCCGCTCCTGTTCCTCATCGTGTTCACGTTTCTTCTGGCCGTGGTCTACAAGATGACGAGCTGGGGCCGCCACGTGCTCGCGATCGGAGGAAACGAACAGGCCGCTCTATTGACCGGCGTTCCCGTCAACCGCATCAAGGTGCAGGTCTATGTCTTCTCCGGTTTGACGGCGGCTTTCGCCGCCATTCTCTCCGTTGGCTGGGCGGGCTCGGCGATCAACGCCCTCGGCGTCACCTACGAACTCCTCGCCATCTCGGCCGCAGTGATCGGCGGCGCAAACTTGATGGGCGGCGAGGCCAGCGCCTATGGCGCGTTCATCGGCGCGGCGCTGATCTTTACAATCCGCAATTCACTGCTGATGGCGGGCGTCGATTCGAATTGGCAGGGCACGTTCGTTGGCCTGTTCTTGATCGGCGCAGTTTACCTCGGGAAACTTCGGGGAGCGAAACGCGAGTAGACCCCATGAGGGGCGCGTATAACCGGCCGATAAGGGCCATGTCCAACTGGGAGGAAAAGAAATGTTGAAACTAATGTTGACCGGCGCGGTCGCCGCCGGAGTGTTGCTGGCGGTCTCGGCTTCGGCGCAAGCCGCCAACCCCTACACCTTCGCGCTCGTGCCGAAGAACACCAACAACCCCTTCTTCGACCAGGCGCTCGCTGGTTGCAAGAAAGCGGAGAAGGAACTCGCCGGCGCCGTCAAGTGCCTTTACATCGGGCCCGGCGAACATGGCGGCGGCGACGAGCAAGCGCAGATCGTAGCCGACCTCATCACCAAGAAGGTCGACGGCATTGCGGTCTCGGCCGCCAACGCGCCGGCGATCGCCAATGCGCTCAAGGACGCCGCCGCCAACAAGATCCCCGTCCTGACTTGGGATTCGGACCTGTTGCCGCAGGACAAGGGTCTCCGCGCCGCCTATGTCGGCACCCACAATTATGACATCGGCGTCAACATCGCGAAGCTCGTCATGGGCATCAAGCCCAAGGGCGGCACGATCTGCATTCAGTCCGGCGGCGCCGCGGCGTCTAACCATAACGAGCGCATGCAGGGGATTCGCGACACCCTTGCGGGTAAGAAGAGCGCTGAATCACCCGGCGTTCGCCTGACCGGACAGAATGGCTGGAAGGAAGCCGAAGGCTGCCCGCTTTACACGAATGACGACTTTACGGTCGCCAATCAGCAGCTGGAGGACATCCTCAACAAGTATCCCGACCTTGACGCCTTCACGCCGACCGGCGGCTTCCCGCAGTTCCTGCCGGACGCCTATGCGAAGACCGCCGCGAAGTACAAGGACAAGATCGCCTCCGGCCAGTTGGCGCTCGTCGTCGCCGACACGCTGCCGGTTCAAATCGAACTGTTGAAGAAGGGCCTCTCCTCCGGCCAGGTTGGCCAGCGCCCGTTCGAGATGGGGTACAAGGCGATGTACTTCCTCAAGGACATCAAGGACGGCAAGCCGGCGCCGGCGGATCCGACCTACACCGGCCTCGACGTCTGCACGCCGAAGACCGCCGACACCTGCGTTGGCGGCGGCAGCTAAGCTTCGGAAGAGGTCATACCAAGACTGGATGATCGGAACCGATCATCGCCTTATGGCCGAAGCGCGAATGCGTGCCCCAAGCCGTTGCGCGGGTTTGAGCGCGATGAGTCGCGCTCATATAGAATTGGCATAAGCCGACAGGGGCCAGCTTCGCGCCGGCCCTTTTTTTACGAGAAGGTCTCCGCGATCAGGCCGCCGACCGCCTTGTGAACGGCGTTGCGCGCGTCCACGGAAGCGGATGACTCGGTATAATAAACCGTGGCGATCAAGGGCGCGCGTCCGGGCGGCCATATAATCGCGACCGCATTCGTCGATCCGTGGTCGCCGCTGCCGGTCTTGTCGCCGATCCGCCATGAATGCGGCAGGCCGGCGCGCAAACGCTTGTCGCCGACCTTGTCGCCGATCAGCCAGGCTTGCAACTGGCTGCGAGAGCCGTCCGACAGCGTATCGCCCACCAACACTTTTTGCATGCTGGCGGCCATGGCGCGCGGACTTGTGGTGTCGCGGGGGTCGCCGGGGGTCGCCTCGTTGAGAGTGGGCTCGTTCCTGTCGAGCCGCGTCACGTTATCGCCGAGCGAACGCGCGAAGGCCGTAAACCCCGGGGGTCCGCCGATCGTCTGCAGAACCAAATTTGCCGCGGTGTTGTCGCTCCAGTCGATCGCCGCGGCGCAGAGGTCCGCGACGCTCATGCCGCCTTCCGCGACATGCGCCTTGGCGACCGGGGCATACTCGAGCAAGTCGCTCGGGCCATACGCGATTGTTCGGTCGAGACGCTCGGCCCCCTGATCCACGCGTTTCAGCACCGCGGCCGCGGTCAGAAGCTTGAACGTGCTGCACATCGGGAACCGTTCATCGGCCCGGTGCTCGATCGTCGCGGCGGCGCCCGTGTCGCGCACGAAGACGCCGAGCCTGCCGCCCGCGCGCGCCTCGATCTCGGCGAGTCGCTTGTTGGCGAGGGCGAGGCGCTCCTCGGCTGAGGAGGCGGCGGCTCGCGCGCTGACGCACGCGGCCGACGCCGCGAGGGCGGCAAGGAATGAACGTCGGTGCATGGTCTCGCCTCCAATCTTGAGGGTCGCGATCCGCCGCATAATTGAGGCGAGCGGATGGCGCGGTCATCATTCGCGATCAACAGGCGCCTACCGGGAGAGGGACGAGGGTCTGTGCTCTTCAAATCGGGTAGGGTAGGCTCGCGCTCTGGCGCAACGCGGGGCGCCTCGTCTACACATGCCGATCATAATCCGGCGTCAACATCGTGTCCGAGACGGATGGAACGCGCCTCATGAGGGGGAGAAACTAATGCGCTTGACTGTCGCCGGCGTCGCCATTGCGGCGCTGCTCGCTGTTTCGGGGTGCTCGAAAGGCGACAGGGGCGAACAAGGCCAACCGGGGCAACAGGGAGAGCAGGGTCCCGCCGGCCCCGCCGGGCCGAAGGGCGAGCCGGGCGCGGTCGGCGCCATCGGACCCCAGGGTCCGAAGGGCGATACGGGCGCTGACGGGCCGCCGGGACCGAAAGGCGAAACCGGCCCGGCCGGTCTGCCAGGACCGCCGGGGCCGCCAGGCCCTGACGGGCCGCCAGGGCCGAAAGGCGATCTCGGAGGCGCCGGACCGCCCGGGCTGCAGGGAGCCAGGGGCGAGCCCGGCCCCGAGGGGCCGGCCGGACCTCAAGGGCCGAAAGGCGATTCCGGCCAGATTGGGCCGGCGGGAGCGGCAGGACCCATCGGGCCAAAAGGCGAAGTCGGAAGCGCTGGCGCGGTCGGCGCGAGGGGACCCGCCGGACCGCCTGGGCCAAAGGGTGATGTCGGCGCTGCCGGGCCAAAGGGTGAAGTTGGCGCGGTCGGGCCGGCGGGGTCCGCTGGTCCGAAAGGCGACGTTGGCGCGGCAGGACCCAAGGGCGAAGGCGGCGTCGCCGGACCGGCTGGAGCCAGAGGCCCCGTGGGTCCCGCTGGGCCGAAAGGCGAAGCTGGAGAGGCGGGGCCCAAGGGCGAAGCCGGCGTTGCGGGAGCGAAGGGGGAGGCTGGCGCGATTGGGCCGCCCGGGCCCAAGGGCGAAGCCGGCGTTGCGGGAGCGAAGGGGGAGGCTGGCGCGATTGGGCCGCCCGGGCCCAAGGGCGAGGCCGGCGTTGCGGGAGCGAAGGGGGAGGCTGGCGCGATTGGGCCGCCCGGGCCCAAGGGCGAAGCCGGCGTTGCGGGAGCGAAGGGGGAGGCTGGCGCGATTGGGCCGCCCGGGCCCAAGGGCGAAGCCGGCGTTGCGGGAGCCACGGGGGAGGCTGGCGCGATTGGGCCGCCCGGGCCTAAGGGCGAAGCGCGGCGCGATCGGCCCTCAAGGGCCGACAGGGCGCATAGGCCCATCCGGGCCGCCCGGCGCCCCCGGACTGGCTGGAGCGCAGGGGCAGATGGGGCCCCCTGGTCCTCAAGGGCCCGCAGGACCGGCCGGACCGCAAGGCCAGCCTGGAGCTGGCGCCAGTTTCAGGGTGGTCAGCGATTCCGCTCAGGCCTCGTGCGGGGCGGGCGAGATCATGGCCAGCGCTTATTGCGCGGGCGGCGCCGCAATGCGCATCGATGGGACGACGGGCGCGAGCTGCGACGGCGGAGCGAAGGCGGTGATCCTCTGCGCGAAGCAATAGCCGCGCTCTCCCCGCTGGGAGGCTCGAAGCGGACTTGGTGGGCCGGCTCGCCTCGCCGCCGCCTGCCGAGGGTTGCCAGGCAAGGAGGCGGGGATCGGAGACATTCAGCGCAGGTTCATTCGATCCGCGATAAGCTCGCCGAACAGGCTTCGCGTTCGCGAGGTCTGCCACAAGGAACGACTGAAAATTAACAAGGGAGGCTTGACATGGCGCGTTCAAAGTTGACGCTTACGGCCGCGATGATGCTGCTGTCGACGGGCTTCGTTCTTTATCCCCTGGGCCCCGCCAGCGCCGCCAAATTCTGTGCGCAGCTGAGAGGATCGACAGTCACGGGACATCCTGACTGCTCGTTTTCAACGTTGGAGGCGTGTCGCGCGCGCGTCAAGCACAGGGGCGGCGGGCACTGCTACAAGCTGCGCTGACAGCCCTCGCTGATGGAAAGATCAGCTCAGCCGGTTCGCGGCTGAGCGCTTGAACACTGAAAAATTGCCGCGGGGCGCGAGCGCTCGAGACTTGCCGCTTGCGCTCCGTGCGCCCATTCTCGTGCTCCGCGAACACGTTCGCCGCCCGGCTTTCAGCGCCTGTGCGGGCGCAACGGGTTCGCCCCAAAGCATGCAGGTGAACGAGGTGATGGCGAGCTGAAGTCGGAGGGCGTCAGCCTTCGCGGCACGCGCGTCTACCGCGCCGGATACCAGTACGCCGCTTGCGGCTTCGTGCGGTCGACGACCACGAACTGGTTGGCGAACACGCGATAGGACGGGCTCTGGTCACCGTCAGGCCATTGCACCCGGATTTCCGCGCGCTCGGCCGTGCCGAGGCCGACATGGATGAAGCCCGAATGGCCCGAGGCGTCGCCGCCGCCAACGTCGACGAAGCGGGTCTGGGTGCGGGTTCCGGTCCTGATTGAAATCCTCGCCCCGACCGCGTTGCGGTTGGGGTTGGGCTCGATGAGGCGGATCTCGCTCCAGTTGCCCATCGGCAGCGGCGGATTGTCGCCGTTTTTGGCCCCCAGATTGCGCCAGAGCAAAGCGTTCGAGCCGCGATTGATCTGCAGGATGTCGAGCCGTCCGTCGAGGTTGAAGTCGGCGATCAGCGCGCCGCGGCCCTTGGCGTCGCAGGCGATGCCCGCTTCGTCGCCAGCTTCAGCGAATTTGCCGTTCCATTGGCCGAGCAGGAGATTGCTCGGATCGTAGGCGGCGAAGTCCGGCATCTGCTCGAGGTTGCCCTTGGAGACGAAGATATCGAGCAAGCCATCGTTATTGAAGTCGGCGAATTCGGCGTGCCAGGCGGTCGAGGGCCGCTTGTCGCCGCCGGCGTAAGGGATATGCGCGGTCACGCCGACTTCGCCCGCGATGTCGCGATAGACGGGCGCTTCGCCCCGCCCGCCCTCGTCGGGATCGAGCTTCTGCAGCTTCTCGTCGCCCATCGAGGTCAGGAAATATTGCGGGTAGCCCGAGCCGTCGAGATCGCCTTCGGCGATCCCCATGCCGTAGATCGACAAATGTCGCCAGCCGTCGGCGCGGCTGTAAAGACGGGGCGTCTTGCCCGTCTCGATGCGCCACATCTGCTCCTCGCCGCCGCGGTAATATTGCCGGTCGTTCGAAACGCGCAGGGACGGCTCGCCCGACTTGTTCCAGTCGGTGAACAGCATCGAAAGCGCGCAGAATCCGGGCGCGAGCGGGGTCCGCACGGAATAGTCCGGCCTGTCGCCGGGCTGAGGACGATAGAGCGAGTTGTCCGCGCATGTGCCCCATGGCGAGCCCGGCGCATCGCGGTCGACATAGTGTCCGATCGCAAGCGTCGGAAATTTTTGCCCCGGCTCCCATTCGGCCGCGAACGAAGTGGTCCAGCCGGAATCGCCGTCGAAATTCCATTCGTGATTGGCGAGCGTGAACGTGCAGTCGGGACCGCCCTTGAGCAGGAGGTTGCCGCCGACCCTGAGCACGAAGAGATCCATGTGGCCGTCGCCGTCGATGTCGAGCGGATAGGCGCCGATGACGTTGCGCAAGAGTTTTGGGTCGGCGCCGATGTCGAGCGCCTTCTCCTCGAATTTGAGCGGTCCGCCGGCCTTGGATTTGTTGACGAAGAGTCGCGCCGGATTCTTGCCGCCCGCCAGGAACACCGAGGGAAAGCCCGACCCGTCGCAATCGAGCGCCGCCCCGCCGCCGCCGACGAAGAATTCCCACGGACCGTCGTAGACGCTGTTGAGGCCCGCCGCTTCCGCCTCTTCATGCATGAGGGGCACGTCGCCGAGCGGCTTTTGCCGCTCCTCGCCGGCGCGCGCGCCTGAGAGGCTCACAAAAAGCGCGAGGAGGCAGACGACGATCCGCATCATTGCGCCTCGATCACGAGCGAGCGCAGGAACGCGATGACCGCGTCGCGCTTCTCAGGCTCAAGCGCCATATACGCATCGCGCGCAAAGCGCGCGTCTCCGCCATGCGCGGCGATGATTTCGTCGAGCATGCGAAACGAGCCGTTGTGGCCGTAGGGCGCGGTCGAGCCGACGCCCCAGAGCCGCGGCGTGAGAAACACGTCGCGCTCGACGAAGCGCTGCGCCTGCAATTCGTTGCCGAGCGCATTGACTGTCTCGTCGACGACGAGATGGCGCTTGAGATCGCTGTAGAGGGGGATCAGCCACTCGCCCTTGTCGTTCTTCTGCAGCGTCCTGGCGAAGGGCAGGGCGCCGAGATCGATGCGGATCGGCGCCTTGACTTCGCCGAATCGCAGCGTGCCCGCCATGTCGTAGGGCGCGGGATCGGTGAACACGAGCGACTTCAGCGGCAGGGTCTGCATATGGCAGGAAGCGCAGCCGATCGTGTTGAAGGTCTCGGCGCCGGTTCGGGCGGCCTGGCGCCAATCGTCGGGCAGATCGGCTTTCACCGTCGGCGGCGGCAGGGTCGCCTGGAACGCGACCAAAGCCGAGACGTCGCCGGCGGTGATCGAATCGGGCACCCCGCTTTCGGCGAAGTCATGGCTGCCCGTCCAGCGCACGCCATACCGCTCGATGGCCTCCATGCCATGGTGGATGTTGAGTGCGTTGATGGTGAACTGGCGCAGCGACGTGAACACGCCCTTGCGGCTGAAGGGTCTCACGATCAGATCGGAATCGACCCCGTCGATCGCGTCGAGATCGACGATGCCGTCGGGATGGGCGACGATCGAACCGAACCGCACGCCTTTGGTCACGAGGTCCGCGTGTGCGTCTTTGCCGCTTGCGCAGGCGTCCGCAATCGCCGCGGCGCGGGTCGCCTGCAAGTCCGCCGTCATCTCGCGCGCCAGGAGCTCGACGAGCCCCGCGCCCATCAACGCGATCGTGTGCCGCTCGCTCGAGAATGACGGGTCGATGGAGTTGAATTGCGCGCTCTCGAACCCCTCCGACACGAACACGTTGGCGACGTCGTCGGCGGAGCCGCCAATGACCGGATCGTTGTGGCAGCCGAAGCATGAATTCGAATCCGGCCCGCTGGTGCGGCTGAACGGCGGATTGACGCCGTTCTTGCGCTTGGTCGGGATGATCGCCTGCGTCGCCTTTGGCCGCCCGGCGCCGTCGACGGTGGTGAATTTCGCCTTGAACAGCTCGCGCCCGCGCTCGATGAGGGCGGGGAGAGCCGATGGGCCCGCCGCCGCGACCTGATCGAAATCGAGATGCGAGCCCGCAGGGAAGACGCGCTCGTCCCAGCTCGCGCCCAATGCGGCGCCGACGACGAGACTGGCCAACGCGCCCGACGCGAAAGCCGCTCCCCGGATTCGTTTCATGTCCCTTGCGCCATATCCCTTGCGCCTGGCCGCTCGATGTGGCGGATCGTTATCCGCCGTCTTGTCACGACCTCGGCTCCGGCTGCAAGAGCGAACTGTGCTCAAAGCGCGGCCGCCGTCAAAATTTGAGTTGCGTACCTCAATATTGATTGCTAGGGCTTATGTCCAATGCGTAGAGAAATGGCGGCAGGCCATCTCACACTGAAGGACATTGCTCGGGAGGCAGGCGTTAGCGTGGCGACCCTGGACCGTGTGCTGCATGGCCGGCCCGGAGTGCGGGAGGACACCGCCCGCCGTGTCCGGGAAGCCATCGATCGGCAGGGATTTCGCCCGTTCGCGGCGGCCGCTGAACTGGCGCGGGGCCGATCGAGCCAGTTCGCATTCGTGATGCCGGAAGGCTCGAACGTCTTCATGTCGATGATCCTGGACCATGTCGCGGAGATGTCGGGCTGGCTCGTGGCAAGACGGGCGGGCGTAGAGACGTACAAGACCAACGTCTTCAACCCCGCGGCGCTCGCGCAGACCCTGGAATCTCTGGCCGGACGCTATGACGGGATCGCCGTCGTGGCGCTCGATCACCAAAGCGTTCGCGCCGCCATCGACGATCTCGTCGCGGGCGGAACCTATGTCGTCACACTCGTGTCCGATGTGCCCGGCTCGCGTCGCCATCATTACATCGGCATCGACAACGTCGCCGCGGGGCGAACCGCTGGCTCGCTGATGGGGCGGTTCGTCCGGACGAGCGCCGGCAAAATCGGCGTCATCGCGGGGTCGCAGTCGCTGCGCGACCACGCGGAGCGGATTTTTGGTTTCAACCAGCTGATGAGCTTGGAGTTTCCGCATCTCGGCGTGTTAAGTCCCGTTGAGGGAAACGATCATGACGGTGAGAGCGAAACCCTCATGATGAGGTTGCTCGCCGATCATCCTGATTTGATTGGCGTCTACAACGTCGGCGCGGGCACCCCCGGAGTCGCCAAGGCGATCACCGACGCGGGCCGGGAATCGACAATAACCTTCATCGGGCATGATCTCAGCAACGTCACCCGCAAGTGCCTCATCCGCGGCGTGATGGACGCCGTCGTCGCCCAGGACGCGGGCCATGAGACGAGGTCGGCGATGCGCGTGCTCTTGTCCCTGGTCCGGGGCGAGCCAATTCTCGCCGAACAGGAGAAGATCCGTATCGATATCGTGATGAGGGACAATCTACCCTGAAGCGCGATCCTCTCATGCAACTCTTGGCCAATTGCGCGGGCGTTCGACGCAGGAATAGTGTCGCGGCGCCGTGCGATCGCCCCGGATCCAATAAGTTTTTATCGGTCCCTGGTGGACCTCAAGTGGAGGAAAACAATGAGAACTCTCAATAAACTTGTTTTGGGGGCGGCGCTTTTAGCGTCCGTCGGCCTGACGTCGCTCGCCGCGATGGCGAAAGATGTGACCGTCGGCGTCTCATGGTCGAACTTCCAGGAAGAGCGCTGGAAGACCGACGAGGCCGCGATCAAGAAGGCGCTCGACGCCCATGGGGCCAAGTATATTTCGGCCGACGCCCAAGGATCGCCGACCAAGCAGCTGACCGACGTCGAAAGCCTCATCTCGAAGGGCGCAAACGTTCTCATCATCCTCGCCATGGACTCCGAGGCGATCCTCCCGGCAGTCAAGAAGGCGAGCGACGAAGGCATTCCGGTCATCGCCTACGACCGCCTGATCGAAAGCCCGAATGTTCTGTACATCACTTTCGACAACGTCGGCGTTGGCCGCATGATGGCCAAGTCGATCCTGGCGGCGAAGCCCGCCGGCAACTATGCCTTCATCAAGGGCGACAAGGGCGACCCGAACGCCGACTTCCTGTTCTCGGGCATCAAGGAAGTGCTCGCGCCCGCGATGAAGGCCGGCAAGATCAAGAACGTCGGCGAGTCCTACACCGACGGCTGGAAGCCGGACAACGCGCAGAAGAACATGGAGCAGATTCTCACCAAGAACAACAACAAGGTCGATGCGGTCGTGGCTGAGAACGACGGCATGGCCGGCGGCGTCGTGGCTGCGCTCTCCGCGCAGGGCATGGCCGGTTCCGTGCCGGTGTCGGGCCAGGATGGCGACCATGCGGCGATCAACCGCATCGCGCTCGGCACGCAGACGGTGTCGATCTGGAAGGATGCGCGCGACCTCGGCAAGATCTCGGGCGAGGCGGCGGTGGCGCTCGCGGATGGCAAGAAGATGACCGCCATTCCCGACGTGAAGCCGTTCACCGGCGGCGCCAAGGGCGTCAAGGTCAATGGCATCCTGCTGACGCCGCTCCCCGTCACCAGGGACAACCTCAACGTGATCGTCGACAAGGGCTGGATCACCAAGGCGGAAGTGTGCGCCGGCGTGAAGCCCGGCACGGTGAAGTTCTGCGGCTGAGTTGACCCTGCCGGCACGCAGTGAAACAAAAGAAGCCGCGTCGTTCCCAAGGGCGGCGCGGCTTTCCGGTGCTACGCCGCTCCTGCCTGATGGCGACGTCGGCGTAACGCAAGAGGATCGGGAGGGATCATGACCTCTGCCTCGCCGAGCGCGACCAGCGTCGCTCCGGCCGAGTCGGGTATTCGACGGTTGCTCAGAGCGACCGAGGTCGACACCCGCATGCTCGGCATGATCGGCGCGCTGGCTCTGATCTGGATCGGTTTCAACATCATTACCTGGGCTCAAAACGGCGAGGGCCTGTTCCTGACGCCGCGTAACTTATGGAATTTGAGCGTCCAGACGTCGTCGATCGCGGTCATGGCGACCGGCATGGTGCTCGTCATCGTCATGCGCCACATCGACCTCTCGGTCGGGTCAATCATTGGCTTCGTCTCGACGATCATTGGCGTGGCGCAGGTCCATATCCTGCCGGCCTATCTCGGCCTCGACAATCCGGCGATCTGGATCATCGCCGTCATCCTTGCTTTGGCGCTCGGCGCGGCGATCGGCGCCTTTCAAGGCTCGCTGGTCGCCTACATCGGCATTCCGTCCTTCATCGTCACCCTCGGCGGGCAATTGTTCTGGCGCGGCGCCGCCTGGTGGGTCACGACCGGCCAGACCATTGCGCCGCTCGACGACCGCTTCGCGCTCATGGGCGGGGGTCCGCACGGTTCGATCGGAGCGACGGCGAGCTGGATCATCGCCGCCATCTGCTGCGCCGGCATCGTGTTCGGCCTTTACGCCGGCCGTCAGCGGCGAGCGCGGTTTCGGTTCCCGCAACGGCCGATGTGGGCCGAATATGTCATCGGGGTCGTCGGCTGCTTCATCGTCCTCGGCGCAACCGCAATCGTCAACGCCTATCCGTGGCCCGAGCGGGTCGCCGCGAAATACGCAGCCGACAACAATATTCCCGTGCCCGAAGGCGGACTGGTCATTGCCACCGGCTACGCGATTCCGGTGCTGATCGCGCTTGTCACCGGCCTTGTCATGACCTTCCTTGCCCGGCGGACCCGGTTTGGCCGCTATGTCTACGCCACCGGCGGCAACCCGGAAGCCGCCGAGCTTGCCGGCGTCAACACCAAGCGCATCACGATTCTCGTCTTTGCGCTGATGGGCGCGCTGGCCGGGATCGCCGCCTGCATCGATTCGGCGCGGCTCGAACTCGGCGACTAACGTGCTTGGACAGTTCGACGAGCTTTACGTGATCGCCGCTGCGGTCATCGGCGGCACCTCGCTCGCCGGCGGCGTGGGCACGATCTACGGGGCGCTCATCGGCGCCCTGGTCATCCAGTCGCTGCAATCGGGCATGGTGCTGCTCGGGTTGGACTCGGCCTTTCAGCAGATGGTGGTCGGCCTGGTGCTCGTTGGCGCGGTCGGCATCGACACCTTCTACCGCCGCCGAACCGCCAAGGGTTGAGCCATGGACCCCAACGCGATCACGCCGCTGGTCGAGATGAAGGACGTCTCGATCGCTTTCGGCGGCGTCAAGGCCGTCGACCACGCCTATATCGATTTATATCCCGGCGAAGTCGTCGGTCTGCTCGGCCACAACGGCGCGGGCAAATCCTGCCTGATCAAGATCCTGTCCGGCGCCTACAAGCGCGACAGCGGTCAGATCTTCATCAACGGGCAGGAAGTCAAGATCGACAACCCGCGCGACGCCAAGCACTTTGGCATCGAGACGGTGTATCAGGCGCTCGCGCTTGCCGACAACGTCGACGCCGCGTCGAACCTTTATCTCGGGCGCGAGCTGCTCACGCGCTGGGGGACGCTCGATGACGCTTCGATGGAGGCGGAGGCGCGCAAGGTGATGGGGCGGCTCAATCCGAACTTCCGCCGCTTCAAGGAGCCGGTGATGGCGCTCTCCGGCGGGCAGCGGCAGTCGGTCGCCATCGCCCGCGCGATCCATTTCGACGCCAAAGTGCTGATCATGGATGAGCCGACCGCCGCCCTGGGGCCGGCCGAGACCGCGCAGGTCGGCGAACTCGTCAAGCAGCTCAAGGCGCAAGGCCTCGGCATCTTTCTCATCAGCCACGATATCCATGACGTGTTCGACCTCGCCGACCGGGTGACGGTGATGAAGAACGGCCAGGTCGTCGGCACCGGCCGCGTCGAGGACATGACCAAGGACGAAGTGCTCGGCATGATCATCCTCGGCAAATGCCCGCCTGGCGCGATTCCCGGGCCGGGCGCGATGGAGAGCTGACAATCAGCCGCTGCGTCGAGGTCTGCATATCCAGGCAGAGTGTCACCTGCGACGGCCAAGGAATTGCGTGATGGAAGCGGCGTGATGTTTGCCAGGACAATCGTGTGCTGCCGACGCCGTCGGTCGCGCAGCAGAATCTTGCTATAAGCCGAAATCTGTGGTATTAATTCGGAATGGTCGGATTACAATCCCGCTTTCGGGCGGCAGACGCAGAACGGAGGGACCAGGGCCCGATCCTGCGACCGAGCGCGCGAAGAGGGCAAGCCCGAAATAGAGAGCCAGGAACCTCTTATGCGCATCGGCTGTAACCCATTGAAAAGTCCCGATTCGAAAAAATAAACGCTAGTAAACGCTAGCGTTTTTACTAACGTTTATTCGCGTTTATTCGCGTTTAGGGGCGTTTAAGCGCGCTTATGTGTCCGCCGTCGGGCGGTTTCACCGCGTGGGCTCAGTCGCTCCAGGTCGCGAACATGCCGACCGCCGCGGCGGTCATGACCGCCGTCGCCAGCCAGCCGAGGGCTTTTAGCCAAGGCTTCAGGGCGAACTCGCCCATCACCTTTCGTTGCGAGGCCATGTGCATGATCATAACCATGAGCGGAACCGCGGCGACGCCGTTGACCACGGCGCTCCAGAACAGCGCCCTGACAGGGTCAAGGGGCGAGAAGTTGAGGAGCGCGCCGACGACAACCGCGGCCGCGATCGCCCAATAGAAGGCCGGAGCCCGACCGGGCTTTTCCGCGAGGCCGACGCGCCACTTGAGCGCTTCGCCGAGCGCGTAAGCCGCGCTCCCGGCCAAAACCGGGACGGCGAGCAGGCCGGTGCCGACGATGCCGAGCGCGAACACCACGAAGGCGAACTCGCCCGCGATCGGCTGCAGCGCCTTTGCCGCGTCCGCGGAGGTCGCGATGTCGGTGACCCCATGCGCATGAAGCGTCGCCGCGGTCGTCAGCATGATGAACAGCGCCACGAGGTTGGACGCCGCCATGCCGACGATCGTGTCGAGCTTGATTCTCGCAAGCTGCCGCGGCGCTTGGGTGGGCGCCGTGAGAAGGGGCTCGGCCGCAGGATCCTCCCTCTCGTCCTCGACCTCCTCCGAGGCCTGCCAAAAAAACAGGTAGGGGCTGATCGTCGTGCCGAACACGGCCACGAGCACGGTGAGATAGCTTCCCGTCCATTCGATGTGTGGCACGACAAGGTTGAGCGCCACCGTCGGCCAGGGCACGCCGACCGCGAACACCGTAGCCACGTAAGCGAGAAGGGAGAGCGTCAGCCAGCGCAGCACGGAAGCGTAACGCGCGTAACGCATATACACTTCCATGAGCGCGATCACGACGGCGAAAGCCCCTATGTACAACCATTGCGGGCCAGGCAGGATCAATCCGATGGCGGCGCCCATCGCGCCGAGATCCGCCCCGAGGTTGATCACGTTGGCGATCAAGAGCAGGCCCACGAGCGGATAGAGGAGCCACGACGGATAATGGCGCCGCATGTTGGCGGCGAGGCCCCGGCCTGTCACCCGCCCGATATCGGCGCTGATCATCTGGATCGCGCACATCAACGGGTAGGTGAAGAGCAAAGACCAGATCAGGCTGTAGCCGAATTGAGCGCCAGCCTGCGAATAGGTCGCAATTCCGCTTGGATCGTCGTCGGAAGCGCCGGTGACGAGGCCTGGACCGAGGATGTCGGCAAGCCGCGGCCGGTCCGGCTGCTTGATTTGATCGGCAGTCGGACGATCGATCGCAGTCAATCCCAAGCCCTTTCCTCTTGTGGTGAACGCCCGCCAACTTTGATTTGTTCCTCAGGCGTTCGCCATCCTGCGCGCGTCGATCACTGCGCCCGCCCATTTCTCCGGCCGCTCCTGCGGGAGGTTGTGGCCGGCGCCGACGAATACGCGATGTTCGTGCGGTCCGGTGAATTTCTTCGCGTGATGGGCTGTGCCCGGATTCACGCCATCCGCGCCGCCATCGATCGTGATGGCCGGAACGGCGATCGGCGGCTGCGCCGCGAGCCCGATTTCGATCTCATCGTACCGAGGATCGCCGGCGCCGGGTGCGAGCCCATAGCGATGCCGATAGGAATGAATGACGACCGCGACGAAGTCGGAATTGTCGAAGGCGCTCGCCGTTCGCTCGAAGGTTGCGTCGTCAAACGCCCAGTTCGGCGACCACATGCGCCAGCAGAGGCGCGCGATCTCCCTCCGGTTCTTTTCGAGACCCCGCCGGCCGCGCTCGCTGTGGAAATAGTACTGGTACCAGAACGCCGCCTCTTCTGCCGGGCTCGCCGGCTCCATCGCATGCGCGATGCTCTGGATGTTGTACGAATTGCCGGAGACGAGCGCGACGACCCGGTTGGGCCAGAGCGCGGAGACGATGCAGGCGGCGCGCCCGCCCCAATCATAGCCGCCGAGAACCGCGCCCTCGATTTTGAGCGCGTCCATGAAATCAAGAAGGTCCACGCCGAGGGCCGCTTGCTCGCCCGAGCGAGGCGTCTCGGCCTTGAGGAACCGCGTCGGGCCATAACCGCGCAGGTAAGGAACGATCACCCGCGCCCCGGCCTCAGGAAGGATCGGCGCGGCCTGATCATAGGCATGCGGGTCGTAAGGGAATCCGTGGCCCATGATGCACGGCCAGCCGGACGCGGGTCCATATTCCAGATAGGCGATGGCAAGAACGCCGGTGTTGATCGTCTTGACGGTTGCCGACATGTGTCGCTCTCCTCCTCGAGGCCCCGGTTGGCTCGACGTTCATGTGCAGCCGGCGACCGCGCCCGCAACGGCTTGACGCCGCCTTTCGCCTTCTCTAGTGTCACGGCGTTTTCAATTCGAGGCGACGCGTGGCGAACCTTATCGTACCTTTGGCGCTGGAGGGCGGGCGGACATAAAGTCTGCATCCCGTTCGCTAGCGCTTACCCGAAGGCCCCTTTGAGGGCCTTTTTTGTTGTCTCGATTTTGCGACTGATGAGAAAAGGCGGAGAGTTGCGATTATGGCCAAGCAAATGACTGGCGCGGAAATGGTCGTCGAGGCGCTGAAGGACCAGGGCGTCGAGATGGTCTTTGGCTATCCGGGCGGCGCGGTGCTGCCGATCTACGACGCCATCTTCCATCAGAATAAGCTCCGCCACATCCTCGTCCGCCACGAGCAGGGCGCGGCCCACGCCGCCGAGGGCTATGCGCGCTCGACCGGCAAGGTCGGAGTCCTCCTGGTCACCTCAGGACCTGGCGCGACCAACGCCATCACCGGGCTCACCGATGCGCTCTGCGATTCGATCCCGCTCGTCTGCATCACCGGCCAGGTGCCGACCCATCTGATCGGCTCCGACGCCTTTCAGGAATGCGATACGACGGGTATCACCCGCAGCTGCACCAAGCACAATTATCTCGTGCGCCGCGTCGAGGATCTGCCGCGCATCCTGCACGAGGCCTTCTATATCGCCTCGCACGGCCGGCCCGGCCCAGTGGTCATCGACATTCCTAAGGACGTGCAATTCGCCAGCGGCGCCTACACGTTTCAAAAAAACGTCCAGCACAAGACTTATCAGCCGCAGCTCAAGGGCGATCTCGAGCGCGTTCGGCACGCGGTCGAGATGATGGCGGCGGCGAAGAAGCCTATCTTCTACACTGGCGGCGGCGTCATCAATTCCGGCCCGCACGCCTCGACGCTCTTGCGCGAGCTCGTGCACGCGACGGGATTTCCGATCACGTCGACGCTGATGGGGCTCGGCGCTTATCCCGCCTCCGACAAGCAGTGGCTCGGCATGCTCGGCATGCATGGTTCGTTCGAGGCCAACAACGCCATGCATGATTGCGATCTGATGATCTGTGTTGGCGCGCGGTTCGACGATCGCATTACCGGCCGCCTTGACGCCTTTTCGCCGAAGTCGCGCAAGATCCACATCGATATCGATCCATCTTCGATCAACAAGAACGTCAAAGTCGATCTCGGGATCGTCGGCGACTGCGCGCATGTGCTGGAGGATATGGTCCGGTTGTGGCGCGCGGGCCCGCATCAAACCGAGGCGGCTGCACTCGCCAAATGGTGGAGCGCGATCGACGGCTGGCGAGCGCGCAACTCGTTCGGCTTCCGCAATTCCGAGAAGATCATCAAGCCCCAGCACGCGGTGAAGAGGCTTTATGAGCTGACCAAGGGCCGCGACACCTACATCACCACCGAGGTCGGCCAGCACCAGATGTGGGCCGCGCAGCATTTCGCGTTCGAAGAGCCGAACCGCTGGATGACTTCCGGCGGGCTCGGGACCATGGGCTATGGGTTGCCGGCCGCGATCGGCGCCCAGCTCGCGCATCCGAAGTCGCTGGTTATCGACATCGCCGGCGAAGCTTCGATCCTCATGAACATGCAGGAGATGTCGACGGCGGTTCAGTACCGTCTGCCAATCAAGATCTTCATTCTGAACAATCAGTACATGGGCATGGTGCGCCAATGGCAGGAGCTTCTGCACGGCGGGCGCTATTCGGAGAGCTACACGGATTTGCTGCCGGACTTCGTCAAGCTGGCCGAGGCTTATGGAGCACACGGGATCCGGTGTGCGGATCCAGCGAAGCTCGATGCGGCGATCATGGAGATGATCGAAACGCCGAACCCTGTCATCTTCGACTGCCTCGTTGATCAAAAAGAGAATTGCTTCCCCATGATCCCGTCGGGCAAGGCGCACAACGAAATGATTCTGGCGGAGCTCGAGGACGACGCGGGCGTCGAGCTGGAAAACATCATCGACGAGAAGGGCAAGATGTTGGTCTAGCGTTCTTTCCTCTCCCGAGGGCGCTCGAAAAGAACGCCCGTCTCTTGACGGGCTATGGGAGAGGGGCAAGCGAAGGGCTTTCCAAAATGTTCAGTTTGCAGGAGATACGTCGGGCGCACGAAGTCGTGCTTGGCGCATTGCGCCCGACGCCGGCGCTGAACTGGCCGTTACTGGACGAACGGCTTGGCGCTGAGGCCGTGGTCAAGCATGAAAACCATCTGCCGACCGGCGCCTTCAAGGTGCGTGGCGGGCTCACTTTCGTGGATGCGCTGATCAAGCGCGAGCCGGCGACTCTGGGGGTTGATTTCGGCGACACGCGGCAATCATGGCCAGAGCCTCGCCTTCGCGGGTAAGCGCGCCGGCCTTCAGGTCACGATCCTTGCGCCACAGGGCAATTCGACCGAGAAAAACGCCGCCATGCGTGCGCTTGGCGCCGAATTGATTGAGTTCGGGCGCGATTTTCAGGCCGCGCGAGAGGAGGCGATGCGGCTCGCCAGCTCGCGCGGCTTGCACCCGGTTCCTTCGTTCCACCGTGACCTCGCGCTCGGCGTATCGACGTATGCGCTGGAGCTCCTGAGCGAGCGTCCCGGCCTCGATGTGCTTTACGTTCCGATCGGTCAGGGCTCGGGAATTTGCGGTTGCATTGCGGCGCGCGACGCTTTGGGTCTCAGAACGGAGATCGTGGGCGTGCAATCGACGGAAGCGCCGGCGTACTCGCTGTCGTTTGCCGCTGGCCGCGTCGTGCCCACCAACAGCGCCAACACGCTTGCCGACGGCATGGCGACCCGCGTCCCCGACCAAGAGGCGCTCGAGGTCATTCTAAAGGGGGCAGCGCGGATCGCGCTTGTCAGCGACGACGAGGTGGCCGCGGCGGTGCGTGCCTATTGGACCGATACGCATAACCTGGCCGAGGGAGCGGGTGCGGCCGCGCTCGCGGCGGCGGTGAAGGAGCGATCGCGTCTCAAGGGGCGTAAGATCGGGCTCGTGCTGTCGGGCGGAAATATTGACTTCGATCTCTTCCGGCGATGGGTTGTGGCCGCGCCGAGCGCGGTCGCGGCCTAGGCAAAACAGACGATTCGTCGCCGCCAACTTGGGACATTACTCGCATGAGCAAGACCTCGATCCTTCAACCGCTCTCGCCCTATTCTTCGGCGACGGCGAAATCCAATATTGAAACTCACACGCTTTCGGTGCTGGTCGACAACGAGCCGGGGGTGCTCGCCCGCGTCGTCGGCATGTTCGCGGGACGCGGGTACAACATCGAAAGCTTGACCGTCGCGGAGGTTACGCACGAGACGCATCTTTCGCGCATCACCATTGTCACCTCCGGCACACCGGAAATTATTGAGCAGATCCGCCACCAGCTCGAGCGGTTGGTTCCCGTTCATACGGTGAACGACCTGACCTTGTCCGTGCGCGCGATCGAGCGGGAACTGGCGATGATCAAAGTCAAGGGCAAGGGCGAGAACCGAGTTGAGGCGATGCGCCTCGCCGACGCTTTCCGCGCGAAGGTGATCGACGCCACCATCGAGAGCTTCATTTTCGAACTGACCGGCGCGCCGCGCAAGATCGACGATTTCGTCGAGCTCATGCGCCCCATCGGGCTGGTCGAGGTCTCGCGCACCGGCGTCGCCGCCATCTCACGCGGGCCGGAGCCGATCTAAAGCGGCGAACAGCGGTTGACCGGGCGGCCCCGCCTATATGTGGTACATCAGCTCCCGGTCATCTGCGGACGAGCGCGCGCGCATCTCGGCGAGCGTGCAACGATCGAGGACGTTGGCGATCGCGTTGCGCGCTTCGACCATGATCAGGCGGACCGAGCAGGACTTGAGATCGCCGCAATCGTCGCAAGGTCGAAATGCGGTGACCGAAGCGCACTGGATTGGGGCCAAGGGACCGTCAAGAGCACGCACGATCGCGCCGACCCGGATCTCATGCGCCGGGCGGGCGAGAGCGTAGCCGCCGCCTTTGCCTTTCTTGGAGTAGACGAGACCAGCGTGTCTGAGCTCGGTCAGGATATGGTCGAGGAACTTTTTCGAGATCGAATTGGTTTTGGCGATGTCCGCTACTTGAGCCAGAGCATCCGGCTCTAGTCCGGCGAGATGGACCATGGCCTTGAGGCCGTACTTCCCCTTCTTCGTGAGCACAATCTCATCCTAATCTTCGGGCGCAAACGCCGTTTGCTCTCGACGATCGCAAAAAAGCGCGTCGTCGCCAAATAATCCGGCGAATCCTCGACGAGCAGCATATATAAGACGCGCGCGGAAAACACGAAGACGGCGACGCCCGGCCTCCAAACGCTGCGGGCGCTCCGGTTCGTGTTGTATTCGGCGCGACCTCAACCGCATTGACAGGTCCAGTCGGCAAGACATACAGGGACTTCTTCGTGGGATGCGCAGCAGCTCGGTAATCAGGCTTGCCTGCGCGCGTTAACGATGTGCATTAACGAAGCGTTACGAGGATCGCTCTAATTCGGTCGTCCGGTGTGAATTCAGTTTCGGATCGATTGGGACCAGGGTGACAATGCCGGACGGCAAGATTTTCCTTTCCCGCCTGCGCTCGTGCGCCGCCCTCGCGTTCGCGGCCGTTCTAGCGGGTTGCGGCGGCGGCGCTGGTCCCATTGACATCGCCGACCTTCCTTCAGGCATGGTTAAGACAAGCTTTCCGAGGCCGCACGACTATCCGGTCCACGGAATTGACGTCTCGAAGTTCCAAGGCGACATCGATTGGAACGCGGTCGCCAGCAGCGGGGTCAAGTTCGCCTGGATCAAAGCGACCGAAGGCGGCGATCGCGCCGACGAGCGTTTCCAGGCCAATTGGACCGGCGCGAAAACCGCTGGCGTGCCGCACGGCGCCTATCATTTCGTTTATTGGTGTCGGCCGCCGATGGAGGAGATGGCCTTTTTCGAGCAGAATGCGCCAGTCGAGGACGATGCGCTGCCTCCGGTGCTCGACGTCGAGGCGACGCCGACATCGAAAACCTGCCACCGCCATCTCACTCCGGAAGGCGCGGCGGCCGACATGAGGGTGATGCTCGAGGAAATGGAGCGCCACTATGGCAAGCGGCCGATCATCTACACGACGGTGGACTTCTACGAGGCCATCCTGTCGGGCGGCGCTTTCTCCGACTATCCGATCTGGGTCAGGTCCACCAAATATCATCCCGCGGTCAAGTACGGATCGCGCGCTTGGGCGTTCTGGCAATATCAGTCCGACGGGCAGACGCCCGGGATCAACGGCAACGTCGATCGCGACGTCTTCTACGGGACGAAGGAGCAGTGGGATGCTTATCTTCGCGAACAGCCGTCGGGCGCGCGGCAGCCGACCATAGAGCAGGCGGTGGTCCAGCAACTGGCCGAGCCCAACGTCCCGCCTGCTCGTCCCCCGGTTGAGACGCAGGCCGCCGCGCAGCCGGATCCGGGGGCGTCGGACCAAGGGCAGTAGTTGAAGAGGGCGCGCCGACGCCTTGCCTGCGCACTTGTTCCAAACGGCGCTATAGGGCATCTGTCCCAGGCTCGAAAACGACAGGAAGCGCTAATGCCTTTGGAAGGCGAAGCCGATCTCAAGGCGGACGCCCTGCTGTTTCACAGCGCGCCGCGTCCTGGGAAACTGGAGATCGTCGCCACCAAACCCCTCGCTAACCAGCGGGACCTTGCACTTGCCTATTCGCCGGGTGTGGCCTTTCCCTGTTTGGCGATCGCGGCCGATCCCCACAGCGCGGCGATCTACACCGGGCGCCAGAATCTGGTCGCAGTCCTCACCAACGGCACAGCGGTGTTGGGTCTCGGCGCCATCGGTCCTCTGGCGTCGAAGCCGGTGATGGAAGGCAAGGCGGTTCTGTTCAAGAAATTCGCCGGCATCGATGTCTTCGACATTGAAGTCGCGGAACTGAACGTCGACAAGCTGGTCGACGTCATCGTCGCGCTCGAACCGACCTTCGGCGGAATCAACCTCGAGGACATCAAGGGGCCCGAGTGTTTCGATGTCGAGGAGAAGGCGAAGGCCCGCATGGGTATTCCCGTGTTCCACGACGATCAGCACGGGACGGCGATCATTGTTTCCGCGGCGATCGTCAACGCGCTTGAGCTCACCGGCAAGCGGATCGGCGAGGTCAAGATCGTTTGCTCCGGCGCTGGCGCGGCGGCGCTCGCTTCGCTCAACCTTCTCGTCTCGCTCGGCGCGAGCCGCGACAACATCATCGTCTGCGACATCGACGGGGTCGTCTACAAAGGCCGCAACACGCTGATGGACCGCTGGAAGGAGGTCTACGCCCGCGACACCAGCGCGCGCACGCTCGCTGACGCGATTCCCGGCGCGGACATTTTCCTCGGCCTCTCGGCCGGCGGCGTGCTGAAGCCCGAGATGCTCAGGCAGATGGCGAACGACCCTCTGGTGATGGCGCTCGCCAACCCGAACCCGGAAATCATGCCGGAACTCGCGCTTGAAACCCGGCCGGATGCGATGATCTGCACCGGCCGCTCCGATTATCCGAACCAGGTCAACAACGTCCTTTGCTTTCCTTACATCTTTCGCGGCGCTCTCGATGTCGTTGCGAGCGAGATCAACGAGGCGATGAAGAAGGCGGCGGTCGCGGCGATCGCAGCGCTGGCGCGCGAGACCCCCTCCGAGGTCGCGGCGCAAGCGTACGGCGGCCAATCCGTGCTGTTCGGGAAGACTTCGCTGATCCCGAGCCCGTTTGATCCGCGGCTGATGCTGCGCATCGCGCCGGCGGTCGCGCGCGCGGCGATGGAGAGCGGCGTCGCCCGTCGGCCGATCGCCGATTTCGACGCCTATCGCGATCAGCTCAACCGCTTCGTCTTCCGTTCCGGGTTCATCATGAAGCCGCTGTTCGCCAAGGCGCGGGCGGCGATGAAGACCGTCATTTACTCCGAAGGCGAAGACGAACGCGTGCTGCGGGCGACCCAGGTGGTGCTGGAGGAGCAGCTCGCGAAGCCCATCCTGATCGGCCGGCCGGAGGTGATCAGAGACCGCATCAAGCGCTTCGGCCTGACGATCAAGGCCGGCGACGATTTCGAAATCATCAATCCGGAGGACGATCCTCGCTATCGCGGCTATGTCGCGACCTATCTCGAAGCTGCGGGCCGCAAGGGCGTGACGCCGGATGTCGCGCGCACCGTGGTCCGCACTTCGCCGAGCGTGATTGGCGCGCTCGCGGTGCGCCGCGGCGAAGCGGACGCGCTGATCTGCGGACTCGAGGGACGCTTCACATCGCGACTCGACCATATTCGCGACATCGTCGGGCTCGCGCCGGGGGTGAAGGATTTCTCGGCTCTGTCGCTGGTCGTCGCTTCCACCGGCGTCTATTTCCTGGCCGACACGCATGTTCGTTACGACCCGAGCGCGGAAGAGATCGCCGAGACTGCGGTCGCCTGCGCCGTGCATGTGCGCCGCTTCGGTCTTGAACCCAAGATCGCGCTGATTTCGCATTCCGATTTCGGCTCGGCCGATACGCCGTCGGCGCTGAAGATGCGCGAGGCTCTGCGTCTATTGCGGGAGCGCGCGCCTGACCTCGAAGTCGACGGGGAAATGCAGGCCGACACCGCGCTGTCGCTGGTCGCGCGCAAGCGCGTGATCTCGAACTCACGGCTCGAAGGCGAGGCCAACGTCCTGATCTTCCCGAACCTCGATGCGGGTAGCACGGCGCTGCAGCTCACGCGCGTCATCGCCGACGCGCTGCCGATTGGGCCAATTCTCATTGGCCCGGCCAAGCCGGCGCACGTGCTGACGCCCACGGTGACGGCGCGCGGCATTGTCAACATGACGGCGATCGCGGCGGCCGAAGCCGCGAGCGAACCGGCGATGTTTTCTCGCGCGCCCAATCTGGGGCGCGAATTGTGATTTGACAGCCGCGGCCTCGGGGGCACAATGTCATCGCGTCGTCATGAACAGGCAATTTGAGGACGACGCGGCCGCCGCTCGATCCCCTTGGAGCGGCAGAAAGTCGGGGTAGCCATGACTCCGCCGGACCAAGAGTAGGGACCCTGGACGAACAGGGTCAAACGTCCATCACCGCCCCAAATGCCAGAGCGGAAGGACGTTCTGAACATCACTGACAAACATTTGCGGAGTTGGCGCGCGAAGGCCAAGCGTGTCCGTCTCCGATTATCATCTGCAACATCCCAGAAGTTTCGCTGACCGCGAACAGGGCCCCGTTCCGCCGAAGCGCGCCGGGGCCCACGCTATCTTTGACCTTTGCCATTCCGGGCCGCCGCGCACAAAGTTACGCGGCGCAATCATCCCAAAGGCTTGGCTGCGCTTTTACGCAACTTATACCAAGACTCGATGATCGGAACCGATCATCGCCTTATGGCCGAAGCGCGAATGCGCGTCCGCGCCGTTGCGCCGGTTTGAGCGCGATGAGTTGCGCAGAGCCCCGAATTGTTCGTCTGTCGTCGTCGGCACGCAGGTGAGTTAACGAGTTGGTTTTAAGCGATTTCAATGGTTTGCGGCGCGGTTAGCGAGTTGCTTCTCTCCTCGTTGCTCCGTCGTCCCGTACAGCCATCGAGAAGCAGCCGGGTTGAACCGATTTCTGAAAAACAATATCACGCACCAGCGAAACTGGCAAGAAATTGCCGATTTTTCTATCCGAGGGCTCCGGCGAACGCCTTCGACGCAGCGGCGCCGGCTCAGCCGCGCAGGCGGGTGATCTTGTCGCGCGCGCCCTCATTGGCCGGAGTTGGCGGTTCTTTCGGCGAGGCGCCCGGGGCGGCTTCAGTCTCGTGGCGTCGGGAGCCGCGTTCCTGTCGCGCGGCCTGCAACGCGCCTTCGGCGAAGGATCGAGCCGATTGTTCGGCCTCAAGCTGTTCCTTGAGCTTCGCCAGTCTCGCCTCGAACTCCTCCTGCTCCGACTCCATCGTCTTGTTCTGCTCGACGATGCGACCTTCGACCGCGGCAATCTTCTGCTCGGCGCGCTGCAAGGCCGCGCTCTTCGCCTCCAACGCCTTGGCCAGCTCGGCCGATCGCTGATCGAGCGTCGCGCGGACGGCGTCGACTTCCGCGTGCGAGGCACGCGTTGCCGCGAGGTCCTTTTCGACATCGGCGAGCACCGCGTCTCTGGATTTTGCGGCAAGCGCGCTTTCGACCGCCCGCTGCTCGAAACCGCGAATTTCAGCTTCGCGTTCGCGTAAGCTTCCGCGCGCTTCCGCCAGAAGCTTCTCGGCCGCTTCCGATCGCGACGCCATCGCGCCAAGCTCTTCTCGCAGGTTCGATGCGGTCAGCCGGTTCGATTCGGCGGCGTCGAGGTGAGCGGCTTTGAGCTTGGCGTGGGCTGCGCGCTCCTGAGCCAATGTCGCCTCAAGCTCCTCCACGCGCCGGGTCAGATCGTCGCGTCGGCCCTCGAGGTCGCTCACTTGCCTGTTGAGCTTCGAGCTGTTGGCCACGATCTCTTCGCTCCTCGCGCGCAGCGTCTTGTTCTCCTGCGCCATGAGAGCATTCTGGTCCTGCAGGGCCGCCCGCTGCTGCTCGACCTCTTGAAGGCGCTTCTCCTTGGCGCCGAACTCCGCCCGAATCGCCGGCAGTTGTTCGCTAACTGTGTGCAGGCGCCGTTTATTGTCTTCGAGCTCCCGCTCGGTGCGCTCCAGTTTCGCCTTCCGCTCTGCTAGCCCGGCTCGAGCCTCGGAGGCGGCGGCCTCGGCGGCGGCAAGCGCCTTCTCGACATCCTTCAGCCGCTCCGATGCTTCCTGGTGTCGAATGCCCAGCGCATCGCGGTCGAGCATCAAAACGGCGTGGTCAGCCCGCAAGCGCTCGTGCGCTTCGCTCAACCCTTCGAACTTGCGCTCCGTATCGAGGTGGGCGACTTTCGTTCGCTCGATCTCGATCAGCGTCTGATCGATCGGACCCAGGGCTTCGTAGAACTGAGTTCGGATGGCCTCGATATTGCGGAATGAGAGCTCGATGCCGTCGAGATGCGTGCGCAAACCTTCGTTGCGTCGGCCAATCGAGTTGAAAGTGCGCGCGACCTTCAGCGATTTCGGCGTCGCTTCCCCGCTGGGTCCGTGATCGCCGGACGCGAGGGCCCCCAGACTGGTGATGACGGGGCCGGAATTGGCGGAGGGGCCCTCTTGCCCCGGCTCATGGCGGATGACGAGGGCGCGCGAGTTGTTTGCTGGCGTCGGGTTGTTCTTGAACAGCTTTTCCCAACCCATACCCATGGCGGCGTCCCCTCATCGACCCCGAGCGGCCTTTTGAAAAGGTCACAAGAAAATACAACCGATCACGCGAATATATCGTCGTCATGACGGCCAGGTCAAATCGAGGGGTCGGGGTTCTCCGTTAGGTCAGCTTCAGCCGAAGACTACGAAAAACCCCGGTCTCCCTGATTTACAAGCGGGCGATGAAGGCAACAACTCTTCGGAACGAGAGACTTTCCCGCAGCCACGGATTTAACCGCCCACGTGTGTCCGCCAGTTGTGCGCCTCCTTGAAGCCCAGCACTTCGCGGATCTTGCGGTTCGACAAGGGCGCTTCGAACTCGCCCATCTCGCGCGTGACGGGCGTCTTCGGCGCCACCTGCTTCAGCGCCTCCCTGGTGGACATGTTGAGCGTGATCGTATCGTTGGTCGCGTTGAAAACCTGGAAGCCGAGCCCGTCCTTCTCGACGCACAGGCGCACGATCTCGCCGAGGTCGCGTGCGTCGATATAGCTCCAGGCGTTGCGCTTGCGCATCGGCGGGTTGGCGGCATAGCCCTTGAACGGCCCGTATTCATGCGGCTCGATCACGTTGCCGATCCTGAGCGCATAGATGTCGGCCTTGTAGCGCATGGCGAAAGCGCGCGCGGTCTTCTCGTTACAGACTTTGGACAGGCCGTAGGAATCCATCGGATCGACGTCGTAGTCCTCCTCGAGCGGAAACGAATGGAAGTCCTTGTCCCCCTCCGCGAAGCAGACGCCGTAAGTGGTCTCGCTCGACGCGATGATGACCTTGCGCACGCCGAGCTTCATCGCCGCCTCGATGACGTTGTAGGTGCTGGTGACGTTCGTGGTGAAAGTGACGTTGTCGGGCTCGATCAGCACCCGCGGGATGGCGGCGAAATGCACGACCGCGTCGGGCGGGCTCGGCGGACGGCCATCGTCGAAGCCGGCGAAGTCGGCATGGGTGGTCAGCGCGTTGAACGCCTGGCCATTGTCGGTGAGGTCCGCGATCAGGGTCGGCACGCCCGGCAGGTCGAGCGGCTTCAAGTCGACATTGAGGACGGAATAGCCATGGGCGACGAGATGCGGAACGGCGTGGCGGCCGGCTTTGCCGGTTCCGCCGGTGAACACAATGCGCTTGCCGGACATGGATTTTGACCTCTTTGGATTTTGCGCCGCCTTCATAAGGCTCGCGCCAGAGGTCGTCGATAGGAGGGAGCGTCTCTTTATGCCCTGGGATGGGCGGAGCGGTAGGCCGCAAGCAGACGCGCGCTGTCGACGCCCGTATAGACCTGCGTCGTGGACAGCGAGGCGTGGCCGAGCAGGTCCTGGATGGTGCGCAAGATCTCCCCCCCGAGCCAGAAGATGGGTGGCGAAGGAATGGCGGAGCGCGTGCGGCGTCGCGGTTTCGGGCAGGCCGAGCGCGCCGCGCATCCGCGCCATCGCCAGTTGCACGATGCGCGGCGACAAGGGTCCGCCTTTCGCGCCGACGAACAGCGGGCCGGCGGGCTTGAGAGCGTAGGGGCAAAGCGACAAATAGTCCTCGACCGCCTTGCGCACCGGCGGAATGATCGGCGCCGAGCGCGACTTCTGGCCCTTGCCGACGATCGTGACGGCGTCCGTTTCCCCGACTCGGCGCGTCGGCGCGTCGGATCGAGAGCGCCTCCGAGATGCGCAAGCCCGCGCCGTAACAGAGCGCCAGCACCGCGGCGTCGCGCGCCAGCACCCAGGGTTCGCGCTCTTCGCCCTCACGCAATGCGGTCGTGGTCATGGCCTTGGCGTCTGTCGGGCTCAAGGGCCGGGGCAGGCGCCGCCCCGCCTTGGGCGCGCGGACGGCCCCGAGCGCCGCGGCGGTTTGCCCGCCTTCGCGGGCGATATGGCGGGCGAGCGATTTAAGGCCGGAGAGCGCGCGCTGCAGCGAGCGGCCCTCGACCCCTTCCGCTCTCCGGTGGGCGAGAAAGGCGCGCAGGTCGCCCGGCGCGCAGTCGGTGAAATCGCCGATGCCCGGCGGCGCGCCGAAACGTTTTCCGAGAAATGAGAGGTATTGCCTGGCGTCGCGGGCATAAGCCTCGATCGTGCTTGCTGACAGGCGGCGCTCGTGGGCGAGATGGTGAAGCCAGGCGGCGACCGCCGCGGCGAGGTCGGGCGCGGCGGGGAGAACCGGGAATTCGGCGGGAGGCTTACTCACGGAAGGATGGCGCCATGGAAAGGTTAAGCGGAGGTTTGCAGTTCATTGCCATCGAGCGTGAAAGGCGCCAATATTGACCGGTCAAATCGACTGGTCGATATCACGATGGACATTCTCGAATATCAAGCCTCTGAAGCGAAGGCCAAATGGGCCGAGCTTCTGGACGAAGTCGAGCGCGGGCGCACTGTCCGCATCACTCGCCACGGCAAAACGATCGCCCGGGTGGTCCCCGAGACGGACCGACGCGCGGCCGAGATCGCCGAGGCGATCAAGCGACTGAAGGCGCTGCGGGAGAAGACTCGCAAGGCGCCGCTTGCCGAAATCCTTGCGAGCCGCCACGAAGGGCACAAATATTGAGTTTCGTCGTTGACGCGTCGATTCTGGCCGCATGGTTTCTCGACGAAAAGCCCGATCCGCGCGTCGAAGCGGCGTTCGACGCGGCGACGCGCGTCGAGACGCGCGCTCCTAACCTTCTCCATTATGAGATTCGCAACGCGCTTCTCGTGAGTGAGCGGCGAAACCGCATTAGCGAAGCGATGTCTGCCGCGTTCCTTCGCGATCTTGCGTTGTTGCCCATTCGATTGGAGCCCGCTGGAGATGACGCGAGCCTCATGACTCTCGCCCGCAAGCGCAAGCTTACCGTTTTCGACGCCGCCTACCTCGAATTGGCCAAGCGGCAAGCGTTGCCCCTGGCGACCCTCGATCACGCCCTCGAAAGGGCGGCCGCCGCCGAAGGCGTGGCTCTGTTTGGGGCTTGACCCTCGGCCGTGCCCGGGCGGATGCTTAAGTTGCGATCGCCGGGCGTCCAAGCGGTGGCGATCGACAGGGGCTGGAGGCTAACTGATGCGGTTCCTCGCTCTTATTGGCGCGCTCGCGATCATCGCCGCCATTGGCGCGGCGATCTATTTCTTCGGCGGCTTCTACAACGTTGCCCAGACCGCGGATAATCCCGCGATCGTCGATTGGGCGCTGGCGAGCGCGAGAGGGGCCTCGGTCGTCGCGCATGGGACGGAAACGCCGCCCGCCAATCTCGACGATCCCCAGACGGTTAAGGCCGGCGCTCGCATCTACGCGACGATCGGGTGCGTCAATTGTCACGGCGGACCGCCGGACGCCAATTGGGCCAAATGGTCCGAAGGGCTGAAGCCGACGCCAGCCGATCTCAAGGTGATGGCGAAGGAGCGGACCGCGTCGCAATTGTTCTGGGCGATCAAGAACGGCATCAAGTTCACCGGCATGCCGAGCTTCGGCCTTGCCGGGACGTCCGATCAGGACATTTGGTCGGTGGTGGCTTTCGTCAAGAAATCGCCGTCCGTATCCGACGACGAATACAAGGCCTGGGCTACGTCCCCTTAAGGGCGGCGCCGCTACCCCAGCAAGTCCTCGAGATGCGGGATGAGCGGCGTGTCCGCCGGCGGCATCGGGTAGGATCTCAGGTCCTTCGGCCGCGACCATTTCAGCGCCTGACCGTCGAGCGGCTGGACGAAACCCTCCCAGCGTCGACAGATGTAGAGCGGCATCAGGAGGTGGAAGTCGGAATAAGCGTGGCTCGCGAAGGTCAGCGGCGCGAGGCAGTCGGCTTTGACCGTGATGCCGAGCTCTTCCTTAAGTTCACGAATGAGCGCGTCCTCCGGCCCCTCGCCGGCGTCGACCTTCCCGCCCGGGAACTCCCAAAGGCCCTCGAGCGCTTTGCCTTTTGGTCTTTGGGCAAGCAGCACGCGTCCGTCGGCGTCGATCAACGCCGCCGCGACGACGAGGACAAGCCTCACGAGCGATAGTCGCCGTTGATCGCGACATATTCTTTCGTGAGGTCGCAGGTCCACACCGTGGCGCGCCCGCGGCCGATGCCGAGATCCGCGGTAATCTCGATCGAGTCCCGCTTCATGTAAGCAGACGTCGCCGCTTCGTCGTAATCGGGATCGCGCAGACCCCGACGGGCGACGCGAGTTTTGCCGAAATAGATGTCGAGCTTGTCGCGCTCGGCCTTCTCACCCGCCTTGCCGACCGCCATCACCACGCGACCCCAATTGGCGTCCTCGCCTCCGCAGGCGGTCTTGACCAAGGGCGAGTTGGCGATTGAGAGCGCGATGCGCTTCGCCGCCTTGCGGGTCGCCGCGCCCTCCACGTTGACCGTAATGAACTTGCGCGCGCCCTCGCCGTCGCGCACCACCTGTTGCGCCAGATTGCGCAGGAGCTTGTCGAGCGCGCGACGGAACCCGGCGGCGCGCGGATCGGCGGCGTCTTCAATTGGCGTCGCGTTCCTGGCCGCGCCGGTCGCGAACAGCATCAGCGTGTCGGAGGTCGAGGTGTCGCTGTCGACGGTGATCGCGTTGAACGAGCGCTCCACCGATTTCGACAGCATCGCCTGCAGGGCGCCCGACGTGATGGCCGCGTCCGTGAACACGTAAGCCAGCATCGTCGCCATGTCGGGCGCGATCATGCCCGCGCCCTTGGCGATGCCGCTGATCACGACTTCGCTGTTCCCCAGCTTGACGCGGGCGGTCGCGATCTTCGGATAGGTGTCGGTGGTCATGATCGCCTTGGCGGCGGCGAGCAGCGTGTCCTCGCGCGCGTTGGCGATGAGCGTGTCGATGACCCGCGTGATGCGCGTCGCGTCGAGCGGCTCGCCAATAACGCCGGTCGAGGCCATGAAGATTTCGTTTGGCGCCGCGCCGATCGCCTTGGCGGCCGCGTCGGCGACATGGGCGACCGCGGCTGCGCCGACACCGCCGGTGAAAGCATTGGCGTTGCCGGAATTGACGATCAGCGCGCGGGCATTCCCGCCTTTGAGATGCTCCCGGCACCAGTCGACTGGCGCCGAGGGGCACTTCGAGCGTGTGAACACGCCCGCGACCGCCGCCGGCCGGTCGAACAGCGCCATCATGACATCGGTTCGCCCCGAATAGCGCACCCCCGCCGCGATTGTCGCAAAACGAACGCCGGCGATCGGCGGAAGGTCGGGATAGGTTTTGGGCGCCAGCGGCGAGAGCGGAGCGGGAGCGGCCATGAGCGTTTCCGGAGCAGAAAAGAGAGCGGGCGAGCCCGCTCCCGCGTGAGCTAATCCGAGGTCAGGGCGTCTTCGGCTTGTCGGGGCTGGCGGGGGGCGCCTTGCCTGGATCCATCGCTGGGGCCTCGGGCGGCAGCGGCTTGCCGTCAGCGTCGAACAGCTCGATTTTGGCCGCGTTGTGGAGCTGGAGAATGGCGTCCTGCTCAGCCTTCTGGGAGACGTAGCGGGCGGCCTGGTCCTTGACCTGCTCGAAGGGGGGAAGCTCTTGGTGCGTACGCCCTCGATCTTGATGATGTGCCAGCCGAACTGCGTCTTGACGGGATCCGAGATCTCGCCTTCCTTCAGCTTGAAGGCGGCGTCAGAGAATTCGGGCACCATGCGGTCCTTGGTGAACCAGCCGAGATCGCCGCCGTTGCCGGACGGATCCTTGGAGAGCTCAGTCGCGACCTTGGCGAAGTCCTCGCCGCCCTTGACTTCGCGCCAGCGCCTTTTTCGCCTCGTCCTCGGTCGGCAGCAGGATGTGCCGCGCGTGGATTTCCTGCTGCGGCGGCTCGGCCTTGGCCGCGTCGTCATAGGCCTTCCGCTCCGCTTCCTCGGTCGTGGCGGCCTTGCCGACGGAGCCGAGCAGCTGCTCCATCGCCAGTTTATCGCGATAATAGGCGAGCTTGCGCTCGAATTCGGGCGATCCGGTCAGCTTGTCGGCCTCGGCTTTCTTGGCCGCGAGCTTGAGATCGATGAGATAGTCGAGCACGTACTTCTGCCGGGCGGCTCCTTCGAGCTTCTGCGGCAGGCCAGGGCCGATGTCGGTCATCGCGTCGGCCACATCCTGATCGGTGATCGGCTGGCCATCGACCTTGGCCAGCACCTTCGGATCAGCCAGCGCGGGCCCAGCGAAAGTCAAGACCGCGCCAAGGCTGAGCGCGAACGCAGCGGCGGCCGTGCGCGAGCGCACGGAAAAGATGGTTGCCATGAGGGGAACTCCTTTGGAGGCGAGCGGAGCGCCGTCGCCTGTGATTTTCCGTCTACTTGCGGCGGCTATAGAGGGAATTGGGCGATATTGCGAGGGGCCTGGCGCGTGGCGTTGAACAGAAAACACGCCAGCCGTAAAAAGCGGGACGATCTCGCGGGTCGGCGTTGACAGCTGGACAAAAGCGGGCTCTTGCGCTTTGCACCAAGCCATGGACGCCCTGACAGTTTTTGGCCTCGCGGCGGTCACCGCCATGCTCATATTCTATGCGCTTGAGGATCGAAGCCCATGGTACAGCCTGGCCTTTGCCGGCGCGTGCGCGCTTGGCTCTGTCTACGGCTTCCCGCAGGGCGCGTGGCCATTTGGCCTTGTAGAGGCCGTTTGGACGCTGGTGGCGGCTAACCGCTGGCGCGTGAGGAGGCGTGATCCCTAGACGCTTGCGGCGGCGAGGCGCGCTTCTCGGCAGTCCGGCCGTGATTCACTCGAGCGAGGCTCACGGCCTCACTTTTCCCTTGACAAGCGTAAATTACGCTCTACATCCCGCCCATCCTGAAGTCGTTCTGGGTCCCGGCGCCATTTTCGAGCGCATGGGACTTTTTGCGTTCTGTTGGGATTCTCGGCAAGGGCCGGCCTCCACCGGACGTCGAGACGGTTCCCCGCGGGTTATCGACCTTGCACGTCGAGCACCGCCGAAATGGAGATGGGTGAATGGCTCGCATTGCCGGCGTTAATATTCCCACCAACAAGCGCGTGATCATCGCGCTTCAATATATCCACGGCATCGGGCCGAAGAAGGCCGAAGAGATTGTCGAGAAGGTGCATATCCCACCGGAGCGGCGTGTCGCCCAGCTGACCGATGCGGAAGTTCTGCAGATCCGCGAGACGATCGACCGCGACTACATGGTCGAAGGCGACCTTCGTCGCGAGGTCTCGATCAACATCAAGCGGCTGATGGATCTGGGCGCCTATCGCGGCTTGCGGCATCGCAAGCAGTTGCCGGTGCGCGGCCAGCGCACCCACACCAACGCCCGTACCCGCAAGGGCAAGGCGAAGCCAATCGCCGGCAAGAAGAAGTGATTGCCGCACCGTTTTTTCGATAAATCCCGGTAGGACGCGCTCGGTTCAAAGCGCGATTGAAGGATAGTCCCAATGTCAAAAGATGCGACCCGCGTCCGCCGCCGCGAACGAAAGAACATCGTGTCGGGCGTCGCCCATGTGAATTCGACGTTCAACAACACGATGATCACCATCACCGATGCGCAAGGCAATACGATCTCGTGGTCCTCCGCCGGCACCATGGGGTTCAAGGGCTCGCGCAAGTCGACCCCGTTCGCCGCGCAGATGGCGGCCGAAGACGCCGTCAAGAAAGCTTCCGAGCATGGCATGCGGACGCTGGAGGTTGAGGTTTCGGGTCCGGGTTCGGGCCGGGAATCGGCTTTGCGTGCGATCCAGGCGGCCGGTTTCAACGTCACCTCGATTCGCGACGTGACGCCGATCCCGCACAATGGCTGCCGGCCGCGCAAGCGCCGCCGCGTCTAATTGCGTTTCGCGCGCCGGCCGGTCAGGCGCGCGCGTTGCGGATGCGAGCGTCGTCGACCAACGCTCTGTTGAGTCCGCTTGTGGTCGAAAGAGAAGGCTAGCGCCGTGATTCAGAAGAACTGGCAAGAACTCATTAAGCCAAAGAAGCTCGATATCGTTCTGAGCGAGGCCTCGCGCAAGGTGGCGACGGTCGTCGCCGAGCCGCTCGAGCGCGGTTTCGGCCAGACGCTCGGCAACTCGCTGCGCCGGGTGCTGCTGTCGTCGCTGCAGGGCGCGGCGATCACCTCCATTCACATTGACGGCGTGCTGCACGAATTCTCGTCCATCCCCGGCGTGCGCGAGGACGTCGTCGATATCGTGCTCAACGTCAAGGACATCGCGGTCAAGATGCAGGGCGATGGCGTCAAGCGCCTCGTGCTCAAGCGCCGTGGCCCGGGCGCGGTCACCGCCGGCGACATCCAGACGACCGGCGACATCCAGATCCTCAACCCCAACCTCGTCATCTGCACGCTCGACGAGGGCGCGGACTTGCGTATCGAGTTCACGGTGATGGCCGGCAAGGGCTATGTGCCGGCTGACCGCAATCGGGCCGAAGACGCCCCGATCGGGCTGTTGCCGATCGACAGCATGTTCTCGCCGGTGAAGAAGGTCTCCTACCGTGTGGAGGCCACCCGCGAGGGTCAGGACCTCGACAAGGATAAGCTGACGATGACGATCGAGACCAACGGCGCGATGTCGCCCGAGGACGCGCTCGCCTACGCCGCCCGCATCCTGCAGGACCAGCTCGCGGTGTTCGTCAACTTCGAGGAGCCGCGCCGCGAGGAGGCCCAGCACGCGATCCCCGAGCTTGCCTTCAACCCGGCGCTGTTGAAGAAGGTCGACGAGCTCGAGCTGTCCGTCCGCTCCGCCAATTGCCTGAAGAACGACAACATCACCTACATCGGCGATCTCATCCAGAAGACCGAAGGCGAGATGCTGCGGACGCCGAACTTCGGCCGCAAGTCGCTGAACGAGATCAAGGAAGTGCTGGCGCAGATGGGTCTCCACCTCGGCATGGAGGTAACGGGCTGGCCGCCGGAGAATATCGAGGATCTCGCCAAGCGGTTCGAGGAGCATTACTAAGTTTCCTTCTCCCTTTGGGAGAAGGTGGCCGACGAAGTCGGCCGGATGAGGGTTTTCCCTCACCCCCGACCCCTCTCCCGGCGGAAGAGGGGAGAAAACAGCGGCCGTTCCTTGGCACGGCGGCCGCAGACCCGAATAGGAGACAAGCCAAATGTATCACGGACACGCCAAGCGGCGATTCAATCGCACCTCTGAGCATCGCCAGGCGATGTTCGCGAATATGGCGCAGGCGCTCATCAAGCACGAGCAGATCACGACCACCCTGCCAAAGGCCAAAGACCTTCGCCCGGTGGTCGAGAAGCTGGTGACGCTGGGCAAGCGTGGCGATCTGCACGCGCGCCGGCTGGCGATTTCCCGCTTGCGCGACGCCGACCTGGTCAAGAAGCTGATCGACGTGCTGGGTCCGCGCTACAAGGATCGCAATGGCGGATACACGCGCATCATGAAGGCTGGATTCCGCCCCGGCGACAACGCCGCTATGGCGGTGATCGAATTCGTCGATCGCGACGTCGAGGCCAAGGGCAAGGATTCCGGCCCGCTTCAGGCCGCATCCGCCGAGAGCTGAGCGCGCGGGAACGAAAGAGCGAGCCTGCGGGTCCACGCTCGGGCTCGCAGGCAATGCTTAATTCGTTCAATGGCTTGCCTCTTTGGCAGTTTCGCCGCCTGACGACGCCGCTGCCCGGACGAGATAGATCGCACCACGAACGAACGGGGATCGCCCGAGGGCGACCAGTCCGGCGCGAGGCCCAATTCTCTCTCCAGTCAGTAAGCGGCTGCGGGGGCCGCGCGGCTCTGCAATCCGATCGCTGCGACCGTATAGCTTGACTATAAGGTGCAACCATCTATTGTAATATTTTGGCGATGGGCGTTGCGCCCTTTTAACCACTCTGGCGGCTGCGGGCGGGTCACAGGGCCGTCACTCTCCTTTCCTGTAGTGATGAGGAATTATGAAAAAATATCTTTTGGCTGGAACCTTGATAACCGCCTGGGGCGCAATCGCCCACGCGGACATCATACCGGTTGTGAACGGAAATTTTGATGAGTTTCCAGCCGGGCAAACGGCGGCAAGCTACTTGAATGTTGGCTGCGCTGGCGCGAACGGTCCCGGTTGCGCCCTCGCCGATAATGTTGTGTTTGGCTGGGTTTCCGGGGTGACTTACGCCAAAACCGCCTTGTCCGGTCAGTGGCGGATAGGTCAGGCGACCAATGTATTCAATGCCGGCGCTTCGCCTGAACCCATCGTGCTGCGCGACATTAACACCACTGTCTCGCAGACCATCACCGGGGTCACCGCGCAGGCTGGCGTGACTTACACGCTCAACATCGATCTTGGCTTTGGTAAGGGCGAAGCGGACTTAGGCAACGCCGAACTGTGGATCGGCGGTACGGAGGTGATTGCAACTCCGGCGACTGGTGATCCTGCCTTGTCGGCGATGCAATACAGCGGCAACTTCTACGATTACGTGGCCAGTTACACCGCGACTTCCGCCAACACTGGCGACGATCTTGAGATTATCCTGTCGTCTTTAACTCGTCAGACCAACTACACCGCATGGTACGCCGATGTGCGGTTGACGAACTCATTGACGGGGCCGGTGCTGGACCCACCGGCTGCGCCGGAGCCCGCGACCTGGGCAATGATGCTGATCGGCTTCTGCGGAATGGCTGGCGTTGCCGCTGTTCGCCGCTCAGCGCGGCAGCGAAGCGCTGTCGGCCAGCTCGCCTAACGGCGAAGTCGCGCGCTGGGGGATTGCGCGCCTAAAGCCAAATCGCGCCGAGCCGCGCGCCTTGCGCCACGGCTTCCGCCCGTCCCTGCGCGTCGAGTTTGTCGAGCAGCGAGGCGATGTGAAACTTCACCGTATGGACCGAAATCGCAAGGCGGCGCGCGATCGCCTTGTTCGACGCCCCATCGGCGATCAACGCCAGCACAGCGAGTTCGCGCGGCGTTAAGCCCACGTCCGGCCCCGGCTCAGGCTCGCCGGGGATGACAAGCGCCGCGTCGGCAGGCTCGCCGGGGGCGGCGAGCCTGAGCCCCGGGATGTCGCCCAGAAGCGCCGTCAGCCGATCCGCGAGCTCCGGCTCGCCGATCTCGATCGCCACCACCAGGACCGGCGGCTCGTCGATCATTGGCTCTCCGGCCGTTCGCCGATCGTCAGCGTCGTCTCGATCGGCTCGCCGCCCCGGCGCAGCGTCAGCCTGATGCTCGCGCCGACACTGTCGGGTCCGAGCGCGCGCACGAGCTGATGGACGCCACGGATCGGTTCCCCGTTCCAGGCGACGATAATGTCGCCCTGCCGGACGCCCGCTGCGGCGCCTGGCCCTTTGGCGTCGACGCTGATCGCCATCGCGCCGGTCCCGCCCCCGTCGAGCTTGACCGGCTGCAGGCCAAGGCCGAGGTAGCCTCGCGCGATCCTGCCTTTTGTCGCAAGCAGGTCGGCGACGCGGTCGATCGTCGCCGTCGGAATGACAAGCGTGCGCTTCCGCGGTCCAAAAACAGCCGTGCCCAAGGCTTGGCCCGAAGCGTCGAGCGCAAGGCCGCCTTCGCTCGAGCGCGCGAGCGTCGCGTCGAGTTCGATGCGCGCGTCGATGAGCCCGCCGCGGAGGCTCCGCCATTGCGGCCCGACGAACGACACGACACCCATCGCCGCATTCGCCGCCCCTTCGCGCGCGCCGGCGACGATCGCCAGCGCTCCGGCCGCCGGCGCGGCAGCCGCAGGCGGCGCTTTCGGCAGGTCGGTCCGCTCGATTCGCAACAGAGCGACGTCAGTCGACGGATCGCGGCCGACGACCTGCGCCGGGCTCGAGGCGCCGTCATGAGCGAGGATCGAAAGCTCGCCCTCGTCAGCCAACGCGTTCTCGGCCGCGACGATGAGCCCTGGACGCCAGGAAAAGCCGGTTGACCGTGCGCGTGCGGATTGGATCGTGACGAGGCTAGGCGCGACGTCGCGGATGAGACTGGCGAGCGCCGTCGACAAGGCGAGCAGGGCGGAAGAGGGTTGGTCTGACATCGGAAGCTCCTTTGCCGCCTAAGATGTGTCTTATTGGGACCCTCGCCCACCTCGCCAGATGGTCAGGCCAGAATTCTTCGTTCGGCTCGCCGATGCTTTGCAGTGCGACTGGAGGCGCCTATATCAGCGGCCTCAGGACAGTCGGAGGCTCGGTTTGATTCGCGCGGCGCTCGTTTTTGCCCTCTCGCTCATATGGGGAGGCGCGTTCGCTGAGACAGCGCTCAAAGTCCCGCCGCAGAGTCCAGGCCAGGTGCGCCTCTCCTTCGCGCCGGTGGTGAAGAAGGTCACTCCCGCCGTCGTCAACGTTTACGCCTCGCGGGTCGAGACGGCGGCGCGCAATCCGCTATTCGATGACCCGATCTTCCGCCGGTTTTTCGGCGGCGAGGGAGACGATTCCAGGGTGTCGAAATCGCTTGGCTCGGGCGTCATTGTCGACCCGTCGGGTCTCATCGTCACCAATTACCATGTGATCGAAAACATGACCCAGGTGAAGGTTGCGCTTTCCGACAGGCGCGAATTCGAAGCCGAAATCGTGCTGCGCGACCCGCGCACTGACCTCGCCGTGCTTCGGCTCAAAGGGGGCAAGGATTTCCCGGTGCTCCAACTTGGCGATTCGGACGCGCTCGAAGTCGGCGATTTCGTCATCGCCGTGGGCGATCCGTTCGGCGTCGGGCAGACGGTGACGCAGGGCATCGTCTCGGCGCTCGCGCGCACGCAGGTCGGGATCAGCGACTATGGCTTTTTCATTCAGACCGACGCCGCCATCAATCCAGGGAACTCGGGCGGGGCTCTGGTCGATCTCGACGGCAAGCTGGTCGGCATCAATTCCGCCATTTATTCCCGCTCCGGCGGCAGTATCGGGATCGGCTTCGCCATTCCCGTCAACATGGTGAAAAGCGTCATCGCCGCGGCGCTGCATGGCGGCGCCACCGTCAAACGGCCGTGGCTCGGCGCCAGTCTGCAGAGTTTGACCAAGGATATTGCCGACAATCTCGGCATCGACCGCCCGACGGGCGCGCTGGTCGTGACAGTCGCCTCCATAGGTCCCGCGGCCGAGGCGGGCCTCAAGCGCGGCGACCTCATCACCGCGGTCGACGATCAGAATGTCGATGACGCCGAGGGCGTCGGCTTTCGGCTCGCGGTTCAGCCTCTCGGCGGCTTGGCCCGGCTATCGGTCCTGCGGGCCGGGCGCGCGCTCACCCTGCCGCTCAAGCTCGCCGCTGCGCCGGAAATCCCCCCGCGTGACGCGTTGACCATCCACAGCCGCTCGCCATTCGAAGGCGCGCAGGTCATGAACATGTCGCCCGCGGTCGCCGAGGAATTGTCGCTCGACGGCGCCTCCCAGGGGGTCGTGGTTGCGAGGGTCGGCGACAATTCGACCGCGGCGCAAGTCGGCGTGCAAAAGGGCGACGTCGTCGTCGCGGTCAACGGCCAGAAGATCGCAACGACGCGCGATCTGGAGAAGGCCTGCGCGGAACGCGCGCGACTGTGGGACCTGACCATTCAGCGTGGCGGGGAGACGATTCGCACCCAACTCGGCGGCTAGAGGCGTGCCCCCCTGTATTCAGACAAGGTCGGGGCCCAGCACGTGCGTGACCGTGGGCGATTAGCCCCACTTCCGGTGGGCCCACATCCATTGCTCGGGCGCCTCGCGGATAAAAGCCTCGAACTGGCGCTGCAGCGCTTTCGTCGCCGTGAGAGCGTCCGCCGCGCTGTTGTTCGTCTGCGGCATTGAGATCGGCATGATGCGAATGCTGAAACGTCCGCCCGGACGGCGGAACGCGGCGCCGGCGTAAAGCGGCACACCGGTCCTGCGGGCGAGGAGCGCGGGAAAGACCGTCGACCGCGCGGGCTGTCCGAAGAAAGGCACAAACGGTCCGTTGTCGTCTCGGAGGTCGGCGAGGAAGCACGGGGAGGCGCCATCCTTGATTGCTCGCAGGAGGACGCGCGCGGCCATGGGAGTCTTGGGCGTAAGACCGGACTTGTAGAGCGGCTCGCGCAGGCCGTGCATCAGGGCTTCGACGTGAGGGTTGGACAGGCGCTGATAGACGCCGATGAGCGAAACGCCCAGCCGCTGGCCGCCATGCGCCAGGATTTCCCAGTTTCCCAAATGAAGCCCGCAGACGATAAAGGGCTTTGCGCCGGCTGCTGCTTCGTCGAAACCTTCCGGGGGCTCGAAGACGATGCGGTCGCCCTTGGTCAACGTTCTGATGCGGAAGCTCTCGGCGAAGGTTCGCCCGAGGTTTTCCCACATCGCCGCGGCGATCGCCTTACGCTCGCCAAGCGACTTTTCGGGGAAGGCCAGTTCGAGATTGGCGAGCGCGCGCTTTTGCCGACTGAGGCGCGGCGCGATGAGGCGCCAGAGGTTTCCGGAGAGCCACGAAGCCATCTGCAGAGGCATCGCGCGCGCCAGGACAATCATCAGCCAGACCGCCGCAAATTCCAAGCGAAGACGCAATTCGTTTGGAAACTTCATCAGACGGCCGGCGACCTCGAAAGGATGTGGGCCCAGGAGTTCACAAGGACCAGACAATCTCTGCGGCGAGCAGTTTGTACGTACCGTCAAGCACCGACGGGTGAGGCCCATAGACGCGCTTTCTCGCGGCCGGCTGCGTGCCAAGCCGAGGCGGTCTTGACGCAAGGCCAGGACATAGCGGAAGCAGGACAGCGAGGCTGTCGAGTGTTCTGGACAGCAAGATTTCTGCGCCCTCAGGTCGATCCGAATGACCGACGAGCGTGTACCTATCCGCGAATGTTAGTACCGTAAAGTTTTTTGCGACGGACGCGCCGACGCTTCGGCTGAATTGGCGTCAGCGCCCCGATTTTAACTGGCGATGCTCGCGCCCCGAGCTTACGCCGCCTTCCGGGCGGGGGGCCCAGCCTTGGCTGGCGCCAGGCGAGCCGTGATGGAGCGCCAAAGGCCATACATTTCCTGGGCGGCGGCGCCCGATGGATTGAGCTCGGTCACGCCCCGGCCTCGGCGAGCCGCGTCCTGGTAGTCGACCCGGGCAAGGATCAGCGGGGAGAGCAGCCCGCCCATTTCTTCCAGCGCCTCGACGCCGTCCTGGACCCGCGCGGTCTGCCGGGCGGGCGGGCATTGGTTGAGCAGAAACACGAACCTGGCCCCGATCTCCTCGAGCGCCGTGCGCGCTCGAGCGCTCGCCCATAAATCAAACAGGCTTGGGCGGGACGGAACGATATTCAGGTCGGCGACCTGCATCGCCGCCGAAGACGCTGCTCCCTCCGCGCCGGGCGTGTCGAGGAGTGCAAGCGTCACGCCCCGGCGCTCGAGCGCGGCGAGCAAAGCTGGCAGCCGGGCGGCTCCAGACGCGAGGACCTCGATGTCGCCGGCAGCGCGGACCCTGGCCCAATTCGTGAGCGAGCCTTGCGGATCCATGTCGATGACGCAGACTGTCTCGTTCGTTTGATGCGCCGTGACGGCCAGGGACGAAGCAATCGTGCTCTTGCCCGAGCCGCCTTTTTGACTCACAAACGCTACTGTCCGCATGGCTTCCGCGCTCAGTCCCGGGGCCCGGTTCGCGATGGAACGCAGGGCCGGGAGTTAAGGAATGTTCAACACGTTGAGCGGAAAGCGTTAACAAGGCGTTTCGCAAGACGCGTCGTTTCGGCGTTTGGAGTGGATCAATCCGCCGCGCGATGCGACCCCGTCCTCGTCAGTCGTCGTCAAGGGGAACGACTTCCTTGAACCCCCCGTCCGCGGCAAGCGTGATCTTCTCGATGCGCATTTCCGCGTTCTTGAGGAGCTCGTCGCAGCGCTTCTTCAAGGCTTCGCCGCGTTCGTAAAGCCGGATCGATTCGTCGAGCGCGACCGCGCCCTTTTCCAGCTGATCGACGATCTGTTCGAGTTCGGCGAGCGCCGCTTCGAACGGCATGGTCGCGATGTCGGGCCTCACCTCGGTCACGTCACCACCTTTTGACGCTCAAGCCGCCGGTTCAATCGGGCAAGGCTGAAATTGCATAAAGGGTCTTCAATGTGTCGCTCGGCTGCATCTCGTTGCCGAAGGTGTGAGCGAACACGATTGCGATCTCGCCTGAACGGTAGATGCGGCTCAGCGCCCGGTCGACCGCGAGCCGGAAATCCTCGTCGCCATGTGGCAGCGCGAGCGCATAGGGCTCGAGAGAGAAGTAATTGTCGGCGAGACGCAGCTTGCTTGCGTCGCTGCTTTTGGAGGCGAGATAGGAGAGAATCGCCCGATCGGCGAAATAGGCGACGATCTCCCCCCTGATCCAGCATGGCGAGGCCATCCTGGTGAGTCTTGGCAGGCGCGATTTCCGCATTGATATTGGCGCTCGTCAGGGTGTCGCGCAGGCTCTGCTCAGTCGTCGTGCCGGCCAGAACCCCGATCTTCTTGCCGGAGAGCGCGCCGAAGTCGGCGGGCCCGTCGCCGCTGACGAGGAGGCTCGCCCCGTCGACGAAGGTCGGGATCGAGAAGTCGACGTGCTCGCGGCGGGACAGAGTCTCCGAACTCGGCTCGCAGAGAAGGTCGGCCTTGCCGTTCTCGATCGCGTCGAAGCGGTTCTGCGCGGTCACCAGAACGTAAGCGACCTTGAGATCGTTGATGTTGAGCTGCTCGCCGATATGCTTCGCGACCGACTTGCACAGATCGATCATGAAGCCGGCAGGCAGGCCCGCATCGTCGGTGAACGAGAACGGCGGCGCATCCTCGCGGTAGGCGATGCGCAGCGACTTGTCCTGGCCCACGCGGTCGAGAGTTCCGGCATAGGCCGATCCCGAAACCAACGCCGCGCCCGCGGCGAGAGCCAACGCTTTGAGCCATCCGATCGAACGCATGCCCCTCCAGACCTCCCGCGGATTCATGGGCCTCGCGCCGCCGCCGCGAGTCGAAGGCCGCTTATACCAGAGAGACAAGCCTCAAGCCAAAGCGAGTGTCCCAACCCGCGATTTCCTGCGATAACCTCTCGAGTTGCTTTTAAGCGCGCTCTCGGAGTGAGGCCCATGCTCGTCGGCGTTCCCAAGGAGATCAAGGACAACGAATTCCGGGTCGCCATGACCCCGGCCGCGGTCGCCGAGCTCGTCCATCACGGACATGAAGTGATCGTCGAGACTGCGGCCGGCCTCGGGTCCGGATCTCCGGACGAGGAATATGTCCGCGCCGGGGCCAAGCTCGTCCCGACCGGGCCGGATGTCTTCGCGCAAGCGGAGATGGTCGTGAAGGTGAAAGAGCCTTTGGCGGAAGAGCGCAAGCGGCTCAGCCGAGGGCAGATCCTGTTCACCTACCTGCATCTCGCGCCCGACCTCGAGCAGACGCGCGACCTCATGGCGTCGGGCGCGACCTGCATCGCCTATGAGACCGTGACCAGCCCCCATGGCGGCCTGCCGCTGCTGACCCCGATGTCCGAGGTCGCGGGGCGCCTCGCGCCGCAGGTCGGCGCGCATGCCTTGGAGAAGGCGCAGGGCGGGCGGGGCGTGCTGCTGGGCGGCGTGCCGGGCGTGGCCGCCGCCAATGTGCTGGTGCTGGGGGGCGGCGTGTCCGGCACCCATGCGGCGACGATTGCGGTCGGCATGGGGGCTTCCGTGACCGTGATCGACCGTTCGCATGAGGCCCTGAAGCGCCTCTCGGCCGAGTTCGGCTCGGCTTTGCGCACGGTCTACTCGACCCGCGCCTCGATCGCCGATCTGGTGCGGAGCGCCGATCTCGTGATCGGCGCGGTGCTCCTCCCCGGCGCGGCGGCGCCCAAGCTCGTCACCCGCGACATGCTGAAGACCATGCGCCCCGGCGCGGTCATCGTCGACATCGCCATCGACCAGGGCGGCTGCTGCGAGACCTCGAAGCCGACGACCCACTCGCATCCGACCTATGTCGTCGACGGCATCGTCCATTATTGCGTCGCCAACATGCCGGGCGCGGTCGCCCGCACCTCGACCTTCGCCCTCAACCACGCGACCCTGCCGTTCGCGCTCGCGCTCGCCGACAAGGGCTGGCGCCAGGCGCTGAAGGACGACCCGCACCTGCGCGCCGGCCTCAACGTGCACGACGGCAAGCTCACCTGCGAGCCGGTCGCGGCCGCGCACGGGCTTCCCTACACGCCGGCCGAGAGCGTGCTCGCGGCCTGATCCCGGGTCGCGCGCCCCGTGGCCCAGGTGGAGTTGGCGAATGCAACCTGATGGGCGAATCCGCAAAACATAAACGCTCTTAAACGCTCATAAACGCTCATAAACGTTAGTTAATTTGCTTTCATTTACTAGCGTTTATTTTTTCGAATCGGGACTTTTCAATGGGTTACGGCCGATTCAAATAAAGACTGTTCTCTGTTCTATCTCCGGTTGCAAACGGCGGTTCGAGTTGGCTTCGCGACTGTCTCTGCTCGTCCTTCTCGTGGGCCGGCTATTGGAAGATTTCGCCATCGTCGAGGATGATAATCATAATTTCTGATTAATGCAATAGAATGTCGCGGCGCTTATAGCGATAGCCGCTGCCGCCAGGCGGGATACCTGGAAGGGGGACGTTCAGCGGCTCAGAAGGTCCCCTCGAGCTTGGCTTTGATGCCGTTGTCGCTGGCGCTCGAGCCTAGGAGTCCGGAATAGTAGACGCTGAGCTTGATGTTCGAGGTCAGGCGGCGGTCGACGCCGAGTTCGAGGGCGAGCGCGTCGCGCGCGATCGGCGCCCCGGCGATCGAGAACGCAGCCGAGGGAGCGCTGGCGAAAGCCATCGTCGCGTTCGGGGTCGGCGCGCCGTAAACATGCTGCCAGCCGATCATGCCGTTGAGCGTTAGGGGCGCGGTTACGAACATCGTCGTGTCGCCGCGCAGCCCAAGCGTTGTAATCCCGTAGCCCGCGCTCTCCGAGCCGCCAATGAGCGAGGCCGGACCGGGCGTCTCGCTGAAGCTCGCGGTATGGAGATCGACCCCCGCGACCCCGACGAACGGCTCGACCGACGCGGCTGAGACCACCGGCGCGGCGACCGCGATCCGCCAGCCGGCCTCGCCGAAGACCTCGGCCGTGTCGCCGCCATAGCCCGACCCCGCCGTCTGGTAGAAGCCGGGAAACGACACCGAGCGATCGAAGCCGTAGTGATTGTTGGCGTAGAAGGCGCCGCCGCGCAGTTGCAGCGCGTCGACGCTGGCGCCGCCGTAGAGCCCGATATAGGTCGCCGAGATGGTCCCCGACGAACCGCGCGACGGGTCGGAGATGTTCGAATTGGCGTAGCCGCCAGCGACGCCGAGGCGATAGCGGCTGTAGAGCGTCGCGTCGGCGCCGAGGATGAAACCGCCAATATCGTTGCCGACCGTCGCGGAATTGCCATTCCCGCCGAGATGACCCCAGGAGTTGAAGCCCTGCGCCCAGGCGGAATAGACCTGGGTCGGTGTCGAGAAGCCATAAGTCTGCACGGTCTTGGCGCCGCTCGGGGATGGCGCGGCGTAGCTCTCGGCGAGCCGGTCGAGCACCGCTTCGCGTGGCAGCCGCGTGTCATCGAAGGCGGCCCCGACCGCGCTCGCATGGATCTCGCCCGAAAGTGCGTTGAAGGCGTTCAGAGCGCCCGCCGCCGTCTGGCTGATGAGCGCATTGTAAAGCGGCGAGCCGACCGGCTGGGCCTGGAGAGCGAGCGCGGTCGCGGCTTGGTTCGGCGTTTGCGCCGCCGATACGAACGGCAGGACGGAGAAACCGAGATAGACGTCATTGGCGTCGTAGCTCAGCGTGGGATCGATAAAGACCAGGGTCGCGAGGTCCCCGCTCGTCGAAAGCGAGGAGAAGGTCCCGGAGACGCCGCCTTGCGCGGTCAGAAGAGTGTAGCGCGTCGAGGGAAGGTAGGTTCCGCCCGCGCCGTCGACCGCGACCGTTCCGCCCGAGAGGGTCGTCGTTCCGGCCGTGACGAGCTTGTCGTTTTTTCCGGCCGGATTGACATCGACCGCGAAGGTCGAGCCGGCGGCGAAGGAGGCTTCGCCCGTGACGGTGAATCTCGCATAAGGCCCGAGCACGCCGGGCGCGATGGTCGCCCCGCCATTGGCGACAAGCCCGCCGACGGACCCTGTTCCGCCAAGCGTTGCGCCCGATTCCACGGTGACGGTCGAGGCGAGCGAGCCCCGAAGGCCGAGCGTCCCTTCCTGCACGTCGGTCGGGCCCGAATAGGTGTTCGCAGCCGTGAGGATCAGCGTTCCCGAGCCGATCTTGTCGAGCGAGCCCGAGCCCGAAATAACGCCCGAGATCGTGGCGGTGTTCGCTTGGGTGTCGATGGTCGGATCGGCGTTCAGGACGATCGCGTTCGTGAGCGTGAGCCCGTCCGCATCGAACTGGAGCGTCGTGCCGGGCGCCATGGCGAGAGCGCCTGTGCCGAGCGCGCTGTTCGATAAGATCCCGAGCGCGCCCTCGTTGAGAGACGTGCCGCCAGCATAGGTGTTCGAGCCGGCGAGGATCAGCGTTCCAGAGCCGATCTTGGTGAGCGCGCCCGGGCCTGAAATCGCGCCCGAGATTCCGTCCGCGTTCGATCCCGTGTCGAAAGTCGGATTGGCGTTCAGCACGATCGAATTCTCAAGCGCGATTCCGCTTGCCTCGAACTGCAAGGTCGTGCCCGGCTGCATGGTGACGGGCCCCGTGCCGAGGGCGTTGTTCGCGCCGAGCCCGAGCGTGCCGCCGTCGACGAGGGTGCCGCCGGCATAGGTGTTCGTGCTGCCCAGGATCAGGGTTCCAGCCCCGACCTTGGTCAGTTCGCCGTCGCCTGAAATGACGCCATTCCAGGTGAGCGTATTGCCGTTCGTGTCGAAGGTCCCGCCTTTGCTTGTCAGCGTCACGACGTTGCTGAAAACAAGATTGTTCGCGCCGGCCTCAAGGATGCCGTTGTCGAGCGTGAGGAACCCGATTCCGATCGAGGAGGAGATTCCCGGATTCGAGTTCGTGACCTCGACCGTCGTGCCGTCGATGATCGTCGTGCCGCCCGAATAGGCGTTCGCGGCCGAGAAAATCGCCGTGCCGCCGCCGGTGACCGTGAGCATCGAGGACGGGGTCGGGCCGACGAGCAGATCCGCGAAGGTCTGCGTCGTCGGCGCGGGCACGGTGATGACCCAGCCGGACGGAGGCGTTTCGCCATCGTCGGGCAGGATGGTCATCGTGAGCACCGTGTTGTCGTCCAGAGGCGCCAACGGACTGGAAATCCGGTCTGTGTACGGAAAGCCGTAGGCGTCGGTGACCGGGGTGCTTCCGCCGTTCAGATAGGCGGCGTACGTGTTGTATCCGGGCTCGCCCGTAAAGAACTGAGGCTGCGCGACGGCGTAGGCGTCGCTCTGCGGAAGCGGCTTTATGGGGGGCGGAGGGTTTTGCAGGTTTGGGACCGGCGGATTGCCGTACCATGTGTACGAGGGCGACTTTCCAATTGTCGTCCCCGGCATGTTCGGGTTTTTCTCGGTGCTCCCGATGAAGCCGAAATTCAGTCCAGCGAAATAATCGGCGACCGCTTTCGCGGCCACGCCCGAGGCGTTGATCACGGCGCTGCAGGCGCCGGCGCTGGTGGTGCAGGTGTAGGCAGGATTCGCGCCGTAAATGGCGTACGAAGTCATGACCGTCGGCGAGACGGTGATGGTGATGGCCGTGGCCGGTCCGGATCCAAACTGCACCGTGCCTGTCATGACGACGCCGCCGGCGTTCGCGCCCGTACTCGGGATGGAGGCGTTGAAGCTATAATTCTGGAACGGGCCGCCTTTCGTGATTTGTCCGTTCTGGCCGGCGATCGTGGTCTGGATATTAGCGGACTCGATATGGCTGATGTAGTTGGTGAAGTTTGGGTACGGTGTCGTCCCGCCGTTCGTGCTGGTTGGCGAGATGACGCGGACCACGCCGTTCAAGTGTCCGGTGGGCGTGTTGATCGTGACGCCGTTCGCGCCGCCCGCGACGATGGCGCCGAGGGTGTTGGAAGACGTGTCGGTCTGGAAGTTCTCCAGGGCGCCGAGCGCCTGGAAGACCGCGGCGGTGTTGACCGCGTCGTTATAGTTCCAAGTCAGCGTCGTCGGCTGAGCGCCGCCTTTTGTCTGCAACTGCAGGGGAATGCCAAAGAAATCGCTCGCGCTGAGGTTGGCGCCTCCGCCGGCTGCAACATATTGCCGCGTGCCGGGCGTGCCGCTCGCCGGCGTGTAAGTGATTTCGTATTTGTCCAGCCTCGTCAGGAAATTGGGGTTCGCCACGCCCCCGATGGTCGGGGCGTTGACGTTGGGCGCCCATTCATTGGCGGGGCTGAGGTCGTGCAGCGGAGAGCCGAGAGAAACGAAAACCCGGGCTGATCGGAGGTCGGTGACATCCACCCCAGCGGCAAGTTGGGAAAGGGTGTAGCTCTGGCCCTCCACCACTGGGGTGCCGTTCGTGCCGACGATCGTCGCCGCGAATTGGCTTGGGAGGGCGCCGGTAAAGGTGATGTAGGCCGGCAACGTTGACGCGTCCGGCCGGTCATTCTCGAAATCGAGAACGAGATCGGCCGCGGCGGGCGTCGCGGCCATGAGGGCGCCGAGCGGGACGAGCGCACACGCAAGTCTGCGAAGAAAATGGACGGTCTTCATCGCTGCCCTCGCCAATTCCCTCCGCAGGAATAAACATCGGAACTGGACCGAAACTGACTCGCGCCCACAGCGATTCGGCTTTTCGCCGATGACCGACAGCCGCCGGGTCGGCGCGGCTTCGGCAAGGGCGGCCGGATGATCTGCGGGCGTCGGGGTCGCGCGGGGTTCGGCCAGACATTGTGGGCTCTCTCAGTCTGACCAGACGGGACGGCGAGCGAGGGGGATCAGAAGGGCGAAGCTCCCGGAGGCTGCGCTGAGCCGTGCGATCCCGGCTCGCCCGGGCCGCAGTTCCGGGCCATGTCTCCGGAGCGAGGACCTTTTCCGCTGAAGAAACGCCGCCCGAATGGCCGGGAGGGAACGATGTTTCGCGACAGGATGTCGCGCTGCGCTTCCGTCAGGTTGGGCGCGATCGCGACATAGGCGTCCGCCATAGCGCCGAACATCGCCTGCATGGCCGCCGCGCGCCTCTCCATCCGTTTCAGCCGCTCGCCCGCATCGGCGGAGAGCGGGCGAGGAGGGTCTTCGACGCAGGCGCGGTCGACCGCTCCGGCAGAGGCTCGCATCGCGCTGGTGAAAGTCTTCCAGGCTTCCTCCTGGCTGGGTTCGGGAGCGATCTTCGCCTCGAGGTAAGCGAGCTTCGCGGCGAACAGGGCGCGCCCTTCCGTGCACGGGGAAGTGTCATCCACGGACGGCGGATCAGCCTTCGCATCCATGGCGCTCAGCGCCCAAAGGCCCGCGCCGGAAAGGGCGATAACAAAGACCGCGGTTCGCGTCGCCCGGGTTGATACGAATGCCATGGTTCGCCTCTTCGGTTCAAACAACTGCACGAGCCTCTTGACTAGCCGCGCGGTGTTTCCGGCAAATATCCTTATTGTTGCAGACGATGACAAAACACCGGCTCGTTCGAGCGGCTGAAATGTTCGGTTACAAATTCCCTCTGGCCTCATCATCGGGCGTCCCCTAATTGCGGCCGGAATTCGTTCGGTTAGGAGCGCGTTCTTGAGCGCAGGCGCAGCCTCTCACATCCTGGTTGTCGATGACGATCGCGAGCTTCGCGCACTCGTGGGCAAGCACCTTGCCGAACATGGCTTCAGGGTCACCCAGGCGGCCAACGGGCGCGAGATGATGAAGGCGATCGAGGCCGGCCGGTTCGACCTCGTCGTCCTCGATCTCATGATGCCTGGAGACAGCGGGCTCGTGCTCTGCCAGAAGCTGCGCGAGCAGAATGGGCCTCCGGTCATCATGCTGACCGCGATGGGCTCGGAGGTCGACCGCGTCGTCGGGCTCGAGATTGGCGCGGACGATTATGTCGTCAAGCCGTTCAGCCCGCGCGAGCTGGCCGCGCGAATCAAGGCGGTGTTGCGCCGCGCGGCCAAGGTCGCGCCGGATGGCGACGATCCGCCGCTGGCCTACGAGTTCAACGGATGGCGATTGGAGCCGGCCGGCCGGGTGTTGCGCTCCCCGAGCGGCGCGGTCGTCGACATCACCAGCGGCGAGTTCGACCTGCTCATGGCCTTCGTCGCGCGGCCTCAGCGCGTGCTGACAAGAGACCAGTTGCTCGATCTCGCGAAGGGGCGGTCGAGCGCCGCTTTCGACCGCAGCATCGACGTGCAGATCAGCCGGCTCAGACGAAAGATCGAGGCCGATCCGCGCGAGCCTGCGATCATCAAGACGATCCGAAGCGGGGGCTACCTCTTCACGAGCCTCGTTCAGGCGATAAGGCCGACAGCGTGATCAATGGACTGATTGGGCGACTTGGCCTCGCCGCACGGATCGGCGCCGCGATCGCAGCGGCGGTCATCGCCATTCAGGTGCTTGTGACTCTTGTGTTCCTCACCCACCCGCCCAATTTCCACCCCTTCTATAGCGCGCGTTGGCTGAGCGGCTCGGCGGTCGAAATCATCAAGAATGCGATGGCGGGGGCGACTGAGCCATCGAGCGTTTTGGCAAACCTGCCGAACGCCGAATCTCTTTCCGTTCGGTTCGACCGTGCGCCGCCTCGTCGCGCAACGAGCGACCCTCCCTGGCCGCTGAACAGGGTGCTGGCGACCGTTCGAAGCGAACTCGGCGGCCCAGCCGCTCCTACCGTGGAGGCCGTCGGAATGCGACCATCGGACGAGGCCATTCCGGTGGTGCCGGCCGACGCTTCCGCGGCTCTGCCGAGCGGACCTCTTCGATCCGGCGAGGATTTGCTGGCGCCTCCCATCTTCCTCATCGCGGCCGATCTCCATGACGGCCGCTGGCTTACGATTGAGCCGAGCTTCAGGGCTCAACGCAGGCGGTTGATGCGGTCGCTGGCTTTCATCTTCATCGGCACGCTCCTTATCGCCGCCATCGCGGTCCTGACCGCGCGGAGCCTCATCGCGCCTCTCTCGCAGCTGGCGACGGCGGCCGACGCGCTTGGGCGGTCGCCCGGAATCATTGAAACGCCACGTCCCGCGATCCGCGAGTTTGCCGCGATTCATAAAGCCTTCGAGACCATGCAGACGCGGCTCAAGCGTTTCGTTGGCGAGCGCACCCATATGCTCGCCGCGATCTCGCATGATCTGCGCACGCCGCTCACGCGGCTTCGGCTTCAGGCCGAGTTCATTGGCGACAGCGAATTGCGCGCGGGCATGCTCGCCAATATCGATGCGATGCGCGACATGCTGACGGAGACGCTGAGCTTCGCGGAAGGCGATGCAAGCGCGGATGCGTCGGCCTCGTTCGACCTCGCGTCGATCCTCATCAGCCTTTGCGACGAAGCCTCCGATGCGGGCGCGAAGGCCGAGTATGACGGGCCTGATCACGTGACGGCTTTCGGCAAGCGGACCGCGATCCGGCGGATGGTCTCGAATCTGATCGACAACGCCTTGCGCTACGGCGGCGCGGCGCGCGTCTCTCTTCGCGAGGACGCGAGCGACTGGATCGTCGTTGTCGCTGACGAAGGACCGGGGATACCTCCCAAATCTTTCGAGCAGGCGTTCGAGCCGTTTCAGAGGCTCGAAGCCTCACGCAATCGCGAGACCGGCGGCACGGGGCTCGGCCTGTCGATCGCGCGCGACATTGCGCTCGCCCATGGCGGGCAGATTTCGCTCGCCAACGCTTCCCCCGGATCGGGCGGACTGATCGTCAGCGTTCTCTTGCCAAAAGCCGTCGCCGGAGCGAGCTGAGAGAGAGCGGGAGTTTGCCCGGGACTCCGGCATCATTGTCCCCTCTCGCCGGCGGCCAGAGCGGGACGCAGTTGACGGGCGAGGGCGCCGTAAGCGCGGTCGACCGCGGCCAGAATATGTTTCTTGCGGATCAGCATGGGATGCTCGACCAGGTTCCATGACAGCCAGGCGCACAGCACGGTTGAGGGCAGTGCCAGCAAAGCGAGCCGCCACCAGGATCCGACGCCAGGAAAGATCTGCATGAGCGATTGCTCGATCGGAAAGTGGAACAGATAGACGCCGTAGGAGAGGTCGCCGAAAGGAATTTTTGGCGGACGCATGAGCCCGAGCCAGACGGTCAGATAGGCGACTGGAAAAGCCGCGAGATAGCAGGTGTTGGGGACCTGCAGCAGCACCGCGGCGAGAAGGGCCGCGAGCACGCCAAAAGTTGGCGAGCACGGAATCTTGTCGCGATAGAGATGGAGGCAAACTCCGGCAAGAAACGAGACGACAAGCGCCCGCCCCGGAATAGTCTCGAACCGGCTGACGGGATCAAGGAAGACCGAGAGGGCGGTCGCAACCAGCGAGAGCAGGACGACGAGCGCGACAAAGCCGCGCCGATCCCGCAGGACGGCCGATAACGCGAGCAAAACAACGTAGCACTCGAGCTCGAATGGAATGGTCCAGAGCTGGGAGTTGACCACGCCAGGCGCCGGATTGCGCTCAAAAACGCCAGGCAGGGTAAAGTGCACGAAGCCGACGATATTGCCGAAGTAAGCGCCGAGTTCCGGACTCTGCAGATAGCGCCGGAGCGGCAGGGTGGTGAAAAACGCGCCAAGGAGCAGCGCCGAGAGCGTGACTTCGACAGCGAGAGCCGGGATGAGCCGCAGCGCGCGAAGCACGACGAACTGGTGTGCGCGGGTTCGTTCGAGGCTGCCGGCGACGAGAAACCCCGACAGCGCGAAGAACATCGGCAGAATGATTGCGAGGAGGAAGCGAAACGGCCCGCCCCACGCGGCGCGATAGAGCGCAGCCGACCCTGTGCTCAGAATGCCGCAATGCCAAATGAGCACGGCGAGCGCCAGTCCAATTCGAAGATAGTCAAACCCGGCCGTGAAGCCATTCCCTTTTTCCATTTGGCTCAGGATCGTAGGGCTTTTGTTCAAGTCAGCCTCTTGCCGGAAACGAGAGTTCGCCGGCGCGTCGTCAAATCGGGATGCTTTGACATGTTGCAGCGGGTTAATTACCACCGGCTTAGCGTTTTCGGCCGCTTCCGACGGGCGCACGCGCGGTCGCTGCGAAACCGACATCTAGGGGTCAATAGCGCGCGAGCGCCTGATCTTTCCCAGACTGAAATGATGCAGCAACCACTCGCGTCGCCGCGGTCGCTTGACCCCTACCTAGGCAGCGACCCCGTATTCGCCCGCGCGAATCCGAAGCCATTGGCGTCGTTTGTTGAAACCTTCTTCACGGTTTTGAAATCGGGGCGGGCTAGAACATGTGCAGGTTGGGCTTTAGGCAAGGGCCATTCCATGCGCAGTTTCGTCATCACCTCCCTGCTTTTCGGATTGGCCGCCGTCACGGGCGCGGCGAGCGCTCAAGCGGCGGATCGGGTTTCGGTGCCAGTTTCAGGTCTTCGCAACGACGACGGCGTCGTGCGCTGCGGGCTTTACGCAGGGCCTGAGGCCTTCCCCAAAGCCGGACAGGAAAGCCGAGGCGTCATCGCCAAGATCAAAGGGGGACAGGCGACCTGCGTCTTCAATGGCCTGAGGCCGGGAACTTATGCGGTCGCGGCGTTCCACGCCCAGAACAACGAGACGCAGATGCAGTACGGCATGTTCGGCAAGCCGAAGGAAGGCTATGGATTCTCCCGCAATCCGCCCTCGCACATGGGCGCCCCGGCCTTCGCGTCCGCCGCCTTTGACTATGCGGGCGGCGCCCAGTCGGTCCCGATCAGACTGACTTACTGAACCGCGCCTCACGCCTCAAGAAGCCAGCATAGCTCGTGTCTCGACTCTTGCCTCAAGGAGTTTGCGAAGCAGGCGCCTCGAAGGATGCTCCAGCGCGCGCCTCTTGCTAAACCGCCTTCGAGGCGTGCCGCCTGTGGCGCTGCTCCTTGAGGGATGAGGTCTTGGGACCGCGATCCGTTTCACGGAAACGCGCGAGTTCCGCCGCTTCGCAATTCGTTAGCCATATTTGCAGATTTTTAAGCCTCCGGCCCGTAGCTTGGGCGCGAGAGGGAATTCCGATGCGCCGCATATTCATCGCTACTTTGTCGCTGATTGCGCTCGGGAGCGCGGCCGCCGCGGCCGACTTGCCGCCGGCGCCGCAACTGCCACCCCTTGAAGCCCAGCCGACCTGGACTGGCTTTTACGCCGGGCTCAATGTCGGCGGCGCTTTTGGCTCCAGCCGTAACGCCTTCACGATCGCTGGTTTTGGGCTTCCGACCTTCAACACGCCGCTTCAGGGCGTCGTCGGGGGCGGCGAGGCCGGTTACAATTGGCAGACCGGTCCCTGGGTCCTCGGGCTCGAAGCGAACTTCGATGGGAGCGGCTTGCGGGGCAGCCGCACGGCGCCCTGTCTCCCGTCGCTCTGCGGGGCATTCGGGGCGAGCTATGCGCAGAGCCTCCCCTGGCTCGGAACGCTGCGACCGCGAGTTGGTTATGCGCTCGGGAACTGGCTCCTTTACGCCACGGGCGGTGGCGCGCTTGGCCAGGTCGACACGAACGCGACCGCGGCTGTCGGCTCATTCGTCGCCACTGACAATCGCAGCCAGACGAGAGGCGGCTGGACGCTGGGCGGCGGAGTTGAAGTCGAACTCATGGCCGGCTGGAGCGCGAAAATCGAATATCTTTATGTTGATCTCGGCGGCCGCACGACGACGTATCTCTTGAACCCGCCGATCTCGAACGTGTCGCGTTTCACCGCGAATGTGATCACCGCCGGCGTGAACTACCACTTCTGACCTAATCGCGCCGGCATAAGGCGCGGCTGCTTACGCCGATGGAGGCTTGCCGCAGGCGTCGACATAGACCCACGCTTCCAGGCCCGAGGCGAGCGGCGCCTTGACCCGCACGTAAGCCGCGACCTCGTAGGCGTCGGCCCGCGCAAGTTCGGCGTCCGTGATCTCGAACGCCGCGCCGGCCACGCGGTCTTCGTTTTTCCCCGTGAAGGCGACGATCGGATGATGCGCCTTGCCGCTCGTGCGCACGACTTCGGGATCCTGGATCGCCACCATCGACTGCCGATAGCCGACGAGGGCGTCGCTCACGCCTGAAAGGCGACGGCCGAAGGTGGCGAGCTGCACCTCCTCCTGCTGCAACGTTCCGTAGGAGAAAAGCATCGGCATGCGTGTCTCGGATTCCTCTCGCTCGCGACCCTGGCGGCGACAAACGCCATCCGCCAAACCGGCGCTGCCAAACCCGCACGAGTGACTGGCCCGACCGGCAGCCTGATGGGCGCGCTTTCACAGACGCCGCGTCTTGGCGTTTCTATCGAAAGCGTCGCAGTCGGATCGCGCCATCGCTCAACGCGCTCGAAGTTTCGATGTTCGCGATGCGAACCTCGCACAAGCCCGGTCAGCGACCGGACCGGGTCATGACGAAGTCGTAATTCAGCGTGCGATAAGGGCCGCTCATCTCGCGCCCGTCGGGCGCCACGCCCGGTGCATGTTCCGTGAAATCGGTGATCAAGGCCGGACGCACGCCGAAGGCCACGTCGCAATCGATATGCTCGCTGCCGCGGACGAAAATATGGGTCGCGAGCGCATCGGCGGTCTTGGTCTCAACCGCAAAATGGAGATGCGCGGGTCGCCAGTAACGGCCTGTCGTGTTGCGGATCAGGTCGCCGAGGGCGGCGTCCATGGGCGCGGGGTAGGCGGTCGGCATCACGCTCCAGAAGGCATAATTGCCCTGGGCGTCGCATTTGATGCGCCCGCGTCCCCACATCTTCTCTGGATCGAAATTGTCCTGCACGTCGTAGAGGCCGCGATCATCCGACTGCCAAACGTTCAGGATCGCGTCCGAGACGGGCTCACCCCGCGTGTCGAGAACGCGGCCGTATGCGTAGAGCGGCTGGCCGGAAGCGCCTCCGGCGATATCGGCGCCGATCGGAAACACCGGCGCGTCGTCGATGAAGAAAGGTCCGATCAGGGTTGGGATGGTGGCGCCAGGGGGCTTCGGCTGGGACGCCGCGAGCACCTGCATGCTGATTCCGATCGAGTTGGAAAGGGCGATGAACTCGTTCCGGCCGTCCTTGGTGACCGCGGCCGCGCGAGCCAGGAAGCCCATAAAATATTCCCATTCCGACCAGGTGACCTTCTGCTCGCGCACGAACGCGTGAAGGTGGTCGATCAGGCCCAGGATCAGTTGCCGGATCCTCGGGTTCTCGGTCGTCTCGAAGCGAGCCCGGACGTCCGCCAAAATGGCCTTTTCCGTTTCGCTGGGCGTTTCCGCCTCGGCTTGGAGCGTATCCATGAGCTTGGCTTGTCGCTCCCTTGCACCCTGCGCGGCCAGGGATTTTTAAACCCCTGCAGCCCGTATTCGGCGCGGAATCCGCAACCTTCACGCGAAGTATGGTGGAAGCCGGCATTTCAGGCAAGGCGGCCAATCGTCAAGACCTGGGGGTTGGTCGCCTGTGGGGCGACGGCCGAAGGCGGCGGGTTGCACGGTGTCCCGCTGCAGCGTCCCATAAGAGAAAAGTTTGGGCATGGCCGTCCCGGTGGAATCTGGCGCGGCCATAGGATCGCGTCGCCGTTCGCCAGGACGAGCCGCCGCATTGGCTGAGGCTCCGCCGGCGTGATCCGCCACGGAGCTTGCACACCGGCTCCCGCGCGTGCTTGGCTTTCGCGACCCAGGAGAGGGAGGATCCCATGGCCGGCAAAGCGTCGGAGCTCGAAGCGCTTCTGATGGAGCGATCGCTCAGCGATCCCGAATTGCAAGCGAAGGCGGATGGAGCGCCGGACTTTCGAATCCTGCCCGACGCGAACGTGATCAAGATCGGCGGGCAGAGCGTCATCGATCGCGGCCGCGCGGCCGTCTATCCGCTGGTTGACGAAATCGTCGCCGCCCGCAAGACGCACAAGATGCTGATCGGAACCGGCGCCGGCACACGCGCGCGCCACCTCTATTCGATCGCGGCGGGGCTTCGCTTGCCAGCCGGCGTGCTGTCGCAACTGGGCGGTTCGGTCGCGGACCAGAACGCCGAGATGCTGGGCCAGCTCATGGCGAAGCACGGCGTCTCGTCCGTGAGCAGCGCCGGGCTCTCGGCCGTGCCGCTTTACCTTGCCGAGGTGAACGCGGTCGTGTTCAGCGGCATGCCGCCCTATGGCTTATGGACACGGCCCGCGCCCGAGGGGGTGATTCCGCCCTATCGCACGGACGCCGGATGCTTCCTCGTCGCCGAGCAGTTCGGCTGCAAGGCGATGATCTTCGTCAAGGACGAGAACGGCCTCTACACGGCGAACCCGAAGACATCGAAGACCGCAAAATTCATCCCGAAGATCACCGTGGACGAGATGAAGGCGAAGGGGTTGCACGATTCGATCCTCGAATTCCCCATGCTCGATCTTCTCAAGGCCGCGCGCCACATCCACGAAGTGCAGGTCGTGAACGGCCTCGTCGCGGGCAACCTGACCCGCGCGCTCGCTGGCGAGCATGTGGGCACCATCATCACCGCGAAGTGAGGCCGACATGACCGAACGCTCCAATACGGCCAAGCATGTCGCCTCGCCGCTCGCGCGCCAGACGCTGCTCGATTCCGATCTCACCCGTCCAGTGGCGGGCGGGCGTCCGATCCGGCTCCTGCCCTGGGTGCAGGTCGTGAAGATCGGCGGCCGCTCGATCATGGATCGCGGCGCGGACGCGATCCTCCCCATCGTCGAGGAACTGCGCAAGCTGATGCAGGAGCATCGTCTGCTTATTCTGACGGGCGCCGGCATTCGCGCGCGTCACCTTTACAGCGTCGCTCTCGACCTCGGCCTTCCGGTCGGGTCTCTCGCGCCGCTGGCCGCGAGCGAAGCGGGGCAGAACGGCCACATCCTCGCCGCCCTGCTGGCGCCCGAAGGCGTCTCCTACATCGAGCATGGCGCGATCGCGAACCAGCTCGCGATTCACCTTTCCGCCGCCCGCGCCGTCGTGGGCAGCGCCTTTCCTCCCTATCACCATCACGAGTTCCCCGGCTCGCGCCTGCCCCCTCACCGGGCTGACGCCGGCGCCTTTCTGCTGGCTGACGCGCTCGGCGCCGCGGGACTTACCATCGTCGAGGACGTCGACGGCGTCTACGATTCCGATCCGAAGGGATCGGACGGCAAGAAAGCGAAGATGCTGCGCGAGACGAGCGCGGCCGATCTCGCCAAGCATAAGGGAACGCTGCCGTTCGACCGCGCGCTGCTCGAAATCATGGGCACAGCGCGCCATCTCGAACGCGTGCAGGTGGTGAACGGCCTCGTCCCCGGCCGCCTCACCGCCGCGCTGCGCGGCGAGCATGTGGGCACGATCATCAAGACCGGCGCCTCGGCATAAATTCGGCTCTTATACCAAGACTCGATGATCGGAACCGATCATCGCCTTATGGCCGAAGCGCGAATGCGCGCCCGCGCCGTTGCGCGGGTTTGAGCGCGATGAGTCGCGCTCAAATAGAATTGGTATGAGACCCCGCGCATCCCATGGCGGTCGATGCGCGCAATGACGATTGATGATCAGCTTGCGGTCTTGGGATTCAAGCCGACCGGAATAGCCGGGGCTCCATCAAGCAACCTTGACGATGCGAAAGCCCTCGAGCTCCTTGACGACCGGCAGGCCCTTCCAGCGCTCGGTGTCGTGCAGGACGACGAGGCGCGACAGGTCGCCGCCAAGTTCGTCGTTCATCTTGTCGATTGACTTGAGCTGCTCCCAGACGCTTCCGACCGCATTGTTGAGCGGCACATAGACGCCGTCGCCGGTCAGACCGGTGAACTGACGGCGGGAATAGACGCAATCGCCGGAGAGGACCCGGCGCCCCACCGCCGTCTCCAGAATGACGAACTGCTGTCCGATCGTGTGACCGCTGGCGAGCCGCACATGAATCCCGGGCAGCACATCGTTCTTGTCGCCGTCGATCAGCGTGACGCGATGAGCGATCGAGGCGTCGAGAGCCGTGCGGATGTTGTCTGGGTCGACTATGGCGGTCAGGTGACCGAAACGCTTCGGCAGAGCAAAGGCCTCGTACCACGAGAGAAGCTCGCTCTTCTGGATGTAGATGTGCGCGTGGGGAAATTCGGCGATCGATCCCATGTGGTCAAAATGCGCGTGGGTGACAAAGATCGCGTTGATCGCGTCTGCGTGCACGCCGATCTCGGCCAGCATCCGCAAAGGCGAGATCCAGGTCGGGATCCCGAATTTTCGTGAAAAGCCCGAACCGTGCTCTTCCTGCATGAAGCCTGTATCGATGAGAACGCGATCGTCGCCTCTCTGAGCGAAGATGAAGGAGAAGGGCAGATCCACCACCCCTTCATCGTACATCCCGCTGATCAGGTTGACCCACGGCTGATTTTTGGAGCGCGCATACTCCATCACATACACGTCCCAGGTCGCAGGCTCGGCCATCAAGTTCTCCTACCGTCCGCCAATTGAGCACCCGGGCGCGGCCCTTCTCGCCGTCCTCGTTTGCCGTTCCGCTGGTCACAAGGCAAAGCGCGGCCTCAAAAACCGCGAACGACTGGTCTCAAGGAGACCGCGAGCGCTTCACCATTGGCCGCCGTCGGCCATCCCTAGCACTTCTTCATCGTTTCCTTTGCGTCGCTGCGCGACATTGCCCCGTCTCTCCGCCTTTCGCAATTGCGCATGAAGCCCTTCGAACCCCGTAATTGAAGTTGCAGGAGCGCGCTTTGCGGACAGTGCGGTGCGGAGAAGCCCCCGGACGAGATTCGACGCGTCCGCAATCGCAAGCTTAAGCGCTGAAAAGCTCGAGCCATTCACGAGATGGGCGCGGATCGAGCCCCTCTTGCGCGATCCAGTCGGCATTGTAGTAGGTGCTCAGATAAAGCTCGCCCGGATCGCAAATGAGCGTGACGATCGAGCCCTGGCTTCCTTCGGCGATCATCTCCTCCGCAAGGATGAGAGCGGCATAGACATTGGTTCGGTCGAGCCTCCGCATTTTCTGCCGATGATCGTCTCGAGCCAATGGATTGTTGCGATCGACGCGGAATCGGGCGCGCGGATCATGCGGTCGATGACGCTGGCGATGAACGATGCTTCGACCCGCGGACGGCCGATGCCCTCGATCCGTGAGCTTCTCTCGATGCGCAAGCCCCTGTCGCCGGTGCGGTACGAATCGAAGAACACGGAGTTCTCAGGATCGACCACGCAAAGCCGCGTCGCGGCCGGCGCGCGCTGGCTGTAGCGCATGTACCGGCCGATCGTCGACGACGTGCCGCCCGTGCCGGCGCTGACGACGACCCAGGCCGGGGCAGGGTAGCGTTCGAGGCCCATCTGCGCGAACAGGCTTTCGGCGATGTTGTTGTTGCCGCGCCATCGGTCGCCCGCTCGGCATAAGTGAACTGGTCCATGTAATGGCCGCAGGACACCTCCGCGACCTTGCGCGCCTCGTCATAGATTTGCGCCGGCTCGGCCAAGCGCACCTCGCCGCCGAGAAACTCGATCGCCTCGATCTTCGGCTTGGCCGTCGTTCGCGGCGCGACGGCGACAAAGGGCAGACCAAGCAGGCGAGCGAAATAGGCCTCCGAAATCGCGGTCGAGCCGGATGAGGATTCGACCACCGGCTTGCCGCGCCTGATCCAGCCGTTGCAGAGGCCGTAGAGAAAGAGGGAACGCGCCAGGCGGTGCTTGAGGCTGCCGGAAGGGTGGCTCGAACTCGTCCTTGAGATAAAGGTCGACGCCGGCCGCCGCGAGGCGCGGCAGATCGACCCGGATGAGATGCGTGTCGGCGGAGCGGTTGAAGTCGGCTTCGATCAGGCGCACGGCGTCCGCGACCCAATCGCGGTCGGCCGCCGAAGCGCCCCTGTCGATCGTTTCAGTCGGCCGCGCGCCAGGAATCAATTGGCGAGGGGCGGACGATCGCCGCGTCCGTTGAGCGCTCCCGGCGCCCAGTTCACGCCGTCGCGCATGGCGTAGAAGATGTGGGCGCCGATGTGGTCGACCCGCTTCAAGTAACCAACCCAGAAGGGCGCGACATAATTGGCGTGGTAGTTCACGGCGATGTCGACCTTGGGATTGTAGTTCGCGCCGCTCACCACATCGCGGGCGATGCGGGTGGCGACCGCCCATGGGCCGGGCTCCTCGACGCGCAGCGACTTGCCCTCGCAGGCGAAGGTGAACTGGCAGGCGAACGGGCGGTTGCGGTCCTGATAAACGACGCCGCAGACGGTGGTCGGATAGATGCCGCTGCGCACGCGGTTGAGCACCACCTGGGCCACGGCCGCCTGGCCCTCCTCGGGTTCGCCGCGGGACTCGAAATAGATCGCCTCCGCAAGGCAGCGCATCTGGCGCGCGCTGTCTTTCGGGTCGATGAGCGCGGCATAGTTCGGCTTGCCGTCCGTATCAGCAATCTGCGGAACCGTCGTCACGCCCGAGCCATCGGCCTCGACGACGACCACGATTCCGTCGCTGGAGGTGGGCGAAGAGGAGTTGAGCGCAAATTCGAGCGGCGCGGCCGGCGTCGCGCCGTCCTCGAACGCGGTCGCCGCAGGCTCCGCCTCGTCGTCAGATGGCCGGGGCGGGCTCATCGTATGGCTCGGGTCGAATTCGTCGTCGCGCGGATCTTCGACCCCGCGCGGCCACGACTTGTCGCCATAGGGCTCGGCCGCCGAACGCTTGCCGTCGAGGCGTTTCGCGTTGAGGCCTGGAGCGCTGAAAACCGGATCGCCCTTCGCGCCGCGATCGATGGCGGGAAACGCGCGCCCCGGCTGCTTCAGCGCCGCGTTCGGCTCGCTCTCGTCTTCATCCGCCGTGAGCCCGCCAGGGTCGCCGACCATTGTGCGCGCCTGAACGATCGGCAGTGGCGCGCCGTCTTCGTCCACTGTGCGCAGCGGCCGCGCGGCGAGGCCGCCCAAGCCGACCTTGCTCGGGACGCTGATCAACTCGCTGCGGGCGAAGGCGCTGGTCAGCTCGGTCGGTTCCTGCCCGGCTTCCGCGGTGATCGACACGAGCACCGCGAAGGCCACGCACCATGGCGCGGCGACCGAAAGAGCCCATCCGAACCGCGAACGACCCATACGCGAAGCAAGCCGCCCGTGCCTAGAGTTCACGTCCCCGCGTCGCCGCTTAACAAAAAGCGAACAATGCGAACCGATTCGTTTATCCGGGCTTAAGGTTGCTGGGAGGTTACCGAGGGTCAGGGCGGCCCGTGCCGGTTTGGGGCAGGGGGATGCTCGTTTCGCTAGGCGCCAGGCGGTTCGTATGGACCGCTGCGGGGTCGCCGGTTTTGGTGATTTCGCGGGGCCCCGCGGCGAGCGCGGAAAAACGTCTTAGCGGCGAAGCTCGTTGAGGAAGCCGCGCTCACGCCGCGCGAACAGGTCTTTCATCTCCCCGATGATTCTGGCGCCGTCGAGGGAGCCATGAACGGCGGGAGAACTGATGAGCGAGCTTTGCGCCGTCGTCAGGGCGCCCTGCACGTCGTCGACGGTGAGGATGTTCTTCCGCACCAGGAGATCGAGAACCGCCATGGCGATGGCTCCGCCGACCATGGCCGTTCCGAGCGGGCGACTCACGGACGCGTTCGACATGATGGAACTCCCCAAGAAACGCCCGGTCGATATCCCTTGAGGATAGGGCCGATGCGGCGAGAGACGGCAGTTGCAGACAAAAAGATCGCGCGCCCACGCGAAACGCCTCCGCTCGCGCGGGCGCGCGCCCCCGTCCGACTCCTTGAAAGCAAGCCGCGCGTTGCGGCTCTAGGCAGCCGCCATCGATTCGAGGGCCACGTAACGCTGCCCGTCCCACACCCGCGAATTCGGCGGCTTATAGGCCATCCGGCAATGACCGGCGCAATAGGAGCGGCCCTTCGCCGTCTGAATGCCGCAATAGGCGAATTCCTCGCTTGTCGGGTCGCCAATCGGCCATCGGCAATTGCTTTCGCCGATCTCCTCGAGCCCGACCTTCAACATCTCCCCGACCTGGGCCTGGGCGAAGGCCCAGGCCGGCTTTCGCTCGCGCGGGAGAGCGGGAACGGCGACTCGCTTCCATGAAGGCGCGCCGGTGCGGGCGATCGCGGGTCTCCGCGGCCGCTCCGTGCTTGGCCGGGACGCTCGCGGCGCCAGGCAATGGATGTTGCCGGTGAGCTTGACGCCGATCCGGTTCGCCTTGCCGATCACGGCGTTGCGCGACGGCGCGCCGAGCGCCGCAGCAATGGTGCTCGCGCTTTTCCCTTCGAGCGCCATTTGCCTCAGAGTTTCAATCGCCGCATCCGTCCACATGTCCGCGCCCCTGGTTACTTCTCTGTGAGTCAGACTTGAAATCCGCCGCTTCCGCTGCGTCCGAAACCGACTTGAGCCTGAACATTTGTGTGTTCCACCACCGTCATCGGCTGTCCCTTACGGTTGTATCATATGGTTAATACAACCATTCGTTGCGTCTGGCAATAGTGATTTTGTCAGGATTTGTCACGGGCGTTGGATTGGTCGGGTTCACGAGCGCGGCCCCGGCGAATCGGGGAGCTTCTTTTCTAGTCAAATGGGCTGGATCGGCGCTGACTCTGAGGAAAAGCGACGACCGTGCACGGAAAACTGGGCAAGAAGGAGCGCCAAGGCCATCGGCGCCCGCGCCAGAATGCGGCTGGAAAGTCCGAGCTATTGGGGCGGCGCTATTTCGCCGAGGGGGTGAGCCCGGCGCTCAGCGGAGGCTGGCCGGGCAAGGGGCCTTAGGCTTGGCGCCCGAGGCGGCCCTTCAGGCGCGATGCAATGATTTCAGTTCAACCACTCATTTAAGCCGAAGACCTTCGGCCCAATTTGCGCCGGGCGCTCTATCCCCTTAAGCCACGGCCGGCGTGGGGACGTCGGGGAACAGCGAGTTGTGATGGATCCTATCAAGCGCGCATTGCAACAGCAACGCCGTATGAAAGGTCGGGACTTCCTCGCCATTGTATTCGATCTTCGTTGCGGCGAGATAGACATCGGACAGCTTTTCCGATTTCTTGTACGCTGCTCTGAGCGCGTCGTATTGTTCTTTCGCCTCGCTCGGGTCCAGCCAGAGAAATTCGCGGGTTCCGGGTAGACCCGACGCCGCCTCCTGCAGGAGAATGAGCGCGAGATCCTGATCCTCGATTTCGGTCTTGTCCGCGACGCCAGCAAGATTTTGCCATAGCCTCTTCTGGGGCACTTCGCCGCTAGCGATCACGCCCCTGTCCACGATCAGCTTCTGCATCAGTTCTTCAAGCTGGTCTTCGTTCATGTCTTTCGGGTCTCGTGGAATCTCGCCCAACGCGACGACATCCATACCCGGCGAAGCCGAATTGCCGCTTTCCTTAAATACCGGCGTTGTCTTCGTGCTCTTCGCACCGTTGACCGCATACACAAGACAGGCAATTCCGAACACTAACCCAGCGAGAGAAAGAAAAAGACCACCCCCATGCAGCGCCTTATTTAAGGCCTCACCGTTTGGGTAGGTTTTGTCAACGTATGTTTCCAGTTTCTCCTTAAATTGACCAAATTTGGTTTTATTGTCCTCCAAGAGCGATCTCATCCCCTCAATCTTATCAGCCTGATCGGAAATTCGGCCGAGCAGAGTTTCAACACGGTCATGCGCAATCTGTATTTCACGTATAATCTTGGTCGCTTCTGCTTGCTTTCCTTGCTGCGCCTGAAATTGCTCAAGACCCAGCTTTTCCAACTTCAACAGGGAGGAATCCAATTGTAGATTCCTGATCTCCTGGTCAATTTCTCGCAATCTCTCTTGATCATTTTCAAATAGCGACTCTGTTAGTTTTCTTTGGATTTCAGAATCATTGCTTTTAATCTTATCGCTACGTTCTTGAATTTGGTCGTTGGTTATCTTTTCCCGGTTTTTTGGCATTGCGTGCCTCCCTGGTGAAACGAAGAACTTGGCTCTCGCCGAAAGTCAAAGCGTGGAGAAAAAGTCCTTGTCGAACTTTGTAGACGCAGTGTCGATATACTCTCCGGAGAAGCTGTCCTTGCCTTCAGGGCGCGTAATAAGTTTCACCCGCCTTTCTTTGCCAAGTTTCGGCGGCTTGTCGCGATATTCCTTCTTGAACTGCCGATACAGGCAAACATCGCTAATATAAGTCAGATATTCGCCTGTTTTGGGTAGGCCGACGATTCGCGGATGCCGCCTTCCTTTTACCTCGATCCATCCGGTCTCGGTCAGTCTTGGCTCATTCTTCCCCGGTTTTCCGGAATAAGATTCTTTTCCGATCGAGGTCAGTATAGTAAACCAATACCTGACCGAAACCGTCTGATCGAACCAGAGCTCGTCTTTGTCGGCGGCTTCTTCCCACTTGAGAACAGATAAAAGCCCCTCGGCGGGCGGGAATTTCTGCGGCAGCTTCGGCTGCCATTTTTCGAGCAGTGAGTTGACGCCAGCGCCCAGGATGTCGGGGACTTTCGCCCAGCCGTCGAACTCCCGGAGGATTTTGTCATTGTATTTTTTCTTTAGGTCTGTGAATCTAGACTGATTTTTTGCATATCTGTTTGACCCAGTACCGCAGTTGCTCAAAACCCATTGCTGGGGATCCCTTCCATTGTACAGGGCTCTATCGCGAATCTCAAGCCGATGCCACGGATAGTAGTCGACATGGGCGGGTTCAATCCACCCTTTGCCAGTCCAATACGAAGGGTGCTCCCGGTCAGGCACTCCGAATTCCGCGATGCTCGGATTGTCTTCTTTCGAGCGGACCATTAGGTCCCAACGGTCCCCGGTGAACAGCGCATCGTGTTCGTTGAATAGCGCAGCCCATTCTCCGCGCTGCGCTTTCCATTTCCATAGATTGCTGTGGGCGACTTCGCAGTTATGCGACTCTCCTTCTGTGATCATACCGATCCGCCTCGCTCTCACATTGGCGATGAGTCCGGGCAGCTTATCTTTAAGATCCCGGACCTCCTGCACCAATAAACTAAATGTGTTGTCAGGATTAGGCTCTGGATTATCCGGATTGAGGGCATTTCCCTTAAAGTCGAACCCGCATTCATAAAGTTTCGCGAGCAATACGATTTTCAACTTCAACGCCGTAATATGAAATGCCACCGTCAAGAATAACAAATTTAGCTTCGAACTGGCGATCGACCAGTGATGACGCGACGTATATGCAGCCCGTTCGGTCGCAGACAGATCACTGTCGCTTAGTAGTAAGGTTTGCAAAGAAAGCAGGTTATTTTTGACGTTTGGGCCGAGCGAGTTATTGATCTGAAACAATATCCCTGCGTCCTCAGTAAGCTCTAGTCGGAAGGTTTGCACATCACTCGTCTTCAAGTAAGTCTGCATATCCTTCGTGTACTTGGAAAACGCCGCCAAAGCGGCGAATTCTTCCTTTATTGTTTGTATTTCATGGAAATACTCGACCCGTTCGACAACATCGTCGGCGATTTTCTGTATCTCACCGAGCAAGTTCGATTTTACGCCGAACAGTGCCTGCACAATGACTTCGATAATAGCGGCCCCCGCGGCGACAAAAGGTCCTGCGGGCGTCGCCCACGACAAGGTCGAAATGGTGTTAAGGACGATCGAGAAGACTTGGAGGTCGAACGCGCGCTGAGCGTCGTCGATGGCGGCGTCAGGGCCGTCAGTTGGGGCTTGGAGGACCGGAGCGGGGGGAATCCGAAGCAATAACAAGGCCGGCGTGACGCCTGGCGTGTGGGGATCCGCTCGCAGGCCTGGGGCGGCAAAATAGGCGCGGGCCAAATTCGTTTCGCGGGCGATAAACACCGTTCCCGGCCGCATGCCCTCCCAATCCTTATCTAGACATAACATATTGATAGAAATGACAGTCTCGCCGTCGACGAGCGGGTAGATTTCGTAGGCGCGCCTAACCTCCGGCGACAGGTCCTCGAATTTTGTCGGCGGATCTGTGCCGGCGGGAACGATGGGAATCGCGTCCACGTGTTCGCTGCCGATAAGAAGCTCGACGAAATCGCGAGGCGTCGGGGGGGTCTGGTTTGGGGCGATCTCGATTTCGGCGCTGTAGACGCCATTCGGCTTGGCCGAGAACGCTAGGGAAGCAAACTGCTCCAGGTAAGGCCGCTTTTCGACCCCCGGTTTGGTTTGGATGAACGTTCTCTGAAAAAGCTTCGCCGTGGCCGCCATGCTTCCCCCCTCCGGCCCCGCTTGCGGGCCCGCTGGGCATTATTGAACTTAGACGATGTCGGAATACGTAATCCGCGAGACAATACTAGCCAGAGCTCGCTAGCGAGCCTGGGCGTCAGTTCCAGTGATGATCTCCGTCCAGCTTACCAGCTGATATATACGTATTCTGCACTAAGAACGGGTGCACAATGTTGAGCCGGAGCATGGACACTGTCAACGACTAAGAATAGTCAGCAAAATCACATATATGTTGAATTACAGATTCGGCGCTGGATTGTAGATCGCGATTGACCGGGCGGTTGTCTCCCCGTTCCCCTCATTTCAAGGCTAACCCCTTTTGGGTTGCGTCCGGGCGGCGCGCGGCGCCAACTGGACAAATCGGGGCGCCGCCGCCATTGTCCGCGCCAATGATCGCCCCGAGGAGACTTTCCCGATGAACACCGCCGCCGCCGTCAAACCCGCACCGCGGGCGGAGGTCCCCAATGACTTGAGCGCGTTCTGGCTGCCGTTCACGCCCAATCGCGCCTTCAAGAAGAAGCCGCGGCTCATCTCGCGCGCCAAGGACATGCATTATTTCACCCCCGAGGGCCGCGAGATCCTCGACGGCACGGCGGGTCTGTGGTGCTGCAACGCCGGGCACAACCGGGCCCCGATCGTGGCCGCGATCCAGCGCCAGGCGGCGGAGCTCGATTTTGCTCCGACCTTCCAGTTCGCCCATCCGCTGGCGTTCCAGCTGGCCTCGCGCATAGCCGAGCTCGCGCCGGGCGATCTCGATCACGTGTTCTATTGCAATTCCGGCTCCGAGGCCTGCGACACGGCGCTCAAGATCGCGCTCGCCTATCATAACGTGCGCGGGCAGGGCTCGCGCCAGCGCCTGATCGGCCGCGAGCGCGGCTATCACGGCGTCGGCTTCGGCGGCATTTCGGTCGGCGGCATGGTCAACAACCGCAAGTTCTTCGGCTCGCTGCTGGCCGGCGTCGACCACCTGCCCGCGACCTACAACCGCGAGCATCAGGCCTTCACCAAGGGCGAGCCGGAATGGGGGGCGCATCTCGCCGACGCGCTCGAGGGCATTGTGGCGCTGCACGATGCGTCCACCATCGCGGCGGTGATCGTCGAACCGATGGCGGGCTCGACCGGCGTTCTGCCGGCCCCCAAAGGCTATCTCAAGCGCTTGCGCGAGATCTGCGACAAACATGGCATCTTGCTCATCTTCGACGAAGTGATCACCGGGTTCGGGCGCCTCGGGGCGCCGTTCGCCGCCGAGCGCTATGGCGTTCAGCCCGACATGATCACCTTCGCCAAGGGCGTGACCTCCGGCGCCGCGCCGATGGGCGGCGTGATCGCGCGCAAGCCCATCTACGACGCCTTCATGAACGGGCCGGAGCAGGCCATCGAGCTCTTCCACGGCTATACCTATTCGGGGCATCCGCTCGCTTGCGCGGCGGCGCTGGCGACGCTCGACCTTTATCGTGACGAGCGCCTGTTCGAGCGCGCCAAGGCGCTCGAGCCCAAGTGGTACGACGCCATCATGGGGCTCAAGGGGCTGCCCAACGTCGTCGACATCCGCTGCGTCGGCCTGACCGGCGCGATCGACCTGGCGCCTGTCCCCGGCAGTCCTGGCGAGCGCGTCCGTATCGCGCTCGACCACGCGTTCTTCGATGCGGGGATCATGATCCGGCCGGCCGGCGACACGATCGAGCTCACGCCCCCGCTCATCGTGAGCGAAGACCAGATCGGCGAGATCATGGACAAGGTCGGCGCTTCGATCAAAGCGGCGGCCTAAGCCTGCTCGCCATTTCCCGCCCTCCCTCGCTCTTGAGGGAGGCGAGCGAGCCGCTGGTCACCTGGGGCCGTGCTGAATGGTGATGACCTTCACGTCCAGCGTCTTGCAGGAATTGTCCCTGCAGACGCCGTTGACCCACACCTGTCCGTTGCCGAACATCACGCCGTGCGAGTTGACGAATAGATCTTCGTACTTTTGGCCCGTGACCGTCGAGACGATATCCGGGGTCATGATCGCATCGTAGTTCGCTACGAAAGCCTTCGCGTTGCTGACTGTCGTTTTCCGGCCTTTGATGGACACGCTGATCGGATAGCTCACGAGCTTTGCGACCGCTGCGGAATCATGCGCGGCGACGGCTTTCTGGAATGAGAGGATCACGGCTTCGTATTTCGCGTGTTCCCCGAAAGCGTCATCGATCGCTCCGTTCGTCGCGCTTTCGTCCGCGAGAGCCAGCGCCGGCGCGGCGCACGCGCAGAGCCCAGACAGGACGCGCACAATTCTTCTCAACCCCGACACTCCTTTCGCTCACGGGCCGCAGTCTTCGTGCGGGCCAGGCTTTTGACAAGGCTTGCGAAGCGCGCGATCGCGGGCGCCGCGTAATACCAAGACTCGATGATCGGAACCGATCATCGCCTTACGGCCGAAGCGCGAATGCGCGCCGGCGCCGTTGCGCGGGTTTGAGCGCGATGAGTTGCGCTCAAATAGAATTGGTATAAGCAGGCTAGCCTCGATTTTGGGCGCCCGTCGCGCTTCCCTTTCGGCGCGCCCGATGTATGAATTGTGACCGACGCGCTGGCCAAGGTCACGAAGCGCGCGAAGCATGGGAGTGAGCGATGGCACGAAAGTTCACAAGGGCGCTGGGTTTCGGCGCAATGCTCGCGGCGAGCCTCGCAATTGCGCATGGCGCACTCGCCAAGGACTGGAAGACCGTCGTTATCGGCATGGAGGGGGCCTACGAGCCCTGGAACCTGACCGACTCGAGCGGCAAGATCGTCGGCTTCGAGGTCGACCTCGCCAACGACCTCTGCAAGCGCGCGGGCCTCGAATGCAAGGTCATCGCCCAGGACTGGGACGGCATGATCCCGGGGCTCAAGGCGGGCAAGTTCGACGTCATCATGGACGGCATGTCGATCACCGACGAGCGCAAGAAGGAGATCGACTTCTCGAAGCCCTACGCGGCTTCGCCCGGCTCCTTCCTCGCGCCGAAGGACAGCCCGCTCGCCAAGGCGCCCGCCGCCGGCACGCTCGTCAATCTCGACAAGGACGCCGCCGCCGGCGATGCCGCAATCAAGGGCGTGCAGGCGGCGCTGAAGGGCAAGACGCTCGGCGTGCAGGTTTCGACCACCCACGCCAATTTCGCCAGCCAATATCTCAAGGACGTCGCGACGGTAAAAGAATACAAGACCACCGACGATCGCGACCTCGACCTCAAGTCGGGCCGCATCGACGCGTCGCTCGACGACCTTCCGACCAACATGGCGACTGCGTCAAAGCCGGACGCTTCAGAGCTCGCTGTGGTCGGGCCGAAATTTATCGGCGGCGTGTTCGGAACCGGCGAGGGCATGGGCATCCGCAAGAGCGACGCGGATCTGACCGCCAAGTTCGACACAGCGCTTACGGCGGCGATCGCTGACGGGACCGTCAAGAAGCTTTCGGAGCAGTGGTTCAAGATCGACATGACGCCCCAATAAGGGCTTTGAGCGCGCTCTCGTGTTGAAAGAGCGCGCTCCCTGAAGGGGCGCCGGGGTGGGCGATCTGGCGATCTTCGGCTTCGGTCAGGGCGGCTGGGGCCTGGCGCTCCTTGAAGGCGCCGCGGTGACGCTTCTCGTCTCCGCCTGCGGCCTCCTCATCGGCGCCGCAATCGGCGGGCTCATCGCCTGGGCGCGGCTTTCTGGAAGGCTGCTTGCAGGCGGCGTAGGGCAGGCCTATGCCGCTCTGTTCCGGGGCTTGCCGGAACTGCTCGTCGTCTATTTCGTTTATTTCGGCACGTCGACGCTTCTGACCGAGACGGCCCATGCTCTCGGTTACGAAGGCTTCGTCGGCGTGCCATCCTTCGCCGCCGGCGCGCTCGCGGTCGGCGTCATCTCGGGCGCCTATCAGGCGGAGGTGTTCCGCGCCGCCTATCTTGCCATTTCGCGCGGCGAGCTCGAGGCTGCGGTGAGCGTCGGCATGAATTGGGCGCTCTTGTTCCGCCGCATCATCATGGCCCAGGTTCTTCGTTTCGCATTGCCTGCGCTTGGCAACCTCTGGCAGGTCGCGCTCAAGGATTCTTCGCTGATCTCGGTCACCGGCCTGACCGAGCTCATGCGGATCAGCCAGGTCGGCGCCGGCTCGACCCATCGGCCCTTCGCCTTCTATCTCGGCGGCGCCGCGCTTTATCTTGTGATGACGGTCGCGACGACCCGGTTTTTCGACGTCGCCGAGGCGCGCGCGACCCGCGGCATGCGCCGGGCGATGAACTGAGGCGGCGATGGACTTCGATTTCATCACCAAGACCTTCGTCCGCCTTCTCGCCGCGCTGCCGCTCACGCTCTCAGTCTGGTTCCTGTCCGTCGTCCTGGGCGCGCTCATCGCCGCGGGTGTGACCTGGATGAGGGTGAGCGGCGTCAAACCGTTCGAACTGTTCGCGCGCGCCTATGTCACGGTCTTTCGCGGCACGCCGCTCCTGATCCAGCTCTTCGTCGTCTACTACGGCCTCGCTTCGCTGCCGGCCGTGCGCGCGAGCTTCGCGTGGGGCTTCCTGCGCGACGCGTTCAATTGCGCCGTGCTGGCGCTCGCGCTTTGCACCGCCGCCTACCAGGCCGAGATCTTTCGCGGCGCGCTCCTTGCCGTGCCCCATGGTCAGGTCGAGGCGGCGCGCGCTTGCGGCATGTCCAGGTTGCTCATGTTTCGCCGGATGATCTTTCCGATCGCGCTGAGGCACGCGCTTCCGGCCTATTCGACCGAGATGATTTCGATGGTGAAGTCGACGGCGCTGGTCTCGCTCGTCACTTTATGGGACGTGATGAGCATTGCTTTGAAGATCCGCAACGACACGCTGGTCACTTATCTGCCGCTCATCCTTGCCGGCGCGATCTATTTCGTCGTCAACGCCATCATCGGCGCCGGCTTCCTCGCGCTCGAGCGACGCCTGTCGCCCCATCTCAGGCCAAGGCCAACCTGAAGGACGCGCCTATGCCTGCCGCGACGCCAGCGCTTACGGTCGACAAGATGCACAAGAGCTTCGGCCAGCTCGAAGTCTTAAGGGGCGTATCGCTGACCGCAAACGACGGCGATGTGATCTCGATCCTGGGCTCGTCGGGCTCCGGCAAGAGCACGTTTCTCCGCTGCATCAATCTGCTCGAGACGCCCGACGAAGGCGTGGTGACGGTCGCGGGCGAGACCATCAAGATGCGCCGCCGCGGCGACGGGCGAGCCGAGCCCGCGGACAGGCGCCAGGTCGATCGCATCCGCTCCGAACTCGGCATGGTGTTCCAGAGCTTCAACCTGTGGTCGCATCTGACGGTATTGGAGAACCTCATCGAGGCGCCGGTGCATGTGCAGAAGCGCCCGCGGGCGGAATGCATCGAGGAAGCGCGCGCGCTGCTCGCCAAAGTCGGCATGTCCGAGCGGGAGAATTACTACCCCGCGCATCTTTCCGGAGGTCAGCAGCAGCGTGCAGCCATTGCGCGCGCGCTCGCCATGCGGCCGAAGGTGATGCTGTTCGACGAGCCGACCTCGGCGCTCGATCCGGAACTCGTGGGCGAAGTGCTCCGCGTCATGCGCGCTCTCGCCGAGGAAGGTCGTACGATGCTGGTCGTGACCCACGAGATGAGCTTTGCCCGCGACGTCTCGACCCGGGTGATGTTCCTGCATCAAGGGCTGGTCGAGGCGGAGGGACCGCCCCACGAGCTTTTCTCCGGCTCGACCTCCGACCGCTTCCGCCAGTTCATCTCCAAGGAGCGCGGGTAGGCGCGATCATGCCTCGCCTGTTCACCGGCCTCGAACTGCCAGAGGCTGTCGTTGGTCAGCTTGCGCTGATGCGCGGCGGAGTTGTCGGCGCGCGCTGGCTCGGGCCCGAGGACTACCACATCACGCTCCGATTCATCGGCGATATCGATGCGCACATGGCTCGCGACATCGACGACGCCCTCAGCGACATCGGTCGGCCGGAGGCGCCCGTTCGTTTTGAGGAACTGAGCTGGTTTGGCGGTGACAAGCCGCGCGCGATCGTGGCCAAGGTGAAGGCAGACCCTGCGCTGATGGACCTGCAAGCCGAGCAGGAGCGCCGCCTGAGGCGCATCGGACTTGAACCCGAGACACGCAAATATACCCCGCACGTGACGCTGGCGCGGCTGCGCGGCGCGAGCCAAACGGCTGTCGCCAGCTATCTCGCCTTGCGCGGCGCGCTGCTCGCGGACTCGTTCACCGCAGAGCGCTTCGTCCTCTATTCGGCCCGCGAGGGGTCGGGCGGCGGACCCTATGTCGTTGAGGCGGCCTATCCGCTGGGCTAAGGGTGGGCTCATGGCTCGGCGCGTCGACGCCCCAATCGCCGGGGTTGCGCATGGCCCGGACGTCGCGCTATCGCGACGCGTCGCATTTTTCACGGGCCCGAGGCGCTCTGAGTTCGAATGGGTGTAAGGTCAACGCTTTGGACCTCGCGGGCCGCGGCCAAAAGCCCGCCGGTCAGCTGGCCGGCGCTTTTTCAGGATCGCTCCTGGCGCCGCAGCCTTGGCGCCGCGCGACCGTCATCCGGAATGCTGCGCCGGTATCGTCGATTTTTCGCGGTTGCTGCTTTCCTTGTGTTGGCGGCGCCGCTGGTGGCTGGGCTCGTCTATCCGGACGGCGCCGCGTCGATCCTCGCGGACGGGCGCACGCCCGCGCCGGCGCCGAGAGCGCCAGTCGACAGCGCCGACTGGATCAGGTTTCCGACGCAGACCGACGCCTATCTGCAGGACCATATCGGCCTTCGTCAGGCTTTGCTCCGCGCCCATCGGGAGCTCTCGAAGCCCTTGTTCGGCAGTTACAAGGTCCTGATGGGCCGCGGCGGCCGTATGTTCTATCTGGGCAACGAGATGGTTCTCCAGAGCGCCGGGCTCATTTTGCGCGACCAGGCGGTGGCTCAACTGGCCGATTTGCTCGGGCGTATGAATGATGCGCTTCGAGCCCGCGGCATTCGTTTTCTCGTTGCGCCTCCGCCGAACGCCTCGAGCGTCTACACGGACGAACTGCCGCTCCGGGCGCAGAATCCAGGCCGGCCGACCGAATACGATCTGCTTCTGGCGAACCTCGCCGCCAAAGGCGTTCCGGCTGTCGATTTGCGGCCCGTGCTCAAGAATGCTCGCTCCGGCGGCTCGGTCTTTTATATGCACGATACGCATTGGTCATTCCGCGGCGCGCTCCTGGCGTTTAACGCGATTGTCGAGGCCGATTCGCATCCCGATTGGCGGATGGACCCGAGCTCAGCCTTGGCGCCGGCCGTGCGCAAAGGGGGCGACATGGCGCAGATCCTCGGTCTCTCCGACAAGATTTCGGAATATACTGACAGGTTGACGCTTCCCTATGGGAGGAGAATCCCGCTTCCCGACAATGATTTCATCGAGACGTTCGATAAGCCGGGCCCCAGGATCCTGATTTTCGGCGATTCGCTGACCCTGGACTTTTTTCCGCCCATGCTCTTGCAGCACGTTGGAAGCGTGATTTGGATACACCACGAATATTGCGGCTTTGACTGGCGGGTTATCGACGAACTTCGGCCTGATGAAGTCTGGTGGATGCCCGGAGAACGTGTTTTTCTCTGCCAGCACTCGCCCATTGGATTTCCCGAAGCCAAGAAGGGGGGCGGGGAAGACAAAACGCCAGGGGGTCTCGTTCGGCCGGCGGATGCGTTGGAAGATCGGGCGGCCGTTCGACAATGAAATCCCCGCTGAAACGGCGTCCGGCTCGCGGGAAGGCGAAGCAGGGGGACGCGGTGACTGACACCTGATGCTGCCGCGCCATCGTCGGATTTTCGCGCTCATCGCTTTTTGTCTGCTTGCCGCGCCGCTCGTGGTCGGCTTCGTCGCGCCCGACAGTCCCGCGAGCGTTTTCAGGGAAGGTCGCTCGCTTGCGCCGGCCCCGCGGCTGCCCACGACCGGGGCGAGCTGGCTCGCACTGCCGGCGGCGGTCGACGCCTACCTCAGGGACCATTTCGGCTTGCGGCAGAAGCTGATCACGGCGCATCGGGAACTGACCAAACCGATGCTCGGCTTCGGCAACGACACGGTGCTTGTCGGGCGCGACGGGCGCATGTTCTTTCTCGGCGAGGAGACGGTGCGTCAAAGCGCCGGTCTTCTCGTACGCGACCAGAGGGTGGCCGACGCGGCAGATATGCTCGTGCGCATGAACGACGAGCTTCATGCGCGCGGAATCCGCTTCCTGGTCGCGATGCCGCCCAACGCGGCCACCATCTACCAGGACGACCTGCCTCTTTGGGCGCAAAATCCAGGCAAGCCGACCGAGTACGACAGGCTTCTCGCCAATCTCGCCGCAAGGGGCGTGAGAGCGGTCGATCTGCGGCCGGCAATCAAGACCGCGCGGACCCAAGGGCCGGCGTTCTATATGCACGATACGCATTGGACATTCCGGGGCGCGCTCGCCGCCTATGACGCCATCGTCGAGGCGGACGCCCACCCGGATTGGCGGATCGAACCGGCCTCCGCGCTGGGTCCCATGACTCGGCGCAATGGCGGCGATTTGGCGCGAATGCTGGGGGTCGGCGACACCGTTTCAGAATATGCTGAGCCTCTGACGCTCCCTTATGGGAAGAGGCCCTATCAACCTTCCGATGCGGCCGGAGGCTTTAGTGAAACCTCGGACAAGACTGGCCCGACGATTCTCATCCTCGGCGATTCCTTCACCGGCGGATTTTTTCCTCCGATGGTTTTGCAACACGCAGGCCGCGTGGTTTGGATGAGCCACATGGTTTGCGGGTTCGACTGGAATGAGGTGGAGAAATATCGCCCCGACGAGGTCTGGTGGATGCCCACGGAGCGTTTTCTGGTCTGCCTGCCGGGCCTGAAGCCGAAAGGCTTGCCCGAGCGCAAAATGGACTCGGGCCCTGGAAACGTCCCGCCCGGGCTTGCGGCGCAGATGGGCGGAGCCCGGAGTCCAGATGGCGAGCGCGAATGAGCCTCGAACGATCGCCCGTAGCCTGCTCGTGCTGGGCGGCGCGCGCTCGGGAAAAAGCGCCTATGCGCAGCGGCTGGCCGAGGCCCACAGTCCCGACCGGCTGTATCTCGCGACTGGCGCGGCGGGAGATGAGGAAATGGCGACGCGGATCGCCCGTCACCAGGCCGACCGGGGGCAGGGGTGGGCGACCCTCGAGGAGCCGATCGAAATCGCCACGGCCCTCGCGGCGCACGCGAAAGCCGGCAGGGTGGTGATTGTCGATTGCCTGACGCTCTGGCTCAGCAACCTCATGCTGGCCGGCCGCGACCCGGGTCCCGCGCTTAACGCTCTCGCCGACGCCATAACCAGGCTCGCCGGCCCGGCGATCCTCGTATCCAACGAAGTTGGCATGGGCATTGTGCCGGATCACCAACTCGGCCGGGAGTTTCGCGACTGGCAGGGACGGGCGAACCGGGAAATCGGCGCCGCCTGCGACGCCGTGATCTTCGTCGCCGCCGGGTTCCCGCTCCAGTTGAAGCCGGCTGCATGCCCCGAGCCTGCGGTTGAGTTGAGGCGCGCATTTTCTTCAACAAAACCTCTGGCGACTCGGGGCTGGCCTGGACTAGGATTTGCCAGCGGCGGCTGGGGCTTGTTGGCTGCGTGGGCATAGGCCTTCGCCTCGACACGTCCGCTGGGGACTTGGCGGATGTTGCGTCTTTTCCAACGCCGGGCGCCTGAGCAGGCGGCGCATTTCGATATCGCGCATGACGGCGAGACTTATCGCGTCGCGCTGAAACGCATCGCGACGTCACGCCGTTTCACGCTGAGGGTTCGCACCGCGTCGCGCGACGTGGTGCTGACGATGCCGACGCGCTCATCGCTCAAGGCGGCGCGCGAATTCGCCGAGCGTCACGCGGCATGGATCGGCACGCGGCTCGCGCGTCTGCCCCAACCGGTCGCTTTCGAACCGCGCGCAATCATGCCCTTGCGCGGCGTCGATCATCGCATCGTGCATCGGCCAGGCGAACGCGGCGGGGTCTGGCTCGAGTTCAGGCGAGCGCGGACCGCTCATCTGCGTTTCGGGCGAGCGGCCGCATGTGGCGCGTCGCGTCACCGATTTCCTCAAGCGCGAGGCGCGCAAGGATCTCGAGGCTGCGGTCGCCAGGCATTCGAAGCAGCTCGGCGTCAAGCCGCGCCGGATGGTGCTGCGCGACACGGTGAGCCGCTGGGGGTCGTGCTCGTCGACCGGCGGGCTCAATTTCTCCTGGCGCCTGATTCTCGCGCCGCCGTTCGTGCTCGATTACCTCGCCGCGCACGAGGTGGCGCATATCGTGCACATGAATCATTCGGCCCTATTCTGGAAGCTTGCGCGCCGTCTCCACCCCGGAACCGACCGCGCGGAAATGTGGCTCAAGGTTCACGGCGTGAGCCTGCACCGCTTCGGCGCGACATGGGAGTGATCGCTCCTTCAGGGTCACATCATCCGTTCCAGCGCGTCGAACATGAGTTGCAAGTCCTGAGGACGCGAAAGACGGTGATCGCCATCCTTGACCAGCGTCAGCGTCGCCGGATCGCCGCCGAAGCGCTGCATCAGCGCCAGCGCATGCGAAAACGGCACGTCTTCGTCCCGCATGCCTTGCAGCACCGCGGTTGGCGCGCCGGTGCGGATCATGCCGCCCAGCAGAAGGTGATTGCGCCCATCCTCGATCAGATCCCGGGTGAAACAATCCGGTTCGCTCGAATAGGCCGAGGGCCTGCGCCACACGCCTTCATCCATGATCGCGCGCCGCGCCTCGTCCGGCGCCTTGCCCCAGATGAGCGCTTCGGTGAAGTCGACCGCCGGCGCGATGAGAATGAGGCCTTTCACGCGCTCGGCTTCCCCCGCCTTGCTCAGCGCGCGCACGGCGAGCAGTGAAAGGTAACCCCCCATCGAGGAGCCCACTAGAATTTGCGGACCCTCGCTCTGCGCCCGAACGAGCGCCAGCGTTTCCTCGAGCCAGCGGGAGACGGTCCCATCCTCGAGCCGCCCATCCGATCGCCCATGGCCGGAATAGTCGAACCTGAGGAGGCCCAGACCGCGCCGCTCGGCCTCCGCGTCGAGCGCGCTCGCCTTGGTCGAGTCCATGTCGGAGCGATAACCGCTCAGCCAAACAAGGCCTGGACCTTCGTCGCGAACTGGCGCACGGCGGCGAAAGGCGATACGCCGTTGATTCGGGGCGTTTCCGACGATGAAGACCTGTGGCTGTCCGTCCGACACACTAGGCTCGCTTTTGGTGACGCCGCTTGCGGACCGCGCCTGGATGAGCCTCGGCATGAGCGCGCAGACCGCAGCGGACTTGGCGGAGCCCTCGCTGCATGTCAATTGCTCGCCGGTCAAGCTCTCGTGTACGAGGCGGGGCCCGCCGTGAGCCTCGATGCTCTGTCTCCGTTCCGGCGCGGGGCGAACGCGCCGCTCGCCGGCCGGACGATCCTCCAAATCGTCCCGCCGCTCGCTGCGGGCGGCGACGAACGCGCGACGCTCGCCGTGACCGCGGCGCTCGCGGAAACCGGCGCGCGGGCGCTGGTGGCGACCGATTCCGGCGGGCTGGCCGGCGAACTGCAGGCGATCGGCGGCCTCTTCGTCCGCTTCCCGGCGGCGACCAAGAACCCGCTCGCGATGGCGCTCAACATGCGCCGTCTGCAGCGCATCATCGCTTCCGAGCGGGTTGATCTTGTGCACGTACGTTCGCGCTGGGCCGCCTGGGCGGCCGTCAGAGCCTGCCGCAAGGCGAAGCGCCCGCTCGTCACCTCGCTTCCGGGCGACGGAATCCGCACGCGTCCGCGTTCCAGCTTCGAGACTGCCGTCGCCGAGGGCGACACGGTCATCGCGTCGTCCGAATTCGTCGCCGGGCGTGCGGAAAGCCTCTTTCCCACGCCTCCCAAGCGGCTCAGGATCGTTCGGCCGGGAATGGATCTCTCAAAACTTCAGCCGGAACGGGTGAGCGGGCGCCGCGTGTCCGATGTCCGCTCGAGCTGGGGCGTCGCGGCGCACGAGCGCATCGTTCTCATGCCGGCGCGACTGGCGCCGGGCCGGGGCCAGCAGACGCTCATCGAAGCGGCGGCCCTCATCAAGCGCCAGGGCCTCGACGACGTTCGTTTCGTGCTGGCGGGCGAAGCGGCGAAGCCGGCCTTCGCGCGCGAGCTGGACGCGCTTGCAATCAAGTGCGGCGTCCAGTCCATGTTTATCCGCGTCGGCGCCGCGGCCGATCCGCCAGCGGCGTTCATCGGCGCCGCGGTCGTGGTTTTTCCGGCTACGGAAGTCGATGGCGTGACGCGCACTTCGATCGAGGCGGCCGCGATCGGGGCGCTCACCATCATCTCCGACGTCGGGTCGGCCCGCGAGATCGTCGCCGCGCCGCCGCACGAGGACGCCGAAGCTCGCACCGGATGGCTCGTTCCGCCCCGCGAGCCAGCGGCGCTTGCCGAGGCGATCCACGCCGCGCTTTCGCTTGGCGCCTCGGCGCGCGAGGCTGTGCGGCGCCGGTCGCGGGCGAAGATCGCCGAGGCCTATTCGATCGAGCGCATGGCGCGCGACACGCTGAACGTTTACGCCGAGGCGCTCGAGAGATGACCGATGACGCCGGGGCTCTGCTTGGCGGGCGGCGCCGCCTCGGGTGTCTGCACATGCTCGGGGCGAATGCCGATCCCGATCAGGCGCGCTGGAATGCGGCGCAGAATTGGAAAGACGCCGAAGAGCTTCAGGAATAGCGGCGGCTTCGGCCGTTGTTGGCTCGTCAGGACGCGGCTGATGACCCTCTTCTGAATGGCGAGTTGCAGTGCCTGCGTGAACCGCATGGGCAGAGTGCGACGATCCTCGATCGCCTGAAGGTCGGCGTCCGTGAGCCTGCCCGAGCGGAGCGGTCCGGCGAGCCGGTTGGCTGCGGCCACCGCGTCCTGCACCGCCATATTGATGCCGACGCCGCCGATCGGCGACATCGCATGGGCCGCATCGCCGATGCAGAGGAGGCCGGGGCGCCACCATTTTTTCAGCCTGTCGACCGTGACGCTGAGCAGTTTGACATCGTCCCAGCTTTTCAGTTCATCGACTCGATCGGCGAGAAACGGCGACATCTCCACAACCCGTGCGCGGAAGGCTTCGAGCCCCTCCGACTTCACGCGCTCGATTCCGCCCTTGGGAATGACGTAAGCGCATTGCCAGTAATCGCCGCGGTCCAGCATGATCATCATCTTGCCGGCTTCAATATGGCCAAACGTGTCCGCGCTGTCGCTGGGCTTTTGTGGTAGGCGGAACCATAGGATGTCCATCGGCGCCCCATAGTCGTCGCTCTTGAAGCCTGATTTCTCGCGCACGGTCGAATGACGTCCGTCGCAGCCGACCACCAGATCGGCTCGGATCGTCAGCGTTCCGTCCGGCGTGCTGGCGATCAAGCCGGCGATGCGCCCGTTCTCCTCGATGAGGTCCGTCGCGTCAGCCTGCATGCGCAGGTCGAAGTTTGCGTAACGCTTGCCGCGCTCGGCGAGGAAATCGAGAAAATTCCATTGCGGCATCAGCGCGATGAATTTGCAGTGGGTTGGCAGATGGCGGAAATCCACCAATTTGACGTGCTCGGCGCCAATCTGCGCGGACAGCGTTTCGACCTGTTGATGCGGCAGCTTCAAGAACTCGTCGATCAGGCCGAGTTCGACCATCAATTCGAGGGTCGAGGGATGAACGGTGTCGCCGCGGAAATCGCGCAAGAAATCGGCGTGCTTCTCCAGCACCACGACCTGAACGCCGGCGCGCGCCAGCAGGAATCCGAGCATCATGCCGGCCGGTCCGCCGCCGGCGATGCAGCATTGGGTCGTGATCGTTGAATTGGCCATCGCTGTTCGGCTCCGCTGGGCGAGCGAGCCCGCGCTCAGGATCTAAAACGCGAAGATTAAAACCTCGTTCCGACAGGACTCTCGATTTGAAGCGATGCTCGCGGCTTCGGTTCGAGCCGCGGGAACGCGCGGCTCGAACACTCTTATCAGTTCTTGATGAAGGCGCCGCTGCGTAAATCGCTCAGCGCCTGACGAATCTCAGCCTGCGTGTTCATGACGATCGGCCCGTGCCAGGCGATCGGCTCGCGTAAGGGTCGGCCGGACACGAGGAGAAAGCGCACGCCCTCGTCGCCCGCCTGGACGACGACCTCGTCGCCCGCGCCGAATACGACCAGCGACCGGTTGCCGACCTTGTCGCGCACCAGGACCTCTTCGCCGTCGATCTCGGCTTCGCGCAACGCCCCGAACGGTTCGGACGAGTCGGCGAATATCGCCGAGCCCTCGAAAATATAGGCGAACGCTTGCCGGAAATCCTCGACCTCGAGGCGCTTCTTCTTGCCGGCGGGCACGGTGACGTCGAGATAGCGCGGCTCGGCGGCGACGCCGTCGACCGGACCGGTCTTGCCCCAGAACTCGCCGCAGATGACACGCACGCGCGTGCCGTCATCGTCGATCACCTCGGGGATCTCGGTTGCGGGAACGTCCTGGTAGCGCGGCTTGGTCATCTTGAGATGCGCGGGCAGGTTCGCCCATAGCTGGAACCCATGCATGCGGCCCTTGGCGTCGCCGGTCGGCATCTCCTGGTGCAGGATGCCGCTGCCGGCGGTCATCCATTGGACGTCGCCTGAGCCGAGCTTGCCGCGATTGCCGAGGCTGTCGCCGTGGTCGACCTCGCCGGCGAGCACATAGGTGATGGTCTCGATGCCGCGATGGGGATGCCAGGGGAAGCCGGCCAGATAATCCTCGGGCCGATCGCCGCGGAAATCGTCCATCATGAGGAACGGGTCGAAATCGGACGTGTCGCCGAAGCCGAAGGCGCGGCGCAGCTTGACCCCCGCGCCTTCCATGGTCGGGACGGACTGGCTCACGCGCTTGACGGGACGAATGGACATTCTGCCCTCCTGGTCGAACTGATAGGACTTGGCTTCCGAAATACTGCCGCTCATCCAGTGTTGCGACTGAAGAAGTTTGGCGAATGCCTTAATCGGAAACCGTGTTGGGGGCGAAGATAGGTATAGAAATCGAACCCTGCAAGTCTATCGCAGAAGCGATGGTATCTATCGGTCGGGATGAACGCTCGCCGCCTTAGGTCTTCCGCCGACGCTTGCTGAAGCGGCGGCGCCGGCCGCTGCGGCGCGCTCGAGCGCGGGCTGGATGTCCGCGCCGGAAAGCCGATGGCTAAGAAAGGCGGCGACGAAGGCGTCGCCCGCGCCGGTCGTGTCGATCGCCTCGATCTTCGGCGCGTTGACACGCCAGCGCTTTTCGCGCCCAGCAGCCTCGGCGCCGGCTGCGCCCCGCTTCACGACGACCAGCGGGTAGCGGGCGGCGAGTCGCGCGCATTGCGTTTCGGGATCGTCCGAGCCCGCGAGAATTGCGGCTTCCTCTGCGTTGGGGAACAGGATTGTCGCGCCTTGCGTAAGGCTGAGAAAGGCGTCCGCTCCGAGCTCGCGCAGGAATTCCGCCGAAGCCGGATCGATGCTGATGGGCTTGCCGCCCGCGCGCCGCATGACATCGAGCACGGCCGCGCGTGGCGAAGGGGCGAAGAACGAATAGCCGGAGAGATGGATGAGCGCCGCACCCTCGATCAGCGCGTCGGGGATGTCGCCGGCTTCGAGCGCCTCGTTGGCGCCGCGATCGGTGAGGAAGCTGCGTTCGCCGTCCGCGTCGATGAGCGCGATCAGCCGCCCGGTCTCATGGGTTCGATCGCCGACGAGATGGGGCGCAACGCCGATCGCCTCGAAGCGCGCCGTCTCGCCTTCGACGTCGGCGGCGCCGACGCGGGCGACGAAGTCGACCTTCACGCCGAACGAGGCCAGCCACGCCGCCTGATTGGCTGCGGAGCCGCCCGGCTGAACCGTGATCGCCGCGCGCCGGTCCGAGCCGCGCGCCAGCGGCCCTTCGGGACGAACGATGACGTCGGTCATCACGTCGCCGATGACCAGAATGCGGCGCGACGCGATCATGGCGGCGCCACGGGCGCGCGGATTGCGAGGATTTGCGTCAAGCCAACAGTTTCACGAAATTGCGCCGGCGGCCGAAGCGCTCCTTGAGGGTCGCGACATAGGCCGTCTGTTCAGCCGCGTCACGCAGGCGGCCCATGCGGGCGATGAGGCCGGCCGCCTCCTCGTAAGCGCGATTGCCGCCCGCGTTCGCGAGTTCGTCGATCCGTCGCGCATAGACCTCCAGAGCCTCGCGCGGATGGTCTGCCTCGCTTTCGCGCGCGAGGCCTTCTTTCACGGTCCGCGAGACGCGATATTTTCGCGTCATCGCCCAGGCCATCTCGAACCGACGTCTCGTGCATCAGGATTTTGACGCCGAGGTCGGCGGGATGGCCGAAGGAGGGTCCGGTCTCGGCCTCCGCCCAGGCGCTCGACCAGACGCGAGCGCCTGGTCGCGAGCCGCCTCGCCGCCTGCCTCGCGCCAGCGCAGGTAGACGTTGAAGATCCGGCGCGCGCTCGAAAGCGCGCTTGAGAACGGCTTCCGCTTCGCCTCGGCGATCCGCCTTCATGAGAAGGTTGGCGGCGAAGAGCACGAGGCGCGCGTCCGAAGGGCCGTCCTCGAACGTCCACAACCCTTCCTCGGCCCAGCGCAACGCTTCACTCGCGCCCTTGTGCCCGAGGCAGAACTCAGCGAGCTCAAGGTATTTCCAAGGCGACGACAGGTCCTTGGCGCGCAGCGCGATGCGCGCCTCGACATCGCCCTCGCGCTCGGCGAAGCGGTCGAGAATTGCCGAGAGGCCGTGATAGTCGCCTTGCGGCTTCTGCCGGCTGCGTCCCGTCAGTGTCGGCAGCTTCTCCCACGCTTCGGTCGCGAGCCTGCGGTATTCGGCCAATCCGGCCTCGCCGAGAACGTCGGCGTAAAGCCAGGCCGCGTCATCGAATGTTCCGTAGCCGTCCCCGGTCTCCCGCTCATAGAGGTCGCGGGCGAGCGCCACCGGGTCTGGCCGGACGCCGCGGGCGGCGCGGATGTGGATGTCCCGCGCGCGCTCGAGCAGCGCGCCGCATTCGCCGTTGGAATCGTCGATGGACTCGATTGCGCTTTCGATCCGGTCGATCGCCCGCTCGGCCAGCTCGAGGACGAGGCGGTCGTGCCTGGAATCGAGCGCATCGAGGGCGTCGAGCGCTTCGTCGACGCTCCCGGCCCAGCCGCCGGCCTCGCGATATTCAATGTAGCCGCGCGTGGCCGTCGCCTGGTCGATCGCCTTGTTAAGGCGCGCGGCCAGTGTCTTGTCGTCGGCGCCGTCGGCGGCCGAGGCGATCTCAAGCTTGCGGAACAGGGCCGGATCGCGCTCGGCAAGCTCGACGATCGTCGCGACGAGAGCCGCGTTGGGCTTACCCGCGAGGTGGGCGCGGATGCGCGCGAGCGCGCCGGCGCCTGCCGCCTCGGGGCCGCAATCGCTCTCGTTCGCGGTCAGTGCGGTCGCCACCATGTGCTTGCAGAAGCCGTAGTCGCCGAAGGCGGGACAGGTGCACTCGCCCTTGATCGTCTCGCCCTTGCCAAGGAGATTGACGCGGTAATCCTCCGTTCCGGCGACTTGCGCCAGCACCCGCCTCGGTTCGATGGCGAGGATCTCGACGCGCCCCTCGCGATGATAGGCTTCGCCGCGGACGAAGGCGCCTCCCGCGAGCCGCTTCAACGCCGCGATGTCGAAGCGTGGAAGGTTTTCGGCCGTCATGCCGCAGCGCGTCTTCCTCTATCGGCCTCCCGCGTGTGCAATTCGCCAAGAGTTCGGACGGCGCAAGCGAGCGGCGTGATTCGCGATGCGCGAGGTTAGCACCGGACAGCGGCGCGGCGAACGATGAAAAAGGCGAGCCACGCCGTTTGATTGGCCGCCGAGCCGCGGGACTTAAATGTGACCGTCACGCGCCGGTCCGAGCGGCCGTTCCGGCCGCACAACGACGTCCGTCATCACGCCGCCGAGACAGAAACGTTATCGAAAGCGGAGCTGCATGCCCCTAAATGCGGAGGCAAAAGGACCCGGAATTTCCGTCCGGCCCACTCTTGCGCCACCATTGGGTAAGTTGCAGATTGGAGCTGCTGCCAGTGGTATCCCAGGCTCGCGCTGATGCGGGGAAAAATCGTGCTTGCACGCGACTCTGCCGGCAATGATCGTCTCAAACTCCGAACCATCATGCTGGCAGGCGCGTTGGTCGCAGCACTCATCCTCTTGGCGTTGACCTTCCTTCCGCCAAAAGCAGAAGCCACTCCTAATTTTGCAAGACAGACTGGGCGGAATTGCAATTTCTGCCACCGCGGCGTCCCGAGGCTCAACGATACCGGTTTAGCTTTCAAAAACAACGGCTTTATTTTTCCGGAAAGCAACAACGCGGCCGACAAGGACCACCGCAACACCCCCGCTCAATGACAGAAGGCCGCCGGGGCCCGAGGGCGCTACTCTCCAGCGGCGGCCGCCAACGCTTGCACGACTGCGATGTTCGGCACGAGATTGTCCGGAAACCCGTGTCGCTCTTTCAGATAGTCCGAGCTGTTGTAAGAGATCCACGCCTTGCCTTGCGCATCCTCCGCGACCAGAATCTTCAGCGGCAGGTCGAGGGCCGCGCTCGGCGCCGCCAGCATCAGCGGCGTGCCGGCCTTCGGATTGCCGAAGATCAAGAGCTTGGTCGGAGGCATCTTCAGCCCCACCTTTTCAGCTTCGCCGCTGTGATCGACCAGCGCGAACAGCGTCACGCCTTTGGATTTGAGAATGGCCTCGAGCTTGGCCACCGTCTCATCCACGGAATGACGGCTCGGAATTTCGACAATTCCTTCTTCTTTCTGCATGGGCAACGCCTCCGACGCCAAGAGAATGGAAGCCACAAATATAAGGGCAGGCCGCCAATGTCATTGCGACCCCCGGGCTTTGGGACCCGGGGGGAAGCAATCCAGGGGAACGTAGGGCGCTCGACGATCTCTGGATCGCCGCGTCGGCCTTAGGCCTCCTCGCGATGACGGTTCCACGAACGCAACGCGCCATAGGCCGAGCGTTATAATTTCATGAGCTCCACCGCCGCCTGCGCGGCGAGCATGGCGTTGTTCTTGATCAGCGCGACATTGGCCTCGAGGCTTTGCCCGCCGGAGAGTTCGACCACGCGCCTGAGCAGGAACGGCGTCGCCTCCTTCTTGCCCACGCCTTGCGCCTTCGCTTCCGCGACGGCTTCCGCGATGCGCGCCTCGATCGCCGCTTCTTCCAGCGCGTGATCATGAGGAATCGGATTGGCGATCAGGAGCCCGCCCGGACCGATCTCGCGCTGAAGCCTGATCGTGCGGGCGAGATCGTGAAGCCCGTCGCAGCGATGTTCGAGCCTGAAGCCGGACGAGCGGGCGTAGAAGGCCGGAAACTCGTCGGTGCGGTAGCCGACGACCGCGACTCCCTGGGTCTCCAGGAACTCGAGCGTCTTGCCGATGTCGAGGATCGATTTGGCGCCGGCGCAAACGACCGCGACGCGGGTGCGCGAAAGCTCGATGAGGTCGGCGGAGATGTCGAAGGTCTCCTCGGCCCCGCGGTGCACGCCGCCGATGCCCCCGGTGGCGAAGATTTCGATGCCGGCAAGCCCGGCGACGAACATCGTCGCTGCGACCGTCGTGCCAGCGGAGCCGTTGCGAGCCGCGACCAGCGCGAGGTCGCGCCGAGAGGCCTTGACGACGCCGCCGCTGAGCTGCCCGAGCCGGTCGATCTCCTCGCCAGAGAGGCCGACCCGAAAGCGGCCGCCGATGACCGCGATCGTCGCCGGAACGGCGCCCATCTCGCGCGCTGCGTGCTCGACGGCGAGCGCCGTCTCGACATTGCGCGGGTAGGGCATGCCATGGGTGATGATCGTCGATTCAAGCGCGACGATCGGTTTCCTGGCCGAGCGCGCCTCGGCGACCTCGGGGGAAAATTCGATCAGATCCGCGGCGCTCATCGCTTACAACCTTCATCGCAAGAGCGGCCGCGATCAGCCGCGCCGGGTTTATCGGCAATCTCCGCTGCATGATCAATGGCGCCGATTTGCGCCGAAACCGCGGGGCGGACGGCTAAGCTTGCGATCCGGCGGATTCGCGCTACCCTCGTCTCCGAGAGCGCGGACAAAAATACGAGTCGATGGACGACAAGCCTCAGACCGTCCCGGTCCAGCCGGACCTCCTAGCCTCGATCCGGCAGGCTCGGGTCGAGAACGCCGAGCGCGCCGATGCGATCGCGGAGGTGCGCGAGCTCGAGATTGTCCGTCTCAAAGCGCTGGAGAGCGTACTGGAGCCGGTCATCGACCAGGCGCCTCAAGGGCTCGACCTGTTTGATTTGGCGCTGACGCAGAGCGAGCATCCGCGCCTCTTCCTCGACATGATCGCGTTCGTCGACATGGCGCACGATAAGCGCACCTATCGATTCTTTCAGGACACGCGCCGAGGCCGCGTGCTGATGGCCGAAAGCCAATCGCTCGACACGATCGTTGCCGCTGTCGCCGATTATGTCGCGCGCCGCCTGGTCGAGCGCGAGCGCGCGGTGAGCGTCGAGCCGCGCGTCGGCCGAGGGGCCGCGGGCGCAACCCGCAGAAGCGAACGGGCCGGCAACCTGGCCGATCGCCAGGCCGCGCACGCGCGCTTTGCACTTCCCTCCTGCTGGCGGAAGCGAGCCTCTTCCCGTCGCCGAAGAGCCGCGAGCGCGACCCAGGCGCGGGATCATGCGGCGGCTCGGCGATCTGCTGAGCCTGTTTCTGATGCTTCTGGGGTCGATCACGCTGGCGCTTCTGCTCGGAATCGGCGTCTATTGGGCCTGGGTCACGCGTCTCAGCGAGCTTTGGGCTCGCTGGATCGGCCCGCCGCCGTTCTGAGCGGCCATTTGGATGAGCCGCGAGAGCCTTGAGTTGCGCGCCAGGAGGAACGCAAGCAAACGGGTAAGGGAATCAGAAAGCGGCCACGGAATTGATTTGCTTCCGCCCCTGCGCGACAATATTTCTCGTCCGATCGCTGGCCGGCGCTTAAGGCCGACGGAAAGTCATGAGCAACGCCTTCTTCTACGATCTCCTGACCTCGGTCGCCGAGCGCGGCCGCTCCATGCTCAAGATCAAGCCCTGGCCAAAGGATGCGGATAACCGCGTCGATCAATTGATCGACGACTGCCGCGCTTTGGTCGAGGGCAGGGGCGAGGCGTCGGGGGTTGCGCTCGCCGCCGAGGTCATTGGGCGCTATCGCGCGCTCGATCCGAGCGATCATGCGGCGTTTTTCAGCGCCCTCGCCGAGGATTTCGGGCCTGATCGCGATCGGGTGCGGGACGCGGTCGCGAAGTTCGAGTCGGGCGGCGAGGAAGCGGCGGCGAGCGAAGTTCACTACGCCTCTGAACCGCGTCGTCACGAGCTCTTCCGGCGGCTCAATCGTGCGCCGGGCGGCACCGCCGCGCTGGTCGCGATGCGCGCGGATTTGCTCCAGCTCATGAAGCAGAACCCGTCGCTCGTGATCGTCGATCGTGATTTTATCCATCTGTTCAGTTCGTGGTTCAATCGCGGCTTTCTGGTGTTGCGCCGCATCGACTGGTCCTCGCCGGCGGCGCTTCTGGAGAAGATCATCCGCTACGAGGCGGTGCACGAGATCGGCGACTGGGACGAACTGAGGCGGCGCATCGATCCGGCCGACCGGCGGTGCTACGCGTTCTTCCACCCGCAGCTGGTCGACGAGCCGCTGATCTTCGTCGAAGTCGCGCTGACGCTGACCCCGCCGGCGGCGATTGCGCCGCTGCTCGCGGAGCAGCGCGCCCAGGTCGCGCCGGACAAGGCGCGCGTGGCTGCGTTCTATTCGATCTCGAATTGCCAGCGGGGTCTTGCGGGGGTCAATTTCGGCAACTTCCTCATCAAGCAGGTGGTCGAGGAGATCCGCCGCGAGCTGCCGGCGATCGAGAGTTTCGTCACCCTCTCTCCGGTTCCAGGATTCCGCGCCTGGCTCGAGACGACCGAAGATCCCGCCGTCGCGTCCATGAAGACCGCCGCGCTTGAACTGGCGGCTGAGGACAATTGGCCGACGGCGCCCGGAGTCGCGCCGCGGCTGCGCGCGATGCTCGAGCCGTTGGCCGCCCACTATTTCCTGAAAGCGCGCCGGCCCGACGGCCGCGTCCCGGACCCGGTCGCCCGCTTTCATCTCGGCAATGGCGCGCGGCTCGAGCGCATCGATTGGGAGGGGGACCTGTCGCCAAAGGGGCTCGCCGAGTCCTTCGGCATCATGGTCAACTACCTTTACGATCTCGATGAAATCGAGCGCAATCACGAGGCCTTCGTCAACCGAGGCCAGATCGCAGCTTCGGCCGCAGTGAAGAAGCTGCTCCCGGTAACGCGCTCGCGTCTTCGCGCGGCTTTGCCGAGCGCGCTAGCTTCGAACCCGTGAGCCCGCGCGTTAAGGACGCGCCTCGATGGTCGGCGAGAAGTTCCTGGCCGGCGCGCCTATCCGATGAAACTCAACACCGTCGGCGCGAAAAAACCGAAGGCGAGGAGCGCCGCGCCGATCGCCCCCAATCCGACGCTAAGCCACACCAGCGCGGTGATCTCCGTGATGATGGCGGCGGAAGCCAGCACGATCGCGATCTGGGTCAGGCCGCTTCCAAGCTCATAATGTCCGAGCCGGCGATTGGCCAATTCCCGAGTCTCAGAGGCCTCCTTGGCGCGATCCTGGATCGCTTCCAGGCTGTCTTCCGGCTTCTTCGGGTCTTTTTCGTATCGCGCCACGGTCGCCTTGAAGTCGGCGATTTGCTTCTCGAACGCCTCTTGCGCTTTCGGATCGGTCACCGCGCTTTTCTGCGCTTCGAGCGTGGCCGCGGCCGTTTCAACGACCGTCGAGCGAATTCGCTTGGCCTGGTAGAAATTGAAGAGGTCGGAGGATTCGATATTTTTTTCCGTCGACAGGTGCTGGGCGTTTTTTGCCCCTGCTTCCGCCAGCGCCAACATGAGGGCGAGAACCGCAATGACGAGCGCGACCGCCCGGCTTTTTTCTTTGGCCTCGACCGCAGAGTCGCTGGCTTCCGACATCGAATGTCCCCCCTTTGGGAAAGAGCGGCGCCTTATTCGATTCGAGTAGGCCCGCGCGGCAGCCTGCCGCTATTTCGTCGCGGAGTCCACGATCAGTCCGGGCTACTTTCCGGCCCTGAGAGCTCATCCCGCCGGTCGGTCAGGGCTGAGGAAACATAGCCGTCCTTCGGTCCGCCGGACCGTGCTCGCAACGCTTGGCCGGTGCGAGTCAGAAGGCTCCCGAGGTCCCAGCAATGAACACGGATAGGCGAGATTATATAACATAATATTAGTGTGATACACGGAACAAAGTTATTCGCCGATTGCGACCATCGTCGCCCGCAATCGAACCACCAGTTGCAGAAAAAAGAGCCTAAGCAATTGAAAAGACGAGGTCGCGCGCAGAAATGCACATGGCCACGCCCGAACGCCGACGCATGGAACTGGCTTTCCGATCGCATTGTGGCATAGCTCATACAACGACGCTCGCCGGCGGATTATGGCATATCGGGACATCGCAATTCGGGGACGACTGCGAGGGAGGGGCAAATGAATCCGTTGATTGGCATCGCCGCGGGCGTGGTGCCGGACATCATCAAACTGATCGCCGGCGACAAGACAGGTCAACTCGCCGACCAGGTCGGCAAGGCTGTTGCGGATATTGTCGGAACGACGAATGCCGGTGACGCGCAAACGAAGCTCGCCGCGAATCCCCCCGCGAAAGCCGCACTCCGCCAGAAGCTGGTTCAACTTGCCCTCGAAGCGACAAAGGCCCAGAACGCGGAAGCCAGCCAGCAGGGACAAGACGCGCTCGTCAACACGCAGGGAGCGCGAAGCGGGCTTCAGGCTTTGGCGTCGACCAACCGCACGATCGCCTGGACGGCGCCGACGATCTCCTACCTCGTGATCGGCGGGTTCTTCATCTTTCTGTTTGTGCTTGTCTGGCTTTACTGGGACAGGCCGGTCGACGCCAACAATCAGAACAATTTCATCGTCCAGATCATCAACATCGTCGTCGGCGCGTTGACGGCGGCCTTCGCCACGGTCGTTAATTTCTGGCTCGGATCATCTGCTGGATCGCAAAAGAAAGATGACGCGAACCTGACCTTGCAACAGGCGCAGGCCGAGCGCGCCAACGCGAATATAAAGGCGCTGCAGGACAAGATGGTCCCATCGCCGCAGGCGGCGGTTCAAGCGCCGGCGCCCGTGCAAGCGCCCGCACCCGCAAAGCCAGCCGATCAACAAGCCTCGTCACGGTTCGACGCGTGCATGCCATTCATCTTCAAGGCGGAGGGCGGCTATTCCGACAATCCGGCGGATCCGGGCGGGCCGACCAATTTCGGCGTCACGCTGGCAACCTTAAGAGCCTATGAGGGCAACCCGAATCTGTCCGCCGACGACGTCAAGAAGCTCACTTCCGCCGTGGCCAGGGAGATCTACCGGACCGCATACTGGAACAGGATGCAATGCGGCGCGCTGCCGGCCGGCCTCGATCTCGAGGTGTTCGACTTCGGGGTAAACTCCGGTCCGGGCGAATCCGTGAAGACGCTGCAAGGGCTCGTCGGGGTGACGCAGGACGGCTCGGTCGGCCCGATAACGCTGGCGGCCGTTCGGCAGTTCAATGTCGGAGACTTGATCGGGCGTTTTGCTCAGGCCAGGCTGGCGTTCTACCAGAGTCTCAATATGCCCGAGTTCGAACAGGGTTGGGCGACGCGGGTCGCTCAAATCCAGACTGCCGCGACAAAGATGCTGGACGCCTCGCAAGTCGCGCTGGCGTAGGACCGAAAGGCGGCCTTAGACCCCGAGCGCCTCGCGCTCGCCGATCGCTTTGCTCTCTGGCCCCAGCCCGCGGGAGCGGGCGCCGATCCGCCAGCGCTCGCCCTCGCGATCGAGCCGAACCAGGTGATAGGCGGCGCTATAGCGCGGGTGACTAGCGGCCGCGGCGGCCGACGGCGCGCTGAGGACCGGCACCGCGCCGCTGACCGTGCGCGCGGCGCGAGAGGCGAGCGACCGGACAGCCTGCCGGTGGATATGGCCGTGCAGGATCGCCTCGGCGCCAAAGTCGCGCACGACGCGTTCGAACGCGACTGCGTCCGAGAGTCCGCGTAAGGGGGGCGTGACCCGGGCCAAAGGGGGGTGATGGATGAGCACCACCCGCGCCAAGTCTTTGGCGCCGGTCTGGCGCAAGAGTTCTGCGAAGGCCTCGACCTGTTTCTTGCCGAGCCTGCCCGTCGCCATCAAGGGCGCTGTCGGCACCGCTGAACTCAAGCCGATGATCGCGATCTCGCCGCGGACGCGCAGGTACGGGTAGGTCGCCGTGCTTTCCGGCGCCCCGTCGCTGGCGGCCCACGGCGCGAACGTCGTCGCGAGCAATGGCATGGACGCGCGCACGTAGGCGTCGTGATTGCCGGGCACGAAGCTGACGTCGTACGGCTCGCCCAATGTCTCCATCCAGAGCGCGGCACGATGGAACTCGATCGGCATGCCGATATTGACCAGGTCTCCGGTGACCGCGACATGGTCGGGACGCTGGGCGCGCAGGTCCTCGACCAGGCGCTTGAGCAGGCCCATGTCGTTGAGCCGTTCGCGCCCCCGCTTCCAATTGATGAAGCCCATGACGCGCTTGAGCCGCAAATCGGCCAAGCCAGGCATGGGCGCCGGGCTCAAATGCGGATCGGTGATATGCGCAATGACGAAGCTCATCCACGGGCGCCCTTCTTGGCGATCCGCCAAGGCGAGGAGGCCTCGAGCCATTGACCGGGTGGAAATAAGATTGCTTGAACGGAAAGACAATCCTGGATGGGGTCGGGAGTATCCGCAATATGGCCGCGTCGATTGGAGAAAGGCTGAGGCTCCGCGTGTTGCACTGGAGCTTCCTCGTCACGCGGCCGATGTCGCTTGGCGTTTGCGGAATTGTGATCAGCGCCGACGACGAAGTCCTGCTGGTGAGACACGGCTACGTTTCCGGCTGGCACTTTCCAGGCGGCGGGGTGGAGGTCGGAGAGACCTGCGTCGAGTCCGTTACACGCGAGCTCGAGGAGGAAGCGTGCATCGCGCTCGAAGGGCCGCCGGTCCTGCACGGACTCTTCTTCAACCCCAAAATGTCGAAGCGTGACCACGTGGCCGCTTTCGTGATCCGAAACTTCCGGGTCTTGGGTGAGCGCACGCCGGATTGGGAAATCCGCGAAGCTCGTTTCTTTCCACGTACTGCGCTCCCGGAAGGAACGACAAGGGCGACTCGAGCGAGGCTTGCCGAGATCTTCGATTTGGCGCCGATTTCCGACCGCTGGTGACCGCTCGGGGCTCGCAATTTAACCCTATTGCTTTGATTCCGACCCGCAATTTCGGTTGGGAAGACAATCCGTTAACGGGTAGGTAAGGACGGCTGCTCTTGATAGCCGGGTAGACTTTTGGCGCTCGCGCGCTTAAGAGTTGGGTCGAATGCGGGGAGATCGATGAACTCCATCATCCGGCGCGGGACCGCCGTTGGACTGACTATTGCAGCCTGTGCATTGATGGCGGGCTGCGACGATTCCTATCTCGATCAGAGCTCTGCGCGATCTCAGCAGCCGATTTCCAGCGCGACGCTTGCCAAGATGGAGGCGCTCGACACGACGCCGTCCTCGCCGACGATCATCCGGACCTACAAGAAGGAAGCTGAGCTCGAAATCTGGAAAATGAAGTCGAACGGCGAATACGCGCTGCTCAAGACCTATCCGATGTGCCGGTGGTCGGGGCAGCTCGGTCCGAAGAAGCGCGAAGGCGACATGCAGGTGCCGGAAGGCTTCTACTCGATCACGCCGGGGCAGATGAACCCCAACTCCCACTATTATCTGGCGTTTAACGTGGGTTACCCGAACGCTTACGACCGGGCCTATGGGCGCACCGGCGGCAATGTGATGGTGCATGGAGTCTGTTCGTCGGCTGGCTGCTTCTCGATGACCGACGAGCAGGTCGCCGACATTTACGCGATCGCCCGCGACTTGTTCGCAGGCGGCCAGCGCGAGATCCAGCTCCAGTCCTATCCGTTCCACATGACGGCCGAGAACATGGCCAAGTTCCGGCTCGACCCCAACATTGATTTCTGGAAAAACCTCAAAGATGGCTCCGACCATTTCGAGGTCACCAAGAATGAGCCGTCCGTCCTGGTCTGCGGCAAGCACTATGTCTTCGATGCGACCACCAAGGATGAGGTTTCCGGCAGCGAACCGTGCCCGGCGCTCAAGCGCGATCAGAACGTGGAGGCGCTCGTCGCCGAGAAAGAGGGCAAGGACGAGACCAAGGTCGCCGAACTCGTCGCGACCGGCGTCAAGCCGATCCATCTGGTCTACGCCGACGGCGGCCAAAATCCGGCTTTCACCGGCTACAAGGACGTAAGCGACCCGGAGGCGCTGGCAAGCGGGCCGCAAGAGATCGTTGTCGGCGACCGGGCGAAGCCAGCGCCCGCGGTGGTGAAGGTCGCCGTGGCCGACGCGGACAAGAAGCGCACCGCAACCGCTGCGCCGGCATCCGTTGAGGCTCCTGCGGCGGAGCCCGCTTCAACGACGGTGGCCGCCGTCGCGGCGCCGGCGAGCCAGTCCGGTGGGATGCTCGGCGGAGTCACCGGCGGCGCCAAGAACGTTCAAAAGTGGCTGCACCTCGGCGGCCAGGAGCCCGCACCTCCGGTTGCCGCCGCGGCAAGCGATCCCGATCGACAGGTCCCGGCTTCGCCGCTGCCGCCGCGCCGCGACGACGTGCATTTGGCGTCGCTGCATACGCCGCCGACCCCGCCCACGCGACGGAATTCGACGGAGACCGAGGCGGACGCGCCCGATTCCGCGCCGTCGGCAGCGTTGCCGCAGTAATAGCGACGCGTTAATTCGCGCGAGCGGTTTGCCGCTCGTTCCCGATCCGAGCCGAGAGGCAGGAAAGGAGGCGCGCCGCCTCCTCGGCGCCAGCGAGCGCTCGAGTCGGCACTACGATGGGCCCGCCCTTCCGCAGCCATACATAAATGAGACCGCCGGCATCTTCCACTTGTTCGCAATCGGCGTAACGCAGGTTCAATGTGCGCCCGTCCATGTCGAACGAGAGGACTTCATCGCCGAACGTGGCCTTGAGAGCGCCAGCCGATTGAAGGCGCCCGATCGCGGCATGCCCATCGCTCCGCGCGCGGCGAATCCGCCAATGACTGGCCAGTCGCTGGATCATGAATGCGGCAGCGGCCAGGATGATTGTCGCCTCGCCGGCTCGGCGACTGACGAGACCAGTCAGCGCCAGCACGGTCGCAAAAGCCATGACCAGCGCGAAGGCGGTCAGAGGCGCAACCTGACTGGTCAGCAATCCTCCTTTGAGCGCCGTGCGCAGTCCCGCGCGAGCGGCTGCGGCTTCGGCTTCGGCAGGCGCAAGCGTAAAAGCGTAGGGCCCAAACGAATCGGGGAGCCAATTCGCCGTCATGGCTCGCCGGGCGCCTTGGTGACCAACGCTAGAGCATGCAGCCCATCGGCGAATTCCGCCGTCAAAAGGCCGTAGACGAGACGATGCCGGTCGACTCGGCTACGATGGTCGAACTTGGCGGACACCACCCGGACGCGATAATGCGTGTCCCCGCCTTCGCGCGCGCCCGCATGTCCCGCGTGACGATCGGACTCGTCGACGACTTCGAGAAGAATGGGATCGAGCGCCGCCGTCAAACGCGCGACAATTCTCTCTTGCATGATCACGGCTTGAGCACTCCCGTTAAGCAGATCGCGACCCTAAGTATCTTATGCTGGGCTGGGCGCTGAATATTGCGATCGGCACACGATTTGCTGGCTTTTGCTGGCGTCGGGCGTTTGGGGCTTGCCCGTTGGCGTTGGCGGTCATAAAGGTCATGGCATGGATTTGAACTCTCGTCTGTTCGATCGTATCCGGGTCAAGCCGGCCGAGCGTGCGCCGGAAAAGGCGCCGACGACGCCCTGTTCATTCCCCGGCTGCTCGGCCGAAGGCGTGTTCCGCGCGCCGAAGGGCCGCGAGCGCGAGGGCGAGTATTTCAGCTTTTGCCGCGATCACGTGCGGGAATACAATGCTTCTTACGACTACTTTCGCGGCATGGACGACGCCTCGATGGCGAAGTTTCGTCAGGCCGACGCGGTCGGCCACCGTCCGACCTGGAGGATGGGCGCGCGCGTCGCGGCGGCCGGCCAGCCGGTCGATGAATCCGTTTTTGCCGAGGCCCGCGCGGCGCGGCGGCGCGGAGCGAAGGGCAAGGCGCCGCAGACCGAGCCCCCGCCGCGGTACAACGCTCTGGCGATCAAGGCCTTGTTGACGCTCGAGCTTGGCGGGGACGCGACTCCAACGAAAATCAAGGCGCGATACAAGGAATTGGTCAAACGCCATCATCCGGACGCGAACGGGGGCGATCGTTCGTCGGAAGAAAGATTGCGCGAGATCATTCAGGCCTACAATTTTCTGCGCGCCAATAAGCTCGTCTGACTGCAAGGTTGGCGCCCGTGGAACGGCGCGCCATTCGGACGGTTAAGATGTCGCTGCGAGCGCTCGCTTTTTGCGCGCGCCCGGAATTCGAGTATGAGAAGGACGCTCTCTTCTGGCTGCGGAAGAGCGTGGAGGACCTATGAGTTCAGTGCAAGCCATGGTGGGATCCCAGCCGGCGCCCGGTTTGCCGGACACCCGGATATCGGTGCGAAAGGCTTTTGGCATCGATTCCGATATGGAGGTCCCGGGTTATTCGGGCAGCGACGAGCACGTTCCCGATCTCGATCCGGACTATCTATTCGACCGGGACACGACGCTCGCGATCCTGGCGGGCTTCGCTTTCAATCGCCGGGTGATGATTACGGGTTATCATGGCACGGGCAAGTCGACACATGTCGAGCAGATCGCCGCGCGCCTTAACTGGCCTTGCGTGCGCATCAACCTCGACAGCCATGTCTCCCGCATCGATCTCGTCGGCAAGGACGCGATCGTGCTCAAGGACGGCAAGCAGGTTACGGAGTTTCGTGACGGAATGTTGCCCTGGGCGATCCAGAACAATATCGCGTTGTGCTTCGATGAGTATGACGCGGGCCGTCCCGACGTGATGTTCGTCATCCAGCGGGTGCTGGAGATTTCGGGCCGCCTGACGTTGCTCGATCAGCGCCGCGTCATTCGGCCACACCCGGGGTTCCGTCTCTTCGCGACCGCCAATACGGTCGGCCTCGGGGACACGTCCGGCCTCTATCATGGCACCCAGCAAATCAATCAGGGCCAGATGGACCGCTGGTCAATTGTCGCCACGCTCAACTATCTGCCGCACGACAAGGAAGTCGACATCGTGCTCGCCAAGTCGCCTGCGCACCGGGCGCGCAAGGACGGGCGCGATACCGTCAACAAGATGGTTCGCGTCGCCGACCTGACGCGAAACGCATTCATCAACGGCGATCTGTCGACGGTTATGAGCCCGCGCACCGTCATCACCTGGGCGGAGAACGCGGAAATCTTCAAGGATATCGGTTTTGCTTTTCGCTTGACCTTCCTCAACAAATGCGACGAGCTTGAGCGCACCCTGGTCGCCGAGTTCTATCAGCGCTGCTTTGGCCAGGAACTGCCGGAAAGCGCGCTCAACGTCGCTTTGAGCTGAGGCGATCGCAGACACTGGGCGGGGCAAGCGAGGCGACGTTGCCGCCCATCCGGTCGGCGGGGCATAGGTCGGCGACCGATGAGCGATTTCCCGTCCGCTAGCCAGTCTGTGCGCGTTCTCGCCATCTCCGGGAGTTTGCGCCGGGCGTCAACGAACACGGCGGCGTTGGAAGCCTTGGCGCGGCTTGCGCCTGAGGGCGTCAAAGTGCTCGTCTACGGCGATCTCGCCAAGCTGCCGCCATTCAACCCCGACGATGACATGGAGGACAAGCCGAAGCCCGAGCCGATCGAGACGCTTCGCGCACTCGTCGATGTGAGCGACGCGCTCGTCATCGCCGCCCCGGAATACGCCCATGGGCTTCCAGGCGCGCTGAAGAATGCGCTCGACTGGCTGGTGGCGAGCGAGACCTTCGCCGGCAAGCCGACCGCGCTTGTCAATACGTCGCCCCGCGCGTTTCACGCGCAGGCGTCCTTGCGCGAGATCCTGTCCACGATGGCCGCGCGTCTCATCCCTGAGGCGTTTGTATGGATCTCGCTGACGGGAAAGACGATAACAGCGGAGGATATTCTGGCCGACACGGTTTGCACGCGGCGGCTTGGGGAATCGCTGGAGGCGCTGATCGGCGCAGCGAAAGGCTGAGCAGTCGGCAAAGGCCTGGAATCAATCGGAGGCTGACATGGGCGCGTTGGACGGGAAGATCGCAATCGTCACCGGGGGCACGAGCGGCATCGGCGAAGGCATCGCCAAGGCTTTTGTCTCGGAAGGAGCAAAAGTCGTGATCGTCGGGCGCCGCGAGGAGGAAGGCCGCGCGCTCGAGAAGAGCCTTGGCGCCCGTTTCGTCCGCGCGGACGTGGCCAGCGAGGCCGACGTCAAGGCGATGGTCGATCGAACGCTCGAATGGTTCGGCCGTCTCGACTGCCTCGTGAACAACGCCGGAATTCCCTCGCCGATGATCAGCATCACAGAGGTTGACGTCGGGACCATCGATCAGGTCCTGGCGGTGAACGTCAAAGGCGTCTGTCTTGGAATCAAGCACGCCGCGCCGACCATGCTTCAGCAGCAGTCCGGCAGCATCGTGAACGTCAGCAGCATGGCCGGGCATCGCGGCGGTGTTTCCGGCCACATCTATAGCGCGTCGAAGGGAGCGGTAAGCGCGTTGACGCGTTCGGCCGCAGCGGAACTGGGTGAGAAGGGCGTCCGCGTCAACACCATCTCGCCCGGCGCGATTGTGACCGGCATTTTTGGGAAGAACGCGGGCCTCGAGGGCTCCAAGGCAGACCGGGTCGCCGGGGTGGTGAAAGAGGCCTTCGCTAAAATCCAGCCGATTCCGCGGGCGGGAATGCCCGGGGATATCGCGCAAGCCGCGGTCTTTCTTGCGAGCGACGGCTCCGGGTTCATCAACGGCCAGGATATCGTGGTTGATGGCGGACATACGGCGGTCACGCGCGGATGGTCGTTTTCGGTCGCGGCGCGCGCGGAAATGTCGAAGCGCCTCAAAGAGGCGGCTGCCTCGCTTTAGACCACGGGGCGCGCCGAACGCCCCTTGCCGGTTGCGCTCGTGCGCCTCTTCCGCCACATGAGGCGCCATGGCCCATGACTTCGTTCTCATCGTCGACTTCGGCTCGCAGGTCACGCAGCTGATCGCGCGGCGTGTGCGGGAGGCGGGCGTCTATTGCGAAATTCACCCGTTTTCCAAAGCGTCCGAGGCCTTCGCGCGGTTGAAGCCCAAGGCGGTGATCCTGTCGGGCGGTCCGGCGTCGGTTCCCGAAGCCGGTAGCCCGCGCGCGCCGGCGGAGATCTTCAAAAGCGGAGTTCCGATCCTCGCCATCTGCTACGGCCAGCAGACCTTGTGCGAGCAGCTGGGCGGCAAGGTGGAGGGCGGGCACCCGGCGGAGTTTGGCCGTGCTGACGTCGAGATCCTCGAATCGTGCGCGCTATTCGACGGCGTGTGGCGAACGGGCGGCCGCTACCCGGTCTGGATGAGCCACGGCGACCGCGTGACCCGCCTCCCGGAGGGTTTTCGGGTCTATGCGGTGTCGGAGAATGCGCCTTACGCGGTCGCCGCGGACGAAGCGCGCCGCTATTACACGACCATGTTCCATCCCGAGGTGGCCCATACGCCGGACGGCGCCAAACTCCTCGCCAACTTTCTTTTCAAGGTCGCCGGCGTCAAGGGCGACTGGACCATGGCCGCGTTCCGCGACGAGGAGATCGCCCGCATTCGCGCCCAGGTCGGCAAGTCGCGTGTCCTCTGCGGCTTGTCTGGCGGCGTCGATTCGGCGGTGGCCGCCGTGCTCATCCATGAGGCGCTCGGCGATCAGCTCGTCTGCGTGTTTGTGGACCATGGGCTTCTGCGCCAAGGCGAAGCGGACGAAGTGGTCAACCTGTTTCGCGGCCATTTCAACATTCCGCTCGTCCATGTCGACGCGTCCGAGGAATTCGTTCAGGCGCTGGCGGGCGTCGAAGACCCCGAGGCCAAGCGCAAGACGATCGGCAGGCTGTTCATCGATGTGTTCGAGGCGGAGGCGCATCGTATCGCGAGCGACGGCAAAGGCCCGGTCGACTTTCTGGCGCAGGGCACGCTCTATCCCGACGTGATCGAGAGCGTGTCGTTTTCCGGCGGTCCGTCGGTCACCATTAAGAGCCACCACAATGTTGGCGGCTTGCCCGATCGCATGCGCATGAAGCTCGTTGAACCTTTGCGTGAATTGTTCAAAGACGAGGTGCGCGCTTTAGGCCGCGAGCTCGGACTGCCTGAGGCATTCGTCGGCCGCCATCCCTTTCCGGGCCCCGGACTTGCCGTCCGCTGCCCCGGCGCGATCAGCCGCGAGAAGCTCGACATTCTGCGTCAGGCCGACGCCGTCTTTCTCGACGAGATCCGGAAAGCGGGTCTCTACCATCAGATCTGGCAGGCGTTCGCCGTGTTGCTGCCCGTGCGCACAGTCGGAGTAATGGGCGACGGGCGCACTTACGATTCCGTCTGCGCGCTGCGCGCGGTCACCTCGGTCGACGGCATGACCGCCGACTTCTATCCCTTTGACATGGCCTTCCTCGGGCGCGCAGCGACCCGCATCATCAACGAGGTCAAGGGCGTCAACCGCGTGGTCTACGACGTAACGAGCAAGCCGCCGGGAACAATCGAGTGGGAGTGAGGGGCTAGTCGCCTCTGAGGAATTTTCTCTTTAATTCAATGCCTTATGGTGGCTTGCTGCCGAACCTGGCAAGCCGTACTCGCGCCTCAGGCCAGGGGCGGGCAAGTTTACGAACTCGGCGTGCCGTTCGTGAATTTCACCAACGTTGTCTACGTCAACAAAAAACTGCTCGACCAGTTCGGTCTCAGCTTCCCCAAGACGCTCAAAGATTTCGAGGCGCAGGCGCCGGTGATCAGGAAGGGCGGCTTCCGCCCTGTGGTCTTTGGCGACCAGCCGGACTGGGTGCTGCAGTCTTGCCCGCTCTCGGCTTTGGTTAGCCGCACCGGGGGTGCCGAATGGTTCGACAGAGTGCGTTACGGCGAAGGCGGCCACAGCTTCAACGATCCGCAATCCGTCACGGCGCTCCAAACAGTCCGGGACATGACCGATGCTGGCCTCATCGACCAGAGCGAGCCGCAGACCACCCGACAGCAAGCGCTATCCGCGTTCGTTTCGGGCAAGAGCGTCTACTTCATTGGCGGCATCTGGGAGGTGGTCAACCCGCACGAGCGCACTGCCGGCGGACATGAAGTCTCAGATCGAGATGCACACTTTCGCGCATGTCGAGGGCGGGGCGATGACAGACGACGCCTCGTCCTCCGGCGAGATCGCGACCGGCTTCGGCATCTCCAAGGCCTCGACCGACGCCCAAGCTAAGGCCGCCTGAGGGTGGATCAAGCTCACCCTCGACGCCAATCAGGCCGACATCTACGTCAAGCACGGCGACCTGCCGGTCTATCAAAAGGGCGGTGAGAGAATCGCTGGCATGATCACGGACCCGCTGCTCGAGAGCAGCTGCGCCTTCTCGACATCGACCAACACCGTCCGGCCGATGCTCGACGACAAGATGGATGCTCAACGCGTCGAGCAGATCATCAAAGCCGGCCCTTCCATCGGCGCATACCCACCCGCTGCTCGGCGCTCGTGGGAATATTACAGTTATGACAAATCATGCGGTTGACCCCTGACCGCCGCTATCTTCTAACATTACCGTCCAAGATCCCTGGGACGGCGGCGCGGATTGGTCCGCGCACATTGGCCGCGACCAAAGGGGCTTCGTCGTTTGATTCACTCAGCCATGGCGAATTCGCCGACTGCGTGTCGATGTCAAAGCGGCGAAAGACGTAACAAGGGAGGACTGCAAAATGTTCATATTCGGCAATCCGGACAAAGAGACCGATCAGACCCGCAGGCGCTGGCTCGCCGCCATGGCCGCAGCGCCGGCGCTCGGAATGGTGGGCGCAACGAACCTTGTCACCCGCGCTGCGTTCGCCGACGAAGCTCCGGCCAAGAAGGGCTATTTCGGCGTGCCGCGAACCTGGCTGTGGAATCCCGGTTTCAACACCATGGTCGAGACAACCAAATGGAAGAAGCCCGGTCCCTACACGATCGGGTTTTCCAACGCCTCGATCTCCAACGCATGGCGCGTCGCATTTCAGCACGGTGTGCTTTGGTCTGCCGGCCAGCACGCCGATCAAATCAAGCACTTTTTCATCACCGACGCCAACGACGATCCGACGAAACAGATTGCGGATATCGAGGACCTGATCAGCCGCGGCGTGGACCTTTTGCTGATTGCGCCGGCTACAGAAGAGGCTTTGAATCCGGTCGTTGGCCGCGCGATGAAGCAGGACATTCCCGTGGTGATGGTCGATCGGAAGGTAACGAGCCGTGAGAACTACATCACGTTCGTCACCGCCTCCGACACAGCGGTCGGCCGCATCGAGGCGCAGTGGCTGTGCGAATATCTGAAAGGCAAGGGAAACATCGTGATGCTGCCCGGCATCGCCGGCGCCAGCCCCGCCGAAATCCGCATCCGCGCCAATAAGGAGGTTTTCACGAAATACCCCGACATCAAGGTTCTGGAGATGCAGTACACCAACTGGAATCCCGCCACCGGCAAGACCGTGATGGCGACCTTGATTCAGAAGTTCGGAAAGAAGATCGACGGCGTGCTCGCCGACAGCGCCCTTCAAGGATCGGGCGCGATCGAGGCCTTCCTCGACGCGGGATACAAGAAGGGCGAAATTCCGCCGGTCACTGGCGGCGACATTGCCCACATGTATCAGCTTGCCAGTCAGTATGAGGTCCCGATGTGCGGCATCGACTATCCGACCTCGATGGGAATTACCGGCGTGTCCACGGCGCTCGACGTGCTTAACGGGATTTCCGTCCCCGACAAGGTCGACGTTAATACGCAGATCGTGCTCTCGCCGGGAGGTGACACCATCTCCGTCAAAGCCGACCGCTATCTTCTCGATCACGTAAGCATGTCGGATCCGGGCGACTTGTCTCCGAGCAACGGCCTGCCCGCCGGCTACAATCCGGCGAGTTTCAACCCGCAATATCCGAAGTAGCCGGACAAATACGGTCGACCGTCCCGACGGCCGGCCGCTCTCCGGCCTCGGTTGCTCCTAGCAGGATGGTCCTATGACGGCCCCCGTCATCAGGCTGACAGGCATCGAGAAGTCCTACCCCGGGGTGAAAAGCCTCGACAATGTCGACTTCGCCGTAGCGCCAGGCGAGATCCACGCGCTTCTGGGAGAAAATGGCGCAGGCAAGTCGACGCTTACCGCCGTGATGGGAGGCGCGGTCAAGCCGGACGCGGGCATGATCGAATATCTCGGCCGCAATGTCGTTTGGCGCTCGCCGAAAGAGGCCCAGGCGGCGGGCATTCACGTCATCCATCAGGAGCTCGCGCTTTTCCCCGAATTGACTGTGGCTGAGAACATTCTGTTGACAGGACAGCCGCGTGGCCCTCTTGGCTTAATTTCACCCAGAGCGCGGCTGAAGCGCGTCCAGGCCGCGCTCGATCGTCTCGGCGTGTCGATCTCCGCTTCGGCGCGTATCGGCGACCTCACGCTCGCCGATCAACAAATGGTCGAGATCGCCAAGGCGTTGGTCGGCGAGCCCCGGCTTCTCGTCTTCGACGAGCCAACAGCAGTCATCGCGGGTCGAGAGGTCGATCTGCTCTTCGACAACATGCGCAAGATGCGTAGCCTCGGGATCGGAATTGTTTACATCTCGCATCGACTCGATGAGATCTTTGAAGTCGCCGACCGAGTGACGATTCTAAAGGACGGAAAGCTGGTCGGCACGCACCCGATTGGCTCGCTGACCCGGGACGACATGATCAATCTGATGGTCGGGCGCCGGCTCGAACAGATTTTCCCTCCACGTCCGGCGAAGCCGACTCAAGGCCGAGTGGTGCTCGCCGTCGACCGGTTGAGCGCCGGCGATCGGGTCAAGGACGTGAGCTTAAGCGTGCGCGAGGGCGAGATCGTCGCTATTGCTGGGATGGTCGGTTCGGGCCGAACCGAGGTGGCCGAAGCGGTGTTCGGCGCGCGCGCCGTCGAATTGGGAGCGATCTCGATCGACGGCGAGGCAATTCCCCGGCCCGGGCCTCGCGAGTTGATCGGGCGCGGCGTGGGGTTTCTGACCGAGGACCGGAAGGACAAAGGCTTATTCCTTGGCCTTTCGGTCGCCTCCAATATCGTTGCGCCAGCGCTGGACGAGATCACACGCAACGGCCTTCTCGACCGAAGCAAGGAATCCGACATCGCCCGCCGACAGATCAGCGGCTTTTCCATCGCGGCGCCTTCGCCGGAGACGCGCGTGGGCGCCCTCTCCGGCGGCAACCAGCAGAAGGTGCTCTTCAGCCGCTGGGCGCGAATCGCGGACCGCCTTCTCATTCTCGACGAGCCGACGCGCGGCGTTGATGTCGGCGCGAAAGTAGAAATCTACCGCATTATCAGATCGCTCGCCGATCAGGGCGTTGCGGTGCTTATGATTTCATCGGAGCTCGCAGAAGTCGTCGGACTGGCGGACCGAGTTGTCGTTATGGCGCAAGGGCGGGTGGCGGGAGAGCTCTACGGCGACGACTTGAGCGAAGAATCCGTAATGCGGCTAGCGGTCCACACGCAGGACCGGGGCACGGCGGGAACGATCCAGTGACATTCGCGCAGACGATCGTTCGCAGAAACCGGCTAACTCCATCTTACATCATCGTGACGATCCTCTTGATCGCGCTGGTCATCACAGGCGCGATCGTCTCCGACCGCTTTCTGAGCTGGCGGAACATCTCGAATCTCTTCCAGCAAATGTCGGTTCTGGGTCTCGCCAGTCTCGGCCAGACGTTCGTGATTCTCCTCGGAGGGATCGATCTCTCGGTGGGCTCGATCGTCAGCGCGGCAACCGTCTTTCTTGCGAACTTCCTCGAGTGGCAGCCGGATCTCGTCTGGGTCGCCGTTCCCGTCGCTCTGGCGGCGGCCGCCGGAATCGGCGCCCTGAACGGATACCTGTCGGTCCGACTGCGCGTTCATCCGTTGATTGTAACTCTTGGAATGTCGTCCATTATTTTTGGCAGTTCGCTCAGCTACCGAAAGGAGCCCGGCGGCTCGATCCCGCCGGGCTTCGACGTCCTCGCCTTCGGCACTCTGTGGGGCGTTCCAATACCAGCGATCGCCTTGTTCGGCGCCTTCGCCGTCGCGGGCGTCTGGCTGCAGCGGTCGCGGAGCGGGCGAAGTCTCTATTTCGTCGGGGGCGGCTTCGAGAACGCTCGCCTGAACGGATTGCCCGTCGCGCGGATCACGACCGGCGTCTACGCGCTTTCCGGTTTTTGCGCTGGGCTCGCGGCAATCTTCCTTGTGGCGAAGACGGGCGTCGGCGACCCACGGATCGGCGCCTCGTTGACGCTGCAGTCGATCACGCCGGTCGTCGTCGGCGGCACCATTCTCGTTGGGGGACGAGGAGGGGTTTTTGGGACGTTCTTGGGCGTCCTGCTCGTCTCAATGCTGAACAATCTTCTCAACTTTAGCGGGGTGTCTTCGTACTATCAATGGGTTCTGCAGGGCGTCATCATCCTGATCGCTGTCGGGTTGCGCGACAGGGGCGGCGAGTTGTGATGGACATGACCCAAGAGGCAAGCCGACCAGATCTCAGCCTCGCGACGCCGAGAGCATCGGTCATGCTGGAGCGTTACGCGCTTCTGGCGTTCTTTGTCGTGATGCTCGGCTTCGCCGCGCTCGCCTCGCCAGCATTCCTGCAGCCGGCAAACCTCTTGAATGTGCTGACGATAGCGGCGCCCCTTGGGATGGTCGTGCTTGGTCAGACCTTCGCGCTGCTTGTGCGCGGACTGGACCTTTCGGTCGCTTCGCTAATGGCGACGGTTGCGGTGCTGGCGACGGCCTTTCGCGCCAGCTCCAATGACATGATTCCGGTGATCTTCGTTGCCGCAATCCTGTTCTCGGCGCTTGTGGGGGTCATCAACGGGTGGCTGATCACGAAGCGCGGCGTCTCGCCATTCCTGGCGACGCTTGCGACCATGATCATTCTGCAGGGCGCGCGGTTCGCCTATACCGGAGGCGCTCCGATCAGCACTCTACCGCCGGGCATGCGAACATTGGCGACAGGTCGTTTCTTTGGCCTGCCTATCAACCTCTGGACGCTCGCGGCCATGGCGCTGGCCCTTGGCGCGCTGCTTCACAAATCGCGTTTCGGCCGCGAAATCTATATGGTTGGGGGTAACCCAAAGGCGGCGAAGCTCGTCGGTCTGTCACCGGATCGCGTGGTGATCGCCTGCTACGTGATCTGCTCGATTTGCGCAGGGATCGGCGGTCTCTTTCTTCTCGGCTACGTTGGCACCGTCTCGAACTGGGTCGGGCAAGGATACGAACTCGACAGCATCGTCGCGGCGGTGATGGGGGGAGTTGCGCTTTCGGGAGGACGCGGCGGGGTTGGCGGCGCGTTGCTCGGCGTCGCGGTTCTCATCGTCGTTGGCAACCTGGTCATTCTGCTTGGACTGCCTATCGACGTTCAGCTGATCATCAAGGGCGTCATCATCATCGGCGCCGCGGCGATCTATCGAACCAAGCTCGTCTGATCCGGCGATACGTGCGTCTTTTTGGGAGGAACTGATGGCGGAAGAGAGTTCTGCGGCGACCGCGACGCGACGAAGAGGTCGACGTCGCCATCGTCGGCGCCGGGCCCTCGGGTTCGGTCGCCGCGCTTCATCTCGCACGCGCCGGCTTCTCGGTCGTCGTTCTGGAACAAGGTGGATGGCCGGATTACGCCGATTACACTGGGGCGCGGCCGGAGCATGAACTCGTCAGCACGAAGGTCTGGCACCCGAACCCGAATGTAAGGGACAATCCTCGGGACTATCCCGTCGATAATTCGACGTCGGACATCAATCCCCTCATGTTTGCCGGGGTGGGCGGGAGCGCCACGTTGTACGGCGCTCAGTGGATGCATTTCTTGCCGTCGGACTTCCGCGTCCGCTCGCTCGACGGGGTCGCCGAAGACTGGCCTTTCACTTACGAAGATTTGCTTCCGTACCAGCTCGAGATCGAACGCGAGGTCGGAGTGTCTGGATTATCGGGCGATCCGGCATTTCCGCCGCGCGGGCCCTATCCCTTTCCAGCGCTCCCAATGGGTTCGGTCGGAAGACGCGGAGCGCTCGGGATGGAACGCATGGGCTGGCACTGGTGGCCGGGAAGCAACGCCATCCCATCCGAGAAGTTCGGGGAACTTAATCCTTGCGTCCGACGCGGTGTCTGTCTGACTGGCTGCCCGGAAGGCGCCAAGTCAACCACCGATCGGTCGCACTGGCCACTTGCGGAGGAGGCCGGCGCACGGCTTGTGACCGAAGCCCGGGTCAAGGAGATCGAGACTGACGCCTCCGGCCTCGCGAGCGCGCTGGTCTATGTGGACGCCAACGGGCGCGACCGGCGCCAACGCGCGAAGGTCATTATCCTGTGCGCGAATGGCGTCGGCACACCTCGACTTCTACTCATGTCGGGTGGCTCCCATTATCCGAACGGACTTGCCAATTCGTCGGGCCTCGTTGGCAAGCGACTGATGATGCATCCGTTTGCGAGCATTTTGGCCTCTTACGAAGACCCGCTCGATTCATGGCGCGGTCCCTTCGGGCAGCAGGTCTATTCATTGGAATTCTACGAGACGGATGAACGACGCGGCTTTGTTCGCGGATCGAAATGGAACTGCATGCCCTCAGGGGGCCCCGTCGGCGTCTCTGGCGCGATGGGCAGCAAGGTCTACGTCGCTGAGGAAGGACGCTTTCAGGACTTCTGGGGCGAGAACCTGCACCAGAACGTGGCCCGTCGTTTCGGACACTCTCTGATCTGGGGCATCGTTGGCGAGGATTTGCCGGAGGTTGCGAACCAAGTCACGCTGTCGAAGACACTCGTCGACTCCGACGGTCTTCCGGCGCCCCAGATCGTCTACAAGGTCAATGAGAATTCTCATCGGCTCCTGAAGTTCAACATCGACCGCTGCCTCGAGTTGGTGCGGGCCGCCGGCGCTATCGAAACGCTGGTCAGCGTGCCGGTGCGCGAGTTGGGGTGGCACCTCATCGGGACGACGGTTATGGGCGCCGACCCGAAGACGTCCGTCGTCGATCAGTGGGGCGCAGCCCATGACATACCAAACCTCTACGTCATGGACGCCAGCACGTTTCCGACCTCCGGGGCGACAAACCCGACCGCCACGATCATGGCCCTCGCGTTGCGCAACACACGCCGCCTGATCGCGGAGCGCCGCAATCAAAAAGCCGCTTGAGGGAGACGATGGCTAACTCCGACACGTTTCTGGCGCTCGCCGATTTCCTCATACCCGCCTACGAGAAGAGACCGTCCTTCGGCGCCTTTTGCTCCTACGACGACGCCATCCGGGCGCTCGGCTTCCGTCCTGATCTGCGCGAAAATTTTGAACGCGCTGTTGCTGTGGAGATGAAAGGCGGTCCGGAGCGTGCTCTCGAGAAGCTGAACGCCGGGGACGGCGAGGCGTTTTCGGCGCTGACTACGATCGTGATCGCGACCTATTACATGAATCCGAAGGTGCGCGAATCCATTGGTTATCCCGGCCAAGAGAATGTCTCCTACGATTCCAAGGAGACACAGTCGTACCTGCTCGACGGTTCGCTAGCGCGAGTCATAGCGCGCGGACGCAAATATCGACCCACGCCCGGCCTCTGACCTTCAGGCCAGTCCAATCCGCGAAAGACGCACTTCCCGCGAAGACGTGTTGGCCTCATTATTTGAAAGAGTTCGGTCATGTCTTGCTTCGAAATCATTGATCCGCGTTTCAAGGCGCTCATCGATCCGGTCGCATTTCTGGAAACCATCCACACCGGCAACCGTTGGGCTGAGGGACCGGTCTGGTTTGGCGATTTGCGTTGTCTCGTCTGGAGCGACATCCCGAACAGTCGAATGTTGCGTTGGGACGAGGAAAGCGGACACGTGTCCTTGTTCCGCAAGCCCACGCCGAACGCGAACGGCAACACGCGCGACCGAGAAGGGCGCCTGATCACATGCGAGCAGGGTGGCCGTCAGGTCGTCCGCACCGAATGGGACGGCTCGATCACCGTGCTCGCCGCTACCTACAAAGGCCGACAACTCAATTCCCCCAACGACGTGGTCGTGAGGTCGGACGGTTCAATCTGGTTCACCGATCCAAATTACGGCATCATTTCGGACTACGTGGGAGAAAAGCGGTCACAGGAATTGGACTGCTGCAATGTCTTTCGAATTGACCCGCTGGATGGGTCGCTGGCAGTTGTCGCTGACGATTTCTCGATGCCAAACGGTCTCGCCTTCTCGCCGGATGAGAGTGTGCTCTATGTGGCCGACTCTGGCTTTCTTACGGACGATAAGGCTCCCCATCATGTCCGAGCATTCACTGTGGCGGGCGCAAAACTCACTCAGAGCCGAGTTTTTGCCGAAATAGCGCCAGGGATTCCGGACGGTTTGCGGGTGGATGTTGAGGGCAACGTTTGGATTAGCGCTGCCGATGGGGTTCAGTGTCACACGCCGCACGGCGAAGCGATCGGAAAGATTCGCACGCCCGAGGTGGTCGCCAATCTCGCCTTTGGCGGTCCGCGCAACAACCGGCTTTTCATCACCGCGACCACGAGCGTCTTCGCAGTCTTCTTGAACGTCCGCGGGGCATCCTACCCGTTTCGCCCTTGAGACGACTCTGCGCGCAGATACTGATCAGGTTGCCCAGTTGATATCGGCGTATCCCTCCGGCGAGGGCCGCCTAGCGAAAGCGGGGCGAGCGGCGATAGTGCGGTGATGTGGACGCGGCGATCATGTCCACTAATCGATGATGGACACTATCGCAGATGTCGGACGCCGGGATGCAAGGCGCGGATGGCGGCGAGCGCCGGCGACGGACTTGGTCGGCTGATCAGAAGCAACAAGGTCTCGTCATCCTTCGCGCGCGCAGACGAGCGGCAAGGTCCCGCGTCCGAGAACCCAATTGCCGGCTCATGACCTGCCGATTGGCGCCGCGGCCAGTACGAGCCGCCGCGACAGAAGTTGCCGGTGGCACTGCAAAGCGATGGTGTCACGCTCTCGTGGCCCCGGGCGCGAAGCGTCGGGGCGTCCCGTCGCCAGGCTTGGCTCGGGATTAGGGGGCGAGGTATCCACCGTCGACCACAAGCGATGTGCCCGTGACGTAGCTCGCTTCGTCGCTCGCCAAAAAAAGCGCCGCGTAAGCGATTTCGATCGGCTGCCCCGCTCGCTTGAGCAGACTGCCGTCGATCAACGCCGCCTCGATAACGGGCCCTTGATCCTTGTTCATCGGTGTCACGATGTAGCCGGGATGCAGCGAGTTGCAGCGAATGCCGTCCTGCCCGTGGGTGGTCGCGACATTCTTGCTGACGTTCAGGATTGCACCCTTGGCAGCCTGATAGGCGTGGGCGCTGGGCACGCCGGCCAGACCCCAGATCGATGCCAGGTTTATGATTGACCCCTGCTTACGCTTGATCATATGCGGCAACACTTCCCGCATGCCGAAGAAGATGCTTTTCAGGTCGATATCCAGAACCTTGTCCCACATGGCCTCGGTGGTCTCGAGGATCGGCTCGTAAAGGCAGATCGCGGCGTTGTTGACGAGGATGTCGATCTTGCCGCGTTTCTCAATGATCCCGTCGATCAAGCGCTTCCATTGGTCGTCCTTCGTTACGTCGAGGCGGGCGAATTCGACCGAGCTCGCGCCTGCGTCTTCCGCATCGAGAACATCGCCCGAAATGACGGCGGCGGCGCCCTCGCGGGTGAACAGTTCCGCGGTGGCGCGCCCGATTCCGCGAGCGCCGCCCGTGATCAGGGCGACCTTACCTTTGAGCCTGTCGACCATTCGGCGTCTCCCTTAGTGTGTCCGCTCACGGAGCGAGATAGCCGCCGTCCACGACGAGTGAAGTTCCGGTGACGTAGCTTGCCTCGTCGCTTGCGAGAAAGAGGGCAGCATAGGCGGTTTCGATCGCGTGACCTGGGCGCTTCAACACGGTGCCGGCGATGAGCGCAGCGTTGATCTCCGGCGCCTGATGTTCGTTCATCGGGGAGAGGATGTAGCCGGGGTGCAGAGAATTGCATCGGATCCCGTCCGGCCCATGGGTCGCCGCGACGTTCTTGCTGACGTTGAGGATTGCGCCTTTTGCCGCCTGATAGGCGTAGGAGCTTGGCACGCCCGCAAGCCCCCATATCGAGGATACGTTGATGATCGAGCCCTGCTTGCGCTTGATCATATGCGGCAACACTTCCTTCATGCCGAGGAAGATGCTCTTGAGGTCAATGTCGAGGACTCGATCATAGATCTCGTTCGTCGTCTCCAGGATCGGCTCGTACAGGCAAATCGCCGCGTTGTTGATGAGGATGTCGATCTTGCCATGGTCGGCGACGATCTTGTCGACCGTCGCCTTCCACTGATCCGCCTTCGTGACGTCCTGCTTCAGGAAAGTGACTGGACTCTTCTGCGCGTCTTTGGCGTCGAGCACGTCGGTCGAGATCACGGCTCGGGCGCCTTCTTTCATGAAAAGCTCAGCCATCTCACGCCCTTGCCCGCGCGCGGCGCCGGTGATGAGCGCAACCTTGTCCTTCAGACGATCCATGGCTTCAAATTCCTTTCTGCTGGTCTGTGTTCGGAAGGTCCGGCGTTTCCGCCGGACTCAGGAAGCGGTCCGGCCAGGGTTGAGCCGGCGGCCTGCGATGCGCCGCGTGTTCAGGGCGTCGAAAAGAACGGCGATGAAGATCAGCGCGCTCTGCATGAACTGGACAAGGAACGGGTCTACGTTCAGGAGCGTGAGGCCGTTGTTGATAACGCCGATAAGAAGCACCCCGACGAGCGTGCCCCAGAGACTTCCCTTGCCTCCGAAGAGACTCGTTCCCCCAATGACGATGGCCGCGATGACCCGAAGCTCGACGCCGGCGCCGCCCGTCGGCGTTGCGGCGCCGACGCGGCCGACCGTCAGTATGGCGGCGATACCCGCGCAGAAGCCGGCAAGCAGATAGACGAGAAACGTTACGCGATTGACGTCGATGCCCGCGAGCCGCGCAGCCTCGCGGTTGCCGCCGACAGCGTAGACGCGCTTTCCGAAAGCGGTCCGCTTCAAGAGGATCTCGCCGAGAACGAAAACGATCACAGTCACGATGACGGAGATGGGAAGGCCCCCAAAAATTCGGCCCCCGCCGAAAATGGTGAGCGCGGGCGGCAGATTGTAGACGCTCTGACCTGCAGCGGCCTGCAGCGTCAAACCCTGCGCCATGCCCATCGTTGCGAGCGTGACGATGAAGGGTGTCAGCCGCAGCGCAGCGACGGAGAGCCCGTTTATCGCGCCGACCCCCATGCCGATTAGCAGGGTGAGAAGAATGCCTGACATCGCGCCGTAACCGTGCTGAACGGAGAGCGCTCCAAGCATCGCGGCAAACCCGATTGCGGCTCCGACCGAGAGGTCGATGCCCCCAGTGATGATGACGAACGTTCCCCCGACGGCCGCGACGCCGACGACGGCCGATTGCGCCAAAACCGCATAAACGTTGCGAGAGGTTAGGAAGCCCGGAGAGAGCTGGCTCAGGACGACGCAGATCAGGAACAGCACGACCGTGATCGCGCTCGTCGTGTTGCTGAATAGCCGCCCGACGACCGCGCCGACGGTAAATCGTTCTTCGCGCGCGGTGTCTATTTCTTTCCCATAAATGTTCGAGGGTTCAGCTTCTTTCAACTTTATGGCGGTCCTCATTGTTTCAACCAATGGAAGCGGCAGTCAGAATGCGCTCGCGGTTGAATTGGGAGCGTACGACTTCGCTGACGATGCGACCCGCGCGCAACACGTAAACGCGGTCGCTCATCGCCAGCACTTCATCAGTGTCGGAGCTCGTCAGCAGGACCGCGGCGCCTCGCAGGGCGAGCTGCAGGACTTGCTCGTAAATGTTGAATTTTGCGCCGACGTCGACGCCCCGCGTCGGATCATCGAGCATGATCACGCGCGAGCCCCCGCGCGCGGCTCGGGCCAGAATCACTTTCTGCTGGTTGCCTCCGGAAAGCGTCCCGATGGTCTGCCGGATCGATTCGGCTTTAACGCCATATTCCTGCACGGCGGCCTTCGCGAGCGCTGCAAGCTTGCCAGAGAGAACAAGACCTGCCCGTGTGATGAGCGAGTAGAGCCCGAGGACGACATTGTCACGGATCGAGGCGTCGAGGATCAAGCCTTCGGCCTTGCGGTCTTCGGGTGCGTAGACAATCCCGAGCTTACGCGCGTTGATGATGCTGCCGAGCCGCACCGGCTCGCCCTCGACAAGGATCGATCCCGAGCTTGGCCGGGTCGCGCCGGCGATCGCCTTCAGGAGTTCGGTGCGGCCCGCGCCATCGAGCCCGACAAGGCCGACGATCTCGCCGGACCGAGCCGCAAAACTGGTCGACCGCACGCCGGGCGCCACAAGGTCCTTGACCTCAAGGAGCACCGGGCCCTCCGGGCGATCCGCCCAAGGATAAGCGTTCTTGAGATCCTTCGCGAGCATGGCGCGCACAAGTTCGGGCTGGGTCCATTCGCGCGCTGGCCTGCTGGCGACAACGGATCCGTCGCGCATGACGACGATATCGTCGGCGATGGCGAAAAGCTCTTCGAGATGGTGGCTCACATAGAGGATCGCGAGGCCCTCGCCTCGCAATTGCCGGATGATACCCTTGAGCGCCTCAACGTCCGCCTCGGGAAGCGAGGACGTTGGCTCGTCGAAGATCAGCACTCGGGCGTCTCGAGCGAGGCAGCGCGCGATCTCGAGCAGCTGCCGCTGCGCGGGTGAGAGAGAGCTCAAGGGGCGGTGAAGATCGAACCCCTGCAAACCGACGCGGGCGAGCGCCGCAGCCGCGAGGCGTCGATTGTCTTTCCCCCGGAGGAAGCCGAGCCTGCGCTCATGGCGCGCGAGAAGGACGTTATCAAGCACGCTCATTTCGGGAACGTCCGTCAGTTCCTGATAGATCGTGCTCACGCCCGCACGGATGACGTCGCCGGGGTTCGAGGGGAGAGGCGTCCCTCCCACCCGGACCTCGCCGCTGTCAGCACGAACAGCGCCCGACAGCACTTTAATGAGCGTCGACTTCCCGGCGCCGTTCTCGCCCGCAAGCGCGGTCACGGTTCCCGCCCTCAGCGTCAGAGTCACGTCGTCCAGCGCAACCACACCAGGGTAGCGCTTGGAGACGTTTCTCAGCTCAACGAGGGTGGGTTCGTTCATTACTTCACATCGTCCGCCCAGATGCCGTATTGCTTGACATCATCCGACTTGATGTTGTCCGCATTGATGACTTTGAGCGGCCAGACCACGCTCGGAATGTCCTTGGCCTGTCCAGTCTCCTTCGCGTGGATGTTGTCGATCAGCAAGGTGCTCATCTTGATGAATTGCTGGCTGACCGTGGCGTCTTGCGAGCCGTCCCGAATGCCGTTGATGCCGGGCGCGGAGCCATCGACGCCGATCGCATAGATGTGGCCGGGTTTGCCCACCGGCTGGAAGCGATCGGCGGCCTTGATCGCCGTGATCGCGCCATAGGTTTCCGCGTCGTTCGCGCCATAGACCGCGTCGATGTTCGGCTGCGCGGGTAGAATGTTCGTCATCACGGCGTTCGCCCCGTCGGTATTGAAGCCGCCGTCGGCGCGGGCCACGACCTTGATATCGGGATATTTGGCGATGACGTCGGCGAAGCCCTTCTCGCGCTGGGCTGCGGCGACGATTCCCGCGATGCCTTCGAGATCGACGACATTTCCTTTCGGCGTCCCGTATTTCGCGGTGAGATATTTCACGATCTCCTCGCCGGCGAGCTTGCCGCCTTCGGTGTGGTCCATGCTGTAGGTGGCGGTGACGGGCGCCACAACATGATCAACATGCGCTATGACCGGTATACCCTGGCTGGTGGCGCTGGCGATGGCCGGTGTGATCGCGGCGCCGTCGGCGGGCGTGATGATGATGTAATTGGCGCCCTGGGTGATGAGGCTGTCGACGTCCGCGATTTGTTGAGTTGCGCTGTTGTTCGAGTTGGCGACGATGAACTTGTAGCCGAACTTCTCGGCCTCCTGCTTCATGCCCTGAATAATTCCGGCGAAGGCCGGATTCGAGACGGTGTAAGTCGAGTAGCCGATGGTGATCGGCTTTCCCGATTCAGCGCCCAAGGCTTGCGTCGCCGCCAAGCCGACCGCAAGAAGGGCAGTGACCGCAGTCGTGCCCGCCCAACCGCTTCGCGACCAGCGTCTCATTTCGTTTCCTCTCCTCATCGAATCCACTTTCTGTTGTTTGCGTTGGATAAAATCGCGCGCGGGCTACCGCGCTAGGGGCGTCCCAACTGTGTTCTTTGAAACCCCGAGCCCCGCCCTTCACAACCGCAAAGACCAAAACCGCCCCGCCCAGCTTAAAGTATAGGCAGGCGCCCTATCTGCGAATTGGCTGTCGGGGACGAACGTATATCCGCACTCTCCCTCGCATGGACGGGCTACATAACCGTCTCATTAGTCAAGGTCCTTCCAGACCGAGGCTTGTTTTACAGCCTCTTGACTGCTCAATCCTAATGCGCACGCACCTGAACGCAAGTCGAGAGCCGTTCTCTGCAGAGTCATAACAGCTATAGGAAACCATAATACGTCTCTGATACCAAGACTCGATGATCGGAACCGATCATCGCCTTATGGCCGAAGCGCGAATGCGCGCCCGCGCCGTTGCGCGGGTTTGAGCGCGATGAGTCGCGCTCAAATAGAATTGGCATTACGCGGCCCGTTACGCCGCATCGCCGGCGCCGGCGACAAATCCGCCGCCGTCGATGACAACGCCCTCTCCAGTGATGAACGACGCGCCGTCGCTCGCCAGGAACAGCGCGAGACGCGCGATCTCCATGGGGTCGGCGATGCGACCCATCGGAAGGGAAGGCAAGACGGTGTTTTTGGCCGCCTGCTCGCCTCCAAACATGCCTGTCAGCAGCGGCGTCATCGTCGAGCCGGGGCAGATCGCGTTGACGCGGATGTTCTTGCGCGCAACCTCGAGCGCCACGGATTTCGTCAGCCCGAGGACGCCCCACTTGCTGGCGCAATAGGTCGCCGTCGTCGCATAGCCCATGACGCCGAACAGCGAGGAGGTGTTGACGATTGCGCCGCCTCCATGCGCGATCATATGCGGGACCTGATATTTGAGGCCCAGGAAGACGCCTTTGAGGTTGGTGTCGATGATCTTGTAGAAGTCGTCTTCGTCCAGATCCTGGATCGGCGCCGTTTTGCCCGGCACGCCAGCGTTGTTGAACGCGATCTCGATCCGCCCGAATTGTTTGAAGGCTTCGTCGTGGAAAGCCTTCATTGCCTTTGCATCGCGCACGTCCAGCTCGGCGAATTCGGCTTGAACCTTCGGAAACCGTTTCGCGATCTCCGCGACCAGGTCCCTGCCTTCGCTTGCGCCTAGCCCCGCGACATACTGATTCGCGCCGGCCTCCGCGAAAGCCAACGCGGTCGCGCGACCGATCCCGGTCGTTCCGCCGATCACGACGGCGCTCTTGCCGGAAAAGTTGTAAGTCGCTTCCATTACGCTTTCCTTCGATTTGACGCTTTCGCCCTATTTGACAAGCGCCAGGCCCTTGCGATCCATATTGATGGCGACGGCGATGATGACGCCCGCGCCCAACACAACGTCCTGCAAGAACGGATTGACGTCCGCGAGATTCATTCCGTTCTGCAGAATGGTGATCACAAGCACGCCGAGCAAAGTTCGATGCGGCCCGCCGACACCGCCCGTGAGGGGCGTGCCGCCCATGACCACTGCGGCGATAGCAGGCAGGAGAAGCGGAGTTCCCATCGTCGGATCGCTGCCGCTGACCCGAAGCATCAAGAGGATCGCGGCAAACCCGGCGAGAAGCCCGCACACAACAAAGGCGTAGAGCTTGAAGCGCGCAACCGGAACGCCGCACAGCTTTGCAACCGTTTCGCCCCCGCCGATCGCATAGACATAGCGGCCGAAACGGGTGCGGCGCGCCGCAAAGACCGAAATCGCCCAGGCCGCCAGCGCCCAAAGCGCTATGGTCGGAACGCCAAACAGAAGCCCGTTGAACACCGATTGGATCTGCAAGTCCGGCTGCACGCTGATGGCCGTTCCCTGCGTGAGATAAAGCGTCATGCCGTTCGCGGCGAACAGCATACCGAGCGTCGTAAGGAACGAGGGGAGCCGCGCATATGCGGCGAGCCATCCATTGATGGCGCCGATCGCCGCTCCGGCCAACGGGGCCGCGAGCACCGCCCATTGCCCATAGTCGCGAATAAGAAGCGCGGCGAGCATCCCAACCATCGAGACGGTCGAACCGATCGAGAGATCGATGCTCCCCATCGTGATGACAAATGTTTCGCCGAGCGCCAAAACCGTCAGAACAGCCGCCTGCTGGAGAACGTTGGTCGCGTTACCAAGCGAGAAGAAATGGCTGTTGAGCAGTCGAGAAAATGATGACGAGAACGACGAGCGCGATCACTGGACCGAGCGTTGGCGCGGATCGCCGAAGGCTTTCGGCGTGCGAGCCGCCGCCGGTCAATTTCGTCGAGGCCGCGGTGGACGCTGCCGGGTTCATATCTGCATTCCCTTAACCTACTCGTTCGCCCAGCGGACGATCACACCATATGCGTCACGACGTCGACCTCACGCGGCTTGGCGTCACGCGGCGCATCAATTTCGCGGACGATGACCCCACCGCGCATGACAAGGATGCGATTGCTGAGGCCGATGATCTCAGGCAGGTCGTCGCTGACGAGGAGAACGCCAATTCCCTGCGTCGCGATCGTGCGCAAGACGCCGTAGATCTCTTCCTTGGCTCCCGCGTCGACCCCGTTTGTCGGATTGTCCAGCACAAGGACCTTTGCGTTTCGCATGAGCCAGCGCGCAAGCAGAACCTTCTGCTGATTGCCGCCGCTAAGCGCGCCGACCGGCGCTTCCGCGCTGGGCGTCTTGATCGAGAGCGTGTTGATGAGCGCTTGGACGTCGCTCGCCTCCTTGCGGAGATCGAGCAGCACCTCCGAATCGGCCCGGGTCAGACGTGCGAGCGTCATATTCACGATGACGCTCAGAACCGGAATGACACCCTCTCGACGGTCAGGCGGAAGGTAACCGACACCCGCATCGTTCATTGTGGCGATGGACGGCGAAGGGATCTCCTTGCCCGAGACCGCGATATGACCAGACATGCCGGACACGTCGCCAGCCAAAGCCCGCGCGAGGTCGGACTTGCCGGAGCCGAGAAGCCCGGCGACGCCCAGGATCTCGCCGGCGCGCAATGAGAGGCTTACGGACTCGAACGCGCCTCTGAGAGTGAGAGTGCGGACGTCGAGGACGACCTCGGCCTCCGGCGTACGCTGGAGAGGCTCACGGTAAAAGAACTCCTGGCGTGTCCGGCCGACCATTCGTTCATGCAGGGCGCCTTCAGTCACGTCTGCGACCGGCATCGTGGCGACGACGGCGCCGTCCTTAAGCACATAAAGCCGATCACTGAGCTCAACCACTTCCGAGAGGCGATGCGAGACATAGATGATCGCCGCGCGTTCGCGTGTCTTTGCGATCAGATTCATGAGGAAGGAGACTTCATCTCCGGTCAGCGCCGCGGTCGGCTCGTCGAGCAGCATGACAGGCATTTCGATTCCGAGCAGTTCAGCGAGCGCAAAGGCTTTGATGATCTCGATGACTTGACGGGTCGAGAAGTCGAAGTCCTGAATCTTCCGCGAGACATCGATGCCGCCGTGGCCGAATTCCTCGAACCATCCCGCGACACGAGTGCGCATGGCGCGGTTGTCGATGGCGCCGAGGCGGCTGAATTGGGCCTCGTGTGAGAGCAATACGTTCTCATAGACAGAGAGCGTGGGCACGAGCGCGAGGTCCTGATAGATATGAAAAATGCCGGCGCGATTGGCGTCCTGATAGCTCCGAAGCTCCACTTCACGCCCGCGCGCGGATATCGTCCCTGAGTCGGCTTTCAGGTTTCCGCTGATGATCTTCAGGAGAGTTGACTTGCCGGCGCCGTTTTCGCCGACAAGCCCAACGACCTCTCCCTCGTCGAGGGAGAGGCTAACGTCCGTCAGCGCGGGCTTTCCGCCGAAGGCCTTGCTCAGTCCCTTGAGGTCGAGGACGCGGCGAGGTGCCGCCCTTCGGCGAGTTGCCGGCTCAATAGGGACCAATGACAATCGGCCCCTTGTTGCTCGTGAGGTCGCGAACGCTCTGCGCGGGATCACTCGAGAAGCGTTCGGCATAGAGCTTCGCGACGCGGTCGAATTCGCCCTTTTCGCGCGCCTCCGCGTAGGCTTTCGGGAGCTCGTAGTTGGCCGGCTTCGGAACACGCCAGCTCCAATGCTCTTCGGGCGGGAGCGGGATGAGGAGATTCTGCGGATTCCAGTCGTCGGGATGGAGGACCTTCGACATTTTGAGGAAGTCATAGGGCGACTTTGGACCGTCCACCACCTCTTGATATTTTTTCGCGGCCTCCGGCGTGTCGATAATGTAGCCGCCGAAAATCATCATCCGCTCGGGGACCGACGGACGCCAGCCATTCAGATAATCAAAGACAACCACGGTCGAATAGGCGCCGAGCCAGGACGGCCCGTAAGCATAAGTGTTGAACGCCTTGCCTTGCGCGACAAGCGCGACCATTTCCTTGATTGCGTCGCAGCCGCTGACCAGCGCCTTGATTTTGCGCTGCTCGAGCGCGCTCACCACAGCGATCGCCGAATCGTCATTGGAGACGATGATCGCATCGACGTCCGGATGCGCGGTCAGAATGTCGGCGATGACGGGCGCCGTCGTGGTCCGGCTCCATCCGCCAGGGCGGCGCGCAACCAGCTTGATGCCGGGATAGTCCTTGAGCGCAAGATCGAAGCCATGGCCACGTTCGGCTTCCACGGGATTGCCGAGAATGCCCTCGATATAAACGACATTACCCTTGCCCCCGAGCTTCTCGAACACCTGCGCCGTTCGCGCCCGCGTCGCCGTGACGTTGGCCGGCGCATGGAAGGCGACATAGTAATCGCCGATATCCAGGGGCGTATTCCACACGGCCTTCGTATGGTTGTTCACGGCTGGAATCTTCAGCCGGTTCACCAACCTGAGGAGATCGATCTCGGAACCCTCGGTCGCCGCGACCATTGTGATCCCGTCGACTCCAAGATTGGGCGCGTTCTCGATGTGCCCCTTCTGCACGTTCACGTCAGCGTTGTTGATCTCACGCGATTCCGTGATGTTGAGCGCGGCCGCCGCCGCTGTGGCGCCCTGATCCATCTCGTTGAAGTAGTCGTTGTTGAGTGTGTAGAAGGAATCCATGAATTTGCGGGGTGTCGATAGGGGATCTCCGGCGGCCGCGGCCGTTCCAGCCCATCGCCCGCCGACGAACGGACTCGCGAGCCCGGCCGCCGCGAGCAAGCGGAAAAATTTTCGACGCGAATAATCGTTGGGCAGCCGTTTCCCCAGCAGCTGAGCAAGTGTCGGATTGGCGCTCATTTGTTTCCTCCCTTGGATGCAGTTCTTCTCCGCGACCACGCGATTCAATGCATTCTCTTCGGGAGTTCGCCCGCAAAAGGCGACAAGCAATCACGCTCGCTCTCGCCGGCTAATCGCAAACCCGGCGAGCGCGACCCTCTCTTGGCCCGACACTCTTGTTGCCTTCAAGATCGACCGGCGGACGAAGACTGCAAAGAGTGGATGGCGGGATAACAGCTATGATCTTCGTAAGGAAATCCGCGCCCGTTCACGTCTGGTCCGGCTACCGGCGTGTTCACTTCGCGCTGCGAAGGGAGGGCTGGAACGGGGCATGCAATCGAGAGACAGGACGCCGAAGCGGCCTCTGAAAGCCGAACCGCGCGAGCGTCCACGGCCGGCAGTCCGGACGAGCGCTGCGCCCGCTCGCTGCGGCGCGCAATAGGTCCTCGATGACCTCGCGGACACTTAGAAATTCGGGGACCTCGGCGTCGACGTAGAGGATGCGCTCGCTCTCGCTGAGGGCGCGGAGGTGTAGTCTCAAACGGACTCCTCTGCCTCAACGCCGAGGAGTTCTCCTTCTATCGCATCGCACGTCGGCCAACCGACGCCTATGGTCGCCGCTCAGCGAGGTCACGCGCGTTCTCCAATCCGGACGTGACGCCTGGCCGCTGAGCGCGCGTTCCGATCGGCTCCGAGTAGGGAAGGCATGCGCAAGGAGCGGACGCTCCGCGACGACGTCCCGAAGGGTGCAATCGACGCAGGCGCGAAACGCAAGCGTGCGCAAAGATCGCCGCATCGACTTTCGCCTCGGAATCAAACTCGGCGAATTGATCATGGAAGTGTCCATGTCGGGCGCCTGCGCAAGGCGCTCTCGCGCGGCCGCGAGCGCGACCCCATCCGAACCGTGCGGGGAACCGGCTACGCCTTCGACGAAACCTTCGGCAAGACGTGAGAGCAGGCTGGAAGCCACGCTGCAAGCGAACGCAGCGGCTTCCTCACTCTCCAATGGAGCGAATGACCCGGGCTGGATTTCCCCCGACCAGCGTATTCGCGGGAACGTCCCTGGTGACGACCGAACCTGCCGCGACGACGGAATGCGCGCCGACGGTCACGCCGCCGATGACGATCGCGCCGGCCGCGATCCACACGCCTTTCTCGATCACGATGGGCTTTCCAAGGGTGGCGGCGCGTCGCTGCGAAGGTTCGAGGGGATGGCCCGTGGTGATGAGGCTGACATTCGGTCCGATCATCACATCGGCTGCGATATCGAGGCCGCCAAGGTCATAGAAAGTACAGTTCTGATTGACGAAGACGTGTCGCCCGACGCGGATCTCGTCCCCGCCGGCGGTATAGAATGGAGGGATGAGCAGGAAGCTCTCGTCCACCTTTTTACCGATGAGCTGGCTGAACAAGACCCGAATTTCGTCCGCATCGTCGAACGTCAAGCGGTTCAGTCTGGCGGTGATCGCCATCGCTCGCTTGACGTTCGCCAACATGGCGGCCGAATCCGGCGTTCTGCTGTGAATGATCCTGGCGCCAGAGGCAGTCGGCATTCGTTGTTTCCCTTGAGGGGGTTGAGCGCGCGTTTCGGCGAAAATCCGGGGGCCGGGATTCGGTCAATGTAGCCACAAAGCGGAAAGGTTAGGACCCGGTCGGAGCCGCATTCGAAATGACTGACTAGACCAGTGTCTTTTGCGCCAAATCCCTGGGATGCCCCGGCCCCAAGGCGGCGCACCCTTGTCCTGCCGATTGACACCCGTCGCGAACCATGGCCTCCAACCCCAATCTCATGGTCAAGAACACCCCCCCAATCATCGCCGCGATCGCGCGGGTCGTACGCCTGTCGACCCGTCATGCGTGGGTGGTCATTGCCGCCTTTCTCGTCGCGGCGGTTCTCGCCGGCGGCTACGTCGTGCGCCACATCGCCATCAACACCGACAGCGGCAAGCTCTTGTCGAGCTCGCTCCCTTGGCGCCAGCAGGAGATCAAGCTCAATGCGTTGTTCCCGCAGCGGATCGACCTGATCGTCGCGGTCATCGACGCCACGACGCCGGAAGCGGCCGACGAAGCGGCGAATGCGCTGGCCAATGCGCTGGCCCCCCAGACACATGTCTTCCGCAACATCAACCGGCCGGACGGCGGAGAATTCTTCGCCCGGAACGGCGTCTTATTCCTTAGCGTGGACGATCTGCGCAAGAACATGGATCAGCTGATCAAGGCGGAGCCTTTCTTAGGCACGCTCGCCCTCGATCCGACTTTGCGCGGGATCCTCGGCGCCATCTCGCAATCGCTCGAAGGCGTTCGGCTCCAGAAAACGACGTTCGAAGACATCGAGCCAGCCGTCTCCGGCATCGCTGACGCACTGGAAAAGGTCGAGCAAGGCCAGCATCCGGCCTTCTCCTGGCGCCGGCTGATTTCAGGGCGCGCCCCGGATCCGTCTGATCTTAGAAGGTTCGTCAACATCCAGGCCGTCCTCAATTACAGCGATCTCGAGCCCGGCGGCGAGGCGACCAAGGCCGTCCGGGCGGCGATCGCCAAACTGGGCCTGACGCCGGACAGGGGCGTCAGGGTGCGCCTCACCGGCTCGGTGCCCTTGTCGGATGAGGAATTTTCCACGATTGCCGACGGCGCCGCGCTCAACGGAACGGTGACCATCCTCGTCGTTCTCCTGATCCTGTGGCTGGCCCTCAGGCAGAGCCGGATCATTCTTGCCGTCCTGATCAATCTCGCCGTCGGCTTGAGCTTCACCGCCGCTGCCGGCCTGGCGATGGTCGGCGCGCTGAACCTCATCTCGGTCGCCTTCGCCGTGCTGTTCATCGGCCTTGGCGTCGATTTCGGCATCCAGTTCAGCGTCCGATATCGCGCCGAGCGGTTCGCGGACCGCGATCTCCTCGAGGCGCTCGAAACGACCGGACTCGGCGTGGCGGCCCCGCTCATGCTTGCGGCGGCCTCGATCGCAGCCGCTTTCTACTCGTTCCTGCCGACCGCCTATGTCGGCCTGTCCGAGCTCGGGCTGATCGCCGGAACCGGAATGATCATCGCGTTCTTGACCACGATCACCCTGCTTCCGGCGTTGCTCGCCGTGCTCAAGCCAGCCGGCGAGGCCGCGCCAGTGGGCTGGGCCTGGCTTGCGCCTCTCGACCATTTTCTCGATCACCAGCGCTACTGGGTGGTGGGTCTCACCCTGGGCGCCGTCGTCCTTGGGCTGCCGCTTCTCCGGGGCTTGAGCTTCGACTTCAACCCCCTCAACCTGCGCTCGAAACAGGTCGAGTCGGTCTCGACCCTGCTCGATCTGATGCGCGATCCGGATACGAGCCCCACCACCATCGACATACTGGAGCCCAATCTCGCCGGCGCCTCAGCCATGGCCGAAAAGCTCAAGCCCCTGCCGGAGGTCGCCAACGTGCGGACGCTGGAAAGCTTCGTGCCCAAGGACCAGGACGAGAAGCTCGCGATCATCGACGACGCCAACTTCTTCTTTTCGAACACGCTCAATCCTGATCCGATCGATCCCGCGCCGACCCCGGCTCAAACTTTGGAGGCGATCAACAAGACGGCCGCCGACCTCTCAACCACTGTGGGCAGCCTCAAGACCCCGGCCGCGGCCCAGGCGCGCCGACTGGCGAGCGCGCTCAAGGCTTTGGCGAAGGCTTCGCCCGCGACCCGAGAGGAGGCGGAACGCGTGCTGGTTACGCCGCTCATGACGACGCTGGGCCAGGTTCGCGATCTCCTCTCGGCCGAGCACGTGACCCTCGACACGCTTCCGCCTGCGCTCAAACAGGACTGGATCGCCCCCGACGGCGAGGCCAGGATCGAGGTGAGGCCGAGCGGGGACGGGAATGACAATTCCGTCCTGCACCGCTTCGTCGACGCCGTGCGCAAGGTCGCGCCGGAGGCGAGCGGCGCGCCGGTCTTCATCGTCGAGGCGGCGGCCACAATCGTCAAAGCGTTTCTTCAGGCCGCCGTCTGGTCGCTCCTGTCGATCGCGCTGATCCTGTTCGTCGCGCTCAGGCGCTGGCAGGACGTCGCGCTGACGCTCGTGCCTCTGCTGGTCGCCATAATCGTCACGCTCGAGATCTGTGTGGCGATCGGGCTCAAGCTCAATTTCGCCAACATCATCGCCCTGCCGCTGTTATTGGGCGTCGGCGTCGCGTTCAAAATCTACTACGTCATGGCGTGGCGGGCGGGAGAGCACAACTTCTTGCAGTCGAGCCTGACGCGGGCGGTGTTCTTCAGCGCCTGCACGACCGCCACCGCCTTCGGCAGCCTGTGGTTTTCGCACCACCCCGGCACGTCGAGCATGGGCAAGCTGATGGCCCTGTCGCTGGTGACGACGCTCTCGGCCGCGGTGCTGTTCCAGCCTGCTCTCTTGGCGACGCAGAGCAAATCCCATCATGACGAGTGATTAACGCGACCAAAGTACAAATGGCCGTACTGTGGCAAAAGGGTGATAGTCGCCGCCGAATAGCTCTGCTAGCTTGAGTGGGGGCTGGGTCGAATCTTTTTCTCAGAACCATGTGGACGGTCCCGGTAAGTTCCTGCGGGAACTCTCATGGAAAGCCTGCGTGTTGCGGGGAATTTCAAAAAGGAATCGCCAACGCATGCGTGGCGTTGAACGCTGGACCAAATGGCTGAGCGCGGCGAGCCTCGCGGCGCTCGTCAGCGGCTGCGCGGGCGTGCCGCGCGACGCTTCCTTGCCAATCGTCGATCCCAACGAGCAATTCAATCGTGGCGTGCTTCACCTCAATCAGGTGGTGCTCGATCCGCCGGCGACGGTCGTCAAGTCGGTGCCGGGAATGATCCGGGACCGCTTCCAGGATCTGGACGCGAACCTGAAAGAGCCGCGCGTCCTCGCCAACAACATCCTCCAGGGGCGTCTGCAAGCCGCCGGCATTACGATCGCCCGCACCGTCATAAACACCACATTCGGCATTGGTGGATTGTTCGACGTCGCCGCGACGGCGGGCAATTTGCCGCAGCAGACTGGCGATTTCGGCCAAACCATGTTCGTCTGGGGCGTCCCGTCTGGCGCCTATACCGTGACCCCCTATTTCGGTCCCTCGACGCAACGCGATTCGATCGGCGGCATTGTGGATACGGTCGGCGATCCTGTTGGATGGGTTTTGGGCGGGATTATTATTGGATGGCCGTGGTCACTCGGATCGGGCGGCGTCTCCGCGGTCGCCCATCTCGCCCAGTGGAAACAGGCCGAGAGTTCGTCGGTCGACTTCTACAGCTTCCTGCGCTCGAGCTATTATCAGACGCGCCGGAACCAGTTGCGCGAGGCGCTTGGCCTGCCCCCGCAGATCGAATCGCCCGCCACGCCAGGCCCGGCCGTCGGCTCGCCCGCGCACTCGGCGCCGGCCGCGGGATCGCCGGCTTACGCAATCCCGCCGCCTCAGTAGACGTCCTCACGAGGTCGAGCTCGCCTGATCCGTCCGGCGCGCGAGAAGGCGGCGTCCTTCCACCCATTGCCAGGCGGCGAGGCCCGGCAGCCCTATCGCCAGCTCGCGAACCCGCTTGGTGAGGGAAATCGCAAGCGCCAGGTCCGCCGGCACGCCGAGGAGCGCCCCGAACAGGACCAGACCGCCTTCCTGAGCCCCCAAGGCTCCTGGCACCATGAACGCCGCGCCGCGGACGCCGGCGCTGAGGCTTTCGAGGATGAAGGCGTCGGTCACGCTCAGCGGCCTGCCGAGCGCCCACATCGTCAGCCAGATCTCGCTGACGCCACTCACCCATCCGACGAGGCGAAGCAGGCTGGAACAGGATAGCGGCAAGCGGCGGCGATAGGTGGCGACGATCGCGCCGTCGATGGCTTCGGCCCGCCCATTGAAGCCGGACATCCAACTCTTCGGCGCCAGTCGATGAGCCCATCCGATGAGCACGCCAAACATGCTGTTGTGCTGGAGCCGGACGAAGAGTCCGATCGCCGCCGCGAATATTGCGACGCCGATCGCGAGCCCCCATGCCGTGGCGGCCGCGTCGTGGGTCTTACCGGCGGCGAGCAGCCCCACTCCGACCAGGACAAAGACGAGCTGAGTCGCGGAGCCGACCGTAATGTCGACCACCATGGTGGCGGTGGCCTGCGCGCCTGAAACGCCGCGCTGATGCGCGAGCCGGGCGCCGACGACGTCTCCGCCAACACCGGCGACCGGAAGCAGCGTGCTGACGGATTCGCGTATCCAGCGCATCCAAAGAAAGCTCGGAACGCTCAGGCGGTTTGAAGCCGGAAACAGCTGTCGCCAGGACGTCGCATCGAAAAACAAGGGAATGAGGTGAAGCAGCGTTATCGGCGCCAGCCACCAGCCCAGGACCAGCATGGCGGAGCCCACCTCCGCGGCGCCGCTGTGGACGATAAGAACGACCACGAGCAGGAAACCGAGGAACGCGGCGACGATGAGCGATCTTGAAATAGCTTGGCTCCTGTCAGGGCGCGGGTCGCGCCAGGGACTGCGCAGGGCTACGATCGCCGCGCCGAATCGTCTATCAGCAATCGTCGCCGGGGTGGAGTGCCGGGCGTCGCCCATGAGGATCGCGAACCCCCCATGCCTGAAGCGCCGGTTCTCATTCTTCTGGCCCCTTCCGCGGCCTCGCCGGCGACGGCCGACGCCGCGCGGGGGCCCGGTGGCGACCCCGTCATCCTGGGGCTCAGCCTTACCCAGCGCACGGCGCTTGCGGCGCATCGCGCCGGCTACGGGCAGGTCTTTCTCCTTGGAGACCAAGATTTTCTGCTTGGAGGCAAGATTTTCTTGCCGTCTTGGAGACCAAGTCTTTCTCGTTGGCGGCGATGGCCGCAAGGCGCCCGGAATCGCCCCCGTGGCCGACTGGACAAGCCTCGCCGCGTCGCTCGTCTCGGCTCCGCCGGCGTCGCTGGTCCTTGCGCCAGCGGCCATTCTCGCGGAAGGCGAGTGGCTGGAGCGGCTGGCCTCGGCGCGCATCGAGCCGGCCGGCTGGGGGACGATCCCGAACCGCGTCGTGATGCTCCCGGCCGCTTCGGTCGCGGAGGCGGCGGACGCCTTGGATCAAGGCGGCGCCGCCCGAGGCTTGCGCGAGGTCGAGGCCCGGCTCGCTTCGCGCTTTGGCCCTCCGGCCCGTATCCTTGCTTCGATCGATCCCTTGATCGTCGAGACGGCGGCCGACGTCGGCGCCGCGGAGCGCCGGCTTCTCAAGTCGCTGGTCAAGGACACCGACGGGTTCATGGCCCGCCACGTCGAGCGGCCGATCTCGTTGCAGATTTCACGCCGCCTGGCGGGAACGCGGCTCACCCCCAACCAGATGAGCCTGATTTCCGCTGCGGTCGGCATCTGCGGCGGGCCCTTCTTCCTCTCCTCGCGTCCCTTGATGCAGACCATCGGGGCGCTCCTGTTCCTGGCGCATTCGATCCTCGATGGTTGCGACGGCGAATTGGCGCGGCTCAAATTCCAGCATTCGCGATGGGGCGGAATCCTCGATTTCTGGGGCGACAATGTCGTTCACATGGTCATCTTCGGCTGCATGGGCATTGGCTGGAGCCTGGCCGCCGGCGCGATCTGGCCGTTATGGCTTGGCGCGGGAGCCGTCCTCGGGACGCTGGGCTCGGCCGGATTCGTCTATTGGCGGCTGATGCGCGCGAAGGACGGCGGGGAAACCCTGTTCACCTCCGTGTCCGACGCGCCCGAGCGGCCCCTCACGCGGCTCCTCGACTCGGCCTCGCGCCGCGATTTCATCTATCTCGTGATCCTGCTTGCGCTTTTTGGCCGTTCGAACTGGTTTCTGGTGATGGCCGGGATCGGCGCGCCGATCTATTTTCTCCTGGTGCTTTTCGCCTCGCGCCAGCAGCCCTCGTTGAAGGAGGGCGGGTCCGCGGTCGCGCGGAGCGTCAATCCGTAACGAGGGCCAGGACAGGGAGTTGGCTAGTCATACCAGGACTCGATGATCGGAACCGATCATCGCCTCATGGCCGAAGCGCGAATGCGCGCCCGAAGCCGTTGCGCGGGTTTGAGCGCGATGAGTTGCGCTCAAATAGAATGGGTATGAGCCTCCCGTCCGGGCCTCTCGCGGGTCGTTAGCGCCTTCTGCTCTTGAGCTTACGCGAGGACGGATGCTCGCGCCCTCGGACCGGGGCGTTACGCGCCCGCGCAGCGACGGGACATGCCGCGCCGTAACCAATTGATTTCGCTTTGTTTCCAGAGGAAAGCGAGAATGACTGCAACATTTCTGTTTCTGATTTAGAGAACATATGCTATTCTGAGGTGTTTTCTCGGTAGGCCAAGGCGCAAGGAGAGATTTGCATGGCTGAAGACAAGGCGCCCGTTCGGCGCCGGCGGTTGGGCGCGCATGGCATGATGTTCCGGCGAAGACGCATCTTCGCCCAGCTTCGCGACGGCTTCACCTATGACGAGATCGCCTCCGAGGAAGGCGTGAGCAGTTCGCGCATCCGGCAGATCGTCACCCAGGAGCTTCAGCAGCGCACGGTCGACAGCGGAGCCGAACATGCCAAGCTGCAACTGGACCGCCTGGCTCCCGCGATTCAACTCGCGGCCGAAGCCATGGCCGCCGGCGACATCTCGGCGATCACGCCTTATCTCAAGGCGCTCGACCGGCTCGACCGCTATCAGACCGTCGCCAGCGCCAACCAGGTCTATGACGACGAGGCGCGCAAGAAGCTCATGGACAAGATCAACCGCATGGCCGAGAATTTCGGCATCAACGAGGACTTCGCCGCGGCGGTGGAGGCGCATTTGAAGGCGATCGGCGAAACTCCCGCTGACGAGCTGGTCGAAGCCGAAGGGGAGGGGGCGGAGCCGGCCGGTTCACCCGCGTTCATGGGCGAGGCGAACGCGCCTCGGACGCCTCTCGCGGAGGCTCATCCGGGCGCCGGATTTTTTGACTCCAATCGGCCGTAACCCGTTGAAAAGTCCCGATTCGAAAAAATAAACGCTAGTAAACGTCAGCGTTTTTACTGACGTTTGCTAGCGTTTAGGCGCGTTTAGGCGCGCTTATCTGCTCAGGGGTTGGGCGAGGTCTTGTCCCGTGCGCGGCCGCCTGCGCGTCGGAACGACGGTCTCGCTCGATGGCTTTCGGCCGCGAATGCGATATGGAGGGAGCTTCGCCGCCAGAAGTCGAGTTTCCACCCCATGCTTCTCGCCGAGACCATCCGAACGATCCCGGACTACCCGAGGAAAGGGATCCTCTTTCGCGACATCACCACGCTCCTGGGCGACGCGAGAGCCTTCCGCCGCGCGGTCGACGAACTCGTCCAGCCGTGGGCGGGAACGAAGATCGACAAGGTCGCGGGCATCGAAGCGCGCGGGTTCATTCTCGGCGGCGCGGTCGCGCATCAATTGTCGGCGGGCTTCATACCGATCCGCAAGAAGGGCAAGCTGCCGCACGCCACGGTCTCGATCCCCTATTCGCTCGAATACGGGCTCGACCACATGGAGATGCACGAGGACGCGGTCACGAAGGGCGAGCGCGTGATCCTGGTCGACGACCTGATCGCGACCGGGGGAACGGCGGAGGGGGCGGTCAAGCTCCTGCGCCAGATGGGCGCCGAAGTGATCGCCGCCTGTTTCGTCATCGACCTGCCGGACCTCGGCGGGGCGGCCAAGCTCGAGGCCATGAACGTCCCGGTGCGCAACCTGGTCACCTTCGCGGGGCACTAGCAGCTTGCGGGTCGCCGCCCAATTGTGGCCGCGCTCGCTGAGCGCGGCGGACGCGGTCAGCGACCGCGTCTACAAAGGCCGATCCGACGGAACCGCCCGCCCCATAGCCCGTCGAGAGACGGGCGTCCTTCCGGACGCCCTTTGGGAGAGGGGGGCTTATACCCATTCTATTTGAGCGCAACTCATCGCGCTCCGATGCCGCGCAACGGCGCGGGCGCGCATTCGCGCATTCGCGCCATAAGGCGATGATCGGTTCCGATCATCGAGTCTTGGTATTACGCTCCTTTTGCCCGCGCGTCCGCCGCCGCTCGCCAGTGGGCGTCGAACAAGGAGGCGCCAAAGTCGAGCGCATCGCTGGTGGCCTCTCGGAACAGCGAGAGCGCCGTCGGACGGCGCGCCGTCAGGCGGCCGGTCAGCCAATTCTCCTCGAAGGTGAAATGCGCCTCGAACTTCTTCGCCAGTTTCTGCATGCCGATGTTTTCGGGCAGGCAGACGATCTCGATCGTCTCGACGCCGTGATTGGTGGCGGCGCGCAGGATGCGCTTGAACAGCTTCTCGCCGATGCCGCGGCGGCGATAGCCGTCGTCGACGGAGAACGCAGCCTCGGCATGGATGTGGCGCCCGAACGGCGCCTGCTCGCTCCAGATCGCCTGATTGGAGCGCAGTTCGGCGGCGCCGACCAGCTTGCCGTCGATGAACGCGCCATAGACGAGGTCGCCCTTGCCGAAGCAGTTTTCGGCGTAACGGACGAGGAAGTCGTCCGACATGCCGCCGCCGAAGCGCAAATGCCGGCTGCGCGCGTCAAGGCTGACCAGATGGTCGCGAAACGCTTCTTTATCCGCGAGCCACAGCCGCCGGACTTCCAGGGGGGATGATTTTGCGTCGTCCATTATCGTTCTCGCCGATTGATCCTCGGCGCTTCATCCCAGCGCTCATGTTGTGCGTCGCAACACGGATTTCAACCGGTCTTCAATGGCGAGCCGCGCCGAGGCTGAGCAGGGTTTTGCCCAGCACCTGGCGCTTGGCGATGGCGTCGAACGCCTTCCGGTAATCCTCCAGCGGATAGGTGGCGTGGATGTGAACGCTGAGCACGCCGGAGCGCGCCCAATCCATCAGCTGGGCCATGTTCTCTCGATGCGCCTCCGGCTCGCGGGCGGTGAATTCGCCCCAATAGACGCCGCGGATGTCGCAGCCCTTGAGCAGGGGAATATTGAGAGGCGGCCGGGGAATCTCGCCCGATGCGAAGCCAACCACCAGAAGCCGCCCCTTCCAGGCGAGCGAACGCAGGGCGGCTTCGGTGAGAGCGCCGCCGACCGGATCGTAGACGACGTCGACGCCCTTGGGCGCGATCTCCCTGAGGCGCGCGCGCATGTCGTCGCTTGCGGTGTTGATCGTCTCCGCCGCGCCATAACGGCGGGCGAAGGCGAGCTTTTCCTCTGACGACGCCCCGGCGATAACGCGCGCGCCCATCGCCTTGCCAATCTCCACCGCCGCGAGTCCGACGCCGCCCGATGCGCCGAGCACGAAAAGGGTCTCGCCGGCCTTCATCTCAGCCCGCTGTTTGAGCGCGTGCATGGATGTGCCGTAAGTGACCGAAAGGCCCGCGGCCTTGTCGAGGGCGAGACCCTCAGGGATCTTCGTCAGCCGGTTGGTCGGGACGGCAATCTGCTCCGCGGCCGCGCCATGAGAGACAAAGCCCATGACGCGGTCGCCGACGGCAAAGCCTTGCGTTCCCGGTCCCAGCAGCGCCACGCGGCCTGAAAACTCGGCGCCGGGTGAAAACGGCGGCTTGGGCCTTACCTGGTATTTGCCCTCGATGATCAGCGTGTCGAAGAAGTTGAGCCCCGCATAGGCGACCTCGACCAGGGCTTCGCCGTCGCCGGGCGTCGGCGCCGCGACCTCCGTCACCACCAAGTTTTCGGCCGGACCAAGCGACGGGCAGATCAAGGCTTTCATCACCGGGCTCCTAATTTACTCATTTTTCAGTAACCAAATGCAGGATTGCAGCCCCGGCGTCGGCCGGCAAGGCGGAAGGCCGGAATTTCGCCCGGTTCGGACGGCAGGGAAGCCCGCCGCTCGGGTCCGGCGATAAGGCCGAGCCCGGCTCAAAGGATTGTTCTTGATGACGCGTCTTGTCCTCTCGTCCCTTCGCGCCATTGGAGTTGCCGCCGTGGCGGTTTGCGTCGCCAGCGCCTTCCTCCTGCCCGCCGTCGCCGCCACCAAGGCCGCCAAGGCCGCCAAGCCCGCGCCCAAATCGGGCGCCAAGGAGGAGGCGTCCAAGCCATCGCTGGTCGCGACCTTCGGCGACTGGAACGTCTTCGTCGGCCAGGTCGGCAAGGGGCGCATCTGCTACACCCTCGCGCAGCCGAAGTCGCGCGAACCCTCGAGTCTGGCCCGTGATCCGGGCTACGCGTTCATTTCCGACCGTCCATCGGAAGGGGTGCGCAACGAAGTGTCCTTCATCATGGGCTTCGACGTCTCCGGGGGCGACACGGCCGAAGCCGGCGCCGAGGCCAAGCCGGGCGAGAAGCCCGCGTCGAAGTCGAGCGCCAAGTCGAAGTCCTCTGTCGCCGCGGCCCCGGTCGCCCTGGTCGACCAGGCGTCGTTCGAGATGCTGCCGAAGGGGGGAAACCTCTGGGTCAAGAACGCGGCGAAAGAGAGCGCGCTGATCGCCGAAATGCGCAAGGGCGCGAAACTGGTGATCAAGGCCGCTTCGCTCAGAGGCCACCAGTCGATCGACACCTATTCGCTCGGCGGCTTCGCCCAGGCGATGGAGCGGCTGCAGAAGGAGTGCCCGGGGAAGTGACGCTCGGGTCGAGGCGCCTGGCCTAGGGATCGAGTCGGATCAGGGTTCCTCCGCTTCGCGCCAATAGCGGTCATTCGCGTCGGCGTCGCCATCGGGTCAAATCGACCCATGGCGCGCGTTCCTGTTCGATCTCGGAACGGAAGAGAAGCGCCGGGAGCGGTCCTTCATCGGGACGCGTCCCGTCCGGCGCCCGCCGCGACGCTGTTGCAAACGCGTCAATCAATTCCTGCGGGGCAGCTTGCGCGGGGGCGCCCGGTATGCTCCCTGAGCCTGGATCGCGAGCCGGCCTATCGGAGAGTTCTGATGAAAACCATTCACTGGCTGGCAGTCATTCCGTTCATCGGCATGCTTGCCGGTCCGGCGGTCCATAACGAGATTGATCCATTCATCCTGGGCATGCCTTTCCCTCTCGGCTGGATCTCGGTCTGGGTCGTGCTGACGGCGATCATCATGGCAATTGTTTATCTGATCGATCCGGCGAACCGCGAGGATGCGCCATGACCGCGGCCCTGGCCCTGATCGCGCTCGCCGCGCTGGCCGCCCTCGCTTTGGGCCTCGTCGCCCGCGCCGGGCGGGAGATGGACCTCGAGCAATGGGCGGTGGGCGGGCGGGGCTTCGGCTGGGTCCTCGTCTTCCTGCTGCTGGCGGGCGAAATCTACACCACCTTCACCTTTCTGGGCGCGTCCGGCTTCTCCTACGGGCTCGGGGCTCCGGTCTATTACATCCTGGCCTACGGCTCGCTCGCCTACGTGATCGCCTATTTCCTGCTGCCCCTGGTCTGGAGCTACGGCAGTCAGCACGGCCTGCACTCGCAGCCGGATTTCTTCGTCCGAAAATATGCGAGCCCGTCGCTGGGCGTGCTGGTCTCGATTGTCGATCTGGTGGCGCTGATCCCCTATCTCGTGCTGCAGCTCACCGGCCTCGGCATCATCGTCACAGCGGCGGGCTACGGCGCCATCCCCAAGGATGTAGCGATCTGGATCGGCGCGGCGATCGTCACGGTCTATGTCATGATGTCCGGGATCCGCGGCTCGGCCTATACGGCGGTGGTCAAGGACATCCTGATCCTCGTTGTGGTGCTTTTTCTCGGCATCTATCTGCCGCTGCATCTCTATGGCGGCATCGGCCCGATGTTCGAGCAGATCGCCGCCGCCAAGCCCGGCTTCCTTGTCTTCCCGGCAAGCGGGCAGAGCGTCGCCTGGTTCATCTCCACCGTGCTCTTGACCGCTGTCGGCTTCTTCATGTGGCCGCAATCCTTCGCCGCCGCCTATTCGGCGAAGGACGCCCGCGTCTTCCGGCGCAATGCGATTGTGCTGCCGATTTACCAGCTCATCCTGCTGTTCGTGTTCTTCGTCGGCTTCGCCGCGGTGCTACAAGTGCCCGGATTGAAGGGGGCGGACACCAATCTCGCGCTGTTCAAGCTGGCGACGCAGGAGTTCTCGCCGGCTGTGGTCGGCGTGATCGGCGCCGCGGGCGTCTTCACGGCGCTGGTCCCGGGCTCGCTGATCGCGATGACCGCGGCGATGCTGCTTTCCAAGAACCTGATTGGCCGCTTGCGTCCGGAGGCGACGGACGCCCAGACCGTGGCCCTCGCCAAGTGGCTCGTGCCCGTCGTGATGCTGGTCGCCGTCTATTTCACCTTGACCGGCAACGCGACGATCGTGACGATGCTTTTGGTGGGGTACAGCTTCGTCACCCAGCTCTTTCCGGCCGTCGTCGTGAGCCTGATGCCGCGCAATCCGGCGACGCCGGCCGGCGCCTTCGCCGGAATTCTGGTCGGCGCGGTCGTCGCCGCGGTCCTCAGCTTCACGCACGCGACCATCGGATCGCTGTTCCCCGCCCTGCCGCAGGCGATCCGCGACCTCAACGTCGGCATCATCGCGCTTGCCGCGAATATCGTCGCGTTGGTCGCCGTCAGCGCGGTGACCAGGCCGCGCGCGGTCTCGGCGGACGCCCGCTGAAGCCGTCGGCCTTCGTCGCGGCGAACAAATAGTTCACGCCGGTATCGGACGAGAGGCGCCAGTCGCGCCGGAACGGATCGTAGACCATGCCACGCAGGCTCTGGCGCCTCAAGCCCGCGGCGCGGGCGAAGCCGGTGAGTTCGAGCGGCGTGACGAATTGCTCCCACCGGTGGGTTCCAGGCTCGAGCCAGCGCAGGACATATTCGGCCCCGACGATGGCGAGGGCGAAGCTCCTCAATGTGCGGTTGAGGGTCGAGACAAGCAAAAGGCCGCCGGGCTTGATCAGCGAGGCGGCCGTGGCGACGAAGCGCTTCGGATCGGCCGCATGCTCGATCACCTCCATCGCGCTGACGACATCGAACCGTCGCGGCTCCTCCGCCAGCTCCTCGACCGTGGCCGCGCGATAGGCGAGCCTGGCGCCGGTCTCCTCGGCGTGATGGCGCGCGGCTTGAATCGCGGCGGGGGCAGGATCGATTCCGACGACATGGGCGCCGAGCCGAGCCAGCGGCTCGGCGAACAGTCCGGCCCCGCAGCCGACGTCGAGGAGGTCGATTCCGGCGAGCGGCGCGCCGACTTGCGTCTCAAGCTTGAAATGCCGCACGATCAGGTCGCGCGCCCAGCCGATCCGGACCGGGTTCACGCGATGAAGCGGCGCCATCGGGCCGTCTAGATCCCACCACCTGTCGCCGAGCGCCTCGAAGCGCGCGACTTCCTCGGACATGATGCTCGGCGACGGCCTGACTGACATCGCGACCTTTTTCCGCGCCCTTCGCCTGGGCGCCTCAGCGTTGACCCATCCGGCGCGCGCCTTTATAGGCCGCCCCCACGCATCGCGCGAGTCTGCGCGTCTCCCCCAGGGCCTCAAGGAATCATGCCGCGTCTGGTGATGAAATTCGGCGGCACGTCGGTCGCCGACATTCCACGCATCCGCAACGTCGCCGCGCATGTGAAACGGGAAATCGACGCCGGTTCGGAGGTCGCGGTGGTCGTCTCGGCCATGGCCGGAAAGACCAACGAGCTTGTCGCCTGGTGCAAGGAAGCAGGCTCCCACTTCGACAACCCCGAATATGATTCGGTCGTCGCCTCGGGCGAACTCGTGACGGCCGGACTGCTGGCGCTGGTGCTCAAGGACATGGGGCTCAAGGCGCGCTCGTGGGCGGGGTGGCAAATTCCACTCGTCACCGACGACTCGCATGGTTCGGCCCGCATCAGCGGCATCGACGGAACCCGGCTCGGCGAGGGGTTCGCGGCGGGCGAGATCGCCGTCGTCGCCGGCTTCCAGGGCGTGCATAAGGCCACCAACCGGGTGACGACGCTCGGGCGCGGCGGCTCCGACACGTCGGCGGTCGCGCTCGCCGCGGCGATCTCGGCCGAGCGATGCGATATCTACACCGACGTCGACGGCGTCTACACGTCCGACCCGCGCGTCGTGCCGAAAGCGCGCCGGCTCGCCAAGGTGGCGTTCGAGGAAATGCTCGAAATGTCTTCGCTTGGCGCGAAGGTCTTGCAGGTGCGCTCGGTCGAACTGGCGATGGTGAACAAGGTCAGGCTCATCGTGCGCTCGTCGTTCGACGATCCGGCGCATCCCAAGCCTGGCACGCTCATCTGCGACGAGGAGGAAATCATGGAGCAGGAGGTCGTCACCGGCATCGCCTTCTCGCGCGACGAGGCCCAGATCACGTTGCGCGATGTCGCGGACAAGCCCGGGGTCGCCGCGGCGATCTTCGTGCCGCTGGCCGACGCCAACATCAACGTCGACATGATCATCCAGGTCGTCTCCGACGACACGACGACGACCGACATCACCTTCACCGTGCCCGCGGCCGAGTATGAGCGGGCGATGAGCATCCTCGAGCAGCGGCGAGCGAAGATCGGTTACGCCAAGCTGCAGGGGGCGCAGGACGTGGTGAAGATCTCGGCGATCGGGGTCGGCATGCGCTCGCATTCCGGCGTCGCCGCGCGCGCCTTCAAGGCGCTGGCCGAGAAGGGCATCAATATCCGCGCCATCACCACGTCGGAGATCAAGTTCTCGATGCTGATCGACGACGCCTATACCGAACTCGCGGTGCGCACCCTGCACACGCTTTACGGGCTGGATGCGAAGTAGGATAACTTATCCGGCGCGAGCCCAAACGCGCCCACGCACAGAACTCGCGAGGTGAAGGCGTGCACGAAGCTCATCGGTTCGCGACCCGCCTGAATTCGTTTGCTTCCAAACCGGAGGCGTTCTGGCCGGCGGGACATGGGAAACCGACGCCTCTCGAACTGGCGAAGCGGGCATCGAGGGTCGCCGGCCTGACCGATGTCGACCTCAACTATCCGGACCACCTCGGCCCCGACCCGCGCGCCACGGGCGATGCGATTCGCAATCTGGGCCTCGCCGTCAATGGTCTGGCGATGCGCTACTATTCCAACCCGGCCTTCAAGATTGGCGCTTTCACCAATCCCGATCCGGCGGTGCGGCGCGAAGCGATCGATCTGACGAAGCGGGGAATCGACGCGGCCCGCGAAGCGGGCTGCAGCCTCATGACTTTGTGGCTCGGCCAGGATGGGTTCGACTACGCATTTCAGGCCGATTACTCGAGGCTTTGGCGCGACGAAGTCGACGGCATCCGCGAAGTCGCGGAGCACGATCCCGGTTGCCTGATCAGCCTTGAGTATAAGCCGAACGAGCCGCGCTCCTTCAGCCTGCTGCCTGATTGCGCCACGACTTTGCTGGCTTTGAAAGAAACGGGGCGCCCAACCTCGGGGTCACTCTGGACTTCGCGCATGTGCTTTATGCGGACGAGCAGCCGGCTTTCGCAGCGGCGCTGATCGCACGTCACAGCAGGCTTCTCGGCCTCCATCTCAACGATGGATATTCCAAGCGCGACGACGGTCTCATGGTCGGCGCCGTTCACCCGATCCAGACGATCGAGCTTCTCCGGCAGGCAAGGAGCGACGGCTTCGAGGGCGCAATCTATTTTGACACGTTTCCGGATCTCACCGGCCTCGATCCGGTGAAGGAATGCGAGACGAACATTGCGATGGTGAAGTCGATGCTGCGGATCATCGATGAGCTCGACGGAGACAATTCGCTTTCGGGCGCCATCGCCAGGCAGGATGCGGTGGCAGCCCAGGCGATCGTCCGCAGGGCGATGTACGGGGACTGACCCCCTTGTCGCGGAAGCCCTTCCCATGACCGCCGCGCCGACGCCCGTGGACGAGGCGCCGGGCGCTGAGGCGGCGGCCGTCATCGTCGTCGGAAGCCTGCACTATGACATCATGGTCGATGCGCCCGGCAGACCTCGCAAGGGGGAGACCGTGACCGGCCGGAGCTGGGCGCCCAAATTCGGCGGCAAGGGAGGCAACCAGGCGGTCGCGGCGCGGCGCCAAGGCGTATCGACCGCCATGGTTGGCGCGGTTGGAAAGGATGGTTTCGGGGAGGCCCTGCTCGCGGGTCTCGATCGGGCGAAAGTGGATCGCCGCGGGGTGGCTGTTTTCGATGGCCTCGGGTCTGGAATGAGTGTCGCGATCTTCGACGATGAGGGCGATTACGGCGCCGTCATCGTGTCCGGGGCCAATCTCGCGATCGCCCCCGAGCAAGCAAGCGACGCCTTGCTCTCGCACGGCAAAGTTCTCGTGCTTCAGAATGAGATTCCGGAGCTCGTCAACGAGGCTGTAGCCCGCCGAGCCCGCGAGCGCGGACTGACGATCATCATCAACGCCGCGCCGGCGCGCGCCTTTGCAACCAGCCTCCCTCATCTCATCGACGTGCTTGTGGTCAACGCGATCGAGGCGGAAATGCTTGGCGGAGGCCGGGTGTCCTCGCTCGAAACCGCTGCTCAAGCCGCCGCCGCGCTTGCCTCGAGATTTAAAGCCGCCGTCGTCACGGCGGGCGCCTACGGCGTCGCTTTCTGCGCGGAAAATGGTCAGCGCGCAATTTTGCCGGGTCTAAAGGTGACGGTCGCGAGCACTCACGGCGCCGGAGATATGTTTGTCGGAACCCTGGCTGCGCGGCTGGCCCGCGGCGAGGCGATGAGCGGCGCCCTGACCGTCGCCAATCGGGAAGCCGCGAAACTCGTCTCGACGCCCGAGAGCGCGCGGGCCTTTTGAGCGATTTCGGTGCGCGTCGTTTGTGGCCGGACGCCAGATTTTAGCGGATGCGGGCGCTTCTGGCCGAGAGGCCGCCACGCCAGGTCACTTCAGCGGCGGGATGCGCAGGACCTGGCCGGGATAGATCTTGTCGGGGTGGGTCAGCATCGGCCGGTTGGCCTGGAAGATGACGTCATACTTTCCGCCCTGGCCCTTGCCATATTCTCTTTCGGAAATCGCCCACAGGGTGTCGCCGCTCTTGACCGTATAGAACTTCGATTCGGGGGCGGCGGCAGCCGGCTTGATGTCGTTCTGCACCGTCTGCACGCCGACGGTGTTGCCAAGCGCGATGGCGATCTTTTCCGCTTGTTCCGTGTTCGGGGCGCTGCCCGTCACATGCACCTTGTCCCCATCGACGGCGATCTTCACGTTCGACGCGTCCAGCCCATGTTTCACGAGTTCCTTGTGCAGGTCGTCGGCCGTCGCCGCCTTCGCTTCGCTGGCCCCGAACAGTTTCTCACCGGCGCTTTTGACGAAACTGATCAGTCCCATGAATTCATGCTCCTGACGCCAGCGGCGCTCTGGTTGGTTGAAAAAAGGCGCCTCCCGGGCGCCCCGCAATCCTAGCGTCAAAGAGCCCAGGCTGGACAGCAATATTTTGCTGGCGCCGAAAAAAGGCTCAGGCGCTCTTCATGCTGTTCATGACCATGCCGACAATCGCCGAGACGATCGCGCCGGACACGCCGCCGCCGACCAGTTGGCCGACAATCGCGCCGATATCCATGCCGCCGGTGGCCCCCTGCAGCATCGGGATGAGCGAGGTCAGGAGCGACCCGCCGGCCGCGCCGCCCAGAGCGCCGGCGATGGTGTTGCCCGCGGTTCCGAGGTTCACATTTTTCGCCGCCGCGCCGACCGCATTGCCGCCGATCGCGCCAGCAATCAGCTGGATGATGAGGTTGATGATTGTGCCCGACATAGCGTCCCCTTTGTGTGTCCGCAAATAACAATGCGTCTATAAATGCCGTAATATTGCTCTTCTTGCCTCGTTTTTGCTCTATTTTGGTCACAAGTCAACAGTTACGCCGCAATCTTTGGTACACGATTGCGCGATTTCGCAATCGAGAACCCATCGGACCAACTTACGCTACGGCGCGCATGATAACCTGCGCATTTTGACGCGCCGATGAAGGCTGCGACTGAACCGGCCGGACTTGGCTCTTTAAGTCGCCGGACGCCCGGCGCGCCGCGGTCGCCTGGAGATCAGGCTGGCGCTTCTGCTAAGGGTAATCGGCCTCTTCCGCGACGGATGCGCGTATGAAAGACCCTTACGAAACCCTCGGAATCGCCAAGACCGCCTCGGCCGACGAGATCCGCGCCGCCTATCGAAAGCTGGCCAAGAAGCTGCACCCGGACCTCAATCCGGGAGACAAGCAGTCGGAGGAGCGGTTCAAGGAAGTCAGCGGGGCCAACGACCTGCTTTCCGACCCGGAGAAGCGGCGACGCTTCGACGCCGGCGAGATCGACGCCTCGGGGGCGGAGAAGGCGCCGCCCAACGCGCGATATTACCGCGATTACGCCGCCGAGGGCGGCCACCCTTATGGGGGCCAGTCAGCTTACGGAGACTTCGCCCAGGGCGACGACCTGTTCGCGGAGCTTTTGCGCCGCAGCGCCGAGCAGGCGCGGCGCCGGCCGGGCGCGGACCTGCATTACGAGCTGCCGGTTGATTTCCTGGACGCGGTCAACGGCGCGACAAGGACGATCACCTTGCCGCAGGGCGGCACGCTGGATGTGACCATTCCCGCAGGCGTCGAGGACGGGCAGACCCTGAGGCTGCGCGGCAAGGGCGCGCCGAGCCCGGGCGAGGGCCCGCCCGGCGACGCGCTGGTGCAGATCGTGGTCAAGCCGCACCGCTATTTCACCCGCGAGGGCGACGATATCCTGCTCGATCTGCCGATCAGCGTGAAGGAGGCGGCGCTCGGGGCCGAAATCAGAACGCCGACGACCACGGGAAGCGTCATGCTCAAAATCCCGAAGCGATCGAACACCGGCGACGTGCTGCGCCTCCGGGCTAAGGGCGTGAAGACGCGCGGCCGCGCGGGCGACGAACTGGTCAAGCTCAAAGTGATGATGCCGACCGAGGCCGAGCCGGAGCTCGACGCCTTCCTGGCCGGCTGGAAGCCGGCGGGGACTTATGATCCGCGCAAGGAGATGTGAGCGATGATCAGCGAGCGGGAATTTTTGGAGCGCGCCCGGCTCGACCGGCGAACGCTCACGGTCTGGATCGAAGAGGAGTGGCTGATCCCCGCTCGGACGGCCGACGAGCTCGCCTTCACCGACATGGATCTGGCGCGCGCCAACCTCATCCGCGACCTCAGAGACAATATGGGCGTGAACCACGAGGGGCTTGGGGTCGTCCTGCATCTCCTGGATCAGATGCATGCGCTCCGACGCGCGCTCGCCGCGGCGCTTGAATCCGCGCATGATCGACGGCCTTCATCGGAGCGGTAACGGGCTTGTGTTCTTCGCGGGGCGCCTCGCGTGGGCTCAGATCTGCGGGCCCATCTGCCAATTGAAGTGCTCGGCGTTGAAAATATGATTGTGCAAATTGGCGATCCACTGCCGGCCTGACGCCGTCAGGCTCAGATATTTCATCCCCTCCTCGAGATGCCCCGAGACCGTGTTCCAGTAAAATCCGGGGAACTTCTCGACCAGGTCAGCGGGAGAAGCGTAACCGAACTGCCGGTTGCTGCCGAGCTCCTCGAACTCGTAGAAGAGCGCATTGGCCTTCCTCGGATAGAGGGGATCGCCAAGCTGCCCGATCAGGTCGGCGGCCTGGACCAGCCGCGGCTCGAGTCCAGGCTGGTCCGCGTCCGAAGTCGGGGTCGGGGGAAAGCGGGTCAGTTCGATCGCGGCGGCGACACGGTCGGGATCGATCGTCGTCGACTTGCCCAGGCGTTCGTAGACGAACAACTTCGATCGATCGACATGATAGGCGGCAAGCGACGCGTCCGACGCTCCACGCGGCAGCGTAACCGTTCGCCCGTTCTTGTCGATGACGAACTCAGTCTTGGTGTCGCCGCTCAGGACGCCGCGAACGAAGCCGATGTCGTGCAAGAGACAGGCGACGATGAGGTGGATGTAATCCTCAGGCTGAACCGTGTGCGCGAGCGTCCGTCCTCGCAGGATGTCGCGGCCGACCATGGATACGAGCATCGTGTGTTCGTAAGTGTGGTAGAGCGCGTCGCTCCTGGCGATGCATTCGATCGTCGTGCGGGCCAGCGCGCCCAGGCGCTCGGCCTCGTCGTTCTGGCCCGAGCCAAAGAGTTCGCGGAAGTCTTTGGCAAGGAACTTGCCAAGCTTCTTCGCGATCACGGCCGCAATCATATCCATTTCGTTGGCTCCGAAAGAGGCGGCCAGCCATGGGTATCGTCCTGACGTTCGCGGCCAGTCGGTAGATTAGTGCGGGGGCGACAAGTCCGCTAGTCTGGCCAACGCTGCTGGCGCGCCAACAGATATGGGGAGCGATTAACGCGCGATGAATGCCGCGGGCCTGTGAGCCGATTTCGCTATAGGGGTATCGCGCCTATCGCGCTGGAATGTCCGCGGCCGGCCAACAGCGGTCGAGCGCTCGCGGCTCTAGACCGCGCTGCTTCATGCGCCAAACCAGGATGTCGAACCGATCTTTATGAGGAAGGGCTTGCTCTTTGAATACCATGGTGGGCACACCCAGTGACCTCGGGGAGCCCGTAGTGCTTGCCCGATTCCCGCTAACCATGCTTCATATTGTTTGGGATTGTGAGTGGTTATAGTTTTATATGGGATAGGTCAAGTTGTGGCTAAGGTTCGTCTTATGATGCCCTTATCGATCCCAACGCCACCCGACAGCCGAGGCGCACCCGGCCGCACCCCCCCCCCTCGTTCCGTCGCGGCAATACCGAGCCGTCCGAGGCGCCTTGCAAGCGGTTGTTCGGTGCCGATAGCCAAGGTTGTGGGATTTTGATCGATCGGGTTGGGAATCGGGCGCCGAAAGTTCATGCCGTGAAAAGCGGCGATGCGCGCGCTGTCCTTCATGAAATATGGCCGCGCCAAGGGATCCATTCTGGCAAAGTACGGGGGATTTCGGATGGCGGCAGGATGGAC